>CAVQZM010000036.1:0-10669 GCA_963718475.1 uncultured Actinomycetes bacterium | reverse complement strand
TGGCTGTCAACCCACAAAAAACGACTTGAATCCTGCGTATGTCTCCATCTTGCAAGGCAAAGGTGTTGACCATCAGAATCGCTTCGATACACTCGTTGAATGAGCAGCGATGCAAACGTCCGTCTCAATTTGACAAGGTAGATTTGCTGAAACCAAGAACGAATCGCGGATTGTAAAGTGAGTGCCTTTCTGCTCGTTTGGTGGAATGCTTTTCCCGCAACACTCGTTTTAAAGATCGTTTGGATGACTCTTGATGCCCTGTTTCTTCTCCTCGTCAATAATCCCTCCAAATTCTTTAAACTAGAATCCACTCTCTAAATACTCTTGTCTTGCCTAGTTGATATTGTTCCATCACCGAGCCTGCTAGCCAGCGCACGGGCATACTCAGTCGCCGCCTGCGCCGCAGGACCATCCCGCCCGGCCAGGGTGCGCGGAAGCCCGACCACCACCTCGACCACCTCATGCTCGGCCACCAACGCCGCCAAGGCGTCGAGGTCGGTCCCCCGCGGCCGGTCGCGTTTCAGCGTGACCAGGGGCATCGCGAGGATCCCGGACGGATCGGACAGCGCCACCCCGACGCGCACCTCGCCGAAATCCACGCCGAGGCGGCGACCGGGTCCGGGATCAGACTCCATCACGCGCCGTTGCGCCCCGCGAGCTCGGCGCGCAGGGCAGACACCGCGGCCCCGATCCCACCAGGTTCGATACCGCCGCCCTGGGCAAGATCGGGCTTGCCGCCCCCTCGACCACCCACCGCAGGCCCGAAGACCGGTACCAGCGCGCCCGCAGCCAGCCCGCGCCGGCCACGCCTGTTCCAGCGCCTCGCGCCGGCGCGCGAACGGCTGGCCCGTGTAGTCCTCGTCTCCGGCGGCGAGCAGGTCGAAGGCCACGAAATGGGCCGGGGTCTGCTCGGCCAGCAGGTTGATCCGGCTCACCGCCGGATGGATGCGCTGCAGCAGAGCCTCGAAGTCCAGCCGCCGGCCTTCTTTGTCCGGGATCACGATTTCCCCGTCGACGACGCAGCGCTCGGGCAGTTCGGCGGTGATCGCCCGGACGAGCTCGGGGAAGTAGCGGGTCATCGGCCGCTCGTTCCGGCTGCCGATCTCCACCTCGCCGCCGTCGCGGAAGACGATCGCGCGGAAGCCGTCCCACTTAGGCTCGAAGCTGTACGGGCCGTCGGGAATCTCGCCGACGGCCTTGGCCAGCATCGGCGCGACCGGCGGGTTAACCGGAAGATCCATGTTCCCATCTTCCACCCCCGGCGCTCGTGCCACGCGCAAGGGAGCAGGAAGGATGGCCGATGGGGCCGTTGGCGGGATGCCGCGTGGTGGAGCTGGCCGGGATCGGGCCCGGCCCGTTCGCGGGCATGATCCTGGCCGATCTGGGAGCCGAGGTCGTCCGGGTCGACCGGCCGGGCGGGGGTTTGCTGTTGCCCGCAGCCGGGCGCTTCGACCTGCTCAACCGGGGCAAGAAGTCGGTGCTGCTCGACCTCAAGCGCCCGGCGGACGTGCAGACGGCGCTGGGTCTGGTGGCCCGGGCCGACGTGCTGATCGAGGGCTACCGTCCCGGCGTGGCCGAGCGGCTGGGTGTCGGGCCGCACGAGTGCCTGGCCCGCAACCCGGCCCTGGTCTACGGGCGGATGACCGGCTGGGGCCAGGACGGCCCGCTGGCCGGCCGGGCCGGGCACGACATCGCCTACATCGCGCTGACCGGGGCGCTGCACGCGATCGGCGAGGCCGGAGGGCCGCCGCAGATCCCGCTGAACCTGCTCGGGGACTTCGGCGGCGGCGGTGCCTACCTGGTCATCGGCGTCCTGGCCGCGCTGTGGGCGGTCCGCCACGGCGCCCCCGGCCAGGTGGTCGACGCCGCCATCGTGGACGGCACGGCTCACCTGCTGGCGCTCACCCACGGCCTGCTCGCCGCCGGCGGCTGGACCGACGAGCGGGGCGTCAACCTCCTCGACGGCGGGGCGCCGTTCTACTCGATCTACGCCACCTCCGACGGCCGCCACATGGCGGTGGGCGCGCTGGAGAGCAAGTTCTACGCGGAACTGCTGGACCGGCTCGGGGTGGACGAGGATCCGGCCCGCCAGCACGACCGGGCCGGCTGGCCCGCGCTGCGCGAGCGGATCGAGGCCGAATTCGCCCAGAAGAACCAGGCCGAGTGGTCGGAGATCTTCGCCGGGTCGGGACGCGTGCGTCGCGCCGGTGCTGAGCCTGCGGGAGGCGGCCGGGCACCCGCACCTGAAGGCCCGCGGCACGTTCGTCACCCGCGACGGCATCCTCCAGCCGTCACCCGCGCCCCGGTTCTCCGCCACCGCCGCGGCGCTCGGCGCGCCACCGCCGCGGCCCGGGGAACACACCGAGGAAGTCCTGCAGGCCTGGGGCGTGGACCAGGCGGCCGGTGGCCCGCAGGACGGGGACGCGGCGCGGCCGGAGTCGCCCGGCCGCCCGGCCTCCGTCTTGAGCGCCGAGCTGCGCTCCCTCGCCGACCTCGTCGATCGCGCGGATGAGGAGGCGTCCCCCGATGTGCTGCGGGAGGCCGCCCGGCGGATCCGCCAGGTGGCGGTGGCGCTAGCGGCGTCAGCGCGTTTACCGGCGGCGCTCGCCGCTGGTGTGCTGGCGGTACATTCCGGCGACCAGAAAGGCAAGGTCGAGAGACTGGCTGCGGTTGAGCCTGGGGTCGCAGGCGGTCTCGTACCGGCGGCGAAGGTCGCTTTCGGCGATGTGCTGGCCGCCGCCCAGGCATTCGGTGACGTCGTCGCTGGTGAATTCGATATGGATGCCACCGGGGTGAGTGCCGAGCGCTTGGTGCACCTCGAAGAAGCCCGTAACCTCATCCAGCACGTCATCGAAGTGGCGCGTCTTGTGCCCGCTGGCCGCCTCGGTGGTGTTGCCGTGCATCGGGTCGCACACCCAGGCGACCTTGGCCCCGCTGGCCGTCACTTTTTCCACGAGCGGAGGCAGCGCATCGCGTATCCGGCCGGCGCCCATTCGCGTGACGAGGGTGAGCCGGCCGGGTTCACCGTCTGGGGCAAGCGCGTCGATCAGGGCCAGGACGTCCTGCGGCGTGGCCGACGGGCCGATCTTGACCGCGAGCGGGTTGCGGATCCGGCGCGCGAACTCCATGTGGGCCCCGTCCAGGGCGCGCGTGCGCTCGCCGATCCACACCAGGTGAGCCGACAGGTCATAGGAACGACCGGTCCGCGAGTCGGGTCTCGTCAGCGCGTGCTCATAGTCGAGGAGCAGCGCCTCATGACTGGAGTAGAACTCCACGGCCCGGAACTCTTCCGGGTCGGCCCCGCAGGCACGCATGAAGGCGATCGCCCGGTCAATCTCCTCGGCCAGCCGCTCATAGCGCTGCCCGGCCGGGCTGCGGGCGACGAAGTCCTGATTCCACGCATGGACCTGGCGAAGGTCGGCGTATCCGCCGCTGGCGAAGGCCCGGCACAGGTTCAGCGTGACCGCCGAGCAGTGGTACGAATCGAGCAGCCGGCCCGGGTCGGGCGTCCTGGCCTCGGCCGTGAACTCTACTGAGTTGACCGCATCGCCCCGGTAGACGGGAAGCTCCACGCCGTCCCTGAGTTCGGTTGCCGCTGACCGGGGCTTGGCGAATTGACCCGCCATCCGGCCGATCTTCACCACCGGCACGCTGGCCGCATAGGTCAGCACGACGGCCATCTGCAGCAAGATCTTGAGCCTGCCCTCGACGCTGGCGGTCGTCGTACCAGCGAACATCTCCGCACAGTCGCCGCCCTGCAGAACGAACGCCTGACCACGGGCCACCGAGGCCAGCCGCTCCTTCAGCTGGTCGCATTCCCTGGCCGACACCAGCGGCGGCAGGCTCTCCAGGCTGCGCACCACCGTCCCGAGCCGATCCGGGTCGGGCCAGTCAGGCTGCTGAAGCGCGGAGACGGTCATCCGCTCAGGCTAATGGTCCAGGCCCGCGGGGCACCACAGACAAGGGATCGCGCCAATCCGCCGGGTACCGGTAAAAAGGGCGACATGACAGATGGCGACAGGGAAGCGCCCCGGCTGGTGCTCGGCCCGCTGCTGCGCTACGTCGGCGAGACCGCGGCCACCATATGGGTGGAGACCGACCGGGCCGGCCAGGTTGAGATCCTCGGTCACCAGGCGCGCACGTTCGAAGTGGCCGGGCACCACTACGGGCTGGTCGTGGCCGACGGCCTCCGGCCGGGAGCCGAGTACGAGTACCAGGTTGCCCTGGATGGCACCGTCTGCTGGCCGGAGCCGGGTTCGGCGTTCCCGCCGAGTGTGCTCCGGACGCTGGATCCGGACCGGCCGCCCCGGCTGGTCTTCGGTTCCTGCCGGATCGCCGAGCTGCCCGACCCGCCGCGCAGCCGGGGTCAGGCCCGGCCGGAGCAGCAATCCGGGGCGGACGCGCTGGCGGCCTGCGCGGGCGACCTGCCGGGGACGCCCCGCGAGCGCTGGCCCGATGTCATGTTCCTGATCGGCGACCAGGTCTACGCGGATGAGACGGGGCCGGCGACCCGGCAGTTCATCAGGCAGCGCCGCGACCCGTCGAGCCCGCCCGGTTACGAGGTCGCGGACTTCAGCGAGTACTGCGCCCTCTACCGCGAGGCGTGGAGTGAGCCGTCGGTGCGATGGCTGCTGTCGGTCGTCCCGACCGCCATGATCTTCGACGATCACGACGTCCACGACGACTGGAACACCTCGTCGGCCTGGCGGCGCGACTACGAGGCCAAGCCGTGGTGGCGGGCCAGGATCACCGGCGCCTACATGAGCTACTGGGTCTATCAGCATCTCGGCAACCTCGCGCCCGAGGAACTGGCCAAGAACGAGTTGTGGCGCCGGGTGCAGGAGCCGGGCGACGCCGCGGCTGTGCTCAGCGACTTCGCGGTCCGGGCCGACCAGGGGACCGGCGGTATTCAGTGGAGCTTCCGGCGGACCTTCGGGAAGGTGCGGGCCGTCGTGATCGATTCGCGGAGCGCCCGGGTGCTCGAGGAGGGCCGTCGGCGGATGGTCAATGAGGCGCAATGGCAGTGGGTGACCGAGTCGGTGGCCGGCGACTGGGACCACGTGGTCCTGGCCACCTCCCTGCCGCTGCTTCTCCCACGCGGCATCCACGCCGTGGAGGCGTGGAGCGAGGCCGTCAGCGGCGGGGCATGGGGGAAGCGCCTCGCGCGCCTCGGTGAGCGGGTGCGCCGCGCCGTGGACCTGGAGCACTGGGCCGCGTTCGGGACGTCGTTCGCGGAATTCGAGCGGCTTCTGACCGGGCTCGCTACCGGGGCGCACGGCGAGCCGCCCGCCTCGATCGCGGTTGTCTCGGGCGACATCCACCACAGCTATCTGGCCGCCGTGGACCTGCCAGCCGGGACAGATGCACGCAGCGCCGTCTACCAGGTGGTCTGCTCGCCGATCCACAACCTCCTGCCGCCCTCGCTCCGGCGCGCGCAGCAACTGGCCAGATCGCGAGCCGGGGAGGTGGCCGGCCGGACGCTCGCCGCGATGGCCCGGGTGAGGCGGCCGGAGATCCGCTGGCGGATCACGCGCGGTCCCTGGTTCGACAACATGCTGTCCGCTCTTGAATTCGACGGGCGGAAGGCGCGCGTCCGTTTCGAGCGGACGGCCCCGGACAGCGCCGCGACCCCGCACCTCCAGCCGGTGTGCGAAACCGAACTCAGCTGAGCGGCCCGGTCCACGCCTGCGGCCTCAGGCGGCGCGGGCGCTGGTAACGCCGTCCCGGCGGTCTTACTGGGCGCGGAGCTGATCGTGGAGGGTCCGGGCGACCCGGGCCATCAGCGCTTCGGCGGCCGGCTGGATCGCGGCCGGGACGCTGGATTCGGTCAGTGCGGCCACGGCGAAGGTGCTGCCGTCGTCGTGCTCGACCACGCCAATCTCGTGCCGGAGGTTCAGCAGGGTGCCGGTCTTGGATGACCATTTGGAGGCGTCGGAGCTGAAGTCGGGGGCCAAGCGGTGCCGGATGACGTTGTCGCCCATGAGCGAGCGCACCTGCTCGGTGACGCTGGCCGGGAGGCGGGACGGGAGCCAGAGAGCCTGCAGGAGGTCGGCGAAGGCGCGGGCCGAACCGGAGTTGGCCCGGCTCACGTCAAGCTGAGGGACCGGATGGCCCCGGCGCGGCGTTCGTGACCCGATCGCCAGCGAGTGGGCCAGGTGCACCTCGCCGGGGCTGAATCGCTCCGCCGGGGTCTCGGTGAGGTCGGCCATCGGGTGCCGGACGTTGATGCCAGCGATTCCCGCATCCCGCATCCCCTGATTGACCTCGGCGGGCGGAACGAGGCCGAACAGCGCGTCGGCGGCGGCGTTGTCGCTGAACGCCATGCTGAGGTAGAGCAGGTCGTCGATGGCGATCCGCGCGGGGTGGCGGAACCGGCTGAGTCCCACCGGTCCCGGCGACGTGATCCGTCCGGGGCCGACGTCGATCATCGTGGACCCGTCGAGGCGCCCGTTGTCGATGCGGCCGAGCACGGCCATCGCGAGCGGCACCTTGGCCAGCGACGCGCAGGGGTACTCGATGTCGGGGTCCAGGCCGATCTCGTCGCCGGTGGCCAGGTCGCGGATCAGGAACGAACCGGACAGCCCGGCGTCGGCGAGCAAGCCCCGGAGGTCGTGCGTCACTCGTTCGGCGCTCATTCATGCTCCCCGGATTGGCTCGGCGTTCCCAGCGCGCGGGCCACGTGGTCCCACAGGCCGGCGGTCACCCGCTCGGCGTCGTCGCCGGTGACCGCCGACAGACTGTAGCCGCGAGCGACGGGTGCCCCGGCGAGCTCGCGCCACCGCAGCCCCAGCTCATCGGCCTGCGGTGGCGAGCAGAGAAGAAAGTCACCGGCGCGCATCGTCTCGGACGCCGCCGCGATCAGCGACGCGGCCACCGTGATCTGGGCGGGCATGAGCGCGGCCCGATGACCGATCTGCTCCAGGCGGTCCCGGACGTGGGGCACATCGTCTTCCGGCTGGATCCAGATCCGCCGGAAAGTTCGCTGTCCCCGGCCCGGCCGCAACGTCTCGATGTAGAGCGGCTGCGTGCCGGTGCCGGCCGGGGAGCCGACGCCGAGCGGCACCGTCCAGTCGGCGTCGGCCGGCGGGACCGCGATGAGGGCGGCCCGGACCTGGCCGGACCGGAGCAGCTCGGCGCGTTCGGCTGGGCCGGCCGGACGGAAGTCCAGGACGGTGCCCTGGCGGCGGGCGGCCGCATCGAGCATGGCCAGGAGCCGGACCGAGGCACGTCTCGGGAACCCCGACGCTGAGTGGCCGGAGCTTGGCCTGCTCGGCGTGGTGCTCCATCGATTCGGCCAGCTGGACCAGCCGTTTCGCCGAGGGAAGCATGTCCCGCCCGAACGCGGTGAGCGCCGCCCGGCGCGCCGAGCGATCAAACAGCCGCCCCCCGAAATGCTCCTCCAGCGCGGCAATCCGCCGGCTGGCCACCGACTGCGGCACCCGGGCAGCGGCCGCCCCCAGCGTGAAGCTGCCCCGCTCACCCACGTACACGAACACGCGGCACGCAGCGACCAGGTCCACGGCACATGATCGTATGCCAGAACAGCATGCTAATCAGCATTTCTGTCTTTGACGGCATGGATCAGCGACGGCAGGCTGACGGCCATGCTTAGTCACAAGAAATGGGCCGCCGCGCTGGCCGCACCACTGGCTCTGGTATCTGCTCTGCTGAGCGGGTGCGGAGGGGGCGCTAGCGCCGGGCCGGGCCAGACCGCCTCGGCCACCACCGCACCGGCGACAAATGCACGGGACACGTCGCAGAGCCGGGCCGGCCAGGCTCTGGCTCAGATCGAGCGCCGATTCCACGCGCGGCTCGGCCTATACGTGCTGGACACCGGAACCGGCCGGACGGTGACCTACCGGGCCGGCGAACGGTTCGCGTACTGCTCGACGTCCAAGGCCCTCTCCGCTGCGGTCCTGCTCCAGCGCTTCACCGGCGCCCAGCTCGACCGGGTCATCACCTACCGTGCCTCCGACCTGGTCGAGTACTCGCCGATCACCTCGCGGCACGTCGCCACCGGGATGAGGCTCCGCGATGTCATCGCCGCCGCGGTGCAGTACAGCGACAACACCGCGGCCAACCTGATGGTCGACCAGCTGGGCGGCCCGCACGCGCTTCAGGCCGACCTGCGCGGCCTGGGCGACCCCACCACTGACGTCGACCGGGACGAGCGGCCCTCAACGACGCCACCCCCGGCGACATCCGGGACACCAGCACCCCGGCCGCACTGGGCGCCGATCTGCGCCGCATGGTCCTGGGAGGCGTGCTGAGCCCGGGCCGGAGGCAGCTGCTCACCAACCTGCTCCTGGGGAACACGACCGGCGGCCTCTACATCCGGGCCGGGGTCCCGGCCGGCTGGAAGGTCGCCGACAAGACCGGCAACGGCGGATACGGCACCCGCAACGACATCGCGGTCGTCTGGCCGCCCGCCCGTCCCCCGATCGTCATCGCCGTCCTGTCCGACCGCGGCGTACCGCGTGCGTCCTCCGCTGACGCCCTGATCGCCGACGCGACCAAGGCGGCCCTCGCCGCGCTCCGCTGGGAAAGCGCGCTCGGCGGGCCGTTGAACTGGTACAGGTCGGGCAGCGCAGTTGGCTCTTCCGGTCAATCCGCGGGCCGGCGAGCCTGGTTCATCTCGCGGGCGACCGCCCAGGCGTCGGCCACCGGACCCACGTGCCCGAGCTTGTCGGGGTTGCTCACCGAGCGGATCGTCTGGATCTGCCCGCCGAGTACATCGAGCGTCAAGGTAAAGAGCACCTTGTTGTCCCGATCGCGGAATATCGCTCCCGGCTGGCCGTTCACCTCGCGTGGCTCCAGCGTCACGTCGATCCGGACGAGCCAGGGGAGGATTGAGGCAAGCACCCGGGCCACCTTCTCAGCGCCGATGATGCTCCGGGCCAACTGCGGGGCCTTGCCGCCGCCGTCCCCGGCCAGCGATGCGTCAGCGGCGAGCAGCTCCCGCAGGCCCTCGACATCCCCTTCCCTGAAGGCGTCGAAGAACCGCTCGGCGAGCTCCTCGCGCTCGCGTCGGTCGGCGTCGAACCGGGGCCGGCCCTCATCCATGTGGCGGCGCGCCCGCACCGCGAGCTGGCGGCACGCCGCCTCGGACCGCCCCACGGCCGACGCGATCTCCGGGAAGCCGAACCCGAACACTTCCCGCAGCACGAAGACCGCCCGCTCCAGCGGGGTCAGCCGCTCGAGCAGCAACAGGGCCGCCATCGATACCGAGTCGGCCAGCTCCGCCGAGCGCTCGGGGTCCTCGTAGGGGTCGGTGAGCAGCGGCTCGGGGAACCATGGCCCGGCGTACTCCTCCCGCCGGACGCGGGCCGAGCGCAGCACGTCGATCGAGACCCGGGTGACCACGGCCGAGAGGAAGGCCTTGGCCGAGGTGGGTTGGGCCGGGGAGGCCGCGTAGCGCAGCCAGGTTTCCTGGACCGCGTCCTCGGCCTCGCTCACGCTGCCGAGGATCCGGTAGGCGATCGAGAACAGCAGCGGCCGCAGCCGCTCGAACTCCCCGGCCCGGGTCATGCGAGTTCTTCCTTGAAGCCTTGGCGCCACGACGGGTAGCGCAGCTGCCAGCCGAGCTCCCGCTTGGCCTTGGCGTTGGAGAAGCCGCGCCCCTCGGTCATCATGCCCACCACCATCTCGCCGGCCAGCAGCCGGGCCAGCCGCTTGGGGAGCCGCCTCGGCGGCTTTGCGCCCGCGCACTCGGCCAGATACGGCAGCCACTCGCTGGCCGGGGCCGGCTCGTCGTCGACGATGTTGAACACGCCCTTTGCCTGCTGCTCCACCGCCAGGATGGTAGCGCTCGCAGCGTCGTCGACATGCACCCACGAGAAGTAGCCGGTGGCCCCCCCCGACGAGCGGGAACAGCCGCTTCCGCACGAGCTTGACCTGATCGTCGCTGGCGCCCGGCCCGTAGAGCCCGCCGTAGCGCAGGACCGCGCCGCCTGCCTTGACGACCACGTCCTCGAGGTGGCTGATCGCCTTCGTCCCCTCCACCACCTCCAGCGGATCCTCCTCGGTCTTGACCCATCCGCCCTCGCGGATCCCATTGAAGATGGCGGCACTCTGTGCGACGACGTGGGAGACACCGGTCGCCTCGGCCGCGGCCAGCAGGTGGTCGGTCCCCTCGCTGCGGAGCCGGTTGGTGGCGGCGAAGAAGCGGCCGGGCTTCCTCAGGTTGGGCTGGCCAGCGTGCGCCTCGGAAAGACCCGTCATCTGGTTCACGATCGCGTTCGGCCGTGCCGCAGCCACCGCCTCACCGACCGAGACCGCATCCAGCCCGTCCATCACAACCCCATCGGCGCCTAGCTGTTGCAGCAAGCCCAGTTTGGCCGCGCTCGTCGTCGTCGCCGTCACCTGGTGGCCACCGGCCACCAGGTGCGGCACCAGCCGCCGCCCGATGACGCCCGTACCGCCCGCCACGAACACTCGCACAACCATCACCTTCCTGATTTCCAAGAATTGACTCTCAGCCCCAAGACGAGACAGCCCCGGCCGTCTGTGACATGGGGACCGGTTGGGCGATGAGCCGTGAACCGGCACGCCCCGCGCCGGTCCCTGGCCTACGCCTACGGCACCCCCTTGGTCGGCATCGACGGCGAGTTGGCCCAGCTCGACGCGGACGGCTACCGGGCGCTGCGCATTCCGGACATCGATAACGCCT
>CAVQZM010000035.1:0-200585 GCA_963718475.1 uncultured Actinomycetes bacterium | reverse complement strand
GGTCTCGGGCTGCTCGCCGGTTCGTGCGATGTCGAGGGCGATCAGGCCGAGGTTCGCACCGGCGGCTGCTCCGATGATCGTGGTGATGACCGCGATGAGTCCGGCTGTTGCGTTGAATCCCAGCAGCGCGCCGACGAGGGCGCTTGTCAGTGCGACCCAGATGCCGATCGTCGTGGCCCTGGCCGGCCGGTCGCGGTTGACCCAGGCCCAGTAGGTGCCGAGGCCGATCGGCGTGCCGATGGAGAGAACAGCCATGAGTTCGCTGTCGAGGGGCACTGTCGGCAAAGCGACCAGCACGATGATCAGGCCGGTGAACCATCCGCCGAGGCCGAGCACCAGCAGGTAGACGGAGCGCAGGATCGCGCTCGCCTTGCGCCCGAAGCCGCCGCGCTTGTGCGCCCGGCGCCACATCAGGAGCAGTGACAGGATCATGAGGAGTCCGAAGCCGATCATCGCGCCGAGGAGGACCTTGGCGAACGCGCCTTGGCTTTGGCTTGGGCTGAAGTCGACCTTGTTGTGGGTGTAGAGGGACGTGTCGACCTTGCCGGTGTCGAGGTAGGTGTTGATCAGACGGGTGCCGGCTGCCGGTTCGTAGGGCCAGAAGTCGTCGGCGTGGCCGAGGTCCGAGAGCACGACCTGACGGCCGTTGGAGAGGTGAGGCAGGAGCTCGCGGGTCGCATTCTCGGGCGGCGTTGCGAAGTCGAGGTTGCCGCCGATCAGCAACGTCGGAATGTTCGAGTCTTGCACGTGGGTGTACTCGTTCTCGTCCGGGTTCGCCGGCCAGGCGTTGACGAGGAGGCCGCCGTCCCAGATCAGGTCGTTGCCGGGAGAACCGATCAGCGATCCACGGCCTGCTCCCGACGCGAAGAAGTGCTTCGCGTAGGTGACGTCGCTGCGGCTGATCGCCGCCATGTCGCCCCAGACGAACGCGCTCGGAAAGGTCATCTGTGCCATCAGCGACAAAAACCACGCACCGCTTGCGTCGCCCTTGCCGGCGGAGAGGAGTGTGTTGATCGTCAGTGGCGCGGCGATCGGGCCGCCGCCGGCGGAGGTCTCGTTGATCAGGCCGAAGAACGCGGCGGCTTGGAAGTCGCCCTTCTTGATCGGCAGGAACAGCCAGTGACTGGGAACGTGAGCGAACACGGACTTCACCGACGCGGCGAGATCCGCCGTCCGGCTAGCACAGCTCGTCGCCTGGGCGCAGAGCGCGGCATAGCGGCGGATCTGCTCGCCGGTCGTCTTTGCGTCCCAGAGGAAGTTGCCGGGTGGATTGACGCCGATCATCACCGAGCGATGGATGCTCTTCGGGTAGCGCCAGGCATAGATCATCGCGATCCGGGTGCCCGCGCTTTCGCTCACCAGGTCGATCTGGTGGTAGCCCAGCGCGCGGCGGGCCGCCTCGAGGTCGTCGACTTCTTCGGGGATCGAATAGCCGGCGAGATCGACACCATCGCGCCGGAGCCGGTCGGCGCACGACCGGTACCCCGCGGCGACGGCGCGGTACGACTGCTCGCTGAGGAGGTCAGCCGAGTGCTCCATTGCCGACTGGACTTCCGGGCAGTCGAGCCGGACGGAGCCGTCGACGCCGCGGTAGCCGACGAGCACGACGTCGTGCTTGGCGGTGAAACGGCTCGCGTCCGGGAACACCATGTTGCTGATGCCGGGGCCGCCTTGCAGGCGGAAGATCGGGACACCCGGATGGGCCGAACGGGCACGAATCACCGTGACCGGAAGCGCGATCAGGCGCGACTTCGGATCATGGCGGTTCTCGGGCACCACGAGCGTCCCGCAATCCGCGGCGTAGACGCCCTTCTCGGTCTGGTAGGTACAACTCTTGAGCGTCAGCTGGCCCGCATGCGCGCCGGCAGCCACGGACACCGACGCAGAGCTGCTGCCGGCGAAATGCAGGTAGCCGAGCCCGAGCGTGAGGACGGCGATCACGGCCAGGCCCGTGATCCGGCCGCGACCGAAACGTCTGGTCGAGGGATGCATGGTTCGTTCTTTCCTGTTGGTCGTGCAGGGGGCGGATTTCTTCAAGGGTGTCATGGGGGCCTCTCTTCGGGAGTTGGGGGACGAGTTCACGCTCGCTACGTCTGCGGCTCGGAGCCGGCGCAGCTGACGACCGCGTCATGGGATCTGCACCTCGCTCACGCTCGTGGCGGTCGTGCGATCGGCGACGAAGGAGGGCAGCAGCGCGAGCGCGTCTTGCTCGTTCTCTGCCTCGACCGTCCACCAGATCGCGTGCCCGCCCGAGCGGCAGGAGGCGAGCGCCGGGCGGTGGCGAAGCCGGCTTCGGTGCCCTTTGAAGGACGCGAAGACGACGCCGCACTCGTCCGGCTCGTGATGGTGATGGAGCAGGTACTGGGTCATACGGACGAGCCTGCCATCGCCCGGCCGCGCGTTCATCAGGGCAGCACCCTGATCCCGCACCCTTAACTTTGAGGTTCCGAGACCTTGATCTATCCTGCTGAGGGGGAGAAATGGGCGCACAAACCGGCCACCTCGTCGGCCGTGCGGAGGAGCTCGGCTCGCTGGATCGAGTCAGGGCCGAGCTCGATCGGGGGCGCTCGGTCGCTGTTCTGCTCGTCGGCGAGGCGGGCATCGGCAAGACACGGCTCCTCACCGAGTTCGGCGCACGGGCGGACGCCGAGGGAGATCTCGTCCTCTCGGGCGCGGCATCCGAGCTGGAGCGCGATCTCCCGTTCTCGCTCTTCGTCGACGCGCTCGACGAGTACGTGCGAGGAGTCGACCCGGAGCTCATCGCGCCGCTCGAGGACGACGTCAGGACGGAGCTCGCTCACGTCTTCCCGGCGTTGACGACGCTCGGCGGCGACCGCCCGTCGGCGCTCCAGCACGAGCGGTATCGCAGCCACCGTGCCGTGCGTGCCTTGCTCGAGCAGCTCGCGTCCACGCAGCCGCTGGTGCTCATGCTCGACGACCTGCACTGGGCCGATCCGGCGTCGGTCGAGCTGCTCGGAGCGCTCCTGCGCCGGCCGCCCTCGGCGCCGGTCATGCTGGCGCTCGCGAGTCCGCCCGCTCCAGGTGCCCGAGCGACTGTCCGCGGCGCTCGAGCGAGCCACGCGCGCCGACCAGATCACGCGCATCGAGCTCGGGGCGCTCAGTGTCGAGGAGGCCCGCGAGCTACTCGGCGACGCGGGCGAGCGCGTCGATGCGGACGTCCTCTATGCCGAGAGCGGTGGCAACCCCTTCTATCTCGAGCAGCTTGCCCGCGCAGGTGGGGCAATGGCAGTGCACGACGAGGTGTCGCTGGCCGGGATCGGGGTTCCGGCGAGCGTCGCCGCGGCTCTTGCGGAAGAGCTCGCCCTGCTGTCCGACACGCAGCGTCTCGTGCTCGAAGGGGCGGCGGTGGCCGGTGACCCGTTCGAGCCGGAGCTCGCGGCGGCGGCGGCCGCGCTGACCGAGCCGACCGTCATGGAGGCGCTCGACGAGCTGCTCAGGGTCGATCTCCTCCGCACGACCGACGTCCCGCGACGGTTCCGCTTCCGCCATCCGCTCGTACGTCGCGCCGTCTACGAGGCGGCGGCTCCCGGCTGGCGGCTGGGCGCGCACGAGCGGAGCGCCGACGCGCTCGCGGCGCGGGGCGCTCCCGCCACCGCGCGCGCCCACCACGTCGAGCGCTCGGCGCGCGAGGGCGACGCCGACGCCGTCGCCGTCCTTCGCGAGGCCGGCGAGGAAGCGGCGCGGCTGGCGCCGGCGAATGCGGCGCACTGGTTCGGAGGGGCTCTTCGCCTGGAACCCGCCAACGCGCCGGCAGAGGAGCGGATCGAGCTTCTCTTCGCCCGCGCGCGTGCGTTGACGGCGGTGGGGCGCCTCGACGACAGCCGCAGTACGTTGCTCGAGGCCCTCGATCTCGTGCCCGACGGCGCCGACGTGCTGCGAGCCACGCTCGCCCGCGCGTGCGCAGGAGTGGAGACGAATCTCGGGCGGCAGGAACAAGCCTGTGAGCGCCTCGTGCACGCGCTCGAGGAGCTCCCGGATCAGGGCTCCCGCGAGGCCGTGGCGATCATGATCGAGCTCACCGCCAACGCGTTTTGGCGCACGAGTTTCGGGGAAATGCACGAGGCAGCCGAGCGCGCGGTCGAGGCGGCGAGGCGACTCGGCGACGTCCCCATGATCGCGACGCCTCTTGCCGAGCTTGCGATGGCGGATTCGCTCCTAGGGGCCCCCGACCGTGCAGAGGCGAATCATGCGGAGGCGGCGAGGCTTGTCGATTCCCTGTCGGACGACGAGCTCGGCGGTCATCTCGAGGCCGCGGCCTGGCTGGCCGGCGTCGAGCTCTACCTGGACCGGTATGCCGCCGGCGAGGCCCACGCCAGACGCGCCCTGGCCGTGGTCCGCGCCACCGGCCAGGGGGAGTTCTATCTCCTCCTGATTGCGACGCTCGGCGGCCTGTTGCGCCAGCGGGGGAAGTTGGCCGAGTCGGCGGAGCTGCTCGACGCCGGAATCGAGGCGGCTCGGTTGCTGGGCAACTCGCACGCGCTGTGCTGGACCCTGCTCGGCCGCTCGGCCGCCGCGCTGCGGAGCGGGGACATGGACCTCGCACTCGCCACTGCACAGGAAAGCGTCGACCTCAGCCAGGGCGAAAGCAGCTTCCACTCGTCAGAGGGAGCTGCGGATCTCGCCGCAGCTCTGCTCGAGACAGGCGAGCCGGAGCGCGCGGTCGAGTTGCTCCTCGAGTCGTCCGGCGGTGAAGAGCTGACTCTCATCGCCGGGAGCCCGAGAGCGCGGTACCTCGAGGTGCTGACGCGCTCGTGGCTCGCGCTGGGTCGCCACGCAGAGGCGGAACGAGCAGCCGCCGTCGCGGAGGCCTGGGCCTCGGCCGTGCAGCTGCCGATGGCCGTCGCCTGGGCCGAGAGAGCATCGGCGGCCGTCGAGCTGGACGGCGGCGACCCCGCGCGTGCAGCAGCGCACGCACTCGCGTCCGCGGCCGTCGCAGACGAAGCCGGAGCGCCGGTGGAGGCCGCTCTCTCGCGCCTGCTCGCCGGACGCGCGTTCGTGCGAGCGGGCGACCGTGACAGCGCCACAGCCGAGCTTCGGCGTGCGGCCGACGACTTCAGGGAGGCCGGCGCCCTCCGCTACTGCGGCGAGGCGGAGCGGGAGCTTCGCAAGCTCGGCCATCGAATCCAGCAGCGCACGCGGCCGGGCGGGCCCGCCGGAACGGCGCTCGAGTCGTTGACCGGACGCGAGCTCCAGCTCGCCATGCTCGTGTTCGACCGCAAGACCAATCCGGAGATCGCGGAGGAGCTGTTCCTCAGCCAGAAGACCGTCGAGACGCACTTGCGGAACATCTTCCGCAAGGTGGGCGTGGCTTCGCGGGTCGAACTTGCCCGCGCCGTCGAGCGGGCGCAGCGCACAACTGGGACGTCATCGTAGTCGTAGCCCAGCGGCGCCGACGAGCCGCCTGGATCAAGACAGCCATCGGTGTGGCCCCCAGCCCACTTGCGCCAGCGATCACAGGGAGTGCTGCAATGCGAGGAGCGACAACGCAGCGCTGCCGCACGCGACGGGAGGCGTGCTGGGAACGCTTGAGGGCCCTATTCCATCAAGTCATCGGGGCTCAGCTGGAGATGGAGCAGATCGGCGAAGCGTGTCTCATCGTTGGCGGTGTAGTGGCGGCAGAGGGCGCGGCCGACCGGATAGCAGGACTCGTATGGTCGCCATGACCTCGCCTCGAGGTGGGTGATGTGCCTTGTCGATCACGTCGGGCTCGTGGAAGGGCCACCAGGTCTTTGCGTAGTCGTGTGCTTCGGCTGAGGTCGCGCCTTCGTCGAGCATCAGGGCGACGTTTGAGCGCACCGGAAGCAGAAGTGTCTCGGCCTGGCGGACTGCCGGAGCGGTGACCGCGTCGTAGGCGATCCCCGCCGGACGTAGACAATCCGCCGCGACTTGATCCGCGTCGCGACCAAGAAGAGCCTCGACCGCGCATTCGGCTATTCCTTCGGCGAGGAGCGCCTGAGGCGTCGGGTACACGAAGACCGACAGCTCGCCGTGGCCGAGCGCGTCCTTGCAGGCATGCTCGCTGTGATGGCCCGGATACGCCTCGTGGCAGACGAGCTCTAGCAGGCGGTGCGAGCCAATCGGGAGGTCGGTGTTGATCGCGATCCGCGTCTGCCGCCGCCCGAGATATTCGGCATTGCCCGCCCACGACTTGTCGCTCACCAGCTCCCACAGAACCGACTCGTCATCGGGCAGCTCGAAGCGCTCCCGCGATCGGCGGCGCATCTCTGATGACAGCAGATCGAGCGCCGTTTGCAGGCGGTCGCGCGGGCGCCTGCCTCTGCAGCCTCCATTCGCGGTAACGCGCGGTGACGCTCCCGCCTCCGGGCAGAGCGCCGTCGAGCAGGCTGTGAGCCTGCTCGAACTCGCTGTCGGGTTCGAGGTCCACGGCAGCGCCATGACATGCCTCGAACAAGTCCCTGTAGCCCATGCTTTCGCCCTTGCGCCAGCGCAACGCCGCGCAGATACCGTGGAGCTGACCCAGAATCCACGCACGGCGTAGCGGGTCAAGCTCCACAGACGAGACGTGCTCCGCGAGCACCGCGGCATCGCACAGGACCCCATCGATCGATGCGGCCGGTCCAGCCTCGACTGCGTCCCTGAGCTCGGCCGGACCGGCATAACTGTCGATCCACCCCGGGACCAGTGTGCCGACCTGCAACGCGATCGCAAGGTACCGCCGCGCAATATCCACACAGCGATACTCCCAGACCAAGGTGTGCCCGGCACGTGCCCGAGGCTTCCCCCGCAACCGCGTTGCTCCGACGCGCGAAAAACACCATTTCCGTGCGGCTGCTCCGGTGACGTGAAGGCAACACGGCGGAGTACGATCTGGCGTCGTGGTTCGCGGATTCTGGGCGACGTTCGGGCCTATCGCGCAACGCTGGCGGGTTGCCTCGCTGGTTGCCCTCGCGGCGATCGTCGTTGCATCGGTGTCGGTCGCGGAGTCGAGCGATGCGGGCGCGAGTGGGCCTTCCGCCCGCCAGCAGATGGAGCAGCGCTACGTCGAAACCGCGATCTTGAAAGGGATCAACAGCCCGGCGTGTGTGCGCGAACACGTGCCCGCGACGAACACTGGTGCGCCACCCGCGTCGCTGCTCTCGATCCTCGGGGTGCTGCGCCTGCCAGCGACCGCCGCCGACAAGGTGCCGTTGCAGTTCACGAGCCACCAGACCAATGTCTTCGTCAACTACATTCGTTTCGCGCGCTCGGCCTTCGGCGTCAACTGGTATGTGTGGGTGGCGGGTCCGCCGGCGGGGTTCCTGCCGCCTGCAAACGAAACCCGTTGTCTCGCCGCGCAGTCCGCCGATTTTCGCAGCGAGCTGCCGAGCATCCCGAGCGCGCAACGCGACGCAACGACGCAGATGTTCAATGTCCAGCTACGCCAAGAGCGCAGCCGGGACTCCCCGCCCTTGCGCCCTCCGGGTGTGGGGCTGTACGGGCTGAACCCCGGTGGCGGCGGGGGAGGCGGAGGCGGGGCGACCGCGGCAATAATCGAGCAGCGCGGCTCGTGGGGCAGCACTAGTGGCGGAACGGGTGCGAACCCCGGTCTGACCCGCTTCAACGGACTGGTGCCCGACGGCGTCGCCACAGTCACGTTGCACTACCCCGCTGGGAGGGTAGGCGGCTTCAGCCATCGGACGGCTGCCGCTGTGACAATCACGGCACACGCTGTCAACAACGTGGTCGTCGTCAGCGTCCCACGCGCGGGCGCTCAGGCAATGAACGTCACCACCAGCTGGCGAGCCGCCGACGGCACGATCATCAAAACGATCCAGGGCGGGCTCTAGCCGAGTCATCCGCGGTGAGAGGTGCTGCTCCAGCTTTCACCTATCGACTCCGCCGAGCAGCGGCTCGCCGTCAACGTGGAGAAATCCGCCCGTCGGGCCGACCGCCCTGCTCGGCTGAGTGCTCAGTCGAGGCGCTCGAGCAGCCAGGCGTGAATCGACTCGAGGTGGCGTTCGGTCTGCGTGAGGTGGCCGTCGTCGTCGGTGAGGATCGCCTCGACGCCCGGGATCTGGCCGGCGAGCCATTCGCCGTGCGCGAACGGGACGAAGCGGTCCTCGCGCCCGTGGCGCACCAGCACGGGCGTGCGGATCGAGCCGAGCTCGAACCCCCAAGGCTCCATGATCGCGACGTTGTCCTCCCACCAGCCCTCATCGCCCGGCCCCAGGCCGGATTGGATGCTACGCACAGCGTGCTCCACCAGCTCGCTGCTGAGGACCGCGGCATCGACGGGGCTCAGCAGCGTTCGCAGGAATTCGATGAGCTGCTCGGGCGAGGCGGCGAGCATCTCCTCGCGATCGCGTGCGCACTTCTCGCGGGCGGCCGCCCGGTCCGCGTGAAACAGCTTGATGTCCTCGACGTTGAGCTCGCCCATCCCCGAGAAGTAGTCATAGTCGCTGGTGCCATAGGGCCCGATCGCAGCGATCGACGCGACCGCGGGCACGAGTTCCGGGAGCAGGGCCGCGCACGCGAGCGCATGCGGGCCCCCGCCGGAGACGCCCCACACCGCAAGACGGTCGATGCCCAACGCCGGTGCGATCGAGCGCACGTCCTCGACGCAGTCGGCGACACTACGGCCCGGGCGCGGCGTCGAGCCGCCATAACCGGGCCGGTCGTAGCTGATCAAGCGAATCCCCTGGCGGCCGGCGCGCTCCGCGTCGGACCGGTAGAGCAGCCGCGAGTTCGGCGTACCGCCGTGGACGAGCACCGGGCGACCGGCGAGGTCGCCCCCCTCCTGGATCGCGAGCACTCGTCCGTCCACCGTCGTGATCGTGCTGTCGCGC
Organism: uncultured Actinomycetes bacterium; assembly: GCA_963718475.1. Classification (GTDB taxonomy): domain Bacteria; phylum Actinomycetota; class Actinomycetes; order Streptosporangiales; family Streptosporangiaceae; genus CAVQZM01. Next base: position 191,778 of record CAVQZM010000035.1, on the reverse strand, counting down.
GCGCCCGACATCACCGCCGGATGCTATCCGGCCTTCGGGCTCGATGAGCTCAATCCGCGCTTGTCGGCGACGGCGACGAACTCCCACGAGTGCTAATCGCGCGTGACCTCGCGGGCGTCAATCGAGGTCCGCGCCCTGCGTTTGGCCTCGGGAAGCTCCGGGACATGCGCGTCACGACGCCAACAGCGCGGCAGGAACCGGCCCCGGGCCTCTACTCGTTGTTGCGTGGGCGGGGGTCGGCGCTGTCGAGCAGCCAATGGCGGACGACGCGGCAACGCCACTGGCCGTCGTCCTCGCGCGGGAGGATGAAGCGGCTGATCGTCCGCTGACCGCCCTCGTGGTCGCCGTAGAGCAGGTCGACCGTCAGCATTTCGCCCTCGCGGAACCCGTCGTCAAGGCCCTCACGGAACGGGTCGTCCGGGCGGCGTACCGCTCCCAGCCAGTAGCCGGTGTCACCGGCGGGGACGTACAGATCGAGCGTCTGCAGACGAAACTCCTCCGGAGGCGCGTGTTCGGGGTGCTCGCGTGCAGAGAGCGCCATCACGTGCCACGCATGCAACACGGCGAGACCGGTGCCGACGTTGCGCAGGGGAATCACGAAGTAGTAGGTCTCGCCGTCGTGCTCGACCGCCGCCATGCCGCCGCTCACGCTCACCATCCGGCCCTCGACGAAGCGGACCGATTCCGGTGGATCGCTCGCGCGCGAGGGCACGAGAACCGGGCGCAGGCCCGCCAGGAGAGCTCGCTCCGCGATCTGCGTCGACCGCTCCGCAATCCGCGTTGAACGCTGTCCCGAGCGCACGGACGAAAACGTCGCCGCGGCGAGCACAAGCGTGCCCCCCGCGGTCGCCAGCGACGCGATCGTCGGCCAGTCAGCCATCAGCCGCTGAGCAACACCCCTGCACGTCTCGGATCCTAACCTCAGCTACGCGGGGCTGAGGCGCGCAACAGCCCGGACTCACGAAGCGATGGAGTGGCTCCTTCCGCAACTCGCGAGCGCCGACGCTGCTGCTACTCGCGCCGAGCGCTTGCGTGAGCCGAAAAGTGCCGCTGCTGGTTCCCGGAGAAGCAGCAGCATGTCCCTGCGGCGAGCATTATCGGCAGGGTGAGCCCGAAGTTGCCGGTCATCTCGGTGACGCTGGCGATGGCGGTCAGGGGTGCCTCGTTGGCTGGCGAGGGTTGCCGGCGGCATGCGATCGGATCGCTGACCGGTTATTTTGGGGCGAGGCTGGATGCGTAGACGATGGCCTTGTTGACCCACGCTTTGAGCGCGTTGTGCGTGTCGGTGCCGGCCGAGTCGACGTAGACCATCGTCTTCAGCGGCCTGTGTGTGAAGTCCATCGGTCGGACGTGTGGCTGGTCTAGTGCTGCGTCGGCTCCGTCCTCGCCGAGGCGGAGCATGAGGTCCGAGCCGACAATGCCGCAGGCCATGTTGCCGGCGAGCATGAATGCGAGGCCGCCAAACATCTTGCGTTCAGTGATGTGCGGGGTGGTCGCAAGCAGGTCCCGGATGCGGGCGGCGAGTTGCTCGTCGTAGGCCATCGTCAATGAGTTTCGCGCGCGCCGCGGATTGACGTCGTGAAGGACACGCCCGTCGTCCCCGCGACAGGAGAAACGACCACGCCCGATGTGAGCCACGCGATCATCGATGAGATGGAGGCGATCTACGACGGGATCGCGCGGCGCCGTACTAAACGCGTTGCCGCTGAGTGTCGCTGCGCGCGAAACGGAGTAGGGCCGACGCGGGCTTCTACCGATGCGGCGCCCTCGGGTCACTGGCGATAGTTGGTCGTGCCATGCGCGAGAGAGCCCCGGACGTTCAGCTGCTTTACGACGGCGACATCCTCCACCCTGTCGAGCGGGACGGCGGCTGGCGTATGGCCCGCGTCACGCCCGACGACGACGAGTACGCAGCTTGGCTGCGCGTCGTACAGGATCAGAATCGCCAGCCAGGCCTCCTCACGAGGGGCATCGCTTTCTGGAGCAGCGCGGCGCTTCTGTACGTCGGGCTCATCGTCCCGTGATGGTCGTCGCGCTCCTGGCACACGCTGTCGCATAGCGCGATGACCAGCGCTCGCGTGCGCACCCAGCGTGAGTGGCGCCGATCAGCACCGCCGCTGGGCGTCCTATTGGCGTGTGATCGGTTCGTCGGGCGTGATCGACGGTTCTTGGTCTGGTTGCGCGCCGACCCAGAACATGAGGCTCGGTTCGGGGTACCAGCGGTGGGTGATGCCGAGCAGTCGCATCCCGATCCGTCCACAGACGCGGGCAGAACGATCGTTGTCGAGCATCGTGACCGCCCAGACCTCATCGAGTCCGTCCTCAAACGCGCGGTCGAGCAGCGCGGTGGCGGCCTCGCTGGCGAGCCCCTTGCCCCAGCTGTCCGGGTGCAGCTGCCAACCGATCTCGATCTCACCGTCGCCGTTTGGCAGCGGCTTCAGCAGCACTGTCCCCGCGGACACCCCGGTCGACCGTTCGACGACGGCCCACGACCCGAAGCGGGGATCCTGTGCGAGTCGGGCGGCATTCTGCTCGATCAGATCGAGCGCCCGCGATCGCTCATGGATCGCCGGACCTCCGAGCCAGCGAACAACCTCCTCACGGCTGTAGATGTCGAGCCACCGGTCGACCTCGTCGAGCCGCCACTGGCGGATCGAGAGCCGATCCGTTTCAGCGACAGGGAGCTCGTCGATCGACACGCGGCCCATCGTCGCAAAGCCGCGCTCGTGTCGCTCGACCGGACGTTGCCGCTGTGCGCGAAACGCAGTTGCGAGTGTAGGCGCGCGATACTGAGCTTGATGGTGCGTCGCGCGACTCTCAACGACGCCGCCCGTTGCCGTTCTGCTGTCGGAGCTCTGGGTACCCCGCGAGCACGCAGACGGTCGAGCAACGGCTCACCGAGCTTGGGGCGAACGGCCTGATCCTGATCGCGGACGCGGGGGCCGCCCGAATCGACGTCGACGGTCTCGACCTCGACGTGCGCGCGGCCATCTGAGACGCGCTCGTCAACGATCCGGCATTGCAGCTCGCCATCGGCCGGAGGCTCGGTGCTGGCATCGATCGCCTCGCTGGTGAAGATCGGTGGCTTGTCGAAGAATCGCCACGTCGTTCCTTCGGCGTCCACGAGCTTGGCCTCGACCCAGCCGGGCTGCGGCTCGTTGGACACCCACCGGACCACCTCGCATTTGGCCTTCACCAGCAAGTCGCCATTGGGAGCGACGCGATCGTTCGCCGGCCCACTGCCGTTGTTGGTATGCGCGAAACGCAGCAGCGCGCCCGCCGCGTGGGTTCAGTGGCACGGCCGAGGCGCGCCGGACCGTGCGGTCAGATACGGGCGCGCGCTACGACTCTCGGACCCGCACAAGAGTGCGCGGGCTAACTAACTGCCTTGGCTTCCGGGCTTACATTGCGGGCAGATGTGGGCGTTCGCCTTGCCGTCCACGATCCAACCCAACGTGCGCGCCTGGCCCTCATTTATTGCGGGGGTTACCGTTCGTGCGCCGTTACATTGGTCGCACACGGGCTCGCCGGTTTCATCGTTGATCATCCGCGGCACGCTACTCGCTTTGGTTCGGGACCGAAAGCTGCGCGCGAGCCATCAGCGGACGCGCTCTCCGGGGCGACTTGAGTGTCGCTGCGCGCGGTGGCTGTTGCGTAATTGGTGGTGTCCGGCGGGTTTAAGACGATGCGGGGATGCCCCAGAACTTCATTGCGTTTGATCGTGATCAGGAGTTGCTGTTGCCGCCGGATCTGAGGGATTGGCTGCCGGCGAACCATCTCGCTTGGTTCGTGTTGGGGGCGGTCGAGGGGATGGACCTGGACGCGTTCGTGCGCCCCTACAACAGCGATGGTGTGGGCCGTCCGGCGCACGATCCGCGGGTGATGGTCGCGTTGCTGATCTACGCCTATTGTCGGGGCCAGCGCTCGGCGCGGGTGATTGAGCGCGAGTGCCTGGAGGATGTCGCGTTCCGGGTGGTCACGGCGAACCAGTGCCCGGATCACACGACGATCGCAAGGTTCAGGCAGCGTCATGAGGACGCGATCGCCGGCTTGTTCGGTGAGGTGCTCGAGTTGTGCGCGGACGCTGGGTTGGCCGGGGTTGGGGTGCTCGCGGTCGATGGGACCAAGGTGCATGCGAACGCGTCGCATCACGCGAACCGGGACTACGAGCAGCTCGCGCGCGAGATCCTCGAGGAGGCCAAGGCGACTGATGCGGCCGAGGACGAGCTCTATGGGGACCGTCGCGGCGATGAGTTGCCGCCGGAGCTCGCGACCGCAGAGGGCCGCCGCGCGTGGCTGCACGAGGCCAAGAAGCGTCTCGAAGCGCAGCGAGCGGCGAACCCAAAGCCGGTACCGCAGTCGCGGCCGGCACGGGTGAAGGAGGCCAAGCGGCGCCTAGAAGAAGAGCTATGGACCGAGCAGCGGGCGAACGACGCCTATGAGGCCTACCGGGCGCGCGGGGTTGACAAGGCCGGTCGGCGACTTCATCACAACCGCGCCCAGTCCTACACCCCGCCGGCGACCCCGGCCGGGAAAGTGAACGTGACCGACCCGGACTCCAAGAACCTCAAAGCACCACGTGGCTACATCCAGGGCTACAACGCCCAGTCGGTCGTCAACGAGCACCAGATCGTGATCGCCGCCGAAATCACGACCAGCACGTCAGACTCCGGGCACCTCGGCCCAATGGTCGACGCCGCGCTGGCGCAACTCGAAGCCGCCGGCGTCACCGAGCAGCCCGGCGTGATCGTCGCCGACGCCGGCTACTGGCACCAAGCGCAGATGGAACAGATCACCGCTCAGGGCATCCCGGTGCTCGTCCCGCCCGACGCCGACAAGCGCAAAGGCACCCGGCCCGGCTGGGACGGCGGCCCCTACGCATTCATGCGCGCCGTGCTCGAAACGGAGCTCGGCAAGACGCTCTACCGACGACGACAAGAGACCGTCGAGCCGGTGTTCGCGCACACGAAGTTCAACCGCGGCTTCGACCGCTTTCAACGCCGCGGCAGAAACGCCTGCCACTCCGAATGGCGCCTGATCACCGCCACCCACAACCTCCTCAAGCTCCACACCGCCCTCAACGCCGCCTGAGACGCATCACCGGCGGGCTCAGCGCCTCGATTCTGTCGTCGGCCCGACAGACGACAGCCCACCCGACCCGAGCGCACCACCACCAATTACGCAACAGCCACCGCGACGAACGACAGCGCCCTCGCCGCTGACATCACGCGGGAGCAACAGCATCGATCTCGCGAGGAACTCACGAATCGGACATTCCGCCTACGACGGCGCGGTCACCCCACGGTCTAGGGTTTTCCGCCGGGCTCTGTGGGAAGGCTGGTGGGATTCACATTCGCTGGCCACCTCAAGCGCCGAGTCGACGTGGCCGTGCATACGGCTCGCCTCGACACGCAGCTGCACGGGTTCGATCACGCGGAGCCAAACGCTCATAGCCGCGCCGCAAGACGACGATAGTGTGGAAAGGAGCGACCATGACCGTGACCGAGACGCTACTTCGCTGCGATGTCTGCAAGAGCAGAGAAGGCGTGCTGACGATCGGAGCCGACCGCTATGTCACGGTCGTGTGCCACCGGTGCCGCACAGCTGGCCGGCGACCAACCAAGGGCCGCAAACTACAGCGAGTCGCGACGGTCGCCGGTCGCTGAACCACATGCACGTTCCAGGTCCGGACGCGTCTCGGGCTGTCGCGTATCGCGCAAGCCCACAGCCTCGAGGTCGTGGCTATTCGAGGATGCGGTCGGTTCGGTGTCGACCGAAGTGCTCGGCGTAGTGCCGGGTGATTCTCTCCATCGTCAGTTCGTTGCGGTCGATGCCGAACACGGTTCGCGGGAAGTCCATCGCGCGTTGTACCGGCCACAGTTCGTCGTGGGCGCTGGGCGGGAAGAGTTGCGCGGGGTCGCCAACCGCGATCCAGCCGATCGGCACCGTGGTGTTCGCGGCGACCTGCGAGTTGACGTGCACCACGGCGTTGATGCGCACTTCGCTGCCGCTACCAACGTGTGCCCCGGGGAAGATCGAAACGCCTGTCGCGAGGAATACATCGTCCTCGATCGCTGCGCCGTTGACGTGCGTGTGCGGGCCGACGAGGACGTGGTCGCCGAGCCGTACTGGGTGGCCCGGTCTGCCACGCAGGACCGCGTTCTCCATCACGATGCAACACGCGCCAACCTCGATCGGCCCGCCCTCCGCTGTCAACACAGCGCCAAACAGCACGCGGCAATCCGGGCCGATCGTGACATCGCCGCACAGAACCGCCGTCGGGGCCACATACGCGGAGTCGGCCACGACTGGACGCTTCCCGTCATGCTCGATCAACACGCAACTATTCTCGCGCCCCAAGAGTGCGCGCGGCGTTGTCGTAAGTCGCGCGGAGCGACAGCCCGAGCCGAGCCCGCTCCGTACGCCAACTCGTCCGTCGCGCCTATGCGGGCTTGGCGAACTGGCTTTCGCCAGCGGCTACCAAATCGCCTGTGTGGCTATGATGGCGCGCCGATGCTCACGACAGGCGATAGCTTCAGCTCCGCACGCGGAAGCCACTACACGATCATCGAGGGACCGGCCGACAACGACGGCGCCAGACTCGTCTGGGAACGTGTGCTGCCGCCCGACACCGGGAAGGACCAGGCGCACATTCACGCCGACTGCGACGAGCGCTTCGAGGTGACCTCGGGCACGGCGACGATGCAGGTGGCTGGGGTCACCAAGACCCTCGACGCGGGAGAGTCGATCGTGGTCCCGCGCGGAACCGCCCACCGCAACCCGTACAACGCGTCGGGCTCCGAGCTCGTTTTCCGGGGGGAGATCACCCCCTGCCCGCCGTTCATCGATGCGCTCGTCCGACTCCTGCGCGAACGGTGGCAATCCGGGAAGACAAACAGCCAGGATTGGATCTCGATGCTCGACCTCCTGCTGCTCTCGCACGCATACGACGGCCAGACCTATGGCGCCGGCCCACCGATCTGGCTGCAGAAGGCAACACTGCCGCTCGGGGTGATGATCGCCCGAGCGACCGGGCATCGCCTGCCGGCCGACTCATAGAAGCGCCCAGTTCGGGAGCGTCGCATAGGCAGGCGGCTGCGATGGCTGCCCGGCAACGTCCTGGCCGCCGCTTCTGCCTTTGCGTGATCTCAGCGTCGGCCCATCCTATGGTTGGCAAAACCGCTAGCGCCAGAACTGCCCAAAGGTCGTGCCTTCGGGCGATCTGACGCGGGCGACCGCGCCGTTGGTCTGAGCGAACGCTTTCGCCGCCTCCCGGGCGTCAGGGAGGTAGTTGTACTCGCCAAGCACCCGCCAGTCCCCGTCTATGAAGTCGCGCACCTCGACGAGCCAACGCGCATGCCATTCGCCGCCGATCGTCCCGTCGTCGCCCAGAACCCTGGTCGACATATGCCCCTCGCGTGCATGCACCTCGGCGACCTGAGCCGCGGCTTCGAGGCTGTCAAAGTCGCCGGAGGCGGACGGCCGCCACGGCTCCGTCGCCCGGAACCGGAACTCGATCTTCCAGCGACGACTGCCATCGTTGAACACGCGCCCAGCCTACGACGATTCGCGAACGATTCGTCACGGCACCCGCCTGCCGTCGTCGCCCCTCTGCTGTCGCTGATCGCGCTGAGCGACACCGGGTCTGAGGTCGGACGCCGCGGTGCCGTTGACCGCCAGGGCGACGGCGCGTGGTAGGAATCGACAGTGTTCTCCGAGTTCGTGTTCGAGCGTGATGGCGTCCGTGTTTGCGGGTTGGACTTCGGTGGCGCAGGGCTCGCCGTTCCTTCTGTTGCATGGGTTGGCGGCTACGCGGGTGAGTGGACGCAGACGGCTGGCTGGCTGAGCGAGCGTGGGCGGGTCGTCGCGCTTGACGCGCGCGGGCATGGCGGGAGCGAGCGGCTCCCCGCGGATGTGTCGCCCGGTGCCCATGTCGCTGACGCGGTGTTCGTGGTTGAGCATCTGTGCCTCGGTGCGGTCGTGCTCATCGGTCAGTCCTTCGGCGGGCTGACGGGGTTGCGGCTCGCCGCTGCGCGGCCGGCGCTCGTGAGGGGCTTGGTCGTGGCCGACGGCGGGCCGGGGGGCGGCGGCGACGAGGTTGCGACGCAGGCGGCGCAGGCTATCGGCGCATCGCTGCGGAGGTGGCCAGTGCCGTTTGCGACCCGCGAGGCGGCCGTCGCGTTCTGGGACTGGGCCGTCGCTTCGCGCGGACGCCTGGGCCAATGGTTTGGAACGCCGTGATGACGGCTGGTGGCCACGCTTCGACGTCGATGTGATGGTGCAGACGCTGCGCGAAGCATCCACCGAGGACAGTTGGGGTGCGTGGATGGATCGCCTGTCCGGTGCTTGTCGCGCGCGCGGCAAGCGGGGCATGGCGACCGCCTACACGGACGAGATGGCGCACCGCGGACGCAACGTGCACGTCGTCGAAATCGCCGACGCCGGACACGACCTCCACCTCGACCAGCCCGCCGCCTGGCAACAGGCCGTCGAGACATTTCTCGCGACACTCGAATAGGCCAGCGTGCTGGTCCTCGCGCCGAACAACACTTGGGCGGGCGTCACTGTTGCGGCCGCGAGCACAGGCTACGCGCCGGTGCGCGCCTGCTCGTTGGTGTCCAGGCCAACGGAATACTGCGTTTCGCGCAACGGGGATACCGCTTGTGAAAGATTTGGGCGGTTGGTGATGATGAGTGGTTGTGGGGACGCTTCGGGGAGATCGCAGCGACTGTTCTCGCGGCTGTATGAGCTGCTACCCGGCCGTGTACGCCTATGCCGCGAGGCGCGTGGGTGCCGCCGCGGCGACCGAGATCGCTGCCGAGACGTTCCTGATCGCTTCGGCGGCGGTTTGACGTGGTGCCCAGCTCAGCCCCTGCCGTGGCTGTACCGGGTCGCCCGCAACGTCCTGCTTCGGTACCACAGCACGGTCGCGCGTCACGCTCAGACGAGGTCGGCGCTTGCGCATGAGCCGGTTGCCCCAGCGGACGTCTTGGTTGATGGGGGCGATGAACGGCTGTGGGAGGCTTGGGAGCAACTGCGCGAACAGGATCGCGAGGTGCTTGCGCTAGTGGCGTGGGAGGAGTTGTCGGTCGCGCAGGCGGCGCGCGTCCTCGGTTGCGCCGCCCCGGTGTTCTCGGTGCGGCTGCATCGCGCGCGACGCCGGCTCGCGGGGTTACTCGCGTCGCCGCCGAAGGCTTCGGCGCTCGAACCATCGGAGGCCCATGATGCTGTCTGCATCCACTGATCTCGCTCGGCTGCGAGCGGCCAACCCCGAGCCGATCGACGCGACCTGCGTGCGCGATGCTGGCGCACAGGTGACGCTCGCACGGATCCTTAGCGAACCTGTGGAGCATCCCGGCAGCAGGATCCGCTTTCGTGACCGTCGCCTGGGCAACTCGTCGCGGAGGCTAGTCGTCGCGCTCGCGGTCCTTATCTTCGGCGGAGCCGCAGCGTTCGCCGCGACCGATCCGCCCGGCTGGTGGAGTTCGAACCCGACCGAGGCCAGGTACGGATCCAACCCGGCCGTGCACGCGTCGACACCAACGGCGCAGATCATCAGCTGCGCGCGCTCAGGCACGGTCCTGCACTGCTCGACCGGGCGCTTCGGCCAGCGCTACACGCACATCGACACGGTCAGGGCACCGCAGACGATCACCCGTCGCCGTGCCCTTGCGTCATCACGAGCCAGCGGGCGGACGGCAGGCTGAGCGCTGCCCACGCCGGGCGCCTCCGCGCCGACATCGCCGCCGTCCCCGATAGCTTCTTTGCGGAGTACAGCCTGGCGAGCAGGTACGCGACATACGCCACCGGCAGCCCCGACACGAAGGGTCGGACGCTCGTGCCGCCCCCCGGAACTCCGGCGTTCCTCGCCTGCGAGCGCGTCCGCACCGGACTCAGCTGCCAGAACCTCAACGGCGACGAGCACGTACCGGTCAGCGCCGGAATCTACGGAGCGATCCCTGCCTCCGACTGGCGCCTCGTCCGGCTCGGCCCGAACCGCTACGGCCAGCTGCCACCCGGGATCTCGTTCACCCGCGCCGAGATCCGACTCCTTGATCGACCTCGGCCGGTTCGCCCGGTCATCCGGCCAGCGCGCACCGTCGAAAACATCATCCAGAAACCGGAGTGATAGACCCGACGATTCACGCCGCCGGGTTGTCACGCGCCCGGCCTAGCAACGACGCAGGTACCACCCGTCGCGCCCGCTTTCACGTGCTCTAAGCGCCGTCGCGTCTCGCGCCGAGCACAACGAAGGGAGCGGGCATTCGCTGGGCCCGTCGGCACGGAAAGTGGTTCGGGGCGAGCGTATGATCGGCGTGTGAGCAGCGAATACGAGCGATACGGGAGACGTCCTTCAACGCCACGGTGCTGGCGTTTGGCTGGTCTCTCGCGCTGGTCGTTGCGGCGTTCTTGGTGCCCGTGTATTCCGGCGTCGGCCAGAGCGCATCCTCGACGTTCTCCGGCGTTCGACGTGTCGCGTTCAGCTCGTCGCTCGTCGCCGTCAACGGCCTTTGGGTACTTATCCCGGTAGCGGTTCCAGCCGTGCTTACGGTCCTCGTCTGGATCGCGCTCCATCGGAAATGCTCCCGAGGCAGCAAGCAAGCGGGCGCCGTGGCATGGGCCATGGTTGTCCTGCTGTGCGCCTTCTGCGTGGTCGGCGCCTTCTCGATTGGCGTCGCGATCGTGCCCGTGGCCGCGTTGCTCGGCTATGCAGCGTCGCGGACGCCGATCGGTGCCGCCTGACCAGACTGCGGCCGGGAGTCCGGCCCGCCGCCGGTTTCGCGCGAACTCGGCTGTCGCCTATCGCGCATTGCGACAACCCGTTGACGGCGCCATGCTCGCGGACCCGGCGTCCGACGTGGTGCCGGGTGCCAGGTAGTTGGTCAGCTCGACCGGCGGCGGGGAGGCGGGTACACGGCTCTGGCGATGGTTGCCGAAGTCCATCCCGACCACCATCCAAAGAAGCCCGCGCGGACTGCCTTCCGCTTTTCGTCGTCCGCCTGAGTCCCAACGAAGATCAGTATGACCGCCCAGACGACCGCACAGCTGAGGCTGTAGGCCGTGTAGGTGCCTCGCTTCTTCATCTCGACCTTCCCAGCATAGCTTGCCGCCGGATGATTCCTGCAACCCGGCATCCGGAGCATCTAGCCCTCGCGTGAGCGGTGGTGTTCGCGCGATGCGGCAGCGCGGGGGTGGCGTTAGTCGATGACGAGCAGTTGGTCGCCGAGTCGGATGCGGTCGCCGGGGTGTAGTTGGAGCGGCCGATGTCCTCGTCGTTGACGATGGTGCCGTTGGTCGACCCGAGGTCTTGGATGATCCAGGTTCCGTCGCGGAAGATGAGTTTGGCGCCTCGGCGCGACACGCTGTCGGGTCACGCGTGATCTGCGCGCTGTCGCTGATCGCGCTGAGCGACACTCGCGCGGGTTTTATAGGGGCTGTCGGCTTACAGTATGCGCGTGTCGCACCCCGATCCGAATGGCCCGGCTGACCGCACACCGGTCCGTGTCGGCGAGGTCTTCGAGAATCCTGTCACTCGAGAGCGCGCGACGGTCCTTGAGCTTCCGCATACGAACGCCGAGGGTCGCGCGGCGGCTGAGCTGACGGCGCTCGTTGGCGCGCGCGTGGTGGGAGAGCACCGCCATCCTGCGATGCTCGAGCGCTTCACCGCACTCGAAGGGCAGCTGACCGTGAAGCGCGACGGGAAGACAACAATTCTCCGGGAAGGCGAGACGGCCGCCATCGAGCCGGGCGTGTGGCACGACTGGTGGAACGCGAGCGACCGCGACGCCCGCGTCCGTGTGGAGGTGACCCCCGGCGAACGCTTTGCCCACATGCTTGAGACGCTGTTCGGTCTTGCGAGACTCGGCTACACCAACGCCAAGGGGATGCCGAGTCCACTGCAGCTCGCATTGTTCGCGCAAGAGTTCAGCGATGTCATCGTGTTTCGCTCGCCGCCACCGGCTGTGCAGCGCATGCTCTTTGGCGCGCTCGCCCCAATCGCTCGCGCACGTGGCTATTGCGCGACCTACCCGCAGATCTCACGCACTGTCCTGGCGCCCCGAACCGAGCGCCCCGAAAACCCGGCCGCAACCTGAATCATCCCGTCGCGAGCGACCCAACCCCAGCGCTACTCCTGCTCGCGCGAAGGGGGCACGTGATCCGCGGGTCCAGGCGCTCTTGGTAGCAGCTACCCGGGATCGGTCGAGACGATCAGGACGTTGCACCGCGCCTTATGCGAGACGCTGTTGGGGACGCTTCCCAGTACGCGCTTCGCGCCGTGCATGCCCTGATTGCCGATCACGATCATCGTCGCGCCCACGCGGTTGGCAACGTCGATGAGCGCATCCGCCGGGTCCGACCGCACCGCGTGCGTTTTGACAATTATGTGCTCTGAGCTTGCCGAGGCCGCAGCCTCCGCGAGCTTCGCGTCCACGTTGCCATCATCGACCCGTCCCGCTCGCCGACTGGATACGAATATCGCGCGCCACGTACGCCGACACGACGTGCACCTCAGCGGCGAGTGCCTTGGCGAATCTGATGGCCTCGGCAACCGCGCGCTTGGCGGTCGCAGACCCGTCGGTGCCGACCACGATCGATTCGCTCATTCCGCCTCCCCGCACACCATACACGCGGGCCGTCCGGTAGTCCACGTCCACGCCGCCCCTCCCGGTCTACGTCGACGAGCCGCATCCGCCGCGACCGGGCCGTTCCTGCGACCACCGATCCAGCGCGCGACCGCGCGTAAAAGGGCCGCCCCACGCCTGAGAATGAACGCCGCGACCGACCGTTCTGCGTTTCGCGGCATGAAACTGTTGTGTGGAGGGTCTGTCCGGCGCCGTTCGTAGGTTCGGTTGATCCGGGATAGGGGCCTTCTGGGAGAACGTTGGTGGGCAGGCCGGTTTGCGCGATGGGCTTCGAGCCCGGGCTTTTCTTTCGGCCGCCCCTGCGACTTGCCTGGATTGAGCGTTTGAGCTCGTATTGGTCGGTGTCGTTGTCCCGCTGCGTCTCCCTCGCAACTAATTCGAGTTGGGAGGTGAATCGTGGGAGTGTCTGGCTGGGCGGGCCGAGCGATCGGCTTGGATGTGCACCGCGACTTCTGTGTGGTCGCGATCTGTGAGGAGGGTGTGGTGCGTTCCGCGGGGCGGGTGGCGAGCACGCCGGAGGGGATCGGGACGCTCGCCGCGAGCCTGCTGAGTACGGATCGGGTGGCGTTGGAGGTGACCGGCAGCGCGTGGGAGGTCGCAAGGCTGCTCGAGCCGCACGTTGACCGCGTGATCGTGGTCTCCCCGGATGACACCGGGATCGTGCAGGCCAGGGCGAAGACCGACCGGCTCGACGCGCGAACGCTCGCCGTGCTGCTCTCGCGTGGGGAGATTGAGTCGGTGTGGATGCCCGATGAGCGTTGCCGCGTGATGCGCCGGCGGTTGGCGCGCCGCGAGCAGCTCGTGCGTTCGCGGTCGCGTGCGAAGAACGAGATCCACGCGGTGCTGCAGCGCCGGCTGAAGGGCCGCCCGCCGTGCAGTGACCTGTTCGGCGTCAAGGGCCGCCAGTGGCTCGCGGGTCTCGAGCTGCCGGAGGAGGAGCGCGAGTCGGTCGATGCCGGGATCCGCCACATCGAGTTCCTTGACGCGGAGATCGCGGCGGTGGAGCGGGTGATCGCCCAGCAGGCGCTGGCGTGGCCGGAGATCCGGCGGCTGATGACGGTCCCGGGTGTGAACCTGGTCTGCGCGGCGTCGTTGATGGCCGCGATCGGCTCGGCCGACCGGTTTCTCACCAGCCGCCGCCTGGTCGCCTATCTCGGCCTTGACCCCAAGGTCCGCCAGTCCGGCGAGGCACCGGCACGCTCCGGCCGGATCTCAAAACGCGGTTCCGCGTCCGCACGGTGGGCGCTGGTCGAGGCCGCCTGGAGCGTCGTGCTCCAGCCCGGCCCGCTGCACGCGTTCTACGACCGCACCCGCGCACGCCGCGGTCATGGCAAGGCGATCGTCGCGACCGCACGCAAGCTCGCGACGCTGTGCTGGTGCATGCTGGAGCGCTCCCTGGCGGTGTTGACGGTTCAGGCCGCTTGTTTTTGTAGTTGCTTCTTGTGCGTCGTCCCAAGTCTGGCGGACTTCGGCTGGTGTGCGGTAGTCGAGCCGGCTGTGGGGCCGGTCGTGGTAGTGGTCGATGTAGGCGGCGATCACCTCCCGGGCCTGGTCGAGCGTCTCGAACTCGTGGCGCCAGACGCAGCGTTCTTTGAGGTAGCGGAACCACGATTCGATGAACGCCTGGCTCTCGGGATCGCGGTAGCCGCCGCGGCGATGACGAACACCGAGCCCGGAGATCACCAGCCGCGTCGCGCGGGCGGTGAACGCCGAGCCGTTGTCGGTGCCGAGCGTCAGCATCCCCGGAAGGATGGCCTGCTCGCGCACCGCGGTCTCGATCACCGCGATCGCCTCGACGGCGCGGCAGCGCAGGCTGAGCTGCCAGCCGACGATCTCGCGGGTGCAGCAGTCGATGATCGCGTTCAGATAGACCCAGCCGTGCTCGGCAACCCAGACCGACGTCATGTCGAGATGCCACAGCTCGCCGGGACGGGTGACCTGGAAGAACCCGGGCCGCCGGCGCTTGGGCTCGTGCGTGCGGCGCTGGATCAGCTTGCGCTCGCGCATCACCCGCAGCACCCGCTTGCGGTTGACCGCCCGGCCCAGCTGCCGGCAGACCCAGGCGGTGACGAGCCGGTAGCCGTCGGTCGGGTTGGCCTCGGCGACCTCGACGATCGCTCGCTTCGACGTCGTCGACAGGCGGACGCCTGGCAGCGTCCGGTGGCCTGCGCGGCCGGGGGATCCGGTAGACCGCCTGGCGGCTGATCCGCAGGATGCGCGCCACGACCGCCGGGCGATGCCCGCCGGCGACGAGTTCACGGGCGTAGGCGACGCGCAACGTCACTCCCACGTCCGAAAGCCGTTTCCCAGGATCTCCAGCTCGTAGGTCTTGCGGCCGAGCGTCCGCTCCAAGTCGCGCACGCGCTTGCGCAGCTCGACCAGCTCGGTGCGCTCCTCCTTGCCCGCGAGGCGCTCCGAGCCGCCCTCGAGCAGCTTCTCGCGCCACGTATAGAACAGGTTCTCCGAGATCTGATGCTCCCGGCAGACCTCCGCGACCGACCGGTCACCGCGAAGGCCCGCGAGCACGATCTCAAGCTTCTGCGCGACCGTCCACGTGCGGTACGTCTTCTTCTCGCTCAACGTGATTCTCCTTCGGTTGAGCGGCCCATCCTGAGAAGCGCCCCGGACGCGATCTCCGCCTCGGCGCTACGCGCCTTCGGCTCCGATCGCGACCGGGCAACACCTCACAAGCGAACTGTCAACGCCCGACCGGGGAGCGGACCAAGCCGGCCCCTGATTCTTAGTGGTTCAGAGCGGTCCGCCAGCGGTTCGAGCGCGAGCATTTCCAGCGAAAGCACCCATTAGCCAGGCTCGTCGGGCGGGGTTCGATTCCGGGCCGGCAGCAGGACGCCTTTCGCACGACGCGCTCTCGGTCGTGCGCCGGTCGCTCAATCCTGGGGCCGTCGTGCGAGATGGAGGTCTGGCAACTTCCCCGCGCGGGTATGCAGGAGTGCAATGGGACTATCGATGAGGAGGTCGTCGTAATGGCCGATCGCACGCAGCGGGCGAAGGGCAAGGCTGAAGAGATCAAGGGCAAGGTCAAGAAGAACGTCGGTCGAGAGACAGGTAGGCCTGCGACCGAGGCCAGCGGTGCCGCCGAGGAAGCTAAGGGTAAGGCGCGGAACGCCATCGGCAAGACGCGGAGCGCTCTCAAGAAGGCCACGCGGTAAGTCTGCGACAGGCGCGGCGGGGACGCGCAGGCGCCATCTCGGCTGCGAAAGAGCAGCGAGAGGCCATACCGCCCCGCTCGGGCATCCCGGCGTCCGCCGAACCAGCCCGCTGAGTATCGCGCGTGAAGGGCAGCAGCGTTGGCGAGCCGCGACGATGTGGCGTTCTGCGGACTTCTCGCACGCATCCTGTGGCTACGCTCCACGCAGTGGGAACCGCTATGGCGGGGACTGGGGTTGTGTGCTGGTTGCGGTGATGTGATCGCGTCTCACAAGCGCGTGCGGTTTGAGGACGCGACGGGAATCTGCGCCCGTGGACGCCGGAGTTGGGCGCGCCGCCGCGCCGGTTGCACGCCGCCGCGCCGGTTGCAGTCTGGGCGCGCGATCGACAAGATGCGAGCCGCCTTGTTGAAGATCACGTGCGCACTACCGCCGGTGTGAGGCTCTCTGCCGGTGAGCAGCTCGTGTGTGCGGCGATCGCCGCCTCGGAGGGCGAGCTGGTCGAGTTGTTGCGGGCGCTGGTTCGCTTTGACACCACGACCCACGTGCCGGGGCAGCCGGCGCGTGAGGAGGCTGCGCTGCAAAGCTACCTTGCGGAGCGTCTCAGCGCGGTCGGCGCCTCGGTCAAGAATGCGGAGCCCGACCCGGACCTCATCGTCGGGCATGCGATGGTTCCCGGGGGCTTTACGTTTGCGGGCCGTCCGCAGTTGGTGGCGCGCTTTGCCGGTGTTGGTGGCGGGAAGGTGTTGCTGCTGAACGGACACATCGACGTTGTCGACGCCGGGCCGCCCGAGGCCTGGGCGCACGATCCGTTTGCTGGCGTCGTCGCGGACGGGCGCGTCCACGGGCGCGGCGCCTGCGATATGAAGGGCGGAGTCGCGTGCATGGTTTTCGCTGCCGAGACTCTCGCTCGGCTTGGCGTGCGGCTTGCGGGGGAGTTGATCGTCAACACCGTCACCGACGAGGAGTCAACCGGCGCGGGCGGTCTCGTTTCCGCGCGCACGCTGCGGGCGGATGCGGCGATCGTGCCCGAACCGAGTGGCCTGGACGTCTGGATCGCGTGCCGCGGAAGCCTTTTGGCCACGATCACGGTCGAGGGCCGCGGCGGCCATGCCGGGATCGCGCCGCGGCACCCCGACCACGGCGGCGCCGTGAACGCGATCGAGAAGATGGCGCTCGTGCTCGAGGGAGTGCGCCGCCTGCGCGAGGAGTGGGCGCTGCGCCCACGCCACCCCTACCTCTCACCCGGCGACTGTGTGCCGACGATCATCCAGGGCGGGGAGTGGATCGTCTCGCATCCCGCGTCCTGCCGGCTGGATTGCCACATCCACTACCTGCCCGAGCAGGCTGACGAGCGAGGCTGGGGCTCCGCTCGTGGAGCGCGAGTTCACCGACTGGGTCCGCCGCTCGACACAGGCCGACCCGTGGCTGGAGGCCCACCCGCCACGCATCGACTGGCGCCTGGGCGGCGTCCCGCCCGCTGAGGTCGCCGCGGAGGACCCGATCGTGCAAACCACCCTCGCGGCCGCCCGCGCCGTCGGCTGCTCGAGCGTGCTCGGCGGCCTCGACAACTGGCACGACGGCGCAACGCTCACCCTCGAGGCCGGCATACCCTCGATCTGTCTTGGCCCAGGCGACATCCACCTCGCCCACACGCACAGACGAGTCCGTACCGATCCGCGAGCTCGTCGCCTGCACACAAGCGATCGCCGTCGCAGCCATGCGCTACTGCGGCCTCAGCCCCTCCTGACCCGATCGTCCACCACCCGCCCAGCGCCGCACTAACGCGTACGCACTGGCGTGAAGGTGGCCGCTCCTATCAGTGATTAGCGACGTTGCCCGCCAAGGTCCACCCGACCAGGGCGTTGGCGTGTCCGTGGCCCATCTGGTACTCCGCTTTGAGATGGTTGACGATCTCCATGTGTCGTGTGAGACCGCAACCGGAGATGATGTCCTGCCACTCGCGGACCGAGCGTCCGTATTTCTTCTCGATCGAAGGGAAATAGGAGGCCGGACCCTGTTTCGGCCACGGCGGCGCCTGCTCGCTCATGGTCGCTCCCCCACTCGCCGAGACGCCGGATCCGTATTCACCAGTGCTGCGGCTCGCGGTGATCAAATCGGCGTCGCTACGGTGACCGTCGTGTCCTGCATGATCTTCGGATGATGTGAGAACCTCTCGCAGCCGTTGCGCGAAGGCTTCGGGCTGACCGGCTAGCGGTGAGTCCCCGCCCGCGAAGCCGCCGTGGTGGCTCGGGAAGACAACTGGCTCTAGGCCGAGACGTTCGGCGAGCGCTTGCGCAGCGCGTGCGGTGAAGGTTCCAGTCGACTCTTCGCCGAGCGCGATAACCAGCCGTGTGGGTGCCGCTTTCAGTGCGTCGTAGTTCGGCCGGTAGTCGGTGACGGCGTCGGAGCGGTGCGAAAGGAGAACGTTGTCCCGCGCACCGTCATCTTCGGACGGTAGTCCGAATTGAGCGGGATCGGGCAGTGGCTGCGCGAAGTATTCGTCGTTGAATTCGCCGTGCCACATCGTTGTGGCGATGAAGGCGGCCATTCCGGCGCCGAAGCCGCCCGACGCGTAGGCATCGCGGAAGCGGGCCAGCGCGCGCTGCGCTTGCTCCTCGTCCGGCAACACCGCGGGCAGGGGCGGCTCGTGCGCCACCAGGGTGATGACGTCGTTGGGATAGGCGGCGACGAGCGCCAGCGAGGTTATTGCTCCGCCGCTGCTGGCGAACATTTCCACCGGTCCCGCGCCGAGCGCTTCAATGATGTCGTGCAGGTCGCGGGCCTGGACGGCGGGGTCGTTGTCGACCCCACCGTCTTTGCGAGTACTACGCCCGAGACCGCGCGGGTCGTAGGTGATCACGGTGCGATCGGGAAAGTGCGACGCCAGCGCGCGGAAGCCACCGGCCTCCATCGGCTGACCGATCATGAAAAGCGCTGGCCGGCCATCGGCGGGTGGCAGCTGCCCTGCGACGTCGTAGACGACGGATGCCTCGTCGGTGTCGAGCGTATGGGTTTGCATCGCGAAATCTCCTCCGTCACTTCGCCAGAAGGTGCTCGAGCTTGTCGAGCTGTTCGTTCCAACCCTGCTCCGCACCACCGAGCGCCTCGGCCGGCGGCATGGGCTCGAAGTACGACTGGCGCATCGTCAGAGCCGTGCCTCCGTCGTGCTCTTCGAGGGTCACTTCAATCAGCGTCGCGAAGAGTTCGCCTTGCTCGTCGTTGACCGCGCGGCCACTCATCAGCAGGCGGTGGGGACGATCGATCTCGAAGTACTCGCCGCCCATGTAGTGCGCGAACTGGTCGCTTCTGGGAATAGCGTCCGGCCATTGCATCGCGAGCTTGTACGTGCCTCCGACGCGAAGGTCGACCTGCGCGGCGGGGCATGTGAAACCTTTTGGCCACCACCACTGCGTCAGCTGCTCGGGATCAGTGAAGGCGTCGAAGACCCGCTCGGGCGAAGCCTTGAGCGTGCGCTCGATAACGAGCTGTTTGGCCGGGGTTGCAGTCCGCACATCCAATGCGGTTGGTGTCTCAGGCATTGCCGTTCTCCTTGTCTTCGTTGGTTGGTGCTGTTTCTGACTCAAGATGGGCTTCAAGGCGGTCGAAGCGGTCCGACCACTCGCTGTGTGCGCGACGCAGCCAGTCATCCACCGGAAACAGGCCTTCGAGCTGAAGGCGCGCCGGGCGTCGCTGCCCATCTCGGCTCCGGCCGATCAATCCCGCGTCCTCCAAGACTTTGAGGTGCTTGGTGATAGCGGGCTGGGTCAGTGGCGACCCATCGGCAAGCTCGAGGACACCGGCCTCGCCCGCCCCCAGACGCTCCAGGATGGAGCGCCGGGTCGGATCCGCAAGGGCTGCGAAGGCTCGGCTCAGTTCGTCTTTGGAAGCCATCATGAGGAAGCTTAATAACGAGAAGGTAATTGTCAACCGCCGGGAGGCTGTTCCTGGCGCCGTTGCCTGCGACGCATCCAGCAAGAGCAGCACGAACACGAACGACCGAAACGACGGCCTCCAACCCTAACGAACCCGACCCCGCGCCAGCGAGCCGCTGGCTCCGCTCCACCGGCCCGTCAACCGGCTAGGAACGGGTCAACGGTTCGAGTCCGTTACAGGACTTTGCGGAACGGCCCGCACCGTGGCGGACTCGGTCACGGTTTGGCCACCGCTACAGGCGCGCGAGCACGAGCCCGGTGGCGAGCAGCACCATCGCCACGCGCGCACGCCTGCAGGGCGCGCTCCATCGGCGCCGCCAGACGCGCGGCGTCGAGCGGCACGGTTGATCCGTCCGCGAGCCTCTGCTCTCCGGTGAGCGAGACGGTGCGCCGGCGCAGCTCGCGCACGGGCGTGCTGAGGGTCCGCTGGGCGACCAGCAGCATGCCGCACCCACCCGCCGCCAGCAGTGCCGCGGGGCGGATCTCCAGCGCGTTGACCCAGTACGCGGTCAGGACCGGGAAGACGCCCAGCGAGACCGCCAGCCAGAAGGTGGTGTGAAAGCGCCCGCCGAACCACTCGAGGTTGTAGGCGAGCACGATGAACACGCCCGCGAGCACGAACGGGATCAGGGTGAGCGAGATGGTCACCGCGCCGACGATCCCGATTGCCGCTGCGCCCGTCAGCGAGACGACCGCGAGAACGACGAGCGTGCGGCTCGAGAGGTGCGTACCCAGCGGCCTGCCGTGCAGTTCGTCCAGCACGTGCGCGCACACGCCGACCGCCAGGAAGAAGCGCTGCGAGCGCCGCCGCCAGCCGCCCCGGGTAGAGGTGCGGAGCGAGCGCGGCCCCGATCGCGACGTTGGACAGATTCCACGCCGTGTAAGGAGCATGAAGCAGGGTCACGAGGTCTCGCCAGCCGCCCGGGCGCAGCGCGTAGAACGCCGGACGCTCAAGCGACGGCGAGGCCCCTTCGATTGTTCGGCCTGTCGGCTCCACCTCAGTGAACCTCAGCCTCTCACGTCTGCCGTGGTCAAACGCCGATCAGCTCCCGAAGTCCTGACGGCTCGCGCCGGCGGGCGCAGCCGGCGGGCCCTCGCCCGCCACCCCCGTTCACAAACCCGCGGGCGGGACGCGTTGGACTGCTTCGCGCGCCGATGCTTCCGGCACGCAGATCGCGCTCACCGCAGCCTATGCAACGTCCGGTGCCGGCTCGCCGTTCGGCTTGGCCATCGCGCCGCGCGGCGAGGGCCTGGCATGCATCACGACGGACGCAACGCGCTCAGCTCCTCCAACGAGCGACTGATACCCGGGGTTCAAAGAGGTGGGGCGGCGTGCCGACACACGTCGCCCCACCTTGCAAGCAGAAACCGATCGCCGGGAAAGCTCGGCGGCTGCGAAGCCCCTTTTACCAGCCGGTGGACTGCGTGCTGCCGCTGCTGCTTGTCGCCCTAGTGGACTTGGTGATCATGCTGCCGCTCGGGCTGACGACGTAGAACCCGTTCTGGCCCTGGCCGCTGGTCGGGTTGCTCTTACTGTCTGATACGAACGTGTACAGCGGGTGACCCTTATAGGTGACCTGTTCGCCACCTGGTCCCTTGACCTTGCCGAGGTCGGCGGCCTTCGCGCCGCCGGTGGCCTTGAGCGTGCCGTTGGCCTTCAGGATCGGCCAGATCGACAGACAACCACCCGTGCACGCGAAGTGCGGCGGCTTATCGGCCTTATCGAGGTACAACGTCTTCCCGGAGCTGGTCACGAGGATTGTCCCCAGCGAGGTCATCTTCGCCGAAACGGTCGTGCTGGCCGAACTCGCATGGGCGCTGCTGCCGAACGCCACGCCGGCCGACCGAGCGCCGCGGAGCCCAAAGCGGCGGCGGGCGATCAGCAGTTTCAACTGTCTCATTCTGTGCTCCTGTATTGCGGTGTCCCCAGCTACATAGACGTCGCACCGCACGCATACCTTCCCGAGCCCGACACCTCGACGGCCGCCTCGGCGCCGTGTCAGACGCTGGCCGGCAAACCAACGCATTCCTGCTGACCTGTGAACTGCGCCCCGCCGTCACCGTCCAGACGGTCTGGACGTGACGGAGGCAGCGGCTCACTCGGATACGGCTCCCCGACTTCCGAGCCGAGTGCCTCCAAGGCGTTCGCAATCAGGGAGCTTGGCTTCCGGGCGCTCCAGCGCTCGAGCAGCCGCAGCCAGACCTCGCTGCGCGTGGGGAACGCCGGCACGGCTTCACGCAACAGCACCAGCGGGATCTCGCCGACGATGGCAATCGTGGCGGCCTGCAGCCACTCCGCAACCTCGGTGCCGGTGAACGTGGCGCCGACGATGACGGCGCGATCCTCGTCAACCACGAGCCGCGAGGTGCCCGGGGTATTGCGGCCGTGAAAGCTCGCGCCCGGGGTCTCGGAGGTCGCCACGTCGTATGCCGTCGCGTTGATCCCGCGATCTTGGGCGCCTTGAAGGGTGAGCCCCACGGCGGCCACCTGCGGGTCGGTGAATATCACCCGCGGCGCGCCGCGATCGTCACGCGTCGCTCGCGCTTCTCCGCCGGCGATCACCTGCGCGGCAACTCGCGCTTGGTATTTCGCCATGTGCGTGAGCAGCGAGCGGCCGTTCACATCGCCGATCGCGAAGAGCCACGGGTGCTCGCGGACGCGGAGCCTGCCGTCGACTTCGATCGTCTCGCCGGGCTCCAGGCCGACGGTCTCCACGCCCAGATCGCCGGTGAGCGGCCGTGCGTCCGACCGCCACAAGGATCTCGTGCGCTTCGATTCCCGGGCCGTCGCTCAACTCGAGCTTGACGATCGCGCCCACGCGATCGACCGACTCCGCCTTCACGCCGAGCCGAATGTCGATACCACGCTCGCGGAAGGCCGCGCCCAGCTCGTCGGAGACGAAGGATTCCTCGCTTGCGACGAGCCGACCCTGCGCCTCGACGATCGTCACGGTCGCACCCAGCTCGCTGTATGCCTGCGCCATTTCGACGCCGACCACGCCGCCGCCGAGCACGATCAGACTGTCGGGGATCGCTCGCGCCGTGGTGGCCTCGCGATTGGTCCACGGCCTCGCGTCAGCAAGGCCGGGGATGGCCGGGATCGCCGGCAGCGCTCCCCACGGCGAGAACGACCGCTGAGCGCGCCTCCAAGCGCCGCTCGCCGACGTTCACGGATCGCTCGCCGGCAAGGCGCCCATGACCGCGGATCAGCGTGATCCCCCGTTCGTCGAGCCAACCCGTCTTCGAGCCGTCATCGAGTGAGTGGATGACCTCATCGCGACGCGCAAGCGTGGCCGCAACGTCCAACGACCCGGTGATCGCTTCCGCGGCGCCGGGCACGCGCCGCGCCTCGGCGAGAACCTCCGCGGGACGCAGCAACGCCTTCGACGGCATGCACGCATAGAACGCGCACTCGCCGCCGACGAGATCCGATTCCACGATCGCGACGCTACGGCCGCCGGCGGCCAGTTCGCCCGCGACGACCTCCCCCGCAGGGCCCGCACCGATGACAATCACGTCGAACGTGTCGATACCCAAATCATCTCGCTCACGGACGACGACACGGCAACACCGGGGACGAGACCTCGCCGGCCGCTGCGCGGTGTGAGCCCTCTCGCGCCGACGGTACGCGCTCTGTCAGGCTCGTGTGAACCCGCCTCACGTTGATGTGTGTGCGATCAGGTTCCGGCGCTCGCTGCCGCATGAGCGCGCTGATAGCTGATCGCGAGCGTACTGCGGTGCGCTCGCGCGCGTGTGGGGCGTCGAATCGTCGCATCTGCGCGAGCCGGGGATTCCATCGCCCGTACAGTGGGTGCCTCGCGCAGAGCGGCGCGTGCACGGACCAGTAGCGATTTCACCGCGGGAACGGTCGTCTCCATTGCGGAGGCGATCTCCTGGTATGCGAACCCGTCGACCTCGCGCAGCAGCAGGGCGATGCGCTGCGTATCAGGTAACGCCTGAATATCGCCAACCAGGTCACGGAACCGCTGGCGGCTGATCACCTTCTCGGCCGGAGTGCAGCCGCTCTCAGCGTGGTGATCGTCGAGCACGTCAAACCCGACGGTCTTTGCGCGGCGTAGCTGGTTGATGCAGCGGTTCCTGGCAATCCGGTACAGCCACGGTCGCACGTTGATCTCGCGCTCGTCCGCGACGAGTGCCCGGAACGCCGCGGAAAGGACGTCCTGCAAGGCATCCTCTGCATCCTCCTTGGAGCGGAGGATCTGCCAGCAGAACCACAACAGCCGGGCCTCATAGCGGGTTGCGAGCGTGTCGAACGCGCTTTCGTGTCCCTGGCGCAACAGGGCTACCAAGCGCTCATCGGATGGCGCCGCGTGCGGGTTGTCCTCGCGCGTCGACGGCGGTGCAAGTGTCGGGTCGGGCATCGCGAAACCCCCGGAAGCAGTGAACGCTCGGAAGTCCGGTTGTGTTGCCAGGCCACGCGCGGTGGGCCGACCTCACAATGATGCCCTCCGTGAAGGAGATTACTCGCAGATCGGCGAAGTCCTGCAACCGCTCGGCGCATGGACGAGTGACAGCCGCGGGCGTGTCGCTCAGCGCGTCCTCGGCGCTGACCTGTCGGCCGTGATCTCCTCGGCGTCGACGAGATCGGTGGGCGCGAGGATGAAGACCTCGCACATCATGTCCGGGTGCTGCTGGTTTCCGCTCATGAATCCGATCACCCGCCGGCCGGTCGCGCGCTCGATGACCTCTTCGAAGCGCTGACGCATCACCTCCTGAAACTCCATCCGCTGCTGGATTACCGCAGGCACCGCGGCCGCCATCCAGCAGCGTCTGCTCGACCCGCGAGAAGCCGCCACGCAACACGCACACGACCAGATCGTCCGCGTAGTAGGACTTCGTACGAGACGGACCGTGGCCGTAGAACTCCTTCAGCAGCGCGACCATCCCGTCGGAGATCGCCGTCAACACGTCGCCATGCGACCGCGGCGCGGATTCGACGTCGTGCGCGCTCATGAACGGGTCGGGTTTGGTGGTGACGCAGAGACCCGCAGATCGTAGCCCAGTACTGCGCTATGGTGGGCATGCCGCATCGCTCGTCGGGTTCGTGCCCTTCGCCTCGCGTGCGACCTGCCCTGAGGGACGAGAGAGAAGGCCGCCATGTCGGCCCCACAAGCCCCGCTCACCGGAGATGCGTTACTCGTCGCGGTGACCGAAGCGATGGTCGCATTGCACCAGCGCTACCACCACCGCGCGCCAGTCACCGCCAAGACGTTGATGCTGGGTGGCGATCTGCTCGCTGCGTGCTCGGCGGCGTCTACACGACCGTCGAGCAGACGATGATCGAGCTGCAGCGCTCGCCGATCGTGCAGGAGACCCGCAGCGCGTTCCAGAACGCGATGCAGCACAAGTTCATCGCCGCGGTCGAACGACTCTCGGGCCGCGACGTCCTCGCGTTCGTCTCCAACCACCACGTCGGCCCCGATCTCGAAATCGAGCTGTTCATGCTCTGGCCCGAACACGAGGACGCGATTCGCGAGTGACGCGCGACCAACTCGCGCCGATCCGCCCGAGGAGCCGCGTGCTCAAGGGTCCTGGCGCGGTGGCTCGCCCACCAGCTGCAGATCCCCGTCCGCCGTCCAGCGGGCCCGCTCGCCGGTCCGGTAGGCGCTCCTTTAGCGTAACATTCAGATAGTGCTTTCAGGCCTCCATTCCTCGCTATAATTTCTTCATGCTGACGCCCACCGAGAAAATTTGGCACAATGGCCAGCCTAATCACCTGGAATGAGGCCACCGTACACGTCCTTGCACACGTCAGTGAGCTATGGCAGTTCCGTTTTTGAGGGCATCCGCTGCTATGCGACGACCGGCGGACCGGCGGTCTTTCGCCTCAACGAACACATCCGCCGGCTGATGGATTCGGCCAAGATCTACCGCATGGAGATGTCGGCTACCAGTCTCGCAACTTGCGGAAGCGATGCTGGAACTGGTGCGCGTCAACCAAATGGATTCGTGCTATCTCAAACCAATCGTGATGCGCGGGTATGGCGAAGTCGGTGTGAATGCCATGAAGAACCCCGTCGATGTTTAATCGCTTGCTGGAAATGGGGCAAGTATCTGGGCGAAGAAGCGATTGCGGAAGGCGTCGACGTCTGCGTTTCCAGTTGGACCCGCATGGCGCCGAACACGCTGCCGGCGCTGGCCAAGGCGGGCGCGAACTACATGAATTCGCAGCTCATCAAGATGGAAGCGATCACCAACGGCTATGTGGAAGGCATCGCGCTCGATGCCACCGGCTACGTCAGCGAGGGCTCGGGCGAGAACTTTCGTGGTGCGCGACGGAAAGATTTTGACGCCGCGGCTGGGCGACTCCGTGCTGCCCGGTATCACGCGCGATGCTGTTCTCACCCTGGCGCGCGATATGGGTATTCCGGTTTTCGGAGCAAGTTGATCCCGCGCGAACTGCTCTATATCGCCGACGAAGTGTTCTTCTCGGTCCGGCGGCGGAGATCACGCCCATCCGTTCCGTCGACCGCATATAGCATTGGCAAAGGAACCAAGCCGCGAACCATCGCCGAACAATTGCAGCACGAGTTTTTTCGGAATCATCGACGGTTCGCGCCCGGACAAATACAACTGGCTTTCGCCGGTACATGTGGCGCAGCCAGTGGGCGCAAAATGAGCTTAGGCGGCGCGGACAAGCAGATACCACCTCCCCCAGGAACTGTGCCATCCCAAATGCCGGCCGCCTAATGGTCTATCTCTTTTTAGCGCGCTCCACGAAGGAACGCCACAGCGATTCGCGGTGTTCCGTCCGCTTTTCAACAAGTTTTTTTACATGCCAACAGTTGGAGTTACCGCCGCTTCGGTGTGGCAAAGTTGTGCATAAACCGGAGGACGTGTAATCTGTTTGGCATCGACGCGCTAAGCGGCGCGGCCATTGAAATCGAGTTCAGCCAGACCATTCAATCGGTGCGTCCGGCAAACATGTTTTTCGACGTTTATCTCGCGCCCGGCTTGATCGATATCCAAGTGAATGGCTTCGCGGGAGTGGATTACAATCAGCCGCGATTCGCCGCATGATGAGATCGCGCGGTCGATTCACGCGCTCTTCGCGACCGGCGTCACGCGTTTTTATCCTACGGTGATTACCGCCTTCCGCGACATGGAAGCGGCGTTGCGCAATCTCGCGCGCGCCAAGGATTCGCTGCCGGAAGGCGATGCCATCGACGGCTTTCATGTGGAAGGGCCCCTTCATCGGATCGGAAGATGGCCCGCGCGGCGTGCATCCGCAACGCTGGGTCCGCAAGCCCGATTTCGACGAGTTCCAGCGCTGGCAGATGCTAGCTGGCGCCGCGTTCGATCGTGACGCTCTCGCCTGAATGGCCGGATGCGGCACGCTTACATCGAGCAAATCGTCGCGGCGGGTGCGGTGGCGGCTATCGGACACACGGCCGCCAATGCGCAGCAGATCGCCGATGCGGTTTCCGCGGGGGCCTCGCTGTCCACTCACATGGGCAATGGCGCGCACGCCAGTCATGCGCCGCCATCCCAATTACATTTGGGACCAGCTTGCAGACGACCGGCTGATGGCGGATTTCATTGTCGACGGCATCCATCTTGGCGCAAGTTTTCTGAAGGTGGCGTTGCGCGCGAAGGGAATCGAGCGCTGCGTATTAGTGACCGATGCCGCGGCGCCCGCCGGCGCGGCCCCGGGCCGCTACTATCTCGGCGAGCAAGCGGTGGACTTGACTGCAGACGATCGCGTGGTGCTGGCGGGACAGACGAAACTTGCAGGCAGCGCGCTGCGCATGGATCGCGCAATTGAAAACGTGATGCGCTTAGCGGACGTCCGCTGCGCGATGCCGTTCGAATGGCTACTACGAATGCCGCGAAGGCCGGCAAGGTTATCGGGCGCGCCGGTGGGCTTGTGCCCGGCGACCGCGCCGACTTGGTGTTATTCCGTTGGGATGGGCATCACATTGACGTCGCGGAAACCTGGGTAAGTGGCGATAGAGTACACTAAAAAGGTGGACGCCCGCCGAGCCGATGTCGTGGAATGTTCTCCTCGTCCCTCATAACGCTAGCTATGACCAGGACGACGAGCGGTGACGGGATATCCCGGCGGTTTGACTTCAGTGCGCGCGGCGCGTTATCTTGCAAACTAGCCCACCAAAAGGCGCGGTAGCCAAGTGGTAGGCAAAGGTCTGCAAAACCTTTATTCGTCGGTTCGATCCCGACCCGCGCCTCCAACTCGATCACATCAAAACAATGGGCTTAGGCCCACCAGCTCACCACTTTCCGGCTCCCATTTTGAGGCCGCTCAGTACGGGCAAAAACGGGGAAGATCCGTCGAAGGACGGCCGTCCGTCCAATGTTCTGCAAGTTCGGCACTTCTCCGTCCGACTCTACACCGGAAAATTACACTCCCGACGGCGAGATCGGCCAGCTATTGTTCATGCACCGTTTTTGAAACCAAAAGAAGGAACTCACGATGACGACTACGAGGCGGAATTTTCCCGATTGAACGGTCCAAGT
Organism: uncultured Actinomycetes bacterium; assembly: GCA_963718475.1. Classification (GTDB taxonomy): domain Bacteria; phylum Actinomycetota; class Actinomycetes; order Streptosporangiales; family Streptosporangiaceae; genus CAVQZM01. The sequence goes on along the minus strand of CAVQZM010000035.1, from coordinate 163,536 downwards.
TGACAAAACTGAACCAGACTAAGGCTGGCAAGCGAGTTTTCTCGTTCACGCAGCCGGATGATGCCAGCATGATCGCCGAGTACGCACGCCGGCGAGCGTTTAACTTGCACTATATCGAGCGAAAATCCTGACCTACAGGACCAGGAGCAAGCCGGGATTGTCCTCGAGCGGCAGCGGGCGCTTGCTCGGTGGATTTCGGAACGGGATTTCGACGCGATGATCACAGTCAACTCGAACAATTCCCATTTCAGATTCGAGCGCGGTCGCGCGGCACTCAAGAGCTGGATGCGGTGCTCGATCACTCTTTCCTGGAAAGAGGTGGTCTCAACATCCCTCGGGAGCACGCACTCTCCTTTTTGCGGTGCCTGAGTATGGCCGGCGGGGAGCTCCACTACCATGTGTTCATCAGGCTGCCGCCACAGCATCGACGTGAACTACGTGACCTTCGAAAGTTAGAATTGACAGATCTAGTTAAGCGCAAGCGAATCTTCCGGGCAGGGGATGATTCATATGAAGCGTCTCACGCACTTCGACGAATTAACTGCCTCTTCACGACGATTTGGGACGGCCTGTTATGCGGTCAAGATGCTGTGGCGTGCGGAGGACTGGGAGCATTTCATCATTGGCTCCGAGTTTCACTCGCGATAGAAGGCGTATAATGCCACCAGGGGCGACGTCCCCTTTCATCTTGCGGTTAGTGGGCAACGCCTGCCGCCGGTATTTGGGCCACGCCCAAGAAGGTGATTTAGAATCGATCCACGCTAGCCGAACTCGATTACTAGTCTTCAACAAGCGGACTTCATTCAATTCAAAGCCGGTGGGCTACGCCCGCCGCCGGTAGTCTAGGAGCCACATACAGACTGCTGAAACGGTGAGCCTACGCCTCGCCGTCGAACGCATACATTTCGTTCGCAGCGCCGTCATGGGCCACGCCCGAACGTCTGGCGGGAGTTTTGTCCTATACTCCGTGGGCCTGGGGTCTCTCCCCAATGGGGGGGGAGGGCGGAAGAGTTGTAGAAGCGCGGTAACTGAGAAATCCGGCAGGGCCAAGATCAACAGTTGCTCCGCCCCGTTGATTTCAGATTGGCACAAGAGTTACTGAAGGGCGGAAGACTGACGGTGTCCCGAAAATAATCGGATGAACAGCAGCCAGGAGGACCTAAGCGGGGATTCTTGCCTTGCTTTGGCTCGGAGAGATTCGACGATGGCGAAACCGGGTTAAATGTCGGCGGCCCCTTTTTACTTTTGCCAGAATCTCCGCTTCGCAGGCATCTAAGCACCCCGGTGGGTGCAGTAACGCGGCTAGGAGGGCGCTGTGGCGAAATGGAGGGGTTCTGCCGCAGGACGATGACGCCCAATTTTTGCGGGCTGCCAGTCCAGTTTGGCCGTGAAATCCCGATTCCAGGCACCTACACCCGGATGGGTCCCGGAGCGCGGCTATGGGGTCGCTGTTGCGAACCTGAAGGGTTCTGCGGGCCGAATCGGCCAATTACCGGCACGAAGATCAACGGTTCCCACTTCCGCCGCAGCAAATCGCCCGATTGGGAAAGGTCCGAACGGCGTGTGTAACGGGATCGAATCCGGCGGGTGCGAATCGCCGGGAGTCGAGCGCCAGCTTGCCAGGAGATCCTTTCATCCTCTCGGGGTGGACCGTGGAAGCAACCGAAGTGCATTGCTACCGACTTATAGGTGAAAACTCCGTAGTCACCGCTACAGGGAACCGTACGTCACTGCATAAAGACCGTCGATCGTGCTGCCGTTAGCTTGGACAGTTCGGAAAACCACGACCAATGTAATTCCGCTAATGGTTATCGTGGCCTTGATGGCATTCCCATTGATTGTGCCGGATAGCGGCCCCCCAGAAAGCGACGGAGCTGAGCAATGTGTTTCCCGTGAGGGCGATTGTCCCGTTTGCGTAAGAGTAGCGGACATCGTCCCAGTAACACCAGGCACCAGTACGGAACCCCACGCACCGCTCCAGCTACCAGTCAATCCGCTCGAAGTAGGCTGCAAGACGGCGAACGGGAGGCTATTCGAGACACCACCGCCAGGAGAAGGATTTGTCACCATGACGTTAAAACGTTCCAGCCTTCAAGAGATCGGAAGCGTTGAGCGGTACCGCGAGTTGGCCGCTGTTGACAAACGAAGGCGAATGCGAGATGCCATTAAAGGAAACGGTTGACGAAGACAAGAAGCCGCTGCCGTTCACAGTTAGCGTCAACGATGTGGTTCCCGCGATGGCGGAGGATGGCGACAAACTCGTTATCGAGGGTTGAGGGTTTGGGGCGGGTGACACTGTGAAGTTGAGCGATTGCGACTCCCGGTAGTGGGTTACTAACGTTGACGGGAAAGGTTCCAGACAGTTGCAAGGTCCGAGGCGCTGAGAACGATCATCAGTTGGTTGCCGCCTTCCAAAGATGGTGAATTCGAGATGCCATTAAAGGAAATGGTTGACGAAGACAAGAAGCCGCTGCCGTTCACAGTTAGCGTCAACGATGTGGTTCCCGCGATGGCGGAGGATGGCGACAAACTCGTTATCGAGGGTTGAGGGTTGGGGAACGGCTGAATCGCAACTGTAATGGTGTTCGATGTAACGCCGCCGATTGAAACGGCTAAGGGACCGATGGTCCCGTAAAAGTTCCTGCCGGTATCTGCGCGTTGACTTGATATAAGCGACACTGCCCGGCGCAAGGCCTGAAAAGAGGACCGGCGCGGGCACCCCACCTATTGAGACGCTGGGCGTCACCGTCGTTTGCGAAAGAGAATTGGACGGCGCGATTGTGCCCGTCGCTGGTTGATTTTTGACCGTACCCAGGCCGGTACAGAAAATATGAATTACGTCGCCTACGTTCACAGGGTTTGCCGGACCAACTACGTTATATCGAGAATCCAGAATCGCGCCCGCGCCGCCTCCGGATGAATCGAGCGTGAAAATTCCGGGGGCGACTGAATTTGAACTCAAAGGCAATGCATTCGACGACTGGCCTTGGTATGTGACTTTAACATCAAGGTTCGCGAGGCCCGCCGACTTCGTAGGGAACTACTACATTGATCTGGGAACTACTGGCGTATGCGATCGGTGCCGCTACGCCGACAATCGCAGGGAAAAAACACTTCTACGCCGCCCAAAGATGCGGAGAGTTGGCCGCTATTTTGGTTGGGGGCTTGGGCTACCCCTGTCGTCGGCCCAATGTTTGTGCCGAAAATCGCGAGCATCTCCCCAGGCGCAATCGGCCCACTTGAATAGCTGGCGTCGTTCGTGATCTTTAAGATATTAGGTAGTGGCGAGGTCACGGTGAGCGTTACATTGATGATTGTTTGGCCACCTATTCCGCCAGCGCCAGCGACGAGAATGGTGCCGGTGAATGTTCCTACTCCCAAACCGAGCGAGTATACAAGGACGTTAATACTGGCGGGCGTCGGTCCGGAGACTTCTGAGACCGAAAGCCAATTTCCGGTGGAGGAAGGCGTCGCGGTGAAGGCCAAGCCGGTAGTCGTACCTGAGACCTGAATTGTCTGTGGCAAGGGATTCAAACCCTCGGGAGCATTGAAGGACAAAGTCAAAGGCGATCCCGACACCGTCTGAGTAGATGCCGCGCTAGGTGACGCTGTTACCTGAATCGTCCATGCACCGATGTTGTCACTGTACTTGTCATCATCAACGCCAAGCTGAAGTTGAGTCGAGCCTGACGGAATGGTTAGGCTAGTAGGGCCGTCTCCGACCCTTTCGGTTGGATGGCTGACGACGGAGCCCGTAGCCGCTGACTGTATACGACTCAGTGTATGCCGTGTACGACGGTCGCGTTCGGCCCTCTCTCCCGGCCTCTCTTCAGCTTTACGTCCTGGGGGAGAGGAGCTTAACCTGGAGCGGGGCGTCGCTGAAGAAGCGACGTCAACGGACACGGCACCGTCTGCGATGCTTTACGCTCGTCAGTCTTCAAGTCAGTCGCGTACCCGCGCCTCCGTGCTCCGCCGCCTCAACGCCGAGCGAACGTGGGGGTGGTAGCTCCTCTCCCCCAGGATTGGGGGAGAGGCCGGGAGAGAGGGCCGAAACGGGTGCAGCGCGAGACCCTTCGAACATGAGGTCTGCATGCTGAGACCGGCAGTCAAAATCGGACCACTCCGATTGGGGATTGATCGACCGGCCAACGTGAACTTCGCAGGGAGACGCTGACTATGGACTTCGGCGTGTTCATTTTCCCGACCGACTACGCGATACCCATCGACCGGCTCGCGGAGCTGGTGGAGGATCGCGGCTTCGAATCTCTCTGGGTGCCCGAGCACCCGGCCATCCCGGTGGATTGCCGGACGCCCTATCCGGCCGGCGAGCCGTTGCCGAAGGAGTACTGGAACGCGGTCGACCCGTTTGTGGCGCTTGCGTTCGCCGGCAGAGCGACAAAGCGGATCGAGCTCGGCACCGGCATCTGTCTGATCCCCGAATGGGAGCCAATCCACCTTGCCAAGACGGTGGCGACACTTGACCTACTTTCCGGCGGGCGCGTCATCCTGGGCATCGGCGGCGGCTGGCTAGGTGAAGAGATGGGCTCTTCGGCACGCCGTTCGAGAAGCGCTGGGCGGTGACGCGTGAACGCGTGCTGGCGATGAAGCGGCTCTGGACCGAGGATGAGCCGGAGTACCACGGCCGCTACGTCGATTTCCCGCCCGTGAAGGTTTTTCCCAAGCCCGTGCAGAAGCCACATCCGCCGATCCTCATCGGTGCGGGCTCGCACTGGGCGAGACAGCGCGTCGTTGACTTTGCAGACGGCTGGATGCCCAACTTCGTCACCCCGCCACGCATCGCCCGCGGCCTCGAGGATATCCGCCACCGGGCCGCCGAGAAGGGTCGGGCGATGAGCACGATGAACACCACGGCGTTCGGCGTCGAGGCTGATCTGGACACGGTGCGGGCGTTCGCCGAGGCCGGGGCCGACCGCGTCATCTTCCGCGTGCCCGCAGAGCAGGAGGGTACCGTCGTCCCCGTTCTGATACGTGTGCCGCCGTGATGCGGGCGTTCGTGGGCTGATGCCCGACGCATGCATTCGAGGCGTAGGCGTCGTGAGGCAGAGGAACCAGGAGGAAAACGATGTTGCAGCGCACCATCCCAACTCGTGAATGTCGAAGGGTACCTGCGCGATCGGCGCAACTGGGGTCGCTGGGGCGCGGAGATCAGCGCGGGGCGATTAACCTGATTACGCCGGAGAAGCGACGAGCGGCCGCGCAGCTCGTGCGTACGGGCCGCAGCGTGTCGCTCAGCCGCCCGTGGGCGAAGGTGGCCGGGACCAACAATCCGAATCCCGCGCAACACTGGATGCGCTGGTTCGACCGAGGTACCGGCGGTGCGGCGATCGATTTCTATGGCATCCTGTACCACGGTTTCACGACTACCCATATCGATGCTCTATGCCACGTGTGGGATGAGAATGGGATGTGGAACGGTCGCACGCCGCAGCAGGCGATCGACAGCACGGGCGCGAAGTTCGGTGACGTGGACCAGTGGCGCGAAGGGATCATCACGCGCGGCGTGCTGCTCGACGTGCCTCGCCATCGCGGCGAGCCCTTCGTGACGCTGGAGAAGCCGGTACACGGCTGGGAGCTCGAAGAGATCGCGGCCGCGCAGGGCGTCAGCCTTCAGCCCGGCGACGCGCTGCTGGTATACAGCGGGCGTGAGCGCTGGCACGCGGCGAATCCGCAGTGGACCGGCGGACCGCACGGTCCGGGCCTACACGCGTCGTGCCTGCCGTTCATTCGCGACAACGACGTGGCGGTGCTCGGCTGGGATCTGATGGATGCCCAACCGAACGAGTACAACCTGCCATGGACAGTACACGGCGTCATCTTCGCGTACGGCGTCGCGCTGCTCGACAACGCGCTGCTGCAGCCCCTCGCGGAGGCCTGTGCCGCGGAGGGACGCCACGAGTTCATGCTGACGATCGCCCTTGCGGGTGACGGGCGGCACCGGTTCGCCCGCAAACCCGATCGCCCTCTTCTGACGCAGAATCCATCGCGCGATTCTTCACGGGTGCCGCCCGGTCAGCAGCCGGGCGGTGGTGCTGTGGCGCCTGGGCGAGGCGTGCAGGCCGCGGCTGCAGTGGAAGTCGCTGTTGCGCTGGCACCTGTTGTCGCGCTGGCAGTCGGAGCTGTGCCGGCACCGCCTGCGGCGAGCGCAGCGCATTCCCGGCGCTGGGAATCACGTACGTATCGCCGACCAGGATGGGAAAGTTGGGCGGGATGGGCGGCACAGGCGTATGGTCGCGGTTTGCAGTCGCGAAGCAGGTGCTGGTCAGGTCGAAACGGTCGCCGATGACGGAGAGCGAGTCGCCTGTCGCCGCCGTATAGAGGCACGGCGGGCTGCTCCCGCTACACGATGGGAGGTTCGACGCGATAGCTGGTGTCGGTGATGCCGCCGCAGCCGCAACCGTTGCAGATGCGGCGGGGACGAGGCTGTCGAAGGACTGGCCGGTGTCGCCGCTGCGGTTCGCGCGACTGCTGCCGGAGTCCCTAGCCCAGACGGGCTGGTCGCGGCGGCCGAGCCAGTTGTGTTGGGCGCAACTATCGCCCGGGTCGCGGCGGTGATAGGAGTCGATGGTACGACTCCGGCCGCCGCCGTCGGCACCGACGTAGGACTCAATGCAATCAGCCCGGTTTGCTTATTGTTGCTGCGGGAGACCGCGTAAAAGACTCCGGCCGCCACCACTGCGACGATGACGAGCGCCACGAGCGCTGCCAGGAGCGGGATGAGCCGGCTGCCTCGCCGCCGTTTGGGCAAGGGTGCCGCGACCGCGGACGCTTCGGAGACGGTCGCTCACGGGCGGCACCGCCACCGGCTCGAGTTCCGGCGCGGGGAGCGAAAAGAGCGCTACCGCCGCACCCGGCACGTTCAGCTCGCCGGTCGCGGAATCGGTGAGCTGGTGCGCGACCTGACCGGCCGGAAACTCCTCCCAGACGGCCGCGATCACCTTTTCGCCCAACCGTCGAGCAATCGCTTCGGAGCAGAGCAGCAGCGCGTCGCCGGGCATGAGCCTCGGTCCGGCCAGGAGATCCGGTTGCGCCATGCGGTAGCCGAGCGGCAGCTTGCGTCCCGTACCGGTCGAGCCGGCGGCGGCCAGGCGCTGATCCGTCTGAGCCGGAGTATATTGCCCTCGCGTAACAGGAAGGCACCACCCCGGCCCACGTTGGCAAGCGTGACCGCGCTGTCGTCAACGATCGCCGCCGTAAGCGTGGCGCCGCTCCCCGGAATCGTGCCGGGAAGTTGCAGCAGGCGTGCGATTCCGTCGTCTGCAGCGCGAAAGCCGGCCTCCAAAACGGCAGCCGGCGCAGCGGTCTCGTGGGCACGGGTCACCGTGGCTTCGAGCCGCCCTAGCGCCTCAGCGGCCTGTGCTTCGGCCGATTCTGGATCGCCAAGCCCCTCGGCGACCGCGAGCACGACACGTTGGCGGTCATCGTCGATCGGAATCGTCCGCGCGATCGCCCGCGCCGGTGGAACGACGACGCCATCGGCGGCCGTGAAGGTTGCCTGGAGTATGGACGCGAGCCCGGCGCCGGAATCGTCCGTGCGCTGTATCATGCTGACCTAACCTTCGTGCGTGTGTGACGTGTGACTCTACCTCTTTCACGCTCCTCTCGCACACCTTGTAAGGGATCTAGTGCTCCGCCTTCGCCGAACGCAAGCGTCACCGATGCTCGGTAGAGTGCCCGCGGGTCCTACGCGCCCAGCAGGTCGGTGGTCGGGGCAGGGTCGTACGTGACGCCAAGCCGAAGCGCCGCCTCGTCAAGGTAGCGGCTTGGGCTGTGTCCCCTGTGTCCCCCTGTGTCCCCTGTGTCCCCTGTGTCCCCTGTGTCCCCTGTGTCCCAATGAGCTGTTCGTCTGCGGCTGACAGCCGAGCTCGCGCAGCCGCTCGCGGACGCATTCGGGATCTCCTGCTCCTCGAAGCAGAACCCAGGAGACCGGTGGATACGCCGTCGGCCAGCCAGGACGAGGTTGTCGTTGGTAGAGGCAAGCCGCTGTATTCGTTCTCTATCCACGTCGAACATCTTCTCGCCGCGTCGGATGCGGCGCAAGTGGGGAGATCGTTCTTCGCCGCGGCTATACTATCCGCGTGCGGGCAGCGCGCCGAATCGTCCGAATCGTCGCCAAGGCAGTCATAACGAGCTGTGTATGCTGCGTCCAGCGTCGTGATCCGATGGCCGCCCTCCCTCTCCCACCGCCTCATCTTGCTTTCCAGCGCAGGATTGCTGCTCAACACAGTTGTGTGGGGGCTGTCGTTCGTCCTCCTCAAGGACGCACTGGCCCGTATGGATGCGACCCTGTTCGTCGCCGTCCGGTTCACGGCGGCGCTAGTCGTTCTCGGCGCCGTGGCGGGGCTGCGACGCGCCCCTGCGCGTGGGCTGCGTGAGGCGCTTCGTCCGGGGCTGTCGGCCGGAACGATGCTGTTTGGCGGGTATCTGCTCCAAACGCTCGGCTTGCGCTCGACCACGGCCGCCAAAGCGGGCTTCATCACCGGGCTGAGCGTCGTGCTCGTGCCGCCGCTTGCCCGCTGCGTTCTGCGCGAGCCGCTTCGTCGCCGCGCCGTGCTCGCGCTGCCGCCTGCGGTGGCTGGTCTTGGTCTGCTGGCGTTCGGCGGCACAGGCCGGAGCGGGCTCGACGCTCCCTCGATTGGGGATCTGCTCGTCCTTGGCTGTACCCTGTGCTTCGCCTTGCAGATCGTGTTTGTTGCGCGGGCAGTGGTGCCTCCTTACGAGCTCGATCCGCTGGCCTTGACCCTCTGGCAGGTCGCTGCGGGCGCCGCGGGAGGGCTGCTCGCCTTGCCAGTCCGCGCGGTGCGTCGGGCACGCCCGTCGATTGGCTGGCCGCGGCGGGACTCGGGGTGGTGGGGACGGCCGGCGTCTACTTCGTGCAATCCATGGCGCAACGCTACGTGGATACTGCTACAACGGCTCTTCTGTATACGGCTGAGCCGTTGTTTGCCGCACTGTTCGCGGTGCTCCTGTCGCACGAGCGACCGGGCCTGTACGTCCTCGCCGGTGGCATTTGCATCGTCGCCGCGATGACGCTCGGCAGTTGACAGTCCGCTGCGTACCGGTAGGATGGGCGTACTGCAAGCGCCTCTTTTTCACGGAATACCATACGGGAAACCGCACGCGGAGTTTGGGGCTCGGGACGAGCGTTTCCCCTGATCGGCGAGGTCACCCGCTCAGGAGGTGGGCCGATGAGCCGTCAGCTTCGGTTCGTGCTGGTGTTTGCAGCGCTCTTGGGCGTCGGGCTCGCGGTGAGGCCCGTAGGGGCGCAGATCCCGTCGCCATCGGTGACGCTGTCTGTGTTTCCGGCCCGACATTCGATGGCGCTGGGATCGCGGTTACTTTCTCGGTGACGTCGATCGCGCTGACCAGCGACGGATTCATCCTGTTGCGCCGCGCCTCAACAGATTTCGGTTCGCAGGTGATCGCCGAGCTGGGGAACATCGATCGCGGGTACACAGACTACACGGTGCCGAATGCCGGCATTCTGGTATTACAGCTCGTGGCCCTGGGCAGGCGCCGGGCGGCTGAGATCCTCGCACGAAGTGTGCACGGCGTTCGTGCCGGGTGTCCCTGGGACCATGATGCCGGTTTTCAGCAGGGCTGCCGGCAGTTCTTCGAAACGCTTCCGGTTGGTACGGCGATGAGCCAGGTCGCCGCCCACTTCACCCAAAGCTGTCCGTGGCGTCAATCTGGCGCTACGATCCGCTGATCGCCGCGAGCGCCGGCGGTTTCTTCGGCGATCACACGGCGCCGGTCGATTTCAGCACGCTCCCGGCGACCGATGAGGTCGAGTATGTCTGCGTGACCTCTGCTGCTACATTTGTGACCTGATGTGACCTGACTTATGGCCGGAATCGGACATGACGATCCCGAGGAGCATCTGTTCTGAAACCGCCGCCTTTTCAAACCCGCCGTCACGATCCCTTCGAGTCCGTTCACGAGCCCGGATTTCTCTGGTACGCCGCGAGCCGCGTGTGTATGGCCAGCAGCTCGACGATGCTTACCGCCGCGATCGCCTGGCAGGTGTATCAGATCTCCGGCTGGCGCTGCAGTCGGCCTGATCGGGCTCGTGCGGTTCTTGCCCGTGCTTGGACTTAGCCTGGTAACTGGCGCGGTCGCCGATAGCTTTGATCGGCGCCGCATCGCGATCGTCTCCAGATCGCCCTGCTTGGCTGTGCGCTGCTGCTATTCGTACTCACACACAGCCACAATGCCGGCCTCCCCTCCATTTACCTGCTCGTGGCGGCGATCGCCGTCGCGGCCGCGTTCGAGAGCCCGGGCGAACCAGGCATTGCTGCCGCAGCTCGTCAGTCGGGAACTGTTTCCAACGCCGTGACGATCACCACCTCGGGACAGCAGCTCGGCTTTGTGGTCGGGCCAGCGGCAGGGGGCTGCTGATCGCCGAATCAGGCGTGGCCGGGGCGTACGCGTTGACAGCGCTTCTTACCTTCGGAGCCGCGCTTACGCTACTGCCTGTCGGCCGCGCGGTCGCGGCGAAAAACGCGCGCTCAGTCTGAGTGCGATGAAAGAGGGAGTGAGCTTCGTTCGTCATCGGCAGGTCCTCCTGGGGGCGATGACGCTCGATATGTTCGCCGTCATTTTGGCGGCGCCACGGCGCTGCTGCCGATCTACGCGGAGAGTTCCTCAAGATCGGCGCAGGCGGGTACGGCGTCCTTACGTCGGCGCAGTCCGTCGGCGCCTTGCTGATGTCCATCGCGATGGTGCTGCTTCCGCCGGTGCGCAACACCGGGCGAGCGCTGCTCGTGGCGATCACCGCGTTTGGCCTGACGACAATGCTGTTCGGCTGGTCGCGATCCTGCCTTTCTCCTGTTCTCGGTGATCGCGTACGGGTTGACGGGCTGCGCCGATCAGGTAAGCGTCGTCATGCGGCAGACGACGATCCAGCTCGCGACCCCCGACGAGCTGCGCGGCCGTGTGAGCGCGATCGGCGGGCTGTTCATCGGCGCGTCAAACCAGGTCGGCATGGTGGAATCGGGGCTCGTCGCGGCAGCGACCAGCGCGACGTTCTCGGTGATCAGCGGCGGCGCGGGCTGTCTCGCCGTGGTCGCGGCGGTGGCTGCGGGTATGCCCGAGCTGCGGCGGTACCGGATTCGCTACGCGCCGGGCCGCGGGGTCGAGGTGCCGGCGCGTGGAGCCGCCGGCCGCGGCCGAACCCCGCGACTGAATGACCGCGGCCATTCAGGAGCTCGGGCTCTTCTGCGTGAAAGTCGCGCAGGCGAGACGTGTGGCTTCGTAGGTCTCGGCGTCGAAGCAAATAAGCATCACGCGCTCGATGGCCGGATGTTGCGCGAGGTAGCCGCGGACGGTGCCGGCTGCGATAGGCGCGGCGTGGCTGATGGGAAAGCCATAGATACCGGTGCTGATCGCCGGAAAGGCGATGCTGCGCAGGCCGTTCGCTTCGGCGACGCGCAGGCTGTTCTCGTACGCTGAAGCGAGCACCGCATCTTCATTGTAGCCGCCGCCTTCCCAGATCGGCCACTGTATGAATGACGTGCCGCGCGGGCAGGTTGTAACCGCCCGTTATCACCGCCTGGCCAGGATCGCAGCGGCCGATTCGCCTGCACTCTTCCCGACAAACCGTTCCCTGCAGCGCGGTGGATCGCGCCGCAGACGCCACCGCCGGGCAGCAGCGCCTCGTTGGCGGCGTTGACGATTGCATCCACGTGCAGCAGCGTGATGTCTCCACGTTCCACCAGCAGGCGCTCCGCCATGAGCCTCTCCTCTGCAAAGCGCTTATCGGGCGCGGAGAAGCCCAGGCCTTCACCGCGCCCGATGCGTACGGCGGCGTGGGCGCCCCTACCCGCCGTTAGCCCCGTTCGTCCGTGCTACCGTCGTGGCGGTGCTGATGATGCCGCCCAGGTTCATGGAGTCGAGAGCCGATGACGGCACGACGATCACGGTGCCGTTTCCGCCCTTCATGACCTCGAACAACATGTTCATGCCGCGGAGCTCGAGGCCGTTGCGGTCCGCCTCGTACACCTGAGCCGCTTCGGCGAAGCTCTTTGCGACCGCTTCTCGCTCTCGCCGAACAGCACGCGGGCGGCGCTCTCGCGCTCCGCCTGGGCGTAGCGGCTCATGGAGTCCATGAGCGAGTTCGGGATCTGGATGTCGCGGATCTCGGACCGACTCGACCTTTATTCCCCACGGTTCGGTCTGAGCGTCGAGCGCCTTGGCGGAGGTAATCGTTGATCGCCTGGCGGTCGGAGAGCAGATTGGCCAGATTCGTGCGGCCGATCACGTCGCGAAGCGCCGCCTGAGCTCCGGCAAGTACGGCCGCTCTTGTAGTCAGCGACCCGGATCGCCGCCCACTCGGGTTGATCGTCCGCCAGAAGACGATCATATCCACTGTGACGGAGGTGCCGTTGCGAGTGAGCGTCTGTTCGGCCCGCAGGGGAGAAGTGATCGTCCGCATATCGATTGTAAATGGTGTGCGTTCGACGAACGGGACGAGCATGAACACGCCGGGGCCGCGAACGCCCGTGAACCGGCCAAGGCGTAGGACGACCTTGCGCTCCCATTCGGAGCAGATACGCACGCTGCTGCTGACAACTATTAGCCCCAGTACGACAAGTATGATGATGTGGACACGATTGCACCACCCATGGCACATCCTCCGGCAGGCGCTCGCGGGCCTCGAACACTTCGTTCGCCCCCCCGTCCGCGCGACGTCGCGCGACCATCCCTTTGGTCGCTTGCGGCGCTGTGCAGCGCCTCCGCCTTGATCCTTACTCTACCGCTCCGGCGCCCGCTGTGCAGCAGACGGGAGACTCTGAGCAGGCCGTATAGTTGGTCGCGGCCGCATACCTTTGGTGCGACGAGTCAACACTAGGACGTCGACGAGCCCCGACCGGTCCCTGGTAGGCATGGATGGGCAGCCAATTCGAGAGGGCTGCCTGGGACAATAGGCGGCTATCGCGAAAGAGGTAGCTAACGCGAAAGAGGTAGCTTACAATGAAGATGTGGAGCATCAGAACGAGCTCAGTCCCTTCTGCCCGTATTTTCACCACGCCGTGGAGCTAATCGGCCGGCGTTGGACCGGCGCGATCGTGCGGCCCTGCTCAGCGGTGCCGACCGGTTCAGCGATCTCACGGGGCCATCCCCGGACTGAGCGACCGGCTTCTGTCAGAGCGACTGAAGGTGCTCGAGGCCGAGGGGATCGTCGTACGCACCGTGGTGCCGGAGACGCCTGTGCGGATCCAATACCGCCTGACCGACAAGGGTCGCGCGCTCGCTGGGGTCGTCGAAGCGCTGTCGTCATGGGCAGAAGTGTGGCTTGCGCGGAACTCCTGCCCATCGAGCGTAGCCGGCTCGCGCGAGCCGGCGGCGGCGGGACATTCGAAGCGGTAACACGTTTAAACGCCCTGGCCGCTCCGGATGGCTGCACTACCCGCTCGTACTACTCGCACCCACAGTTTGCAGGTAGAGGCGGACCATGGCGATCGGCCCGAGCTGGACCCCCGTACATCGGTCGGTGGAGGAGCTGCGCGAGCTGCCGAACCTGCGTCCTGTGATCGCGGGCCGTCGGGTGATCGTCTTTTTCGACGGCAATGCGCCCGCACGTAACGCCGCCTGTTGCCTGCGCATCGACGGCCATTACCTCTGGCTCAACGACTTGCGGATGACGGTCCCGCTCCGTACCCGCATCCGCAGCGTGCCGGGCCGGCAGCACCATGTCCGTTTCCTTCAAACCGGCCGCAATGTCGAGCTGGTACTCGACGAGGGCGGGCAGGGCTGGCTGCGCGAGCCCGAGCTCACCATTCACGCTGGGCGCGTCGCCCGCTGATTTAGTCGGCTGCGCTCCCACCAACCCGGTGATGGGCAGCGTCGCATGGGATCCTTAGCGCTCGCGCATGAACTCGGCAAACGCTCTCCCCAGCGTCCAGCGGTTGAATTCGAAGTAGAGCGGCAGCAGCAGGGCGACGAGGGTGATGCCGGCGACGATACCCCTGATACGAATTACCTGAAGGTCAGGGCAATGCCGACGCACAGCGCCGATAGCTCGGCCGCCTGGAAGACCGTAGCACAGTAGGGACAGCGGCCCCGGGTCCGGTGCTCGCGGCTGAAGTCGCGGCCACACTTCAAGCACCTGGAGACGTTGCCATTGCTGGTTCGAGTCATCGGCGTACGACCTTGACCACAACCATCTTGCTACGCTGTTGCGGTAGTTCGTGAGCAAGTGTACATGTCATGAAGACAGTATTACAATGTGTGATTTCGGCGAAGCCGACCAGCGGCAGTTGGATTTGACTGTAGCGATACGGTTATGGATACTCCACACAAGCTACAAGCCGGTGTTTGGCACGGTCAGTGATGGACGGGTGACTGTGCTTACACCGCGCTTATCGAGGAGAAGGACGATGGTCGATCGAACACAGCCGCCTCAAACGAGAGGCGCAGCCACCCGGGAGATGCCAACCAGTCTGAACGCGACGCGGCGCCGCCTTCTGGGTTGGACCGCGGGCGGCGCCGCGGCCCTAGCCGGCGCACTGATCACCAGAGGTGCGGTAACGGAGGGGGGCGGGCACAGGCGCCGGCAAGCATTGTGGGTTCATGGCTGCTCACGTTTCCAACAGGGATGGACGATCCGAACGCGCGTCAGACCGCCAGCTTCACATCGGACGGCATCATGCTGGCGAGCAACCAGCCGAGCTGACCTCCTGACCCGCAGCGACCGGGTTCCACAAGGACCTATAGCACTGCTGATCAGGGTGCGTGGGTTACGGCGGGCGCCGGCCAGGTTCGGTTCAAGTTCTTGGAGGTCGAAAATGACGAGCAGAGCAATTTCGCCGACCTGGTCCAGATTACCGGGACGCTGAACCTGGGCGCCGACGGCAATAGCTTCACCGGCAGCTATCAGGTCCAGGTAACCGACGCCAGCGGAAACGTGCTCTTCGCCTCGCCTGGAGACGCCGGCACGGTGCAGGGTACCCGCATCAGCGCCTAAACGAGATTCGCTGAAACCATCGAAAACCGGTCGTGCGCTCCGCGGCCGGTGCGCTCTGTCAGCGCACCGGCCACTTTTGATACCAATTCGGTCTGAGCGCATCGTAGCCACCCATCGTCTTGTGTGACTGCGTCGCACAGGGCGCAAGCATTGCGCCCCTACAATTACCGAAGGTATACCATGTTAGTTGTAGGGGCGCAATGCTTGCGCCCGCGGTGGCACGGCCACCGAGGACGACGCCGCGACCGCTACAGCGCCGAAAGTGGCGTAGCGGCCGCGCTCGGGGCTCCGAGTGTTGACGCGCATCCAAGAAGACGATCGACTCAGGCCGACTGGGTATAACTAGAACGTAGACAATGCATCATCTAGCGTGACGTACACGCGGGTTGATAGGTAAGCACACCTAGTCGCCGTCACCGCCCGTCGGCGTGCCGGCGGCTGCTTCGCGCGCCCGCCGGGCCGACTCGAAGTTCTTCAACATCTCCTCAGGCATCTCTTTGCCGGCGTCCTGGAACGCCCTGGCAAACGCCTTGATCGTGCCGCGGAAGGCGATGTTCTGATTCTGCTCGATCCAAGTGCGGTTGTCCGCGATGGTGTCTATCTGTCCCTGGAAGTGCGGCGCAACGTATCGAGCGAATAGCTCGTAGCTGCGCAGTGTCTTCTGCGTGTCGGCCCACTCATGGGTGAGGGCGAGGATGCCGCCGAGTCCGCCCGACCGGTCGAGGATGACCTCGATCGCTTTGATCGCGTCGTCGGGCGTGCCGCCGATGATCGCACCGCGTTCGATCGCCTCTTCCGCCGTGGCCGCGCCGCCGCCAAAGAGCGGAGCTGGCGGCGCTGGCTCCTTCGAGTAGCGGTCGCCGACGTAGGCGCGAAGCAGGTACCCTTCGCGAAGGTCGTCCATCGCATCCTTGCGGCTGTCGGCGAGGTGCATCTGCACGACAACCCGCCACTCACCGCGATCCACCGTCTGGCCAGACGCTGCCGCGGCCTCCTCCACCCAGCCCCATGTGCGCTCGAAGTCCTTGTGAGCCGCACCCGCGACGGAGAGCAGGCCGACGCCGTGCTTACCGGCGGCCATGGGTCCGGCGGGCGTCGCGCTTGCCGCGACGGCGACCGGCAGGTGCGGCTCGGTGTAGTTGGCAAGCTGAAGGCGGGCGTCGCGCAGCACGAACCAGTCGGTCTCCATGTTGACCGGCTCGCGGCTGCAGAGGAGCGCCATGATCGCGTCGAGCGCCTCGTTCATGCGATGGCGCTGCACCACCGGGTCGATGCCCATCATGTAGGCGTCGGAGGTGAGCGCGCCCGGTCCGACGCCGAGCATCGCCCGGCCTTCCGTCTGATGGTCGAGCTGCACCATGCGGTCGGCCATGATGAGCGGGTGATGATACGGCAGGCTGACCACGCCAGTGCCGAGCTTGATGCGGCGCGTGCGCTCGGCTGCCGCACCGATGAAGACGCACGGGTCGGCGATGATCTCGCGGCCGTAGCTGTGGTGTTCGCCGATCCACGCCTCGTCGTAGCCAAGGGCATCGAGGTGCTCGACGAGCTGCAGGTCGCGCTTGAGGGCGAGGGTTGGATTCTCGCCAACGCGATGGAACGGGGCCATGAAGACGCCGAACTTCATTCGGCGCGGCCGGTACACCATGATTGCCTCCTCGCCATTCCGCCATTCCATTCAATGTAGCCGGTTCCACTGTAGACCACCGGGCGGAGCGAGTCACCGTATGCGGCCGATACTGGAAAAAGTCGTCGTCGGCCCGATTGGCGGCGATATTCGCTATGTCCGAGTTTTGATTACGAGCCCCAAGAACGCCAGACGGGGCCACCTCGCTCGATGGAGATGACCCCGTAGATTGCTAAGCAATAGCAACCACCTCAAGCGGGCACGGGAGCTTCTTCCGGCGCGAGAGCCGCCTAACTCCGGGAAAAGCCTCGAATGGCTATTTAGCCCTATCCGCAGCGCTGGGTGTCGAGATAGTATTTGACGTAATCCCGGCGGAGCTGCCGTACGACGGTCATACCTTCGTCCATGCCGCGGACGCCGCCACCGAACACGATTGCCAGCGCTTCCCACAGCACCGGGTCGCGGTCGTTCTGAACGGAGGTGAATTCGCCGCCGGTGAGCACCCGGTGAAGCACGTCGTCGTAATGCTGACGGTGCGATACAGCGTAGCGAAGGTGCTGCGCTCCGTAAGCCAAGTGGCGCGCCTTGTCCTGTACGGCACGGGAGAAGATGACCTCGTCCGCGGGCGTTGGGGCGTAGGCGGCCAGGTAGCGGTAGATGGTCTGAATCAACGTGCCGCGCAGGAGGTACAATAGTGCGGCTGTTTCACTCCAACCCGCCCGGCTCTCGAGCAGCAGGCGCACGATGAAGCTGGGGCTTTCCAGACCAAGACCGCCGCCGTTCACCAGCGCCCGCTTCCGGAAGACCTCGAAATGCCGCCCGCACTCGAACACCTGAGTCGCCAGGTAAAGCTTGACCTCGTGATAGCCATAGCTCATCCGCTCGAGCCAGGTGCTGATCACCTCGGCCTCTACCGACGCATGCTGCGAGAGCTCGGTGCAGACCTGCGCCATCGCGATCTCGACGTCTTCCGGGAGGCGTGCGCACTGCGCCCAGGGCACATCCTTCGCCGGCACCCAGCGCCGGGAGATGGCCTCCTCGTACAGGTCGGTTACATCCTCGGCCCACAATTCCGCTTTGGTTCGTAGCGAGATGTTGCCGGATGGAAGCAGCCCGGGGACGGAGTAGGCACCGCGTGGCAGGCGGCCGAGGTCTTCGTAGACGTCGGGGATCTCGCCGTAAAACCCGATGTTGGTCGCGCCGAGCGTAAGCCCGCCCTTGCCGGGACCAGCGTGCGTCCCCCAGGAGTGCGTTTGCGTCATCCACTCAAACGATGGCTTAGGGAACGTTGGGCTCGGGGGTGTGGCGATCGAAGGTGAGGGCGCCGGCTGGTCTGCCGGCGCCGCATCGTCGTGTTCATTTTTGGATGTCATTGAGCGTCGCTACCTAACCGCATTCGCGTAGTCGGACAGCGCCTTGTTCGCGCGGCCGTTCTCGTACCGGTCGCCGAAACCGGCTACGCGCACCCGCTGGACGTACTCCTTGATCTGTCGCTGCCGGGCCGCCATGAGCAGCTTCATGCCCTCGTCATACTTGTCCGCGCCGCCGCCGAGCATGACCGCCAGCGCCTCGCTGCTGGCCGCTCCGGTGCCCGCCGGGTTCTGGCTGCCGGCGCCGGCCACCATGTTGCGTTCGGCCTCGTCCAGGTAGCTATGGATCTCCTCGCGGCGCTCGGGCGCAGCCTGACCCAGGTACTGCAGGTGCATGACGCCGAAGGCCACGTGGCGAGACTCATCCTGCGCACACAAGCGATAGATCATCTTTTCGGCGTCGTTGTAGCCCATCAGCTCGCCCAGGCGGAACAGCGTGAGGACGAGACCCTCGCCGAAAATGTGCGTACGGGCGCTCATCTCCGTGAAGTCGCGCGCGTTGTCGATCCCGCCGCCCGCGGCCGCGGCCGCCGCACCCGCGGCGCGGTCGCAGAAGCCCGCCGCCGTTCGCCAGCGCCCGCTTTCGGAAGACGTCGAGGTGGCGAGCCTCATCCATGATCTGGGAGATCAGGAACATACGCGGCTCGAAGTAGTCGGGAGTGGTGTAGGCGATCCACTTGCCCGGAACGTCGCCGGCGATGAACTCCACCTCGGTGAGGAACGTGGCGAACTGGCACTCGGCCCGCTCGAGATTGTCGGGCAGCGGTCGAAGCGTGTCCCAGGGGATATCAGTGGCCGAGGACCACTGGCGTGCGCTCGCCTCTTCCCAGAGCTCGGCAGCGTTGCGCAGCCAGATATCCGCCTTCGTGCGCACGGGATAGTTGCCGACGCGGAAGGCACCGGCCCGGGGAATCGTGCCGCGCGGCCGGCCGGACATGTTCTTGCTCTCGGCCGGTGCTTCGCCGTGAGGGCCACGCTCCACATCGGCGAGCATCAGTCCCCCCTTGCCAGGCTCGATACTAGTGCCCCAGACTTCGCGCTTCTCCAACCAGCCGAGGTTGTAGCCTCGTTCCTGGCCGTACTGCCGAAGCGGCTCCAGGGAATCGCTTATAGTGGTTTCGACTGCGGGTCGCTCGGAAACCGTAGTCATCTTGCCTCTCCTCCGGATGCTGAGGAAACCTGCGGCGGCACGCGCGCCACAAGCACATACTTCGAGTCGGAACAAAGCGCTCGACCTATAGATTTACTATAGAACTGCCGGAGCGGTTCGTCCAGGTTCTTTCAGCAGAGATTTACCCAGCCCGTCTACTTTGAAAGCTCGAGCCCGCTTTCGGTCCAGGCGAGCTGAGCATCTATCGGGGGCGAATCTGCGCGGGACACGGGCACATAGAGTCCGTCCGCTTGCAGAATGGTGGTGCGAACGTTGTCGGCAAGCTGCAGCACGAGCAGCCGGTCGTGGATCGCCTGCGCGAACTTCTTGTCGAGCACGGGCGCCAGCGCTTCAATTCGGCGGTCCAGGTTGCGCTCCATGAGGTCGGCACTGCCGATGAATACCTCCGGCTCGCCGCCGTTGTGAAAGTAGTAGATGCGGGCATGCTCCAGGAAGCGCCCGACGATGCTTCGCACCCGGATGTGCTCGCTAAGGCCTGGGATTCCCGGTCGCAGGCAGCACATGCCGCGGATGATGAGGTCGAGCCCGCCGAACAACTTTCCCGGCCCGTAAGTTTGCGCGTCATTTTGTCGTCCGGGCCGGCGAAATAGGAGCGTGACCGCGCTCGGCTGGACTGCTCTCGATACGCCCGTGGGGCAGCTGTCCGTGGGTGCAGCGACAAGGGCGTCGCGGAGGTCCGGTTCGGCGGGCCGCCTGTTCGCCGCATCCGCGACCTCCGGCGCACCGGCGACCTCCGGTGCAGCCCGCATCTCCGCCGCGCAGGCCGGCCTGGTGACGGCCGCGCGGGACCAGCTGGCGGAGTACTTCCGCGGCACGCGCAGCGCCTTCGACCTGCCGCTCGACTGGGGCAGCGCCTCTCGGGCGCGGCGGGAGATCCTGGGCCTGCTGGCCGGGACGGTGCGATACGGCCAGACGATCACCTATGGGTCGCTGTCCCGCCGCCAGGCCCTGCGCGACGGGCGGCCCGTCATCGGCGCGCGCGCGATCGGCAGCATCATGGGCTCCAACCCGATCCCGGTCATCGTGCCGTGCCACCGTGTCGTCGCCGCCGACGGCCTCGGCGGGTACAGCGGCGGCAGCGGGCCCGAGGTCAAGCGCTGGCTGCTCACGTTCGAGGGTGCGCTGCCCGCGATGCTGGACTTCGGCGCGGGGGCGGCCCGCGCGCCCTGAGGAGTGCAGGCCTGGCGGGCGGGCTAGCTGGTCACGGTGTGGTGCTCGACCGCGGGCAGGTTCTCGCTGCCAACTGCACCATCCGCAACATCGTGCACACCAGCGTCGGCGGCCCGGAGGTCAGGATCCGGGTATCCAACGTCTTCGGCACCGCGGCGCTCCAGGTCGCACACGCCACCGTGGCCCTCCCGGCCGCTCCGGGCCGCCCCGACGTGGCGGCCGGGACGCTGCGTGAGGTCACGTTCGGCGGCGCAGCCTCGGTGACCATTCCGGTTGGCCACGACGTGCTGAGCGACCCGGTCCGGCTAACCGTGCCGGCCAACCATGACCTGCTCGTTACCACCTACACGCCCGGTAATCCGACGCCGTTCACCTACCATCCCGACGCGCAGGAGTACTCGTACTACACCAGCGGAACCGACCAAGCCGACGCCGTCAGCGCCGCCGCCTTTCCCCAGACCACCGGGTCCTGGTACCTCCTGACCGGCGTCGAGGTGGGCGGCTCCGCCGCACGAGGTGACGTCGTGGCGTTCGGGGACTCGATCACCGACGGGTACCAGTCCACCTACAACCTGAACGCCCGCTGGCCGAACATCCTGGCCGACCGGCTCCTGGCCCTGCCGCCCCGCGATCAGCTCGGCGTCCTGAACGCCGGCATCGGCGGCAACCGGATCCTGCTGGACGGGGGAAACGGGTTCGGCCCGGCGGCGCTGACCCGCTTCGGCCGGGACGTGCTCGACCAGCCGGCCGTCCGGTCCGTGATCATCCTGGAAGGCATCAACGACATCCAGCAGACCCCGCACCAGCTCGACGCGACCAAGATCATCGCGGGGCTCCAGCAGCTCATCGACATGGCGCATTCCCATGGCCTGCGCGTGATCGGCGGGACCCTCACTCCGTTCGAGGGATGGAGCACCTACGACCAGCAGGAGGAACAGACCCGGGAAGCGGTCAACCACTGGATCCGGGCCAGCCACGCCTACGACGCGGTGGTGGACTTCGACGCGGTGGTGCGTGACCCGGCCGATCCGCACCGGTTCCGCCCCGCCTACGACTCCGGTGATCACCTGCACCCGAATGACGCGGGCTACATGGCGATGGGCGCCGCGGTCAAGCTGGCCGACCTGGGAACCGACGTTCCGTCACATCGGGCGGGCCCGGTGGTGCGGGCCCTGTCACCCAATCCGGCCGGGCTGGCCAGGCCGTCACCATCCGGGATCGGGGTTCGGGAAGACCCGGGGCGCAGGCTACGTGGCCTTTTCCAACCAGGGAACCGTCAGCCGCTGCCTCAGCCACCGGGCCGGATGACGACCGGAAAATAACTGTCACCGTCCGGGGCGGCCGGGAGATGATGCCGTCCGTGGATAAAGCGGCCATCACGCCAGCGCTGGTATCCCGGCTGGTCGCAGCCCAGTTTCCGCAGTGGGCTGAACTTCCGGTCCGGCCGGTGGAGCTGGACGGGTGGGACAACACGACCTTCCGCCTCGGCGAGGACATGTCCGTGCGGCTGCCCAGTGGCCGTCAGTACGCGCTGCAGGTCGACAAGGAGCACCGCTGGCTGCCGGTCCTCGCGGGGCGCCTGCCCCTGCCGATACCCCGGCCCCTGGCCAAGGGGGCTCCGGGGTTCGGCTACCCGTGGCCGTGGTCGGTCTACCGCTGGCTGGACGGCCGCCCCGCGGCCGCCGGGCGACTGGCGAGCATGAGCCAGTTCGCGGGTGACCTGGCCGGTTTCCTCGCGGCTCTCTACCGGATCGACCCGGCCGGAGGACCGCAGCCCGGGGACCACAACTTCTTCCGCGGCGGCCCGCTGGCGACCTACGACGCCGAGACCCGGGACGCGATCGCCGTCTTGAGCGACGACATCGACGTCCGCGGCGCGACCGAAGTCTGGGACGCCGCCCTCGCCGCCACCTGGCCCGGCTCCCCGGTCTGGGTGCACGGAGACGTCAGTGTCGGCAACCTGCTGGCCGGCCGGGGCCGCTTGAGCGCCGTCATCGACTTCGGCAGCTCAGCGGTGGGGGATCCGGCCTGCGACGTGACGATCGCGTGGACGTTCCTGTCCGGCGAGAGCCGGGAGGTGTTCCGGGCCGCGCTTCCGGCTGACGCCGCGACCTGGGCCCGGGGCCGGGGCTGGGCCCTCTGGAAGGCCCTGATCATGCTGGCCGCCGGCCAGCGCGGCAACCCCGAGGAGGCCGGGACCCGGCGCATCATCGAAGAAGTGATCGCCGAGCACAAGGAAGCGGCCTGACTGGAGGCGCCGGATCAGCCGAGGACGGGATAGCGGCCGCGGAACCTGATCAGCGGCTCGCCGGACGGGGCCACGTACGGGACCGCGAGGACGCGGGCGAAGAGAACCAGGTGATCTCCGGCGAGGACACGCTCGGTGACGCCGCACTCCAGCGCGGCCAGGCCGCCGTCGGGGATGAGGGCGCCGGAGACGGCGCCGCGGCGGTGCGGGATCGCGTCGAGCAGCCTGCGCGCGCTGGGCCGTCCGGCGGCCGCGAACCGGCCGGCGAGCATCCGCTGGTCCGCGGACAGCAGGCAGACGGCGAACCGGTCGGCCGGGCCGTCCTCGCCGAGGAGTTCGGCCGGGTAAGACGTGGCGATCAGCGAGATGAGCACCACGGCCGGTTCCATTGACACGGGGCAGAACGCGCTGACCGTCGTCCCGATGTCGTCGCGCCCGTCGGCCACCGTGACCAGCGTGACGCCGGCCGCATAGGCGGACAGCGCGGCGCCGAACTCGGCCGGGTCACCGAGCTCACCGTCGCCGGCGGGAGGAACAGGAGTAACCGGGGCGGGGCTGTCACCACGCCCTCGTTCGGTCAATCGATTCTCCAGTGGCCCGGCATCATCAGCGGCCCGTACGGCGGCAGGCCGAAGTGCGCGGCGAGGCGCCCCAGCGGGCCCCATGCCTCCGCGGCCAGCCCGAGGCCGGGCACCAGGCCGGGCACCAGGCCGCGCGGCCCGGCAGGCCGGGCGCGCCCGGGCCGGGGCGCAGGCTGGCCGGGGCGGCGCGGTCCTCGCTCGATTCGTGCGGCCGCAACTGCTCGATCGGGCCGACCCGCGGGAACAGGCGCAGCGGCGCGTCGGCGGGCAGGCCGCCCCGGCGCCGGGCCACCGCCGCGGCCGCCGAAAGTCCGCCGAGCGAGTCGACCAGGCCGTTGGCCGCGGCGTCCGCCCCGGTCCAGACGCGGCCCCGGGCGATCGCCTGGACCTGCTGGTCAGACATTCCGCGCCCGGCCGCGACCTTGCCGGTGAAGTCGGCGTAGATGTGGTCGAGCCAGGTGTTGACCTTCTCCCACTCCTCGTCGCTGAACGGGTGGGTGGGGGCGAACATCGTCCCGTGCGCGCCTTCGGCCACCGTGTCGGTGGTCACGCCCGCCCGGCTCGAGAAAGTCCCCGCACCACGGGCTTGCCGGTCACGACGCCGATCGAGCCGGTGAGCGTGCCCGGCTGCGCGATGATCTCGTCGGCGGCCATCGCGATGAAGTAGCCGCCGGACGCGGCGACGTCGCCCATGGACACCACGACCGGCGTGCCGGCGCTGCGGGCCCGCACGACCTCGCGCCAGATCGAGTCGGACGCCGTGTAGGAGCCGCCCGGGCTGTCCACCCGGAGCAGGATGGCGCGGGCCCGGTCGTCGCCGGACGCGGCGCGCAGCGCAGCCGTCGACGGTGTCCGAGCCGATGGCGCGGCCCGGACAGTGGGCCCCGGCCGCTGCGGCCCGCGCCGGATCGGCCCGGTGGCGTAGATGACGGCGACGAACCGCTCCCGGGGGTTCGGCAGCTTGCGGGCCCGCTGGGCCAGGCTGTGCGCCCGCTGGTAGCGGGCCAGGTACTGGAGGATCGCGTCGGGCCCGGCGTCCTGCGTGCCGCGGCGTACACCTCGTCGCGGTAGCCGAGCACGTCGACCAGGCCTTCCGCCAGCGCCTCGTGCGGCAGGAACGGCCCCGCGGTCGAGCAGGGCCCGCGCGTCGGCCGCGGTTTTGCCCCGGCGCTCGGCGATGGCGCCGGTGAGCTGTTCGGCGATCGAGACCGCGAGGCGCTGGTTTTCCTCCCGGGCCGGGGGAGTGAAGCCGCGTTCGGTCAGCGTGTGGGCCGCGGTCTTGTACTCCTGGCGCTGGGCGGCCTGGAAGTTGACGCCGATCTTGTCCAGCGCCGTGCGGAAGAACAGCTGCTCGACCGTGATGCCGGTCAGTCCGAGGCTGCCGGACGGCTGGAGATAGATCCGGTCGAACGCGGTGGCCAGGTAGTACGGCACGTTGCCCCGCGAGAACTCCCCGAACGACTCGGCCCAGGCGTAGGCCAGCTTGCCCGCCGCGCGGAAATCGGCGATCGCCGCGCGCAGATCCTGCACCGTGGCCAGGCCGATGGGCTGGCCACCCACCTTGGCCACCAGGACCTTCACGCGGTCATCGCGCGCGGCGCGGCGCAAGCCGTCGAGCAGGTCACCCAGCCGCGTCCGGCGCCGGGACAGCAGCGCGGACACCGGGTCGGTGGGCGGCCCCTCCGCGATGCCCTGCGTGAGGTCCAGCTCGAGGATGAGCGGGGCGTTCCGTCGCTGGCGCAGCCTGGTGATCTGCCCGGCAAACTTCGCATCTGGCATGCGGCCAGCTTAGGCGTCCAAGGTCCCGGTGCGGGTGGCCGACCGCCTTGTTCGGCCCGGCCGCGCTATCGTCGGTCAAATTACACCGAACGAGAGGTGGTGGCCGCCCCGGCCATGGCAGGAGACGACGGTGGCGAGAGCCGCCATGGGGGTCGCGGGCCGGCGGCGAAGCGTGGTGGCGCGGCTAGCAGCGGGACGGGCCGGGAGGCGGCCGGCGGGACCGGCGGTGAAGCCAGCGACGCGGGCGGCGGGGAGGCTGGCGGCCCGGTCACGATCATCGTGGACGGCGCCAACGTCGTGGGGTCGCGGCCGGATGGCTGGTGGCGGGACCGGGCCGGGGCCGCGGTCCGGCTGTACGAGTCTCTGGCCCGGCTGGCCGCGCATGGAGCCCCCGGGCTGCCGGCCGAGGACCTGTCGGTGATGCTCGTGCTGGAGGGAGCGGCGAAGGCGGCCGTGCCCCGGATCGACGCGGAGGGCCGGGGGAAGGTGCGGGTCGTGGCGGCGCCCGGGTCGGGGGACGACGAGATTGCCCGGCTGGCCGGGTCCCTGCCGGGCCGCCGCATCGTGGTCACGGCCGACCGCGAGCTGCGCCGCCGGGTCGAAGCCGCCGGAGCCGAAGTGGCCGGGCCTTCCTGGCTCTTTGACCTGCTGTGACGTCGGCCGGGCCGGGGATCCGGGCGGCCTGGGGGTCATTTTCAGTCCGGTCGCACGCGTAACATGAGGGCGTCCCCGTATCGCTTGACCTCGCCCCGAAGATGCTGATGATTGCGCTCATTGCTCTCGCTGTGGTCCTGCTCGCCGCCTTGGTCGTCGTCGCTGACCGAGCCGTCAAGGCCCGGAGGCGCGGCCGCCTCCGCCGCCACGCGGCCGAGCGCCTCGCCGCCGCCGCCGCTGAGGCCGAGGCCAGGGAGCGGGAGCGAAGAGCAAAGCAGCAAGAAAGCGCCGCGCTGACTTCGGTGATGCCGACCATTCACGACCACAAGTCGCGCCGCGTCTGAGCCGGTCTAATCTCTCCGCGGCGGGCATGATGGCGGGATGAGGATCGTCGCGCTGTCGGACACCCACGCGCCGCGGCGCTGGAAGTCCTGCCCGCCGCGGGTGGCGGAACATCTGCGTGACGCGGACCTCATCCTTCACGCGGGCGACGTGTGCACCGCCTCGGTGCTGGACGAACTGGCTGCCTACGCGCCCGTGCACGCGGTTCTCGGCAACAACGACGGCCCCGACGTCGCGGCCTGGGGCGCGCCCGAGACCGCCGAACTCGACCTGGACGGCCTCCGCGTCGCGATGATCCACGACAGCGGCCCGGCGGCCGGCCGTCTCGCCCGCCTGCGCCGGCGGTTCCCGGGCGCCGGCCTGGTGGTGTTCGGGCATTCGCACATCCCGCTCGATGCGTCCGGTGACGGCCTCCGCATCTTCAACCCCGGCTCACCCACCGACCGCAGGCGCCAGCCGCACGGCACGATCGGCCTATTGCGCGTCGCAGCCGGCCAGCTCCAAGAAGCCCGCATATTCCCCGTCACCTGACCATCTGGCCGCTGGGCCCCCGCGGCCCCCGAGCCCCGGCCCCCGCGGCCCCGACCCCCGCGCCCCGGCCAGCCCGGCCCCCGGCCCCGGCCCCGGCCCGCGTCCCCGGCCGGCCCGCGGACGTCCCCGGCCCGCGCGCGCCCGGGCTCCCGGCTCCCATGACCGCAATGGGACCTTTGCCTACCGCCTAGCCACCGCAATGGGGCCTTTGCGTACAGGTGGTTGGCGAGGTGCGCGCCGCGATGGTGCGCCCGCGCGCCCCGCGTCGGCCGCGCTCCAGCGTGCCCAATGGCGCCATCGAGGTCCCAGCGTGCCCAATGGCGCCAACGAGTACGTGCCCCGGCCCGCACCGGAGCCCCCGTCCGCCCGGGCCACCGCGCGCTTCGCCACATGCCCCACACTGGTCCCAACGTCCTCGCCCGCCCCAGGGACCGCCTGTCCCAGAGTCCCCATCAGCCCCAAAGTCGCCAGGGGCCCCAAGCCCACCAAGTTCCGATGTCCACGGCGGTGCCTTTGTGGACGTTCTAACCGCTACAAAGGTGCCTCCGTGTACATGCCCGTTGGCGCGTGCTACCCGCGCCTGCTCGGCGGCGGGTGCTACCCGCGCCCGCTCGGCGTGGGGGACGAGAACATCCCACTTCGGAGAGCGGTGCTCTTGACAGTGGGTGGCGCTCTCGTGTTAACTGCTCTTAAGACAGAGCAGTGCTCTCGAAGCGGGAATTTCCGTCGCTGTAACCGGCGGCTGAGAACCTGTAGGCCGGGAGCTTGGACAGGAAGCCGAGGTGGCATGGGCCATGACCGCGAACACTCCGCATCGTTACGTCGAGCCGGGCTGGTTCACTCGCCAGTTCTTCAACAAGGCCGTGGCCGGGATGACCGGGCTCGGGATCAGCATCTGGGGTTCCCGCATCCTGGCCGTCCGGGGCCGCAAGAGCGGTGAGTGGCGCACGACGCCGGTGAACCTGCTGAGCCTGGACGGGAAGCGCTACCTCGTGGCGCCCCGGGGCGAGACCCAATGGGTGCGGAACCTGCGGGTCGCCCACGACGGCGAACTCCGCCTGGGCCGGCGCACCGAACCGTTCACCGCGGCCGAGATCGCCGACGACGACAAGCCGGCCATCCTGCGGGCCTACCTGACCCGATGGAAGATGGAAGTCGGCGTCTTCTTCGGCGGCGTCGGCCCCGACGCCCCGGATTCGGAGCTGCGACGGATCGCTCCCGACCACCCGATCTTCGAGATCACCAGCGCGGCGTAAGTGCCGCGGGCCCGGCGGCCAGTCCCGGCGGCCAGGCCCGGCGGCCAGCCCCAGCGGCCAGTCCCGGGCGGGCCGCGGCCCAGGCGGCAGGCCGCCTGGGCGCCAGTCGCCGGGGTGCACATCAGGCGCGTCGGGGCCCGGGTGCCCTCAGCGGGCGGGACGCAGCGCCGCCAACAGCGGAATCGCCGCGATCTTCTCCTCGGTCAGTTCGGGCCAGCTGATGTGGGCGGCCGGGCGCGGGCCGCGGCGCGGGCGGCAATCGATGATCCGGTCCGGAGTGACGACCAGGTCGACCGGGATGTCGTGGTCCGTGATCGGCAGCGAGCCGGCCGGGCGGACCTGAAGTTCGTGCACGGTGGTGACCACGAGGGTGTCCGGGCCGATCAGGCTGGCGGCGCTGGCGATCGCGTACTCCAGGTCG
This sequence comes from uncultured Actinomycetes bacterium, assembly GCA_963718475.1. GTDB lineage: Bacteria > Actinomycetota > Actinomycetes > Streptosporangiales > Streptosporangiaceae > CAVQZM01. The sequence goes on along the minus strand of CAVQZM010000035.1, from coordinate 135,403 downwards.
GCGAAACCGCCGCCTTTGCCGAGGCGGGCGCCGTCCTCGCCGACCGCGACGCACCCGCTGACCACGAGGTCCACCTCGGACAGGTCGGTCACGGGCACCCGCCGGGCCGACCGGCTCGCACCGCTGATGGAGGCCGCCTTGCGCGGCGGGTCGGCGAGGTGGGCCGGATCGAGGAGGAAGAACGGGTCGGGCTCGGCCAGCCGGGGGACGGCCATATAGACGGTCTTGCCGTCCTCGAGGGCGCGCTGGCGGACCGGGAGCTGCGCGGAATCCGGGTTGGCCTTGAGCACCCGGGCCTGCTGCCACTCGGGCGTGGCCCGCAGGCGCTCGGCGGCGGCTTCGGCGCCGGTGAAGTTGGGGATGCGCCCGGCGGCGCCGGGGAAGCGTGCGACGCCGGCGGCCTTCATCGCCGCCCAGACCTCCTCGCGGAGGGCCGCCTTGGCCGCCAGCACGTCCGCCGCGCCGCCCGCGTCGTGATCGTGGCGAGGTGGATGGCGGGGCACGTCCCTATCCTGCACCATGCGGCTCATGCGCATGCGGCGACGGCGCTCCGCCCATGATCGGGTGGGATCTTCCGTGAATACACCGGAAAAGCCCACCCAAATCGGGCTGGCATGACCGCGCGGCCGACGGTGGGCGCGGCCGGCCAGCGGGCGGCGGCGGCGGGCCAGCGGGCCGGCGGGGCCAGCGGGGCCCGGGCAGTCAACACGGTGGCGCGGCGGGCCGGGTCAGGAGGCGGGGCGGATGCCGGCGGTGCGGACGACGAGGCGGTCGGGACCGCGGAGGTTGAAGTTCGGCTTGTAGGAGAGGCCGTCCCGGGCCAGCTCCGGGTCGGTAACGCGGGCGGCGAAGGCGTTGAGCGCGATGGACGCCTCCAGGCGGGCCAGGGGTGCGCCCAGGCAGAAGTGCGCCCCGGCGGCGAACGCCAGATGGCCGCCGGCGGCGCGGGAGATGTCGAACCGGTCCGGATCTGCGAACGCGTCCGGATCGCGCCCGGTCGCCGCGAGCAGGAGCAGGATCACCGCGCCGTCCGGGGCGTCGACGGTTCCGACGCGAACCGGGCCGCGGGCGATGCGGGCGGTGAGCTGGACCGGCGGGTCGTAGCGGAGGGTCTCCTCCACGGCGGCGCCGGCGAGCGACGGGTCGGCGCGGAGCGCGGCGAGCTGGTCCGGGTGGCGGAGCAGGGCCAGGACCGCGTTGGAGATCAGGCCGACGGTGGTCTCGTGCCCGGCCACGAGGAGCAGGATGCAGGTGGACAGCAGTTCGGCCTCGCTGAGGTGGCTGCCTTCGTCTTCGGCCCTGATCAGCTCGGTAAGCAGGTCATCGGCCGGCTCGGCGCGGCGGCGCGCGATCAGGTCGCGGAAGTAGGCGGCGAACTCGGCGCGGGCTTCGGCGGCGTCGGCCAGGCTCTCGTCATCGTCGGCGACGAACCGCGGCTGAAGGGAGTGGGCCAGCCGGGCCGACCAGACCGCGAACCGGCGGTGGTCGTCGGCCGGCACGCCGAGCAGTTCGCTGATGATCCGGACCGGCAGGGGGTAGGCGAGCTGGCTGACCAGCTCGAGCTGGTGCGGGTCACGCGCGGCGGCCGCGGAGAGCAGTTCCTCGGTCACGTCCCGGATCCTCGGCGCGAGCTGGGCGATGACGCGCGGGGTGAACGCCTTGGACACCAGCCGGCGCAACCGGGTGTGGTCTGGCGGGTCCATCGACAGGAACGACAGGCCGCCCGGGCGGGGCGCGGCCTGCGACGTGAACACGGACCGGTTCCGTTCGCTGCTGACTCGGGGGTCGCGCAGGATCCGGGAGCAGTCGGCGTGCCGGCCCACCACGACCAGGTTGCCGTCCACCGCGGCGTACGGCGACGCGGCGCGGATCGCGGCGAGGACCGGATAGGGGTCGGCGACGACGGCGGGGTCGCCCAGCACGCTGAGTGAGGGCCGCTCTGCGATGCTCATGACCCCAGGCTACTCGCCAGTAGTTCCGGCGCTCCCGGACGCCGCCAGCGCGCCCAGACCGCGGCCCCAGGCTCTCAGTCCTCCGGCGCCAGCCAGAGCACGCCCAGTGGCGGGACGGTGATCGTGGCCGAAGCCGGGCGGCCATGCCAGGGCTCGTCGACGGCCTCGACGGCACCCAGGTTGCCCACGCCGCTGCCGCCGTAGATGCTCGCGTCGGTGTTGAGGACCTCGCGCCAGCGCCCCGCGTGCGGCAGCCCGATCTTGTACTTCTCGTGCGGGTTACCGGCGAAGTTCACCACACAGGCCAGCACCGTCGCACCCGAGGCCGAGCCGGCCACCGGCTCCGTCGGCGACCACACGGCCGGCGCGGGCTCCGGCGGGGCGGTCGAGGCCAGCCCGGACGGAGCGGGCATCGGCGCCGCCGGGGGCGCGGCCGCGAAGCGCAGGAACGACAGCGTGTTGCCGGCCGCGTCGTTCGCGTCGATCCAGCTGAACCCGTCGGGCGAGGTGTCCAGGGCCCACAGCGCGGGCGAGGCGCGGTACGTCGCGTTCATGTCGCGCACCAGTTGCTGCACGCCCGCGTGGTACTCGTCGCCCAGCACCCACCAGTCGAGGCCGCGCTCTTCGGACCACTCGCTGGCCTGGCCGAACTCCGACCCCATGAACAGCAGTTGCTTGCCGGGATGGGCCCACATGTAGCCGAGCAGGGTGCGCAGGCCGGCGAACCGCCGCCAGTCGTCGCCCGGCATCTTGGCCAGCAGTGAGCCCTTGCCGTGCACCACCTCGTCGTGCGACAGCGGCAGGATGTAGTTCTCGCTGAACGCGTAGATGAGCGAGAACGTCAGCTCGTTGTGGTGGTACTGCCGGTAAATGGGGTCACGCTGAAGGTAGGCCAGGGTGTCGTTCATCCAGCCCATGTTCCACTTGAAGCCGAATCCCAGCCCGCCCAGGTGCACCGGCCGGGTCACGCCCGGCCACGCGGTGGACTCCTCGGCGATCATCATGATCCCCGGCGCGCGCCGGTAGGCCGTCGCGTTGACCTCCTGGAGGAACGCGACGGCTTCCAGGTTCTCCCGGCCGCCGAACTGGTTCGGCGCCCACTGGCCCGGCTGCCGCGAGTAGTCGAGGTACAGCATCGAGGCCACGGCGTCCACCCGGAGGCCGTCGATGTGGAACTCCTCCAGCCAGTACAGGGCGTTGGCCACGAGGAAGTTACGCACCTCGGTCCGGCCGTAGTTGAAGATGAGCGTGCCCCAGTCCGGATGGCTGCCGCGCCGCGGGTCCGGGTGCTCGTACAGGGGGGTGCCGTCGAAGCGCGCCAGCGCCCAGTCGTCGCGCGGGAAGTGCGCGGGGACCCAGTCGACGATGACGCCGATCCCGGCCTGGTGCAGCCGGTCGACCAGGTACCGGAAGTCGTCGGGGCTGCCGAACCGGGATGTCGGCGCGTAGTACGACGTGACCTGGTATCCCCACGATCCGCCGAACGGGTGCTCGGCCACCGGGAGGAACTCCACGTGGGTGAACCCCAGGTCGGTGACGTACGCCGGGAGTTCCTCGGCCAGCTGCCGGTAGGACAGGCCCGGCCGCCAGGAGCCGAGGTGCACCTCGTAGATGGCCATCGGCTCGCGCACGGGCTGGCGCTCGGGCCGCTCGGTCATCCAGGTGCCGTCCTGCCATTCGTGGCGGGGGGAGACGACGATGGACGCGGTGGCCGGCGGCTGCTCGGTCGCGAAGGCCATCGGGTCGGCCTTGGCCCGCCAGTTGCCGTCGGGCCCGCGGATGTCGTACTTGTAGCGGGATCCCTCGGGAACGCCGGGGATGAACAGCTCCCAGATGCCCGAGCCGCCCAGCGAGCGCATCGGGTGGGGCTGGCCGTTCCAGTGGTTGAAGTCGCCGATCACCCGGACGCCGCGGGCGTTCGGTGCCCAGACCGCGAACGACGTGCCCGTGATCGGCCCGAGCGGGTCCTCACCGAGGTCCCGGACGTGCGCGCCGAGGACGTGCCACAGTTCCTCGTGCCGTCCCTCGCCGATCAGGTGCAGATCGAACTCGCCCACGGTGGGCATGAAGCGGTAAGGATCGTCGGAGATCGTCTCCGGCCCGGGCGAGCCGTCCGGCCCCGGGTAGGCGGTGGCGATCCGGTAGGCGGGCGCGGCTTCGCCGGGCACGGTGGCCGCGAACACGCCCTGGTGCACGTGGCTCATTGGCACCCGGCCGCCGTCGGCCAGCACGACCGCGACGGTGGCGGCGAGCGGCCGCAGCGTGCGGATCACGACGCCGTCCGGCCCGGGGTGCGCGCCGAGCACCGAGTGCGGGTCGTGATCGGTGCCGGCGACGATCCGCTCGATCTCGCCCAGGCTGATCCCGTCCGCCGTCCGCGCCGGCCTCCGGCTGGGCGGTCTCGCTCGGGGGAGGGGGACATGTCAGAAGGAATGGTCCGCACAGCATCCTCGCCGTGAGGGCCGCCGGACTCCAGCGGCCGGTTTCCGTTCGATGTCATCAGCGATCAATCCGAGAAGTCGGCCAGGGACTCCAGCGGGATCGGCAGCCAGGACGGCCGGTGCCGGGCCTCGTACATCACCTCGTACACCGCCTTGTCCAGCTCGAGCGCGCGGAGCAGCACCTCGTTGGCCGCCGGGTCCAGGCCGCCGGCCTCGGCGTAGCCGGCGCAGAACGCGGCCGCGTTGGACCGGATCCAGTCGCGGGCCACCACGCGGAGCCGTTCGGCATCCGGGCGGTTGAGCAGCTGGTGACGCGCGGCGTAGTCGAACGAGCGGAGCATCCCGGCCACGTCCCGCAAGGGCGATGACCGGGCCCGCCGCTGGGCCAGCGGGCTGGCCGGCTCGCCCTCGAAGTCCAGCACCACCCAGCCGGTCTCGGTGCGCATGACCTGGCCGAGATGGTAGTCGCCGTGGACCCGCTGGGCGGGCATGGGCTCATCGATCTTGGCCAGGCTGGAGTAGGCGGCGCCGATCATGTCCGCGTACCGGGCCAGCTCGGGCACGGCCGCGGTGGCCAGGTCGAGGCGGCGGTACATCTGCTCGGCCATCTCGTGCAGCGCGTCGGGGGAGAGCTCGTCGGTGCCGAACGCCTCGGCCAGATCCCGGTGGACCTCGGCCGTCGCGGCGCCGAGCCGGTGGGCCTCGCCCGAGAAGTCGCCGCCGGCGTCCGCCGCGCGCGTCCCGTCGCTGGCGTACAGGTCGCGCACGCTGGTCGCGGCCATCGTCCAGCCGTCGGTGGCCGTGCGCAGGTACCGGGACAAGATGGCCAGCGTGGTGGTGACGCCGTCCATCAGGGTCTCGATCGAGCCGAACGGCTCGGCGATGTGCGACGAGCCGAGCTGGGCCAGGGCCGAGGTCACCTCGAGGTCCGGGTTGGGGCCGGGGGCGACCCGCCGGAACACCTTCAGGATCGACTGCTCGCCGTAGACCAGGCTGGTGTTGCTCTGCTCGCCGGTGAGCACGATGCTGTCGAGGTCGGTCTCGATCTCGGCGCCCGGGAGGCGCTCGAAGCGCAGCGACTCGATCGTCTCGTTGTTCGCGATCGCGCGGAGCAGGTGCCGGGTGAGCGCGGGATCGTGCAGGGCGTCGTACGCGTGCCGGCCGTCCTCGGTCATGCCGATCCGGGCGTGCTCGAGCCAGCCGGGCAGCTCGGAGCGCAGGCCGACCATGACCTGATAGTGGTCGGCGGTGGCGCCGTGTGAAACCAGGACGATCAGGTGCCGCAGGGCGGGATCCCCCGCCGCGACCTCGGTATCGGCGACCACGGCCAGGTCACGGAGGGTTCGGCCCTTGCCCGCGAACCACCGCTGCTCCTGCAGCCAGGTCGCGAGTGCATCCTCGAAGCTCATCACCTTGGCATACCCACTCCCCCTGACGAGTCCCTTGAAACCTCCGGGAAACAAGTGCCCTGGGAGGATTTGGGGGCGTTACGCACCAAGTTCGTGGTCCTCCTTCGCCGGCGGGAGCTGGAACCAGTAGAACCCGTGGCCCGGCAGGGTCAGCAGGTAGTTCAGCTCGCCGATACGCGGGAACGTCACGCCGCCCATGCACTCGACCGGCGTCACCCCCCGGAACCGCCGCAGGTCGAGCTCGACCGGCTGCGGGAAGCGGGACAGATTGTTCACGCACAGGATCCGGTCCGACCCGTCCGAGCCGGGGTCGGTCTCGGCCGGCGTGCGGACGAACGCGAGCACGCTGGGGTTGGAGGAGATGAGCTCCTCGTAGACGCCGACCCCGAAGACCGGGTGCCGCTTCCTGATCTCGATCATGCGCCGGGTCCAGTGCAGCAGGGAGCCCGGGTTCCGGGTCTGCGACTCGACGTTGAGCGCCTGGTAGCCGTAGATCGGGTCCATGATCGGCGGCAGGTACAGCCGCTGCGGGTCACAGTTGGAGAAGCCCCCGTTGCGGTCCGGGGTCCACTGCATGGGGGTGCGCACGCCGTCCCGGTCACCGAGCCAGATGTTGTCGCCCATCCCGATCTCGTCGCCGTAGTAGAGCACCGGCGAGCCCGGCAGCGAGAGCAGCAGGGCGGTGAACAGCTCCAGCTGGTTGCGGTCGTTGTCGAGCAGCGGGGCGAGCCGCCGGCGGATCCCGATGTTCGCCTTCATCCGGGGGTCCTTGGCGTACTCGGTGTACATGTAGTCGCGCTCGTCGTCGGTGACCATCTCGAGCGTCAGCTCGTCGTGGTTGCGCAGGAAGATGCCCCACTGGCAGCCGGCCGGGATCTCCGGCGTCTGGGCCATGATCTCCGAGATCGGGTAGCGCTGCTCGCGCCGGACGGCCATGAAGATGCGCGGCATCAGCGGGAAGTGGAACGCCATGTGGCACTCGTTGCCGCCGGTCTCCGGGTCGCCGAAGTACTCGACCACGTCGGCCGGCCACTGGTTCGCCTCGGCCAGCAGCACCCGGTCCGGGTACAGCCGGTCGATCTCGGCGCGGATCCGCTTCAGGTACTCGTGCGTCTCCTTGAGGTTCTCGCAGTTGGTGCCCTCCCGCTCGTACAGGTAGGGCACCGCGTCCAGCCGGAAGCCGTCGATGCCGAGGTCGAGCCAGAACCGCAGCACCTCGATCATCGCGTCCGCGACGGCCGGGTTCTCGAAGTTCAGGTCGGGCTGGTGGGAGAAGAACCGGTGCCAGAAGTACTGGCCGCGCACCGGGTCGTAGGTCCAGTTCGACTGCTCGGTGTCGACGAAGATCACCCGGGCGTCGGCGTACTTGTCGTCGGTGTCCGACCACACGTAGAAGTCGCCGAACGGCCCGTCCGGCTCGGCCCGGGACGCCTGGAACCAGGGGTGCTGGTCGCTGGTGTGGTTCATGACCAGGTCGGCGATGACCCGGATGCCGCGCTTGTGGGCCTCCTCGACGAGCTCCACGAAGTCGCCGATGGTGCCGTAGTCGTCGAGCACCTTCATGAAGTCGGAGATGTCGTACCCGCCGTCCTTCAGCGGTGACTCATAGATCGGCAGCAGCCAGATGCAGTCGATGCCGAGCCACTGCAGGTAGTCCAGCCGGGAGGTCAGGCCGCGGACGTCGCCGGTGCCGTCGCCGCTGGAGTCCTGGAAGCCGCGCACCAGGACCTCGTAGAAGACGGCGCGCTTGTACCACTCGGGATCCCGCGGCCGGTCGAAGGAGAACGGGTCGGGCACGGGCTCGCCCGGGGACGCGGTGAATCCGGGCAGCTGCGGCGTGATCGTGGGCCGGTCCCGGGCCGCCTCGAGCTCTGTCACGACTGATTCTCCTGCGGTGTGCTGTGACGTTACATTTCCGGCCGATCCGCGGTGACCGTAAAGATGTCGGCCGGCCGGTACGCCGGGTCGAGGCGTACGTAGTTGGACTGCCCCCAACGATAGGACGCGCCGTCGAGTTCATCGGTGACCGTGAACCCTGCTCCCGGATCCATCCCCAGCTCGCGCAGGTCCAACCAGACGGTGGCCTCGCGGGCCTGATGCGGATCCAGATTCACGACCACCAGGACGGTGTCGGGCCCCGATCCGCCGGGCGCGGCCAGGCCTTCGGCTACGGCCTCCTCCCGTGAGGTGACCCGCTTGGAGAAGCAGATCCAGTCCGGCTGATCGACATGATGAAAGCGTAGATTACGCAGCTGGTGAAGCGCCGGATGCGATTTCCGGATTCTGTTCAGCGTGGTGATGAAGTCCGCGAAGCCGATCCCGTCCCGGGCGGCCGTCTCCCAGTCACGCGGCCGGTACTGGTACTTCTCCGAATCCATGTACTCTTCGCTGCCCGGCCGCAGCGGGATGTTCTCGTACAGCTCGTACCCGGAGTAGATGCCCCAGGACGGCGAGAGCATGGAGGCCAGGACGGCCCGGATCTTGAACGCCGGCGGCCCGCCGTGCTGAAGGTACTCGTGCAGGATGTCCGGGGTGTTGGTGAAGAAGTTCGGCCGCATGTAGGCCGCGGCCGGGCCGGACAGCTCCCGCATGTACTCGATGAGCTCGTCGGCGTGGTTGCGCCAGGTGAAGTAGGTGTACGACTGGTGGAAGCCGACCATGGCCAGCGCGTGCATCATCGCCGGCCGGGTGAACGCCTCGGCCAGGAAGAGCACGTCGGGATCGGTGGCGCGCACCTCGGCCAGCAGCCGCTCCCAGAACGGCAGCGGCTTGGTGTGCGGGTTGTCGACGCGGAAGATCCGCACGCCGTGGTCCATCCACAGCCGGACTACCCGGAGGACCTCGGCGTAGATCCCGGCCGGGTCGTTGTCGAAGTTGACCGGGTAGATGTCCTGGTACTTCTTGGGCGGGTTCTCCGCGTAGCGAATAGAGCCGTCCGCCCGGGTCGTGAACCACTCCGGGTGCTCCTTCACCCACGGATGGTCCGGCGACGCCTGCAGGGCCAGGTCGATCGCCACCTCCATGCCGAGTTCCCGGGTCCGGGCCACGAACGCGTCGAAGTCCTCGAACGTGCCGAGGTCCGGGTGGATGGCGTCGTGCCCGCCGTCCGGTGACCCGATGGCCCACGGCGAGCCGGGATCCCCGGGCTGCGGGTCCAGCGTGTTGTTGCGGCCCTTGCGGAACGCCGTCCCGATGGGATGGACCGGCGGCAGGTAAACGACGTCGAATCCCATCTCGGCGATCGCGTCCAGCCGGCGTGCGGCGGTGCGCAGCGTGCCGGAGACCGGCTCCCGGTACCCCATCGGGTCGTACTGGACGCCCTCCGAACGCGGGAAGAACTCGTACCACGAGCCGTACAGGGCCCGCGTCCGGTCGACCCAGACCGGCATCCGCCGGGACCGGGTCACGAGCTTGCGCAGCGGGTAGGCGGCCAGGATGCGGGTGATATCGGGACGCGCGGCCGCCGCCAGCCGGTCCCACGGCGTCAGCGCCGGGTCGCGGAGCATGACCGCTACTTCGGCCAGGGCGGCCCGGGCCGCATCGGGCGGGATCGGCTTGTCGTCGGCGGGCGGCTCGCCCGGGCCCGGCTCGGGCAGCCGGATCCGCGAGGACCGGATGATGGAGCGGGACGCCCGCTCGAACAGGATCGCGCCCTCGGCCAGCATCAGCTCGACGTCCTGGCCACGCGGCACCTTGATCACCGCGTCGTGGTGCCAGTCGGCGATCGGATCGGCCCACGCCTCGACCCGGTAGGACCACATCCCCTCGCTGGTCACGGTGACGTCCGTGCCGTACCGGTCGGCCCCCGGCGCGAGCTCGCGCATCATCGTCATCGGCTGGGTGTCCCCGGCCGGATCACGCAGGACGACGCCGGTCGCGATGGAGCCGTGCCCCTCACGGAACACGGTCGCGCTCACCGGGAAAGTCTCGCCGACGGCGGCTTTGGCGGCCGGCGGGCGCATTCGACCATGGGCTGGACGTCGAGGATGGGGATTCTTCCGATCACGGCAGTAACGCTATCGACACCGCAGGTAGGTGTGCTACCGCCGCACCCATGCGGTCCGCAGCGGAATTTGATGTCCGGCGCCGGCTGGCCGTGACCAAGGCAGCCGAACGAGCGGTGTGTGCTTCACGGGCCTGGCGGTGCGGGGCCCGCCATGGCCCATGGACTGACACCATGTCCTCGTTCGGTAGCCTTAAGTATGTTTTACGTGGTTATCGCGCCGTGCTCCGGGCTTCATGTGACGAGGGGCACGGATCATGCATCTGGTTCCCCCGAAGCGACCCGGACACACTAGGGTCACTCATCGTGAAAGCGATCCGCCGGTTCACGGTCCGCACTGTGCTTCCCGAGCCGCTGGCTGCCCTGCGCGACCTGATGCTCAACCTCCGATGGTCGTGGCACTCCCCGACGGTTGAGCTGTTCGCGTCGATCGACCCCGCGGCGTGGGAGGCCTCGGGCGGCGATCCGGTGGCTATGGTCAGCTCCCTGCGGCCGGACCGGCTGGCCGCCCTCGCGGCCGACCACGACTTCCTGAGCCGCCTGGCCGCCGCCGCGCGCGACCTGGACGACTATCTGACCGGCCCGCGCTGGTACCAGCGGGTCCGCGCCGAGCGCCAGGCCGCGGCCGGCGCCGGGGAGGCCGCGGGCGAGACGGGCGGGAACGGGCTGGCCGCCGCGCCGGCCGCGATCGCCTACTTCTCGCCCGAGTACGGCGTCACCGCCGTGCTCCCGCAGTACTCCGGCGGCCTCGGCATCCTGGCCGGTGACCACCTCAAGGCGGCCAGCGACCTCGGCGTGCCGCTGATCGGCGTCGGGCTGCTGTACCGGCACGGCTACTTCACCCAGTCGCTGTCCGCGGACGGCTGGCAGGGCGAGCGCTACCCGGCCAACGACCCGAACGGCCTGCCGCTGGAGCTGTTGCGCAACCCCGACGGCTCGGCCGTCCGGGTCACCGTCACCCTCGCCGAAGGCGCCCGGCTGGCCGCGCAGGTCTGGCACGCGCGGGTGGGCCGGGTCCCGCTCCTCCTGCTCGACTCCTACGTCGAGGAGAACGAGCCGTCCCTGCACGAGGTGACCGACCGGCTGTACGGCGGCGGCAGCGACCACCGGCTCCGCCAGGAAATGCTGCTGGGCATCGGCGGCGTGCGCGCGGTCCGGGCGTTCTGCGCGATCACCGGGCACCCCGAGCCGGAGGTGTTCCACACCAACGAGGGCCACGCGGGCTTCCTCGGCCTCGAGCGGATCCGCACCTACGCGGCCCAGGGGCTCAGCTTCGACGAGGCGCTGGAGGCCTGCCGGGCCGGGACCGTGTTCACCACGCATACCCCGGTGCCGGCCGGGATCGACCGGTTCGCGCGCGACCTCATCGAGCGCCACTTCAGCGGGGAGGCCGCGGATCCGGCGCTGCCGGTGGAGCGGGTCCTCGCGCTCGGCGCCGAGACCTACCCGGGCGGCGACCCGCACGTGTTCAACATGGCGGTCATGGGCATGCGGCTGGCGCAGCGGGTCAACGGCGTCAGCAAGCTGCACGGGGCGGTGAGCCGGCAGATGTTCTCCGGCCTGTGGCCCGGGTTCGAGGAGGCCGAGGTCCCGATCGGCTCGATCACCAACGGCGTGCACCCGGCCACGTGGGTCGCCCCCGAGGTCCTGGAACTGGCCGATCCCGGCGCCGCCGCCCTGAGCGAGAGCGGGGACCGGGACTGGGACCGGGTCGCGGCTCTGCCCGCCGAGCTGATCTGGGCCACCCGCCGGGCCCTGCGCGCGCGCCTGGTCGAGCAGACCCGGACCCGGCTGCGCGCGTCCTGGCGGCAGCGCGGCGCCAGCGACGCCGAGCTGACCTGGATCGACGACGTGCTCGACGAGGACACGCTCACCATCGGCTTCGCCCGCCGGGTGCCGTCCTACAAGCGCCTCACGCTGATGCTGCACGACGCGCAGCGGCTGGCCGCGCTGCTCACCGACCCCGAGCGCCCGATCCAGATCGTGATCGCGGGCAAGGCGCACCCGGCCGACGAGGGCGGCAAGCGGCTGATCCAGCAGATGGTCCGGTTCACCGACGACCCGCGGGTGCGCAGCCGCATCGTGTTCCTGCCCGACTACGACATGGAGATGGCGCGCTCGCTGGTCCGCGGATGCGACGTCTGGCTCAACAACCCGCTGCGGCCGCTGGAGGCGTGCGGCACCTCGGGGATGAAGGCCGCGCTCAACGGCGGCCTGAACGTGTCGGTCCGCGACGGCTGGTGGGACGAGTGGTTCGACGGCGCCAACGGCTGGGAGATCCCGTCCGCCGACGGCGTGCCGGACGCCGACCGCCGCGACGAGCTGGAGTCGGCCGCGCTGTATGACCTGCTCGGGGCGTCGGTCGCGCCGCTGTTCTACGACCGGGACGCCGAGGGGGTGCCGGGCGGCTGGGTCGAGATGATCCGGCACACGCTGCGCGTGCTCGGGCCCCGGGTGCAGGCCGAGCGGATGGTCCACGAATACGTGACCACGCTGTACGCGCCGGCCACGCGCTCCTCCCGGGCGCTGGCCGGGGACGGGACCTACGGCCCGGCCCGGGAACTGGCCGAGTGGAAGCAGCGGGTCGTGAAGGCGTGGCCGGGCGTGCGCATCGAGCACGTCGAGGCGGACGCCGGTGAGCCGCGGCTCGGCTCGCCGCTGACCGTGCGCGCCGCCGTCGCGCTCGGCGAGCTCACGCCGGACGACGTCTGCGTCGAGGTGGTCTACGGCCGGGCCAACGAGGACGACGAGCTGGTCGACCCGTGCTTCGTGGCCCTGTCGCCGGACCCGCTCGCGCCCAGCGAGCCGTACGGCGCCGGCGACGCGAAGCCGGGCACGGCCGTGCGGTTCACCGGGGAGATCTCGCTGGCCCGGCCCGGCCCGTTCGGCTACACGGTCCGCGTGCTGCCCCGCCATCCGCTGCTGGCCAGCCGGGCCGAGCTCGGCGTGGTGACCGCGCCGGACGCGCCTGCCGGCATGACCAACGGCGACTTGCGCTGACCCCGCGGCCCGTGTGCTCTCGGTGACCAGGCCGGGCGGGCTGGGCCCGGGCCTGGTATTCCTGAGAGCCTGGGCCCGGTGAAGCAAGGATCGCGAGGAGGTGGAGGTCTGTCATGGGTGACTTCGTCCGTGTTGAGGTCGAGGGTGGAATCGGGACCATCCGGCTGGACCGGCCGCCGATGAACGCGCTGAACAGCCAGGTGACCGCCGAGATCGCCGACGCCGCCGCGCAGGTCAGCGCGGACGCGGACATCGCCGCCGTCGTTCTCTACGGGGGCGACAAGGTGTTCGCGGCCGGGGCCGACGTCAAGCAGATGGCCGACGCCGGCCACACCGAGATCACCGGGATCGGCGAGCGGATCCAGGCGTCCTTCGCCGCGGTGGCCCGGATTCCCAAGCCCGTCGTCGCGGCGATCACCCGCTACGCGCTGGGCGGCGGCCTCGAACTCGCGCTGTGCGCCGACTTCCGCGTCGCGGGGGAGGGGGCCAGGCTCGGGCAGCCGGAGATCCTGCTCGGCATCATCCCCGGCGCGGGCGGCACCCAGCGGCTGCCGCGGCTGATCGGCCCGGCCAAGGCCAAGGACATCGTCTACACCGGGCGGTTCGTCGAGGCTGACGAGGCGCTGCGCATCGGCCTGGTCGACCGGGTGGTGCCCGACGACGAGGTCTACCAGGCGGCCAGGAAGCTGGCGGGCCGCTTCGTCCGCGGCCCGGCCCTGGCCCTCCGGGCCGCCAAGCAGGCCATCGACACCGGCCTCGAGGTCGACCTGGACACCGGGCTGGAGATCGAGCGGCTGCAGTTCGCGGCCCTGTTCGCCACCGAGGACCAGCAGACCGGGATGCGCAGTTTCATCGACAACGGCCCGGGAAAGGCGACCTTCGCGGGCCGGTAGGGCGTAACCCGGTGCTTATCTAGACTCGCACCTAGCGGGCCAGGGTGGCCGCGGGCCGGGCGCTCGCGGCGTGGCGGACAGGAATGGCGATGGCAGACCTGGAGGGGAGCGGTCATGACCGAATCCGATGATGCGCTCTCACTCGAACTCGTCGCCGCGGCGCTGCGCGCCGACAGTGCCGATCTGGCCATCTACGCCCGGGTCCTCACCGAGTCGCTGAGTGAGGGCCTGCCGCCCGGAACGGTCAGCGTGGAGCGGGATCGCACCGTCTCGGACCGGATGCGCGGCCGCCCCGGTGAGGTGTCCAAGGTCACCGTCCGGCTGGGCGATCAGGTCATGACCCTGAGCATCAGCCGCGGCCAGCCTGCCGCCGAGATCTGCAAGGAGGTCCGCGGAGTGGTCCTGTCCCGGCAGCCGGTGCCCCTGAACGAGTGGACCGCCGCGCTGGCCGCGGCCCTGGTCACGCACGCGGAACGCAACGCGGTCGCGGCCCAGGTGCTGCGGAAGCTCGTCGCGGGTAGCTGAGTGGGTCGCGGGTAGCTGAGGCGGGAAGGCAGGAGGCGGGCAATGCGGCACGCATACCGGACGGCCCTGGTGACGGGCGCGTCCAGCGGCATCGGTGAAAGTTTCGCGCGGCTGCTCGCGGCCGGCGGCTCCGACCTGGTCCTGGTGGCCCGGCGGGCGGATCGGCTGAACGACCTGGCGGCCAAGCTGCGGGACGAGCACAAGGTGGACGTGACCGTGCTGGCCGCCGACCTGACCACGGCCGGGGGGATGGACACCGTCACCGCGCGCCTGGCCGGCGCGGGGACGCCGATCGAGCTGCTGGTCAACAACGCGGGCCGGTCGGCGCGCGGCAACTTCGCCGAGCAGCCGCCGGAGATCGTGGAGGCCCAGATCAGCCTCAACGTGATGGCGCTGGCCCGGCTGGCCCGCGCCGCGGTCGGCGGCATGCTGGCGCGCGGGCACGGCGGCATCCTCAACGTCTCCTCGATGGCCGGGTTCGCCGCCTCGCCCGGCTCGTCGGTGTACGGGGCGACCAAGGCGTTCGTCACCTCGCTCAGCGAGAGCATGCACGCCGAGCTGGCCGGGACGGGGGTGCACGTGACCGCGCTGTGCCCGGGGTTCACCAGGACCGAGTTCCACGACGCCAACAACGTGGACCTCGGCTACCTGCCCAAGCTGGCCTGGCTGGACGCCGACGACGTCGCGCGGGCCGGGCTGGACGCGGTGGCCGAGGGCCGGGCCGTGGTGGTGCCGGGCCTGCAGTACAAGCTGGCGGCCGGGGCGACCAGGATGCTGCCGCGCGGCGCGCTGCGGCGGATGACCCGGCTGGTTCGGCCGGTCTGAACTGCGCAGATCCGCTTTCACTTCTGATCGCGCCGGATTCGCACCGTACTCTGGTGAGGACGATGCCTTCACAGGACCGGATACCGGACAGGCTCGGACCGTACCGCTTGCGGGAGCGGATCGGCGAAGGCGGCATGGGAGCCGTATACCTGGCCCGCGACCAGGAGCGCCGCCCAGTCGCAGTTAAAGTCCTGCACTCGCGGGTGGCCGACGAGCCCACCGCCCGCCGCCGCCTGGCCCGCGAGGTCGATGCGATGCGCCGGGTCCGCAGCCCGTACGTCGCCGAGGTCCTCGACGCCGACGTCACCGGCCGGTACCCCTACATCGTGACCAGGTACGTGCCCGGTCACACCCTGGACCACCTGGTGCGGGAGCAGGGCCCGATGGCGCCGCCCGCGCTCGAGCGGCTGGCCAGCGGCCTGGCCGAGGCGCTCGTGGCCGTGCACGCGGCCGGCATCGTGCACCGCGACCTCAAACCGGGCAACGTGATGATCTCCGACGGCAACCCGGTCGTCATCGACTTCGGCATCGCGCATACCGGCGACAGCACCCGGCTCACCCAGACCGGGATGTTCATGGGCACGCCCGGCTACCTGGCTCCCGAGGTGATCGAGGGCCAGCCCAGCAGTGAGGCGTCCGACGTCCATTCCTGGGGCGCGACCGTCGCGTATGCCGCCACCGGCCGGCCGCCGTTCGGCAGCGGGTCGTTCGAGACGATCTTCTACCGCATCGTCCAGGGGCGGGCCGACATCAGCGGCATGCCTGAGCCGCTGGCCCGGCTCGTCTCGGCCGCGCTCGGCCGCGACCCGCGCAGCCGGCCCACGGCGGCCTGGCTGTACGCCCAGTCCGCGTCGCTCGGCCTGGCCTCCGCGGCGGCCACCATGAACGGCGCCTCGGTGCCGACGGTCAACGGGGCCAACGGGGCGTACGGCGCGGCGGCTCTCGGCGCGGCTGCTCTTGGCGGCGCGGCCGCTCTCGGCGGCGCCGCGGCGGCCGGGGCGGCCGGGGCGGCGGCCGGATACGGCGCGGGCGCGGGCGGTGAGGTCCCCTACGGGGCGGACCCGGCGGCCTACGCCCGGACGCCCAACGGAGCCCGTCCCGGCGGCCTGGACCCGCGCGGCTTCTACCAGGGCGGCCCGGCACCGGGCGGGACCCGCGCGCAGCCGGAACCCATCCGGCCCGGCGAGTTCGCGGACCTGCTGCCCCCGGTCCAGTACGCCCCCCGGTCAGTACCGGCCGGCGGAGCGCAGGCCCGGCCGGCCCCGGGGTTCGGCCCGGCCGGCTACGCGCCCGCCGCCCCGCAGCCCGGGCCGCCGGCCCGATGGCCCCGCCCGCCGGGCCGGCCGCGCCGGACCGCCCGGCCGAGGCCGCCCAGCGGGCCCGGCCGTACCCGCTGCTCGGCCTGGCCGCGATGGTGATCGCCGTCGCGGTCAGCGTCGTGCTGCCGGTCGCCGGAACGATCGGCTCGCTGGCCGTCATCACCCTGCTCCGGGCGGCCGACCGGACGCAGAGCACACTTACCGTGCGGCGCTCGGTCCGCGGGCCCAGCGTCGGCGACATCCTGGTCGGCGTGCTGACGGCGCCGTGGGCGATCGCGCGGTCATTGCTGACGACGGTGCTGCTCGCCCCGATCGCGCTGGTCGTCGGGACGGCCGTCGCCATCGCGACGCTCATCATGGTCCGCGCCAACCCGCTCCCGCTGGCCGGGTCGTACGCGGCCGGGGCCGTGGTCGCGTTCTACGGCATCGGGCCCGGCTCGGCCGGCCCGCGCCGCCAGGTCAACCGGCTGTTCGCCGCGGTCAGCCGGACCCGCACGGCCGCGGCGGTCGCGGCGCTGGTGATGTTCTGCCTGGCCGCCGCGGCGGTCGGTGCCGCGACCTCGCAGCCGCCGCTGTACTGGCCGGTGATCAGCTGGATGCTGCCGCACCTGCCCAACCTGAACACCTTCATCCCGCACCTGCACCTGCCGCACGTCAACTTCCCGCAGCCCAGCGGCGGAACCGTGCACCTGCCGAAGTTCGGCGGCTAAGGCTGTGCTGGCTACCGGTCATGGTTTCCTGCCGACGCCAGGCGGCTCACACGCATGGCCGCTCTCTGGAAGGCGCAACTACTCCCTTAACGTCCACCGGGTGAAACGGGCCACGCGGCTAGTGCTGCGCTCCTCGGTTGCTGCCGCGGCCCTCGGTGCCGCTAGCGCCATGTATCAGCAGATAGCCGGCGCCCGGTATCGTCGCTGTTTTCCGCCACCTGGGCGGCTGGTGGAAGTCGACGGTCGGCGCCTGCATCTGTTCGAGGCAGGCGAGGGGGCGCCAGCGGTCGTAATCGTTCCCGCCCTCGGCGACAACGTTCTTCAATGGCTGGGCATCGTCCACGAGCTCAGTGGCGAGACGCGGGTCTGTGTCTATGACCGTGCCGGGATCGGCTGGAGTGACCCTCCGCGCCGGGGCAGACGCACGCTCGACGGCATGGCTGATGATCTTTGTGGCCTGCTCACCGCCGCCGGTATCGCGCCGCCATACATCCTGGCCGGTCATTCGCTTGGCGGTGTCATCGCTCGTAGGTTCATCACCCGCTACCCCGCCAGCGTGTGCGGGCTGGTTCTCATCGACTCAAGCCATGAAGATCAGGTGCGGCGGCTCGGCCGGGACGGCCGTATATCGAACGTGAAGCGGGCGGCGCGTCGCCAATGCCGGATCCTCGGTGCCCGGCGGCTCGCCGCAGCCCTCGGGCTCATCCCCAGCTTGTACGCTGACGCTGCCCGTGAGGCACCCCCCGAGTTCGCGGCCGCCGCCCGGGCGATCATGCTGTCGACTCACCATCGGCGGACGGTCGTTCGCGAACTGTTCATCCTGGCGCGGTCGCAGGGCCAGCCGCCAGACCTGGGTGCGCTGCCTTTGACCGTGCTTACTTCCGCGAACCGGTCATGGGCAGGGTGGCCCGCCTGGGAACAGATGCAGTTGGAGCTGACCCAGATTTCTTCCGACAGCACCCACCTCGCGGCGGTGAAAGCCGGTCATTACATCAATCTTGACCAGCCCGAGGTCGTAGTCGCCGTGATCCGGGACATGGTGCGGCGATGCAGGATGGCCAATTAGCAAGCGGGGCCTGCTGACGCGATCACTTTCTTCACGCCGGTGCAGGGTCATGTCGGCGTTATAGGCAGGATTATCGGCAGGGGGGCGAGTTCGCGCCAGAGATCGGCGGGGTCGGTGCTGATGACGCACCATGGGCCAGGGCCGGGACTACCGGGGCGGCGGACGGCCTCGAAACGGCAAGCAGGGCTGTGGCTGGTGACGATCACGTCATAGGCGGGCAGCGCAGCCCGCAATCGCGACAGCTCGGCCAGCATGCCCCGGGTAGCTGCAGGACGACGGGTGAACAGATCCCACGCCGACGGCTTCATGGCCGACCCTCCAGCATCCAGATGGATTCAAGCAGTTCGGCAGGGGTGCGGCCGTACCGGGGGATCGGCGTCGCGCCCGGCTCACGGATGGTCGCCTTATAGCCACCCGTGACGGGACCACAATCCCACCGGCCCCCGACCTCGCGGCGGACATCATCAAGGGTCACGTCATCGCGGGATGCAGTCGGTGCAAGTGGATGGCTTGCGTTGGCTTCGTTCCCGTCGCCAGTGCCGTATGTAGATTGCATTCCGTTCACTCCCATGTCGTCACAGGATGTCTGTGGACGCAGGACTCTCCTACCGCCGATGTAGTACGTTCAGGACGTTTAGGTGCGTGTTCCAAGCGTCCCTGGGTGGGTGTGTGACATTGGGGTCTGACGGCATGAACGAGCGATTGCGCGTCGCGATGACCGCGAAGGGCGTTGAGATCGAGACTCTTGCACGGCTGGTGGGCGTGGACCCTAAGACGGTGCAGCGATGGCTGGCCGGACGTGTGCCGCATCCGCGCCACCGCTGGAAGGTGTGCGACCTCCTGTCCCAGTCAGAGCAGGAGCTATGGCCGCAAGTCGGCTTGGGGGCCTCGGGCACGCATCACACGTCTGAGATCGTCGCGGCATATGCTCACCGGGCGGATGCGCCGTCTCAGTTGTGGTCGGCAACGCTAGACCGCGTGCGGACTAATGTTGATCTTCTCGGCTATGCGATGCTGTTTTTTCCTGAGCAGCATCCTGGCTTGGCCGACATCCTTGCTGATAAATGCGCAAGCGGTCTCCGGGTCCGTGTCGCGCTAGCTGACCCGGACGGCGCAGAGGTCAAGGCGAGGGACGATCTCGAAGGGCTTGGCGGTACGTTGCCTGCCCGGATCCGCTCGACCGTGGGCCACCTAGAGCCGCTTATGTCTAATAGCGGCGTCGAGGTCCGTTACCACAGCGTTCCGCTGTATAACGCGCTCTACCGCTTCGATGACCAGATGCTTATCACCCCGTATCTTTACAAGCTGCACGGGTACCAGCATCCGCTGCTGCATGTCAAGCGGCTTGGCCCCGCTGGGCTTTTCGAGTGCTATGCGCAGCAATTCGAGGCCATCTGGAACGAATCGCGGCCGGCATCTCGCTAATGCTGCAGCAGCTTAAGGACAAATGATGACCCGCGTTGATTACTACCACGACCCGGCTGCTCCCGAAGCGAACTCGCTGGCAGTCGGTTCGTCGGCTGTCGTCGTGGATAGAAGGAACCGGATTCTCCTGCAGCGTCGCAGCGACTCCGGTAACTGGGCGCTGCCTGGCGGCGCGATGGACATTGGCGAGACTTTCGCTGAGTCCGTGGTTCGCGAGGTGAAGGAGGAGACAGGGTTTGACGTCCGGATAGACCGCATCGTCGGTATCTACTCAGACCCTGGCCATGTGTTCTCATACGACGACGGGGAAGTGCGGCAGGAATTTAGCATCTGTCTTGCGTGCGCAATTGAGGGTGGTTCGCTGCAAGTAAGCAGTGAGTCTACCGCCGTCGATTTCTTCATGTTTGAGGATATTGCGGGTATCCAGATGCATGAGTCTATTCGTGTTCGCATCCGCGATTATCTGGACGATAAACCGCCTGTCTTCCGCTAGTCGGGCGTCGGCTTCGCGGTCGCCATTAGTGGGTCGGAGTTTTCCGTATATACAGCGGAAAACTCCGACCCGACCCCCGGCTAGGCGCGCCCCGCCGGCCACCGCAATGGGCCTCTGAGCCGGGAAGTGAAGAGCGGGCAGAGTTTTCCGCACATAGCGCGGGAAACTCTGCCCGTTAAGGGAGCTCGGCGTCGGCGGGAGGGCGGGCTTCGGGGATGTGGTGGTCGGCCGGGCGGACCAGGCCCAGGGCGACGACCTCGTTGGCCAGGCGGATGCGGCGGTTCGCGCCGCCCGAGATGCGGAACTTCTGGTACAGGCGGAGCAGGTGCTGCTTCACGGCCGCCTCGGTGACCACGAGGTCGGCGGCGATCTCGCGGGCCGTGGCCGGGGCCACGAAGGCGTCGTCGGACAGCGCGGGCCGGCACAGCGCGGCGAGGACGTCTAGTTCCCGGCGGGTCAGCTCGGGCACGGCGGGCCGGCGCATCTCGGCTTCCGACGGGAGGTCCTCATGCGCGATCCCGCCGACCCGGCAGCGCGCCGCGCCGAAGCTCAGGACGTCGCCGTCCTCGAGCACGCGGCGGGCCACCGGCCGCCCGTTCACCCTGGTCCCGTGGCGTGATAATCCCAGGTCGACCACGTAGGCGTACGGCCCACGGCGGATGATCTCCGCGTGGAGCAGCGACACGCTCGGATCGTCCAGGCGCACGTCCACCGCACTTCCGCGCCCGACGGTCGTCACCTCGCCGGCCAGTGGCATGACGTCGCCGCTGTCCTCGATGCGAATGTAGGGCGTATCCACAACGGGGCCTCCCGCCTATCGGAGCCGTGACCTGTCCCTCACCTAATAGTTACCCCGGGGCGCGCGTCGCCTACCCCACTTCCGGCACACTCCGACATCAGTTGTGCACGAGCCGCGGCGAAGGCGCTGGATCTTACTTCGCGCCGGTAAACTGCCTGCGAGTAGCCCGGGAGGCATTCGCATGGCGGACACGCCCGCTAAGGGCCTGGCTGACGTGGTCGCGGCATCGACCGCGCTGAGCGACATCGACGGCCAGGCCGGCCGCCTTTCCTACCGTGGATATGACATCCACGATCTGGCGGGGACGGCCTCGTTCGAGGAGGTGGCATACCTCCTTCAGCGCGGTACGCCGCCGTCGCGCGCGGAACTCGACGATTACCGGGCCGAGCTCGGTGCCGGGCGCGCGCCGGGAGAAATGGTCCTGGCCAGCTTGGACGGCATAGCCGCCCGCCAGGCGCCCATGGAGGCCCTCCGCAGCCTGGTCTCGTTGTCCAGCGCGGACGATCCGGACCGCGCGAGCAACGAGCCCGACGCCAACCTGCGGAAGGCCGCTCGGCTCACCGCGCGGCAGCCCGCCCTGGTGGCCGCCTATCACGCGGCCCGGACGGGGTCGGAGCTGGCCGCCCCGGATCCGTCGCTCAGCCTGGCCGGGAACTTCCTGCTCCAGATGACCGGAAAGCGGCCCGGCGACCGGGCCGCGGAGATCTTCGACACGTGCCTGGTGCTCCACGCCGACCACACGATGAACGCCTCGACCTTCGCCGCCCGGGTATGCGCGGCGACGCTGTCCGACATGCACTCGGCGGTGGTCGCGGCGATCGCCACCCTGAAGGGCCCGCTGCACGGCGGGGCCAACGAGCAGGTCATGCGCGGGCTGGAGGAGATCAGGACCGCCACCGGCCGGGGACCGGGCGACTCGGTCACCGACGCCGTCGACCGCGCCGTACGGGAGCGGCTGGGGCGCGGGGAGAAGATCATGGGGTTCGGGCACCGGGTGTACAAGACCGAGGATCCCCGGGCCACCCACCTGCGGCAGATGTCGGGCGAGCTGGCTCAGGCCAGCGGCGACGACACCTACTACCGGATGTCCCGCCGGATGGAAGCCTGTGTTTTCGCGGAGAAGGGTTTGTACCCGAACGTCGACTTCTACGCTGCCACTGTGTATCACTATCTCGGGATACCGACCGATCTGTTCACCCCCGTCTTCTCGGTCAGCCGGATGGCCGGCTGGACCGCGCACATCATCGAGCAGCACGCCGATAACCGGCTGATCCGGCCGGACAGCGCCTATATCGGCGACCGTGACCGGGCCTGGGTGCCCTTGGGGCAGCGATGAGGAGCGCGCGGGAGACACCAGCGGGCGTCGCCGGCTTCGCGGATCAGCTACCCGGCCGTCCGCCGGGCGCGGCCCACCCCCGCCGGTGCGCCCGGACGCTGGGGCACCGCCCTGGGACGAGGCCGCGCCGCCGGCCGGGCCGCCGTGGGACGAGGCCGCACCGTCTCCCGGGCCATCCTGGAACGCGGTGCCCCGGCCGCTGCCAGCCCCTGGTCCGGCCACCGGCGCCCTGCCCCGGCTCCGGCCCCGGCGCCGCCGAACGCGGACGCGCTCGGCCCCGCCGTGTCACCGCGCAGCCCGGGACCACCGCCCCCGCGGCCGCGGGCCCGCCGCGGCGGGTCTCGGCTGGCCCAGCTGCCCTACCTGGTCGTGCTCGCGTGCACAGTGGCGCGGCTGCGTGTGGGCGTGGCGCGGGGAACATGACGTCGGCAGCGGGGCCGAAGTCGTCGGCGGGGCCCTGCTGGCCGCCGCGATCGTCCGCCTCGTGCTGCCGCAAAGCGCAGTGGGACTGCTCGCCAGCCGGCGGCGGTTCGCTGACGTGCTGGCGCTCGGCGCGTTCGGCGCCGGGCTGCTAGTGCTCGCACTGGTGCTGCCGCCTACTTGATCACGGCGAGCAGCCTCGTGGCCGGCGAACCCCACAAGGGAGACGGGCTGGCCTGCAGATGAAGGGAACAGAGAAGCATGTCCAAGATCAAGGTGGCCAACCCGGTCGTCGAACTCGACGGCGACGAGATGACGCGGATCATCTGGCAGCTCATTAAGGACCAGTTGATACTGCCCTACCTGGACGTTGACCTGAAGTATTACGACCTGTCCGTCCAGAACAGGGACGCGACCGATGACCAGGTGACGATCGACGCGGCGAACGCGATCAAGGAACACGGCGTCGGCGTCAAGTGCGCCACGATCACCCCTGACGAGGCCCGGGTCACCGAGTTCGGCCTGAAGAAGATGTGGCGCTCGCCCAACGGGACCATCCGCAACATCCTCGGCGGCGTGGTGTTCCGCGAGCCCATCGTGGTGTCCAGCATTCCGCGCCTGGTCCCGGGCTGGACCAAGCCGATCATCATCGGCCGTCACGCCCACGCCGACCAGTACAAGGCCAGTGACTTCGTCGTGCCGGGCCCCGGGACGGTGACGATTTCCTACGTACCCGACGGCGACGACCGCCCGATCGAGCTCGAGGTGGCCAAGTTCACCGGCGGCGGCATCGCCATGGGGATGTACAACACCGACGACTCGATCCGCGACTTCGCCCGGACGACGATGCGGTACGCGCTGAACCGCCGCTACCCCCTCTACCTGTCGACCAAGAACACGATCCTCAAGGCGTACGACGGCCGGTTCAAGGACCTGTTCGCCGAGATCTTCGAGTCGGAGTTCAAGGCCGAGTTCGAGGCCGCGGGAATCACCTACGAGCACCGGCTCATCGACGACCTGGTGGCCCAGGTCATGAAGTGGGAGGGCGGCATCGTCTGGGCGGCCAAGAACTACGACGGTGACGTGCAGTCCGACGTGGTGGCCCAGGGGTTCGGCTCGCTCGGCCTGATGACCAGCGTGCTGATGACGCCCGACGGCCGCACGATGGAGGCGGAAGCGGCCCACGGCACGGTCACGCGGCACTACCGGCAGCACCAGCAGGGCAAGCCGACCTCGACCAATTCGGTCGCGTCCATCTTCGCCTGGACCCGCGGGCTCGAGCACCGCGGCAAGCTCGACGGCACCCCGGAGGTCACCGAGTTCGCCCGCACCCTTGAGCGGGTCTGCGTCCAGACCATCGAGGCCGGCCAGATGACCAAGGACCTGGCCCTGCTCGTCGGCGGCGACACGCCGTACCTGACGACGGAGGATTTCCTCACCGCCGTGAGCGACAACCTGCGCAAGGAACTGTCGGCCTGAGGCCGGGTGACCTGAAACTTCAGAACGAAGGAGATCTGCGGATATGGCACGCAAGGGAAAGGTGACCGTCGTCGGGGCGGGCTTCTACGGCTCGACCACCGCGCAGCGGCTCGCCGAGTACGACGTCTTCGAGGAAGTCGTGCTGACTGACATCGTCGAGGGCAAGCCGGAAGGCCTCGCGCTCGACATGAACCAGTCGCGGCCGATCGAGGGCTTCGAGACCAAGGTCACGGGGCAGACCACCGGGGCCGACGGGGAGGGCTACGAGGCGATCGCCGGATCCGGCATCGTGGTCATCACCGCCGGGCTGCCGCGCAAGCCGGGCATGAGCCGGATGGACCTGATCGAGACCAACGCGAAGATCGTCCGCAGCGTCACCGAGAACGTCGTCAAGTACGCGCCGGACGCCGTGCTGATCGTCGTGTCGAACCCGCTGGACGAGATGACGGCGCTGGCCGCCAAGGTGTCCGGGTTCCCCAAGGAGCGGGTGATGGGGCAGGCCGGGATGCTGGACACCGCCCGGTTCAGCTACTTCGTCGCGGAGAAGCTCGGCGTCCCGGTCGGCTCGGTGCGTACGCTGACGCTCGGCTCGCACGGCGACACCATGGTGCCCGTCCCGTCCGCGTGCACGGTCGACGGGAAGCCGCTGGCCGACCTGATGCCGGCCGACGACATCGAGGCGCTCGTCCAGCGCACCCGTAACGGCGGCGGCGAGATCGTGGCCCTGCTGAAGAGCGGTTCGGCGTACTACGCGCCGTCGGCCGCCGCGGCCCGGATGGCCCGCGCGGTCGCCGAGGACGCCGGGACCGTCCTGCCGGTGTGCGCGTGGGTGGACGGCCAGTACGGGATTTCCGACGTGTACCTGGGCATCGAGGCGGAGATCGGCGCGGCCGGCGTCAAGCGCGTGGTCGAGCGGGACCTGACCGACGCCGAGCTTTCCGGGCTGCGGGAGGCGGCCGAGGCGGTCCGGGCCAAGCAGGCGGACGTCGCCAGCCTCTGACCTCGTTCCGCGACCGGCGTCCGGCGCCGGCCCCGACTGGCCCGGCCAGGCCGGACGCGGGCTCAGCCCAGGGGCGTCAGCGCCGGCCCGATGGGCTCGGGCTCCGGCTCGGCCGGCTCGCCGCCCTCCAGCTGAATCCTCGGCATGATCCGGTCCAGCCAGCCCGGCATCCACCAGGCGTGCTCGCCGAGGACGGACATGACCGACGGCACGAGCATCATCCGGACGATGGTGGCGTCGATGAGCACGGCGACCGCCATGCCGAGGGCCAGCATCTTCACGCTGGGATCGGGATCGAGCAGGAAGCTGGCGAAGACCACCACCATGATGGCCGCGGCGGTCGTGATGACCCGGGCGGTCGCGCCGATTCCCACCGCGACGGCCCGGTGCGCGTCCCGCAGGACGAGCCAGCTCTCGTGCACCCGCGACAGCAGGAACACCTCATAGTCCATGGACAGGCCGAACACGATGGCGAACACCATCATCGGCACGTAGGCGGGAATCGGCAGCTTCTCCTGGATCCCGAACGCGCTGGAGCCCCATCCCCACTGGAACACCGCCACGATCACGCCGTAGGCCGCGCCGACGGAGAGCAAGTTCAGGATCGAGGCCTTGATGGGGATGATCACCGATCGGAAGGCCACCGTCAGCAGTACGAACGCGATGGCTACCACCACGATGATCAGCCAGATCATCCGGCTTGCGATCCGCTCGGTGAAGTCCACGCTGCCGGCGGTGGTGCCGGTCAGGTACGTGGTGGCGTGCACCGGCGGCAGCACGTTGTCCCGCAGGTTGTTGACCAGGTTCGTGGTCGCGCTGTCCTGGGGAGCCGACGACGGGACGACGTTGAGCACCGCGACCGTGCCGGCGCTGTTGACCGACGGCGGCGTGACCGACGCGACGTCCGGGGTCTTGGTCAGCGTGGTCTGCAGCGAATTGAGCAGGTTGGTGTTGTCGGTGCTCGATTGCTTGGGCAGCTTCACCACCACGGTGACCGGGCCGTTCGCTCCCGGCCCGAAGCCCTCGCTGATCAGGTCGTAGGCCCGCCTGCTGCTGTCAGTGGTGGGATTGGTGCCCGCGTCGAGCTGGCCCAGCCGCAGCGAGAACAGCGGGATGGCCAGCACCACCAGCACGATGACGCTGGCAATGCCCCATAGCCAGGGCTGGTTGCTGACCCGGCGCCCCCACCGGGCAAACCCGCTGTGCTCGTGGTGCTCCTGGGTCGTGGCCGCCGTGAGCTGCGCCTCTTCGCGGGCTGAGATACCCGCGTGCCGCGCGCGGTACCGGGCGGCCACCGAACGGACGCTGGACTTGGCCGTGCCGAGGAAGGCGGGCACCAGGGTGAGGGCGGTGAGCATCGTGACCGCAACGACGATGGCGGAGGCCAGCCCCATCGCGCCGACAAACGGGACCCCCGAGATGTACAAGCCGAGGATCGACACCACCACGGTGCTTCCGGCCACCACAATCGAGGTCCCCGCCCGGGCCTCGGACTTGGCCGCGGACTCGATCGGATCCATGCCCGCATCGACCTGCTCGCGGTGCCGGGCGACCAGGAAGAGGCCGTAGTCCACCGCGACGCCCAGGCCGAGCAGCGTCGCGACGGTCGGCGCGGTGGTGGGGAAGGTGATCGCCGCGGCGAGCAGCCCGACCAGCGACAGCCCGGCGAGCACGCTGAAGATCGCCGAGATCAGGGGGATGGCGGCGGCTATGACCGAGCCGAACATGAACAGCAGCAGCACCAGCGCACACACCAGGCCGATGACCTCGGACTTCAGGTCATGGGTGGACTGGCCGATCTGGCCGGCGCCGCCGCCGTATTCGACCTGCAGTCCGGCGGTACGGGCCGGGGAGGTCGCCTTGTCCAGCTGGCTCAGGTAGGAGGTGTCGAGCGAGGCCGGGTTCGCGCTCCAGGACACGCCGGAATAGGCGATCGTCCCGCTCTTGGACACCGCGGGCGAGTTGGCCGTCGCGAACGGGCTTACCGCCTTGATCACGTCCGGGAGCTTGGACACGTTCGTGGTGGCCTGGTTGACCGCGGATTGCTGCTGGGCCACGGTGCCGCTTTTGGCGTGGAACACGATCTGCCCGGCGTACCCGCTCTGCTGGGAGAACTGGCTGTTCAGGGTGTCCACGCCCTGGGCCGACGAACTGCCCGGCACCGTGAAGTTGTTGACGTACTCCCCGCCGAACGCGTGCCGCGCGGCGAGCAGCCCGACCAGCACGATCAGCCACGCCCCGATGACGATCCAGTGCCGCCGCGCGGCCAGCCTGCCGAGTCGCTCAAGTGCCCTGTTCATCCTGGCCCCCCGTGTGAACCGGGCCAGCGTAACCACGGAGAGCTGGGAAAACATCACCCTCGAGGGGGCATGCGGACCGGTCAGGCAGCCGTCAGCCGGCGCCGGGCAAGCTCGGCGTACAGGGCGGCGCCGTCACCGAGCGCCGCGTCGTCGAACAGCGCCTCGGCCGAGTGGTTGGATGGCGCGGTCTCCGGATCCCGGTCCGGCGGGCACGCGCCCACCGAGACGAAGGCGCCCGGCACCTGCTCGAGGACGAACGAGAAGTCTTCCGCCCCGGTCATCGGGTGCTCGGCCGGCACCGAACGGCTCGCACCGAAGACCTCCGCCGCGGTGCGCGCGGCGAACGCGGCCTCGGCCGCGTCGTTGACGGTGACCGGGTACTCCTCGACATATTCGGCGTCCGCGGTCAGGCCGTGCGCGGTGGCGATGTCGGTGACCAGCCGCAGCGTCGCCTCCCTGAGCCGGGCCCGCGACCGGGGACTGTAGGACCGGGCGGTCCCGAGGAAGCTCGCCTCGTCGGGGATCACGTTGTCGGTCGTCCCGGCGTGGAAGCTGCCGATGGTGACGACGACCGGGTCGAAGACGTCGAACTGGCGCGTCACCATCGTCTGCAGCGCGGTCACCATCTCGCACGCGGCCGGGATCGGATCTGCCGAACGATGTGGTTGCGATGCGTGGCCGCCATGGCCCCGTACCCTCACCCGGATGATGTCGGCCGCGGCCAGCATCGGGCCGGGCCGGGTGGCGAACACGCCGCACGGCAGCTGGGTCGACGACACGTGCAGGGCGTACGCGGCCACCGGACGCGCGCCCTGGCCGCCGGCCGCCTCCAGCAGGCCCTCGCTGATCATCCGGCTGGCGCCGTTGTAGCCCTCCTCGCCCGGCTGGAACATGAAGATCACGTCTCCGGCCAGCTCGGCCCGCCGTCCCGACAGCAGCCGGGCCGCCCCGGCCAGCATGGCGGTGTGCAGGTCATGGCCGCAGGCATGCATGACGCCGTCGAACCGTGAGGCGTACGGCAGCCCGGTCAGCTCCGTCACCGGGAGCGCGTCCATGTCGCCGCGCAGGAGCACCGAGGGCCTGGGTCCGTCCG
Organism: uncultured Actinomycetes bacterium; assembly: GCA_963718475.1. Taxonomy (GTDB): domain Bacteria; phylum Actinomycetota; class Actinomycetes; order Streptosporangiales; family Streptosporangiaceae; genus CAVQZM01. The sequence goes on along the minus strand of CAVQZM010000035.1, from coordinate 106,915 downwards.
CGGACGCCGGGGAAGCTCCGCCGCGCAGGACCGCCGTGACCGAGGTGAGCGTCTTGCCGGTGGTGATCTCCAGCGGCAGGCCGTCCAGCGCCGCGAGCACCTTCTCCTGCGTGCGGGGGAGGTCCAGGCCGATCTCGGGCTCGCGGTGAATGGCGTGCCGCAGCTCGGCCAGCTGGCCCCCGATCGCAGCGGCGTCCTCACGTAGCGGCATCCATGGTTCCTTCCTCCAAGGCGGCTCCTTCCATGATCGTGTGTTGTTTGCCGCTGAATACGACGGCGTTTTAACGCACGATCATGGGCACACTTCGTTCGGGATAATCGGCTTGGGCTCTTGCGGTCAGCGCATGCGGTGGGCGGCGTCGGACGGGACGGCGTCCAGGAACTCGGGCTCCCTCCAGCCGCGGTCGGCGAAGGCGGAGCGGATCCGGGCCTGAATGGCGGGCGCGTCCGGCTCGGGAACCAGGGCGATCGCGGACCCGCCGAAGCCGCCGCCGGTCATCCGGGCGCCCAGCGCCCCCGCGGCGACGGCCACGTCCACCGTGACGTCCGCCTCCGGCCACGACACCTCGAAGTCGTCCCGCAGGGAGATGTGCGACTGCGTGAGCAGGGCCCCGACCTCGCGGAGCTTGCCGGGGTGGCCGGCGGCGCAGGCCCGCAGCAGAGCGGCCACCTCCTGGACGCGCTGGTTGTCGGTGACGACGTGCCGCGCCCGGCGGCGCAGCACGGGGTCGTCCAGCGCGTCGAGGGCGGCGACGTCGGTGATCGAGCGCAGCGACGGCACGCCGAGCCGCCGGGCCGCCTCCTCGCATTCGGCCCGCCTGCTGCCGTACTCACCGCCGGTCAGCGCGTGCTTGGCCCGGGTGTCGACCACCAGCAGGCGCGCCCCCGCCGCGGCCGGCGCGAACGGCACCTGGGCGGTTTCCAGCGAACGGCAGTCGAGCAGCAGGGCGTGCCTGGCCTGGCACAGCAGCGAGGCCGACTGGTCCATGATCCCCGACGGCACTCCGACGAACTCGTTCTCGGCCCGCCGGGCGATCGCCGCCAGTTCGGGGCGGGACAGCGCCGGGTCCGCCGTCGCGGCGCCGGGCCGAGGCCGGGCGGGAGGCCGGTGAGCGCCAGGGCGACCGAGCACTCCAGGGCGGCCGAGGAGGACAGTCCCGCGCCGTCGGGCAGGGACGAATCGATCGCGATGCTGGCCCCCGGGACCGGGTACCCGGACGCGAGCAGCGACCACGCCACGCCGGCCGGGTAGGCGGCCCAGGCGGGCATCCGGTCCCGCAGCGCGCCGGGGGCGTCCGCGCCGGCGGTCAGGCTGTCCAGCGGGATGTCGACCCGGGCCGTGGGATCCTGGCGGGTGCGCAGCGCGAGGACCCCGTCCGGCCGCCGGGCCGCGGCGGCGGCGATCCCCTGGCCGAGGGCGAACGGCAGCACGAACCCCTCGTTGTAGTCGGTGTGCTCGCCGACCAAGTTGACCCGGCCCGGAGCCAGCCAGACGCCATCGGGCTCGTGGCCGAAGCACTCACCGAACCACGCCGCGCTCCGGTCGGCGACGGCCCGGCGCTCGGCCGCGGCCGCCTGGGCGGGACCTTCGGCCGGGTCCGGGCCCGACGTCACCGGGATTCCGTTCCCTGAAGCGCCTGAACGAACGCCCATGCGTCGCCCACCATCGCGCGCAGGTCACGGGAGGCGTGCCAGCCGAGTTCGGAGCTGATCCGCTGGGACGAGGCGACCAGCACCGCGGGGTCGCCCGGCCGGCGCGGCGCCACCTCGGCCGGGATGTCCTGCCCGGTCACCTCGCGGCAGACGTCGATGACCTGCCGGACCGAGAATCCGGCCCCGTTGCCCAGGTTGTAGACGCGGTGGCGGCCGGGCTCGCACGCGCCCAGGGCCAGCAGGTGCGCGTCGGCCAGATCGAAGACGTGGATGTAGTCCCGGACGCAGGTCCCGTCCGGCGTGGGATAGTCGTCTCCGAAGATCTTGACCGAGCCGGAGGCGCCGGGAGCCGCCATCTTGAGCACGTTCGGGATCAGATGGGTCTCGGTGACATGCCGCTCGCCGAACCAGCGGCCGTCCGGGCCGTGGTGTGCGCCCGCCACGTTGAAGTAGCGCAGGCTCACCGCGCCGAGCCCGTGCATCCGCGCGTACTCGGCCAGGGTGGTGTCCACGGCGAGCTTGGAGGCGCCGTAGGGACTGGTCGGCCGGGTCGGGTCGGTCTCCTCGATCGGCGTGCGCTCGGGCTCGCCGTAGACCGCCGCGGTCGAGGAGAAGACGATGCGGCTCACGCCCGTCTCGCGCATCGCCTCCAGCAGCGCGAGGCTGCCGCCCAGGTTGTGTGACCAGTACAGGCCCGGATTGGCCATGGACTCGCCGACCAGCGACTTGGCCGCGAAGTGCAGCACCGCGTCGGTGCCGGCGGCCAGCACCCGCGCCGCGTCGTCGCGCAGTGTCCCGCGGATGAACGTCGCGCCGGCCGGAACCGCGTCGGCGTGCCCGGTGGACAGGTCGTCCAGCACCGTGACGTCGTGACCCGCCGCGATCAGTTTCGCCGCGACCACGCTGCCGATGTAGCCGGCGCCGCCGGTGACGAGCAGCTTCACTATGTCTCCTTCATCCGCTTCATCCGCTCACAGTTCCCGGAGCCTGCGCGCCGCCATTTCCGGCACGATGTCGTTGACCCAGACCCCCATGCCGGACTCCGTTCCGGCCAGGTACTTGAGTTTTCCGGGCGCGCGCCGGACGGTCAGTACCTGGAGGTGCAGGCCGAATTCCCGCCGCGCGGCCTCATCGGTCACCGGCGCCTGATGCCAGGCGGCGATGTAGGGGGCGGGCGCGTCGAAGAGCCGGTCGAACCGCCGGAGCACGTCAAGATACAGGTCGCCGAACGCTTCTCGGGCGGACTCATCCAGAGCGGCCAGGTCCGGCACGCGCCGGGCCGGGAAGATCAGCACCTCATACGGCCAGCGAGCCGCGGGGGGCACGAACGCGGTCCACTCCTCGTTGCTGGCCACGATCCTGGTCCGGGCCGTCTGCTCCGCGGCGACCAGGTCCTCGAACAGGTTCCGGCCGGTCCGGGCGGCGTGGGCGTGCGCCTGGGTGACCATCTGCCTGGTCCGCGGGGTGACGAACGGGAACGCGTAGATCTGGCCGTGCGGGTGGTGCAGCGTGACGCCGATCTCCTCGCCCCGGTTCTCGAAGCAGTAGACCTGCTCGATGCCGGCCATGCCGCTGAGCTCGGCCGTGCGGTCGGCCCACGCCTCAACCACGGTGCGGACCCGCCGCGGTGTCAGGCTCGCGAACGACGCGTCGTGGTCGGAGGTGAAGCAGACCACCTCGCAGCGTCCGTATCCGGGGCGCTGCGGTGAGATCGCGTCGAGTGAGGCGCTCGTCGAGTGGGCACCGTCTAGCGGGGCACCGTTGAGTGGGGTGCCGTCGAGCGTCGCGCTGCCGGGGGCCGCGCTGCGTGGGCGGGGCGCCGGGTGCCGCGGCGGTGGGCGCGGGACCGGTGCCGGCGCGGGCCCCCTGCAGCGACGGGAATCGGTTCTCGAACACGACGACGTCGTAGCTGTCGGCCGGTATCTCGGTCAGGCGGCCGGGAGCTGACGGGTCGAGCGGGCACTGGTCGGGGGGCGGCAGGAAGGTGCGGTCCTGCCGCTGGGCCGCGATGATGACCCACTCGCCGAGCAGGGGATCCCACCGCAGGGCCGACTCGGCACTGGCCGGGCCCGGCCCGGGGACGGGAGCCAGGCCCTCGCGCATGTCCCGGGCCTGGGCCCGGTTCAGCCCCGGTGCCTCGTCGAAATATATGATCTCGCGCCCGTCCGCCAGACGGCCGCGGTGCTTCCAGACGAGCTGGCCATTGCCGGCCCGCGTTGATTGGGTGCCCACAAAACCCATACGTTATCGGGTTCCCCTCCGGGCGGTCCCGCCCAGGAACGCTCTTTATCAAACATGACCGTCCTGGATCGCACTGTGTGCTCGCCTGTCGCCCGGCCCGGGCGCTCTCGCGACGCGGTACGGACCTCCTCAGCACGTCGCCCAGCATATGAACAAGTGCACTTAGACTGGCCGGACATACCGTCCAGTGGCCGCCCCGCAGCGGCCGGGCGGGCATCCCGGCACGGGGACCGGCCTGGATACCCGAGTGGGCCCCGGTCGGCAGGGCATTGGAGAAGTCGGGGATCGTCGTGAGCAAGGTCGCCGGGGATATCGTCGTCCTGCTGATCATCGTGCTCATCGGCGGCTTCTTCGCGGGCGCCGAGATGGCCCTGGTATCACTGCGGGAAGGCCAGGTCGGTAAGCTCGCGCGGCGCGGCAAGCGCGGTCAGCGCGCCGCGCGGCTCGCTCAGGACCCGAATCGTTTCCTGTCGTCGGTGCAGATCGGCGTGACGCTGGCCACCCTGGTCTCCGGCGTGTACGGTTCCGCGACGCTGGCTGGCCTGCTCAAGGCCGCGTTCATCAGGGACGGCATGTCCCCGTCGCTGGCGTCGCCGCTGTCGTTCGGGATCGTCACGATCGGGATCACGTTCGTGACCCTGGTGCTCGGCGAGCTGGCGCCCAAGCGGCTCGCGCTCCAGCGGGCCGAGCGCCTTTCGCTGCTCGCCGCGCCGATCCTGGACCGGATCGCCATCCTGGCCCGGCCGGTCGTGTGGCTGCTGTCGAAGTCGACCAACCTCGTCGTGAGCATCCTCGGCGGTGATCCCCGGGCCAGCCGCACGGTCGATCACCGAAGAGGAACTGCGCGACCTGGTCGCGGGCAACCAGGCCCTCAGCCTGGACGAGCGGCAGATCGTGGGCGAGGTCTTCGACGCGGGCAAGCGGCAGATCCGCGAGGTGCTGCTGCCGAGAACCGAGGTGGAGTTCGTATCGGCCGACACCCCGCTCAGCGAGGCGGCCAAGCTGGCGGTGAGCGTGCCGTACTCGCGGCTGCCCGTTTATCAGGGTTCATACGACAATGTGATCGGTTTCGTGCATATCCGTGACCTGCTCGACCCGGCCCGGGCGAACCGTCCGCTCACAGTCGGACAAGTGTCCCGGCACGTCAAGTTCCTGCCCATGAGCAAGACCGTCCTGTCGGCCCTGTCCGAGATGCGCCGGGAGCAGGCCCACCTGGCGATCGTGGTCGACGAGTACGGCGGGACGGCCGGCATCGTCACGCTGGAGGACCTGGTCGAGGAGCTCATCGGCGACATCCGCGACGAGTACGACGTCGAGCAGGGGGAGCCGAGGCGGCTGCGCGGTGGCGAGGTCGAGGTAGACGGCCTGCTCAACCTGCACGAGTTCGCCGAGCAGACGGGGATCGACCTGCCGGAGGGGCCGTATGAGACGGCGGCCGGCTTCGTCCTGTCCCGCCTGGGCGAGGTCCCCCGAGTGGGGCAGTCTGTCGAGGTGAACGGCCACCGGATCACCGTCACCGAAATGGACGGCCGCCGCATCGCCCGCCTCCGCATCGCCCCCGCCGGCGGCCACGAGCAAGCGGACGCCCAGCCCCAGCCCCCGGTCCCCGCCCCGATCCAGGGCCAGGTGCCCAGCCCGCCCCCCGACCAGCCCCACGACGGCGCGCCCGGGACCAGGCCCGCGACGGCGCAGCGCGGGACCAGGGCCACGACGGCGCAGCGCGCGACCAGGGCCAGCAGCGAGCGAGTCTTACCAGGCGCGAACCCGGGCCTCGTGCCCGGGTGAGCGCCTGGTGCATATCGGCGAGAACCGCATACAGGTTACGGACAGCCGGACCGAAGGTCCGACCGGGCGCGACCCCGGGCCCTGTGCCCGGGTGAGCGCCCGGTGCCACGGCGAGCACCATGCGCGGGGCGTCGCGGGGGGTCCGGGGGTCGTCCCCCCGGGCTAGACACTGCTCCCAGGTCGTCGTCCGCCCCGGGCTGGCACATTCCTCTAAACTCAGTAGGTGCACCCCGACAGTTTCGACACGGTCCTCGTTGTGGACTTCGGCGCGCAGTATGCCCAGCTCATCGCGCGCCGCGTCCGCGAGTGCCATGTGTACTCGGAGATCGTCCCGCATACGATGCCGGTCTCCGAGATGCTCGCGAAAAAGCCCAAGGCCATCATCCTCTCCGGCGGCCCGGCGTCGGTCTACGCCGAGGGCGCGCCGCCCGCCCCGGAGGGCCCGCCGGACCTGTTCAGCGCGGGCGTTCCGGTGCTCGGCATTTGCTACGGCTTCCAGCTCATGGTCACCGGCCTCGGCGGCACCGTCCGCCGCACCAGCGCGGCCGAGTACGGCGCGACCACGCTGGACGCCCTGGCCCCTGACGGCGGGGCCGACGGGAACGGCGGGGACCAGGGCGGCCTGCTGGCCGGCCTGCCGGTGCGCCAGCGGGTCTGGATGTCACACGGGGACACGTGCGTCGCGGCGCCGCCGGGCTTCGCGGTCACGGCCCAGACCGCGGCCACGCCGGTCGCCGCGATCGAGGACCCCCGGCGCAAGCTGTACGGGGTGCAGTTCCATCCCGAGGTGATGCACACCGACCACGGCACCGCCGTCCTGCAGGCCTTTCTCGATGCGGCCGGCTGCCAGCCGAGCTGGACCACCAGCGGCATCATCGACGAGCAGGTCGAGCGCATCCGCCAGCAGGTCGGTGATTCTCTCGCCGTCTGCGGCCTGTCGGGCGGCGTGGACTCGGCCGTCGCCGCGGCGCTGGTCCAGCGGGCCATCGGCTCCCGCCTGCACTGCGTGTTCGTGGATCACGGCCTGCTGCGCAAGGGCGAGGCCGAGCAGGTCGAGAACGACTTCGTCGCCGCGACGGGCGTCCGCCTGAAGGTGGTCAGCGCGGCTGAGGAGTTCCTCGGCGCCCTGGCCGGCGTGACGGATCCGGAGGAGAAGCGGAAGATCATCGGCCGCGAGTTCATCCGGGCCTTCGAGCGGGCCGCGCTGGAGATCGCCGAGGAGGCCGCCGACCCACGGGGAATCGGTGGAATTCCTGGTCCAGGGGACCCTGTACCCGGACGTCGTCGAATCCGGCGGCGGCTCGGGCGCGGCCAACATCAAGTCCCACCACAACGTCGGCGGCCTGCCGAGCGACCTGAAGTTCCGGCTGGTGGAGCCGCTCCGGTCGTTGTTCAAGGACGAGGTCCGGCGGGTCGGAGAGGAACTGGGCCTGCCGCACGACATCGTGTGGCGCCAGCCGTTCCCCGGCCCGGGGCTGGCCATCCGCATCATCGGCGAGGTCACCGCCGAGCGCCTGAGCGTGCTCCGCGAGGCCGACGCGATCGTCCGCGAGGAACTGACCCGGGCCGGCCTCGACCGGCGGATCTGGCAATGCCCGGTCGTGCTGCTGGCCGACGTCCGGTCGGTCGGCGTGCAGGGAGACGGCCGCACCTACGGTCATCCCGTGGTGCTCCGCCCGGTCACCAGCGAGGACGCGATGACCGCCGACTGGGCGCGGCTCCCCGACGATGTGCTCGCGCATATCTCAACAAGAATCACCAACGAGGTGCCGCAGATCAACCGGGTGGTCCTCGACGTGACCAGTAAGCCGCCCGGCACGATCGAGTGGGAGTAGCAGGCGGAGGCCGTCCTTCCGGGCCTGGCGCTGGGCGCTACTGACCGGTAGCTTCTCTGGTATATCGCTGCCCGGGAAGGATTGCCGATGTCTGACCTGATCTTCCGGCTCCCGCCGAAGTTCGACACCCTCGAGGAAGAGCGGCGCCACCGCAAGGAACGGCTGGCGGCTGCGTTGCGCCTGTTCGGGAAGTTCGGCTTCGAAGAGGGCGTGGCCGGGCACATCACCGCCCGCGACCCCGAGCTGACCGACCACTTCTGGGTCAATCCGTTCGGCATGTCGTTCTCGCACGTCCGCGTGAGCGACCTGATCCTGGTCAATCACGAGGGCAAGGTGGTCGAGGGCCGCTACCACGTGAACGAGGCGGCGTTCGCGATCCACTCCCAGGTGCACCAGGCACGCCCGGACGTCGTCGCGGCCGCGCACAGCCACTCGATCCACGGCCGGGCGATCTCCGCCCTCGGCCAGACGCTGGAGCCGATCACCCAGGATTCCTGCGCGTTCTACTCCGACCACGCCCTGTTCGACGACTACACGGGCGTCGTCACCGACACGGGCGAAGGCAAGCGGATCGCGGCCACCCTGGCCGGGAACAAGGCCGTCATCCTGCGTAACCACGGCCTGCTCACCGTGGGCGACACGGTGGACGCCGCGGCGTGGTGGTTCATCACGATGGAGCGGTCCTGCCAGGTCCAGCTGCTGGCCAAGGCGGCGGGCCAGGTCGTGCACATCGACCCGGCCAACGCGGAGCTGACCCACAAGCAGCTCGGCAACGACCTGGTCGCGTGGATCAACTACCAGCCCCTGTACGACCAGATCACCCGCTCCCAGCCCGACCTCTTCGAGTAGCCGCCCCGTCGGCTGGGGTGTCCAGGTCGGCCCGCGGTGGCTGCCCCGCCGATGGGACTGCCGGTCGGCCTGTCGGCGGCCGCCCGTGTGCCCGGGGCGCCGGTGGGGCTGTCCGGTCAGCCCGCGGTGGCTGCCCCGCCGATGGGGCTGCCGGTCGGCCTGTCGGCGGCCGCCCGTGTGTGCCCGGGCGCCGGTGGGGCTCTCCGGGTCAGTCTTCGCGTGGTTCCCCGGGGGTTGGTGGGACCTGTGAGGCCCTTGGGGCTGACCCCGCCCATGATCGCGGAGCCGTTTTCCGCTATCGGGGGCCGGTTTTCCATGATCATGTGTTGTTTTCCGCTGCACGCAGCCGGTTCTCCCATGATCATGTGTTGTTTTCCGCTGAATACGACGTTTTCTACACATGACATGGGCGGGGACGCCGGGCGCGATGCCGGTGTGACTGGAGTGGTTGGTGGGGGTGATGCTGAGCGGCCCGGGGCTGTCGCGGACCGCACGGGGGGTGGCGGGCCGCCCGGGGCTGTCGCGGGCCGTCCGGCCGTCCGGGGGCGCTGGTGGGGCCACCCGGCCGCTGTCTGCGGGTCGACTGGGGCGCGGGGTCGTCTGGGGCGCGGGCTGTCAGGGGCGTGACGGGCCGTCTGGGGCGCGGGTCGTCTGGGGTGCGGCGGGTCGTCTGGGGCGCAGGTGGTCTGGGGCGCGGCGGGTCGTCTGGGGCGCGGGCCGTCTGGGCGCGGCGGGCCGTCTGGGGCGCGGCGGGCTGTCTGGGCGGGGGAGTGGGCGGCTAGATGCGGTCGCCTTCGCGGCGGTCGGGGGCGGTGCGGGTGGCCGGGCGGAGGAGGGCCTCGGCCAGGGTGAGCACGGTCTCCTCCAGCGAGTTCAGGCGGGTCATCATGTCGGTCTGGGCCGCGTTGACGACGTTCGTGACGGCCGCCTCGATCTCGGCTGGGCCGGGACGGGACCGGAGCTCTTCGGCCAGGGGAGCCAGCGACGCGAGCGTGCTGGTCAGGCGGTCGTCGAGACCGTCGAGCCGGGCGCCGAGCTCGGCCGTGGACTGGCTGGCCTGCTCGGTGAGCCGCCGCTGCGCGTCCTTCAGCCCCAGCGACGCCGGCAGCTGGGCGATCTGCTTGTCCACCGCGTCCAGGCGCTGCCCGACGGCCTCGATGTGGTCGCCGAGGGCCTGGATCCGGCCATCGACCCCGGTGAAGTGGCCGCCGACCACCTCCATGCGCCCGTCCACCGCGTCGAATTTGGCGCCCATGCCCTCGATCCGGCCGCCGACGCCCTCCAGCCGGCCGTCCAGCCCTTCCATGCGGCCGTCGAGCGCGCCGAGCTTGTGGTCCACGGCGGACATGCTGCTGTCCACCACGCCGATGCGGTCCCCGTTGTCGCTGACCCGCTCGTCCAGGCGGTCGATGCGGTTGGCCAGCGACCCCACCTTGCCCTCGGTCCCGGACAGCTTGGCGTCCAGGCCGCCGAGCTTGCCGTCGATCGGCGCGGTGTGGTCGTCGATGACGCCGAGCCGGTCGTCGACCGACACCATCCGGTCATCCACCGACACCATCCGGTCATCGACCGACACCATCCGGTCATCGACCGACGCGAGCCGGTCATCGACGGACGTGATCCGCTCGTTGATGAGGCCGATCCGGTCGTCGGTGTCGCCGATGTGGTCGTCCAGGCGGTCGATGCGGTTGGCCAGCGCCCCCACCTTGCCGTCGGTCCCGGACAGCTTGGCGTCCAGGCCGCCGAGCTTGTTGTCCACGGCGCCGATCCGGTCGTCGGTGTCACCGAGCCGTTCGTCGAGCCGCTCCAGGCGGCCGTGGGCCACCTGCACCTGGCCGCCGACCAGATCCACCTGCCCGGCCAGCCCCGAGACGTTGCCGGCCAGGCCGTCGATCTTGGCCGCCACCCCGGCCAGGGCCTGCTCGAGCGTGGCCGAGACCGCGGCCATCCCCTGCTCGAACTTGGACGCCTGGGTGGCGAACCCCTGGTCGATCCGGCCCTTGACCGCGGACATCTCCTTGTCCAGGTAGCCCGCACGCTGCGCCAGCTCGGCGATGGCCTTGTCCAGCCGGCCGAACCGGCCCGCCGCCGCCTCCATGCTCTGCTGGAGCTTGACGTCGTTCTGCTGGAGCCTGGTCAGGCGCTCCTCCTGCGCCCGCAGCGTCTCCCGGGCCTGGGTGATCATGTCGCACGCGGCCTGCAGGCGCGGCAGGGCCTGCTCCACGTTCTCCGACACCACGCCCAGGTCGGCCCACAGGGCGGGAAGCTCGGCAATCGGCTTCACCTGCGCGGTAAGCACGCTGAGGTGCTCGGCCAGGGACTCGGCCCAGGCGGGCGGCGTCTCCCGCGCGTCGGCCAGCTGGCGGATCAGCCCCTCCGTCTGGGCCGCCACCTGACCGGCGAGGTCGGAGAGCTCGTGCTCCTTGACCTCCTTGACCAGCCATTCAAGCCCCTCGAGATGCTTGCGGATCTCCTCGAGCGCGCTCGCGTGCGATCGCTGGTCGGAGACATGATCCTGGACAGTCCTGGCGAGCAGCTCGCGCATGCGGTCGGCGGCGCCCGGCTGGCTGCCGCGTAGCAAGATGTGGTTAGCCGACTGATCCATTGGGGGGTGCTCCTTCAAGGGGGGTGCCGCCTCGCACGCCTGGGGCCCGGTCGCGGTAGGCATCCATAGCTCGCGTGGACGCGCTAACTCTAGTAGCAGCAAGTAATCAACCGTGTACGGAGAGAGAAATAATCTCGCCGTGGCGCCTACGGAACCGGCCGTGTTGACGAGGCGGAGCGGGCTAGATACTGTCGGACTAGCACTCTCCAGAGCAGAGTGCTAATGCGACGAGGCAGGTCTGGCACCCGCGACGGCAGGCCGCCGTGCTCGCCCTCTCTAGCCATTTCATCATTAGCCTTTCCGGAGGGGGAGGTCAGATCGTGACGACCACCACCAAGGTTGTTCTTAAGCCGCTTGAGGACCGAATCGTGGTCCGTCAGCTCGAAGCGGAGCAGACCACGGCGTCGGGCCTGGTAATCCCGGACACCGCCAAGGAGAAGCCCCAGGAGGGCGAAGTCCTGGCGGTTGGTCCCGGCCGTTTCGACGACTCGGGCACCAAGCGTGTACCCCTGGACGTCAAGGTCGGGGACGTGGTCCTGTACAGCAAGTACGGCGGTACCGAAGTGAAGTACTCGGGCGAGGATTACCTCGTGCTCTCCGCCCGCGACGTCCTCGCGATCGTCGAGAAGTAAGAACGCAGGGGATGCGCGGATAAGGGCGCTGGGCCGGCCGCCGGTCTGGCGCCCTGTCCGCGCGACCTCGTAACGCGGACTTTTTACTAAGAAATCGTAGGGTGAGGTAGTCATGCCCAAGATCCTGGAGTTCAGCACGGACGCGCGCCAGTCCCTTGAGCGGGGCGTGGACCGGCTGGCCGACGCTGTGAAGGTAACCCTCGGGCCGCGTGGCCGCAACGTCGTGATCGACAAGAAGTGGGGCGCACCCACGATCACGAACGACGGCGTCACCGTGGCACGGGAAATAGAGCTCGAAGACCATTACGAGAACCTCGGCGCCCAGCTCGCCAAGGAAGTCGCCACCAAGACCAATGACGTCGCGGGTGACGGCACCACCACCGCGACCGTGCTCGCTCAGGCCATGGTTCACCATGGACTGCGCTCCGTCGCGGCCGGCGCCAGCCCGATCGAGCTCAAGCGCGGCATCGACGCGGCGGCCGCCGAGGTCTCCAACCGGCTGCTCGCGGTCGCGCGGGACGTCGAGGAGCAGAGCGAGATCGCTCACGTCGCCACTGTCTCCGCGCAGGACGAGAAGATCGGCGAGCTCATTGCCGAGGCGTTCGCCAAGGTCGGCAAGGACGGCGTCATCACCGTCGAAGAGGCTCAGACGATGGGCCTCGAGCTGGAGTTCACTGAGGGCCTCCAGTTCGACAAGGGGTACATCTCCCCGTACTTCATCACCGACCAGGAGCGGCTCGAGGCCGTACTGGACGACGCCTACATCCTCATCGACCAGGGCAAGATCTCCTCGATGAGCGAGTTCCTGCCGCTGCTGGAGAGGATCGCGGAGTCCAAGCGGCCGCTGCTCGTGGTCGCGGAAGACGTCGACGGCGAGGCCCTGTCGACGCTGGTCGTGAACAAGATCCGTGGCCTGCTCAACGTGGTCGCGGTCAAGGCGCCGGGCTTCGGTGACCGCCGCAAGGCCATGCTCGCCGACATGGCGGTGCTGACCGGCGCCCAGGTCGTCAGCGAGGAGCTGGGCCTGCGGCTCGACTCGATCAGCCTGGACGACCTGGGCCGTGCGCGCCGGGTCGTGGTGACCAAGGACACGACGACGGTCATCGACGGGGCCGGTGACGCGGCCGGGATCCAGGACCGGATCCGCCAGATCCGGACCGAGATCGAGTCCACCGACTCGGACTGGGACCGGGAGAAGCTCCAGGAGCGGCTGGCCAAGCTGTCCGGCGGCGTCTGTGTGCTGCGGGCCGGAGCGGCCACCGAGGTGGAGCTGAAGGAGAAGAAGCACCGGCTCGAGGACGCCATCTCGGCGACGCGGGCCGCGATCGAGGAAGGCATCGTGGCCGGCGGGGGCAGCGCCCTCGTCCACGTCGCGGCCGACCTCGACGACCTCGGCCGCACGGGCGACGAGGCGACCGGCGTCGGCATCGTGCGGCGGTCGCTGTCGGAGCCGTGCCGGTGGATCGCGATCAACGCCGGGGCCGAGGGTTCGGTCGTCGCGGCGAAGGTGGCCGCGCTTCCCCCGGGAAGCGGCTACAACGCCGCGACCGGCGAGTACGGCGATCTGATCGCCCAGGGCGTGATCGACCCGGTGAAGGTGACGCGCTCTGCGGTGCAGAACGCCGCCTCCATCGCCGGCATGCTGCTCACGACCGAGGCGCTCGTGGTCGACAAGCCGGAGGAGCAGGACGAAGCCGCGGCCGCTGGCCACGGTCACGGTCACACGCACTGACCTGGGCCACCAGGCCCTGTGCCACCCGGCCGTCACGGCGGGCCGGCCCCATCCGGGGCTGGCCCGCCGTTTCGCGTTCGGGGGTGCACGAAGTGGGGAACGGGAGCGGGGCATTCGGGGATGTCTTCGCATAACGGGCCGACCTCGGCGGCGCGCCACGGGCATGGCCGGGCGCTCATTAGGATGGGGAGCTAACCCCGCCGCTGCGTCGCTGAAGGTGCTATGACCGACCCAGAGAAGTTTGCTCCTCCCGGCCTGACATTCGACGACGTGCTGCTCCTGCCGGCCGCGTCAGACGTGCTGCCCGGCGAGGCCGACACCGCCACCCGGATCACCCGGCGGATCAGCCTGCGCATGCCGCTCGTGTCGTCGCCAATGGACACCGTGACCGAGGCGCGAATGGCGGTGGCCATGGCCCGCCAGGGCGGCGTCGGCGTGCTGCACCGCAACCTGGCCATCGAGGATCAGGCCCAGCAGGTCGACGTGGTCAAGCGATCCGAAGCGGGCATGATCACCGACCCGGTAACCTGCACGCCGGACGCGACCGTCGGTGACGTCGACCAGATCTGCGGGCGCTACCGGATCTCCGGCCTGCCCGTCACGAACTCTGGCGGCGTGCTGGTCGGCATCGTGACCAACCGGGACATCAGGTTCGAGACCGACCGGGATCGCCGCGTGGCCGAGGTTATGACGCCGATGCCGCTGGTCACCGCGCGGGTCGGGGTCAGCCCCGATGAGGCGCTCGGCCTGCTCCGGAGGAACAAGGTCGAGAAGCTGCCGCTCATCGACGACGCCGGCAAGCTCCGGGGCCTGATCACGGTCAAGGACTTCGCGAAGAGTGAGGAGTACCCGCTCGCCACCAAGGACCCGGGCGGCCGGCTCGTCGTGGGTGCGGCGGTCGGCGTGGGCGAGGACGCCAAGGCCCGGGCCCAGGCGCTGATCGACGCCGGGGTCGACTTCCTGATCGTGGACACCGCGCACGGTCACGCCCAGTCGGTCCTGGCCATGGTCGCCCAGCTCAAGGCCAACACCAGCGTCGAGGTGATCGGCGGCAACGTGGCCACCCGGGCGGGCGCGCAGGCGCTCATCGACGCGGGTGCGGACGGCGTGAAGGTCGGCGTGGGGCCGGGCTCGATCTGTACGACGCGGGTCGTGGCCGGCGTGGGCGTGCCCCAGGTCACCGCGATCTACGAGGCCGCCCAGGCCGCGCACCCCGCGGGCGTTCCGCTGATCGGGGACGGTGGCCTGCAGTACTCCGGCGACATCGCCAAGGCCATCGCGGCCGGTGCCGACACCGTCATGCTGGGCAGCCTGCTAGCCGGGTGCGAGGAAACCCCCGGCGAGATGGTGTTCATCAACGGCAAGCAGTACAAGCTCTACCGCGGCATGGGCTCGCTCGGCGCCATGCGCAACCGGGAACGCGGCCGCTCTTACTCCAAGGACCGGTACTTCCAGGACGACGTGCTGAGCGAGGACAAGCTCGTGCCGGAGGGTGTCGAGGGCCAGGTGCCCTACCGTGGCCCGCTGGCCGCCGTGGCCACCCAGCTGGTCGGTGGCCTGCGCATCGGGATGGGCTACTGCGGCGCGCGGACCATCAGCGACCTCCAGCAGGCCCGGTTCACCCGGATCACCGGAGCCGGGCTGAAGGAAAGCCATCCGCACGACATCCAGATGACGGTCGAGGCGCCGAACTACAGCGGCCCGCGGGACAGGTGAGCGTGACTGAGGTGGAAATCGGACGTGGCAAGAGCGGCCGCCGGGCGTACTCTCTGGACGAGATCGGCATCGTCCCGTCCCGGCGCACCAGGGACCCGGAGGAAGTGTCGATCGCGTGGCAGATCGACGCCTACCGGTTCGAGCTGCCGCTGATCGCGTCCCCGATGGACAGCGTCGTCTCACCGGAGACGGCGATAAAGATCGGCAGGCTGGGTGGCCTGGGCGTGCTGGATCTCGAGGGCCTGTGGACCAGGTACGAAAATCCCGCGCCTCTCATCGCCGAGGTGACCGAGCTCGACGAGCAGGCCGCCACCCGGAGGCTCCAGGAGATGTACGCGGAGCCGATCAAGGAAGAGCTGATCGGGCGCCGGATCGAGGAGATCTCCCGGGCCGGCGTGACGACCGCCGCGCGGCTCTCGCCGCAGCGCACCGCCCGGTACTACAAGGCGGTCGTCGACGCGGGCGCCGACATCCTGGTCATCCGGGGGACCACCGTCTCCGCTGAGCACGTTTCCGGCCGGGCCGAGCCGCTGAACCTGAAGCAGTTCATCTACGAGCTCGACGTCCCGGTGATCGTGGGCGGCTGCGCCACCTACACCGCGGCCCTGCATCTCATGCGCACCGGGGCGGCCGGCGTCCTGGTCGGCTTCGGCGGCGGCTCGGGCCACACCACGGCGGCGGTCCTCGGGGTCGCGGTGCCGATGGCGACGGCCATCGCCGACGTGGCGGCCGCCCGGCGGGAGTACCTGGACGAGTCCGGCGGCCGGTACGTGCACGTGATCGCGGACGGCAGCATGACCCGCAGCGGTGACATGGCCAAGGCGCTGGCCTGCGGCTCGGACGCGGTGATGGTCGGCTCGCCGCTGGCCCGCGCCGAGGAGGCCCCCGGCCGCGGATACCACTGGGGCAGTGAGGCGAGCCACCCGGACGTGCCACGCGGCGCACGGGTCAACGTCGGGACGGCCGGCACGATCGAGCAGATCCTGCACGGGCCGTCAGCGGTCCCGGACGGATCGATGAACCTCATGGGTGCGCTGCGCCGGACGATCGCGACCGCCGGGTACTCCGACGTCAAGGAGTTCCAGCGGGTCGAGGTCGTGGTCGCGCCCGGCGCCCCGCGCGACGGGCACCGGTAACCCCGCTCGTTAGCCGCTTATCGAGTCGCGCTCACCAGGGCGGTCTTCATAGACTTTCGTCATGGCCCTGCCGCGCGTCCTCTCTGGTATCCAGCCCACCGCCGACTCGTTTCACCTCGGCAACTACCTGGGTGCCGTCCGGCAGTGGGTGACGCTGCAGGACACCCACGACGCCTTCTACTGCGTCGTGGACCTGCACGCGATCACGATGCCGCACGACCCGAACCTGCTGCGCCGCCGGACCCGGGTCGCCGCGGCCCAGCTGATCGGGGCCGGTCTCGACCCGGACCGGTGCACGCTGTTCGTGCAGAGCCACGTGGCCGAGCACTCCGAGCTCGCGTGGGTCCTGGCCTGCATCACCGGGTTCGGTGAGGCGAGCCGGATGACCCAGTTCAAGGACAAGGCATCCAAAGGCGGATCGGAGCAGGCGTCCGTTGGCCTGTTCACCTACCCGATCCTGCAGGCGGCCGACATCCTGCTGTACCAGGCCAACCAGGTGCCGGTCGGCGAGGACCAGCGGCAGCATCTCGAGCTGACCCGGGATCTCGGGCAGCGGTTCAACCACCGGTTCGGCCCCACGTTCGTGCTGCCGGATCCCTACATCCTCGCGGCCGTGGCCAAGATCGCTGACCTGCAGGACCCGGCGATCAAGATGAGCAAGTCCGCGTCGTCCCCGCAGGGCATCGTGGACGTGCTCGACGATCCGGCCCAGATCCGGCGGAAGATCGCACGCGCGGTCACCGATCCCGGCGCCGAGGTGCGGGCCGACGAGGAGGCCAAGCCCGGCGTCACGAACCTGCTGCGGATCTATTCGGCGCTGACCGGCGAGTCGATCGCCTCGATCGAGGCCCGCTACGGCAGTTCCGGCTACGGGAAGTTCAAGCAGGACCTGGCCGAGATCGTGGTCAACGCGTTCTGCGCCGATCCGTGAGAAGACCGAGAAGGTGCTGGCCGACGAGGTCGTCCTCGACCGGCTGCTGGCCAAGGGTGCGGCCAAGGCCGGCCAGGTTGCCCGCGAGACGATGACCGTGGTCCGCGACCGCGTCGGCTTCGTCCCGAGGTGCTGACCCGGGGGGACGACCCCCCGGACCCCCCGCGACGCCCCGCGGAGGTCCTCGCCGACACACCGGCCGCTCACCCGGGCTAACGCCCGGGGTCGCTGGGCCGGTACGAGATTGCCGCCGTAGCCCATTACCGCGAGACGCGGCGCCTGAGCAGGACGAGGACGACGGCAGCGGCTACGGCGAACATGGTCAGGGCGGCGGTGGCGGCCATCGTCTCGCTGGGAAGGCCTTTGGCTTCCGCGGTCACCGGTGAAGCGGCCTGACGATCCGGTGTGGCCTTCGCCGGCGGTGTCGCCACGGCCGGCTTGAGCGGGCCGACCAGGCTCCCAACCGGCTTGACCTTCCCGTCCATCGCGAAGCCCCAGTCCAGTAGCCGGGCCCCGTAGGCGACCTCGGTCAGCGCCGGGCAGTCCAGAAGGGTCACGATTAGCGTGACACCGTTCCTGCGGGCCAGGCCGACGTAGGTGGCGCCCGCCGCCGAGGTCCACCCGATCTTGCCGCCGATCCCGCCCGGATAGTGGGTGAGGAGCGAGTTCTGGTTGAACAGCGTTACCGGCTTGGCCGGCGTGACCGGGAACCGGGCCTCCAGCGCCGAGTCGTACTTCATGAAGGCCGGGCATGGCCAGGGCCTGCCGGCCGATGAGCGCCAGGTCGTAGGCGGAGACGTGCTGGCCCGCGGCGTCGAGCCCGTTCGGGTCCTTGGCCGCGACATCGTAGGCCTGCAGGTGGTTCGCTTCCGCGTTCATCAGCGCCACGCCCTGGCCCAGCGAACCCGTGGCCTGGGCGAGGGCGATCGCGGCGTCGTTGGCCGAGATGAGCAGCAGGGCGCTGAACAGGTCGGAGACCTTGTACCGCTGGCCGGGCACCAGCCCGACGATGTTAGGGGTGACGGTCGTCGCCTGCTGGGAGGCCACGACCGTGGCGTCCGGGTTCAGCTGGGGGATCAGCGCGATCGCCGTCAGCATCTTGAGCGTGCTCGCCTGCCGGAACAGCCCGTGCGGGTCCCTGGCCGCCAGAACCTGCCCGGTCCCGGCGTCCGCGACCACATAGGCCGAGACGGGAATGGCGGGGAGGCGGGCGGCGCGCCGGGACGGGTAGTTCACGACCACCCCGGGGGCGGTGAGCTGCCGGCCGCCCACCGTGGCCGGGTTCTCCTGGGGCGCCGTGCTCTCGTCCCGCGCGGGCGCGTTCGCCCGCTGCTGGGGCGCCGGGGTGGCGGCCCGCTCCGGCTGAGCCTGCGCGGGCGCACTGAGGGCCCCCGCGCACGCCACCGAGCAGGCGGTGAGGAACATGGTGACCCAGAACCGTGCCGTCCGGATACGCTCCGTCACCGGTATGCCTTCGCGTTCACCCGATCTCCGCTCTGTCTCTGCGTGGTTTGCCTCGTGATCGCGCGGCCAGCGCGGCCCGGGCGGCCCGGCCTGCGACGTGCATGCGCTGAACGAGAGCCGCAAGCCGTAACCTGAGCCCATGGAGCGCAAGTCGGAGTCCGGGCTGCCGATCGAACCCGTCTACGCCGAGGGACAGCTTACGGATTTCCGCCCGGAAGAGAAGCTTGGCAGGCCAGGAGAGTACCCATTTACCCGTGGCGTGTACCCGGCGATGTACACCCGGCGCCCCTGGACCATGCGCCAGTACGCGGGTTTCGCCACGGCGGCGGAGTCCAACCGCCGGTTCCATGAGCTGATCGAGGCGGGCACGACCGGCCTGTCGGTCGCGTTCGACCTGCCGACCCAGATGGGGTACGACTCCGACTCCCCGGTGGCGCACGGCGAGGTCGGCAAGGTCGGCGTGGCCATCGACTCGGCCGAGGACATGCGCCAGCTGTTTGACGGCATACCGCTCGGCGAGGTCTCCACCTCCATGACCATCAACGCGCCCGCGGCCGTGCTGCTCCTGCTGTACCAGATGACCGGGGAGGAGCAGGGGCACCGGGCCACCGACCTGACCGGCACGATCCAGAACGACGTGCTGAAGGAGTACATCGCCCGCGGCACCTACATCTACCCGCCGCGCCCCTCGCTGCGCCTGGTCTCGGACACCTTCGCGTACTGCCGCAAGGAACTGCCGAGGTGGAACACGATCTCCATCTCCGGCTACCACATGGCCGAGGCGGGCGCGACGCCGGTGCAGGAGATCGCCTTCACCCTGGCCAACGCCCGGGAGTACGTCCGGGCCGCGATCGCCGCCGGGCTGGCCGTCGACGAGTTCGCGCCGCGGCTGTCCTTCTTCTTCGTCGCCCGGACGACGCTGCTGGAGGAGGTGGCGAAGTTCCGCGCGGCCCGGCGGCTGTGGGCGCGGATCATGCGGGACGAATTCGGCGCGGCGGACCCCAGGTCGCAGATGCTCCGCTTCCACACCCAGACCGCGGGCGTCCAGCTGACCGCCCAGCAGCCGGACGTGAACGTCGTGCGGGTCACCGTGCAGGCGCTCGCGGCGGTCCTGGGCGGCACGCAGTCGCTGCACACCAATTCCTTCGACGAGGCGCTCGCCCTGCCCAGCCAGCGGGCGGCGCGGCTCGCGGTGCGGACCCAGCAGGTGCTGGCGAACGAGACCGACCTAACGGCCACGGTGGACCCGTTCGCCGGGTCCTACGCGATCGAGTCGATGACCGACGACGTCGAGGAGGCCGCGGGCGGGCTGATGGCCAGGATCGAAGAGATGGGCGGGGCCGTCGCCGCGATCGAGCGCGGGTTCCAGAAGACCGAGATCGAGCGGTCCGCCTATGACGTGGCCCGCCAGATCGACGAGGGCGACCGGGTGGTGGTGGGGGTGAACAAGTTCACCTCCGACGGCGACGAGCCGTACCGGCCGCTGGCCTTCGACCCGGCGCTGGAGGAAGAACAAGCGCGCAGGCTGTCCGCGCTGCGCGCCCGCCGGGACAAGGCCGCGTGCACCCGGGCGGTCTCCGCGCTCAAGACGGCCGCGGAAGGCACCGAGAATGTCCTTTACCCACTGCGTGATGCCCTGCGTGCGGAGGCGACACTCGGCGAGGTGTGTGACGCCCTGCGCGACGTCTGGGGCGTTTATCACCCGCCGGATGCATACTTACCGGGCCCATAGGTAACTAGGTCCTCAATTCAGGCCTTTTCATTCTTTCCCGGTAAGCCCTATTCCGCGAAGTAATTGCGGGCATTAGCACGGAGGTCGGCCGTGGCCATCACCTGGAACGCCTCGCGGGGCCCGACGCTCGGCATCGAGTGGGAACTGCAGCTCATCGACGCGCAGAGCAAGCTGCTCCGGCAGGACGCGGACAAGCTGCTGGCCACGCTGCCCGGCCTCGACGCCAGCGGTGAGCACCCGCAAATCCGTCACGAGCTCATGCAGTCGACGGTCGAGATCGTCACCGGCGTTTGCAGCACCGTGTCGGAGGCCCGGGCCGACCTCGGCAAGACAATCGGCGAACTCCAGCGAAGCGCGGAGGATCGCGGTATCCTACTGGCCTGCGCCGGAACGCATCCTGTCAGCAACTGGCGTGATGCCAAGATGGCACCCATTCAGCGCTATGCAGAACTCGTCGAGCAAATGCAATGGCTGGCCCGGAGGATTCAGACCTTCGGTGTGCATGTTCATGTGGGGCTGCGTGACGGGGCTAAGGCGATTCCTATCGTCAATGCACTCGCCGCGTACCTACCGCATTTTCTCGCACTAACGGCGTCAAGCCCGTTCTGGAACGGGCAGGACACCGGGCTGGCTTCAACTAGGGCGATCATCTTCGGTGACCTGCCGACCGCGGGACCGCCGCATCGGCTCTCGGACTGGAACGAGTTCGAGGAATACATGGACACGCTGCTGCGGGCCAAGACGATCCGCAGCATCAAGGAGGTGTGGTGGGACATCCGCCCGCACCCCGACCTGGGAACGATCGAGATCCGCATGTTTGACGGCTTGCCGACCGCCAGGGAAGTCGGGATGGTCGCGGCTCTCTCGCAGAGCCTGGTCCAGCTGTTCGACGCCCAGCTGGATCGCGGGTATCAGCTTCCGAGCCCATCGTCTTGGGTCGTTCGCGACAACAAGTGGCGGGCCACGAGATATGGTCTTGACGCGACCGTGATCACCGACGAATCCGGGACGACGGCGCCACTGCGCGACGAGTTGTACGAGCTCATCCGCGAACTGGAGCCCGTCGCCGACCGGCTTGGCTGCCTCGATGAGCTGAAGGTAGCCTCGGAAGTGCTGGAATACGGGGCTTCCTACGAAAGGCAACGCGCGGTACTCGCCCACGACGGCGAGATGACCGGTGTTGTTGACGCGCTTGTCACTGAGTTTGCCGAGGACCGTTTCGTCATCCCGGGGGAAGGCGGGCATGGAAGGAAATGACTTGGCCGGCGACCTCAAGGCGTTCATCGCCGAGAACGAGGCCGAGCTAATTGAGTTTCGCCGCGACCTGCACGCCCATCCGGAAGTTGGCTACGAGGAACACCGGACCACGCGGCGCGTGGCCCTGCGCCTGGCCGCCGCCGGCCTGCGCCCGGTCGTCCTGCCCAAGGGCACCGGCCTGCTCGTCGACATCGGCGGCAGCGAGCGCGACCAGGGCGCCGCGCAGCGGCCGGTCGTCGCGCTGCGCGCCGACCTCGACGCCCTGCCGATGGCCGACGAGAAGGACGTCCCGTACCGGTCCACGGTCGAGGGCGTCTGCCACGCGTGCGGGCATGACGTGCACACCACCATCCTGCTCGGCACCGGGCTCTTCCTGGCCGCGCAGGCGGCGCAGGGACTGCTGCCCGGCCGGGTCCGGCTGATCTTCCAGCCGGCCGAGGAGGTCCCGGGCGGCGCCCTCGACGTCCTCGCCGCGGGCGGCATCAGCTCGGTCGGCCGGATCTTCGCCCTGCACTGCGACCCGCGGATCGACGTCGGCAAGGTGGGCGTCCGGACCGGGGCGATCACCGCCGCGTGCGACCGCATCTCGGTGCGGGTCACCGGGCCGGGCGGCCACACCGCGCGGCCCCACCTGACCGCCGACCTGGTCTACGCGCTCGGCAAGATCGTCACCGAGCTGCCCGCCGCGCTGTCCCGCCGGGTCGATCCACGGTCCAGCCTGAGCCTGGTCTGGGGCCGGGTGAGCGCGGGCACGGCGGCCAACGCGATTCCCGACGAGGGCATCGCGGAGGGGACCATCCGGTGCCTCGACGACGACGCCTGGCATGGGGCCCCGGACCTGCTCAAGGAGCTCATCGACTCGGTGGCCAGCGCCTACGGCGTGTCCGCGGAGCTGAGCTACTCCAGGAACGTCCCGCCCACCGTCAACGACGCGATGAGCTCCGCGATGCTCGCGGCCGCCGTCGAGCAGACGCTCGGCCCGGACGCTGTGGTCAGCACGCCGCAGAGCCTGGGCGGCGAGGACTTCGCCTGGTATCTGGAGTCCGTTCCCGGCGCGTACGCGCGGCTCGGGGTCCGTACGCCGGGCGCTGGCCAGCAGCTGGACATTCACCAGCCGACCTTCGACGTGGACGAGCGCGCGATCGGCGTCGGCGTCCACGTCATGGCGGCCACCGCCCTCAACGCCCTGTGGGACGACAGCACCCGCGTCACCGAACCCCTCGCCGGCGCCGCGCGACGCCCGCGGCTGCTGACCGGCTCGCGGCCGGCCCGCGCCGCGGACCTGCGGTCCGTAGCCCGCGATGGGTGGCCACGTCACGGGCACCTGGTGACATGCGGGAGAATGGCGCAACGTGAGCCAGTCACGTACGCGCATCGCGATCATCGGGGGCGGACCAGGCGGTTACGAGGCCGCGCTGGTCGCCGCGCAACTCGGCGCCGAAGTCACGCTGGTCGAACGCGATGGTCTCGGCGGTGCGTGCGTGCTCACCGACTGCGTCCCGTCCAAGACCCTCATCGAGACCTCCAGCACGGTGACGGTGCTGAAGGGCTCGGCTGACCTCGGCATCCGGGCCGGCGGCGACGGCGATCAGCGCCCGGTCGCCGATCCGGTCCGGCTGTACGGCCGGATCAAGTCCCTGGCCCGGGCGCAGTCTGCGGACGTCGCGGCGCGGGTGGCAGCCGAAGGCGTCGAGGTGATCGAGGGGACCGGGCGGATGTCCGGGCCGCGCACGGTACACGCGGGCGGCCGGGACATCACCGCCGACGCCGTGCTCATCGCGGTCGGCGCGCATCCCCGGGTGCTGCCCGGCGCCGAGCCGGACGGCGAGCGCATCCTGAACTGGCGCCAGCTGTACGACCTTCCGGACATCCCCGAGGAGCTGATCGTGGTGGGCTCCGGGGTGACCGGAGCCGAGTTCGCCAGCGCGTACCAGGCGCTCGGCTCGCGGGTGACGCTGGTCTCCTCGCGGGAGCGGGTGCTGCCGCACGAGGACATCGACGCCGCGGTGGTCATCGAGGACGTGTTCCGGCGGCGCGGGATGACCGTCCTGGGCCGCTCGCGCGCGGCTTCGGTCAAGCGGGCGGGCAACCGCGTCGTGGTCACGCTGACCGACGGCCGGATCGTGCGCGGATCGCACTGCCTGCTCACCGTGGGCATGGAACCGAGCGTCAGCGGGCTCGGCCTCGAGGACGCGGGGGTCAAGCTCGACGAGCGCGGGTTCGTGGCCGTGGACCGCGTGTCGCGGACTTCGGCGCCCGGCGTGTACGCGGCGGGGGACTGCACGGGCAAGCTGATGCTCGCCTCGGTCGCGGCGATGCAGGGCCGGATCGCCATGTGGCACACGCTCGGCGAGGCCGTCCACCCGATCCGGATGAGCCACGTGGCCGCGACGATCTTCACCGACCCGGAGATCGCCACGGTCGGCGTCTCGCCCACGGCGGTGGAGACCGGTGAGGTGGCGGCGACCGTGGTCAAGCTGCCGCTGGCGGGTAACCCCCGGGCCAAGATGGCCGGGTTCCGGGACGGGTTCGTGAAGCTGTACGCCCGGCCGGACACCTCGGTCGTGCTCGGCGGGGTGGTCGTCGCCCCCCGGGCCAGCGAGCTGATCCTGCCGGTCTCGATCGCGGTCGAGCAGCGCCTGACGGCCGACCAGCTGGCCCAGACCTTCACCGTCTACCCGTCCCTGTCCGGCAGCCTGGCCGAAGCCGCCCGCAAGCTGATGAGCTTCGCGGATTAGCCCGGGGGGCGACCCCCCGGAGCCCCCCGCGACGGCGCTCGCCGTGACACCAGCCGCTCACCCGGCCCGAAGGGCCGGGGTCGCGCCCGCGCGGGCCTTCGGCCCGTTAATGGGCCGGGCGGCCTAGGTCGGGGTCGTCGGGGACGGGGAGTTTGTGCTGGCGGAGGCGGGCGATGCGGATGTCGTCGGCGTAGACGGTCACGGTGAACACGCTGCCGACGATGGCCAGGGCCGGCACCATGATGCGCAGCCACGGCGGGCCGGGCAGCGCCGCGAGGGCGCAGCAGATGGGCACCATCACGACGAGATGACGGAACACGGTCCGGCCGCGCCAGCCCGCGTCGGTCAGCTCGTGCCGGACCCAGTCGCGGTTCGCCGGCGGCAGCCGGAACCCGACGGCGAACCGGAGCTTGCCGAAGATTCCCGGGTCACCGGGCAGCCGGCTCATCGGCGCATCAGCCCTCAATACGGCAGATGACCGTGCCGGAGGTGACCGTCTGGCCGACCTCGACGGCCAGGCCGGCCACGGTGCCGTCCTTGTGGGCGGTCAGCGGCTGTTCCATCTTCATCGCCTCCAGGACGACGATCGCATCGCCCGCCGACACGGCCTGCCCGTCCGCGGCGACGATCTTCACGATGGTGCCCTGCATCGGGCTGGTCAGTTCGTCGCCCCCACCGGCTGGCGCCGCACGCTTGCTGCGAGTGCCACCACGCCTTCGTTCGGCTGACCGGCTTGACGCGGCCCCGGCCGGAGCCGGACCGGCCAAGCCCAGACCGGACAAGCTCAGTACGGCGGGAACGACCACCTCCAGCCGCTTCCCGCCGACCTCGACGGTAATCCGCTCGCGCGGCGCCGGTTCGTCCGCGTCCCGGGCGGCCTCCTGCGGCGGCAGGCCGGGCTGAACTCGGTCTCGATCCAGCGGGTGTGCACACGGAACGGCTCATCGGTGAAGGCCGGATCGGTGACGACGGCGCGGTGGAAGGGCAGGACGGTCGGCATCCCGTCGATCTCGAATTCGGCCAGGGCGCGGCGGGCCCGCTCCAGGGCCTGGCGGCGGGAGGCGCCGGTGACGATCAGCTTGGCGATCAGCGAGTCGAACGCCTGCGGCACGGTCATGCCCGGCTCGTATCCCGCGTCGAGGCGGACGCCGGGACCGGACGGGACCTGCCAGGAGCGGATCGTCCCCGGCGCCGGGAGGAAGTTACGCGCCGGGTCTTCGGCGTTGATGCGGAACTCGATCGAGTGGCCGCGGGCGGTCGGGTCGTCGTACCCGAGCGGCTCGCCCTCGGCGATGCGGAACATCTCCCGCACCAGGTCGATGCCGGTGACTTCCTCGCTGACCGGGTGCTCGACCTGAAGTCTCGTGTTGACCTCGAGGAAGCTGATCGTGCCATCGTGGGCGACCAGGAACTCGCACGTGCCCGCGCCCTGGTAGCCGGCTTCGCGCAGGATCGCCTTGGACGAGGAGTGCAGCAGCGCGACCTGCTCGTCGGTGAGGAACGGCGCCGGGGCCTCCTCGACGAGCTTCTGGTGACGGCGCTGGAGGGAGCAGTCCCGCGTCGAGACGACCACCACGTTGCCGTGGGCATCGGCCAGGCACTGGGTCTCGACGTGCCGGGGCCGGTCCAGGTAGCGCTCGACGAAGCACTCGCCGCGCCCGAACGCGGCCGTGGCCTCCCGCACGGCGGACGCGTACAGTTCCTCGATCTCGTCCAGCGACCAGGCGACCTTGAGCCCGCGCCCGCCGCCCCCGAACGCCGCCTTGATGGCCACGGGCAGCCCGTGCTCGCGGGCGAACGCGACCACCTCTTCGGGGCCGGAGACCGGATCGGAGGTGCCCGGCGTGAGCGGGGCGTTCACCGCGCGGGCGATGTGCCGGGCCTGGACCTTGTCCCCGAGCGCCTCGATGGCCTCGGGCGGGGGCCCGATCCAGGTCAGCCCGGCCGAGATGACGGCCCGGGCGAAGTCCGCGTTCTCGGCCAGGAAGCCGTATCCGGGATGGACGGCGTCCGCCCCGGCTTCGGACGCGGTCTTGATGATCTTGTCGATGTCGAGGTAGGTCTCGGCGGCGGTGGTCCCGTTCAGCGAGTACGCCTCGTCGGCCAGCCGTGTGTGCCGCCCGTCGATGTCCTGCTCGGCGTAGACCGCGACGCTGGCCAGCCCGGCGTCCCGGCAGGCCCGGATGACGCGTACCGCGATCTCGCCGCGGTTCGCGATGAGGACCTTCCGCACGGCGACCTCTCCCCTCGCAGCCCGTATTTGGCTGGCGGGCCCGGTGGCCGCCGCGCCTGGGTACGTCGTTCCCGATTCGGATGGAGTCTAGGCCAGCGGCCCGGCCCGGCCGTATGCCCACCCCGTCCGGGCGGGCGCGCCGCCCCGGCGGTCAGCAGTCCGGGCAATTCATTAAAATTGTGCCGAACGAACACTGGTGACGGTTTTCAGCTTCGCGGCGACGTTGCGGCGGCGGCCACGAAGCGTGCGTTTAAGGCGATGCTCCACCACAACTGCAGGTCCGGGCGGACGTGATTACAGACCGCGTAATCACGTCGGCTGTCGTGCCGGCCATATGGGCGGACCTTCTAGGATGAACTGGATAAATAACCACATAGGCCTCTCGTTGATCTTAGATGTCTCCCGGTGTACTCCCTTCCTCAACCGAAGCGTGACCTCCGGTACGTAGAGTGAGCGTCATTGCCGGTTGCGAGATCGCTTTGCTCCCCTGTATAGCGATCGTGACCTCCGCCGGGAGCCGAGGGCTGCTTACCCTCGGTGACGATATGTCACAGGAACATAACGAGCGTGTGCGAGAGGTGCTCGCCAGGCTGGTGAGCCACTATCTCGATGACGCTGGAAGGAGCCCCGTGCAGCTGGTGATTCCGGGGGGCCGAAGATGAACGTGGTCGACCTTCTGGCGTCGGCTGCCGCGGCGGTGAGCCTGTGGCTCGGCGCGTCCCGTCAGTCGGGCGGCACCGCGCGCGGCTACCGGTGGCTGGTCGGGGCCATGGTGTTCTGGTTCGCCGGGCTGCTGGCCGATCTGCTGTTCGCCGGCTGACTCGGGACCACCGGCGCGCCGCTGTCGCTGGCCGACGTGGCGCCCCTGCTGGCCATGGGACCGTTCGTGGTGGGGGTCACGGCGCTCGCAACCGAACCGCCGGACGGTGGCTGGCCCGAGGGTGCGGAGCCCCGGCTGGCTCCCGAAGGGCGCTCTGTCCTGTCGTCCCTCGCCGACGGCTACGTCATGGCCATCGCCCTGCTGGTCATCGGCTGGATCACGCTCTTCGGCGCCGACTACCGCCACTCGGGTGAGGGTCCCGGCACGTTCCTGCTGAGCCTGGTGCACCCGCTGGTGGACGCGGCCGTCCTCGGCATGCTCCTGCCCGCCCTCACGGCGGCCTGGCGGCGGGTGGCCCTGCCGTACGTGGCCCTGATCCTGATCGGCGTCGGCGACGCGCTGGGCATGGGGTCCCGGCTGTCGGTCGGGCACCAGTCCGGCACGCAGCAGGCGGCCCAGGTGGTCGCGTTCTGCCTGCTCGGGCTGACCCCGTGGATCTCACGGGCCCGGGTGCCCGAGATGCGGCGGATACCGCGCACCCTGCCGGGCTCGGGCCGGATCGTCGGGTCCGGGCGGACCACGATCGTGGCCGCGGCGGCCGTCGGCCTGGCCACGCTGGTCGTTCTCTTCAAGGAACTGCTGGGCAAGCCGGACTCGAGCCTGGCCGTGGCGGTCGCGAGCCGCCCGGCCGGGCTGGCCGTGGCCGTGGCGGGCGGGGCGGCCCTGCTGGTCCTCGTGCTGCGGGTGTTCGTGCTGGTCTGGGAGAACAGCGCCGCCCTGCGCGTCTGGCGCGAGTCGAGCGGCAGCCTGCGCGAGCTCGCGGACCGGACCAGCGACGTCGTCCTGGTGGCGGACCTGGCCGGACGGATCGGGTATGCGAGCCCGGCCGTCGCTGACTTCGGTTACGCGCCGGACAACGTAGCCGGGATGCGCCTGGAGGATCTCGTCCACCCGGAGGACCGGGCCGTGGCGGTGCGCGCGGTGCATGCCGCGCTCGATTTGCCCGGTGGCGAGGACGAGGACGATTCCGCCGGGGCGGCCGGGGCGGCCGGGGCGGCCGGGGCGGCCGGGGCGGCTGGCGGTGGGGCCCGGGCGGCGGCCGGCGACCTGACCGGCCGGTTCCCGTGCCGGGTCCGGGCCGCCGACGGCACCTGGCGTCACATCGAGTCCACGGTGATGCGGTACCGGGTGCCCGGAGAGCCCGACCAGCTCCTGGTCACCGCGCGCGACGTCAGCGACCAGGTGGCGCTGCGCCAGCAGGTGACCCACCTGACCTTCCACGACGGCCTCACCGGCCTGCCGAACCGCGCCTACGTCGAGGAGCGGGCCCGGGACGCGCTGCGCCGCCACGGCGACGGCAGCGAGGCCGGCGTGATCTTCCTCGACCTGGACGGCTTCACCGCGGTCAACGACTCGGTCGGGCACGGCGCCGGCGACCTGGTGCTCGCGCAGGCCGCCCGCCGGCTCCGGGCCGTCGTCCCGTCGCACGACACGGTCGCGCGCTGGGGCGGGGACGAGTTCGCGGTGCTCATCGACGGCGCGCCCGGCGTGCAGGACATCGCCGACATCGCCGAGCGGATGGCCGGCACGATCAGTTCCGCGCCGTTCCGCGTGGCCGGCCGGGACATCGCGCTGACCGCCAGCGTCGGAGTCGCCCTGGCCGACGGCTCGCAGCCCGGCCTGGTGCTCCGCAACGCGGACGTCGCGATGTCGAGGTCCAAGGACAGTGGCGGCGGGCGCGTCGAGGTGTTCGCCGCCCACATGCACGCCGACGTGGTCCGCCGGCTGGAACTGGCCAGCGACCTGCAGGGGGCGATCTCGCGGCAGGAACTGACCGTCCAGTACCAGCCGGTGGTCGACCTCGCGACCTCCCGGGTGACCGGCGCCGAGGCCCTGGTGCGCTGGTGGCGCGATGGCGCGGCCGTCTCGCCCGCGGACTTCCTCGACGTGGCCGAGGACTCCGGCCTCATCGTGCCGCTCGGCGCCTGGGTGCTGGCCACCGCCTGCGCGCAGGGCGCGGCCTGGCGCCGGTCGTCCTGGAACGTCGGGGTATCGGTGAACCTGTCGCTGCGGCAGGTCAACGCGCCGCGCTTCCCCGAGTCCGTGGCGACGGCCCTGGCCGAGAGCGGGCTCCCGCCCGAGGCGCTCACGCTCGAGGTGACCGAACGCGTCCTGGTCGAGGACGGCGGCCTGATGGTCGAGCGCCTGGCGGACCTGCGCCGGCTGGGCGTGCGGCTCGCGATCGACGACTTCGGCACCGGGTATGCGTCGCTGGCCTACCTGCGCGGGCTGCCGGTCGACATCATCAAGGTCGACCCGTCGTTCGTGGCCGGCCTGGGACGCGACGACACGCTGACCCTGCTGACCCAGACCATCGTCCGGGTCGGGCGCGACCTCGGCATCCAGGTGGTGGCCGAGGGGATCGAGCACCCGGTGCAGCTGAGCATGCTGCGCGAGATGGGCTGCGGCTACGGCCAGGGATTCCTCGTGGCCAGGCCGATGGCCGCGCCGGGAGTGGAATCGCTGATCCGCACCTCGACCGGCGACCGCGACCGGCCAGGCGGCCTGGGCGGCGCGGGTGGCCTGGGCGGCGCGGGCGGCGCGGGCGGTCCAGGCGGCCCTAGCGGGCCGGGCGAAACCGCCCCCGGCGGCGGCAACCCCGGCGTCTCCCGCCAGGGCAAGGCCCCGGCTCCCGCGTCGTAACCGTCGCGGTCGCGCGGCGCGTCGGCGCCGCACCCCCACCGCCCCACCGGCCCCTCAGGTCGCCAGCGCCCCGCGGGTACCCGGCCCCGCGGCTACGCGGATTAACGGGTGATGTTTTCCGCAGATGCTGCGGAAAACATCACCCGATCATGGTTCGCCGGGCCCGTGGCGGCCGGGTATCTCAGGATGCGAGACAAAAACGCCCCCAAGTTGACGCGGAGCGATTCAGAGGGCATCGTGTGTGATGTGAAAAGCACCCGCATTCTGGTACTTGGCTGGCGCGCAGGCCGCTGACCAAGACAGCTTCTGCGCGCTCCCCTCGACTGCCCACCGGCACGGGGGGTTTTTTAATGCCCGTCCGCTCGCGCTCGCACTCGCAGCGGAATGTCTTGCTGACAAGGAAGCCATCGGATGACTGAGCAGACGAAACCCGCCACTCCCACGCGCGCGCATGCGAGCCCCACGCCGCTCGACCTTGCCGCGCGGGCGGCGCATAGAGAGGCCGCCGGAACCGATGCCGGCAGTGCGGGTGCCGCGCCGGACGAGCCGGCGAACTCGCAGGCCGCGGCCGTGAATGGCAGCCCCGGAGACTGGGACTGGTCCCGGCGACCCGGGCCACCGCAGCCCCGGTGACCGCAGCCCCGGTGACCGCGACCCCGCCGACCACACCCCGGGCGACCACGGGCCGGGTGACCGCGCCGGGCAGGGCGCCGCCGCGGACCCGGCCGCCGTCGTCAACGGCGCGGCCGCCGCGGCGGGCGGCGGCCTCCCGGGCGGCACCCCGGCGCCGCCGGCCGGGCCCGGATCACCGGCGCCCAGGCCCTGGTCCGATCGCTGGAGCAGATGGGGGCCGACGTGGTATTCGGCCTGCCCGGCGGGGCCATCCTGCCCGCCTACGACCCACTGCTCGACTCCACCGAAGTCCGGCACATACTCGTCCGCCACGAGCAGGGCGCGGGTCACGCCGCGACCGGATATGCGCAGGCCACCGGCCGGACTGGCGTCTGCATGGCCACCTCCGGGCCGGGCGCGACCAACCTGGTGACGCCGATCGCCGACGCCTACATGGATTCGGTGCCGATGGTCGCGATCACCGGGCAGGTGTCGACCAGCCTGATCGGCACGGACGGGTTCCAGGAAGCCGACATCTCCGGCATCACCCTCCCGGTCACCAAGCACAACTTCCTCGTGACGAAGGCGGAGGACATCCCGAGGACGATCGCGGAGGCGTTCCACCTGGCCTCGACCGGCCGGCCGGGGCCGGTCCTGGTCGACATCGCCAAGGACGCGATGCAGGCGCTGACCGACTTCACCTGGCCCGTGCCGCTCGACCTGCCCGGCTACCACCCGGTGACCCGGCCGCACTCCCGGCAGGTCCGCGAGGCGGCGCGGATGATGACCGGCGCGCGCCGGCCGGTGCTCTACGTCGGTGGCGGCGTCATCAAGGCCGAGGCCGCGCCCGAACTGCTCACGCTGGCCGAACTGACCGGCATACCGGTCGTCACCACGCTGATGGCCCGCGGGGCGTTCCCCGACGGGCACCCGCAGCACCTCGGCATGCCCGGCATGCACGGCACGGTCGCCGCGGTCGGCGCCCTGCAGAAGGCCGACCTGATCATCGCCCTGGGCGCCCGGTTCGACGACCGGGTGACCGGGAACCTGGCCTCCTTCGCGCCCGACGCGGCCATCGTGCACGCCGACATCGATCCGGCGGAGATCTCCAAGAACCGCCGGGCCGACGTGCCAATCGTCGGCGACTGCCGCGAGGTGATCACCGACCTGGTGGCGGCCGTCCGGGCCGAGCATCAGGCCGGGCGCCAGGGCGATCACGAAGCCTGGTGGGCTCAGCTGAACGGGATGCGGAGCACCTACCCGCTGGGTTACGAGGAGCCGGCCAACGGGTCACTGGCGCCCCAGCATGTGATCAAGCGCATCGGCGAGATCGCGGGCCCCGAGGCGGTCTACGTGGCCGGCGTCGGCCAGCACCAGATGTGGGCCGCCCAGTTCATCAACTACTCCAACCCCCGGACCTGGCTGAACTCCGGTGGCCTGGGCACGATGGGCTACGCGGTCCCGGCCGCGATGGGCGCCAAGGTGGGCCTGCCGGACGCCTGCGTGTGGGCCATCGACGGCGACGGCTGCTTCCAGATGACCAACCAGGAGCTGGCCACCTGCGCGATCGAGGGCATCCCGATCAAGGTCGCGATCATCAACAACGGGAACCTCGGGATGGTCCGGCAGTGGCAGACGCTCTTCTACAACGAGCGTTACTCCAACACCAACCTGGGCCAGGCCGGCACCACGTCCCCGGGCGGCCCCGCCGGTGCGAGGGGCACGCGGATCCCGGACTTCGTCAAGCTGGCCGAGGCGTACGGCTGCGTCGGCATCCGCTGCGAGGAGCCCGGCGACGTGGACGCGGCGATCGAGCAGGCCATGGCGATCAACGACCGGCCGGTCGTGGTCGACTTCATCGTGCACCACGACGCGATGGTCTGGCCCATGGTCCCGGCCGGCACCAGCAACGACAAGATCCAGTTCGCCCGGGACATGGCCCCCGACTGGGGCAGCTCAGAGTGATCTACGCAGGCGCGCAGAGTGAGCCAGGGAAGGCATCGAACGACATGAGCAGGCATACGCTGTCCGTGCTGGTGGAAAACAAGCCGGGCGTGCTGGTGAGGATCGCGGGGCTGTTCTCACGGCGCGGGTTCAACATCGACTCGCTGGCGGTCGGGCCGACCGAGCAGGAGGCGATCTCCCGGATGACGATCGTGGTGAACTGCGAGGAGCATCCGCTCGAGCAGGTCACCAAGCAGCTCAACAAGCTGGTCAACGTGCTCAAGATCGTTGAGCTCGAGCCAGGGCTCGCCGTCCAGCGCGAGCTTCTCCTGATCAAGGTCCGGGCGGACAGCGAGAGCCGGTCGAAGGTGCTCGAAACCGTCCAGCTGTTCCGGGCCAAGGTGGTGGACGTGGCGCTGGACGCGGTCACCGTCGAGGCGACCGGCAACCGGGAGAAGCTCGACGCGCTGATCCGGGTCCTCGAGCCGTTCGGGATCAAGGAGCTCGTGCAGTCCGGCATGGTCGCGGTCGGGCGCGGTGGCCGGTCCATCACCGACCGCGCGCTGCGTCCCGTCGAGCGCAGCGCCTGATCATTTCGGCCGAACGGGCTGCGCCATCATGGCCCGGCTCCGCAGCAGTTAGCACACAACATGAGAAAGGCCAGGCAGTGGCAGAGATTTTCTACGACGACAACGCGGACCTCTCGGCAATCCAGGGGAGGCATGTCGCCGTGCTCGGGTACGGCAGTCAGGGACACGCGCACGCGCTCTCGCTGCGGGACTCCGGCGTGGACGTGCGGGTCGGGTTGCCGGAGGGTTCCAAGAGCCGCGCGAAGGCGGCCGACGACGGCCTTCCGGTCGTCACGCCCGCCGAGGCGTGCGAGCAGGCCGACGTGATCATGGTCCTGGTTCCGGACCACCTGCAGCGGGCGCTGTACACGGAGGCGATCGCGCCGAGCCTGGTCGACGGCGACGCGCTGTTCTTCGCGCACGGGCTGAGCATCCGGTACGGCCTGATCCAGCCCCCGGCCGGGGTGGACGTCTGCATGGTGGCGCCGAAGGGCCCTGGGCACCTGGTCCGCCGCCAGTTCAGCGCGGGCCGCGGCGTCCCGGTGCTGGTCGCGGTGGAGAAGGACGCGACCGGTAACGCCTGGCCGCTGACCCTGGCCTACGCCAAGGCGATCGGCGGCACCCGCGCGGGCGCGCTGAAGACCACGTTCACCGAGGAGACCGAGACCGACCTCTTCGGCGAGCAGACCGTGCTGTGCGGCGGTGTCTCCGAGCTCATCAAGGCCGGGTTCGACACGCTGGTCGAGGCGGGCTACCAGCCGGAGATCGCCTACTTCGAGTGCCTGCACGAGATGAAGCTGATCGTCGACCTCATGTACGAGGGCGGCATCTCCAAGATGTACTGGTCGTGCTCGGACACCGCGGAGTTCGGCGGGTACACCCGCGGCCCGCGCATCGTGAACGAGCAGACCCGCGAGGAGATGCGGAAGATCCTCGGCGAGATCCGCGACGGCAGCTTCGCGCGGGAACTGGTCGAGGAGTTCGACGCGGGCAAGCCGAACTTCCTCAAGCGGCGCGAGGCAGAGCACGCCGAGCAGATCGAGCAGGTCGGCGCGCGGCTGCGGCCCCTGATGAGCTGGATCGGCTCCGAAGAAGACTGACCAGATGCGGCCGGCGTGCGGCAGTCGCCGCACGCCGGCCGAACGTGCTACCCGACGATCAAGGTTTCCGCACATGGCTTCTCGCACCATCAGGCTCGCAGTTATCGGCGGAGACGGCATCGGCCCCGAGGTCGTCGCGGAGGCGCTCAAGGTACTGCGGGTGGCCGCCCGCGACGTGACATTCGACGAGACCAGCTACGACCTCGGCGCGCGGCGCTGGCACCGGACCGGCGAGACGCTGCCGGACGCGGTGCTGGAGGAGATCCGCGGCCACGACGCCATCCTGCTCGGCGCGGTCGGCGACCCCAGCGTGCCCAGCGGCGTGCTCGAGCGCGGGCTGCTGCTGAGGCTCCGGTTCGAGCTCGACCACTACGTCAACCTCCGCCCGGTCCGGCTGTACCCGGGTGTCGCCACCCCGCTGGCCGCGGCCCGGCCGGAAACGGTCGACATGGTCGTGGTCCGCGAGGGCACCGAGGGCCCGTACACCGGCGCGGGCGGCGTCATGCGCAAGGGCACGCCGGGCGAGATCGCCACGCAGGAGAGCCTCAACACGGCGTTCGGCGTGGAGCGGGTGGCCAGGTACGCGTTCGCCAAGGCGATGGCGCGGCCCCGCAAGAAGCTGACCCTGGTCCACAAGACCAACGTGCTCACCTACGCCGGGGACCTCTGGCAGCGGACCGTCGACGGCCTGGCCAAGGAGTTCGGCGACGTGGCGGTCGACTACTGCCACGTCGACGCCGCGTCGATGTTCTTCGTCACCCAGCCCGAGCGCTTCGATGTCGTCGTCACCGACAACCTCTTCGGCGACATCCTCACCGACCTCGGTGCCGCCGTCGCCGGCGGGATCGGCCTCGCGGCGAGCGGCAACATCAACCCCGAGGGCACCGCGCCGAGCATGTTCGAGCCGGTGCACGGCAGCGCGCCCGACATCGCCGGCCGGCAGAAGGCCGACCCGACCGCGGCGATCCTGTCCGCGGCGCTGCTCTGCGACCACATGGGACTGACCGCGGAGGCGGCCAAGATCGAGCAGGCGGTCGCGGAGGATCTGCTGGAGCGACAGGGCGCGTGGGCCGGCCGGAGCACGGTGGAGATCGGCGACGACATCGCCGAGCGAGTAGCCGGCTAGGGCGGCGCGTCCGCGCGCGGCCCGGGCCTTGCGGGCGGCGCGTGATCCGGGCCGCCCGGGCCGATCCGGCGGCAGGTAACCCGTGCCGCCGCCAGGGCGCCGCGCACGGAAACCCCCGGGCGCGGCGGAGCTGGCTCACTTGGTTGACGCCGGGAGGTGGCCGCGGACGCGGCCCCCGGGCCGCTGTGGGACGCTGCCGTGCAGGTGGCAGCGGCCGCACACCCGGTCTTCCGGCGTAAGGTTTCAGCATGCTCCGCTGCGTTGCCGGCGGTAGGGAGGATTCCTGCGATGATGACTGCGAGCCCGCAGACCGAGATTGCCTTTGACCTGCGGCCGTCCGACCACCCGGTCCCGGAGGCCGAACGGGAGCGGCTGCTGGCGGCGCCCGGGTTCGGCGTGCTGTTCACCGACCACATGGTCACGCTCCGCTGGACCGCGGAGGCGGGCTGGCACGACGGGCGGCTGGAGCCGTACGGCCCGTTCATGCTGGACCCGGCCACCGCCGTCTTCCACTACGCGCAGGAGTTCTTCGAGGGGCTGAAGGCCTACCGCCAGGAGAACGGCTCGATCGTGATGTTCCGGCCGCAGGCCAACGCGGCCCGGTTCAACGGTTCGGCGCGCCGGATGGCCATGCCGGAGCTACCGGAGGAGACCTTCCTCCGCGCGCTCGAGCTGCTGGTCACCCAGGACCGGGAGTGGGTGCCGGTGGCGGAGGGAAACAGCCTCTACCTGCGCCCGTTCACGATCGCCACCCAGCGGGGGCTGGGCGTCAACCAGCCCTCGTCGTCGTATCTGTTCTCGGTCATCGCCTCGCCCGCGGCGTCGTACTTCTCCGGCGGGGTCAAGCCGGTCACCGTCTGGCTGAGCGACGACTACACCCGGGCGGCACCGGGCGGTACCGGCGAGGTGAAATGCGGGGGCAACTACGCCGCCGCGTTCGTGGCCCAGCAGGAAGCCACCGACAACGGCTGCGACCAGGTCGTCTGGCTCGACTCCGCCGAGCATCGCTGGGTGGAGGAAATGGGCGGGATGAACCTGTTCTTCGTCTACGGCTCGGGGGCCAGCGCCCGGATCATGACCCCGGCCCTGACCGGGACGCTGCTGCCCGGCATTACCCGCGACTCCCTGCTGACTCTCGCGCCGCACCTCGGCATCCCGGCCGTCGAGGGCCGGATATCAGTCGAGCAGTGGCGGGCCGACAGCGCGTCCGGCGAGCTGACCGAGGTCTTCGCCTGCGGGACGGCGGCGGTCATCACCCCGGTCGGCAAGGTCAGGGGCCGCTCCGGTGACTGGCTGGTCGGCGACGGCAGCCCCGGCCCGGTCACGATGCGCCTGCGGGAGGAACTCCTCGGGCTGCAGTGTGGGCAACGTCCAGATCCGTTCGGCTGGATTCATAAGGTCTGCTGAACCGGGCCACCGCGGCGCCGGCCGGTCCGGCGCCGCGGCTCAGCTGGCCTTGAGGTTCCGCCAGATCTCGCGGGCGTCGGTGGAGATGAGGCACCACGGATTTCCGTCGCCGCGCCGGCGCACGACCTCGAACCGGTGCTCGCCGCCAATCTTGGCCAGCCTGACCTGGTAATCCGGGAACGCCACGCGTAGCGCTTCGGCCTGGACGCTGGCGCCGGGCGGCGGCAGGGGCTCAAAGTCAAACATTGCCTCAGGCTCCATTCCAAGGGCAGGTCGAGCCGGGGCGAAGATCACGGGGAACGGGCTGAGCCGAATAGTCGGCCAGGATCAACGCGCGCAGCTCGTCCGGGCTGCCCGCGATCAGCGGCCGGCCGTCGTCTCGCCGCGTCGCCATCCAGCCGCCGGTGCCGGCCGCGACGCGGTAGGCGCCGCCCCAGTGAAAGTCGAGATCGCGCAGCGCCGCATCGCGCGCTGCCTCGGCGCTCCGGATTCCGTTGGTCGTGCTCATTTCGCTACCTAATGCGCGACGTCTGCTGCCTTGCTGACCGAGCATGGCGCGGGGGCTTCGGTCACTTTTGATGAGAACAATAGGCGTCCCACAGTTAACGCGGCCTTAACATCTCCGCGGCCCCCATAAAAATAGCGTTAACGGCCGAATGCGGACAGTGGCCGGGGTGTGGCGGCACCTTCATGATCGGGTCGTTTTCCCGCAGATACTGCGGAAATATCGACCCGGATCCCCGGGCGGCCGGCACCGTGGGCCTGCGGACGCGGCGGGCGGCCCGCGGCGTATGACGTCTCAGATCGTGAGATCAATGTGTCAGCACTCGTATCGTGTGGCAGACTGCTGACATGGCGTCCGGCCGCATCATTATTGGCAGGCGCGTCCGAGGCAGCGGCTGCTGCTCGCCGATCTTCGATCGGCTTCGCCTCAGCCCGCAGTGCTAGCCCGGGGGGATGACCCCCCGGACCCCCCGGACGCGCAGACCTCTCGCATGCAGCGAGGGGTCTTTTGCTTTGTGCGGGCCAGATGACCTGCCGGGGCACGCGCTGGTGGGCTCGATAGTCAACCTCAAGAAACGGACAGCGATGATGCTTGACGACAGCTTCCACGTCTACGACACGACCCTGCGGGACGGCGCCCAGCAGGAGGGCCTGAACCTGACGGTCGCTGACAAGCTGGCGATCGCGAAGCAGCTCGACGGCCTCGGGGTCGGCTTCATCGAGGGCGGCTGGCCCGGCGCCATACCCAAGGACACCGAATTCTTCCGCCGCGCTCAGCGCGAGCTGGATCTCAAGCACGCGCAGCTCGCCGCGTTCGGCGCGACCCGCCTGCCGGCGTTCAGGCGGCCGATGACCCTCAGGTCGCCGCGCTGCGCGAGTCGGGCGCGCCGGTCGTGACCTTGGTGGCCAAGAGTCACGACCGGCACGTCCGGCTGGCCCTTCGCACCACGCTGGAGGAGAACCTGGCCATGGTGCGGGAGACCGTCGCCCACCTGCGGGACAACGGCCAGCGGGTGTTCCTCGACGCGGAGCACTTCTTCGACGGCTACCGGTCCGACCCGGCCTACGCGCTCGAGGTGGTGCGGGCCGCGACCGAGGCGGGCGCCGAGGTGGTCGCGCTCTGCGACACCAACGGCGGCATGATGCCGAACGAGCTCGGCGACGTGGTCACCGCCGTCACCCAGGCGACCGGTGCCCGGCTCGGGATCCACTGCCACGACGACACCGCGTGCGCGGTGGCCAACACGCTCGTCGCCGTGGACGCGGGCGTGACCCACGTGCAGGGCACCGCGAACGGCTACGGCGAGCGGGCCGGCAACGCCAACCTGTTCAGCGTCGTGGCCGGGCTCCAGCTCAAGAAGGGGCGCCCGGTGCTGCCCGACGGCTGCCTGCCGGAGATGACCAGGATCTCCCACGCGATCAGCGAGGTCACCAACGTGACGCCGGCCGCGCACCAGCCGTACGTGGGGCTTTCCGCCTTCGCCCACAAGGCCGGCCTGCACGCCTCGGCGGTCAAGGTGGACCCGATGCTGTACCAGCACATCGACCCGGAACTGGTCGGCAACGACATGCGCATGCTCGTCTCGGACATGGCGGGCCGCGCATCGGTCGAGCTCAAGGGCAAGGAACTCGGCTACGACCTGTCCGGCGACAAGGCCGCGCTCGGCCGGGTGGTCGACCGGGTCAAGGACATGGAGGCCCGGGGCTACACCTTCGAGGCCGCCGACGCCTCGTTCGAGCTCCTGCTCCGGGATGAGCTCGTCCCCGGGCGGGACCACCGGTACTTCTCGGTCGAGTCGTGGCGGGTCATCGTCGAGCGGCGCACCGACGGCGCGGTGGTCAGCGAGGCGACGGTCAAGGTGACGGCCAAGGGAGAGCGCGTCGTCGCCACCGGCGAAGGGAACGGCCCGGTCAACGCGCTGGACAAGGCGCTGCGGATCGCGCTGGAGAAGGTCTACCCGGAGCTGGCCACCCTGGAGCTCGCCGACTACAAGGTCCGGATCCTGGAGGGAACCCACGGCACCGGCGCGGTGACCCGCGTCCTGGTCGAATCGGGCGACGGGAGCGGGCGCAGCTGGAACACGGTGGGCGTGGACGAGAACATCATCGCCGCGTCCTGGCAGGCGCTGGAGGAAGCAGTCACCTACTGCCTCCTGCGCGCCGGCCACCAGCCCGCCTGACCCCCTGGGTGCGCCGCCGCGAGGCGTTCGCCGATGTACACGTTGGCGCCATTGTGGTTGTTAGGGCATCTACGAAGGCGCCTACGTGGACATGGCGGTGACGGAGGCGGGGGAGCCGCCTCGCGGCGCGCGGATCGCGGTCAGCACCTACTTCCTCGTCCTGGGGATAACGTCGGCGGTCTGGGTGGCGCGGATCCCGGCGGTCAAGGAGCGGCTGGCGCTGAGCGACGGGCAGCTGGGGATCGCCCTGCTGGCCGTGCCGGTCGGGCTCATGCTCGGCACGCTGGCCGCGGGCCACCTGGTCGACCGGTTCGGCAGCGGCCCCATGACCCGGGTGGCCGGGGTGGTTACCTGCCTGCTGCTCCTGGCGCCGGGCATCGCGGGCAGCATGGCCGGGCTCATGGTGGCGCTGCTGGCTACGGGCATCGCCGGCGGCACCCTCGACGTGTCCATGAATTCGCACGGCGTCCGCGTGGAGACCGCGTACCGGCGGCCGGTCATGGCCTCGATGCACGCGTGCTACAGCCTGGGCGGATTCGCCGGCGCGCTGTTCGGCGGCGCCTTCGCGTGGGCCGGCATCGGCCCCGAGCCGGCGTTCATCGCCGCCGGCCTGCCGGCCGCCGCGGTGGCG
Organism: uncultured Actinomycetes bacterium; assembly: GCA_963718475.1. Taxonomy (GTDB): domain Bacteria; phylum Actinomycetota; class Actinomycetes; order Streptosporangiales; family Streptosporangiaceae; genus CAVQZM01. The sequence goes on along the minus strand of CAVQZM010000035.1, from coordinate 66,780 downwards.
GCCGGCGCCGGCCGCTGGCTGTCCGGCCTGCCGGCGCCCGCCCCGGACGCACCCGGCCGCCCGGCCCGCCCGGCCCGCGGCATACGCCTGCCGCCGCCCTCCCGGATGGGACGGTCGCCGGAACGTCGGCCACGCCGCCGGATGGGCCACGGGCCGGGCCGCCGGATGGGACGCCTGCCGCTCCACGGATGGGACGCCTGCCTAGCTCCTCACGGATGGGACGCCGGCCGCTCCACGGATGGGACGCCTGCGTCTCACGGATGGGACGCCTGCCTGCTTCACGGATGGGACGCCTGCCTGCTCTCACGGATGGGACGCCTGCCGCTCTCACGGATGGGACGTCGGATGGGGTGCCTGCCGCCGCCGGTGCCGGCGCCGGTGGTCGGCGGCCCTCCGGGGCCGCGCGGCGGAGGGGGCCCGGGACCGGCTGGGTCGTCCTCGCGCTCGGGATCCTCGGGCTGTGCGGCCTGGTCGGAGAGGGGGCGGCCGGCGACTGGAGCGCCGTCTACCTGCACGACAACCTGGGCGCGTCGGCCGGCCTGGCCGCCGTCGGGTACGGCGTGTTCTCGGTCATGATGACCGTCGGCCGGCTGGCGGGCGACCGGCTGGCCGCTCGGTTCGGTCAGGTCCGGCTGGTCCGCGGGTGCGGCCTGATCGCCGCGGCCGGCCTGGCCGGCGGCCTCCTCAGCCACAGCATCGCCGGCGGCCTGGCGGGATTCGCGGTGCTGGGCGCCGGTCTGTCCTGCGTCGTCCCGCAGGTGTTTTCCGCGGGCGGCCGGGCCGATCCGGCGCGGCCCGGCCGCGGTCTCGCCCGCGTCGTCGGCCTGGGTTACCTGGGCCTGGCCGGCGGACCGGTGGTCATCGGGGCGTGTGCCAGCCTGACCGGCCTGCCGGTAGCGCTGGGCATCCCGGTCGCGCTCTCCGTGTGGGTGGCGGTGTCCGCGCGAGCACTGGCCCCGCGCGGCCCGCGACCGGCCTGAACCGCCGGGCGCGGGCGCTGGCCCCGCGCATGCGGCGACCGGCCCGGCCTTGCGGCGCGGGCCCGCACCGCCGCCCCCGCCGCACACCGCACAGGAAAAGCTCTTACGGTGGTGACATGGACGACAAGGAAATCCTCAGCCGCATCGACGAGCTCATCCAGACCGAGCATGAGCTCCGCACCCAGGCCGCCGAGGGCAAACTGGACACCGCCGACGAACGCGCCCGGCTGCGCTCGGCCGAGGAGGCACTTGACCAGTGCTGGGACCTTCTCCGGCAGCGGCGGGCGCGCCGCGAGTTCGGCGAGGACCCGAGTGAGGCGAACGTCCGCCCAGCCGTCGAGGTCGAGAATTACCAGCAGTAGCAGTCCGCGGCCTCAGTAGGCTCTGGGGCTGGGAGGGTCGCTGCGGTCATGCGGGCGCGGGCCGGCAAGGATCGGAACACGTCTGTTGAAGTGTGAGGAGAGCCGTGCGTATCGCAAGGTTCGCCATGGGGGGCGATGTCGCCTATGGCGTGGTCGAAGAGGACCAGGGTGACGGCGCAGTGCTAGCCACAGGAGCAGTGCCGGCCACCGGAGTGGACGTCTCCGCGGCCGCCAGCGGTCAGGATCGGCCGCTGGTCATCGCGGAGCTGCACGGGCACCCATTCGGAACCGACCCGGGCGGCGTCCGGTACACGGGCAGGCGGTTCCCGCTGGCTGACGTCCGCCTGCTTGCGCCGGTGCTGCCGAGCAAGGTCATGGCGGTCGGCAAGAACTACGCGGAACATGCCCGTGAGATGGGCGGGGCGCCACCGCCCGAGCCTGTCCTGTTCCTCAAGCCGTCGACGTCGGTCACCGGGCAGGGGGACCCGATCGCTTACCCGGTGAAGCTCACCGAGCGGGTCGACTTCGAGGGCGAGCTTGCGGTCATCATCGGCCGGCTCTGCCGTGAGGTGCCGATGGAACGCGCCCAGGACGTCATCTTCGGCTACACGTGCGCCAACGACGTCACCGCCCGCGACCTCCAGGCTCGGGACGGCCAGTGGACCCGGGCCAAGGGGTTCGACACGTTCTGCCCGCTCGGCCCGTGGATCGAGACGATGACCGACCCCACCGATCTCGCGCTGACGACGTCGGTGAACGGTGAGGTCAAGCAGCGGGCGCGCACCTCGGAAATGCTGCACGACGTGCCGACGCTGGTTGCCTACGTCAGCCAGGTCATGACACTGCTGCCCGGGGACGTGCTGCTGACCGGGACCCCGGCCGGGGTCGGGCCGTTGCAGCACGGCGACGAGGTATCGGTGACGATCGAGAGCATCGGGACGCTCCGGAACAGGGTGATCATCCGTGACTGAGGATCAGCAGCGGCCCGTGCGGGTCCGGTTCCCGCCATCGCCCAGCGGGGACCTGCATGTCGGCAACATCCGTACCGCGCTGTACGACTGGGCGTTCGCGCGCAGCACCAAGGGCACCTTCGTGCTGCGCATCGAGGACACCGACCGCGCCCGGGTGACCGACGAATACATCTACTCGGCCCTGGACACGCTGCGCTGGCTGGGCCTCGAGCTGGGACGAGGGGCCCACCGTCGGCGGACGTCACGGCCCGTACCTTCAGAGTCAGCGCCTCGACATCTACGCCGACTGGGCCCGCCGGTTCTACGAGTCCGGTGCCGCCTATCACTGCTACTGCACCACCGAAGAGGTCGCCGAGCGCCGGGCCGCCGCCCGCGCGGCCGGCGGCCCGAGCGGCTACGACGGGCACTGCCGGTCGCTGACCCCCGAGCAGATCGCCGCCTACCAGGGCGAGGGACGCAAGCCCGTCCTCCGGCTCCGCATGCCCGAGGGATCGACGACGTTCACCGACGTCATCCGGGGCGAGATCACCGTCAGCCACCGGGACGTCCCCGACTTCGTCCTGGTCCGGGCGGACGGCAGCCCGCTGTACACGCTGGCCGTGGCGGTCGACGACGTGATGATGGAGATCACGCACATCGTGCGCGGCGAGGACCTGCTGTCCTCCACGCCACGCCAGATCGCGGTGTACCGGGCCATGGGCGTCAAGGACGAGGACTTCCCGGTCTTCGCGCACCTGCCGCTCGTTCTCGGCCCGGATGGCCAGCGGTTGTCCAAGCGCAACGGCGTCACCTCGGTCAACTGGTACCGGAACGAGGGCTTCCTGCCCGAGGCGATCTGCAACTACATGGCGCTGCTGGGCTGGTCGCCGGGCGGGAACCGGGAAGTGTTCACCCTGGAGGACATGGCCGCCGAATTCGACCTGGCGCGGGTCAACAAGAACGCGGCCAAGTTCGACGCCCGCAAGCTCGAGGCGATCAACGGCGACAAGATCCGGGCGCTCGGCCCGGACGACTTCGTGGTCCGCATCATTCCCTTCCTGCACCGCGCCGGCCTGGTCACCGAGAAGCCCTCGCCGGAGCACGCCCGCCTGATCAAGGCGGGTGCGCCGCTGATCCAGGAGCGGATCTCCCGGCTCACCGAGGCGCCGGACATGCTGGCCTTCCTGCTCGTCGACGAGGACCACTTCACCATCGCCCCGGAGGACGCGGAAAAGGTGCTCACGGCGGACGCCGCCGGGGTACTGAAGGCCGCCACCGGCGCGCTGGAGGACGTGGCCGACTGGGCGTGGTCGGCGCCGTCGATCGAGGAGGCGCTCCGGGCGGCGCTCATCGAGGGGCTCGGGCTGAAGCCGCGCACCGCGTTCGCCCCGCTGCGCGTGGCCGTCACCGGCCGGCGGGTGTCACCGCCCCTGTTCGAGTCGATGGAACTGCTCGGCCGCGAGCGCGCCCTGTCCCGGCTGAACGCCGCCCTGTCATCCCTGACCGCCTGACCCGCTGAGACGGGGCGCCGGCTGAGCCGGGCCGCGCGCCCTACCCGGCCGGGAGCACCTTCCTGAGGTGCTGGATCTGGCGCTCGGTGTGCGAGGCCGGCACCTCGTGGCCGCTGAACGGGTGGACGGCGATGTCCTTGACCGCGGTGATCTCGTTGTACGCGGCGAACACCGTCGACGGCGGGCACACCTCATCCATCAGTCCGGTGCTGAGCAGGCATTCGGCGGTGATCCGCCGGGCCAGCAGCGCGCAGTCGATGTAGCGCAGGGTGTCCAGCGCCGCCGGGATCAGCTCCACGTTCTTGGCCAGGAACTCCGGCACCTCGGTGTACGGAGCCTTGGGCGCCAGCGTGATCGCCCGCTGGATGTCGCAGAGGAACGGCACGTCGGCGTGGCACACCACGACCTTCGCCGTGGCCAGCGCCGAACTGGTCAGGGCCGAGGCGGCCAGCGCCAGCGCGCCCCCCTGGCTGGCGCCGCTCACCGCGATCCGGGCCGGGTCCGTGCCGTCCAGTTCGGCGGCGGTCTCCACGGCGCGGACGGCGTCGATGAACAGCCGGGTGAAGTAGTAGTCCTCGGGCCGGGTGATGCCCCGGGTCATGACGGCCGCGTTTTCCGGGCCGGTCCCGTTGGCCGCCGGGTCGCCGGTCGCCCCGGTGCTCCAGCGGCCGCCCTGGCCCCGGGTGTCCATCACGAGGACGGCGTACCCAGTGGCGGGCAGCGCGGTGTGCTCGGTGGGGGTGCCGCGCCCGCCGCCATAACCGATGAACTTGACCACGACCGGGACGTCCCGGCCGCCGGAACCGGGCGGGCGGAGGTACCAGCCGCGGATCCGGTCGCCGCGCGCGCCGGAGAACTCGACGTCGTGCACGTCGAGTGGCCCGTAGATACCGGGCTCGTGCCGGATGACCCGGGCCGGCCGGGCGGCGGCGTGCGCCTCGCCCAGTCGCTCGTCCCACCACTGGGCCAGCGCCTCCGGCTCGGCGGTCTCGGTGCGGTGCTGGCGCAGCTGCTCCAGCGGAAGGTCGAACCAGGGCATGCGTGCCTCCGGGCCACAGTCGAGCGATCGCGATCATCGTGACAATTGCCGCCCCCAAAGGTATCGGGGCAGGCCGCCCAGTGCAGGGGGCCCAGTGCCGTCGGCTGGTCACGGGCCGGGCTCCGGAGCGCCGCGCCCCGGGCCGCTCAGGCGGAAGACACCGATACCGAACGGAGGCAGCGTGACACTGGTCTCGATGGCGTCGCCGTCCAGCGCGGCCAGGCCGAGACCGGCGCCCAGCACGGGCTTCACCGTCACCGGTTCCGGCGCGTGGCTCACCAGCCAGGCGAACCGGGTGCCGTCGGCGTGCACGAGAACGTCACAGGCGACGCGGGGGTCGTCGGCGACCACGGGCCGGGCGATGCCCGCGTGGACGGCCAGCGCGTCATACAGCGCGACCGTGGCGTCCGGGTTCACGCGCGGGGTGACGGCGGCCATGTGCTCGATCGGGTAGGTGCACAGCACGAGCGAGCCGCCGCCGGTGGTGCGCTCGAGCAGGGCCTGCCGGCGTGGCCGTCCACCGCGATGACCTCGGCGCCGGCCTGCCGGACCGGAAGGTAGGACCGGCTGTGCTCGTTTCCCGCGGCGCGGAAGGTCAGCCGGGTTCCCGCGGCCAGGGTGCCGAAGTCGCGGGTGACGGTGAAGACGACCTCGTCGTCCTCGATCGGGTCGGCCAGCCCGTAGACGAGCTCGTGCTCCACGCCGAACGCCGCGTTGAGACCCGCGTAGGACGGGCCACGGTGCCAGTCCCCGATGCCGGCCGAATACGAGAAGTAGACGCACGCACCGCCGGAGGCCAGCCGTTCGAGCCGGGCCGGGGTGGTGGCCAGCAGCTGCTTCACCGATGGCAGCAGGTAGAGCCGGGCGTCGCCGCCGATCCCGTCGCCTTCCCGGGCCAGGGCCACCGGCACGTCCGCGAGCCGGGCGGAAACGTAGGCCTGGGCCAGCGTCTGCTCCAGGTACCGGCCGTGCTCCGGGTCGGTGAAGGGGTAGGCGGTGCCGAGGTAGTCCGGCACGATGAGAGCCGCGTCGGCCGGCGCGCGCTCGCAGTGCACGGCGTCGGTGGCCCGCAGCGTCTCGGCGAACGCCTTCACCTCGGCGAGCTGGCGGCTTCGGCGTGCCGGCCGCGTCGGTCAGGCCGAAGTTGAGCTCGAACGCGTGGTGCCGGTAGGGGTCCTGGCCGGCCAGGCCGAAGTCGGTGTTGTTCCACGCGATCCAGCCGGTCGCGCCGGCCAGCAGGCTGTTGTGGAGCACCTGGCGGTAGTAGTGCGCGGCGTTGTCGCCCGAGGCGTGATCGGAGCTGAGGCCGAACTCTTCCAGGACGACGGGCCGGCCGAACGTCCCGGCCAGCTCGCACTTCCAGGCGGCCGCGTAATTCTGCCGGATCCGGTCGTCGCTCATCGGGTAGCAGTGCGGGCCGAGGAAGTCGCACAGGGATGCGATGTCGGTCAGGCGGAAGCCGTTCTCCTCGCCGCTGGCCTCGATGCCCCAGGCCCCGTCGCCGAGCGAGAACGGCTGGCCGCCGCCGGCCGCGCGCACCGCGTCCCGGATGATCTGCGCCCAGGAGGCGACGACCTCGTGCGGCGCGTCCTTGCCGCCGTAGATCGGCATCTCGTTGCTGACCAGCCAGCCGCACACCGCCGGATGCGGGCCGAACCGGCGCACCATCTCGCCGGCGAACCAGGCCTGCCGGGCGACCAGCCACACGTCGGAGTACAGATCGCGGCCGCCCCGCCAGGCCGGATCCCAGTTCTCGCCGGACATGTGCCCGACGATGAAGGTCGGCACCGTGGCCAGGCCGGCCGCGACGTGCCGGTCGAGGAAGTCGGCGAACCGGGCCGCCATGTCCTCGTCGATCCGGTCCGGCTCCGGCATGAAGTCCGGCCAGTAGAAGAACGACCGGGTCATCGTCATGCCGTGGTCGCGCAGCACGCGGAGTTCCTCGCTGACCGTGCCGCCGTCGTAGCTGCGCCACATCAGGGGGCCTCCGGTCCGTGACCAGAAGTTGGCCCCGAGCCAGTTGACCGGCTCCCCGCCCGCCCCGCCCGCCCCGCCCGCCCCACCAGACCCGATCACCCCGCCTGCCCCGGTCACCCCGCGTGCCCCGCCTGCCCCGGTCACCCCGCGTGCCCCGCCTGCCCCGGCCACCCCGCCAGGCCCGTCTGCCCCGTCCAGCCTGCCTGGCCCGTCTGGCCCGCCCGGCCCGCCGGTGGTGATCTTGGCGGCGTTTCTGTGCATGCGGAAGAACTCCCCTCTGCGGTTGTGTCCCCCGCCTCGCCGCCGGGGCAAACACGGGAGATTCGTTCGGCGGCCATTGCGATCGAAGCACTATACCGGTTAAGTGTCAATGTCGTTTATCGTGGTTCATGGCGTGAAGGAAGCGGCCCGCCCGGGTGTGGCCGGCCGCTCTCGCGCGCCCGTTTGCGGGCCGGAATCCCATGATCGCCGCGGGTAGACTGGCCAGGCGTGGGCAGCGGACGCCCGGCGCGGACCACGCTCAATCTCGCGCATGGGGCGATGAAAGGGGCATTCGGTGAAGCGTCCGACGATCGCCGATGTCGCCCGGCGCGCCGGCGTGACCAAGGCCGCCGTGTCGTTCGCCCTCAACAATCAGCCGGGTGTATCGGCGGCCACCCGCGAGCGCATCCTGGCCATCGCGCAGGAAGTCGGATTCCAGCCCAGTAGTGCCGCCCGGGCCCTGTCTGACGGCCGGGCAGGCGCGTTCGGTCTGGTCATCGACCGTCCCGCGCGGCTGCTCGGTATCGAGCCGTTCTTCATGCAGCTCATCTCCGGCATCCAGGCCGAGTTGTCCGGCAACCACGTCACGCTCCTGTTCACGCTGGCCGAGGACCAGGACGCGGAGATCGCCATGTACCGGACCTGGTGGGCCCAGCGGCGGGTGGACGGCGTGATCCTCGTCGACCTGCAGCTCAATGACCGCCGGGTCGCGGTCCTGGAAGAGCTGAACATCCCGGCCGTCGTCATCGGCACCCCCCGGGCGTCCGGCTCGCTGCCCGCCGTCTGGCAGGACGACCGGGCGGCCACCGAGACCGCCATCGCCCACCTGGCCGGGCTCGGGCACCGGCGCATCGGCCGGGTGACCGGCATTCCGCGGTACTGGCACACCAAGATCCGCACGGACGCCTTCCATGAGGCCGCGGCCCGCGCCGGAATCGAGGCGACTCGGTCGAGGCCGACTACACCGGGGAGTTCGGGGCGCGAGGCCACCCGGGAACTGCTCGGCCGCGACGACCCGCCGACCGCGATCCTGTACGACAACGACGTGATGGCCGTCGCCGGGCTCGGTGAGGCGCAGCGGCTGGGCGTGGACGTGCCGGGTGACCTGTCGGTCATGGCCTGGGACGACTCCATGCTGTGCGAACTGGTCCACCCGGCGCTGACCGCCCTGAGCCGGGACATCGCCGCCGCCGGGGCCAAGGCCGCGCGCCTCCTCAGCCAGATGGCCGCCGGCGCCGAGGTCAGCGACTTCCGCGAGCCCCCGCCCGTCCTCATGGCCCGCGAAAGCACCGGCAAACCCCGCCACTAACCTCCGCTCCCGCCAGCACCCCGCGCTCCGCTCCGCTCCGCCAGCACCCAGTGCTCCGCTCCGCTCCCGCCAGCACCCAGTGCTCCGCTCCGCTCCCGCCAGCACCCCGTGCTCCGCTCCGCTCCGCTCCCGCCAGCACCCCGTGCTCCGCTCCGCTCCGCTCCCGCCAGCACCCCGTGCTCCGCTCCGCTCCGCTCCCGCTCCCCGTGCTCCCCGCGCACCCCGCGCACCCCGCGCACCCCGCGCACCCCGCGCACCCCGCGCACCCCGCGCACCCCGCACCCTCCCCTCCCGCGCGCCCTCCCCTCCCGCGCCCCGCGCGCCGCGACTACAGCGGTGCCTTTGTGGTTCCTCTACTGGCCACAAAGGCGCCGCTGTGTACATGCGATCCGGCTGGTGCGGGCGCCCGCTCACGCACCTGACCGCACACCTCGCCCAGTCGCTCCTCCAACGTGCTCGATGGCGCCAAAGAGTAGGTTCTGGCTTACCCAATGGCGCCATCGAGGAGGCCCGGCCGGCGCGAGAGCGCCCCCGCCCTCCGGGACTCATTCGCGACGTAACAGTGGCTGCCTCGTTTCCCGGCCGGGGGCGCTGCGGGTTGACACTTAACCGGTATAGTGCTTCGATCACGGCACAAGAACCGGCGGCGGCCGCCGCCGGTTCCCCGCCACTGCGGTGGCGAGACCGGGCCGGAGGTCCGACGGGACAGCCAGCGCGGCCGTGGAAGCGGCAATTGCCGCGGCCTGCCGACATCGCGCCCAGCGCGAAGGACGACAGCTGAAAGTGGGTGTCTACGACGATGAGACACTGGAATATGCGATCGATTGCCGCGGTCGCCGCTGCTTTCGTGATGGCGGGAGCCCTCGCCGCCTGCGGGAGCAGCGGCAGCACCGGCGGCGCATCCTCGCTCGGGTCACGAACGGCGTGCTCACCGTCACCACCGGCTCCGCTGGCACTTTCGCCGATAACTTCAGCCCGTTCTCACCGACGCACGAGGATCCCGCGTGGGGCATGATCTACGAGCCCCTGTTCTTCTTCGACACGGCCAAGTCCGGCGACGTCAAGCCCTGGCTGGGCACTAGCTACGCCTGGTCCAACGGCGGCAAGACCGTCACCGTCCAGCTCCAGCACAACGTGACGTGGACCGACGGGAAGCCTTTCACCAGCGCCGACGTCGTATTCACCTTTGACCAGGCGCTGCATTCGGCGGCGCTCAACATCTACGGTATCCCGCTGGCCAGCGTCTCAGCCGACGGCACCTACGCCGTGACCATCAATTTCACCAAGCCCGCGTACTCCGACGCCTATTACGCTCTCGGCCGGGAACTCGATCCTGCCGAAGCACATCTGGCAGTCGATCAGCGGCACCGGCCACGTACCTGAACGAGCATCCGGTCGGCACCGGGGCCTACGAGCTCTCCAGCTTCTCGACCGAGGCGATGACGTTCACCGCGAACCCGCACTACTACATGCCTGGACTGCCGAAATTCAAGACGATCCGGTTCGGCTGCCTACAACAGCAATACGTCGTCGGACGCGGCCATCGAGGACGGGACGATCGACTGGGTCGGGAACTTCATCCCGTCGATCAAGAAGCTCTACCTGGCCCGGGACCCGAAGTACGCCGTCAGCGACATCCCGCTGGCCACGGCGTTCCTGGTGCCGAACATGGCGAAGGGGCCGACGGCCAGCCTGGCCGTCCGGCAGGCGATCAGCGCGGCGATCGACCGGTAACTACATCAGCAACACGGTCTACAGCGGTTACGCCTTCCGACCAACCCGGAGGCGCTGATCCTGCCCAACTACCAGGCGCAGCTCGACCCGTCACTGGCCAGCGCCTCGTTCGGCACCCCGAGCGCCAGCGCGGCCAAGAACATCCTGACCAGGGCCGGGATCAAGACGCGGCTGCAACTCACCGTCGACATGGTGTCCGGCTACACCGACTACCTGAGCGTCCTGCAGATCGTCCAGAGCGAGCTGAAGCCGGCCGGGATCAACCTGACCATCGCCCAGCCCGCGTACGCGACGTTCATCGCCGACCAGTCCAGCGGCAACTTCCAGATGCTGATCGCCAGCCACGGATACACGCCGGACCCGTACTCCTACTACTACATCCTGCTGGCCAGCGCGGTCGCCCCGCCGATCGGGCACCGCCGATCTCGGTCGGTGACTACAACCGCGTACCAGAACCCGCAGGTCGACGCGGCGCTGGCCCAGATCGCCGGGACGAACGACACGTCCGTGCAGAACCAGGCGTTCTACAAGATCGAGCAGACCTTCACCCAGCAACTGCCGGACATCCCCTGTTCAACTCCCAAAATGAGATCGAGTTCAACGGCCATGTCGTGACCGGCTATCCGACGCTGTCCGACCCGTACGCGGCGCGGCGTGTGGCATCCAGCCGGACATCGGGTGGGTGGCGATGCACCTCACGCCGGTGAAGTGACCGCCACCGGGTGGTGCCGCGGCCCCGCGGGAGCCCGCGGTCCCTTCACCCGGCGACGGCTAAGGGAGCGCGCATGCGTTATCGCCCGCAAGCTCGGTTTCTACCTGGCCGCCGCGTGGCTGGCGGTCACCGTGAACTTCTTCCTCCCCCGGTTCATACCGGGGAACCCGGTCCAGGCGCTATCGCGAGGATGCAGCAGGCGGGCCCGACTCCGCGGACCGAGGCCGCCACCCTGACCAAGCTGCTCGGCCTCGGCTCGGGCAATGTGTCGCCCAGTACGGGCAGTACCTCGACAGCCTGGCCCACTGCGCGCTTCGGCCTGTCGGTGACCGACTTCCCGACGCCGGTCAGTTCGGAGATCAGCAGCTCGATCTTCTGGACGCTGATCCTGGTCGGGACGGCCACCGTCATCAGCTTCGTGATCGGCATCGGGCTCGGCGCCCTGGCCGGCTGGAAGCGCGGGTCGAGGCTCGACGCGATCGTGCCGTCGACCGACGCTGCTCACCGCGATGCCGTACTTCTGGTTCGGCCTGATCCTCGTCTACGTCTTCGGACCAACGTGTTCCACGTGCTCCCGGCGAGCAACGGCTACGACACGAGCGCGGCCTCACGGTCGGCTTCGAACGGGCCGTTCATCGCCTCGGCCGTCCAGCACGCGATCCTCCCCGCCCTCAGCATCATCGTCACCTCGATCGGCGGCTGGCTGCTGGGGATGCGCAACATGATGGTCTCCACGCTGTCCGAGGACTACGTCGCTCGCCGCCGAGGCCAAGGGCCTCAAGCCGTCCAGGGTCATGCTCGGCTACGCGGCCCGCAACGCCGTCCTGCCCAGCATCTCCGGGTTCGCCATCTCCCTGGGGTTCGTGGTGAGCGGCGCGATCGCCATGGAGTACGTCTTCTCCTACCCGGGCATCGGCTTCCGCCTGGTGACGGCCGTCGGCAACGACGACTACCCGCTCATGCAAGGGATCTTCCTGGTGATCACCCTCGCCGTTCTCGGTGCCGACTTCGTGGTGGACCTCATGTACGGATTCATCGACCCCCGGACGAGGATCGCGCGATGACCGCCTCCAGCATCACGGCGGCCGGGCCGGGCGCGGGACCGGGCCAGGCGGCCCGGCCCGGCGCCGGCGGGCGGAGGCCGGCGTCCCGGCGCCTGGCCGGGCGCCTGCGCGAGGCGTTCCGCTCCCGCCGCCTCGTCGCGGGGACGGGCATCGTCGGGTTCTTCGCGCTGCTCGGCCTCATCGGGCCGTTCTTCGTCAGCCACCCGGACAAATCGGCGGCCCCCAGTACGCGGGACCGTCGGCGCACTACTGGCTCGGACACCACGAGACCGGCCAGGACGTGTTCGCCCAGCTCGTGGTCAGCACCCGGGCATCACTGGAAATCGGGGTCGGAGCGGCGCTGCTCGCCACCATCATCTCGGTCGTTCTGGGCATCAGCGGCGGCTATGCGGGCGGGTTCATCGACGACGCGCTTTCGCCTGCTGTCCAACGTGGTCCTGGTGATCCCCATGCTGCCGCTGATTATCGTGATCCTGGCCTACGTGAAGTCCAACGGCCTGGTCCCGCTGATCGTCATCATCGCCCTGACCAGCTGGGCCGCCTCGGCCCGCGTGCTGCGGGCGAGACTCTGTCCGTGCGCAACCGCGAGTACGTGCTGGCCGCCCGCGCCTCCGGCGAGCGGGCCTGGCGGATCGTGCTCGTCGAGATCATGCCGAACGAGCTGCCGATCATCGTCTCCCAGTTCATCTTCGGGATGATCTTCGCGATCTTGACCCAGGCCGCCCTCGCCTTCATCGGCCTCGGCGACCCGACGCTGCTCACCTGGGGGAACATGCTGAACATCGCCTACAGCGACGAGGCGCTAGTCGGCGGGGCCTGGTGGTGGATCCTCACTCCCGGGCTGTGCATCGCGCTCCTGGGCATGGGGCTGGCCCTGATCAACTTCAGCCTGGACGAGCTGCTGAACCCGCGGCTGCGCGTCTACCGCCCGAGGGGCCCGGCCCAGCCGCGCCGGGATCAGGCCCAGGATGCGCCAGACGGGCCCGCCGCCCTCGCGGGACGGCGTCATGAGCGGCGAAGTGATCCTGCGGGCCGAACATGTCTGCGTCGAGTACGCCGGCCGTCGGCCGACGCGGGCCGTGCGCGACGTCAGCTTCGAGCTCCGGCGGGGCGAGGTGCTCGGCATCGCGGGCGAGAGCGGCTGCGGCAAGTCGACGCTCGCCTACGCGCTGACCAGGATGCTGCGCCCGCCGGCCGAGTTCACCGGCGGCTCCATCCAGTTCTTCGGCCGGGACGGGACCGCTCACGACGTCATGGCCCTGGCGGGCGAGCAGCTTCGCGAGTTCCGCTGGAACAAGGTCTCGATGGTGTTCCAGAGCGCGATGAACGCGCTCAATCCGGTCACCGCCCTCGGCCGGCAGTTCGACGACATCTTCCGGGCGCACCGGCCGGGCATGGACGCCGCGGCGCGCCGGGCGCGGGCCCGCGAGCTGATGGACATGGTCGGCATCGACCCGGCGCGGCTGCGCGGCTTCGCCCACGAGCTGTCCGGCGGGATGCGCCAGCGGGTGGTGATCGCCATGGCGCTGGCGCTCGAACCCGAGATCGTCATCATGGACGAGCCGACCACGGCGCTCGACGTCGTGGTCCAGCGGGAGATTCTCGACGAGATCGAGCGTCTCCGCGAGGACCTCGGCTTCAGCGTCGTCTTCATCACCCATGACCTGTCGCTGCTGCTCGAGGTCAGCGACCGGCTGGCGGTGATGTACGCCGGGCAGTTCGCCGAGTACGCGCCGTCGGAGGTCGTGGGCCTCTCGCCCGCGCACCCGTACACCCTGGGCCTGCTCCTTCGTTCCCGGACATGCGGGCCGTGCGGCGGGAGCTGCGCGGGATCCCGGCACCCCGCCCGACCTGCGGGACGACTTCCCCGGCTGCCCGTTCGTGGCCCGGTGCGAGTACGCGTTCGAGCCCTGCCGCACCGTCGTCCCCCGGCTGCGGCAGCTGAAGGAGCGCCATTTCAGCGAACGGGCCGTGGACGGGGAGGACGCCTGGCGGGCCGCGTGCCACCTGCAGGACCCGGATCACCGGCCGGGCGGCCCACCGGACGAGCTCCGGATGGCCAGCGGCGCGCCGGTCAGCGAAGGAACCGGGGCCGGTGATGCGGCATGAGCGTGCTCGACGTGCGTGATCTGACCGTGGAGTTCCACCAGCGGGGCGGCGCGCCGGTCAGGGCGGTGGACCACCTCTCGTTCGGTCTGGAGGCCGGGAAGACCTTGGCCCTGGTCGGCGAGAGCGGCAGCGGGAAATCGACGGTCGTGCGGGCGGTCGCGCAGCTGGTGAAGCCGTCCCAGGGGACCATCCTGCTCGACGGGCAGGAGGCGGGGCGGCGCGGCCGGGGCCTGCGGGCCTACCGGCGCCAGGTGCAGATCGTCTTCCAGGATCCCTTCGCCTCGCTGAACCCGATCCACCGATCCACCATCACCTGGCGCGGCCGCTGCTGCTGCTCCAGGGGGCGGTGGCCGCGCGCGCCTGGACGAGGACGTCCATGAACTGCTTCGTTCGGTAAATCTCGATCCCCGCCTGAGGAGGTGGCGGCCAAGCATCCGCACGAGCTGTCCGGTGGCCAGCGGCAACGGGTGGCGATAGCGCGGGCCCTGGCCGCGGGCCCGGCCGTCCTGCTGGCCGACGAGCCGGTGTCCATGCTCGACGTCTCGATCCGGCTGGAGATCCTGAACCTGCTCGACCGGCTCAAGCGGGACCGCAACCTGGCGCTGCTGTACGTCACCCACGATCTGGCCACGGCGCGCCATTTCTCCTCCGACATCATGGTCATGTACCGCGGGGAGATCGTGGAGCGCGGGCCGGCCGACGAGGTGATCCTCCGCCCGGCCCATCCCTACACCCAGCTGCTGGCCTCCGCCGCCCCGGATCCGGCCGCGTCACGGGAGAAACTGGCGGCGGCTCGCCGGGCCCGGCAGGCGGCCCGCACGACGCGGCCGGGACGGGTAGCGGAGCGGCGTGAGGCGGCGCTCGGCACCGGATGCCGGTTCCGGGCCCGCTGCCCGCACGCGATGGACGTCTGCGCGACCAGGCCGCCGGACGCCACGGTTGGCCCCGGCCACCGCGCACTGTGCTGGCTGCACGACGCGGCCGGTGCGGGAGCCGCGGCGGGTGAGCTGACCAGCCGATGAGGCAGCAGCGGACGCCGCGGCGCTCTGGTGGGGAGGCGTGTCCGGGGGCGCCCGGCCCGGGCGGTTGCATTGATCGGGTTGTGTTTTCCGCAGATCCGCGGAAAATCGACCCGATCCCGTCGATACCCCTCCGCCGCCCGGCGGTGGCGCGAGTCGTGGTGCTGGTGTTGCCAGTGAGGCGGGCTTCGGGGGGTTCGGGAACGCGATCAGGTGGCGACACGGCCTGCCGGGCTCGCGTTGGCTGCGGTGCGGGATGTCGGCTAGACTGCGTGGGCGCAAGCGGCTCCGGCGGGGCCGCTGCGATGGGGTATGGGGTAATTGGCAGCCCGACGGGTTCTGGCCCCGTTAGTCTAGGTTCGAGTCCTGGTACCCCAGCAGAGGCGGTTTTGCCTGGTCATTGACCCTCGGTCAACTTGGCTCCGGCCCGCCGTGCTGGCCCGGGGGATTCCCCCCGGGCCTTTTGCATGCCGGAGAGTTCTTGGCCACCCCGGCCGCGACGCACGCCTGGCCGTCCGGGGGAGGCCCATGTCAGCGTCCCCGGGAGCCCTAGAGCTCGGTGGCTTACGCGCGGGGCAGCGCCGGCGTAGTGTCCCGCCGAAACCACTCACCCGCCAAGCGCGCAGTGCGCCGGGCCATTCGGCCGATGGGCGGGTGGTCTAACGGTCCGGGGACCCGGTGTGGCCGGGGGCCGGACCCCGCCCCCGCTGGGGGGGGTGAAGCGGGGGCGGGGTGGCCGTGGCCGGCCCGGCTGCCGGGGGGATGGCAGCGCGGGGGCGCGGGGCCCTGGGCCGGCCGGTTTCCCGCAGGGGGGAGTGCGGGAGCTTAAGGCGCGGCGGCGGGACCGGCCGCGCTCGTGGCCACTGAGGCGGAGCAGGAGCAGCAGGATGATGGCGCCGATGATCGAGCCGATCAGGCCGGTGGCGTGGAATGAATTGACCGAAACCGTGTGGAACTCGACCAGGTTCTCCACGAACCCGCCGACGAAGGACCCGACGACACCGAGGATGATGGTGCCAACGAGGCCTATGGGGTCCCGGCCGGGCACGAGCAACCGGGCGATCAGCCCAGCGATGAGCCCGACGATCAGAAGAACGATGACGAAAGTGACCATAGTCCCTTGATTCCCCGTTCTGCGCCTGATATGTGCGAGATCGCCGTGCTCGTAGGAAAAGCTGGCCATTGAGCCCGGATGTGGGGAGGAAACCCTTGCGTGCGGTGGGGGCCGCCCCGGGCAGTAAGTGGAAAAACTGGCCTTGCCGACCCAGTGACCTGACCGGAAATCCCGCCCGGCGCAGGCTCGAGGCCCCGACGAGCCCCCCGCGCACGGTCTACCGCCCGGCCGCAATCGGAGACCGGGCCTCCGTTTGCCGTGGTTCTAGGTGTGCGCTAACCTTACGCACCGGCTGATGTTTCCGCGGTGGGCCGTGCTGCTCGATCTGAGCGCCGGTTCTCCGGCCGGTCAGCTGGGTCGTGCGGCCACGTGATTCAGCAGGTCGCAAGGCTCTTCCGTGCGGGTCGGCGTATTGCCAGCCGCGCCGCATGGCCCCGTCGTCTAGTGGCCTAGGACGCCGCCCTCTCAAGGCGGTAACGCCGGTTCGACTCCGGTCGGGGCTACCAAACAGGTCGTGTGCCATTCGGTGCACGACCTGCGGTCTTCTACAGACCCATCGACAATCGCAGCACCGAGACCAGGAAGTGCGGGTGCCCCCGATGGAATCCTCTGGCGACGTCCAGCACGTGAGCATGCCGGGCGACGACGAGCAGGGCGGCGTCGAGGTGATCATCACCACCGACACCTCCGGCGCCCCGCACAAGGCCGGCGAGGCCAAGCTCTACGTGATGCAGAACTCCAGCGATCCGGACGGCCCGAAGCTGTACTTCACCGAGGCCGAGTGGGACGCCTTTGTCCTCGGAGTCAAGGACGGCGAGTTCGACATCGACGACGAGGGCAACCTGCCGGAGCTGCCTGAATCGCCCGAGCCGTCCTGACCAGCCCAATCCCCGGCCGCCGAATAACCAGCGGCCCGGCGGTTACGATGAACGTGTCCCGGCCATGCGGGGTGGGGACGCCACGATCGGCGCGGCGCAGCTAGCCGCGGCATCTGGCCAGGTCTGGCCGGTCCCGGACGCGTGGGGGTGCCGCAGCTAGATCCGGCCACCGGCGGGCGGCCCAGACGAGCGGCCCAGACGAGCGGCCCAGACACGAGGCCGCCAGTGCTTCATCACCGGAGCGGCACTGCTAGCAGCGAAGGTCGGAATCACATGCTCGGACTGCCTGCCGGAACGCAAGCCTGCCTGTTCGACATGGACGGCGTGGTGACCCAGACCGCGCTCGTCCACGCCGCGGCGTGGAAGGCCATGTTCGACGATTTCCTGCGGAAGTGGTCCGAGCAGACCGGCCAGCCGTTCGTGCCGTTCGACGACGTCCACGACTACGACGAATACGTCGACGGCAAGCCGCGGCTGGACGGCACGCGGTCTTTCCTCGAGTCCCGCGGCATCCACCTGCCCGAAGGCAGCCCGGATGACCCGCCCGGCACACCCACCCTCCACGGGCTGAGCAACCAGAAGAACGAGCTGGTCATCCAGAAGATCGAAACGGATGGCGTCAAGGTTTACGAGGGAACGATCGAATACATCAAGCGGGCCCGGGCAGCCGGGCTGCGCACCGCGATCGTGTCCTCGAGCGCCAACACCGTGCAGGTCCTCGAGGCCGCCGGGATCGCCGACCTGTTCGACACCCGGGTGGACGGCGTCGTCGCCAAGGAACGCCACCTGAAAGGCAAGCCGGCCCCCGACACGTTCCTGGCCGCCGCCGAGGACCTCAAGATCACGCCCGACCATGCGGCGGTCTTCGAGGACGCCCTCGCGGGGGTGGAGCCGGCCGGGCCGGCCACTTCGCGCTGGTCGTCGGGGTCGACCGGGTAGGCCAGGCGGAGGAACTGCGGAAACACGGCGCGGACATCGTCGTGAAGGACCTGGCCGAACTTCTCGACTAGAGCGCGAGGGAACGATGATCAAGCAGGCCGCGTACGGCGTCGAGCCGTGGATGCTGCGAGAGTCCGGGCTCAACATGGACCTGCTCGCGCAGAGCGAGTCGGTGTTCGCCCTGTCCAACGGCCACATCGGCCTGCGCGGCAACCTCGACGAGGGCGAGCCGAACGGCTTGCCCGGTACCTACCTGAACTCCTTCTACGAGCAGCGCCCGCTGCCGTACGCCGAGGCCGGGTACGGATTCCCGGAGTCCGGGCAGACCGTCATCAACGTCACCAACGGCAAGCTGATCCGGCTGCTCGTGGACGACGAGCCGTTCGACATCCGCTACGGCACCCTCCATTCGCACGAGCGGGTTCTGGACCTGCGGGCCGGGACGCTGACCCGTCACGTGGACTGGAGCTCCCCGGCGGGGTCGCGGGTGCGGGTCACCTCGACCCGGATCGTCTCGCTCACCCAGCGGGCCATCGCCGCGATCTGCTACACCGTGGAACCGGTGGACGGGACGCTCCGGTTCGTCGCCCAGTCCGAGCTGGTCGCCAACGAGCAGCTCCCGGACACCGGCCGGGACCCGCGCACCGCCGCCCTGCTCGAATCCCCGCTGGTCAGCGAGGAGTACCAGGCCGACAACGACGGCCAGTGCCGGGCCATCCTGGTCCACAGCACGCGGGCCAGCGGCCTGCGCATGGCGGCCGGGATGCAGCACGAGGTCGAGGGCCCGGAGCGGATGTCGGTGCACAGCGAGGCGTACCCCGATGTCGGCCGGATGACGGTGGCGGCGGAGGTGCCCTGGGGCAGCGGCTGCGGATCGTGAAGTTCGTCGGCTACGGCTGGTCGAGCCAGCGCTCCCGCCCCGCGGTCCACGATCAGGTCGCGGCCGCCCGGCCTGGCCAAGCTACACCGGCTGGGAGCGGCTGCTCGCCGAGCAGCGGAGCTACCTCGACGATTTCTGGGCCGGCGCCGATGTCGAGGTCGAGGGCGACCCGGAGATCCAGCAGGCGGTGCGGTTCGCGCTGTTCCAGGTCCTTCAGTCCGGCGCCCGCGCCGAAGTCCGCCCGATCGCGGCCAAGGGCCTGACCGGGCCCGGGTACGACGGGCACACGTTCTGGGACACCGAGACCTTCGTCCTGCCGGTCCTGACCTACACCCAGCCGTCGGCGGCCGCGGACGTGCTGCGCTGGCGCCAGACCGTCCTGCCCGAGGCGCGGATGCGCGCCGCCGACCTGGGCCTTGAGGGCGCGGCGTTCCCGTGGCGGACGATACGCGGCCAGGAGTGCTCCGGCTACTGGCCGGCCGGCACCGCCGCCTTCCACATCAACGCGGACATCGCCAACGCGGTCATCGGCTATGTCGACGCCACCGCTGACGAGCAGTTCGAGCGGGAGGTCGGGGTCGAGCTGCTGGTGGAGACCGCGCGGCTGTGGCGCAGCCTCGGCCACCACGACGCCGAGGGGCGGTTCCGCATCGACGGTGTCACCGGGCCCGACGAGTACAGCGCCATCAAGGACAACAACGTCTTCACGAACCTGATGGCCCAGCGGAACATGGCCGCCGCCGCGGACGCGGCCGGAGAAGTACGACGAGGTGGCCGAGGGCCTCGGCGTGACCACCGAAGAGGCGGCCGGATGGCGCGACGCGGCCGCCCGCATGATGATCCCGTACGACGAGCGCCTCGGCGTGCACCCGCAGCACGAGGGCTTCACCCAGCACGCGGTGTGGGACTTCGAGCACACCCCGCCCGAGCATTACCCGCTGCTGCTCAACTACCCGTACTTCGACCTGTACCGCAAGCAGGTCGTCAAGCAGGCCGACCTGGTGCTCGCGATGCAGCTGCGCGGCGACGCGTTCACGGCCGAGGAGAAGGCGCGGAACTTCGCCTACTACGAGCCGCTCACCGTGCGCGACTCATCGCTGTCGGCCTGCACCCAGGCGGTGATCGCCGCCGAGGTCGGCCAGCTCGAGCTGGCGCACGACTATCTGGCCGAAGCCGCGCTCATGGACCTCCGCGACGTGGAGCGCAACACCCGCGACGGCATGCACATGGCGTCGCTGGCTGGCGCGTGGCTGGCGCTGGTCGAGGGGTTCGGCGGGATGCGAGCGGCGCGAGGAACGCTCACCTTCGCCCCGCGCCTGCCCGGCGGCATCTCCCGGATGCGGTTCCACCTCCGGTACCGCGAGCGGCTGATCCGGGTGACGGTCACCGGGCGCGAAGCCACCTACGAGCTGCTCGAGGGTGAGCCGCTGGGGATCTTCCACCACGGTGAGCGCCTGGAACTCACCGACAAGCTGGCCGAGCGCAAGATCCCGCCGATCCAGGCCGGCCCCGGCCGCCTCAGCCGCCGGGCCGCGAGCCGATCTCCCGCCGCTAGCTCGGCGCGCCGCCGAGGCCACATGCCCTTTCCCGGATCCCGAACGAGACGGGGTACGCGTCCACCTGCCGGTGTGACGCGTTCGATTCTGGGGGAAATTTGGCTTCCGGTCCAACCCGGGCCCCGGCTTCGCCGTCTCGGAGAACATGAACCTGAGACGATGCATGACGGTTGCGGCTGCGGGATGCGTGCTGAGCGTGGCCGGTCTGGCCGGTCTGGCCGGGCCCGGCCGGAGCCGCGGTCCGCCCGGCCCCGGTGGCACCCACCAGCCTCCTGCCCATGTCCACGAGCTGGCCCGCGCCCCAGCGGGGGATTGTGCTCAGCTACCCGTCCCGCACGCCCGGTGCCAAGCCCGATCTGAGCCTGACCGGCGACGGCGGCCGCCACTGGCGGCGGCTCGGGGCGCCCCCGGTCCCGTACCCGGCCGACAACGATCAGCCCGAGGTGACCTGGGCTGGCGGGGTTATCGCCGTGACCGACGGCACGTACGTCGCCGCCACCCGGGACGAAGGGCGGCACTGGTCGCCGGTGCACCTGCGCGGAGTTCCGGCCTCGGCCACGAGCACGTACATCGGGCGGCTGGCCATCGCCGATGGGCGGCTGTTCGCGCTGGTGACCACCCAGAGCGCCAGCGGCTCCAGCTCCACCGCGATCTACTCCGGCGGCGACCGAGCCAATGTCCTGCGCCCGGTTCCCGGGCTGTCGGTCACCGGCGGCATCACCTACGGCGACGTCAGCACCGTGGGCACCCTGCAGGTCTACCTGGGCGGCAACTACGCCACCGCCCGCTACTGGTACTCCCGCGACGGGGCGCGTTTCCGGGCCGCCCCGCTGCCGTGCCCGGTCTCGACCGCTGCCCTGCTCGGCGGCGTCCGCCAGGGCCATCCCGTCGCGCTATGCGGCGGCAGCCCGAGCAGCGCCGGCCGGGCCAGAACGACAAGCAGGTCTGGATCGCCCCGCGCCTGGGCGCCACGTTCAGCCCGTCCGGCCCGGTGTTCACCTCCCCGAACCAGCAGCGGTTCGCCGCCGCGTCAGCCACGACCATGACGATCGCGACCGCTTTCGACCTGGAGGTCACGTTCAGCTCCGGGAAGACCTGGACGTCGCTCCTCGGCCAGCCTAGCGGCGCCTTCTGGACCGACCTGGCCTTCCCCAGCCCGACCACCGGCGTCGTCGTCTGCGACACGATCGACAACGCCGGCAACCAGATCGGCACCGTCTACCGCACCACCGACGCCGGCCACACGTGGCACGCCCTGGCGGTTAAGTACTAAGCGACCAGCGTCTTCACCGCAGCGGTCAGATCGGCCAGCGCCGTCTTGGCGTCGGCGAAGTACATGCTGGTCTTGGGATCGGTGTAGAGCTCGTTGTCGATGCCCGCGTAACCGTGGCCCATCGAGCGCTTGACGACGATGATGCTCTTGGCCTGGTCCACGTCGAGGATCGGCATGCCGGAGATGGCGGTCCCCGCGCGGCGGGCGGCCGGGTTGGTGACGTCGTTCGCGCCGATCACCAGCGCGACGTCCGCGCGCGGGAACTCCGGGTTGATCTCCTCCATCTCCTTCAGCTGCGGGTAGGGCACATTCGCCTCGGCCAGCAGCACGTTCATGTGGCCGGGCATCCGCCCGGCCACGGGATGGATCGCGTAGCTGACCTCGATGCCGCGTGATTCGAGGAGGCTGGCCAGCTCGGCCACTGCGTGCTGGGCCTGGGCGGCGGCCAGGCCGTAGCCGGGCACGATGATGACCTTCGACGCGTAGGCGAGCTGGATGGCCGCGTCGTCGGCCGCGATCGACCGGACGTGGGCGTCCCCGCCCGGGCCCGCGACGACGGCCGCCGCGTCGCCGGTGCCGAACCCGCCGACGATGATGTTGGCCAGCGACCGGTTCATCGCGTCGGCCATGAGCTTGGTCAGGATGCCACCGGACGCGCCGACCAGCGCGCCGGCCACGATCAGCGCCCAGTTGTTGATGACGATGCCCGCCATGGCCACCGCGGTGCCAGTGAACGCGTTGAGCAGGGAGATGACCACCGGCATGTCGGCCCCGCCGATCGGCAGGACCATCATCACGCCGAATCCCAGCGAGGCCAGGACAAGCAGCAGCAGCGCCGGCAGGCTGGCCGCGGCGAACATGTACGCCGCCGTCCCGACGATGATGACGGCCAGCGTGAGGTTCGCCAGCCGGCCGCCGCGGAGGATGATGGGCTGGCCGGGGATCAGTCCCTGGAGCTTCCCGGCGGCGATGATCGACCCGGAGAAGGTCACCGAGCCGATGATCACGTCCAGCACGGTGGCCACGGTCGTGGTGCCGAGCACCCCGCCGGGCAGGCTCTCGGTGTGGATGTAGTCGTGCACCGCCACCAGGGCTGCGGCGCCGCCCCCGACCGCGTTGAACATCGACACCAGCTGGGGCATGGCGGTCATCTGCACCGTCCGCGCCGACCACAGGCCGACGGCCGACCCGGCCAGTGCGCCCAGGATGAGGACGATCCAGCCGACCGCGCTGACCGAGCCGTCGTGGATGAGCAGCACCAGGGTGACGATGATGGCGACGACCATGCCAGCCGTGGAGACCTGGTTGCCGCGCCGCGCCGTGGCCGGGGAGTTCATCAGGTGCAGGCCGATGACGAAGCAGGCCGCGGCGAGCACATAGATCAGCTGGATGACGGCGTCGAAACTGGTCATGCGGGCCGCCTCCCGTCGGGTGATTCCGCCCCGGTCCCGGGCCGGCCGCGGCCACGGCTGCGGCCGGCGAGGCGGGCACGGCGGGCGCAGAGGGCGCGGCGGGCGCGGCGGGCGTCTGGCGCCGGAACATCTTCAGCATCCGCCCGGTCACCACATAGCCGCCGACCACGTTGGCCGCGGCGAAGAACGCGGCCACGAAGGCCAGCACGTAGCCGACCGCGTTGTTGGCGGTCAGGCCGATGAGCAGCGCTCCGGCCAGGACGATCCCGTGGATCGAGTTGGCCGCCGACATCAGCGGCGTGTGCAGGGTCGCCGGGACCTTCCCGATCACCTCGACGCCGACCAGCAGGGCCAGCACGAAGATGGTCAGGTCAGTTACCAGTGCCGTCGACATCGGCTCCTCCGTCGCTCGCTGGCGCCAGCAGGCGCGCGGTGGCCTCCTGGACGACCTTGCCGTCGTGGGTGATGACCACGCCCGCCTGGATCTCGTCGCCGGTGTCCACGGCCAGGGCGCCCTCGCTCGTCATGTGCAGCAGCAACGCCGAGATATTGCGGGCGAAGGCGGCCGACGCGGCGCCCGGCACCGTGGCCGGGAGGTTGTCCGCCCCGATGATCGTGACGCCGCCGTCGGTCACGACCGTCTCCCCGGCGACGGATCCGGCGACGTTGCCGCCCAGCACGCTCGCGCCCATGTCGACGATGACCGAGCCGGGCGCCATGGCCTTGAGCGCGTCCTCGGTCACCAGCAGCGGCGGCCGGCGGCCGGGCACCTGCGCGGTGGTGATAACCACGTCCTGGCGGGCGATGTCGCCGGCCAGCTCGGCCTGCTGCGCGGCCCGTTCCTCCTCGGTCAGCGCGCGGGCGTAGCCGCCCTCGCCGGCGGCTGGGCCCACCGAGGTCAGCTCGATGAACGTCGCGCCGACCGACTCGACCTCGGACTTGGTGGCCGGGCGGACGTCGTACCCGCTGACCACCGCGCCGAGCCGGCGCGCGGTCCCGATGGCCTGGAGCCCGGCCACCCCGGCCCCGAGAACGAGCAGCTTGGCCGGCCGCGCCGTGCCGGCCGCGGTGATGAGCAGCGGGAAGAACCGCCCGTAGGTGGCCGCCGCGACCAGGGCCGCCTTGTACCCGGCGATGTTGGCCTGTGAGGACAGGGCGTCCATCGGCTGCGCGCGCGACAGGGTGCGGGGCAGCCCGTCCAGGCTGACCGCGGTGACGCCCCGGGCGGCGAGGTCACGCGCCAGCTCGGGGTCGGTCAGCGGGGACAGCATGCCGAATACGGCCTGCCCGGCGCGCAGCTGCGGCACGGTGTCCGGGCCGGGCCGGGTGACCGTGAGGATCACGTCGGCCTGGGCGTAGAGCTCGGCGGCCGGGACGATGGCCGCGCCGGCCTCGGCGTAGGCGCTATCGGGAAACCACGCCTCCTCGCCGGCCCCGGTTTCAACGAGCACCTCGGCGCCGGCGGCCGTGCAGCTTCGGCACCGTGTCAGGCACCAGCGCGACTCGACGCTCCCCCGGCGCGTTCTCCTTGACGACAGCGACCTTCATGCGGCGACCTCGCTCCGTACGGCCGGGCCAGCTCGTGAGTCATGACCATATCTGTGATCTTCGGGACCGGACAGGGCATCACAGCAATACGCCCCCTAGCTGCATTCCCGCCGACCCGCAAACCTAAAGGTGACTGTATGACAGCGAGCGGCCGGCGCGCAGATGCCGCACACCCGGCGAGGAAACCCCCCGCCCCCGACAGGCCCCGTGCCCCAACAGAGAAAAATTAACCGACTAGAAAATAGTTGCTGAATCAGAGAATAGTTGCACAGGCGATGAACGATTGGCCGGGCGGAGAATGACTGGCGCCGCTGGGTCATCGTCCAGGCCCCGCCCGGCGCGCTGACGGGGCCCGCCTATTTGCGCCTGGCGCAGCGGAGCATGATCGTGTGGACTTTCCGGTGCCGCCGCCTGCTTTTCCATGATCATGTGTACTTTGCCGGTCTATGTGACGTTTTCATCACATGATCATGGCCCGCCGCGGCCGGGGCGATGCGCCTGTGACCCGAGTGGCTGGTGGGGCCGTGATCAGCCGGCACCGGTGGCCGGGTGGGCGGGAAGACCGCGATCCAGCATTCGGCATTAATGTGCCCGACGCGGAACGTTGCCGGATGTTACAGCTGTTCCCAATGAGACTGATTGGTCCGCGGCGGCCAGGTCGTGGAAGCAAAGGTTACATAAGTCGCAATAATTACCGGATCGGTGAAAGTTTGCGCGGGGGGAAGGTGGGGGGCGGGGCGGCGCTTAGTGGTCGGTTAGCTGCTCGCTGATTTTGTCGCCCGCACCGAGCACGGCGGTCGCGTGCAGGCGGCCGGGGGAGCGGGTCAGCCGCTCGATCGGGCCCGACACCGAGACGGCGGCGACGACCCGGCCGCCGGGCCCGCGCACCGGGGCGGACACCGACGCGACGCCGGGTTCGCGCTCGCCCACGCTGGCCGCCCAGCCCCGCCGCCGGACCTGGGCCAGGGTCGTGGCGCTGAACTTCGCCCCGCGCAGCCCCCGGTGCATCCGCTCGGCGTCCTCCCACGCGAGCAGGATCTGCGCGGCCGACCCGGCGGTCATCGGCAGGGCCGCGCCGACCGGCACGGTATCCCGCAGGCCGCTGGCCCGTTCGGCGGCGGCGACGCAGATCCGCGCGTCGGCCTGGCGGCGGTAAAGCTGCGCGCTCTCGCCGGTCACATCCCTCAGGTAGCTCAGCACCGGCTGGGCGACGGACAGCAGCCGGTCCTCCCCGGCCGCCGCGGACAGCTCGGCGATCCGGGGGCCGAGGATGAAGCGCCCCTGCGAATCGCGGGCCACGAACCGGTGGTACTCCAGGGCGACGGCGATCCGGTGCGCCGTCGGCCGCGCGAGGCCGGTCGCGCTGACGAGTTGCGCGAGCGAGGCGGGGCCGCTCTCCATGGCGCTCAGGACGGAAACCGCCTTGTCGAGTACGCCGACTCCGCTAGAGTTGTTCATGTCTTGATACTGCCGTCTCGATATGCGAGATGCAACCGGAACGTCAGACCCACGGGGCGGGCCGGTTTCCGAAGGGGAAGACCAGCCGGAAGGAGAGGGCGCGATGGGCCGCACATTGGCCGAGAAAATCTGGGATGCCCATCTGGTACGCAGCGCGGAGGGCGAGCCCGACCTGCTTTACATCGATCTGCACCTCGTGCACGAGGTGACGAGCCCGCAGGCGTTCGACGGGCTCAGGCTGGCCGGCCGCCCCGTGCGCCGCCCCGACCTGACCATCGCCACCGAGGACCACAACGTCCCGACGACCGGGATCACGGGCCCGGGCGTCCCGCTCGAGGGGCCGTCGAGCCCGGTCACCGACCCGGTGTCGCGCACCCAGGTCGAGACCCTGCGCAAGAACTGCGCCGAGTTCGGCATCCGCCTGCATCCGATGGGTGACGCGGGCCAGGGCATCGTCCACGTCATCGGCCCCCAGCTCGGGCTGAGCCAGCCAGGCATGACGATCGTCTGCGGCGACTCGCACACCAGCACGCACGGCGCGATGGGCGCGCTGGCGTTCGGCATCGGCACCAGCGAGGTCGAGCACGTGCTGGCCACGCAGACGCTGCCGCAGATCCGGCCGAAGACGATGGCCGTCACCGTGAACGGCCAGCTGCCCTACGGGGTGACGGCCAAGGACCTGATCCTGGCCATCATCGCCCGATCGGCACCGGCGGCGGCCAGGGCTACATCGTCGAGTACCGCGGTGAGGCCGTGCGGAGCCTGTCCATGGAGGGCCGCCTGACCGTCTGCAACATGTCGATCGAGGCGGGCGCGCGGGCCGGCATGGTCGCGCCGGACGAGGTGACCTTCGCCTATCTCGCGGGCAAGCCCCACGCGCCGCGCGGCGCCGAGTGGGAGGCGGCCCTGGAGTACTGGCGGTCCCTGCCGACCGACGCCGACGCGACCTTCGACCACGAGGTCACGCTGGACGCGGCCCAGCTCACGCCGTACGTGACCTGGGGGACCAACCCGGCGCAGGCGGCGCCGCTGGCCTCGGCCGTGCCCGACCCCGCGGCCATGGCCGACCCGGATGAGCGCGCGGCCGCCGAGCGGTCGCTCCGCTACATGGACCTGACGCCCGGCACCGCGCTCACTGACATCGCCGTCGACACCGTCTTCGTCGGCTCCTGCACCAACGGGCGGATGGAGGACCTGCGGGCCGCGGCCGAGGTCCTGCGCGGCCG
Organism: uncultured Actinomycetes bacterium; assembly: GCA_963718475.1. Classification (GTDB taxonomy): domain Bacteria; phylum Actinomycetota; class Actinomycetes; order Streptosporangiales; family Streptosporangiaceae; genus CAVQZM01. The sequence continues at coordinate 39,469 of CAVQZM010000035.1, read as the reverse complement.
CAAGGTCGACGAGCGGATCCGGATGCTGGTCGTGCCCGGTTCCATGGAGGTCAGGGCCCAGGCCGAGCGCGAGGGGCTGGACGCCGTCTTCACCGCGGCCGGGGCGGAGTGGCGAGCGGCGGGCTGCTCGATGTGCCTCGGCATGAACCCGGACAAGCTGTCACCCGGCGAGCGCAGCGCCTCCACGTCTAACCGCAACTTCGAGGGTCGCCAGGGCAAGGGCGGCCGCACCCATCTCGTCTCACCCGAGGTGGCCGCGGCGACCGCCATCACCGGCCGCCTGACCGCCCCGCCGACCTCTGACCGCCGCAGGCAGAAAGGAGAACGCAGAAATGGATCCCTTTGTCACGCACAGCGGGCGCGTGCTGCCGCTGCGGCGGAGCAACGTCGACACCGACCAGATCATCCCGGCGGAGTACCTGAAGCGGGTCAGCCGGGCCGGGTTCGGCGACGGCCTGTTCGCCGCCTGGCGGGAAGACCCGTCGTTCGTGCTGAACCAGCCCGCCTACGACGGCGCGACGGTCCTGATGGCCGGCACCGACTTCGGTATCGGGTCGTCGCGGGAGCACGCGGTGTGGGCGCTGGTCGACTACGGCTTCCGCGTGGTGATCTCCCCGCGGTTCGGCGACATCTTCCGCAACAACGCGACCAAGGCCGGGCTGCTGCCGGTCCAGCTGCCCGAGAAGGTGGTCGCCGCGCTGCAGGACGCGGCCGAGGCCGACCCGGCCGGTGAGGTTACGGTGGACCTCCAAGCCCGCGAGGTGCGCCACGCCGGGGCCGGCATCACGGTCCCGTTCGAGATCGACGACTACACACGGTGGCGGCTCATGGAGGGCCTCGACGACATCGGGCTGACGCTGCGCTACGGCGATGACGTGGCCAGTTTCGAGCAAAACCGGCCGGCCTGGCTGCCGGTAACGGCCTGAGTAATCCCGGGCAGGCGGCCGGGCGGGCACGGGAAATGTCGTCAGCCGGCCGGATCAGGCCCAGATCCGGCCGGCATGAGCCTCTTCGAACCCCGACCGAAACCATTGCGTGGTCCATCCCGATTTGGCAGTTTTTATGGGTCTTCTGTGACGCCAGATGCGTCAGGCGGAACTGGTTATCCCACGTGGAAGCCCCGACACGCCGGGGTTTCTGGGCCATGGTTATTGTGTAACGGCGCTCGATCGCCTACTTTCGGGCAGGTCAGAGGTCGCGCCCTCGGGTGCCATGTCCGCGCGACCTCCCGTGGGGGAACCGCAGGAGTGAGATATGAACAAGCGTGATCTGATTGATGCGATCTCGGGTCGGCTGGGGGACAAGAAGTCCGCGACCGAGGCCGTGAACGCGGTGCTGGACACCATCCAGGACGCGGTTGCGAAGGGTGACAAGGTCGCCATCACCGGCTTCGGTGTCTTCGAGAAGAGCGAGCGGCCCGCCCGCACTGCCCGCAACCCAGCCACCGGCGCCACCATCGAGGTGCCGCCGTCCTCGGTGCCGAAGTTCCGCCCCGGCGCGGACTTCAAGGCACTGGTTAACGGCGAGAAGAAGTAACCAGTTTTCGGGCAAGCACCCGGCTCTCAGTGCGGCACGGGCGGCAGAACGCCGCCCGTGCCGCCTGCGGAGACAGACGCGCCCGAAGGCCCTACCGGCCCAGCGAGTCCCGGGCCGAAGGCTCGGGCGAGCGGCCGGTGATATCGGCGAGCACCACACGCGGGCTACGGACACGCGATCGTTACCGGCCCAGCGAACCGGGCCTCCAGGCCCGGTGAGTGGCCGGTGTGTCGGCGAGTACCCCAGCGGGAATCCCGGGGGTTCCAGGGGGTCGTCCCCCTGGGCCAGCACAGGCTCGCCCCCCGGGCAAACACTGCTCCCAGGGGCCGGTACTTCTACCGTAGTCCCGACGCTTTCCCCAAGGCCGTCTCGATAATCCGGTCCATGAGCTGGGGCAGCGGGATGCCGGTCGCGGCCCACATCTTGGGGAAGCCCGAGGCGGGCGTCATCCCCGGCATCGTGTTGATCTCGTTGACCACGATCCGGCCGTCCGGCGTGTAGAAGAAGTCCACCCGGGCCAGGCCCTCACACGAGATCGCATCGAACGCCGCGCAGGCCAGCCGGCGGATCTCCGCGACGGCGGCGTCCGGAATCGGCGCCGGGATGACCATGCCGGTCTCGTCGGCCAGGTACTTGGCCCGGAAGTCATAGAAGTCCGCGTCGCCGCCGACCAGAACCTGGCCGGGCAGGCTGGCCTCCGGCGGGCCGCCGTCGGTCCCCTCCAGGACGGCACACTCGATCTCCATGCCCTCGATCGCGGTCTCGACCAGGACCTTCGTGTCGTACTCGCGGGCCGTCTCGATCGCCCGCTCCAGCTCGGCCGGGTGGCCCGCCTTCGAGGTACCGACGCTGGAACCGCCCCGGGCCGGCTTGACGAACACCGGCCAGCCGAGCTCGCCGATGTCGTCGAGCAGGCGCTTGCGCTCGCCCGGGGCGCCCTGGCGGCCGCCTGGGCCGGCCGGAACGCCGGCCAGCTCCGGCCCGGCCACCGCCGTCTCGCCGCCGGCCCAGTCACGGTCCCGCACCACCACGTACGGCCCGACCGGCAGGCCGCGGGCGGTGAAGATCAGCTTCATGTACTCCTTGTCCATGCCGGCCGCGCTGGCGAACACGCCCGCGCCCGCGTACCGGGCGCCGGTCATCTCCAGGAGTCCCTGGATGGTGCCGTCCTCACCGTAGGCGCCGTGCAGGAGCGGCAGCACGACGTCGACCTCGCCCAGGTCCCGGGGAACGTCACCCGGGCTCAGGGCGGTGAGGGCACCCCCGCCGGGGCCGGGCCGGGCGGCGATCTCCGTTCCTGGGGTGGCGACGGCCTCCACCGACGGCAGCTCGCCGTCCCGGCCGATCGCGAGCCGGGCCGGATCGCCGGAGATCAGGACCCAGCGGCCGTCACGGGCGATGCCGATCGGCACGATCTCATACCGGGCGGGGTCGAGGGCGGGCAGCATGTGCGCGGCGCTCGCGCAGGAGACGGGATGTTCCGCGCCCCGGCCGCCGAAGACCACCGCCACCCGGACCTTGCGCTGTGCGTTCACGCTGTCTCCTCCGCTCAGCCCGGGGCGCTGATCGCCCGCCGGTCAGACCCGGCCCAGGGAGTCCAGGGCCACGTATGCGTCCGAAATGAGGTCCTCGGCGTCCTCGAGTCCGATGGAGAACCGTACCGCGCCGGCGTCGATGCCCGCACTCTCGAGCGCGCGCGAGTCCAGCTGGCGGTGCGTGGTCGACGCCGCGTGGCTGACCTTGGTGTGCGTACCGCCGAGGGACGTGGCGACCTGCGCCAGCCGGAGCCGGTCGGCGAACGCCATCCCGGCCTCCCGGCCGCCGTACGGCGTCACGGTGACGATCGCGCCGAAGCGAGTGCCCTCCGGGCCCGCGTCGAACAGCCGCCGGGCCACCGCGTGCCCCGGATGCTGCGGCAGGCCCGGATAGTCGACCGCCGCCACGTTCGGGTGGCGGGACAGGGTCGCGGCGAACATCATGGCCGTCGAGCACTGGCGCCGCACCCGGACCGGCAGCGTCTCCAGGCCCCGGCGGAGCAGGAACGCCTCGTCGGGCGCCAGCGAGCCGCCCGTGTCCACGCGGACCTGCCGGATCCGGCTGATCAGGTCCGCGCGGCCGGTGACCACGCCGCCGGTCACGTCGGAATGGCCGCCGATGTATTTGGTCGCCGAATGCAGGGCCAGGTCGGCGCCGTACTCCAGCGGCCGGCACACCACCGGCGGGGCGAGGGTGGAATCCACCACGAACAGCGCACCCGTCTCGTGCGCGATCTCGGCCAGCGCCGGCAGGTTGGCCACCGCGGTGGTCGGATTGGCGATCGTCTCCGCGTACACGATCCGGGTCGCGGGCCGCATCGCCGCCCGGACCTGGTCCAGGTTGGTCATGTCGACGAAGTCGGTCTCCACCCCGAACCGGGCCGCCACGTTGCGCAGGAAGCTGTACGTGCCGCCGTAGAGGGCCGCCGACGCGACGACGTGCGCCCCGGTGCGCGCGAACGTCAGGAACACCCCGCTGATCGCCGCCATGCCCGACGCGAACGCCTGGGCGGCCGGCCAGACGGGCAGGTTGGCGCCTTCGAGGGCCGCGACGGCGCGGGCGAACGCGTCCACGGTCGGGTTGTCGATCCGGCTGTAGGTGTAGCCGGGCTTCTCGTCGTTCAGCACCGCGGCGTACTCGTCGCTCGTGCGGAAGGCGAACGCCGCCGTCCGGTACACGGGCGTGCCCAGCGGCTGCTGCTCGGGCACGGGCGCCTGAGGGAGATGCACCGCGCGGGTGTTCTCGCCCAGTTGCCTGCGCACTATGTCCACGAACCCACCTTCCGGTGCCCCGTCTCCATGAATTTCATCCCCGCTGCGGCCGGGCCCCTCCCTGGTGGCCAGTGCTGGGACAGGAGCCTATGACCCGTACCACTCCGGTTTGGCCGAACGGGACGCGAGCATCGCGACGGCCTCGCCGACCGCCATGCCCTCGTGCATCACCGCCGCGACGACCTCGGTGATCGGCATTTCCACGCCGTGCTTGCGCGCGAGGGCGAGCACGGACTCTGACGATTTCACACCCTCGGCGATCTGGCCGGTCATCGCAAAGGCGTCCGGCACGGACATGCCGCGGCCCACGTTCTCCCCGAACGTGCGGTTCCGCGAGAGCGGCGAGCTGCAGGTCGCGACCAGATCACCCAGCCCGGCCAGCCCGGCGAACGTCTGCGGCGCGGCACCGAGGGCGGTGCCCAGCCGGGCCATCTCGGCCAGCCCGCGCGTGATCAGCATGGCCTTCGTGTTGTCCCCGAGCCCCATGGCCACCGCGATGCCCACGGCCAGGGCGATCACGTTTTTGACCGAGCCGCCGAACTCGCATCCGACCACGTCGGTGTTGGTGTACGCGCGGAAATAGGCCGTGTGGCACGCCTGCTGGAGCCCGCGCGCCGTGTCCTCGTCGGTACTGGCCACCACGGTCGCGGCGTACTGCCGCTGGGCGATCTCCCGGGCCAGGTTAGGCCCGGAGACGACCGCGATCCGGTCGGGCGGGGCGTCGACCATCTCCGTGATGACCTCGCTCATCCGCCGGGACGTGCCGAGCTCGATCCCCTTGATCAGGCTGACCAGCAGCGCGCCCGGCGGGATCAGCGGCGCCCAGCGGTGCAGGTTCTCCCGCAGGGACTGCGCGGGTACCGCGAAGACGACCAGGTCGGCGCCGTCCAGGGCCTCGCCCGGGTCGGCCGCCGCCCGCAGTTCGGTGGTGAGCGGGATACCGGGCAGGTAGTCCGGGTTCTCGTGCTGGAAGTTGATCGCCTTGGCCAGCTCGGCCGGCGGCAGCACACCACCGATGGCGTTCCCGCGTCGCAGAGCACCTGGCCGAACGTCGTGCCCCAGGACCCCGCCCCCATGATTGTCGCCTTCACGTCGGGCGGGCCTCCGCCGGTCCACCGGTCGCGTCGTCGGTGCTGGGGGGCGTCTGCTCAGCGTCCGTTCGGCTGATAGATTCCCTTCGGCTTGCGGCGGGATCGAAGGGTACGGCGGGCGGTGTTCCCCCGCGCAGCCCCGCGAGCAGGGCCGTCACCTCGGCCATGATCACGTCGGTCGCCTCGCGCAGGGTCTTTGCGTTGATCGGCTGGCCGGCGAACGCCGACAGGTCCACCGGCGGCCCGGCGACCATCCGGACCTTCCTCCGGGGGAACACGTGCGGCCGGGTGGTGCCGTACGGGAGCACGTCCTGCGCGCCCCAGTGGGCGATCGGGATCACCGGCGCGCCGGTCGTCAGCGCGAGCCGGGCCACGCCGGTCCGGGCGCGCATCGGCCACAGGTCGGGATCGCGGGAGGCGGTGCCCTCCGGGTAGACGATGACGCAGGCGTCCTCGCGGATGGCGCGCTCGGCGTCCCGCAGCACCAGCGCCGCGTCGCCGCGGCCACGGTAAACCGGAAGCTGGCCGACCTTGCGCAGGAGCGAGCCGACGAACTTGACGTTGAAGACGCCGGACTTGATGAGGAAGACCGGGTAGCGGCCCGACTCGTAGCTGAACAGCGCCACCGTGCCCCAGTCGGCGTAGGAGAGGTGGTTGGGGGCCAGGATCATGCCCCCCTCGCTGCGGGAAGTTCTCGCGGCCCTGGAATTCTTGCTTGATGAGGGCGTGCAGCAGTGGCCGCAGGATGACAACGGTGAAGAGCCGCCAGCCGCGCGAGTAGCTTCGCTCCTGTTTCGTCATCGGGCGGGGCTTCCGATCTTCATGAGGTCAGTCTCCTGGTTGAGGTGGTTCGATGTCGAGGCAGGATCACACGTATGTCCGATGATGCCCTGTTCACGTGGGCGGTGGTGGTCCCCGTCAAGCTACTTGCTCGCGCCAAGTCACGGATCGCGCCCCTGGCCGGTCCGCGCCGGGCCGAACTAGCGCTGGCGATGGCGTTTGACACGGTCAGCGCCGTGGTGGCCACGCCCGAAGTGGGCCAGGTGATTGTCGTCACGGACGATCCGCTCGCGGCCGGCGAGCTGTCCGCCGCCGGGGCCACCATCGTCCCGGACGAGCCGCGGGACGGCCTCAACGCGGCGCTGGTCTACGGGGCGGCGTGCGCGGACCGCCAGTGGCCGCGGTCAGGCACGGCGGCCTTGTCCGCTGACCTGCCCGCGCTGCGGCCCGAGGAGATCGGCGCGGCGCTCCGCGCGGCGGCGGCGTGGCCCGAGGCGTTCGTCCCTGACCTGCAGGGTTCCGGGACGACCCTGTACACGGCGGCGCTGGGCGTGGCATTCCGGCCGCGGTTCGGGGTGGAGTCCAGGCGACGGCATGCCGACGGCGGCGCGGTTGAGTTGCTGCTGCCGGGGATTCAAGGACTCCGGCGGGACGTGGACACGCCGGAAGACCTGCGGGCCGCCGCGCGGCTCGGCCTCGGCCCGAGGACCGAGCTGCTGGCCGCGGAACTGCTCCGCGCCGCCGCTAGTTCCAGCCGCGGTCAGATGTAAACGACGGGGCAGGTCAGGGTGCGCGTGATGCCGTCGACGGACTGGATGCCGGAGGCGACCAGGCGGCCCAGCTCGTCCACGTTGTCGGCTTCGGCCCGGACGATGACGTCATAGGGGCCGGTCACATCCTCCGCCTGGGTGACCCCGCCGATCTTGGAGATCTCCTTGGCCACCTCGGCAGCCTTGCCGACCTCCGTCTGGACCAGGATGTAGGCCTGAACCATGACGTCCTCCATGGGCACAGTAATCATCAGCGAAAATTGCCCGAGTAGCCACGGTACCTTAGGGCGCAAGATCCCTCACGGGGCGAGATCGAACGGACTGCGGGAGGGCATTATCGTCTCTGACCGCAGCATAGGGGAATTGGGGGAATTCGGCCTAATTGCCGAGATGGCTTCGCGGATGCGGCCGGGCCCCGGCACGATCGTCGGGATCGGCGACGACGCGGCCGTGCTCGCCGCGCCGGACGGCCGGGTGGTCGCGACCACCGATTTCCTGCTGGAAGGCCGGCATTTCCGCCGCGACTGGGCCGGGCCCGGCGACATCGGGCACCGGGCGGCGGTGCGGAGCCTGGCCGACGTCGCGGCCATGGGCGCGGTCCCGACCGCCCTGCTGGTCGCGTTCGCGGCCCCGCCCGAGACGCCCGCGGCCTGGGCGGTCGACCTTTTTGCGGGGCTGGCGGCCGAGGCCGGGCGGGCCGGTGCGACCGTGGCCGGAGGCGACACCGCCCAGGCGGGCAGCGTGCTCCTCGCGGTTACCGGCCTCGGTGACCTGCAGGGCCGGTCGCCGGTGCGAAGGTCGGGCGCGCGGCCGGGGGACGTGGTCGCGGTGGCCGGGCCGCTCGGGCGGTCGGCGGCGGGGCTGGCCCTGGGGCTGCGAGGCCGGGGCTGCTGGCCGCTGGGGCCGCTGAGGTGGCCGGTCGCTGACTGAGTGGGTCGGCTGGGCCAATGGGTCGCCTGAGGCCAGTGGGCCAGTGAGGGCCGGGTGGTCGCGGCGCATCTGCGGCCCGCGCCGCCCTATGACGCGGGCCCCGAGGCGGCGGCGCTGGGCGCGACGGCCATGATCGACGTCAGCGACGGGCTGCTCGCCGACCTCGGGCACGTGGCCGAGGCGAGCGGGGTCCTCATCGACGTCCAGGCCGGTGCTCTGGATACCGGCCCGCTCGAGGCCGCCGCGGACGCGTTCTCGAGGAAAAAGACCAGGACAGCCGAACGGAAGGTGGTGCTCCGCCCAGCGCCCTGGCCTGGGTCCTGACCGGCGGGGAGGACCACTCGCTGGTGGCCACGTTCCCGCCTCAGGTGAGGCTCCCGGCCCGCTGGGCGGTGATCGGCGCCGTCCGCGAGGGGCACGGCGTGGTGGTCGACGGCCACCCCTCCAGCGCCCCGGCTGGGAGCACTTCCGCTGCCTCGGCGCCGCGCGCTCCCGGCCTGCGCCACGCGGCCTTCTGTCTGCCACACGGGCCTCGCCCACCACGCGCGCGCTCGGCTGCCACCTGCGACCGGCCCCCAGCCACCAGCACCAGCAACTCGCCACCACCTCGCTGCGGGCGGGACTTTCATGATCGTGTGATGGAAACGTCGTATACGGCGGAAAAGTCCACATGATCATGAACGCGGGCCGCCGCGCGAGCGGGAAAGTCCCCGTCGTGGTGGTCGCGATGGAGGGGTTTAGGGTGGCCGCATGCCTGGTTCGCCGACGCCGCCGTGCGTGCTGACCATTGCCGGATCCGACTCTTGCGGGGGCGCGGGCATCCAGGCCGACCTGAAGACGATGCTGGCCCTTGGCGTGCACGGGATGAGCGTGATTTCCGCGGTCACCGCGCAGAATTCGGTCGGCGTGCAGGACTTCTGGGACCTCCCGGCGGAAGCGGTCCGCCAGCAGATCGAGTCCGTGCTGTCCGACATTCCGGTGCAGGCGGTCAAGACCGGCATGCTGGCGTCGAGCGCGATCGTCGGCGTGGTCGCGGACGCGCTGGCGCACGTCGGCGTGCCGCTGGTCGTCGATCCCGTGGCGGTGTCCAAGCACGGGAACTCGCTGCTGATGCCGGGCGCCGGTGACACCATGCGCACCGCGCTGCTGCCCCGGGCGACGATCGTCACGCCGAACCTGGACGAGGCCGAGCAGCTCACCGGGATCAAGGCGGCCGACGAGGACGGCATGCTGGCGGTGGCCCGGGCCATCAGTGACCTCGGGCCGCGGTGGGTCCTGGTCAAGGGCGGTCACCTGGCCGGTGATCCGGTTGACGTGCTGTTCGACGGGGAACGGAGCTGGCGCTTCGCGGGCGAGCGGATCGACACCCCGCACACGCACGGGACCGGCTGCACGCTGGCGTCGGCGATCGCGTCCTACCTGGCCCTCGGTGAGAATGTGCCGGACGCGGTGGCGCTCGCGCGGGAGTACGTGACGGGCGCGATCCGGGCCGGGTTCCCGCTCGGGGCGGGCATCGGCCCGGTCGGCCATGGATGGCAGATCCCCCGGGCTGGGGACCGTGCGGGGCGCGGCCCGGCGGGCTAGGCGAGATAGAGGACGGCGATCCCCAGGGTCACCGCCGCCGCGGCGACGACCCGGATCCAGCCGAACCGCTCGTGGAAGACCACGGTCGCGATGACGGCGGCCACGATGATGCTGGACTCGCGCAGCGCGGCGACGGTGGCGAGCGCGCCCCGGGTCTGGGCCCAGAGCACCAGCCCGTAGGCCAGGACGCTCAGCGCCCCGCCGGCCAGGCCGATGGGCCAGACCGGGCGCACGTCCGCGAGCAGGCGGCCTCTCCGCCAGGCGAGGGCCGCGGCGGGGACGACGGCACTTTCGGCCAGCATCAGCCAGCCTGTGTAGCCGAGCACGCTGCCGGAGCGACGGACGCCGATGCCGTCCACCGTGGTGTAACTCGCAATCACCAGCCCGGTCGCGACGGCCGCGAGTACCGGGCGGGGCTGGAGGCCGCCGCCGCGCGCGCCCCAGAACACCAGGCTCCCCAGCCCGCCGCAGATGAGGGCCACCCCGGCCAGCTGGGCCGGTCTCGGCACCTCGCCGGCAAAGACGGCGGCCAGGAGGATGACCGCCAGCGGCGAGGTGCCCCGGGCCAGCGGATATGCCTGGCTGAAGTCACCCAGCCGGTAGGACAGCATCAGCAGCCCGTTGTAGGCCACGTGCAGCGCAACCGAGACAGCCAGATAAGCCCAGCACCGCGTGTCCGGCGGGGCGGCGACGATCACCAGCGGGATCGAGCAGACGAAGGCGCCCGCGTTCACCAGGGTGAACGACGCCACCTTGTCCTTGATCCCATGGGCGATCGAGTTCCAGCCGGCGTGCGCGCAGGCCGCTACCAGCGTCGCGGCGAGGACGCCGGAGGAAATGGCCGGGCCGGCCGCTCCGGCCAGCCCTCCAGAAAGAACACCCATCGGGGCTCCTTCGCGGTGGTCCCGCTGACGCGGGACATGCGGATAGGAGCCCTCAGGGCTTTTATCCCGTCAGGTGTCGGCCCGGCCGGTTGCGGCCGTCTTGCCGTGGCGCCGCTCGGTCCAGTCCCCGTGACCCTGATTGTGCCGATCCCGTTCCAGGCGGGTCACGGCCGGAACCCTAGGCGCAGCCACATGCTGAGCCCGATGCTACGCGCGGATGCCTGGTCCGGCCAGGCGGGACGGAGGGCGACGGCGCAGCCGGCCCCGCTGCGCGGGTGCCCGGTCCGCTGGGGCAGACGCGTGCCGTGCGGGAACGCTAGCGGGTGACCTTGCCGGCCTTGATGCAGGAGGTGCACACGTTCATGCGCTTGGGCGTCCGGCCAACCTTGGCGCGGACGGTCTGGATGTTGGGGTTCCAGCGGCGGCGGGTGCGGCGGTGGGAGTGCGAGATGTTGTTGCCGAAGCCCGGCCCCTTGCCGCATACGTCGCAGACGGAAGCCACGGTTACTCCATTAGTTGCTTGCGAAATGGTCCGGGTGCCGTCCGCGCCGTACGCGCAGCCGACAGCCGTCGAAGGATATCCGACCTCGGGTTGCGGCGCGAACCAGCGGCCTGCCGCGCCTGCGCCCGGCGGCAGTGCCCTGCCTCCGGCGCGCTGGGCACCCAATGTCTGCCATCGATTCTATCCTGCCCATATGACGACCGTGCGTGACCCGCTGGACCGCGTGCTCGGCACCAAGACGGCCAAGCCCCTCGATGCCGCGTTCGGCCTGCAGACCGTGGGTGACCTCCTTCGTCACTATCCGCGCCGGTACGCGACGCGCGGCGAGCTGACCGAGCTGTCCTCGCTGAAGGAGGGCGAGCACGTCACGGTCCTCGCGCGGGTGGACCTGGTCCAGATGAAGCCGAACGGGAACCGGCGCGGCCACCGGCTGGAAGTCATGGTCACGGACGGCCGGGCCCGGCTGGTGCTGACGTACTTCCACAAGGCCGTGTACTGGCAGCGGCTCCTCCGCCCGGGCTCCCAGGGCCTGTTCTCGGGGACGGTGTCCACGTTCCGCGGGCGCCGCCAGCTGGTCCACCCGGACTTCGAGATCCTGCCCGATGAGACCGTCGAATCAGGGCTGTCCGCCGAGTTCGCCGCCGAATTCGCGACCGAGCTGATCCCCGTCTACCCGGCGAGCGCCAAGATCTCCTCGTGGCAGATCGCCCGCGCGGTCCGCATGGTGCTCGACACGCTCGACGTCGGCGAGGACCCGCTGCCGGATGACCTCCGTGACCAGCACGGGCTCTGCGGTCTGGCCGAGGCCATCCGCGCCATCCACCAGCCGATGGACGACGCCGACTGGCGGCAGGCCCGGCGCCGCCTCCAATGGGACGAGGCGTTCGTGCTCCAGGCCGCTCTCGCGCAGCGGCGGCACGCGGCCGCGGCCATGCCGGCCACGCCGCGGCCGCCCGTGGCGGACGGGATCGCCGCGGCGTTCGACGCAAGGCTGCCGTTCAGCCTGACCGACGGCCAGCGCGCCGCCGGGGAGACGATCGCCGCCGACCTGGCCTGCGCCTACCCGATGCACCGGCTGCTCCAGGGCGAGGTCGGCTCGGGTAAGACCGTGATCGCCATCCGGGCGATGCTCCAGGTGATCGGCGCGGGCGGGCAGGCCGCGCTGCTCGCGCCCACCGAGGTGCTGGCCCAGCAGCATTACCGCTCGATCACCGCGATGCTCGGACCTCTCGGGGCAGGCCTGGCTGGGGGCGGCCGAGAAGGCGACCCGGGTCACGCTGCTCACCGGGTCAACGGGCGCCGCGGCGCGGCGCGAGGCACTCACCGACGTCTTCACCGGCGACGCCGGCATCGTCATCGGCACCCACGCACTGCTCGAAGAACACGTCCGCTTCGACGACCTCGGGCTGATCGTGATCGACGAGCAGCACCGGTTCGGCGTCGAGCAGCGGGACGCGCTCCGCGAGAAGGCGCCCGGGGGGCGGCCGCACGTGCTCGTCATGACCGCCACCCCGATCCCGCGGACCGTGGCCATGACCGTCTACGGCGACCTCGAGGTGTCGACGCTCACCGAGTTGCCGGCCGGACGGTCGCCGATCGCCACGCACGTCGTGCCGGCGGCCGACAAGCCCCACTACGTCGAGCGCACCTGGGAGCGCGTCCGCGAGGAGGCCGGGCTGGGGCGGCAGGCGTACGTGGTCTGCCCCCGCGTCGGCGGCGACGACCCCGGCGACGATCCGGGGGACGACGCGGGCGGCGAGGGCGCGGCCGGGCCCGCCGACGGTGAGGTCGCGAATGGCCGGCGGCCGCCGCTCGCCGTGGTCGACATGGCGCCAATGCTGGAGAACGGCCCGCTGGCCGGGCTGCGCCTCGGCGTTCTGCACGGGCGGATGCCGTCCGATGACAAGGAACGCGTGATGCGCGCCTTCACCGAGGGGAGCCTCGACGTCCTCGTGGCCACCACCGTCATCGAGGTCGGCGTCGACGTGCCGAACGCGACGGTCATGGTCGTCATGGACGCCGACCGCTTCGGGGTCTCCCAGCTGCATCAGCTGCGGGGCCGGGTCGGCCGTGGAACGGCCGAGGGCCTCTGCCTGCTCCTGACCGAGACCGAGCCGGGCAGCCCGGCCCGTGAGCGGCTGGACGCGGTCGCGGCCACGCTGGACGGATTCAGCCTGTCCCGCCTGGACCTGGAGCAGCGGCGGGAGGGCGACGTGCTCGGCGCCGCGCAGGCCTGCCGCCGGTCCAGCCTGAAGCTGCTCAGCCTGCTCACCGACGAGGACCTGATCAGGCAGGCCCGCGAGGAGGCGGGGGCCGTGGTCGCGGAGGACCCCGACCTGGCCGCCCACCGGGGGCTGGCCGACGCGATCAGCGACCTGCTCGGCCCCCAGCGCGCCGAGTTCCTCGACAAGGGCTAGCGGGCGGGGGAGCGCACTTCCAGGTGGCCGAGGAGGTGGCGGGTGGCTTCGGCGATGGCTTCGACGGCCTCGTTGAAGGCTTCGGCGTTGTGCGCGGCCGGGGAACGGAATCCGCTGACCTTCCTGACGTACTGAAGCGCGGCGGCCCGCATGTCCTCGTCGGTGACACTTTCCGTGTAAGGCGCCCGCAAGGTCTTGATGCTCCTGCACATGCCACGACAGTACGCCGGCCGTGGCCGCCGCTCGCGCCGCAACGTGGCCCCGGGCGTGCAGACTAAGGACATGACGCGCGTCATTGCCGGCCAGGCGGGAGGACGGCGGCTCACCGTGCCGGCCGGGCCGGACGACCCGGCCGACCAGCGACCGGGCCCGGGAGGCGCTGTTCGCCGCGGCGGGCTCGATCCTCGGCTCGTTCGCCGGGTTGCGCGTGCTCGACCTGTACGCAGGCTCGGGCGCGGTCGGCCTGGAGGCGCTGTCCCGGGGAGCGGCCGATGCGCTGCTTGTCGAGGCTGACCCGCGCGCCTGCCGGGTGATCCGCGCGAACATCGACGTGGTCGGGCTGCCCGGTGCGCGTCTGGTCACCGACCGGGTGGAACGGATGCTCGCGCGCGGCCTCCCCGTCGGCGCGGAACCCTACGGCTTCGTGTTCGCGGACCCGCCGTATGTGATGCCGGACGACGAGGTGACGGGGATGCTGGCCGCGCTGGCTTCCGGAGGCTGGCTGGCGCCCGGCGCTCTGGTGATCGTCGAGCGTGCCTCACGATCAGAGCCCCTGCGCTGGCCCGGCGGCTTCTCGCCGGGCCGGTCACGTCGGTACGGCGATGCAACGCTCTGGTACGGTCACGGCGCCGGGACTCAGGCCGGCGCGGCTGACAGCGGGCCGCGCCCGGACGGAGAGCCGGCGTGCCGGAGCACCGGATCTTGACCGGATTAGCGGAAGAGGTGGATCAGCGTGCGTCGTGTCGTCTGCCCGGGTTCATTTGACCCCGTCACGAACGGGCACCTCGACATCATCGGCCGGGCCGCCGGACTCTATGACGAAGTGGTCGTAGCCGTGCTCATCAACATCACCAAGCGCAGCCTCTTCACGGTCGACGAACGCATCGAGATGCTGCGCGAGGTGACCGCCGAGTATGGCAACGTCCGGATCGACCGGTTTCACGGTCTGCTGGTGGACTTCTGCGAGACCCACGGCATCTCGGCCGTCGTCAAGGGCCTCCGCGCGGTCAGTGACTTCGAATACGAGATGCAGATGGCGCAGATGAACTACCGTATGGGCAAGGTCGAGACGCTGTTCATGACGACGAATCCCCTGTACTCCTACCTCAGCTCGAGCCTGATCAAGGAGGTGGCGAAGTACGGGGGCGACGTGAGCGGCCTCGTGCCCGAGCCGGTCATCGGCAGGCTCCGGGCACGGCTCGCGGAGTCGTAAGCTGTCATGGCGGGAATGTGACGCATGCCTGCCGAGTTTGGGAATCTCTGCCAGCCGTCTGTAAGCTTTACCGTCCAGCACTGACCGATACCGGTAACCGTTATGCCTCACGCACGCAAGAAGTCCCCTACTATCCTCGACCCGCGCGGGGTGCTCGTGTTTACAACACGGGCACTAGGGCGCCAAGCCGGAACCGTCCGGGAAGAGACTCGCACGATCCCAGCGCCAGCTGACCTGCGCGTCGAGCTTGCCGAAGTGCCGGCGGGTGCCGATGTCGAGATGTCCGTGCGGCTGGAGGCCGTGACCGAGGGCGTACTCGTCACCGGGACGGCGACGGCGCCCGTTAGCGGTGAGTGCGCGCGCTGCCTCGAGCCGCTGGCCACCTCCGTGGAGGCCAGCTTCCAGGAGTTGTACGCGTACGAGCCGGGCCCCGCGGAGGACGACGAGGACGACGGCCTGGTGCTGGACGGTGACCTGCTCGACCTGGAACCTGTGTTCCGCGACGCGGTGGTGCTGGCATTGCCGCTGTCGCCGCTGTGCACGGACGACTGCCCCGGGCTGTGCGCCCAGTGCGGTGTCCGGCTGGCGGACGCGGGGCCGGGGCACCAGCACGGTGACGCGGTTCTCCCCGAGTGGGAGGCACTGCGGCAGTTTGACGGATCTGACCTGCACGACCGGACCGGCCGCCACGATGGCGCCGGAGACCTACAGGAGGGCTGAGGTGGCGGTTCCCAAGCGGAGGATGTCACGCAGCAACACGCGTTCGCGGCGCTCGCAGTGGAAGGCGGCCGCGCCCGCGCTCGTGAGTTGCCCGCAGTGCCATAACCCCAAGCTTCCTCACGTTGCGTGCCCGACGTGCGGCACCTACCGGCGCCGTCAGGTACTTATGCCGTCCTGAGCCATGGTCCGGCACGGCTGGCAGAACGTCGCTCACCGTTACAACGGCGTCGCTGGCCAGGCCCCGAGGAGAATGCCTGGAGGAGGCGTGCTGTGGGCGTCGTGAGCGGTGAGTCACGCGACAGTGGGGCGGCCGCTGGCCGGGAACCCGGCGAGCTGCTGTCCGCTCTCGGCGTAGCGCTCGGCGACGAGATCCTCGAGCGCGCCCTCACCCACCGTTCCTACGCCTACGAGAACGGCGGCCTGCCCACCAACGAGCGCCTCGAGTTCCTCGGTGACTCGGTCCTGGGCCTCATCGTGACCGGCACGCTGTTCCGCGGCTACCCCAACCTGCCGGAAGGGCAGCTGGCCAAGCTGCGGGCGGCGGTGGTCAACATGACCGCGCTCGCCGAGGTCGCGCGCGGGCTGGACCTGGGCGCCTACGTCCGGCTCGGACGGGGCGAGGAGGGCACCGGCGGGCGGGACAAGCCGTCCATCCTGGCCGACACGCTCGAAGCCGTCATCGGCGCGGTCTACATCGACTGCGGGCTCGACCCGGCCAGCGGCCTCGTGCATCGTCTCTTCGACCCGGTCATCGAGCGTTCCGCCCGGTTGGGCGCGGGCCTGGACTGGAAGACCTCGCTGCAGGAACTCACCGCGGCGGAGCTGCTCGGCGTGCCGGAGTACCAGGTCGAGGAGAGCGGGCCGGATCACCAGAAATCGTTCCGCGCGATCGTCAAGGTCGGCGGCCGGGTGCTGGGCAGCGGCGAGGGCCGCTCGAAGAAGGCCGCGGAGCAGCAGGCGGCCGAGGCGGCCTGGATCGAGATCAGCGCGAGGAGCGCCGATGATGCCGCGGGCGACCCGGCGGCCGGCGCGGCCGAGCCAGGACCGGTGCCGCCTTCCGGGCCGTCGGGCCAGTCCGCCCAGCCGGGGCAGCTGCCCAGCCGGCCCAGCCCGCCCAGCCGGGGCAGCGCCGGCACCAGGGCCAGCATGACCAGCCAGGGCAGCACGGGCACCCGGGCCAGCATGGCCAGGCGGGTCGGGCCGGGCAAGCAGGGCGGGCGGGAACCAGGGCGCTGCGGGAGCCGTGAGGCGTGCCCGAACTGCCCGAAGTCGAGGTCGTGCGGAAAGGCCTTGAACATCACGTCGTAGGCCGGACGATCAAGAGCGTCCGCGTGCTGCATCCGCGCGCGGTCCGGCGCCATGCCGCGGGCGCGACTGACTTCGCCGACGCCATCGCCGGCCGCCCCGTCGCCGGCGCGCGCCGCCGGGGAAAGTACCTCTGGCTGCCCGTGGGCGAGGACGCGCTGCTGGCCCACCTGGGCATGAGCGGCCAGCTGCTCGTCGGTGACCCGGAACGGCCGCTGTCTCCGCACGTGCGGGTGGTGTTCACGTTCACCGACGGCGGCCCCGATCTCCGCTTCACCGACCAGCGGACGTTCGGGCACCTCTGCTTCGTCCCGGGCGGCGCCATCCTGCCGGCCACGATCGCGCATATCGCGCCCGATCCGCTGGAGGCCGCCTTCGACTCCGAAGCGCTCACGGCGGCGCTGCGGAGGCGGCGCACGGGAATCAAGCGGGCCCTGCTCGATCAGTCACTGGTCAGCGGCATCGGGAACATCTATGCCGACGAGTCACTGTGGCGGGCGCGCCTGCACTGGGCCCGCCCCACCGAGACGCTGAACCGGCCCCAGGTGGGACGGCTGATGGCCGGCGTCCGGGAGGTGCTGACCACCGCGCTGGCGGCGGGCGGCACCTCGTTCGACCGCCTCTACGTCAACGTCAACGGGGAAAGCGGCTACTTCGACCGGTCGCTCGCGGTCTACGGGCAGGTCGGCCAGCCGTGCCCGAGATGCGGCACGCCGGTCCGGCGCGACGCGTTCATGAACCGGTCGGCCTTCAGCTGCCCCCGGTGCCAGCCACGGCCACGCAACGGGCGCTGGTGACCATGTCGGGGGACCAGGACGCGCGGCTCACCGCGTGGGTGGCTGGCCGCGTCCAGGGCGTCGGATTCCGGGCGTGGGTCCGGCTCAAGGCGTCTGAGCTCGGACTGGCCGGGTCGGCGACCAACCTCGAGGACGGCCGGGTCGAGGTTGTCGCCGAGGGCCGGGAGAGTGACTGCCGAAAGCTGCTCGCCGAACTCTCCGGCGGCACGACGCCGGGCCGCGTGACCCGGGTGACGCAGCGGTGGAGCGAGCCCCGCGGTCGGCTCTCGGGATTCGCAGAGCGTAGCTAGGAGCGCGAGCAGCGGGGCCGAAACCCGCGCCACCAGCGCCGTGCGTCGCCTATTCTGGTATGTAAGGTAAATAACAGTGGTCCAGAGGGCGCTCAACTTGACCCGCAAAGCGCTTAGTGAGAACCTAGATATTGTTAATGCGCGCAGCTAAGCGTGACTTTAGTGTGTGCCCACTCTGGTCACTCAGCGTGGAGGACCCCATACCATGGCGAAGGCTCTACTAGGCCACGTCGGCGGTCCCGATCCTCGGATGATCTCAGAGATGCGCCGCCTCCAGCAGCGAGTGCGAGACCTGGAAGCCGAGCTTATGCGGCTTCAGGAGGAGAATGATGCACTTGCGGCAGGCGCCGGCGCCGATGAGCTCCTGGTAGCGGACCGCGAGCCAGCACTTACATGATGAGTGCTGGCACGACAAGGCAAAACAGCGGAAGTAGCAAGCAGCAGCAGGGCGAATAGGGACGCCTGCCCAGGCGTCCCTATTCGTTTGCGTACGCATCTAATCCAAGCTGGCCCATCAAAGCTGGCCCAGACCTGGCCGGCCTGAGCTCCGGCGTCCGGGCCCTCCCGGGCGCGGTCACGCATATCCGGATATCGCTGACGCTGGCTGGTATCCCGTATCCAATATTCCTTCCTGGCGGACACTGCCGGGCCGACCTCGCGAGGGCGGGCGACGGCGGTGAATACGCAGATCTGACGGCGGCAGGCGGTAAGGTTCGGGTTCAGGTCGCCTGCTACATCACGGGCGCCGGACTCCGGCCCCCGGGCTAATCGGCCCCGGGTGCGGGCGGCTGGTGCCGTCGGCTGCCGGGCGTGGCCGCCGAGCAGGAGGGAGGGCTTGCGAGGTGTACCTCAAGAGCCTCACCCTGCGCGGCTTCAAGTCCTTCGCGTCCGCCACGTCGCTGCGCCTCGAGCCGGGCATCACGTGTGTCGTCGGCCCGAACGGCTCCGGCAAGTCCAACATCGTCGACGCGCTGTGCTGGGTCATGGGCGAGCAGGGCGCCAAATCGCTCCGCGGCGGCAAGATGGAGGACGTCGTCTTCGCCGGGACCACCTCGCGGCCGCCCCTTGGCCGCGCCGAGGTGACGCTGACCATCGACAACAGCGACGGCGCGCTGCCGATCGAATACGCGGAAGTCACGATCAGCCGGCTGATGTTCCGGTCGGGGCAGAGCGAGTACGCCATCAACGGCGACCGCTGCCGCCTGCTGGACGTCCAGGAACTTCTCTCCGATTCGGGCCTCGGCCGGGAGATGCACGTCATCGTCGGTCAGGGCCAGCTCGACACCGTGCTGCACGCCGGCCCCGAAGCCAGGCGCGCGCTGATCGAGGAGGCGGCCGGCGTCCTCAAGCACCGGCGGCGCAAGGAGAAGGCGCTGCGCAAGCTCGAGGCGATGCAGGCCAACCTGACCCGGCTCGTCGACCTCACCAGCGAGCTGGGCCGGCGCCTCAAGCCGCTGGGCCGCCAGGCCGAGGTCGCGCGCCGGGCCGCCACCATCCAGGCTGACCTGCGGGATGCGCGGCTGCGGTTGCTGGCCGACGACTACCTGGCGCTGGCGGCCAAGCTCGAGCGGGAGGAGGCCGACGAGGCCGCCGTCCTCTCCCGGAGGACCACGCTGGAGGCCAGCGTCACCGCCGCGCGCCGCCGCGAAGCCGAGCTCGACGCCGCAGCGCAGCAGCACGCCGCGGCCCTGGCGCGGGCTCAGGAAACCTGGTTCGCCCTGTCCTCCCTGACCGAACGGCTCCGGGCGACCGCCGGCCTGGCCGGGGAGCGCCACCGCCACCTGTCGGCCGAGCCGGAGCCGGAGCGGCCGGGCCGCGATCCCGACGAGCTGGACCGGCAGGCCGCTGAGCTGCGCGAGGAAGAAGAGGGCCTGACCACCCGGCTCGACTATTGGGAGCGAGCGGCTCACCGCGGCCGTCGCCGAGCGGTCCGCGGCCGAGGCCGAGCTGGCCGCCATCGAGCGCCGGATGGCCGACGATGCCCGGGCCGCCGCCAGCCGGGCCGACCGCCTGGCCCGGCTGCGCGCCCAGGCCGGCGCGGCGAGCAGCCGCCAGGCCGCGGCGGCGGAGGAGATCGAGCGGCTGACGGTCTCGGCCGAACAGGCCCGCACCCGGGCCGAGCAGGCGCAACAGGAGCACAGCCAGGTTCAGGAACTGGTCTCGGGACACGACGAGGGCCGCGCCGAACTGGCGGCGTCGCACGAGGAGGCCTCCGCTGTCCTGGCCGAGGCCACCGGGCGCGTCGCGGAGCTACGGACCGCCGAACAGGAAGCCACCAGGCACTACACGGCCCTGCGGGCCAGGGTCGACGCCCTCCAGGAGGCGTTCAGGCGGGGTGCCGACGCGTCGGCCGCCCTGCTCACCGAGCCGGGCCGGTTCAGCGGGGTCATCGGCCCGTTCGCCGAGGCACTCACGGTGGAGGAGGGGGCGCAGACGGCGGTTGCCGCCGCGCTCGGGGCCGCGGCCGACGCGGTCGCCGTGACCGACCTGGACGCGGCCACGGCCATCCTGGCCGCCCTGCGGGAGTCCGGTGACGGCGCGGCCGGGCTGGTCGTCGCCGGCCGTCCCGGTGCCCGGCGGCAGCTGATGCCGGCCACGCGGGCGCCCGGCCCGACCGCGCACCGCGGCCGGTCCTGCCGCCCGGGGCCCGCTACGCCACGGACCTGGTCCGGGTGCCCGCCGATCTTCGGCCGGCGGTCATGGAACTCCTGGACGGGGTCGTGGTCAGCACCGGCCTGGAGCAGGCGCGGGACCTGCTGCGCGCGGAACCGGCGCTGCGCGTGGTGACCCCCGACGGCGACCTGCTGGGCCCGCACTGGGCCCAGGGCGGGTCGGCGGGGCGGCAGAGCCTCCTGGAAGTGCGGGCGGCGGCCGACGACGCGGCCACGGGCCTGGAGGAGGCCCAGCGCCGGTGTGAAGATTCAGCCGAACGGCTCGCGGTGGCGGTCAGCTCCGAAGAGGCGGCGCGCCGGGCGGTGGAAGAGGCCCGCGCGCAGATGCGGCAGGCCGACACGGCGGCGGCCGAGATCTCCGGCTGGCTCGGCCGGCTGGCGGGAGCGGCCCGGGCCGCGAGTGACGAGGCCAACCGGCTGGACGCGGCGGCCGAGTCCGCCCGGCGGGCCGGTGAGAAGGATCTGGCCCGGCTGACCGAGCTCAAGCAAAGTCTCGCCGAAGCCGAGGCCGCGGAGTCGGCTGACCCCGGCCGTGCCGGTCCCGGAGGTGCCGGTCCCGGAGGTGCCGGTCCCGGCGACGGCGAGCCCGGCGACGGCGGCGGGCCGCTCGCGGCGGACAAGGACGCCCTGGCCCAGCGGTGCACCATGGCCCGCAGCGCCGAGATGGAAGCCCGCCTCGAGGTCCGCACGGTCGAGGAGCGGCTCCGGGCGATCGGCGGGCGGGCGGACGCGCTGACCGCGACGGCGAGCGCCGAGCGGCAGGCCCGTGAGCGGGCCCAGGCCCGGCGCCGGCAGCGGGCGGCCCAGGCGGCCGTGGCCCGCGCCGTAGCCCACGGTGCTCACCGGGCCGTGGCCAGCGCGGAGCGGTCGCTGGAAGCGGCGCTGGCCCGCCGGGTCGCGGCCGAGGCCGCGACCGCCGACGGTGCCGAGGAGCTCAAGAGGGTGCGGGCCCAGGTCCGTGACGTGGCCGCGGAGCTCGACACCGTGGTCAACACGGCGCACGGCGCCGAGATCGCCCGGGCCGAGCACCGGCTGCGGCTGGAGCAGATGGAGGCTCACGCGGTCGAGGAGTTCGGCGTGCAGGCGCCTGAGCTGGTCGCCGAATACGGCCCCGCCGTCCTCGATCCCGCCGCCGGCGGACGCCGAGGACGGGCAGCTGCCCACCAGCTACGACCGCGCCGTCCAGGAACGCCGGGCCGAGGCGGCCCAGCGCGACATGGCCAAGCTGGGTAAGGTCAACCCGCTCGCGCTGGAGGAGTACGCCGCCCTCCAGGAGCGGCACACGTTCCTCGCCACCCAGCTGGAAGACCTCAAGAAGACCCGCCGGGACCTGCTCACCGTGGTCAAGGAGGTCGACGACCGCGTACAGGAGGTGTTCGCCTCCGCCTTCGCCGACACGGCCCGGGAATTCGAGCAGATCTTCGCCCGGCTGTTCCCCGGCGGCCAGGGACGGCTCCTGCTCACCGAGCCCGACGACATGCTGGCGACCGGCATCGAGGTCGAGGCGCGGCCCCCGGGGAAGAAAGTCAAGCGGCTGTCGCTGCTGTCCGGCGGCGAGCGATCGCTGACCGCCATCGCCTACCTGTGCGCGATTTTCAAGGCCCGGCCCTCGCCGTTCTACGTGCTGGACGAGGTCGAGGCCGCGCTGGACGACACGAATCTCCAGCGGCTCCTGGTTATCTTCAGTGAGCTGAGGGAGAGTTCCCAGCTGATCGTCGTGACGCACCAGAGGAGGACCATGGAGGTCGCCGACGCGCTGTACGGGGTGAGCATGCGCGGCGACGGTGTCTCGGCCGTGGTCAGCCAGCGCCTGAGCGAGCGCGAGCCCGCATGACGGGCCGCGCGGCCGCGGGATGGTTTCCCGCGGGCGCTGCCGGGCACCTGACGCGTAGCCGCGGCGCCGTGGGGGCCAGCGGAAACCCGAGCCAGGAAATGCCCCAGCCAGCGGACGCCCGGCCGGCCGGCGCCCAGCCGGCTCTGACACACTATGAGCGGTCATGGAAACTCTTATCCTCATCATCGTCCTTTCCGTCCTGTTCGTCGCCGTGGTCGCGGAGACGGGCTGGCTGCTTCTGGTCCGGCCGCGGCGGCGCCGCGGCACCGCGCCTACTGAGGTCGTCGCGCCGCCGGAGGCGCCGCAGGCACCCGGACAGGCGGCTCCGGGCCAGGACGCGTCGGCGACGGCGCAGGCGGTCATGGCGCCACCGGCGCCGCCCGCTCCGGAGGCGCCGCCCGCCCCCGAGATCGAGAAGCCGCCGCCGTCGGCCGGGCGGCTGGTCAGGCTGCGCAGCCGGCTGGCGCGATCGCAATCCACCATGGGCTCCGCCCTCCTGGGACTGCTGTCCCGGGAGCGGCTGGACGACGACACCTGGGAAGAGATCGAAGAGGTCCTCATCGCCGCGGACGTCGGCGTCGTCCCGGCCCGGCAGATCGTCGACGACCTCCAGACCAAGGTCAAGGTGCTCGGGGCCCGCGGTCCCGATGAGGTCCGCGCGCTGCTGCGGACCGAGCTGATCGCCCAGATCGGTGAGGACATGGACCGGTCGCTGCGCACCGAACGTCATGACGGCGCCCCGGCGGTGCTGCTCATGGTCGGCGTGAACGGCACGGGCAAGACCACCACCGCCGGCAAACTGGCCCGGGCGCTGGTGGGCGACGGCAAGACCGTGCTGCTCGGCGCGGCCGACACGTTCCGGGCCGCCGCCGCCGACCAGCTGCAGACGTGGGGCGAGCGGGTCGGAGCGCAGGTCGTGCGGGCCGACCGTGAGGAGCGGACCCCGCGAGCGTTGCCTTTGACGCCGTGCGGGAGGGGATCGAGCGGGGCGTAGACGTCGTGCTCGTGGACACCGCCGGCCGCCTGCACACCAAGACCGGCCTGATGGACGAGCTGGGCAAGGTCAAGCGGGTGATCGAAAAGCGCACCTCCGTGGACGAGGTCCTGCTCGTCCTGGACGCCACCACGGGCCAGAACGGGCTGCGCCAGGCGCGTGTTTTCGCCGAGGTCGTGGACATCACCGGAATCGTTCTCACGAAACTGGACGGCACGGCCAAGGGCGGCATCGTGGTGGCGGTCCAGCGCGAACTCGGCGTTCCGGTGAAGCTCGTGGGGCTCGGCGAGGGCCCCGACGACCTGGCGCCGTTCGATCCGGCGACGTTCGTGGACGCGATCCTGGCCGGGCTAGCCGTCGGTAAAGGTCGGCGAACATTGGTAGCAGTCGCACGCACCTGCGTCGGGACGTGACCAATGTCCCGACGCAAATAGGCGCGCAATCGCCGCCATTCCCGTCGCCGCGCGGGTGGCATTCGGCGGCGCGGTAAAATTGCGTTTCACAAAGTGCGATCATCTTTGCACTCACTGAGTGAAGTTATCGCTGCTTTTGTGCAATATGGACAAGTTCATCCGTTAGGATCCCAGTGAACCTGCGCCTGCTCTGGCCCGGCCGTGGCGTCTTAATCGCCTCCGCCGCACCGGACGTGGGCTCACATCGGGGCGCCGTCCACGTCACCGACCCTGGTTGGAGTCCCTGATGACGTTAAGCCCGCCCCCCGGTGCCCGGCTGACTCCCCGTCACGTTCGTTCGATGTCGTGCCGCGTCTCACGCCTCGGCCGCCGGGGAAATCGCCGCTGAGCGCGTCGGCGAGCGGGGGCCCGGCCGCCCGGCACCGGCCCGGCGATTCAGCCATCCGGGCCACGCGGGTCCGGGCCAAGGCCCAGGAGACCGCCGGGCGCTGGGCCGCGGAGTTTCCGGCGCCCCGCAGGCCGAGCGCCGCTTCCGGTCCTGAGCCGCTCCGGTCCTGAGCCGCCCCGCCCCCGACTGCGCCCGCTCTCCGGCTCCGCCCGCTCCCCGCTTCCCGATCAGGAAACGCGCACGTAACATAAAGCAGGCCGTTTTCACGTTGCCGATACATTCCGGCAGGCCTCCGGAAACTCGTGCGGCGGAAAGTACCTGCCAGGAGAGCGAAAGGTGGTCGTAATGAAGCTCGTCACCGCCGTCATCAAGCCGTTCAAGCTGGACGACGTCAAAGCCGCGCTGCAGGCGTTCGGTGTGCACGGCATGACTGTGGTCGAGGCGAGCGGTTACGGGAGGCAACGCGGTCACACCGAGGTATACCGCGGCGCCGAATACCAGGTCGACCTGGTGCCGAAAGTCCGGGTCGAAGTGCTCTGCGACGACGAGGACGCCGATGACCTCATCGGCGTCGTGGTCAAGGCGGCGCAGACCGGACGGATCGGCGACGGGAAGGTCTGGTCCGTGCCGGTCGACTCGGTCGTGAGAGTACGTACGGGGGAACGCGGTCCCGACGCGATCTGATCGCTGACGTTCCGGGGGCCCATGTGACCTTGCTGACTTCGTTCGCTGCGGATCGTGCCCGCAGGACTACGGAAACAGATCGCTGGCTAGCCGGCATGCTGGGCGCGGAGCCCGGCGTGGCCTTGGTCGCGGTGGGCGGGTACGGCCGCCGCGAACTGCTCCCCGGCAGCGATCTGGACGTGCTCCTGCTGCACGCCGGGCGGGACGGCATCGCATCGATCGCCGACCGGATCTGGTATCCGGTCTGGGACTCCGGCGCCCGCCTGGACCACGCCGTGCGAACGGTGCCCCAGGCCCGCCGGGTGGCCCGGGCCGATATCAAGGTCGCCCTCGGCCTGCTCAGCGCCCGGCACGTGGCCGGCGACCCGAACCTCACCACCCAGCTACGGGAAGGCGCGCTGGAAGACTGGCGGGCCGCCGCCCGGACCAGGCTCGCGGAGCTGCGCGACCTGCATACCGAGCGGGCCAGGATCTTCGGTGAGCTCGCGTTCCTGCTCGAGCCCGACCTGAAGGAAGCCCGGGGCGGCCTGCGGGACGTCCACGCGATCCAGGCGATCGCCGCCGCCTGGGTCGCGTCGGCCCCCGGGCCGCGGGTCCGCGCGGCGTACGAGTCGATCCTCGATGCCCGGCACATCCTGCACGAGATCACCGGGCGGGCATCGGACCGGCTGGTCCTCGAAGAGCACGACGAGGTGGCCCGGGCCGCCGGCCTGCTGGACGGCGACGCGCTGCTGCGCGAGCTGGCCGGGGCCGGCCGCACGGTGGCTTACGCCGTCGATCACGCGTTCCGCCAGGCCGAACGGGCCGCGGCCGGCGGCTGCGGCGCAAGCTGGAACGCCGCCCGCTCGCGGAAGGCGTCGTGGAGCAGGACGGCGAGGTGGTCCTGGCCCGCGCGGCCGACCCAGCTCCGACCCGGTCCTCGTGCTGCGGCGGCGGCGGCCGCGGCCCAGGCCGGGCGGCCGCTTGCTCCCCGCGCGCTGGCCCGGCTGGCCGACTGCCCGCCGTTGCAGTCCCTGGCCCGAAGAGGCGCGCGACAACCTTGTCGCACTGCTCGGCGCCGGGCACGCGGCGATCGGGGTGTGGGAGGCGCTCGACCAGGAAGGCCTGGTGACCGCCCTGATCCCGGACTGGGAACGGGTCCGGAACCGGCCGCAGCGCAACCCGCTGCACACGTTCACCGTCGACCGTCACCTGGTCGAGGCCGCGGCGTACGCGGCCGCCCTGACCCGTGACGTGGCCCGACCGACCTGCTGCTCCTCGCCGCCCTCCTGCACGACCTGGGCAAGGGATGGCCGGCGACCACAGCGTCAGCGGCGAGGTCGTGGCCGCGACGTGGCCCGCCGGGTCGGACTGTCCGAGCCGGACGCCGAGCTGATCGCGCAGGCCGCCGGCACCACCTGCTGCTCCCATGGTTGCGACCCGGCGCGACCTGGACGACCCGGTCACGGTCGAGCAGGTCGCGGAACGTGAGGAGCCCCGCTGCTCGAGGTGCTGCACGCGCTGGCCGCGGCCGACGGGCTGGCCACCGGGCCGGCCGCGTGGAACGACTGGAAGGCCGGCCTCGTCTCCGACCTGGTGCGCCGGGTGGAGGCGGTGCTGGCCGGGGATCCGCCGCCCGGTGCCGCGCCGCTGCGCGACGACCAGCTCGAGCTGGCCGCCGACGGCGGCCCCGCGGCGGTCGTGCGCGGAACCGAGGTGACCGTCGTGGCGCCGGACCGGCCCGGCCTGCTGTGGCGGGCGGCAGGCATGCTCGCCTCCCACCGGCTGGTGGTCCGGGGGGCCAACGCCACGTCGGTCGGGCCGACCGCGGTCGCGGTGTTCAACGTCGTGCCCGAGTACGGTGACCCGCCAGACGACACGCTCGTCGCCAGCGACCTGCGCCGGATGCTCGAGGGGCGCCTGGACGTCGAGGAACGCCTGGAGCGCCGGGCCCGCGCCTCCCGGCCCAGCGGTGCCACGGTCGCGCCCCCGAAGGTGACGCTGGTCGACGACGCGTCGCTGACCGCGACGGTCGTGGAGGTCCGGGCCCACGACGAGCCCGGGCTGCTGTGGCGGATCGGGCGGGCGCTGGGCGGCTGCGGGCTCGACCTGAGGTCAGCGCGGGTGGAGACGCTCGGGGCCGAGGCGGTCGACGTCTTCTACGTGGCCGACGAGAACGGCAAGCCGCTCACCAGCAAGGAAGCCCGCAAGGCGACGGTCGACGCGGTTCTGGGCGCGCTGACGGCGGCCTGACCGCGGACCGACGGAATACCGGCCACTGCCACCACGTTCTCGTTCGGTCGACTATTTTCCCTGCGCCTGCTGCTGAGCGGCCGCCGTGCGGGGCTGACCGGATAGCCTGGATATCCGGATGGGCGGGCAGCCGTGGCGGCGCCGGGTGCCTGCCACGTAGGTGCGGCAAGTCCGTTGTTCCCGTCATGGGATGCGCGAGGATGGCATAAAACGTGTTCGAAACCCTCTCCGACCGGCTCACTCAGGTCTTCTCCAACCTTCGGGGCAAGGGGCGGCTCTCACCCGCCGACATCGATGCGACCGCGCGCGAGATCCGTATCGCGCTGCTGGAAGCCGACGTCGCGCTCCCGGTCGTCCGGGCGTTCATCGCCCGGGTCAAGGAGCGGGCCAGCGGCGAGGAAGTCTCGGGCGCGCTGAACCCGGCGCAGCAGGTCATCAAGATCGTCCACGAGGAGCTGATCGGCACCCTCGGCGGCGAGACCCGGCGGCTGCGGTTCGCCAAGGTTCCGCCCACCGTGATCATGCTGGCCAGCCTGCAGGGCTCCGGTAAGACCACGCTGGCCGGCAAACTCGCCCTCTGGCTGCGCGAGCAGGGCAACACGCCGATGCTGGTCGCGGCCGACCTCCAGCGGCCCAACGCGGTCCAGCAGCTGCAGGTTCTGGGTGAGCGCGCGGGCGTGCCGGTCTACGCCCCGGAGCCCGGGAACGGCGTCGGGGACCCGGTCGCCGTGGCCCGCCAGTCGGTGGCCGAGGCCCAGCGCCGCCAGCACAACATGGTCCTCATCGACACGGCCAGGGCTGGGTATCGACGAGGAGATGATGGGGCAGGCCGCGGCGATCAGGGACGCGGTCCAGCCGGACGAGATCCTGTTCGTCGTCGACGCCATGATCGGCCAGGACGCGGTGGCCACCGCCCAGGCGTTCCTCGACGGCGTCGGCTACGACGGGGTGGTGCTGACCAAGCTCGACGGCGACGCCCGTGGTGGCGCCGCGCTGTCGATCACGCAGCTCACCGGGCGCCCGATCATGTTCGCCTCCGCGGGCGAGAAGCTCGGGGACTTCGACGTCTTCCACCCCGACCGGATGGCGTCCCGCATCCTCGACATGGGCGACATGCTCACCCTGATCGAGCAGGCCGAGCGCGCCTTCGACGAGGACCAGACCGCCGCGCTGGCCGACAAGCTCGTCTCCGGCGAGGGGTTCACCCTGCAGGACTTCGTCGAGCAGATCGCGATGGTGCGCAAGCTCGGGCCGATCGGCAACCTGCTCGGCATGCTGCCCGGAGCCGGGAAGAACAAGGAATTGCTCAGCCAGGTCAACGACAAGGACCTGGACCGGGCCGCGGCCATCGTCCAGTCGATGACGCCCGCGGAACGACAGAACCCGAAGATCATCAATGGCACCCGGCGGGCCAGGATCGCGAACGGGTCCGGTGTCACCCCGGGCCAGGTCACCGCGCTGATCACGAACTTCCTCGAAGGCCAGAAGCAGATGCGGCAGATGCTCGGCGGCGGGATTCCGGGGATCCCGGCCATTCCGGGCATGCGCCGGGCCGCGACCAAGGCGGCCAAGGGCAGCAAGAAGGCGAAGAAGAAGCGGCCCGGCGGCGACCCGCGTAAGACGGCGGCCAGCGCCGGCGGTAACGCCTCAGCGGGTGCCCAGCCGGGTGCTGCCGCGAACGGCGGGGCCGGAGATGGTCGCGGGGCCCTGCCGGACGGCATGTCCGGCGCCGGGTTCCAGCGCGAGCTGTCCGAAGGCCTGGCCAGCCTGCAGCAGGGCGGCGGTTTCCCGGGCGGCCTGCCCGGCCTGACCACCCCGGACAGCAACGTGCCCGCGGCGTTCCGCGGCCAAGGCTCCAAGCGCCGCAAGAAGAAGTAGCCGCCGGACGCGGGTGGCCGCCCGCGGCGGGCGCTAGTCGGGCGAGGTGGCGCGGACGGCCTCGATCGTGTCGGCGTCGGCGGCGGACTTGTCGGGGCGGAACCGCAGCACGCGGGCGAACCGCAGCGCCAGGCCGCCCGGGTACCGGGGGCTGCGCTGCACGCCGTCGAAGGCGATCTCCGCGACGAGTTCGGGCCGGACGTAGACCGTCCAGTCGTCGCGCCGGTCTTCCAGAAAGAGCAGCCGTTCGGTCTGCCAGGCGAGCATCTCGTCCGTCAGGCCCTTGAACGTCTTGCCGAGCATCACGAACCCGCCCGACTCGGGGTCCCGCGCCCCAGGTGCAGGTTCGACAGCTTGCCGCGGCGCCGGCCATGGCCCCATTCGGCGGCCAGGATGACCAGGTCGAGCGTGTGGCGCGGCTTCACCTTGATCCAGCCTGCGCCCCGCCGGCCCGCCGTGTACGGGGTGTCGAGCGACTTGACCACGACGCCCTCGTGGCCGTGCGCGAGCGCGTCGCGGAAGAAGTCCGTGGCCTCCTCCACCGAACTGGTGACCACGCGCGGCATGCGCAGCCGTTCCGGGACGATCCGGGACAGCGCGGCGTAGCGCTCCTCACCGGGCCGGTCGATGAGATCCTGGCCGTCGGCGTGGACGATGTCGAACATGAACGCCGACAGGCCGACGCCCGCCTCCCCGCCGCGCCGTGCGGTACGCGACGCCGTGACCTGGAACGGTTCGCAGGCCATCCTCCCGCAGCGCGATCAGCTCGCCATCGAGGACCGCCTCACGGGCCGGCAGCGCGCTCAGTTCGCTGACGACCTCCGGCAGCCGCTCGGTGATGTCGTCCAGGGTCCGGGTGAACAGCCGGACGTTCCCGTCGCTGAGGTGGGCCTGGATCCGGATGCCGTCCAGCTTCCACTCCACGGCCGCCGGGCTGATCCGGGCGAGGGCCTCCTCGATCGACGGCGCGCTGGACGCGAGCATCGGCCCGATCGGCCGCCCGACCTGCAGCCCGAAAGCGCCCAGCCCCGCGCGGCCTTCGGCCAGGGCCGTCTCGGCCACCGCGCCCATCGAGCCGCGGAGCATGAGGGCCCGGCGGACCTCGGGACCGGGCACCTTCGCCGCCCGCGCGATCGCGTCGGCCATGACGCCCCCGAGCGCGCCCTGCTGCAGTTCCCCCGACAGCAGGCGGAGCAGGAAGCCCTGCTCCCGGGCGGTCGCCTGGCTCATGAGCTCGCGCACGAGCTGCTTGCGGCGGCCCACCGAACCCGGGCCTGACACCGAGCCGATCGCGCTCAGCGCGGCGTCGACGTCGGTCAGCGTCAGCGACGGTTCCGGCGCGGGCGGCACCGGCTCCCGGAGCGTGGCCCACCCCACGCCGATCTGGCGCTGGGGCAGCTCGCCGGACAGGTAAGCGACGGCGATGGCCACCTCGGCCGGACCCGCGGACCGCAGGGCGGCCGCGAGAACCTCGATCTTGGCCAGCCGGGACGACGTCCCGGCCACCGCCTCGGAGGCCTCGGCGATCTCGCTCAACAGCACGTATAAGTATCACCGGTGCTGGCCCGGGGGGACGACCCCCTGGAACCCCCCGCTGCGCTTCGCGCCCCGCTGGGGTACATCGCCGAGACACCGGCCACTCGCCGGGCACAAGGCCCGGCTCGCTGGGCCGGTAACGATCGCCTCGCCGTAACCCGCCTCCAGTGCCCGCCGGCAGCGTCGGCCGGGCGCGGGAACGCCGGCCGGGGCGCCGGTCAGGTGCGGGGACGCCGGCTGGGGAGGCGGAGGCGGGGCACCGAGCGGGCCGGGGCGCCTTCGGGCCACAGCCAGTAGCCGACGGGGAACAGGCGGACGTGCAGGTGCTCATCGACCAGTCCCCACAGGCCGCGCCGCGACCACAGCGCGATCGCCATGGCCACCAGCCCCAGGATGATCAGGTACCACGCGTTGTAGGAGGCCAGCGTCTGCTGCAGCACCATGTACACGGCGGTGCCGAGGATCGGCCCCTCGATCGTGCCCAGCCCGCCGATGATCGTCGCGAACGCCATCTCCGCGGTCCACTGCACGCTGAACACCGCGCCCGGCTGCACCTGGAGCTGGCTGATGGCCAGCACCGCGCCCGCGGCCCCGCAGCCGGCGCCCGCCACCACGAACACCAGCAGCCGGGCCAGGCCGACCCCCGCCCCTGAGCTGCGCGCGGCTACCTCGTCGTCGCGGATCGCGGTCAGCACCAGGCCGAGCCGGCCGCGCAGCAGCAGGTAGATGGCGGCCAGCGCCACGACCGTGACGGCCAGCCCGGCCCAGTAGGTGTACGCGGTCAGCAGTACCGGGCTGAACCCGGACAGGCCGGGCAGCGGCATGCCGGTCCCGCCGCCGATCGAGGAGAACTTCTCGATGATGAGCATGACGGTCGCGGCGAGCACCCAGGTGGCGATCGCGAAGTACCCGCTGCGCAGCCGCGACACCAGCCACCACAGGGGCAGCGCCGCGACGCCGCAGCCGATCGCGGCCACGGGCAGCGCGGCGAACGGCGAGGTGCCGTGGATGGCGAGGATCAGCACGAAGTACGCGCCGAGACCCACGAACACCTGCTGCCCCACGGACACCAGACCCGCGTACCCGGCCAGCAGATTCCACATGCTGGCCAGGGTCAGCACGATGAACGCCTGGACCATGACCGTGGTGGTGCCGGAGTACACGAGGTAGGGGAACAGCGCGAGCACGACCACGACGATCAGCGCGCCCGCCCCGGTCCAGGCCACGTTTCGCCGCGACCGGGTGACCCGGAATTTTTCTGCCGAACGAGCAGTGGTTTGCGTGGCCAGGCTCACGACTGCGCCCTCCGGGTGGTAAGGCCCTGCGGGCGCAGCACCAGTACGGCGAGGAACACGATGTACCCGGCCAGGACCTCGTCGGAGATGTTGATCTGGGCGCCGATCTGCTGGGCCACGCCGAGCACCACGCCGCCGAGCAGGGTGCCCCACAGCGAGCCGAGCCCGCCGATCACCACCGCCGCGAACGCGAACAGCAGGATCGTGTCGGTGCCGGTGGTCGGCTGCAGCTGGGAGTACATGCCGTAGGCGATGCCGGCCAGGGCCACGGTGCCGAACGCGATCGCCGCCGCGATGCCGAACACGTGCCGGTAGTCGGCCCCGGCCAGCTGCGCCGCCTCCCGGTCGTCGGCGACCGCCCGGATCAGGCGGCCGTACTTGGACGCGGACAGGAAGTACTGCAGCCCGAGCAGGACCACCACGGCGACGGCGAAGACGACGACGAGCAGGTAGCCGATCTGGATCTGCGAGCCGAGCTTGAACGAGCCGCTGACCAGGGCCAGCCCGGTGCCGATCCCGCGGCTGTTGGCCGTGAAGAACTGGAGCAGGCCGTTCTCGATCACCACCGACAGGCCGAACGTGACGATCAGCGTGGTGAGCACGCTGCGGTCGAGCGCACTCTGGATGATCGTGCGCTGCAGCACGTAGCCGAGCACGGCCATCACCGGGACGACGATGAGGAAGGACAACAGCACGGGGATGTGGGTGGCGGCGATGATGCCGATCGCGACGTAGCCCGCGACCACGGCCAGGTCGCCGTGCGCGAGGTTGACGACCTTCATCACCCCGAACATCAGCGACAGCCCGCAGGCGAACAGCGCGTAGAGCCCGCCGGTTAGCACGCCCTGGATGATGGCGTTTACCCAGGCCATTACGGCTCACTCCCTTCGCTTCCCCGGGGGCCGACCGCCCGGGTCCGCCCGCTCACGGCGGAGGCCGCCGCGCCGTGCCCGGCCAGGCCGAAGTAGGCCGCCTCGACCTGTTCCGCGGTGACGCTGGCGGGCCTGCTTTCCAGGGTGGTCCGGCCCTCCAGCAGGCAGTGGATGTGCGACGCGACCCGCAGGGCCTGGCTCACGTCCTGCTCGACGAGCAGCACGGTGAGGCCGGTCGCCAGGATCTGCGGCAGCATGCCGTAGATGCGCTGGACGACCACCGGGGCCAGGCCGAGCGACAGCTCGTCGAGCAGCAGGACGCGGGGGTTGGCGACCAGCGCCCGGCCGATGGCCACCGACTGCTGCTCGCCGCCGGACAGCTGCTCGGTGCGCTGGTTACGGCGCTCCCGCATCCAGCCGAACAGCTCGT
This sequence comes from uncultured Actinomycetes bacterium, assembly GCA_963718475.1. Classification (GTDB taxonomy): domain Bacteria; phylum Actinomycetota; class Actinomycetes; order Streptosporangiales; family Streptosporangiaceae; genus CAVQZM01. The sequence continues at coordinate 6,396 of CAVQZM010000035.1, read as the reverse complement.
ACACGCGCTCGATCGTCCACGGGCCCGGACGCGCGTACGCCGCGCCGACCAGCAGGTTCTCCTCCACGGACAGCGACCCGAACAGCCGCCGGCCCTCCGGCACCATGACGATCCCCCGCGTGGCCCGGCGTTCGGGCCGCAGCCTGGTCACGTCCTGGCCGTCGAACAGGACCGTGCCGGTGGTCGGGTGGTGCAGGCCGGCGATCGTGCGCAGCAGCGTCGACTTGCCGGCGCTGTTCGCGCCGATGATCGCGTAGACCTCGCCGGGGAACACCCGCAGCGAAATACCGTCCAGGGCCCGCAGCTGCCCGTGGTGCACGGTCAGGCCGCGCGCCTCCAGCAGCGGCGTCCCGCTTTCCGCCCGCTCGCCGTTTGCGGATACGGTCACGGCTCGCCCCGTTCCCCGCCGGCCGAGGGAGCGTCCAGGGTCCCGCCGGCCAGCGACGCCGTGATTTCGGTGCCGAGGAAGACCTCGCGGACCGCGGGGTCGGCCAGCACCGTGGCCGGGTCGCCGTCGCCGACGAATTTGCCGCCCGCCAGGCAGATCAGCCGGCTCACCACGGCGGTGAGCGCGCGCACCACGTGCTCGATCCAGATCACCGCGATGCCCTCGGCGTTGACGCCGCGGACGATCTCGACCAGCTGGGCGACCTCCGGGTCGGTCAGGCCGCCGGCCACCTCGTCCAGCAGGAGCAGCGTGGGCTGCGTAGCCAGGCCGCGGGCCAGTTCCAGCCGCTTGCGCTGCAGCAGGCCGAGCCGCTCGGCGGGCACGTTGGCCAGGCCGGACATGGCGGTCCGCTCCAGCGCCTCGACCGCGGCCGTGTAGCTGGCCCGCCGCCGCAGCCCCCCGCCCTGCTGGGCAGCGACGAGCAGGTTCTCGAACACGGTCATGTCGCCGAACGGCCGCGGCACCTGGTACGTGCGGCCGATGCCCAGCCGGCACCGCGCGGCCGCGTCCAGCTTGGTGACCGGGCGCCCGGCGAAGCGGACCTCGCCCGCGCCGGGGGCGAGGTCGCCGGAGATCAGGCCGAACAGGCTCGTCTTGCCCGCGCCGTTCGGCCCCACGATCCCGACCACGTCCCCCGGGCCGACGGCCAGCGACAGGTCCTCCGCGATGACGACCCGGCCGAACCGTTTCGTCACGTGGTCTAGCTCAAGCAGTGGGCTGGTCATCCGGTCAGGTGTTGGTCGGCAGCAGGTCGCCGGTGAGCTTCGCGTTGGGCTGCAGCGTGTTGTCGACGACTTTGGCCTCGAGCGGGTATTTGGTGCCCTTCTGCCACTGGATGCCGACCGGCGGCGTGATGGCCACGCCGGGCGCGGGGCCGCCGGAGGCGAAGTTCAGCGGCCCGGCTAGCGCGTGAATGTTCACGCTGTGGATGGCGGTGGCGACCTCGGCCTTGTCGTGCGGGTTGTTCACCGAGGTCAGCGCGGCGTGCGCCGCCTCGAACAGGCTGTAGTTGCTGATGTTGGAGTTCCACTGCCCGTGGCCGGACGACTCGTACTCGTTCGCCATCTGCTGGCAGGTCTCTCCGGTGAACGACGAGGCCCACGGCAGGGTCGGCGCCCACCAGGCGTCGGTGGCCACGTTATACACCAGGCTCCCGAGCGCGTAGGTGTCGGTCGGGAAGAGCAGCACCTTGGCCACGGTGGCCAGTTTCGGCTTGAAGCCCTGCTGGACCGCCTGCTTCCACATGGTGGCGAAGTCCGGCGGCAGCGGCACGTTGGTGAAGAAGTCGGCCTGGGCCGACTTGAACGCGGAGATCATCGAGGAGTAGTTCGTGGTCCCGTCCGGGTAGGGCGAGGACATGTCGAACGTGTAGCCCGCCGCCTTGGCGATCGGCGGGAACACCGCGCGGAACGCGTTGCCGTCCGAATCGTTGGGGAACGCGGCGGCGACCACCTTGTTGGTGTGCAGCTGGGCGTGGATCCGGTTCCACATCGGGATGAACGTCTGGACCAGGTGCTCGGCGCCCAGGAAGTACATCACCACGTACTTCGGCTTGAGCGTCGGCTTCTGCGGGTTGCCGCCGAGGTTGATGTACCACGACTCCCACGGGATGTTTGCGCAGATCAGCGGCGTACCGAGCGATTCGGCCTGGCTGGCGACCGCGTTGACCGTCTCCGGCGTGGACGACGCCAGCAGCAGATCCACGCCGTCGCTGAGGATGGCCGTCTTGGCCAGGTCCCCGGCCCGGGTCGGGCTGGACTGGGTGTCGTAGGAGTTGATCGTGACCGGGTAGGTCTTGCCGCCGATCTTGAACCCGCTCTTGTACGGCGTGGTCTGCTGGATCTTGGAGATCACCCAGTTGTCCGGCGCGCCGAACCCGGCCAGGGCGCCGGTCAGCGGGTGGATCCAGCCGATCTTGATGCTCTTGGTGCCGCCCGACCCGCCCGAGCTGGCCCCCTTGATGCTGGTGCTGCAGGCCTGGAGCAGCCCGCCGCCTCCCACGACGGCCACGCCGGCCCCGGCCGCGCGCAGCAGGCCGCGCCGGCTGATGCCGGCCGCGGTGGAAGGAGCCCCGTTGTCCGCCGCGTCCTGGCCGATGGCCCGGGCTGGTGGCGTTCTATCTGAGTGGCTGGTCATGGCTCTCCCTTGATGCGTGGGTCAAGGACATATGAGCAATGGCAGCACCGTTGCGGGGATGGGCGGCCGGTTGCTGTAAGGACTTCATAAGGTTCGCTCTGCGAACAGTCGTGCTTATTAAGAACACGGTAGGCATAACGTAAAATTCGGGCGGCGGCCAGTCAATGCACGTTACGTAACTGTTGCATCCCGAGAATTACTCTGTGTGCCCACTCGTCCGCTCAGCGGTCATATCGGTGTCCCTGTCCGCCCGTGTCCGCAGGTGCGCCCGTAACCGGCCGCTCCACCGCCCTCCGGCCAGCATTCCGCCGAACGAAGCCGTGGTGACACTCCCGTCCGCCGAGCCGTTGGCACACTAGGAACCAAACTCACACACAATGCAGATAACGGCAGCGGAACCGGCTCAATACGCGGGAGGTAAATTTTTTCCGGCGCAGGTGCACCGGGACCCTGAATGTCATTCGGGCGGCCCGGACGGGCGAATTTGGACTAAAGTCATGCCATTCGCCAATAGGCGGCGTCAAGCCAATTTCCGGGTGAGCGCCCGGTGCATATCAGCGAGCACGCACCACGGGGCGTCGCGGGGGGTCCGGGGGTCGTCCCCCCGGGTCAACCCAGCGGGTGGTCCCTCCGGGCTACACTGTCCTCTGGACTACTGGCTACGTGAGGCCCTCTTCCCTCGCCGAGCCGGCCAATCTGTGCGGTCCCGCCAGTCCCCACCTGGCCGTCAGGCCGCCGCCCGTACCTCATGCTGGGAGAAGACCACAGCCGTGGCTGTAAAGATCAAGCTCAAGCGCCTGGGCAGGACCCGGGTGCCGACCTACCGCATCGTCGTGGCCGACGCTCGCACCAAGCGCGACGGGCGTGCCATCGAGGAGATCGGCAAGTACCACCCGAAGGAAGAGCCGTCGTTCATCGAGGTTAACTCGGAGCGGGCTCAGCACTGGCTCTCCGTGGGCGCGCAGCCCACCGAGCCGGTGATGACCATTCTCAAGATCACGGGCGACTGGCAGAAGTTCAAGGGCGAGCCGGGCCAGGAGGGCACCCTGCGGACCAAGGAAGCTCCCGCCAACAAGCAAGACCGTTTCGCCGAGGCCCTGAAGGACGCGGCCAAGGACGACACGCCCTCGACCACGTCCCGGGGCGGCGCCCGCCCGAAGAAGGCCGCCACGGCCAAGGCCGACAGCACCAAGGCCGACACGGCGAAGGCTGACACGGCGCAAGGCCGAGACACCAAGGCCGACACGGCGAAGGCCGACACGGCGAAGGCCGACAGGGCCAAGGCCGACACGGGCAAGGCCAAGTCCAAGGGCGGCGCGGCGGAGACGGCCGCTGAGGCCACCGACGAGGGTGCCACGGCCACGGCCGGCACCGCTCCGGCCGCCGCGGGCGAGCCAGAGAGCAGTGAGCCGGGCAGCGGAGCCTGACGTGCTGGAAGAGGCGCTCGAGCATTTGGTCAGGGGCATTGTCGAAAGTCCCGACGATGTTCAGGTATCCAGCCGCGCGATGCGCCGCGGCAGTGTCCTGGAGGTGCGCGTTCACCCCGATGACCTGGGCAAGGTCATCGGGCGTGGCGGGCGCACCGCCAGGGCGCTCCGGACCGTCATGGGCTCCCTGGCCGGCGGCCGGCATGTCCGCGTCGACCTTCTGGACACCGACGAGATCCGCTAGAGGTCATGCAGGTTGCGGTCGGCCAGGTCGCTCGCGCGCACGGGATCCGCGGTGAGGTCATCGTGGCGGTGCGGACCGACGAGCCGGACGTGAGGTTCGCCCCGGGCGCCCGGCTGGCCGCGGAACCGCCGGACCGGGGACCGCTGACGGTGCGGGCGACGCGGTGGCACTCCGGCCGGCTCATCGTCGTGTTCGAGGGCATCTCCGACCGGACCGCGGCCGAAGGCCTGCGCGGCACCGTGCTCACGCTGGACACGGAGGACATCCCGTCCCCGGCGGACCCGGACGAGTTCTATGACCACGAGCTGATCGGGCTCGGCGTGGTGACCGCCGCCGGTCGAGCCGGTCGGCGTCGTGGCCGACGTGCTCCACCACGGCCAGGATCTCCTCGTGGTGCGCCGGGACGGCCCGGCCCCGGCTGAGGTGCTCGTTCCCTTCGTGGGCGCGATCGTGCCGGACGTGGATGTGGCCGCCGGCCGCCTGGTCATCGACCCGCCGCCCGGTCTGCTCGAACCGGACGAGGCCGACGAGGCCTGACGGCGGCCACGGTGCGCATCGACATCATCACCATCTTCCCGGAGTACTTCGGGCCGCTTGGCGTGTCGCTCATTGGCAAGGCGGCCGCCCGGGGCGACATCGAGTTCCACGTGCACGACCTGCGGCGCTGGGCCCATGACATCCACCGGACCGTCGACGACGCGCCGTTCGGCGGCGGCCCGGGAATGGTGATGAAGCCGGAGGTCTGGGCGGAGGCCCTGGACGAGATCGTCCCGCCGGGCGCCGCGGGCCCGGTGCCGCGACTGGTGGTCCCGACGCCCAGCGGTGTCCCGTTCAGCCAGGCCGGAGCGGCCAGCTACGCGGGAAGTCCGTGGCTGGTGTTCGCGTGCGGCCGGTACGAAGGCATCGACGCGCGGTTCATCGAGGAGGCGCGGACGCGGATGCCGGTCGACGAGGTCAGCATCGGTGACTATGTGCTGGCCGGCGGCGAGGCGGCGGTCCTGGTCATGGTCGAGGCGGTCGGCCGGCTGCTGCCGGGGGTCCTCGGCAACGAGCGTTCGGCCCGCGATGATTCCTTCGGTGGTGACGCCTCCGGCGAAGATGGCGAGGCGGCGAGCATGGCCGGCCTGCTCGAGGGGCCGATCTACACCCGGCCGCGATCGTGGCGGGGGCGTGACGTCCCAGACGTCCTGCTCTCCGGCGACCATGCGGCGATCGAGCGGTGGCGGCGGGACGCCGCGCTGCTGCGCACCGCGGCCAACCGGCCCGATCTGATCCAGCGGGCGGCCGCGAATCCCGCGGGCGGCCTGGACGCGCACGACCGCCAGGTCCTGTCGGAGGCCACTGGGCGCGAGGCCGACGGGGCAGAGACCGACGGGCCGGATGACGCCGGGCCGGAGGTGGGTGGGCCGGCGGCAGGAGAGGCTCGCTTACCAGGCTGGTCGGAGAATATGGCACACTGAGATTCGCCGTGTGCTTCCCGTCGGCGCCGGGGCCCGTTCCGTAGGACGCTGGGCTCGCGCTGGTTTGCCCGCACACGCGCCCAGCCGATCAGTACTGAGGAATCGCTGCCATGCACACCGCAATTGCCGAACTAGAGCAGGCCCAGGTCCGTGACGACGTCCCGGAATTCCGCCCGGGAGACACGCTCAAGGTCCACGTGCGCGTCAAGGAGGGCAACCGCTCCAGGATCCAGGTTTTCCAGGGTGTGGTGATCCGGCGTCAGGGTGGCGGGATCCGCGAGACGTTCACCGTCCGCAAGATCAGCTACGGGGTCGGAGTCGAGCGTACGTTCCCGGTGCACAGCCCCTCGATCGACAAGATCGAGACCGTGACGCACGGGAAGGTCCGCCGGGCCAAGCTGTACTACCTGAGGGAACTTCGCGGTAAGGCCGCGCGTATCCGGGAACGCCGCGAGACGCCCTCAAGCTGAGCTAGCCGCCGGGATGTTCGGGGTCATCGCCGGTACCTGTTTCCGCGAAGGGGCGGAGGGGAACTCACTATGGCACGCTTCGTACCCAAATTGGGGGCGCGACGTGCCTGAAGATGTTGCCTGCGCCCGGGGTTACCGGTTCCGTTACGGCTGTATGACGCTAGGCTCAAGTTGATGACCGACGAGGGAGACGGCCTGCGTGAGCAAACCA
>CAVQZM010000034.1:0-14181 GCA_963718475.1 uncultured Actinomycetes bacterium | reverse complement strand
ACCCATCCACCACCCCCCGGCGCTACGGCCGTCTTGAATCTCGATACTCCGGTGGCTTTCCTGACACCAGTGCTCGTTGACGCGGTCTGAAAGAGGGCGGAGGCGAGGCGCCGCTCCTCTACGGCTGCTTGCTCTTGTCCAATGCCGGGTTGTTGTCTGTCTGGTTCCAACCTCACCAACCTCATTGTCCTCGGTCACTTCCACCTGACCGGCTCTCAGTTGGTCTACATGTGGGCACCGGCATTGGCGGCTTCGGTCGTGACCGCCCTGGTGGTCGGGCGCGCGGAAGGCGCCGCCTCGGGCGTGACCGTGATGTTCGACAACATGATGGACGGCACGGCCTGCGTCACCGGGAAGCGCGCCCTGGCGCTGGGACGACATCATCACCGACCTCGGGATGCGCCAGGCCGACCTGGCCCACGCCCCGGGCATGCGATGTGTCCGCATCGTCGCCGATATCGACGAGGGCGTACCGGTTGGGCCGGACCGGGCTGGTCTTCGGCCTGGAGTCGGCCACCCCGATCGAGAACGAGCTGGACCGCCTGGACATCCTGTACGGGCTCGGGATCCGGCAGATCGGCATCGCCTACTCCGACGCCAACACCCTGGGCAGCGGCCTGAACGAGCCGGTCGACGGCGGGCTGACCGCGTTCGGGAAGCGGGCCGTCCGGCGGATGAACCAGCTCGGCCTGGCCATCGACCTGTCCCACTCCTCGGACCGGACGGGGCTGGACACCTGCGCGGCCAGCGACGCGCCGGTGCTGATCACGCACGCCGGGGCCCGGGCGGTGTGGGACACGCCGCGGATGAAGCCCGACGACGTGCTGCGGGCGGTGGCCGGGACCGGCGGGGTGATCGGCATGTCCGCCGCGCCGCACACCACGCTGTCCCACGACCATCCCGCGCACACCATCGACTCGGTGATGGACCACTTCCAGTACTGCGTCGACCTGGTCGGCCTGGAGCACGTCGCGTTCGGGCCGGACACCCTGTACGGGGATCATGTCGCGCTGCACACGGTGTTCGGGAAACTGCTCGGCCTCGGCCGGTGGCGGTCCGGCCCGGCGTTCGACCCGGTCGCCTACGTGGACGGGCTGGAGAACCCGACCGAGTGCTTCGGCAACATCTGCGGCTGGCTGGTTAGCCACGGCTACTCCGACGATGACATCCGGGCGGTGCTGGGCGGCAACATCTACCGGGTCCTTCAGTCGATCTGGGTGGCGCCGTGACCGCGGCCGCCGGGAGCTGGAGCGGCTGTGCGACGAGTACTTCACGCTTGTGCACACGCTCGATCCGTTCACCGCCACCCAGCTCGGCGTGTCCGGTTTCGACGCCCTGGTCCCCGATCCCAGCCGTGACGGCGCGGCGCGCGGCGCCCGGCAGATCGCCGCGGTGGAGCAGCGGCTGGCGGCCATCGACACCGGACTGCTCGATGACGCCGGGCGGACCAATGCCGCGGTCCTGGCCCACCTGGCCGGGGCCGCGCGCGAGGAGCTGGAGCACGGCCTGTGGGAGGCCAACGCCTCGGCGGGCGGATACGTGTCGCCCGCCGCCATGCTGTTCCAGTCCGTGCCGACCGCGCTGCTCCATGACGCGGCCGCCGTCGACGACTACCTGCAGCGGCTGCGCGGCCTGCCCGGCTTCCTGGACGCGGTGACCGCCCGGTACCGGCAGGCCGTCGCCGACGGCCGGGACCCGGCCCAGATCGGCGTCCGCCAGGCCATCGACCAGCTCACCGGCCACCTGGCCAAGGACCTCGCCGCCGACACGCTGACCACGGTGCCGCTGCCCGCCGAAGCCGACGCGGCCGCGTTCCGCGCGCAGGCGGCCGGCATCGTCGCAACCGAGGTCCGGCCGGCCATGCAGCGGCTTCTCGACTGCCTGCGGCACGACCTGCTGCCGGTGGCCCGGCCGGACGACCAGGTGGGCGTCCGCTTCGTGCCCGGCGGGGACGAGGCATACCTGGCCGCCGTCCGGCGGCACACCACCACCAGCCTGACCCCCGACCAGATTCACCAGATCGGCCTGGACTGCCTGGCCGCCCTGCGCGAGGAATGGGCCGAGCTGGGCGGGCGGGTGCTCGGCACCTCCGACCTGCCCGCGATCCTGGCCCGGTTGCGGGAGGACCCGGCCCTGCGATTCAGCGACACCGGGCAGATCGTCCGCACGGTCACCGACGCGCTGGCCCGCGCGGAGGCCGTCCGCGACGAGTGGTTCCCCCGGTACGAGATCCCGGACTGCGTCATCGAGGAGATCGACCCGGTGGAGGCGGGTAATGCGGCGCTGGCCTATTACCGGCCCCCGGCGGCCGGCGGCCTGCGCCCCGGCGCGCACTGCGTCCTGACCGCCCGGCCGGCGCAGCGGTTCACCTACGAGTACGAGGCCCTGTCCTTCCACGAGAGCACCCCCGGCCATCACCTGCAGATCGCCTCGGCGCAGACCCAGCCGCTGCCCGCGTACCGCCGGTTCCTGGACGCCGAGGTATGCGGCTACGTCGAGGGCTGGGGGCTGTACTGCGAGCGGCTGGCCGACGAGATGGGCCTGTACACCTCCGACCTGCAGCGCCTGGGCATGCTGTCCTTCGACGCGCTGCGGGCCTGCCGTCTGGTCGTGGACACCGGCATGCACTACTACGGGTGGTCACGGGCCCGGGCCGCGGACTTCATGTGGAACCACACCGCCACCACCCGGGCCAACGTGGCGAATGAGATCGACCGGTACATCAGCTGGCCCGGGCAGGCCCTGGCCTACATGACCGGGCGCCGCGAGATCCAGCGGCTCCGCGGCGTGGCCGAGCGGGAACTCGGCCCGCGCTTCGACATCCGGGCGTTTCACGGGACCGTGCTCGGCGACGGCGCGGTGCCCCTCGGTGTGCTGGAACAGCTGGTCACCCGGTGGGTCAAGAGGTGTCTTGCCAGCGGTCAGGCTCAGCGAGGATGTCCTGCTTCGGAAGCGTTAGGTGAGTTCTGCCCTGAGTTGCCGTGTTGCTCAATACCCTCAGGGGCATGCTCGCCGTTTATCTCGCCGTGGCGGTTTTCGGGGTGTTCGTGGTGGGCGTGTGGCGTGATCCCCGCAGTTTCAGCAACGCGGTCCTCCTCGGTCTCTGCCTCGCGCTCGGTGCGCTGGGCGCGGTGGGCGCCGCTCACCAGCTGCCGGGAGCGCCAGGCGATCTGGCCCGGCTCCTGGTTGTGGCCCTGGGCCTGCTGGTGGCGCTGGGGCCGTTCCTAGTGGCCAGCTATCTGGTGCTGAACGGCATCACGATGGCGCGCCGCGAGAGCATGCGCCCGGGGAACCTGCTGTCTCTGCTGGCCGGCATCGGCATGTTCGCGCTCGTCGGCCTGGTGGTCTTCGCGATAGGGCGGACGCAGTACACCGCGCTTGACATCTTCACCATCACCACCGTGCTGCTGTCTGGCTACATCTCGTTCCTGCTGGTGTCGTACGTCAGCTACGCGTTCGTCTACGGCCGGATAACGGCGCTGCGCGGCGCCGACTTCGTAGTGGTGCTCGGCTCCGGCCTGATCGCCGGCGACCGGGTGCCGCCGCTGCTGGCCAGCAGGCTCGAACGGGCCGGCAGCTGCACCAGGCACTGGCCGCGCGCCGCAAGTCCGGTCCGATGCTGATCGTTTCCGGCGGCAAGGGCGCCGATGAGCGGGTCAGCGAGGCGGAGGCGATGGCCAGCTACCTGATCGAGCGCGGAGTTCCCGCGAACTCCGTGACGAGGGAGGACCAATCCCGCACCACGGAGGAGAACCTCACGTTCAGCAAGGCCATCATGGAGCGGTTCCGGCCCCGCTACCGGTGCATCGTCGTTGACCAGTAACTACCACGTGTTCCGAGCCGCGATCATCGCCCGCCGCCTCGGTGTCAACGGCCAGGTCACAGGAGCACGGACGGCGGGTTACTACTGGGCGAGCGCGACCCTCCGCGAGTTCATCGCCGTGTTCCTCAGCTACAAAGTGGTCAACCTCGGCATCTGCGCACTGATCGTGATGCTGCCCATGGCTTACGTCGGCGTGGATAGCATCCGAGGTCACTGGTAACAATTCGCGTTGTGTGCTGACTGAGTACCCGCCGTTCACCGGACATTGTCAAGTCGCGGGAAACCGGTAGTCACCTATGCGGCAAACAGGTATCCGCCTGACTTCGCTAGAGCGCCGGGCCTCCGCGGCGGGCGGAGTCGAAATCGCCGGTGCCGTCCGCGCCCCGGCCTCGGTGGGCCTTCGGGTATCCCCTCGACCCCCCAGCGGGCACATTTCCAGGATGGCCGCTGCCCTTGGAGAGCTGCTTGATCTTCATATAGCGCCTGCCGTCCCGCCACGGGCTGACGAGCAGCCCACCCATGCCTGAGAAAATCCGGTTCAACGGGTTCTCCTTCCCGGAACGACCGCCTTCCGGCCTGCCGCGAAGCAGCGGCTAAACCGAGGCAAGCGTTGTCATAGTAAATTCCCCGTACAAGGAAATCCATACTTCACAAGTGACGCTTGTTTATATGAGTGACATTTGTCCGCTTTTGCGAATATGCATTCTGCGGACCGGTGTTTCCGCTGGTGCGGCGGGGCTCACGACGGTGCCGCCTGCTGGGGGCGGCCGATGGTGAACCACGTGACCCAGCCGTATGTGCCGCGCCAGGTGCCGCAGGCGTTCACCAGGCGGGCCAAGCGCGCCGCTTAGCCGACGGCCTTATCGGCCTCAAGGCGCTGGCGCCGCTCGTAGTCGGCGAGTTCCTCCAGGTTGGCTACCTCGCAGCCGCGCTCGCCGCGCTCGATGGCCCGGATCATGTCGGCGACATAGGTGGTCAGCGGACCGCGCAGGCCGGCCAGCTGGCCGTCCACCTCGGTCTTGCGCTTGCGGACCACCAGGTCCCGGTAGATCCCGCTGTGCGACTTGGCGCTGCCGCGGTTGAAGGCCGCCAGCCGGTCCAGTGAGCCCTCCAGATCGTCCGGCTCGAAACCGTCGAAACCCTCCGGCGGCACCGGGGCCTGGGCCAGGACCTCGCGGGCGATGGCCAGCATGAGCGGCCGCCAGCGCGGGTCCTCCAGGGTTTCGACGATGGACAGCGGAGAGACCGCGCCGGCGAACAGCATCGCGCCGTAGGCTTCCTTGCCCCACAGGTAGCCCATGATGTTGCCGGTGGCCTGCGCGTAGGGCAGGGCCCGGGCCAGCTCGGCGACCCGCGGGGTGATCACGCCGCCGTCCGGCTCGCCGACCCGGAACGTGCCGACATTGCCCTGCATGATCCGGCCGGGCGAGAGAACGTCGGCCCCGAAGTTGACGAAGCTGGTCACCAGCCGTCCCGGGCCGGTCACGGCGGTGATGGCGTCCGCGGTCAGGCCGTTCTGGAAGCTGACCACGTAGCCTTCCGGATCCAGCCGACCTCGGAGCAGTTGCGCGGCCTGCGCCGTGTGGTGGCTCTTCACGGCGATCGCCACCACCGGGCTGAGCGAGTCGGGCAGGCCGTCCGGGACCACCGCCCGGGCGGTGACGGTGAAGTTCTCGACCGGTCCCTCGATGCTCAGCCCGTCGCGGTTGATCGCGTCGACATGCGCCTGGTCAGTGTCGCACAGCAGGACGTCATGGCCGTCCCGGATGAGGTGAGCACCGATGGTCCCGCCGATGGCCCCAGCACCGATGATCGTCAGCTGCACGGCTCAACCGCCCTTCATTGGCCCGGCCTTCATAGACCCGGCCTTCATTGACTTGAACGCTTCTTCATGAACATTTAGCCTAAGCGGAGCGGTTTCAGCAAGGGCGCGGAGCGGCTTCAGCCGGGAACCGACGGGTGAGGTGCTGATGATAGACGTGCAGGAAAGGGCCGCCTCGCTCGGCGGCGACCTGGCCGAGTTGCGCCACGCGCTGCACCGCGAGCCGGAGGTCGGGCTGCATTTGCCCGGCACACAGCGCAAGGTCCTCGGCGCGCTCGGGGGGCTGCCGATGGAGATCACCACGGGCGGCCAGGCTGACCTCCGTGACCGCGGTCCTGCGGGGCGGCCAGGCCCGGGCCCGCCGTCCTGCTCCGCGCGGACATGGACGGCCTGCAGATCGAGGAGAAGGCCGACGTCCCCTTCCGGTCCCCGACCGGCGAGGCGATGCACGCGTGCGGCCACGACCTCCACACCGCGATGCTGGTGGGCGCGGCTCACCTGCTGGCCGGGTGCCGCGACGAACTGCCCGGCAGCGTCGTGTTCATGTTCCAGCCGGGCGAGGAAGGCTGCGACGGCGCCGGCCACATGATCGCCGAGGGGGTGCTGGACACGGCCGGGGCCCGGCCGGTCGCCGCCTACGCGCTGCATGTCATGTCGCGCGGCTGGGCCCACGGGACCTTCGCCACCAGGCCCGGGCCGATGCTGGCCGCGTCGGATGCCCTCACGGTCACCGTACGCGGCACCGGCGGCCACGGCTCCGCGCCGCATCTGGCCCGGGACCCGGTCTTGGCCGCGTGCGAGATGACGCTGGCCCTGCAGGCGTTCCTGAGCCGCAGCGTCGATCCGCTGGAGCCCGCGGTCCTCACGGTCGGGTCCTTCCACGCCGGTACCCGGCGGAACGTCATCCCCGAGACAGCCAGCTTCGACGCGACCATCCGGACGTTCTCACCGCAGGTCCGGGACCGGGTCGCCCGCGACAGCGTCCGGGTGTGCGAGGGCATCGCGGCCGCCCACGGCCTGGACGTGGACGCGGTGTACAGCCAGGAGTACCCGGTGACCGTCAACGCCGAGCCCGAGGCGGCCTTCGCGGGCGATACCGTGGCCGCGCTGTTCGGCCCCGGCCGGTTCGAGCCGATGGCCCGGCCCATCACGGGCGCGGAGGACTTCTCCCGGGTTATCGGCGAGGTGCCCGGCGCGATGATCTTCCTCGGGGCCGCGCCGCCCGGCCACGACTTCACCGCCACGCCCTACAACCACTCCCAGTACGCCACGTTCGACGACGGGGTGCTGAGCGCCGGAGCCGCGCTCTATGCCGGGCTGGCCATGCGCCGGCTGGCCGAGGCGAGCCTGGTCGCCGCCGCCACCACGCCGAGAGGAACTGAATGAGCCAGGTCACGGACACGCCGGTCCGCATGCTCCCCGCCGACATCGGGCAGCTACGTCAGCTGAGTGACCCTCGGGTGTCGCCGGACGGGACCACGGTCGCCTTCACCGTGACCGATCCCGACCTCGAGGCCAACCGGTACTCCCGCCGCATCTGGCTGGCGCCGGCCGGCCGGGCGGACGCCAGCGGGGCGGACGCCACCCCGGCCGGCGGCGAACCCTGGCCGTTCACCGGCCCCGGTTCGGAGTACCTGCCGCGCTGGTCACCTGACGGACGCCGGCTGGCCTTCGCGACCACCGACGCCGGCGGGCGGTCGGAGGTCTGCATCCTGCCGGTCGCCGGCGGAGGCGAGCGCCTGGTCGTGTGCGCTATCGACGGGGCGCTCACCGACTGGCGTGGGCGCCGGACGGCGGCGCGCTCGCGTTCGTCGCGCGCGACGCCGACCCCGCGCAGTACGGCCAGGGCGACCAGCGGCCCAGCGACCAGGACATGCCGCCACGGCGGATCAGCCGCCTGCTCTACCGCCACAACGGAGACGGCTGGACGGTCGACCGCCCGAGCCGGGTCTTCGTGGTCGCCGCCGACGGATCGGCGCCGCCCCGCCCGGTAACGCCCGGGCCTTATGAGGCGGCCGGCCTGGCGTGGTCACCGGACTCCGCGCCATCGCGTTCGCGTCGGGACGGCACGAGACGTGGGACCTTGACCTGGCGGTCGACCTGTGGGTCGTCCCGGCCGACGGCCGCGGCGCGCCGGAGCGCATTACCGACGGCGGCGCGGCCTGTTCCCTGCCGTCGTGGTCCCCGGACGGGGACCGGCTGGCCTGCTACATCCACCCCACGCCGCTCGAGAACCCGCGGCACAAGCAGGTCGCCGTGGTCGACTTGGCCTCCGGCAAGCAGCAGGTACTGACGGCCAGCCTGGACCGGAACTGCATGCCGTTCGGCGCGACGCTGGCTCCGGTGTGGATCGGCGGCCGCCTGCTGTTCGGCATCGAGGACCACGGCAACGTGCATCTGTACCAGGTGAGCGCCGACGGGCCAGGCGCCCCCGAGCTGGTCGCGGGCGGGGACCGGTGGATAGCCGAGTGGGACTGGGCGGGCGGGACGCTCGCCTTCGTGGCCGCCTCGCCGACCTCGCCCGGCGAGCTGGTCGCCCGGGAGCTGAACCGCCGGGGCGCCCGCCCCGGCCCACCGGCGGCCGGAGGGGGCGAACAGCCGGAACGGGAGCTGACCAGCCTGACCCGGCCATTCGCCGAGCGCGTCAGCCTGGCCGCGCCGCAGCGGTTCACGGCCCGGTCGGCGGACGGCAGCGAGGTGGAATGCTGGGCCCTGCCGCCTGCCGGAGCGGTCCCCGGCGCCCGGTACCCGGCCCTGCTCAACGTGCACGGCGGCCCATTCACGCAGTACGGTAACCGCTTCGTCGATGACTTCCAGCTCCAGGCCGCGGCCGGCTTCGGGGTCGTGTACTGCAACCCGCGGGGCAGCGCCGGCTACAGCGAGCAGTGGGGACGGGCCATCCGCGGGCCCGAGTGCCCGCGCGACCCCGGCTCGGGCTGGGGCGGTGTGGACTATGCCGACGTGATGGCCTGCATCGAGACGGCCTGCCAGCGGTTCGGCTGGATCGACCCCGGCCGGGTGGGCATCATCGGCGGCTCCTACGGCGGGTTCATGACCTCCTGGGCCGTCGGCCACACCACCCGGTTCCGGGCCGCCTGCTCCGAACGCGCCGTCAACAACCTGCTCACCATGGAGCACAGCGCGGACATCGCCGGGTTCATCCGCAGCTACGTCGGCCCCGATCATCTCCAGGATCCGGGCGCCTACCTGCGGCACTCGCCGGTCACCTACCTCCGCGACATGACCGCCCCGCTGCTGATCCTGCATTCGGAGGAGGACCTGCGCTGCCCGATCAGCCAGGCCGAAGAGCTGTTCACCGGGCTGCGGCTGCTGGGCCGGGAGCCGGTCATGTACCGCTTCCCCGGCGAGAACCACGAGCTGACCCGCTCGGGATCGCCGCGCCACCGGATCCGGCGGGCCGAGCTGATCCTGGACTGGTTCCGGCGGCACCTGGACAGTGCCACCGCTCCGGCCGTGGGCTAGCCGGGCGCCCCCGATGGCCGCCCGGTCAGAACGACGGCGGGGTGATGGCGCTGAAGATGACGCCCGGACGCGGGAACGGGTTGCGGTACCAATGCGGGACCGTGGGGTCGTAGGTGATGGAGTCCCCCTCCTCCAGATGATGCTCGTCCCCGTCGATGTAGATCAGCAGTTCGCCCTCCAGCAGGTGCACGCACTCCTCGCCGTCGTGCACGAACGGCCGCTCGCTGTTGTCGAACCCGCAGGCGATCTGCACGCGCAGCACTTCCAGCCGGCGCTGGAGATCGGGCGTGAGCAGCTCGTAGACGAGCCCCTCGCTCGGCACCAGCCGCTTGCGGCGGTCCTTGCGCACGACCAGGCCGACGTCGGCCTGGTCGGTGCGGAGGAAGCTGCCGACCGGGACCTGCATGCCGTAGGCCATCTTCACCAGGGTGGTGAAGGCGGGGTTGCCGACCCCCCGCTCGATCTGGCTGATGCCGCCCGCGCTGACGCCGGCCACCTTGGCCAGACTCTCGATCGACATGCCCCGGCCGACCCGGATCGAGCGCACGAGCCGGCCGAGCGACCGCGCGTCGGCCCGGGCCTTCGCGTCCGCGCTGAGCGTCTCGTCAGCCGGTTTTGGCTCCTCAGCCAGGGCCGGCTCGTCAGCCGCGCGGCCTCGTCAGCCGCTGCGGGGTGCGGCTCTTCGGCCGTCGTAACACCCTTTTTATTTTTCATTATATTGAAGGACCCTTCATGATTCGTTATGGTAGCAAATCTGCTCATGTTAGAGACGCGGAGGAGCTACCGTGCGGGGCCCTGATACTAATCCCACGCGGCCGGGTCCCGGCCGCACCGGCGACCAGCGCCTGGGCCGGCCGCCGCGGCTGAGCCGGTCACGCAGGCGGCCGACACGGGACGGCTGCCGCCCTGGGACGGGGTCCCGGCGCAGGCGCTGGCCCGGGCCGGTCAGCTGCTGGCCCGGTATCCCGCCGTTTCCCTGCACGACCACCCGGTCCGGCTGCCGGACCCGCTGACCCCGCGGACCTGGCAGGCCTGGCGCGCGGACGGGCGCGAGCACCTCGGTTACGCCGGGCTGGCCGGTGGGGCTGGGCCGCGGTCGTCGCCAGCGCCCTGTCCACCTCCGACTTCGGGTTGCTGCTGCGCTGGGCCCGGTCCTGCGCGAGGACATGCTCAACCACCGCGTGAGGCCGTCTTCGCCGCGTCGCCGGCGACGTTCCGTCGCCCGGCGGCCCGGTCGGGGTGTTCCTCGGGCTGGAGGATCTCAACGCCGTCGGCACCGACCTGGGCCGGCTGCCCGAGCTGTTCAGCGCGGGCATCCGCTGCGCCGGGATCACCTATAACGCCGGCAACGCCCTCGGCGGCGGGCTGGCCAGCCGCCCGGACGACGGCCTGACCGCGCTGGGCACCCAGGCGGTCGCCCTGATGAATGACCTGGGGATCACCGTGGACGTCGCGCACGTGGGAGACCGCACCGCCCTGGACGCCTGCCGGGCCAGCCGGGCGCCGGTGGGGTCAGCCACGCCGGGGCGCGGGCGGTCTGGCCGACGCCGCGGATGAAGCCGGACGCGGTGCTCGACGCGGTCGCCGGACCGGCGGGGTGGTGGCCGTGTCCGCGGCCCCCAATTCGACCCTGTCGGCCGCGCATCCGCGCCACGCTCTGGAGTCGGCCATGGACCACCTGGCCTACCTGGCCGACCGGATCGGGGTCGGCCACGTCGCGCTGGGCCCGGACGCGTTCTTCGGCGATCACGTCGGCCTGTACGAGGCGACCGGTCATACGACGGCGTGGCCCACGCCGCCGCACGAAGAGGTCCGCTACGTCGCCCGGGCCTGGAGAACCCGGGGAGCCGCCCGGAACGTCACGGCCTGGCTGCTGGAGCACGGCTGGTCCGAAGCCTGACATCGCTGGCGTCATCGGTGGCAACGTGCTGCGGGTGCTGCGCGCGACCGCCGCCACCGCGAGCTGACCCGCGCCGCGGGCCCGATGCTGCGGGCCACGCTGGTGCCACATGAGGAGAACGTAAGGCGGTGTCCGTACACGTACCGGGGTCCCGGCCCGGGGACCTGGACGCAGTTCATAAAACCATCGACACGGCGGTCGCCGAGCTCGACGAGCCGCTCCGCGCGCTCAGCCTCGACCTGCACCGCCACCCCGAGCTGGCTCTGGCCGAGCACCGCTCGGCCGGGCTGTTGCGCGAGTGGCTGGCGGGCCGGGGGTTCCGGTGGAACCCCGTCGCCGGCCTGGAGACGGCGTTCGTCGCCGAGTACGGCCAGGGCGCTCCGGTCATCGCCTACCTCCTGGAGTACGACGCCCTGCCCGGCGTCGGCCACGGCTCGGGCACAACCTGATCGCCGCGGGCGGGATCGGCGCGGCGACCGCCCTGCGGCAGGCGCTGCCCGAGCCGCCCGGCACGCTGCGGGTGATCGGGACTCCCGGGGAGGAGGCGCCGGCGGCAAGGTCATCGAGCTGGAGGCCGCGTCTTCGACGAAGTTGACGCGGCCCTGATGTTTCACCCCGGCGACCGCACGATCCCGATCCGGCACGCTCTCGCGTCGATGCCGCTGACGTTCGAGTTCCACGGTGTCGCGACGCACGCCGCCGGCAGTCCACCCAGGGCCGCAGCGCGCTGGCCGCGGTGATCCAGCTGTTCAACTCGGTCGACGCCCTCCGCCAGTTCCTGCCGGAAGTCTCCCGGGTGCACGGCGTGATCCTGGACGGCGGCCAGGCGTCCAACGTCATCCCCGACTACACCCGCGCATCCTTCCAGGTCCGGGCGGTCACCAGCGAGGTGCTGGCCGATCATGTGGAGCGCGTCGTGGCGTGCGCGCAGGCGGCCGCCCTGGCCACCGGCACCACGGTGGACGTCACCCGCGGTCACGTCTACGCCGAGCGCAAGAACAATCACACCATCGCCGATCGCGTGGCCCTCTATCTCACGGAGGCTCGGCGAGGAGGTCGAGGTGCCGGTGCTGCGGGGCGGCGTCGGATCCTCCGACATCGGGAACGTGAGCCTGCGCCTGCCGGCCATTCACCCCTACCTGAAGATCATGGAGCGTGGCACGCCGAGCCATTCTCACGTCATGACCGAGGCGGCCGGCGGCATCGAGGCGCACCGGGCCATGCTCCGGATGACGGCCGCGCTGGCCAAGACGGGCGCCGACCTGTTCTGCGACGGCGCCCTGCTGGGGGCGGCCCGGCAGGAGTTCGCCGTATCCGGGCCGGACCTCCCGAGCTAGGCGCCGCGCGGACGGCGCTGCGCGTCAGGCAGTTGTGCTCGTGCTGAGTGCCTTCGCGGCCGGACGGCGCGGTCCCGGGTTGTGCGGCACGCCCCGGCCGAAGACGAACGTCTCGAACGGCTTCGTCGGCAGGGTGGTCGTGCCGTCGTGGGCCGAACCAGCCTCGTTGCTCACGGCCGGGATCGCGAAATACTGCATGGTGATGGTGGTCTCCCCGCGCCGTTCGCCGGGGTCGACGTCGAAGATGGCGTACCCGTAGGCGTCACCGGCGTTGATGGCCGCCGACCATGGCGCGTCCTCGACCGAGTCGGCGGCGTTGCGCCGGAACCCGGTGGCCAGCGAGCCGCTGATCGCGTTCCGCTGGGTGATGACCTTCGCCTTGGGCAGGCCGTCGCCTGGTCGGTCCCGTAGATGTTCGACGGCCCGTTGGTCCCGCCGCCGCCGAGCACCAGGAACACTGTCCCCTGCTCGGTGTCCCAGCCCTGCGCGCCGCGATAGCTGACCGGCTGCGTGCTCGCGACGTGCGGCCGGCGGGTGTCGACCGTCGCCCCGGCGGTCTGATCCGGGTTCGGCGAGACCACGGTGCCGAGCGATCCCCGGTCGTAGCCGCGGACGGGATAGCTGCGCTCGTAGTCGTGCTCGTGGCCGGACAGCACCAGGTCCACCTCGTACCGGTCGAACAGCGGCAGCCAGGCACGGCGGATGCCGAGGTCGGACCCGTTCCCGGGGACCGAGGTCGACATGGCGCACTGGTGCATGAACACGACGATCATGTCGACGGACGGCGTCCCGGCGGGCCTCGGCCAGCGTCCGCTCCAGCCACAGCGTCTGCAGGTTCGGGGTCCGGCTGGCCGGTCGGGAACCGGCGGCGTTGTCGGCCGGGTCGATCTTGAGGTCGCCGGTGTACCCGTGGTTGTAGGTGACCGTGCCGTTCGGCGATCTGCGCCCCGGACGAGGTGGTCTCGGGCGCGGCGTTGGGCGCGCTGTTGAGATAGGCGGAGCCGCCGTCCTGGTAGATGACGTCGTCGGCGTCCAGCGAGATGAACTTCACCGTGCCGACCTGGAAGCTGTAGAAATTGCCGCGCAGGTGGTTGCCGTCGAGTTCGTCACGCCGTTGTCGGGCAGGAGGAAGCGGCTCAGGTAGTGGCCGTAGCCATAGGGGCCTTCCAGTAGTTGCCGGCCGCTGGCCTGCGCCGAAATCCCGCCGGGTGCGTCCCCGGTGGCTCCGGCGCGGCTGCACACGCCGAATTCGGTTTCGTGGTTGCCGAGGGCCGGCATCCACGGCCGGCTGGCCGCCGAGCGCGCCATGTTGACGCCGAAGTCGCGCCACACGCCCGGGGCGTTCTCGATGTCCAGGTTGGCGTAGCAGAGGTCGCCGTTGAGGAGATGAAACAGCGGAGCGCCTGGCCGTCGCCGGGATCCTCGATGGCGCTCACCGCGTAATACGCGTTGTCGCATGACTCGTGCCAGATGTTGCCCGATGCGTTGAGGTCCCATGAGGGGGTGGCCAGGTCGCCGTAGCTCGAGAAGCGGAACCTGGCCCGGCCGGACGGCGCCGTCTCGAACGACGACCCGGCGGTGGACGGCGTGGGCCGCCCCGTCGCTGACCTGGTAGTAGTACCGGGTGCCGGGCACGCAGATCAAGTCAGCTGCAGGTGGTAGAAGTACGTCGTCTGGCCGTTGAGCCCGTCGGTGAAGCTAACCGAGGCGGCCTTGGGGTAGCGCTGCGTCACGTCCAGCGGCTTCGGCGCGGGCAGCTTCACCGATCCGGCCCGGGTTCGTGGCCGTGATCGGCGAGGTCGAGTAGGCCAGCTTC
>CAVQZM010000033.1:0-12396 GCA_963718475.1 uncultured Actinomycetes bacterium | reverse complement strand
GCATCGGCCGCGCCGGTCGGGTCGGCGCCCTGGCTGGTGACCGACACCGAGCCCGCGGGCTGGGTCAGCGCCGCGCCGACCTGCTCGAAGTCGGCGAAGTCGACCGTGTAGGACGACGCGGTGTCCCCCGAGTCGACCTGCAGCTTGAACGTCGTGCCGGCCGGATAGGAGGCGAGAACAGGCGGTGCACCTCGTCGTAGAAGTGGTGCGGGTTGCCGCTGCTCGGCGTGTTCGTGAACGGGTAGCTGCCGTAGTACCAGCTGTAGGCGTTGGTCAGGGTGAAGTCGGTCTGCTTGGTGCCGTTGATGTACAGGGACAGCGGGGCGGTGTACACCGACCCGTCCGAGCTGTCGGGGATGCTGTACCGGAAGTCGATCGAGTTGGTCGCCACCGGCGTGGTGAACGTGACGTACTTGCCCGCGCCCTGCAGGGTCACGGCCTTGCGGCCCGACGCCTCGTCGGCCAGCTGGCCCTGGGTGTAGCTCGGGCCGATGACCGTCCCGTTGGTGGCGGAGTTCTCCGCCTGCACTTCGGCGTAAGGCAGGCTGGCGCCGCTGCCTCCGGTGGCAGCGGCCGACGCCGGCTGGACCGCCACCGCGGCGACGCCGGCCGCGGCCAGCGACGCAGCGCCGGCGGCCAGGGCGAGCGTCCGCCTCAGACTTCGGATGGAGTGGAACACCATTGCTCCTCTCGATGCGGGGGGTGGAGGAGTAGGGGACGAAGGGGCTGAAGGGGTGCAGGGCACGGCACAACGCTTCCGTGACTGCGCGAGCGCTGGTGGCGAGGGGGTTTGTCGGGACCGGTGCGGATATGGGGGGTGCAAGGTGGACGGTAACCTTTCCGACACGATCCTGCAATATCTAGACACAAAATTGGTAAATCAATACTGAACGCCGCAAGATCCAAGGTGACGCTGCGCGACCGCGCGCGGCAGCCACCTCCCGCACGGGGTGGGTTCCGGGTGCGCGTCCTGGTTAGCGGGGAGCCCGTTCGGCCGCCGCCACCAGGCCGGCGCCGTAGGCGGCGATGACCAGCTGGGCCCGGTCGCGTGCGCCGAGCTTCATGAGCAGCCGGCCGATGTGGGTCTTGGCCGTGGACAGGCTGACGTGCAGGTGGGATGCGATCTCGCTGTTGGACAGGCCGAGCCCGACCAGGGTCAGGACTTCACGCTCTCGTTCGGTGATCTCATCGAGTGCGGCGACCGGGCGGGGCCGGGGCTCGGGGCGGCGGGTGAACTCGGCGATCAGCCGGCGGGTGACGCGCGGGGCGAGCAGCGCGTCACCGGCCGCGACCACCCGGATGCTGGCCAGCAGGTCGGCCGGCGGGGTGTCTTTCAGCAGGAACCCGCTGGCGCCGGCGCGCAGCGCGGCGAAGACGTACTCGTCGAGGTCGAAAGTGGTCAGGATCAGCACCCGGACCGCCGAGGTGTCCGGGGCCGCGGTGATCTGCCCGGTCGCCTCGATGCCGTCCATGCCGGGCATCCGGATGTCCATGAGGACCACGTCGGGATGCTCACGCCGGGCCAGTTCGACGGCTTCGGCACCGGTCGCCGCCTCGCCGACCGGGGTCAGATCGGGTGCGGTGCCGACCAGGATGCGGAAGCTGCCGCGGACCAGGGCCTGGTCGTCCGCGACCAGCACACGGATCGTCATGCCCCAGTATCTTCCAGTCGCCCAGTGTCTTTCCGCCTGTCCGCCTGCCCAGCGCCAGGCCGGCCAGCGGAAACCGGGCGGTGACCTGGAAACCGCGGCCGGGCCGGGGCGCGGCCCGGAACTCCCCGCCGTACATGGCGACCCGCTCGCGCATCCCGGTGATGCCGTGCCCGGTGGCCGGGCCCGCCACCGCCTGCTCGCCGTCCGGGAGGCGCCGGCCCGGGCCGGCCGTGGTCGGTTATCTCCAAGGTCAGGACGTCCTCCTGGCTGGCGACCGTGACCCGGCACCGGTCGGTCGCCGCGTGCCTGATCACGTTCGTGATCGCCTCCTGGACGACCCGGTAGGCGGCGAGGTCGAGCCCGGGCGAGAGCCGAGGCCGCTCGCCATGGACGTCGAGGTCGACCCGGACGCCCGCCTCACCGGCTCGTTCGGCCAGGATGTCCAGGTCGGCCAGCCCGGGAGCCGGATCCAGTCCGGACTCCTCGGCCCGGAGCACGCCGAGCAGCGCCCGCATCTCCTGCAGCGCGCCGCGGCTGGTCTGCTCGATGGACGACAGCGCCCGGGCCGCTTCTTCCGGGTGCTGGCCGATCACGTAGTTGGCCACCCCGGCTTGCACCGCGATCAGGCTCATCGAGTGGGCCACCACGTCGTGGAGTTCGCGGGCGATCTGCAGCCGTTCCTCGCTTCTGGCGCGCCGCGCCTCGGCCAGTTGCTCGCGGGCGCGTTGTTCCGCCTGCTCCTGCCGGCTGGCGGCATAGACCCGCTGCTGATTCACCGCGTAGCCGATCCCCCACGCGACCATGATGAACAGGGCGTTTTCCGCCAGAAGGTAGGCGGCGTCGCCCGCCCCACCCGTCCCGTAGACGCCGTGCCGGACGATGACGAACCCGCCATGCGCGGCCGCCTGCACCAGCAGCACCCCGACGAGGATCCGCAGTGATTCGCGCAACGGGAACCTCAGCGGGATCAGGTACATCACGAAGGCGACGGCCAGCGCCGGGGCGGGCGAGGAACTGAGGGCCGTGGCCACCGCTCCCCCGGCCACGACCAGGGCCAGCGCGGTGAGCGGCCGGCGCCGCCGCAACGCCGCGGGAAGCACCGCGATCGCGACGATCACGGCGGCGGCCCAGGCCGGAACGCCGTGCAGGTCGGCCAGGCTCTGGTCGCCAACCGCGTATACGAGCGCCAGCAGCGCGGTGACCACGTAGTCCAGCGCGACCCAGTGCGCGGGCCGCATCCGCTTCAGCAGCGGCGGCCGGAGCGGATCCATGCCCCGACGGTAACTCGCGGGCCTGGCCGTTCGCGTCGTACCAGGGACCGATGCCGGCCGGTGGACCCAGGGCCGGCGCCCGCACCCGAAGTCTGGTCCGTGGCCCGACGCCAGCTCGCCCCGGCCCGGCCACCGTAGAAACCGCAATTATCCCGAACGAGCACTGGTAGAGGAGGACGCATGACTGCCGTGATCGACGCCCGAGGGCTGGGCAAGCGGTACCGGAAACACTGGGCGCTGACCGAATGCACGCTGTCCGTCCCGGCCGGGTACGTGGTCGGGCTGGTCGGCCCGAACGGGCCGGCAAGACGACCCTGCTGCATCTGGCCACCGGCCTGCTGACCCCGACGACCGGCACGATCGAGGTGGCCGGCGGCCCGCCCGCGGCCACACGGGCGCAGCTGGCCCGGGTCGGGTTCGTCGCCCAGGACACCCCGGTCTACGCGGCGCTGTCGGTCGCCGACCACCTGCGGCTGGGCGCCCACCTGAACCCGGGCTGGGACGCGCGGATCGCCGGGCAGCGGATGCGCAAACTCGGCCTGGATCCGGCCCAGAAGGCCGGGAGCCTGTCGGGAGGCCAGCGCGCCCAGCTGGCCCTGACGCTGGCCATCGCCAAGCGGCCCGAGCTTCTGATCCTCGACGAACCGGTCGCCAGCCTCGACCCGCTGGCCCGCCGGGATTTCCTGCGGGACCTGATGGAGGCCACCGCCGAACAGCAGCTGAGCGTCGTCCTGTCGTCCCATCTGGTCGCCGACCTGGAGCGGGCGTGTGACTACCTGATCGTGCTCACGGCCGCGCGCGTGCAGATCGCCGGGGAGGTCGCAGATCTGCTGGCCGCTCACCGCCGGCTCACCGGGACACTGGTCAGCCTGGAAGACCTGGTCCTGGCCTATCTGAGCCAGGCCGCGGCGGCGGCCGGCCACGCCCGCACCGTGGAGGGAACCCGATGATCTGGCTGACCTGGCGCCAGTTCCGCGCCCAGACCATCGCGGCCGCCGCGGCCCTGGCCGTCCTGGCCGTCATCTTCGCGCTGACCGGCCCGCATCTGGCCCACCTGTACGACACCAGCGGGCTGCCCTGCCGCGCCCCGGCCAACTGTCCCGCGCTGACCAGCAACTTCCTGGGCGAGATGAAGTCGGACGCCATCTACCCGCTGCTGTACTTCCTCGGCGTCGGGCTCCTGTACGTCACGCCGGTCATCGTCGGCGCCTTCTGGGGGGCCCCGCTGGTCACCCGGGAACTGGAAGCCGGCACCTTCCGGCTGGCGTGGAACCAGAGCGTCACCCGCGCCCGGTGGATGCTGGTCAAGCTCGGCCTGATCGGCGTGGCCGCGATGGCCACCGCGGGGCTGCTCAGCCTCATGGTGACCTGGTGGGCGGGCCCGATCGACCGGGCGGGCGGATTTCCGGTCAGCCTGGGCCAGCTGAGCCGGTTCTCGCCGCAGTTGTTCGACGCCCGCGGCATCGCGCCGGTCGGCTACGCCGCCTTCGCCTTCACCCTCGGGGTCACCGCCGGGGTCCTGATCCGCCGCACCCTGCCCGCCATGGCCGTGACGCTCGCCCTCTTCGCCGCGATCCAGATCATGGTGCCTAACTGGGCGCGGCCCCACCTCATCGCGCCGGTCCGGTCCACCACGGCGATCACGATCAACCTGAACGACGTCAAGGTGTCCAGCGACGGCCAGATGGTCGTGCCGGCGAACATACCGGGCGCCTGGGTGCTCTCCAACCAGACCATCACCCCGACCGGGCACGTCTTCGTCCTGCCGGACGTTCCCGCCTGCCAGTCCGGGACGCAGCAGCAGTGCGACACGTGGCTGGCCGGTCGGCACCTGCGGCGGCAGATCGCCTACCAGCCGGCTAGCCGCTACTGGGCCTTCCAGTGGTACGAGACCGCGATCTTCCTGGCCGCTGCTGCGGCCGCCGCCCTGTTCAGCATCTGGTGGATCCGCCGCCTGTCGTGACCATGATCAATCGATCGGCTGATGCGAATGCGGCCGCCGCGAGGTTAACTGGCGTTGGGTCACACCGGCAACGCAAGCTCAAGCAGAGACTTCCTGGATATGACCGTCCTGATCAGGACCCGCGACATTCCCCCGGCGCAGCGATACGAGGCCTGGCGGAGCATCGTCTGCGACACACTGGGCCCGCTGGATTTCCACAGCGATCCGGATGTGCCGCTGTCGGGCGAGATCGAGGCCGGGCAGCTGGGGCCGGTGAATGTCGGCCGGGTCCTGACCTCCACCCCGCACAGCGTGCGCCGTACGCCCGGTCTGATCCGGCGCGGCAGTTCCGAGCTGTACCGGGTGGTGCTGGCCATGTCGGGTGATCTTCGCCTGGCCCAGGATGGCCGGCTGGCCAGGCTGCGGCCGGGCCAGTTCGCGATCTATGACTTCGCCCGGCCTTACCAGCTGATCTATGACTCCGCGGTTCAGCTGGCGGTGTTCGGCTTTCCGCGCGACTTGCTCGCCCTCCGGGCGGACTCACTCGCGGGCCTGGCCGCCGTGCCCATCGCCGCCGACCGGGGCACCGGCGCCCTGGCCGGGCCCCTGCTCCGCCGGGTCGCCCTGGACCTGGAGACCTACCAGCCGGCATCGGCGGCCCGGCTGTGCACGGTAGCGACCGACCTGGTCACCGCGGCGGTTGCCGAACGCGCGGAGCAGGCCGAGCTGGTGCCGATCGAGTCGCGGGAACGAATGCTGCTCCTGCGGATCCACGCGTTCATCGAGCAGCACCTCGGCCAGGCGGACCTGGATCCCGGCCTGATTGCGGCCGCCCATCATGTCTCCCTGCGTTATCTCTACCGGCTGTTCGCGGCCCAGGACACGACCGTGGCGGGCTCGATCCGCATGCGGCGCCTCGAGCGCTGCCGCAAAGACCTGGCCGACCCGGCCTTGTTCGCCCTTCCGGTCAGCGCGGTGGCCGCCCGGTGGGGCCTTCCCGACCCGGCTCACTTCAGCCGGCTGTTCCGGGCGACCTACGGCCTCCCACCCGCCGAATACCGCCGCCAGTGCCTCGTCCCCGGGGCCTGAGGCTGGCACGGGCCGTCAACTGGCTGGCACCGGTATCCAAGACTTCCGGTCCTCAGATTCGCAGACTGGACAGGCATCTCGCACCATCGGACGTGCAACGGCGAGGGAAGGAACCCGCAGATGCCGACGAAGCTGTTTGTCAATCTTCCGGTCAAGGACCTGAGCCGGTCGCAGGAGTTCTTCACCGGGCTGGGATTCGAGTTCTTCGGCATGGCCGAAGACATGGCCTCCGTGATCATCAGCGAGCACACCCAGGTCATGCTGCTCGCCGAGCCGACGTTCGCGTCGTTTGCGAGCAAGGGCGTCGCTGATGCGACGGCCCAGACCGAAGTGATCCTGGTGCTGGGCCTGGAGCGCCCCGAGCAGGTCGACGATCTGGTCGAGAAGGCCCGGGCGGCGGGGGCGAGCCCGGCCGGGCATCCCGCAGGAAGGCCGCGGCCGGTACCAGCGCGGTTTCGCCGACCTCGACGGTCACCACTGGGAGGCCCTGTGCCTGGTGGGGTGACAGACTCGGCGACCTCGGCTGACGGCACCCGGATCGCGTTCAGCCGGTACGGTGCGGGGCCGGCGATCCTCCTGGTCCACGGCACGTTTACCGACCGTACGCATCCCACCCTGTCGGGCGTGGCGGCCGCCCTGGCCCCGTGGTTCACGGTGGTCAACTACGATCGCCGCGGCCGGGGTGACAGCGGGAACACCACGCCCTATGCCGTGGACCGTGAGATCGAGGACGTCGCCGCCCTAATCGAGGCGGCCGGGGGATCCGCGATGGTATTCGGCGGTTCCTCCGGCGCGGCCCTGGCCCTGGAGGCGGCGGCCCGCATCCCGCATATCTCGAAGGTGGCCGCCTGGGAGCCGCCCTATCACGTCGACGACAGCGCACCCGGCCTGCCGGACGATTTCGCGGCGCGGCTCGACGCCCTGGTCCAGGCCTGCCTGCGCGGACGCGGTCGAGATGTACATGGTCGAGGCGGCCGGGATGCCAGCCAGCGCCATAGCCGCGATGCGGCTCGAGCCGTCCTGGTCGCAGGCCGAGACCGCCGCGCACACCCTGGCCTATGAGGCGGCCGTCATGGGACCGGGCAACGTGCTGCCCGCGGGGCGCCTGGGCGGCATCACCCAGCCCGTGCTGGTGCTCAACGGCGGCAGCAGTCCCGCCTGGATGATCAGCGCCGGGCAGGCCGTCGCCGCCGCCATCCCCGGCACGGTGTACCGCGTTCTCGACGGCCAGACCCACAACGTGTCACCGGAGGCGCTGGTCCCGGAACTGCTGGAATTCTTCAGCTAGCCAAGCTCTCGTACCCATGGTTAGCCTCACACCGAACCACCCGACGAGCGGCGCGATCGAGGGCGCCCTGCCCGGACTCGGCACCCGGGGGGCGCTCGACATCGTGACCGCCGCCAACGCCCTGGCCTCCACCCTCTGGCAGGTCGCCCACCCACCCGAGGCGCTCGCCTAGGCCTACGCCGACGACCCGGCCATCGCGCCGACCTGGGCTCTGGACTTCGTCCCGCCCTACGGTCCCCCCATGGGCAAATCGGGCGGGGATAAACCGCATCGTTCGGCCGCTGATCAAAACGGCGGGTTCACCCGGCGGAGCTTCCTGACCGGGGTGGTGGGACTGGGCGCGGCGGTGGGACTGGCCGGCCTGCCCGAAGGACCCCTGTGGTGGCGTAAGGACGCGTTCGCCGCCACCGCCCCCCTCGGCCCTCCCACCACGACGGTGCCGCCGCCGACCACCACGGCGCCCGAGCAGCTCCTGCTGACCCGGGGCGCCGACCCGGCCACGGCGGTCACGGTGTCGTGGTCGGCTCCGGGCACAGTGGCCCAGCCGGCACCGAAGCGCGCAGACAGCCGGGAGAATAGGCTTCGGATCGTAGTGCGTCAACGCTCCGCCCGGCTGATGCGGCCGCGGACATCAAGAGTCGACGAAAGGCGGTTGAGCGGTGCAGCTGACGATCATCGGTGCTGGGGCCATCGGCGGGACCATCGGTGCTCACCTCGTCCGGGACGGGCATGATGTCCTGCTGTGCGACGCTGACCAGGCGCATGTCGACGCGATCAACCGCGACGGGCTGAGCATCGAGGGACCGGTCGAGAACTTCACCGTCACCGCCCGGGCGGTGACCCCGGACGGCCTGCCCGACTCGCTCAGCCCGGTGGTGGCGATCGCCGTGAAGAGCCACCACACGGCGCAGGCCGCGCAACTGCTCCGAGGGCGGCTGGATCCGCAGGGCTATGTCGTCAGCTTCCAGAACGGCCTGACCGCGGACGCCATCACCGCCGTGACCGGCCCGGGCCGGCTGGTGACCAGTTTCGTCAACTTCGGGGCCGACGTCCTCGCGCCCGGCCGGATCATGCAGGGCAATGTCGGCGCGTTCCGGGTCGGCGAGCCGGACGGCGGCGTGATCACCCCGCGGGTCGCCGAACTGGCCCGCGTCCTGCCCTACGCGCAGGCCACGGACAACATCATGGGCTTCCTGTGGGGCAAGGAAGCCTACGGCGCGATGCTGTTCGCCGGCGCGGTCTCTCCGCTGTCCATCGTCGAAACCCTGGAGGACCCGCGCTGGCGGCCGCTCATGCTGGCCATCGCCCGCGAGGTCCTGGCCCAGGCCCCGGTGCCGCCGGAGGGTTTCGACGGTTTCGAGCCGGACGACCTGGAGGGCTCACTGGACCGGCTGGCGGCCTTCAACCGCGGCAGCGCCAAGTCGCACAGCGGGATCTACCGGGACCTGGTCATCCGCAAGCGCAAGACCGAGGTGGACGGCCAGCTGGCCGGACTGCGCGGTCCGCTGACCACCCGTGTCGCCGACATGATCCGCGCCATCGAGCGCGGCGAGCGCGGCTGCGAGGTAGCAAATCTGGAGGAACTCGCCGACTACGAGCGGCGCCAGCGCCTTGAGGCCGATAAGGCCGTCGGCTAAGCGGCGCGCTTGGTCCGCCTGGTGAACGCCTTCCACGCCTGGGGCGCGAAGGCCAGGCGCGGGCCGTCCGGGTTCTTGGAGTCGCGTACCGCGACCGTGCCGCGCGTCGCGGCCGCGACTTCGACACATTCGCCGCCGTTGTTGCCGCTGTAACTGCTTTTTCGCCATGCGGCGCCGTTCACGTCCACGTTCAGCGCCTCGACTTTCCCTACATCACAACGATCATGCTGCCTAACTGGCCAACTGCGCGATTAGGGGCAACCGAGTCTTCCGGGCTGAGCGCCTGGGCGCGCAGGTAGTCGAACATCGGGCTAACGGCTGAGTCACGCGGTTCACCATCGGCCGCCCCAGCAGGCGGCACCGTCGTGATCCCCGCCGAACCAGCGGAAACGCCGGTCCGGCAGAATACATATTCGCAAAAGCGGACAAATGTCACTGATATCAATAAGCGTCACTTGCGAAGTATGGATTCGAGCGTACGGGGAATTTACTATGACAACGCTTGCCTCGGTTATGCCGCTACTTCGCGGCCCGGCCGGAAGGCGGTCGTTCCGGGAAGGAGAACCCGTTGAACCGGATTTTCTCAGACATGGGTGGGCTGCTCGTCAGCCCGTGGCGGGACGGCAGGCGCTACATGAAGATCAAGCAGCTCTCCAAGGGCAACGGCCATCCTGGCAATGTGCCCGCTGGAGGGTCGAGGGGATACCCGAAGTCCCGGAATGGCCGGGCAACGGACGGTACCGGGGACTTCGACTCGGCTCGCCGCGGAGGCCCGGCCCTTAGCAGTGCCCGCACGGCTGGCTCGGTACCTCCTCGCTATCTGTCGACGGCCGCTGCGTTATCAGCGGCGCGCCGCAGGTGACCAGATCGGTGCGGTAACGCCGGGTTCACGATCCGGGCCGGGCAGCGAACCGGCTTGGTGCGATCTTGCGCTTCGCAGGCGTGCCGTCTGCGTGCTGACTAGAAGCCTGTATCGCCGGCGAGGACGAAAAGGTTGTCCCACGGGTCGCGGATGGCCGCGAACACGCCTCCGGTGGCCTCGAACGGTTCGCCGTCGAATCGCACTCCCTTCCCGCTGAGTTCGTGGTAGGTGGCGCGCACGTCGTCCACGCGCAGCACGACCCGACCAGCTCACCGGCGCCGGACTGCGCGCCCTCGCCAGTGAGGGGCAGCGGATGGCTGCCCTGATCGGCGAGGCGGTGGCTCGCGGGGTACCCGAGCGGTTCCACACCATCACCCCGCAGCTTGCGGTGGCCGACGCTGACGCCGCGATCGCCTTCTACCGCCGGGTTTTCGGCGCACGCGAGCTGGTGCGCAACCGTCACGAGTCGGGCCGGGTGATGCACGCAGAGCTCGTCATCGGCGACTCACTTTTGCTAGTCCATGACGACTTCTCTGACCTCGGCGGCCCAGCTGCGGCCGACCCCGGCCGATCCTCCGTCGCGATCCACCTCTACCTGCCAGACGCAGATGCGGCCTTCCAGCACGCGATTAGCGCAGGCGCCCGCAGCCTGCTGCCCATGGCTGACCGCGCGTGGGGCGACCGCTACGGGATCCTCGAAGACCCCTTCGGGCACCGATGGTCAATCGGCGCCCGAAGCACACCCCCATAGCGAACGCCCCGCTCCGCCGCCCTTTATCAACAGGCTCTTAGTTCCCAGAGGCGCCCACGAGCCCGGCGAGCTGACGGTCGCATCCTGCTGCTGAACCAGGACATAGGCACGGGGCGGGCGCCGGCTAACGCATGGAAACACATTATCGAGGCATATTGCTATCCATAGCATTCGTACGCTATTGTATTCGACATGGAGGTACAGGAAGGGATTCCGGGAGGTGAGCGAGGGTGATGGACTCATCCGCTGACGGCTCGTTCCAGCCGGGAACTGGTGGCGATCCCGGTGACGGCCCCGCCGCGCCCTACAGTTCCGTCCCGCCCGGCGATGACCCGCCAGTTGCTCCCGTCCCGCCCGACGGCGACCCGCCAACTGGTCCCGCTCCGGCCGACGACGCTCCCTTAACCCAGCCGGCCGGGCGAGAGGCATCCGACTCCGGCCCACCGGAGTGGGACGAATCGGACTGGGATGTCCCCGACGAGGCCCGGATCGACCAGGGCATGTGGCTGACCGCTTCCGCGTGGCTTCCCCCCGAGTTGTTGTCCTCCGACGACGCTGCCCAGGGTGCGGCAGGCTCGGCCGGGCTGACGGGGTTCGGGCAGGGCGGGGTCCTCGACCAGCTCTCCCCCGGCCCGGTCCTGGCCACCTTCCTCGCCGAGGCAGCCGGCGGCATCGCCGGCACCGGCGTGACGCTGGCTGAGACACCACCGGTCCCAGCCGAAGCGTCCAGCCCGGATAACTGCCCCTCGTCGAACCTCGCCCGGCTGACGGATGACGATCTCACCGGGATGATCCGCGCCTGGCGCAAGCAAGCCTCCCAGGCCCAGGCCGGCGAACTGGCTGCCGTCGCCGAACTGACCCGCCGCCGCCACGCCGAAGCCGTCTCGGCCGGCTTCCGGGACTCGGTCGCGGCGGATGGCGCCAACGACGAAGTCGCCGCCGCTCTCACCCTCACCGGCCGCGGCGCCGAGCTGCTCACCGACCACGCCCGGGCCATCCAGGACCTGCCCCTGACCTTCGCCGCCCTGGCCGCCGGCCGGATCGACATGCCCAAAGCCCTCGTTCTGCTCACCGGCCTGGGCGGCCAGGAGCCCGAACTGGCTCGTGCCGTTGAAGCCGAGGTCATCGACCGGGCCGAGACGCAGACCGCCGGACAGCTGCGCCGGCACTCAACCACGCCCTGCTCGCCGCCGACCCCGCCGCCGCCGCCGGCCGGCGCCGCCAGAACGAGGAAAAGCACGCCCGGATCGAGCAGCTCCCCGAACCCGGCGGCCTCACCGGCACCCTGGCCGGCCGGTACCTGCCCGTCACCGCCGCCGTCGCGGCGTGGAATCGGATCACAGCTCTCGCCCGCCAGCTGAAGGCCGCCGGCGTCCCCGGCACCCTCGACGAGCTCCGGGTCCACGTCTACCTGGCCCTCCTGACCGGCCAGGCCACCGCCGCGCCCGTCCCGCCCGGCAGCGCCGGGCCGTCCAACGCGGCGGACAGTCAGCCCGGCTCGCGGCCCGGCAGCCCCGGAGGCCAGGGACCAAAACGCGTCCAGGTCTGGGTGCGTTCGTCGCGGCCGCGCAGGCGCAGCGATCGGTAGGGCGCCCAGTTGGCGCGTTCCTCTGCGGTGACAGGCGGACACCACGGCGTCACTGGCGAGGATGCGGCCGCGGACCTGTTTTGCTTTCTCGGTCAGGCGGGCGGCCTCGTTGACCGCGTCGCCGATCACCGTGTACTCCAGGCGTTCCCGGGCACCCAGTCGGCCGGCGAAGACGCGGCCGGAGGCTACACCGATGCCGAGATCGAGTTCGCCGGTACGGCGGACGGCGTCGCGGATCTCGCGTGCCGCGGCCAGTGCGGCGGTTTCGGCGTCGGGCAACGGGTCGGGGGCGCCGAAGATGCACAGCGCGGCCGGC
>CAVQZM010000032.1:0-14906 GCA_963718475.1 uncultured Actinomycetes bacterium | reverse complement strand
CCTGAAGGGCGTCTCCGAGCGGTACGCCCCCGGCGGCCACGAGGTTGTCGAGCACGTCGTCGCCGACCGGGTGGCCAATGCGCTCCAGGACATCGGCGTCGCCTGGCTGTTCACATTGATAATGCGTGGCAAAAGCCCCGACGAGTGCGTCCGCGACAACCCGGCCCTCGACGCCCGGGACGGCCCTGTCCAGGACCGGCAACAAAAGAGCAAGTACCTCACGGAGGGGGTCATCGCCCACCAGCGCCCAGATCGCGTCGACGAGCGCGCACGTGCCGAGCAAAAACACCGGGCCGTCCAACTCGGGAAACTCCGGCTCGCCTTCCTCCCATTCAGGATCACTCTCGTATGGCCCGGCCTCCATCGACTCGCGGTAGGCCAGCTCAGCCTCGGCAATGGGAGTGAGCACGCCGAGAAGCGCACTTACGGCTGGGTGGTCGGCCTGCAGGCCGTCGAAGACAACTGCACGCACCAGGGTGCTGGTCGCGACGTTCCAGTGCGCCGGATCGGCGGCGACCGCCGCGGCGTCCGGAACGTCCGCCGTCAGCAAGCAGGGCGCATTCCGTGCTTCGGCCACGTATGTTCCGGAAAAGAGCCGGTCACCGAGAGAGCCCTCGGGCCATGGGGGCGCCTCAGCCGGAACAGGCTCCTTGCCGCCGCACCACGCCCGGCGGACCGCCGCTCGCTGCTCGCTACCCGTCTCCAGTTCCTGGATCAGCGCCTGGAGGCCAGCGGCAATGTGAACCATCGCCTGCCGCGTCTGGGCATCGGTCCCGGAACTCTGCGCCTCCTGGCGGCGTGCCTTCTTGCGGTTGCTGGCGCGGCCCACGACACCTCCTATTAGCGATTGCCGGCAACAACAACCTCATCACCCGGCAATCAACGTGTGCCATCTTTTGTCCCGGTCGCCGTGACGGCGCCCTCCGGATAAGCGCCAGGATGGCGACAGCCAAGACAGCAGTATGCCGGTCCGCGCCGACATTCCGGGCGAATGCCGCGATGACGGGAGTACCCGTGCGCGTCCGCTGTGCTCGCCGTCGACTCTGAACCTGTGGATCCGGAGCTATGACCGGAGCTGCTGGTGCACCGCAACGATCACCTACTCCGACGGGACGGCCCAGGCGTTCATGCTTTCCTTCAGTGACTGAGTTGCTGTGAACTGGCTGCTCGTCGGCGAACTTCACGTTCGACTACAGCAGTGCGTACGGGCAGAACGGTCTGCAGGGCGAGGTCTCCGGCCGATGGTTCACCACCACGACGAACCTGACCCCGGAGACATCGCGGGTTTCAGCCCGGGTGCTCCGCACCGGCCGGAAATACGGGAACCACTGCTCGTTCGGGCGATTGAAAGTCACCCATGTC
The DNA here is from genome assembly GCA_963718475.1 of uncultured Actinomycetes bacterium. Lineage (GTDB taxonomy): Bacteria > Actinomycetota > Actinomycetes > Streptosporangiales > Streptosporangiaceae > CAVQZM01. The sequence continues at coordinate 13,544 of CAVQZM010000032.1, read as the reverse complement.
AAGGAGCGCCATCGCGTCATGATCCGGGGTGCCGCGGCTGGCCATGTATACGACTATGCGCTGGCCATCGGTCCGGTTCAGGTCGAGCACCTCGAGGCTGAGGGTCATCGTGCCGACCTGCGGGTGGTAGACGATCTTCTGGCCGTCACCCATCCTGCGCACCTCGTAGCGCTCCCAGAGCCGCCCGAAGTCCGGGCTCTTGACGATCAGCTCACCGACCAGCGCGGCCAGGTCCGGGGCGTCCGGATCACTGCCGGCGACGGCCCGAAGTTGCGCGACGCAACCCCGTGCCTTCTGTTCCCAGTCCGGCCACAGGCCGCGTGCGGCCGGGTGCAGAAATGTGTAGCGGACCGTGTTGCGCTGCGGCACCGGCCACTCCGCCGTGCCCGGCATGAGGCGTGCTCCGCCGGGATTGGCGGCGAGGACATCGTTGGTCCGGCTGAGCACATAAGCCGGGTTGGGCCGAAGCGTCTCGAGCAGCAAGCGGACGCTCGGCCGGACCGTACGTGACGGGCCCGGGCGAGGCTCAGGTGCTTGCCGTACCGCCTGGGCCGCGAGGGCGCGCAGGTAGCCGTGTTCCTCCCCGTCCAGCCGCAGCGCGCTGGCCAGCGCGTTGATCACGGCGGGGCTCGGCCTGGTCTCCTTGCCGCGTTCCAGTCTGATGCCAGCGCACCACGCAGGCCGGCCAGGCCGCTGGGAGGCCCTGTCACACCCCTTTACCGCACACCCGGGAAGATCCCGATCTCCCTCACGACAGCTCGCGGGACAACAGTGGACCGGGGGACGGCTGGAGGGATACGTAATGACGCTGGGCACCACCCGGGAACACCGGCCACGTTTCGCAAGACCGCGGCAACGGCCCGCCGGGCTGTTCAACTCCAGCCGCCAGGCCGGTGGCGCTCTGGCCGTGGCGGTCTTCGGTGCACTCGTATCGAATCGAGTATCGTTCGGCTCCGGAATGCGGACCAGCCTGCTGATCGCAGCAGCGCTGCTCCTGGCCACCACCGCGGCCGCCCTGGCCCTGCCCGGGCGGCGCACCGCTGACCTCCGGTAGCGGGCGGGGAGCATTTCGGGACCGGTTCCTGCTGAACTCGTCCAGTTCACCGGACATCTGGCCCATTCTCAGGAGAATCCATGATCGGAGCCACGCTGCGGCGGCGGGCGGGCATGGCGGTGATCGCCGGCCTATGCGCGCTCCCCCTGGCCGCCCCGGGTGCCCGGGCCCTGACCATCCCGCCGCGGGGCACGGCGATCGTGCGGTCCGGGCCGGCGACGGCCCCGGCGTCGACGGGGTTCACGGACACATTCGGCACCGCAGTGGACGACGATCCCGGATACGGGCTCAATGACAGCCTGAACGCGCGCCAGCAGGCCGCGGCGGGCGTCACCTACACCCGGACGAGCGGCCTATGGTATTCGGCTCCGGCGCCGAGGCCCTGGTACTCCCAGGTCAATCATCCGAGCTTCCCGGGCGAGATGTCGTTCTGGCTGGGCACCTCCGCGGTCCGGATGGACGCGCCGGTCATCGCGGGCGCCGATGGGAACGTCAGCGTGCAGGCAACCGTGGATCCCGTTACCGGGGACACCAGCTCGCCGGACTGGAGCTCACTGGTGCTGAGCAACAATGCGGGCGCCAGCGGTTATGTGTCCAATCCGGATGTGGGGCTGGGAATCCTGGTCCGGTCGAACGGCGGTATCCAGGTGTTCCAGGGCGGCACAGTATTGCTGTCGCGGGCCGCCTTTGCCCGGCCGGATGCGGCCGGGCGGTTCCAGGTCTCGTTCTCCTACGGGCCCGGCCAGAAGACCGCGAACCTGACCGTCAACGGCGTCAGCACGGCGATCTCGGCGCCGGCGGCGCTGCCGGCCAGCAGCACGCTGTTCATGGGGGCATATCTGACCCCGAACCAGCCGGACGGGACATCCACCGAGACCAGCACGCTGAGCAACCTCGACGTTTCGGCGGTGAACCTCGCCGGGCTTGCTCTGGCCCCGTCCTCCGGGTTGCGCTACTACGGCTACTACGCGGCCCGCCTGGCCGGAGACAGCCACCTCGCCGAGGTCGCCGGCCGGTCCAACCTCAACTGGGTGAACATCAGCGACGTAGACGGCTACGACTCCGGCGTCCTGGCCGGATGCGCGCCCAGCTCGTGCGTGGTCTACACGGGAAACGAGTTCTTCTCCTGCGACTCCTCGGGCGTGAACTGCCATCTCTACCCCGACTACGCGGCCCGGTGGGCCAAGCTGGCCGCCGCAGCGCGGCCCTATCTGAGCGGGATCGCCGCCTTCTACGTCCTGGACGAGCCTCAGTGGCGCGGTGCCACCAGCGCCGAGGTCGCTACCTCGGCCCAGCTGATCAAGCAGACCTTCCCCGGGACGAAGGTCATGATGATCGAAGCCGGGCCCGAGATCACGCCCTCCCTGACCATTCCGGCATCGGTCGACTGGGTCGGCTTCGACTGGTACTGCCAGCCCTTCACCACCATCGAGCAGAAGCTGGCCACCCTGCAATCCCTGCTCCCGGCCGGCTCGGGCCAGCGTATATTCCTGATGCCCGAGGACGCCCCGCTATCAGCCTGCGCGGGCGTTACCGGGCACAAGACCGACTCCGACATCGCCGCCCTGCAATGGGACTATTTCAACCTGGCCGAGCAAAATCCCCGTGTCATCGGCCTGATGAACTTCGGATTCTGGACCAGTCCGGCCTGGACCGGCAGCGGCGGCACCGGCGCCTCGTCCCTGCCGCTCACCGTTGACGCCAATGAGCGAGTCGCGGCCCGCGTCCTGGCCGCCACCCGATCGTAAAGCCGGCGATCAGTCAGCCCGCCCGGCCACTGGCACTATCCGGTCGGCCGGTGGCTCGCCGCGTCCGTCGCGGCGGATCCCGGGTAGGTCGGTGATCTCCCGTACCGCGGCACGGCGCACAACTCCGACGACTCGCTCGGCACCCTCGGCCGCTGCCCCGACATCGACGGAGACGGCACCGCGGCCGGGACCAAGGTCGAACTGTGGGACTGCAACGGCTCCCCGGCTCAGCAGTTCGCGCTGAGCTAGCCGGCCCCGGCGAAATCGACCGGTGAGTTTTGCCCCGGGCCTACGTCCACACGAATGAGCGGGCCAGAAGGCCGGCGAACTCGTGAGAGGAAAGACCCATGCAGGACCGTTCTCGCTGGATAGCCCTGGTGGTGCTGTGCACTGGGATGCTCATGATCGTTCTGGATATGACCGTCGTCAACGTGGCGCTGCCGTCCATCCAGGCCGATCTCGGGTTTTTCGCAGTCGAGCCTGGCCTGGGTGGTCAATGCTTACCTGATCGCGTTCGCCGGCCTCCTGCTGCTGGCCGGGCGGCTCGGCGACCTGGCCGGCCGCAGGAACGTCTTCCTGGCCGGCCTGGCCGTCTTCACCGCCGCCTCCCTGCTGTGCGGGCTCGCGGCGAATCAGGAAATGCTGGTCGCCGCGCGGTTCCTGCAGGGCATGGGCGGCGCGCTCACCTCAGCCGTCATCCTGGGCATGATCGTGACGATGTTCTCCACCCCGCGCGAACAGGCCCAGGCGATCGGCGTCTTCGCCTTCGTCGCGTCCGCGGGCGCGGCGGTGGGCCTGCTGGCCGGCGGAATCCTCACCCAGGTCCTCAACTGGCACTGGATTTTCTTCGTCAACCTGCCGATCGGAGCGGTCACGGCCGTCGCCGCCCGCCGGATGATCGCACCGGACCGCGGCGCGGGACTGCGGGCCGGAGCCGACGTACCCGGCGCACTGCTGATCACCGGCGCGATGATGCTCGGCGTCTTCACGATCGTCGGCCCGGCCGCCCAGCTGGGCTGGCTGGCCGCCCGGACACTCCTCCTCGGGGCCGTTCGCTCGCGCTGCTCGGCGGCTTCATCCTCCGGCAGCGCACGGCACGCAACCCGCTCATGCCGCTGCGGATCTTCTCCTCCCGCAACGTGACGGGCGCGAACCTGGTCCAGGTACTCGGCACCGCGGGCATGTTCGGCATGTTCTTCCTTGGCTCTCTTTACCTGCGCCGGATTCTCGGCTATGACCCGCTGCAGATCGGCCTGGCCTTCCTGCCGGTCGCGGTCGTCATGGGAGGCCTGTCCGTCCGCTACACCGACCGGCTGGTCATGCGATTCGGCGCCCGCATGACGATGCTCCCCGGCCTCGGGCTGATCGCCGCCGGGCTGGCCCTGTTCGCCCTCGCTCCCGCGAGTGGCGGCGGCTACCTGAGCCACATCTTCCCGGTCACGCTGCTGGTCGGCACCGGTTCGGGCCTCTGCTTCCCCGCCCTGATGACGCTGGCCATGTCCAGCGCCACCCCGCAGGACGCGGGCCTGGCCTCTGGCCTGGTCAATACGACCGCCCAGATCGGCGGCGCGCTGGGGCTCGCGGTGCTGGCCACTGTCTCCGCGTCGAGGAGCAACACGCTGATCGCGCAGCACCGCCCGGCCGCGGTCGCCCTGACCGACGGCTACCACCTGGCCTTCTGGATCGCCTGCGGCCTGGTCGTCGCGGCGGCCGGGATCGCCGCCGTCATGCTCCGCCCGCAGCCCGCGCTCCCGCCGTCGCCGCAGCCGGTGCCCGAACTCGCCCTCGCTTGCCCGGCCGAGTGAACCGCGGCCTGCCTGGAGCGCCCGGGTGGCACTGGAACGGGCAGTGTCACCTGGGCCGCGGCACGACGCCGCGCCGGGAGCCGAACAGGCACACCTGGTTCCCGGCCGCCGCCGCCTTGGCCTGGTAGAGAGCGAGATCGGCCGTCGCGAGCAGCCCCGGGATGTCGTCGCCGTGCCGGCCTAGCACGGCTACCCCTACCGACACGGTGACCTGCACCAAACCGGCGTCGCAGGCAATGGGGGTAGCGCTTATCTGCTCCCGCAGGCGTTCGGCGGCCTGGCGCGCCTCGGCCGCGCCGGCGCCCGGCAGAAGGACGACGAACTCCTCGCCGCCGAACCGGCCGATCACGTCGCGGGCCCGCGCCCGCTGGCGCAGCGCTTCGGCCAGCCCGGCCAGCACCTGATCGCCGGACAGGTGCCCGTAGGTGTCGTTGACCCGCTTGAAGTGGTCGATGTCGATCAGCAGCAGGGCCAGTGAATCCCTGGTCCTGGCCACCCGGCCGATCTCGGTGTCCGCGTCGCGCTGCCAGGCGGCCGCGTTGAGCAGCCCGGTCTTGGCGTCGGTGCGCGCGGCTGCCCGCAACTGCTGGTGGAGCAGGCTGCGCTGCAGCAGGATGACCGGCGGCAGCATCACGACGAGCAGGACCGGGCTCAGCGCGCAGACCGCCGTGATGACCACGCCCACGCAGACCCCGGTGAGGTCGAGGATCAGGTTTTCCCCGTCCCAGAACACCACCCGCCACTCGGCCAGGGGCTGCGACGCCTGCGCGGCGATCGCCATCAGCGCGGTGTTGAGCATCCAGAACAGCGCCGCGCACCCGACCGCGATCAGGAGGGCGAGCGGCCAGATCGACCCCGCCTCGTGGCCCGGGTAGGACAGCTGCACCGCCAGTTCGCGTACCGCGCCGGCCCGGACGCTGGAATGGCCGAACGTGACCGAGGCGGCCGCGCCCGACAGGCTGAGCGCGGCCATGCTGAGCATCCGCCGGTAGATGAGATCCCGGTGCACCCGCCACTGCAGCAGCGCACCGAGCGGGATCGGCGCGACCAATGCGTAGACCGGAGGCAGCAGCAACGCGATCGGCAGCCACCAGACGAAGAGCAGGTCGCGGGAGACACCAGCCGACGCGCCCAGCCGCCGCGTCGCCTCGACGCAGATCGCGCCGCAGGTCAGCAAGGCGAGGAACAGCAGCATCCCGCGGCCCGCAGGGGCGTCCGGGCCAGTCCCCAGCCGATCAGCGCCAGATCGTAGGCGACCACGGCGGTCACGTACGCCACGAAAGGCGCCGGCTGGGACAGCAGCGACCGCTGGGGCGGCAGCCCAGGGCCAGCCGGATTGCCGGAGCGTTCCTCCCGCATCCCGGCCTGCTGGACCACCATGCCTCCCTCCGTCATCGCATCGTCGGTAGCGGCCGCGCACGTCGGCCCTGCCCGCGGGACAGGCACATGGAAATACGTTTAGTCACATACTAGATGCGATGCGTGGAGGAAGCGGCGGAAACCCGTATGCTGCCCAGTCACCAGCCCACTCGGAATCATCAGCGTTGTATCGGCCCCGTCAAGGTCCGGCGATCACGACCAAATTCCTGACTAATCACTGACAGCTCTGTATCGTAACGTCACGTGATCGATCAACGTGTGCTCACTCCCAGGCGTACCGCTCAGCCCCGTCACAAAGCGGCACCCCGGCCGGGCGCTCCGGCGGCCGTCACCGGCAACGTGCGGTGGTCACGGCCCGAAGGAAGCGGAACGGGAGTCCGGGCGGCGCTGGGGCGATCGCCAGCGGCCTCGCCACCGCGTCGATCGCGGTGCTGGTCACGATGACGATTGCCGTCGGCGGGCACATTGCGCCGAGACCCCATCCGGCCGTGAGGGCCGCCAGTGTGTCCCGGCCATCCGCCCAGGTGGTGCCGGTGGGCGTGCCGGGCCTCGCCCGTCCTATGCGCGCGGTTGCCCGGCCGAAGCGCACGCCCACGCAGAGCACTCCTGCACCGTCCTCTGGGTCCGTGGTCAGCCAGCCGGAAAGCCCGGCGCCCGGGCCTTCCTCCTGGACTCCCAGCTCAGGGATAACGTACTGGCGCCAGCTGGCGGAACAGTTCGGCGTGACGAGCTGGTCCCCGAACATGACTCCCCACGACCGGCATCAGTGGCCGTGAGGTAAGGGATCAAGACAGGAAGCAACGGCCCGGAGCGCCGGAACCGATCATCGCCGGGTCAGGGCCGGGTGATCGGCTCGTCCCACGCGACGGAAGGCGCGGCTGGCCCAGGAGGGGCGGGCGCCTGCGGCCCGGCGGCCATGGCCGCGGTCAGTTCGGTGATGGTGTTGCTCTGGCTCCCGCTCGACGCGACCAGGCGTTCGGTCCGCGGGCGGCGCAGCATCTCGAAGGTGGCCAGGGCCGACCCGGCGCCGGGGATGTCACGCAGGCACTTGGCCAGGATCACGCCGTCTTCGGCCGCCATGGACGCGCCCTGGCCGGCCGCCGGGGACGCGGCGTGGGCGGCGTCGCCGACCAGCACCATCGACCCGTTCTGCCAGACCGGCACGTGCGGCAGGTCGTAGGCGTTGACCCCGTGCACTTCGGCGGCGCAGCGGATGATCTCCGCGGACGGTGTGTCGTCGTCGGTGAAGAGTCCCAGTGCCCGGTCCCGCCATCGGCCAGGCGTTATGCCAGTCAGCTTGTCGTGGTCCACCTCGCCGGCCGGGAGCCGGGCGAACCACCAGGTCCGGCCGTCCGGCACGGTGGTGTAGCCGAAGAACGCGCGCCGACCGTAGGTCATCCGGTAGCCGTACGGAGCGGCCTCGAACGACCCGGCCGGGGTGTACCCGTAGACCACGTTCAGCCCGGTATACCGGGGCGTGGGCGCGGCCGGATCGAGAAACCGGCGGACCACCGACCGCAGCCCGTCCGCTCCCACCAGCAGGTCACCCTCGGCCGCCGTGCCGTCGGTAAACCGGACCGCTGCCCCGCCATCCGGCCGGGCCGTGGCGGAGGCCAGGCGCTTGCCGTGCTCGATCCGGCCGCCTCTGCGGACCAGCTCCTCCTGGAGCGCCCGGTGCAGCGTGGCCCGGGTCAGCGTCCAGGCCGGCACCGCATCCTCGTCCTGGCCGCCGATCGGCCGCCGCCCCCGGAACTCGCCCGTCCCGAGGTGAACCGTCATCTCCCGGGCCGGGCAGGAGTTCTCCTGCACGACCGGGCCGGCGCCGACCGCGCCCAGCGCGTCCTGGCCATTGCGCATGATGACCAGGAAGGCGCCGATGTCATCAGCGCCGGCCGGATGCGCCTCATACACCACCGGGTCGATGCCCGCCTTGGCCAGCGCCAACGCGGTCACGGTCCCCGCGACCCCGCCCCCACAGACCAGCACCCGCGACACCGCCACGCAGCCAAACAACCGGATCGGCGCCGGCGCTGTCAAATTCGGCCGCCATCACCGGTGGCTCGGGTTGAGCGCGGCGGCCGATAGGCACGCCGCACGGGCTAGGCGCCATCAGCTGCGCTAACGGGCCTTAGTTGTAATTCCATAAGGCCCTCAGCCGCATCGCGGTCAAGCGACGATCAGTGGCACGCCCATCCGAGGTCGATGATCCGGAGGTGCGGACTACAGCGGAATCGGCCAGCGCGCCGGCCGGCACGAAGCGGGGAACGCCGCACGATCGTGGTGAGGGCCAGCATCACGAGCCCGGCGATGCCGGCCAGATCCCCACGTGCGTGAAGATGCCGGGCTGTGGAACGGGCGTGTGCGGAATCGTGGGGCCCGGCGGGCCCGGCGGGCCCGGTCAGCCAGCCGCGGTGCGCCCGGCCAGCGTGGAGATCGCCTGCCCGGCCCAGGCCAGGCTGGCCCGGTGCACCGCGAGGCCGTGCTCCACGGCCAGCCGGGCAGCCAGGTTCTCACCGAGGTCCGGGCCGGCGCTGACCTGCTCAAGGGCGGTCACGAAACCTGACAGTGCGGCGCGCAGGCTGGCCAGAAACCCGAGCACCTCGTCCTCCGGCAGCACGTCCGCCATCATGACGAAGCGCAGCAGGTGCATGCCGAGGTCCTGGGACACAGTCTCCGGCACCACCGGCGCGCGAACCCAGCCGAGGTGTGCCTGGCGCCCGTCCTCGGTGAGGCGGTAGACCCGCCGCACCCGCCCGCGGGCCGGCCGGAGCGCTTCCGAGCGGAGCAGCCCGCGCCGCTCCAGCCGTTCCAGCGCCGGGTAGAGGGCGCCCGAACTCGGCTGGTACACGCCCATCGGGCTGGTCGCGAACCGGCGCTTGAGGTCGTAGCCGCTGGAGGGCTGGATGAAGATCATGCCGAGCAGCACGTGCTCGAAGCTGGTGAGCTGTGATCGCGACATGAACGCGGCACCCTCGGTTCGGTCCGGCTGGCGGGCTTCCACCGGCCTTTCATTAGGTCGAATCGACCTATAGTCTATGCACCGTGGACTCCAACCGGCTGCGCTCGGTCGCGATGATCGCGGTCTTCGACATCGCCGGGCCGCTGGTGGCCTACAACCTGCTCCGCTCGGCTGGATTCGGCTCGGTGACCGCGCTCGTGCTGAGCGGCGTGTTCCCGGCCGCCGGGGTGATCATCGGCATCATCCAGCACCGCAAGGTTGACGCTCTCGGCGTCCTGGTGCTGGCCGGCATCGCGGTGGGCGCGGTGCTCGGGCTGGTCAGCCACAACGCGCGGCTGGTGCTGGACGAAGGGTCTGTGCCCACTGCGGTGTTCGGCCTGCTGTGCCTGGGCTCGCTGGGCACGCCGAAGCCGCTGATGTACCGGCTGGCCGTGGAGTTCATCGGCCCGGACACGCCGAAGGGCCGTGAGTTCACCGGCCTGTGGCAATACGACGGGTTCCGGCGCGTGTTCCGGGTCATCACCGCCGTCTGGGGGGCCAGCTACGTCGCCGAGGCCGCGGCCCGGGTCGCCATCGTGCAGAACACCTCGGCCGGGACCGCGCTGGCCGTCTCCAAGGTGCTGCCGTACACGGTGGCCGCCGTACTAATCGCCTGGACCGTCGGCTACGGCCGGTACCAGAAGCGGAAGGGCGAGCGGCTGGCCGCTGCGGCCGCCGCCCGCGCTGGAGCCCAGGCGGTGCCGGCCGAGGCCCGGCAACGCCCGCGCCCGGAACGGCCGTAAGCCTCCCGCCAGCCGCGCCTGGCCGGTCTCGCCTGGCCTGGCCCGTGACCGGCCGCGGCGGAACCGACAACTTCCGTGCGCGGAAGCTACCAGGAACTGGGTACCCAGCCGGCGGGGGCTGACGATTGCCTAGCCGACGCGGGCGACGCCCACGATGACCTGGCCCTCGCGGGGCGGGAGGGGCACGGGCAGCTCCCAGTCCGGGCGCCATTCCCGGCTGTCGACCACGCCTGGCGGCACCAGGTCCAGGGTGCCGAAGAAGCTGGCGAACTCCGGCACCGAGTGGTTGTACACCTGCGTCGCCCCGGAGGAGTAGGCGGCGAAGCCCTCTTTCGCCGCCTCGCCGTCGGGTGAAGGCGGCGGCCGCACGGGCGGCCCGGTCGCGAAGCCGAGGCCAGCGGCGGGAAGGAACAGTCGTGGAGGGCGCACTGGCGCGGGTATTTCGCGGGTCGCGCCGCACCGCTGGGAACCGCGAGCGCGACGGTCATAACCGCCCTCGCGGCCCTGGGCTCGCAGCCGATTCTGAAGCCGTCCAGTGTTGTAGAGGTGCAGCCAGGGCGCCAGTGCCTGGGTGCGTTCAATGCTGGGGTTGAAGACCTGCCGGTAGGCCCACTCGGTTTGCGAACCCCCAACCGAGGCGCCGGCCAGCGTGAGGCTACACCTTGTTCCGAGATCGATGGCGGAGCCTGAGCGCGACGACTACCAGGGCTATCCCCACGAGCAGGGCGACGCCGTTAGGGACCACGAGGACCAGATTCCCGGCTGCCGCCCCGTAGGCGATCCAGAGCAGGAATCCGATGAGCAAAACCGCGAAGTAGCCGAGGGACACGTCGCGTGAGGAATGCTGGCGCAGCATGCGGCGGATCTGCAGGACCGGGGATGCGCCCATCAGCACACCCCATGAAGATGCCGCAACGGCCAGCTCTGATGATGCCATGGCGCTCCCTCGGTGAGGCGCCCTGGCGGTCCGGATCGTGCTCGCCAGCTATCTGGTGAGGGGCGCAAGCACGACCGCCACCCATGTTACGCCGCGCCCATCCGGCCCGGACGGTGTCCGCTATATGTCCGTGCACAGCTGCCTCATCGAGCACCACCCGGGTCGTCCTTGTCAGGCGCGTCAGTTCCCGGGCACCATCCAGGACAACACCGTCGACTGGAGCCAGGCGAGTATGCAGAACACGGCGAGGAGGCCGAGGCTCCATCCGATCACCTTTCGCAAGATGTCGCCCTCTTTGCCCGAGAGCCCGACAGCGGTGGCCCCGATCGTGAGGTTCTGCATGGCCACCGCCTTGCCCTGCACACCGCCCGTGCTGTTGCTCGCCGCCATCAGCAGCTGGGAGACGCCGATGCGGTGGGCGGCGGCGACCTGCATGGCTCCGAACAATGAGTTGGAGGAGGTGTCGGAGCCGGTGAGGGCGACCCCGAACCAGCCCAGGAACCCGGACAGCAGGGCGAAGGCGCCGCCGAGGCCGGCGAGCCAGGTGCCAAGGGAGATGGCCATCCCGGCGAGGTTCATGACGTAGGACAGGGCGAGCACGCAGCAGATGGTGAGGGCGGCCCAGCGGATCTGGTACAGCGCGTCGGCGTAGCAGCGCAGAGCGCTCTTGAGGCGGACCCGGAGGATGAGCGCGGTCAGGACGCCGGTGAACAGCAGCATCGTGCCTGCCGCACCGAGCCAGCCGAGATCGTAGGTGGCGATGCTGAGCGGCTTGCCCGCGGCGCTCACCACGTGCAGCCCCGGCCAGCCAAAGTGGATGTCCTGGTCGGTTACGAATTCCTGGATCGGGCTTTGGATGGACACGAGCGCGAACAACACGGTCAACAGGATGTAGGGAGAGAACGCCTTCAGGATCTCGAGCCGGGAGTCATGACGCCCGTCCCCGGGCTGGCCGGGGCGCCGCCGCCGTCCGTTGGTGATCCGGTCGTGGCGTCGGGCGTGGACATCTGGTGGGTGCTGTCGGCGGCGTCCGCAGTGGCCGAGGCCAGCGCGGAGTGCGCCGGGGAGGTGTCCGTCGCCATGGCAAGCGGCGCTCCTCCGGCGGCGGCCAGGGCCGTGGCCGGCAGGCCCATGGTCACGCCGCGTCCCGGCGACCAGAACCGCAGCAGGACGATCAACGCTCCGATCGCGACGACGCCGGCGGCGAGGTCGGTGAGCTGGTAGGTGAAGTAGTTCGAGCACAGGAACTGGCCGATACCGAAGCCCACCCCCGCGGTCAGCGCCGCGGGCCATACTTCCCGCAGGCCGCGGCGGCCGTCGAGCATCAGGAGCAGGACGAATGGCACCAGCGCCGCGATGATCGCCGACTGCCGGCCGACCATCGATCCCAGATCGTGCGTGGAGAACGAGGTGACCTTGGCCAGCGCCTGGATCGGATTGCCGACCGAGCCGAACGCCGCCGGGGCGGTGTTGGCGAACGTGGCCACCACGGCCGCCTTCAGCGGCTTGAAGCCGATCCCGATCAGCATGATTGACGTGATCGCGATGGGAGTCCCGAACCCGGACAGGGACTCAAGCATCGCGCCGAAGCAGTACGCGATGAGGATCGCCTGGACGCGAGTGTCGCTGGACAGTGAGGAGAAGGCCCGCCCGATGATGTCGAAGTGCCCGCTCGAGCGCTGAAGTTTGTTGATCCAGACCGCGTTGAGGATGATCCAGACGATGGGGAACAGGCCGAACGCCGCCCCCTCGATCGCCCCGCCGGCGGCTTGACCGAGGGGCATGCTGTATACGGCCACGGCGATCACGACGGCCGTGGCCAGCCCGGCCAGCCCGGCCAAGTGCGCCTTCATACGGAAGACGCCGAGCAGGATCAGGAGCACCACGAGCGGCAGAGCTGCGAGCGCTGCTGACAGGGCGGGTGACCCAACGGGGTCGATGACTTGGCGGTACACGCAGGAGCCTCGCTTCTCTCAGTCGCCGGTGACTGACGCTCACCCCGGTGACGGGCGGGTAACGAGCATGTATTTCCACAATACGGAATTAATCTTCCGCAAAGAGAAGCATGATGGCCGCTCGTGCGCGACGTCAAGAGGCGTCCGGAAAAAGCTTTCGGCCAGGGCCCGGCGCGAAGCCGGTCCGATCGCGGGAGTTCCCCAGCGCGGCACTGACCGCTCCCGCCGCTTCGCGGACCAGGGCGCCGTAGGCCGGCCGTTCATCGGCCATGCGGCTGGTCGGCATGTTGATACTGATGCTTGCGACCGGCTGCCCGGTGTCGTCCATGACCGCCGCGGCGACGCAGGAGACGTCGGAGCGCCACTCGCCGCCGTTGGTCGAGTATCCGCGTTTGCGGATCTCCTCCAGCTCCGCGAGCAGCTCGCCGGGGTCGGTGATAGTCGTATCGGTGTGCGGTGGCAATCCGCCGGCGAGTAGCTGCTCGACCATCGCGGCGAAGCCGGCCGCGAGCACCGCCTTGCCGTGGGCGACGCGTGCAGCGGGAGGCTCATGCCCAGGGGCAGGACGATGCGTACCGGCTTGGATGTCTCCAGCCGCTCGATCAGCACGACCTTGTCGCCTTCGGGGATCGCCAGGTGGATCGTCTCGTCGATGCGCCGCCGCAGGTCCTCCATCACCGGCACGGCCACGTCGCGCAGGCTCAGGTCCCCCGCAGCGCGCGGCCCACGTACAGCGCCTTGGTGGTCACGGCCCACCGGGTGATGCCACCTCCGGCCGGGCGGATCCACCCGGCGGTCTGCAGCGTGCGCAGCGCTCTCTGCACGGAGCTCTTGGGGATGCCCGTGGCCCGGGCCAGTTCGGCCACACCGGCCGGTTGCCGTGCGGCCACCTCCTCCAGCACGCGGAGGGCGTTCAGAACGTTC
>CAVQZM010000031.1:0-30577 GCA_963718475.1 uncultured Actinomycetes bacterium | reverse complement strand
GACTGGCCATCGTGCTGCATTCCTGGTTGGCGTGGCAGCCGAGTATCCCGCTGTCCCGGTAGAGGCTGACCATGTGCGGGCCGGTGACCAGGAGGGCCACCGCGAACACGGCCAGCGCCGCCGACGCGACCACGGCCTGCGGGCGGAACTGACGCCAGGTCACCCAGATCATCGCTGCACCTCCAGTGCGGGCCGCCGGCGGGAGTCCCGTCCGCCGCCTGGCTCATGTAGGCCAGGACCAGGTCTTCCAGGCTGAGCTGCTCGACGGTCCAGGCCGGATCGAGGACCGGATGGCGGGTCTGCACGACCAGCGTGCTCTGCCGGTCGGTGTGACTGGCCTGGATGACCTGCTGGCCGTCCGGCAGGGAGCCAGGATCGCGGCGGGCGCCGATCAGCCGGTGATGGCTGGCCAGCAGCGCATCCACCTCGCCCGCGACCTGCACCCGTGAGGCCGCGAGCACGATGAGGTAGTCACAGACCCGCTCCAGGTCGGCGACCAGGTGGGAGGACAGGACGACGGTGAGCTCCTGCTCCACGACCGCTTCCATGAGGTCCTGCAGGAACTCACGCCGGGCCAGCGGGTCGAGGCTCGCCACCGGCTCGTCGAGGATGAGCAGTTCGGGCCGCTTGGCGATGGCCAGGGTGAGCGCGAGCTGGGCCCGCTGTCCCCCGGACAGCTTCCCGGCCCGCTGGCCGGGATCGAGGCCGAGTCCGCTCGATCCGGTGCTGGGCGTAGGCGGCGTCCCAGCCCGGGTTGAGGTGGGCGCCCAGGCGCAGGTGGTCGGCGACGCTAGCCCGGCGTAGACCGGAGTGTCCTGGGCGACGAACCCGACCCGGGCCAGCTGGGCCGGCCCCCTCGGCGGGACGGCCGCCCAGCACCTCGATCGTGCCCGGCGGTCGGCTCCAGCAACCCCACGGCCAGATGCAGCAGGGTCGTCTTCCCGGCCCCGTTCGGGCCGACCAGCCCGACCACGCGCCCAGCGGGAACGCTGAGCGTGCAGTCACGCAGCGCCCAGCGGCTCCGGTACCTCTTGCCCAGCCCGCGGGCGTCCAGGACGGCGGTCACGCTATGTCCTCCTCAGCGCCGGACCGAAAGGTGCTCAGGAACAAGGCCTCGATGCTCTCGTCGTCCAGCCCGGCCCCGCGCGCCTGGCCGAGCCAGCGCCGCAGATCCCGGCGCAGCGGCCCGTGCGCGCCCAGGGAGGCGCCGCTCAGCGTCCCGGTCACGAACGTCCCCACCCCGGGCCGCGCCGCGACCAGCCCCTGATACTCCAGCTCGCGGTAGGCCTTGAGCACCGTGTTGGGGTTGATCGCCAGGCCGGAGGCCACGTCCTTGACCGTCGGGAGCTGGTCACCCTCGTGCAGCAGGCCCAGCCGCAGCGCGTGCCGCACCTGGTGGATCAGCTGCATGTACGGCGCCACACCCGAGCGGGCGTCCAGGTGGAACTCGATCACGTGCACCTCATTTATCTAGGTGACTAGCACATTAGCAGCCTAGGTTAATTGCCTGTCAAGCGAGGCCGGGCGAAACCTTCAGGATGAGTCTTGATCTTTCAGATTCCGACAGCTATTACTGCTGTGACGCAACGGCGCGGATCACGACCGCACTGAAAGCTGGTGACCTGTGATAATCTCCCGCCTGCCCCGCGCCGCCCGCGGGCTGATCGCTGCCGCGGCCGCCGCCTGCGCCGCGGCCGCGCTCGCCGCCGCCCCGGCCAGCGCCGCTCCCGCCGCTCCCGCCGCTCGCCGCTCCCGCCGCCACCGCTCCACCGCGCACGCCGCGCACGCCCGCTGGGCCGCCCCGGCGCCGGCCAGTTCGGTCGAGACCAACTACGGGAACCCGGTCACCGCCCTGCCCCCGGTGAGCAGGCCGCCGGTCCGGCACTGCACGGTCACGGTCATGCAGCACGACTTCGCCAGCAGCTACGGCCAGCCGTTCACCGGCATGGTCACCCCGCCCGCCGCCTGCCCCGGCCCGTGGACCAAGGTCGTCGTGGACTGGACCGGAACCGTGGCCGGCCGCCAGTACGACCGGCTGGCCGGCGTGTGGCTCGGCGGGGCGGAGATCCTGCGGACCTCGACCCCCGAACCCGACCCGGCCGGGATCACCTGGCACGTGGCCAAGGACATCAGCTCGTTCATCCCGCTGCTCAGCCAGCCGGAGCCGGTCGTCGCCGACCTGGGCAACATCGTCAACAGCACCTACACGGGCGTCTACCACATGACGATGACGTTCACCTACTACCAGGCCGAAGGCCGTTACCGCCCGGCCGCCCACGCCGACCAGATCCTCCCGCTGTCGGCCTCGTCGACCAGCGCCGGGTGGTACACCCTCGGCGCGGGCCAGGCGGCGTCGAAGACCGTGACCCTGCCGCGCAACCTGACCGGGGTCACGGCCGAGGTCTACGCGCGGGGCGGCGGCTGCGACGAGCAGTGGTTCACCGCCGTGCCGGCCGACCTGGCCGCCAAGTACCCGAACTACCTGTGCGGCGGCGGCCCGTACCGCGAGGTGCAGGTCGCGGTGGACGGCACCCCGGCCGGCCTGGCCCAGCCGTACCCGGTCGTCTACACCGGCGGGATCGTCCCCACGCTGTGGCATCCGATCCCCGCGATCGACGCGTTCGTGACCCAGCCCTACGACATCGACCTGACGCCGTTCATCGGCCGGCTGGCCGACGGCCGGCCGCACACCATCACGATTACGCCCTACGGCGACGCGGACAACTGGACGGTCGACGGGACGCTGTTCCTCGACGTCGACCACGGCGCCGCGCAGACCTCCGGCGCGCTCACCGCCGACACGCTCACCGCCACCCCGGCGCTGACCACGACCGAGACCCAGGCGGCCGGCGGCGGCACGCTGGTCCGGGTCGCGACCCAGCGGGACTGGACGGTCAGCGGCTACGTGAACACCTCGCGCGGGCGCGTCACGACCCGCGTCACCCAGCAGTCCAGCTACCTCAACACCGATCTCGTTTCGGCGGCCGGAGCCGATCAGCAGGTGCGGCAGTCCGATACCGGCGCGACCGAGATTTATACCGAACGAGACGGTGGTGCCCGTCCCGGCCCGGTCCGGCTGGCCTGGTCGTATCCGATCACGGTGGACTCGCAGATCCCTCAGCTGATCGACGACAACAACTACGAGCTTCAGGCGGCCGTGACCCAGGGCCGTCAGCTGACCAGCTCGGTGGGTGACGGCCGGGGCGGGTGGCGCGTGGTCGCCGCCTCCGACGACCAGGTCCGGGCCCAGGGCATCATGCAGCGCTCGCAGGGGACCGTCGTCCAGGCCGACGGCAGCGACGCCGAGCACTACGTCGCCACCGGCCCGGCGAGCGCGGGCGGCTGCTACGACCACCTGATCACCGCCGACCACGGCTACGTGAGACGCGACGAATCGCTGCGCTGCGGCTAGCTGTTCGGCCCGGGACCGAGGCGGGTCAGCAAACGACGTCGGTCTCGATGGCGACTCCCCAGGAACAATAGACGCCATGGACGTTATACTTATAATGAGCGTGTACGTATAGCCTACGTGTATGAGGTGAGTCCGTGCCACCCAACAAGACCCTCTATATCCGCGACGAGGACGCGCCCATATGGGAACGTGCCGAACAGGCGGCGGGAGTGAGCAGGCAGAGTCTCTCCCAGCTCGTCGCCACCGCACTCCGGCGCTATCTGCCGACGATCCACACTCCAGCGGACGAGATGGAGGACATCAGAGTCCGGGTGGGTGATCGCGTCCCTCCCGTTCACCGGATCATCGGCGAGGACGGCCGGGTCAAATACGGTCCCCCCGCGCACACTCCAGCCAACTATCCGCGCGGGGAGGCGTTCACGGGCCACTGGCTCGTCCCCCCCGGCCCGGATGCACGAAGCGCGACATCTCAACCAGACGGCTCCCACCATGCGGTGGCTTTGACCAGGCGGGGCCAGATCGCCGTGTACCACTACCATCCTGAGGCCCTGGCGCCGGCCGGCCTGACCGCCTTCCCGTCCCTGGAGGAGGCCACCCTTCCTGCCGACATCAAGGAGAAGGCGGCAGAGGCGCTCGGCGAGCAGCACACCACTTGGCGCGACATCTGAGGGCCCCGCACCTGCCACCCACTGAAGGCGCATAATGCGTGAATCTCATCGCCACGATCGGACGCCAGCCGATACTGACCCCGGAATGGCCTGGTCAGTCACACGGCCATCCGTCGCAGAGAAGAAAATCCGTACCACCACGGATGCGCGCGTCTCACTCCGACCGGCATCGTCAGGAACAGCGGCACCCGAATTTGCTTCAGTGGAGGACCGCGCACTGCACCTTCATGCAGCCTCTCAGCCATAGAGCGGATCCACGCGCAGGGCACCACCAGCGGGACGGGCACTTCTGCACAGGAGCCGGCTCAGGCGAAGATTATGGGGATACGTCATATGGGGAACAAGACCGGCTCAGACGATCCAGGTCGCGAGGTGTCATATGAACTTTATTCAGAATACGCCAAAAATGCTATGACAAGACTCCGCCGCCTCGCCCTCTCAATGTGCGGTAATAACCATGACGCAGAAGATCTCGCGCAGAGCGCTTTACTCGTCGTCTTCGAGCACTGGCAGGATATCCAGCGGCGCGGGCGATGTCGCCGATCTTGCTGGGCTGGGCTGGCGGTGACGTGCTGGAGGGCGCGCCAGCGGCCGGTGAGCAGCGCGAACAGTCCGCTTCGTTCTCGTGTCTGCCCGGACACCCCCTGGGCAGGATAAATCCCGACTGCCCGGATCTATTTCGTCGAGCTCACCTCGGTGTCATGTGGCCAGTGAGGCAGAACACCCGCGCTACCAGCACGTCCCTAGGAAGTGGGAGTGGCGCGAAGCAATTCCGCCGCCTCGCTGATTGCCCGGCGGCCAGCTCTGGTCGACCGCGGAGGACCTGGTCCGGTTCGCGGCGTTCCTCGCGGGCGGCGACGACCGGGTGCTGAGCGCCGGGACGCTGGCCGAGATGCGGGTGCCCGCCTCCAGGCCGCAAGGCGACGCGTGGGACAGCGGGTACGGGCTCGGCCTGCAACTGCTCCGGGCCGACGGCCGGCTCCTGTCCGGCCACTCCGGCTCCATGCCCGGTTCGTCTGCACCTTGTGGGTGAGTGCCGATGACGGCCTGGCCGGCATCGCCCTGGCCAACGCCACCAGTGGACCGGACACTAATGCGATCGCCGCCGACCTGATCGGCATCGTGGCCGACCGCGAGCCGCCGCTCCCCCAACGGTGGGCGCCGCCCGGATCCGGACTGCTGGCAAGGATCGCGCTCAGCTGAGCCTTCCCCTGATCTAACGAGCCATGGAAGGCAGCCTGAGGCAGGTGGCACCCGACCACTCGGGCGGAAGGCCACCAGGAAGCAGGATCCCGCTGGCGTAGCACCGGGCGATGAGCCCGGCCCGATTCCGCGCGTTCACCTTGTGCAGCATGCTCGTCACGTGCGTCTCGACGGTCCGGACGCTCACGCCCAGTCCCGCCGCGATCTGAGCGTTATCACGGTCGGCGGCCACGAACATTAAAACTTCGATTTCCCGTTTTGTGAGGTGCTTGCCGCACCCGCACGGCTGGTCCTTGCCATTGCCCCCAGGCATGACCGCTCCTTGTGAATCCCGTCCCCGTCCCCGTCCCCCGGCCATCCCCGTAGCCGGAACGCTCTGTGACTATATCGCCCGAAGAGCGGACCAGACAAGCCAAAAACCAACAAACCCGTGCCAGCACGGATGCGCCAGTCCCGCTGCCGCCGCCCCCTGCTTCCCCTTCCGTCACATCGGCACATGAGACACCTGTGGCACCGGTCGTTTCGTAGGTTACTGGGGCATTTAGATAAATCCGTATCTGCACGGATGTATTGCAGGGTCCGCTTTTGACAGCGTTATTACATCGGCACGGGCCGGGCTCATCGGATGGGCCGCCGACGGAATTACCTGGCAGCCCAGGCTGCCTTTCTTTGTCATCCCAGAAGGGGAAAACAGTCATGCGAAAATTCATGCGACCCCGGGGGGCCGTGACCATGCTCACGGCTGTCGCCGGGCTCGCCGCGCTTCTCGTTCCGATCAGCGCGAGCGCCAGTCCCGTTTCGTCCGCCAGCCAGGCACCCGGAGCCGGTGCCAGCGCCATCTCCGTACCCGGCGTCGTCTACCAGCCGGGCGGCTGGCTCGACTACACCAAGACGCTCGCCTCGAAGCTGACCCTCAAAGGCGCACGGACCGTCGCAGTCAATGGGACGAGAGCCACAGACGGAAGTTGCGCCTTCCGATCGGCTGGCACGGCCGCGGCCGGGTCCGCGGCCACCTTCCAGGAGGAGACCGCGTTCAACCCCCAGACCTGCCAGGAGAAGGTCCTGACCGGGACGCTGACCAGTGCCGATGCCTCGATACTGGCCACCGCCGGAGGCAGCAAGGCGGTCTCGGGATCGGCCCGCGCTGGCCAGGCGGCCGCCGGAGCGGCCCCGGCGGCCACGTCCTACTCCAGCGCCTACGAGAAGACCGCCTGGATCGACCCGCTGGACATAACGATCACTTCGCTGGCGGACAACCTGCGCTGGCCCCTCTACGGGGCGGGCGGGACGCTGACCGCGCGGGTCAACCCGTACGACTTCCAGTACGACGGCTGGTCGACCACCGGGCCCTCCCCGATCAGGTTTGTCACCCTGGCCGGGAACACCGGCTGGTCGGTGAATGAGACCGACCACTTCACCAACACCGACTTCGCCTCCTTCGTCTATGTCGTGTTCGGCGTGGCCGGATGGCTGGCCTGCGGTGCTCCGACCACGGCGACCGCGCACTTCAACCACAACGTGACGGTGTACGGCTACCGCAGCGGAAGCCGCGGCGGGGCGTGGAACGACAACGTCTCCGGCGCGTGCAGTGACCTGGTTCACCACGGTCAATGGAACGGCTTCGGGTGGACTTCCTGACCGCAACGCGAGACCGGCTGGCCCGGTGCGCCCTGCGTCCCGGGCCGGACGGCCGGCTACCGGCCACGCGACCGGTGAGCGTACTGCTCGCCCTGATGGCGTTGAGCGTGGCCGGGTGCGCCACGGCGGGCGCCGCACGCGACCCGGCGCCGGCCGCCATGCCCGGGCCCGGCGCCGTGGCTCTCGGCTACGGCCGGGCCCTGTTCGCGGGCCAGTTCGTGGCGGCCAGCCGGTACGTCGCGCCGGCCAGCCGCAACGGATTCCTGGTCCTGACCGACGGATTGCGGCCGTCCGGGATCGGCTCCCGCGATCTCGCGGTGGGCAGCACAGTGATCAACGGCCGGGCCGCGATCACGGTCCTCACCGGGACGGTATGCTCCGGCGGCACCGCCACAGTAGCGCCGGCGTCCCCCGGGAGCGCCGGGGCACGTGACTGCGTGACGAACACCGATCCGCACAGCTCCAGTCCGGTCTTCACCGTCAACCTGGCCCGGGCCCCGGGCGGGCAGTGGCTGGTCGTCTTCCCGGCGCCATCCGGGACGCCGACCGGAGGCGGGGCAGGCGCTCCGGTGAGTTCGAGCAGTCCGGCATCGTGACCTACGCCCGCCGACGGCCGCGCCGCCCGGCCATGAACGCTCCCGTGCCCGCCACGATCAGCAGGATCCCGGCGGCCAGGAAGGGCCATGGGCTCCACTCGCTGACACAGTGCTGGGCGGTCGCGGTCGTCGTGCAGATCTGTCCCGGACCGCGCCGGTTGAGATAGCCGACGTAGAGACAGACCACCCCGGGCCCGGCCAGCAGGCCCCAGCAGGCGCGGTTGAGCACGCGCCGCCTCAGCAGCAGCGCGGCGACGGCGACCGCGACCACGAGCAGCAAGGGCGCGATCGTCAGCGGCGTCAGCAATGCCGCGCCGAGGCACGCGCCGACCGCGACCCAGCCCAGGAAGATCCCGGTACTGGGCCCCGCCCCGGCCGCCCGGGTCATGACCGCGCCGTCCCGGTCGCGGGAGCTGGCCGCCGGCCGGGCGGAAATGAAGCTCCAGTTCGTTGGCATAGGTGCGTCCCAGGGTGGCACCGTGTCCGGCGACCCAGTCGGTGAACGCGATCCGCCCGGTCGGTGGCGCGCCGGAGTCGGCCAGCCCGGCGGCCATCGCCTCATACTCGTCGCGTGTGAGCAGGACGTCGTGCAGCACGAGACCCATCGCGGCCGACAGGGCCGGGATAAGCCGTCCGGGCACGGGCAGCACCACGGCGTGGCTGCCGACCGCCGCCCGGATCGCGCCGGCCATCTCCCGGAAGGTCAGCGACTGCGGCCCGACCGCGTCGAGCAGAACCGGGTCGCAGCGCTCGCCCAGGCCGACGCAGAGCCGGGCCAGGTCGTCGACGTGGATGCCGCGTACCCGGTAGCCGCCGCCCCCGCCGACCGGGAACACGGGCAGGTGCCGCAGCAGCCAGGCCATGTTGTTCACGAGCACGCCGTGACCGCCGAACAAAATGGCCGGGCGGACAATCGCATACGGCACGCCGGCGCCGATCAGATGCTGCTCGACCTCCGCTTTCCCCCGGAAATACGGGAAGGGGGAATCCAGGTCCGCGTGGGTGATGGAAACGTGGACGATCCGCTCGACGCCGGCCCGCGCGGCCGCGTCGAACAGTATCCGGCTGTTGGCCACGGCGGTCTCGTGGGTGACGGGACCGTGCGCGAACCGCACCCAGTAGGTGTTGTACAGCGTGTGGATTCCCTGCATCGAGCGCACTAATGCATCGGGATCGGTGAAGTCGAGCGGGTATACGCCGACGCTGGCATCGGCCGGGGCCCGCCCGGGATGCCCAGTCAGGGTACGCACCTCATGACCGGCGGCGAGAAGCTCCCGCCTGATCGCCGCGCCGGAATAGCTGAACCCTCCGGTGACGGCATCGACCTGGACGTCCGCAGGCATCATGACTCTCCTTTATTCGGTCTCGTCGATGGGATTCGGGCTTGCCGATGGCGGATTCTGATTCTCCGGGCCGTCCTTTGTGCGGCGCCTGGCACGGCGGGTGGCCCGGCGCTTGGCGCCCGGCGCGGCCCGGGCAGCGGCCAGGTTGAGCAGGCCCCCGAGCGGCCCGGCCCGGTCCAGTAGGCCAGCTAGCGTCCGGGCCTGGTCGAACAGGGCCCGCGCGCTAGCCCGGTCGCCATCGAGGTCCGCCAGCAGCTCCAGGCCGAGGATCCCGGCGACGACACCATCGGCGATCTGCTTGGCCGGCAGCAGCGACGCGACCGGGGAGGAGGCTAGCCCCCGCTGGACCGCGGTCTCCGCGAACTCGCGCCACGGTGCCAGGCATGCCGCCACCCGCTCGCCCATGCCCGGCACCGACTGCGCACCGCTGATCATCTCGACCAGGACGGTGACATGCCCGGCGTCCAGATCCTCCTCGAAGATCACGCGTGCGCAGTCAACCAGGTCGGTGACCGTCCCGGTGTGATCGAGCAGCCCGCGGTAGGCGGCCATCCGCCGGGCGCTGATGTTCTCCAGCGCCGCGAGCAGCAGGTCCGGGACCGAACCGAAGTGATAGAAGATCAGTGCCTGGTTGCAGTCGGCGCGCCGGGCGATCTGCCGGGCGCTCGCGCCCGCGAACCCGGCCTCGCGCAATGTCGCGACGGCCCCGGCGATGAGAGCCGCGCGCGTCTGGTCCGGGCCCTGACGCCGGCCGCTCGCCGCCGCAACCTGTCGCTGAGCCATGGTCACCGATTCCCCCGGTTTGAGCGAACGCTTTAAACGATCGCTTAAACAGCGTACGGCGCGATCCCGCAGCGCGTCAATGTCCGGCGCCCGCGGGCCTGGATCGCGGCGAAACCTTGCGTGACAATTAGTTACGCCCGCTTAACATCGCCGCGTTAGGGTTACCGCCATGCTGATCTCCCCGCATGAGCAGGAAAGGCTGCTGATTCACGTGGCCGCCGGCCTGGCCCGGGAGCGCCGGGCGCGGGGACTGCGGCTGAACTACCCCGAGGCGACGGCGGTGATCACGTCGTTCCTGCTCGAGCGGGCGCGGGACGGGCTTGGGGTCGCCGAGCTGATGCAGGCCGGGCGGTCCGTGCTGAGCCGGGCCGACGTCATGGACGGCGTGCCGGAGATGCTGACCGAGGTCCAGGTCGAGGCCACCTTCCCGGACGGCACGAAGCTCGTCACGGTGCACGGGCCGATCTCGTGATACCGGGCGAGATCATCCCCGGCGAGGGGCCGGTCACGCTCAACGAAGGGCGCCCGGTGATCACGCTGGTCGTGGCGAACACCGGCGACCGGCCGGTCCAGGTCGGCTCCCACTACCACTTCGCGCAGGCCAACCCGGCGCTGGCCTTCGACCGCGAGGCGGCGTGGGGTCACCGGCTCGACATCGCGGCCGGCACCGCGGTCCGCTTCGAGCCCGGCATCGAACGGCAGGTCAGCCTGGTGCCGCTGGCCGGCGCCCGGATCGTGCCCGGCCTGCGCCTGGACGGCCGGCGGCTCGGGGGCGCCGAGGCGTCCGACGGCCCGGTCCTCGACGACGGCGCGAGCAAGGAGGAGCTGGGTGACTGAGCTCAGCCGGTCCCGTTACGCCCTGCTGTACGGGCCGACCGCGGGCGACCGGGTCCGGCTCGCCGACACCGACCTGCTCATCGAGGTCGAGCAGGACCTGTGCGCCGGCGGGGACGAGGCGGTGTTCGGCGGTGGCAAGGTCATCCGCGAGTCGATGGGCCAGTCCCGCGCCACCCGGGCCGAGGGCGCCCCCGACCTGGTCATCACCGGCGCCGTCGTGCTGGACCACTGGGGCATCGTTAAGGCCGACGTCGGGATCCGGGACGGCCGGATCGTCGCGCTCGGCAAGGCCGGGCAACCCCGACATCATGGACGGCGTCCACCCGGACCTGGTCATCGGGCCGTCCACCGAGATCATGGCGGGCAACGGCCTCATCCTCACCGCGGGCGGCATCGACTGCCACGTTCACCTCATCTGCCCGCAGCTTCTGCCCGAGGCCCTGGGCAGCGGCATCACCACGATCATCGGCGGCGGAACGGGCCCGGCCGAGGGCACCAAGGCGACCACCGTGACCCCGGGCGCGTGGAACCTGGCCCGCATGCTGGAGGCCACCGACGGCTGGCCGGTCAACGTGGTGCTGCTCGGCAAGGGCAACACCGTTTCCGAGGAAGCGCTGTGGGAGCAGCTCCGGGCCGGGGCGTCGGGTTTCAAGCTGCACGAGGACTGGGGCTCCACCCCGGCCGCGATCGACGCCTGCCTGCGGGTCTGCCAGGCGGCCGGCGTGCAGGCGGCGCTGCACACGGACACGCTGAACGAGGCCGGGTTCGTCGAGGACACGCTGGCCGCCATCGCCGGGCGGCCGATCCACGCCTACCACACCGAGGGCGCGGGCGGCGGGCACGCCCCCGACATCATCACCGTCGCCGGCCAGCCGAACATCCTGCCCTCCTCCACCAACCCGACCCGGCCGCACACGGTCAACACGGTGGACGAGCACCTGGACATGCTGATGGTGTGCCACCACCTCAACCCGGCGGTGCCGGAGGACCTGGCCTTCGCCGAGAGCCGCATCCGGCCGTCGACCATCGCCGCGGAGGACATCCTGCACGACATGGGGGCGATCTCCATGATCGGCTCGGACTCCCAGGCCATGGGCCGGATCGGCGAGGTCATCATCCGGACCTGGCAGACCGCGCACGTGATGAAGAACCGGCGCGGCGCGGCCCCCGGCGACGGCGCGGCGGACAACGCGCGCGCCCGCCGGTACGTGGCCAAGTACACGATCTGCCCGGCCATCGCGCACGGCCTGGACGGGCAGGTGGGCTCGGTCGAGCCGGGCAAGCTCGCCGACCTGGTCCTGTGGCACCCGGCGTTCTTCGGCGTGCGGCCGCACGCGGTGCTCAAGGGCGGCTTCGTCGCCTGGGCCGCCATGGGCGACGCGAACGCGTCGATCCCCACCCCCCAGCCGATACTGCCCCGGCCGATGTGGGGGGCCCAGCCTACGGTGGCGGCCGGCACCTCGCTGTCGTTCGTCTCGCCGCTCGCGCTGAAGGAAGGGCTGGCCGAGAGGCTCGGGCTCCGGCGGGACCTGGTCCCGGTGGCCGACGTGTCGTCCCGGGGCAAGGCCGACATGATCAACAACGACGCGCTGCCCGACATCCAGGTCGAGCCGGACACGTTCACGGTCCGGATCGACGGCGAGGTCATCGAGGCCGCCCCGGCCACCGAACTCCCGATGGCCCAGCGCTACTTCCTGTTCTGACGTCCCCGATGCCGCCCGCCTCGCCCTCCGCCCCCTCAGCCGGAAAGTGTGCAGTTTCTGCTGCTATAGCGACAGAAACTGCACACGTTTGGGCGCCGCGCGGCGAAGGCGCCGAATGCGCCGACGGGCTCGCGGGCCTGAGGGCCGCCGGAGCTGCGGTGCTGATGCTGGCCGATGCGCGGTTCCCGAACGGGGGTCACGCGCATTCTGGGGGCCTGGAAGCGGCGGTGAACGCCGGGACGGTCACCGGTGTCGGTTCGCTGGAGTTGTTCTTGCGGGGCAGGCTCATGACCTCTGGGGTAGTCTCGGCGGCTCTGGCCGCTGCGGCATGCGTCAGGGCAGGCACCGAGCACTGGGCGGACCTCGACGCGGAAGCCGATGCGCGGACGCCCTCCCCCGCGCAGCGGGGGGCCTCCCGGCGCCAGGGGCGCGCCCTGCTGCGCGCGGCCCGGGCCGCCTGGCCCGTCCCCTGGCTCGACGACCTGGCCCAATCCACGCCCCCTCCGCACCACCCCATCGTCCTCGGCGCGGCAGCGGCCGCCGCGGGAGCCGCCCCGCCCGAAGGGGCGCTCGTCGCGGCCTACCTCACCGTGACAGGCCCGGCCACCGCCGCTGTTCGGCTCCTAGCCCTGGACCCGATCGAGGTTGCCGCGATGATCGCGCGGCTCGCCTCCCCCATCGCGGCGGCGGGCGAACGCGGCGCAGCGTCCGCGGCAGGCCCCCTCGCCGACCTGCCATTCCCCTCGGCGCCAGCGCTCGACCTGCTGGCCGAGGCCCACGTCCGAGCGGAGGTGCGTCTGTTTGCATCCTGACCACGACCGGCCCGGCGCCGGTTCCGGCCATTCACACGACATAGACCCGCACGCCCCGGCCCCGGCCGGCGGCCGGGCGCTGCGCATCGGCGTGGGCGGCCCGGTGGGCAGCGGCAAGACCGCGCTGGTCGCGGCGCTGTGCCGGGTCCTCGGCGACCGGGTGCGGCTGGCCGTCGTGACCAACGACATCTACACCACCGAAGACGCCGACTTCCTGCGCCGGGCCGGGGTGCTCGACCCGCGCCGGATCGTGCCCGTGCAGACCGGGTGCTGCCCGCACACCGCCATCCGCGACGACATCGCGGCCAACCTGGACGCGGTGGAGGACCTGGAGGCGCAGTTCGGCCCGCTCGACCTGATCCTGGTCGAGAGCGGCGGCGACAACCTGACCGCGACGTTCAGCCGCGGCCTGGTCGACCTGCAGATCTTCGTGCTCGACGTGTCCGGCGGCGACAAGGTCCCGCGCAAGGGCGGCCCGGGCGTGACCACCTCGGACCTGCTGGTCATCAACAAGACCGACCTGGCCCCGCTGGTCGGCGCGAGCCTCGAGGTCATGGCCCGGGACGCCGCCGCGGTCCGCCAGGGCCGCCCGGTCATCTTCGGCTCGCTGCGCGAGGACCCGCGGGCCGGGGCGGTGGTGGAGTGGGTGGTGGCCGCGCTGGAGGAAAAGACCGACCCAGATACCGAACGAGGCCGTGCTCACGTCCCGGCCGACGTGGGCTCGGCACCCAGCCGGGTCACGAACGACCCGGCCTGAGGGACGGCGCATGAAGGCCGCGGCGGCCCTGGTCGCCGAACCGGGCGAGGACGGGGTGACCCGGCTCCCGGTGCTGCGCTCACAGGCGCCGCTCATCCTCCGCCGGACGCCCGACGCCGTATATCTGGTCGGCGGGGCGGCGGGCCCGCTCGGCGGCGACGTCCTGGAACTGCGGATCGACGTGCGGGCAGGCGCGACGCTGCGGATGCGGGCGGTGGCCGCCTCGGTCGCCCTGCCCGGCCGGGACGGCCGCGAGTCGGTCCTGGGGGTGACGGCCACCGTCGGCGCGGGCGCCCGGCTGGAGTACCTGCCCGAACCCACCGTGGCCGCGGCCGGGGCCCGGCACCGCACCGAGATGCGGGTCCGGCTGGCCGCCGGGGCCGCGCTCACCCTGCGGGACGAGGTCATCCTGGGCCGCCACGGCGAGCGGGGCGGCTCGTGCCGGACGCGCCTGCACGTCGACCTGGCCGGCCAGCCCCTGCTGCGGCACGAACTGAACGTGAGCGGGGCCGACGAGGCCAGCCTCGGGCCCGCGGTTCTGGCTGGGCACCGCGCCGTCGGCTCGCTGCTGTGCGTGGAACCGGCCTGGGCGGCGCGCCCGGCTGATCAGCCCGCCGGCTACGGGCCGGGTGTCGCCGTCATGCCGCTGGCCGGCCCGGCCGTCCTGGTCACGGCGCTGGCCGGCGACGCGCTGACCCTGCGCCAGCGCCTGGCCTGGCCACCTGCCTCAGCCCGGCCCCCTGCGCCTCACATGCCCCGTCTGCCCCGCTGGTCTCAGGCGCCCGGGCCGCCTCAGCCGCCCCGGGGATCCTCAACGGCCCGGCGGGGTCCACACGTACGGGGTAGTGGTCGTCACCGCGCGGAATCCCAGCCGGCGCAGGATCGGCGCGCTGTCACTGGACGCGTCCACCTGGAGGTACCGGATGCCCCGGGCCGCGGCCAGCCGGGCGCGGGCGGCGACGAGCGCGCGGTAGATGCCACGGCCACGCCATTGACTCAGCGTGGACCCGCCCCACAGGCCGGCGAATTCGGTTCCCGGCCGGAACACCAGCCACGCGGCGGAAACCACCTGGCCGCCGGCCTCGGCGGCCAGGACCGCGACCTCATCCGGGGCGGCGGCGACCCGGCCGATCAGGTCGTCGGCGAGCCAGCTCCAGTCCTGGCCCCAGACGGCCGATTCCATCGCGGCGATGCGGTGCATGTCCGCGTCGGCGGTCACCTGGCGCAGGACGACGCCGTCCGGTACGACCGGCTCGGTGGCCATCTCGCTGACCGGCCCGATCAGGACCGTCTCCTGCTCCTCCGGGACGAATCCCGCGGCGAGCAGCCGGCCGGGCAGGTCGGCGGGCCGGTCATGCCCGCGGGTCTTCCACTCGACCGCCTCCCCGCGCCCGGCGAAATAGTCGCGCTGACGGGCGATGAGCCGGTCCAGGTCGGCGCCCCGGACCCCGAGGTCCGGGGGCCCGGTCACGAAGCCGCGGTGCTGGCCGACGATCCGCAGCAGCGGGCCGTCGTAATCGCAGCGGACCCCGGCAGGCGGTTTCTGCGGCGCGCCCCGCATCTGCTCGTCGTAGGCCGCGAGCAGGACATCATCGGTCGTCACACGGCCGAATCTACGGAGCGGCGCAACTGGTTTTCGTGGCGCACGGGCCTACGGACCGCCGCAACGGGTTCACGGCCGCGGCGGTCCGGTTATCCGTGGCTAGTGGGTGATAGTGCCAAACGTCACGGCAGGAGTCCAGATGGACTGCCACACGATGCCTTCGGCCGGGTCGGCCGCCGAGACCATGTGGTTGCTCCCCTCATAGACGCCTACGTGGTAGACGTAGCTGCTGGGGCTGGAATTCACGTGGAAGAAGACGAGGTCCCCGCCACGGGCCGCGCCCTTGCTCTCGCGGTGGAAGTACCGGAACTGTGCGTCCGCGGTGCGGGGAACCGACCTCCCGTAATGGCGGTATACGTATTGTGCCATCCCGCTGCAGTCGAATCCTGAGCCGGGGAACTGTCCCGCCATAGGCGTAGGGAACTCTGCCGATAAAGCTGGCCGCGTAGTTGGCGACCCTCAGGTTGACCGATTGTGAGCTGGCGCTGGCCATTCCTGGAAGTGCGATAAAGAGTACTGCCATCGTTCCGGCGATGGTGCCGATCTTTTTACCGGGCGTCACTGGCTTTCCTTCGTTAGGCGACAGGGCCCGCGTAACGCAGCGAAATCGCCCACTCACATAACGGGCATATAACGCGCGACGCTTGAAGCATCATGCAGCGACGATCTCCAGAAATCTGGAAAATCCGGAAATAGACCGGCCATCCGGGCGTATTTAGCGTGACGTGCGTCACAATTGCGAATCGCTATATGCGCATAGGTTGCACATTTATCGGCTGGCCACGCCAGTAACAGGCGCATCACAAGCAGATCTCGGCCGGGTGTCCCTACCCGCTTCAGGCGCGCGGATCGGCCCGACTAAGGTGCCTAGCTGGCCGCCGGGGCGGGCCAGCGGGCGGCGAGTTCGGTGGTCAGGGCGGGCCAGGCCACCGGGTCGTGGCCGGGGATCAGGCGGTAGCCGCGCTCGGCGGCGAGCCGCTTGAGCTTGCGGATCTGGGCCACGGTCACCTCGGGCTCCACGTCGATGAAGCCGCCGACCGCGACCTCCTGCTGGATGTTCTCGGTGAGGTCGGCGGCGTCGAACGCGAACACCAGGCCCCCGCCGCCGGCCGATTCATCCAGGTCGACGACGAAGCTCTGGTGGCCGGGCGTGTGGCCGGCGGTCAGCACGGCCGTCACTCCCGGCGCTATCTCGGCGTCCCCGTCGGCCTGCCGCCAGTCGATCCGCGGATCGTCGTAGTCGACCCGGAAGATCCCGTGCCGTTCCGGCTCGGGGGTACCGTTCATCCCGTAGGACAGCTCGCGCCGCTGGACGTGCACGGGCACCCGGCCGGCGAACAGCTTCAGGCCGCCGGCGTGGTCGTTGTGCAGGTGGCTGACGGCCACGGCGTGGATGTCGCCGAGGTCGATCCCGGCGCCGGCCAGCGCGTCGGCGATCGGCTCGCCGGGACCGGGCAGGACCGGCTGGATGACCGGGTCGCCGTGGTAGCGCTGGCGCAGGGCCGGGTCGGTGATCAGGGCGGTGTTGAAGCCGGTGTCGAGCAGCAGCCACCCGCCGTCGCACAGCAGCAGCACCCCCGGCACCGGCTCCCGCAGTCGCCCCGCATCAGGCGGCGCCCCATGGATCGACACGCTCAGGGGCAGGTCCTCCCACCCCAGCGTCAGCGGCACAACCCGCCGCACCCCACTCCCCATCCGCCTCTCCTCTCCACACGCAGCCCCGCTCGCCCGCCACCCAGTAACCACGGCGGCGCCTTTGTAGCCGCTCTAGCCACCACAGTGGCACCGCTGTGGACATCGGGCCCGGGGCCAGGCGCGGGCCAGGCCCGGCGCCAGCCGGTGCGCCGGAACCCGCGTGGCACCGGCCCGGTCGGAGAGGTTGGCCAGGTCCAGGGAGTAGGGGTAGGTGACGACGTGGGCCTGGGCGACGCCCTTCAGCCACGGCTGGGCGACCATGAAGTCGTTCTGGTTGACCAGGTTGTACCAGCAGCCGGACTGCACGGACAGCTGGCCGATGGCGGAGAACGTCGCCGCGCTGCCGGTCCCCTGGCCCTGCTGGATGAGCTGGCTGATCTGCGGGGTCGAGCAGTGCATGTAGTTCAGGCCGCCGTTGGGGTCGAAGCTGATGTGCGCCCACATGTACGGCGGCGCGGCGTCCGGCCAGCCGCCCTCGATCACCGCGTCCGGCGCCCCCTTGGCGCTCGGGGCGGGCGGCGCCCACGCGTAGACCTGCGCCGTCGTGTACGACTGGACCTGCGCGGTCAGCCCGAGCTGGTCGAGCTGGGCCGAGATGATGTTGGCGATGAGCTGGCCGTCCGGTGAGGAGGAGTCGTAGCCGATCGTCAGGGTCCGCTGGCTCGCGGCGAGCGACTTGGCCAGGCTCGACAGCGGCCCGGTGGCATACGGGATGTGCTGGGCGGCGTCGCCCTGCGGCATCATGTGCGCCGGGTAGGCCTGGTCAGCGATGGCGGCCCGGCCGGAAAAGGCCTCGTCGTAGACCTGCTTGACGTTGATCGCCTCCAGCAGCGCCGTCCGGTGCGCCGCCGTGGTCAGGAAGCCGGCGTTCGGGTTCACGTAGAAGAACTGGGAGTTCTGCGTCGGCAGCGAGTAGCTGTCCACCGACTTGTTGGCCAGGTAGGACTTCACCGCCGGCTCGGGCAGGTCGTGCAGGATCGCGGCCAGCGCGCCCTTGTTGAACTGGAGCTGCTGGGACGACGAGTCGGTGATCACCGGCAGGTTGACCGTGGTGAAGTACGGCTTCGCCCCCCAGTACTTGCCGAACGCCGTGAGCTGGTACGCCGAGCCGATCTTGGCCTCGGTCAGCTCGTAGGGCCCCGTCCCCAGATCGTGCGTGCGCAGGTAGGTCTGGTCGTTGTCGCTGCCGGTGTGGGCGGCCAGGCCGGCCGGGCTCATCATCCGGGGCCCGTAGGCGGAGGCGAGGTAGGCCGGGAAGTTGGGGTTCGGGCTCTTCAGCGTGATCGTCACCTGGTACGGCCCCTGGGTCGTCACCGTGGTGCCTTGCACCATGTAGGCCGGGCCCTGGCCGACGGCCAGCCGCCGCTTGAACGAGGGCTCCACCGCCGCCGAGGTGAACGCCGTCCCGTCGTGGAACACCACCCCGTGCTGGAGCTGGAGGGTGAACACGGTGTTGTTCTTGGCCGCGGTCCAGCTGGTGGCCAGGTCGGGGACGATCGTCGGCGTGGCCGTCCCCGGCTTGTACTGCAGCAGGCCCTGGTACACGTTGTCCTGCAGGATGATGCCCTGGCCGGCGTAGTAGACGTCCGGGTCGGTCGCGCCGGTGCCCGGGTCCTGCAGGAAACTCAGGTTCAGGGTGCGGCCGGTGGGCTTGCTCGTGGTGATGGCGCTCGACCCCGACGACGAGCCGCACCCGGCCAGCGCGAGGACGGCGGCGAGCGCGGCGCCGGCGTAGCCGGCGAGGGCGCGCCGGGTGGACGGCAGAGGTCTCATCGGGCTGCTCCTGTTGAGGTCAGGCCGCCCTCGGCGGCCAGGGACGCGAACGCGTCGAGGATTTCCCGGGTGCTGCGGCGCGCCCCGGCCTGGAGGTATTCCATGGCGTCCAGGGAGGCGAAGTGGCGCGCCTCGCTGGAGCCGCCGACGCAGTCCTCGACCACGCGGACGTAGTAGTCCCGCTGGTGGGCGTCGGCGAAGGTGTAGTGCACGCATACGTCGGTGAGGCCGCCGATGAGCACGAGCGTGGAGACGTTCAGGCCACGCAGCAGCAGCTCGAACTCGGTGC
The DNA here is from genome assembly GCA_963718475.1 of uncultured Actinomycetes bacterium. Lineage (GTDB taxonomy): Bacteria > Actinomycetota > Actinomycetes > Streptosporangiales > Streptosporangiaceae > CAVQZM01. The sequence continues at coordinate 11,465 of CAVQZM010000031.1, read as the reverse complement.
CGATGAACCCCGAGTACCGCCGTTTGACCAGGTGATACTCGCCGTCGAGGGGACGCAGCGTCGGCCACAGCTCGGTGGTCTCGTCCCCTTCCAGGCAGTGCGCGTCCTCGGCGCCGTCGAGCTCGCGGCCGAAGTCGACGCCGGAACGCCGGTGCGCCTCCTGGAAGAAGATCACCGGGATCTGCGCCGCCCGGGCCCCGGCCACCAGTTCCTCGGCGCGGGCGATCCGCTCGGCCGCGCCGTCCATGTGCGGGATCCCGGACTCCCGGCCGGGCAGCGCCGAGCCACCCTGGATGTCGACCACGATCAGGGCGACCTGCCCCACGAACAGCGGCTGCCTAGCCATGATTTCCCTCCGGCGTAATATTTTCGCTGGGACGCAATATTTCGGCTGGGGGCAACATTTGCCGCAGCGGGTAATTTTTGCCTGGAGGGCTGCTGCCCAGGGCACGGGGGTCGGCGTAGTCGGGCTGGGTCAGGCCCAGCCGGCGCATGGCCGTCCCGGTCAGGGCCTCCATGACGCAGCGGTTGGCCAGCAGGGCGGTGATGTTGTTGCCGGAGTCGTACGGCGGGGACACCTCGACGACGTCCATCCCGACCGCCCCGACCTCCGCGGCCAGCCGCCGGACGGCCCGCAGCAGGTCGCCGCTGGTGATGCCGCCGGGCTCCGGGGTGCCGGTGCCGGGCGCGAACGCCGGGTCCGCGCAGTCGACGTCGACCGAGATGTACAGGTGGTCGGCGGTCTCGAGCGCCTCCTCCAGGGCCCGGGCCAGGACGGTGTCGAAGCCGGCCGCGTTGATCTCGGCCATGAAGTGGGTGCGCATCTTCTGCTCTTCCATCCAGCCGAGAATCTCGTCGTTCGGCCAGTAGCCGCGCAGCCCGACCTGGACGAAGTTCCGGCCCGGGACCGCGCCGCTCTCGATCAGCCGGCGCATCGGCGTGCCGTGGCCGGCCAGCGTGCCCCGCATGTCGGGGGCCGTGTCGGCGTGCGCGTCGAAGTGCACGATCCCGACGTTGCCGTAGCCGTAGACGTCGGCCACCGCCGTCGCCGACGGCCAGGTGATGCCGTGGTCGCCGCCGAGGATGATGGGCATCGCGCCGCCGTCGAGGATCTCGGCGACGAACGACCTGATGTTGGCGTAGCTGCCGTCGGTGTTGCCGATCAGCACGTCCGCGTCGCCGTAGTCGGCCACGTTGAGGTGGGCGAACGGGTCGACGCGCACGCCCAGGTGCGGCCGGGCGTCGCGGGACAGGTAGTCACACTCCCGGATCGCGCGCGGGCCGAGGTGGGTGCCGGTCCGGCCGGTGGCCGTGCCCTCCCACGGCGCCCCGCCCACGGCGACGTCGATGTTCCCGGCCCGCAGGTCGGCCGGGGTCAGGCAGAGCGGCAGCTTCGCGAACGTCTGGATCCCGCTCCAGCCGTAGTCGCTGTCCCGGCTGACGGTGATGGGGCCCGGCACGCGGGCCGGCTCTTCTGGGTTCTCAGGCATTGATCCTCGGATCCGCGACGGCCTGCAAGATGTCCACGATCGTGTTGACCGCGACGTATCCGACGCCCAGCAGGAGGGTCACGCCGGATATGGCGGGGAAGTCGGCGGCCGGGATGCTCTGCGCCATGTACTGGCCGATGCCGGGCCAGCCGAATATCTCCTCGATGACGACCACGCCGGAGAACATCAGGCCGACCTGCAGCCCGGTCATCGACAGCGCCGCGTTGACGCTGTTGCGCAGGACGTGGCCGAGCACCACGCGCCGTTCGGTGAGCCCCTTGGCCCGGGCGGTCCGCACGTAGTCGCTGCGCATCTGGCCGATCAGGCTGGACCGGAGCACCCGGCCGATGGAGACCGCGGGGACGGCGGCCACCGCGAGGGCGGGCATCAGCAGGTGGCGGAACGCGTCGAGGGTGACCGACGGCTGGCCGTGCAGCAGCCCGTCGATGGTGAGGAAACCGGTCGGCCCGGTGGGCGCGTTCACCACGCTGGTCCGGCCGGTGGCCGGCAGCCAGCCGAGCTTGGAGTAGAAGATCAGGATCCCGACGATGCCCAGCAGGAACGCGGGCGCGGACGCCCCGGCGATCATCAGCAGCCGGAACACGCCCGAGCCCGGCCAGCGCAGCGTGCTGCCGATGGCGAGGATCGCGGCCAGGATGACCGCGAAGATCAGCGCGTAGAGGCTCAGCTCGGCGGTGGCGGGCAGGAACGAGCCGAGGTCGGTGCTGACCGGCCGGCGGGTCCGGTAGGACATCCCGAGGTTCCCGTGCACCAGGCCGGTCAGGTAGCTGCCGTACTGGGCCAGGAACGGCCGGTCCAGGCCGAGCCGCTTCTGCTCGGCGACGATCGCGGCCGGGTGAGGCGGACGGCCCGAGCATCGCGTGCACCGGGTCGACCGGGGAGACCTTCTGCAGGAGGAACATGACCGCGGCCAGGGCCGCCACGATGACGACCGCCGCGGCCAGCCGCTTGGCGATGAGCTGGATCACGCGCTGCTCCTTCCTCTACCGGTCGCCCAGCAGGTTCCGCACGCCGTCGCCGGCGATGTTGCCGGCCAGGGCGAGCAACAGCACGGCCAGGCCCGGCATCACGGGAATCCACCACTGCTGGAGCAGGTAGGTGAGGTTGTGGGCGGTGTCGGCGCCGAGCTCGGGCGCGGGCTGGGGCTGGCCCAGGCCCAGAAAGGACAGCGCGGCCAGGGTCAGCACCAGGTTGCCGACGTCGAGGCTGGCGGTGATCACCGCCGCGGGCACGGCCCCGGGCAGCAGGTGCCGCGCACGGCGATCCTCAGTCGGCCCGCCCCGGCCAGCCGGGCCGCCTCCACGTGCGGGCGGGCGGCCAGCGTCCGGACCTCACCGCGGACGATCCGGGCGTAGAACGGCCACCACACGACGGCCACCGCGATCAGCGTGTGCATGAAGCCGCCGCCGAGCGCGGCCACGACCGCGATGGCGACGACGGGGCCGGGCAGCGCCAGGAACCCGTCGGTGATCCGCATCAGCACCGTTGTCGACGATGCCGCCGAGCGGTGCCGGCGACCAGGCCGATGAGCCCGCCGATCAGCAGGCCGGAGGCGATGACGGCCAGCGCCGCGAACCAGCTCGACCGCCAGCCGAAAGCACCCGGGACAGGATGTCGCGGCCGATGCTGTCCGTGCCGAGCAGGAACCCGCCCGAGCCTGGGGACTGCATCGGCAGCCCGACCGGCTGGATCGGGTCGTGCGGCGCCAGCACCGGGGCAGCAGCGCGATGAGCGTGACCAGGACGAGGAGTGCGGCGGCCGCGATGTCCAGCTTGCCGTGGCCGCGCAGCAGGCCCGGGGCGCAGGCGCGCGGCTGGTGCGCCGCCAGGAAGGGGAGGGGCGGGTGGGGCTCGGCTACCGCCATGTCACATCGCCTCCGCGTGGATGCAGGCGACCGTGCGGTCGTGGTCGCCGCGCGGCCCGATCAGCCGCGGGCAGGAAGTCGGGGTCGGCGCAGCTGGCCTCGGCCACCGGGCAGCGCGGGTTGAACGCGCAGCCGGGCGGCGGGTCGAGCGGGCTGGCCGGCTCGCCGGGCAGCGCGGCGGCTGACCCCGAAGTCCGGGACGGCCCGACGAGCGCGGTGGTGTAGGGGTGCTGCGGGTGCGCGACGACCTGTTCGGCCGGGCCGAGCTCGACGATGCGGCCCAGGTACATGACGGCGATGCGGTCGGCCACCACCCGGGCCACCGACAGGTCGTGGGTGACGAACATGACCGCCATGCCGAGCTCGCGGCGCAGCCTGGCCACCAGGTTGAGGACGACGGCGGCCAGCGACACGTCGAGGGCGCTGGTCGGCTCGTCGCACAGGAGGACTTCGGGCGGGATGACGGTGGCCCGGGCCAGCGCGACCCGCTGGCGCTGGCCCCCGGACAGCTGGGCGGCGCGGGCCCCGGCCACGTGGGCCGGCAGCCCGACGTGGGCCAGCGCCTCTTCGACCCGCTCGCGGCGCTGCGCGGCGCCGAGGCGTTCGTGCCGCAGCCGTTCGCCGATCAGCGCGCCGACGGTCAGCCACGGGGTCAGCGACGCGCCGGCGTCCTGGAACACCATCTGCGGGCGGGCGCCCGGGCCGAGCGTGATCTCGCCCCGGTCGGCGTGCTCGAGCCCGGCGATGACCCGCAGCAGCGTCGACTTCCCGGATCCGCTCTCCCCCACGATCGCGACGGCCTCGCCCTCGGCCACGTGCAGGCTCACGTCGCGCAGCGCCGGCAGGCCGACGCGGCGGCGGCCCGGACTTGACCCGGAACGTCTTCGCGACGCCCTGGACCCGCGCCGCCACGGCCGTGCCCGGCCTGGGCTCGCCGGTGCCCTCAGCCGCCGGCACCGCTTCGGCGGCGGCGGGCTCCGGCAGTCTCGTTCGGCATTTGTCTCGGGCGCGGGCGGTGGCGGCCGAAGCCGGCGGCGACCTCGGCCGGCGGCAGGATGCAGGCGCTGAGGTGCCCGGGCGCGACCTCGACCGGCTCGGGCGGCGTGGCCGAGCACTCGTCGCGGGCCAGCCCGCAGCGGGGCTGGAACGGGCAGCCGGGCGGCGGGCTGGCCGGGTCGGGCACCTCGCCGGGCAGCGTGGCCAGCGGCCGGCCCCGCTGCGACGACAGGGACAGCCGCGACCTGGTCAGCGCCGCGCTGTAGGGGTGGGCCGCCTCCCGCAGCACGGTCGCGGTCGGGCCCAGCTCGGCGAGCCGGCCGGCGTACATCACCGCGATCCGGTCGGCCACCTGGGCCGCGACCCCGAGGTCGTGGGTGATCATCAGGAAGCTGCACCCGATCTCGTCGCGCAGCGAGCGGAGCAGCGCGAGCACCTGGGCCTGCACCATCACGTCCAGCGCCGTGGTCGGCTCGTCGGCGATGACCAGGGCCGGGCGGCCCGCGATCGCCATCGCGATCATGACCCGCTGCCGCAGCCCGCCGGACAGCTCGTGCGGGAAGCTGGCCATCCGCCGGGCGGCGTCCGGGATGCCGACCGCGCGAGCAGCCGGACCGCCTCGTCTTCTCGAGCCGGCCGCCTCGATGACCTGGCGGCCGACCCGCATGGTCGGGTTCAGCGAGGTCATGGGGTCCTGGAACACCGCGCCGAGATGCTGGCGGCGGACGGTCCGGCGCAGCCCGGCCGAGCCGTTCAGCATGTCCTGGCCGCACACGGTGACCGCGCCCGAGGTGGCCGGGGCCGGGTCGGTGGGCAGCAGGCCCAGCAGGGACATGCCGAGCACGCTCTTGCCCGACCCGGACTCGCCGACCAGGCCGAGGATCTCGCCTCGCCGGATCTCCAGGCTGACCCCGCGGACGGCCTGGATGTTCAGCGCGCCCCGGCGGAACGTGATGGACAGGTTCTCGACCCGCGCGACCGCCTCCATGGTGTCCTGCTGGCCGGTGACGGTGTCCAGGGTGGTCACGGGTGGCTCCGGGGATCTTGGGTCATGAGGTGCTCCGCTTCGCCGGGAGATGGCCGGCCCGGACCAGGCAGCCGAGGGTGTCGCAGATGACCCGGGTGGCCAGCAGCGACGTGATGTCGGCGTTGTCGTACGGCGGCGAGCATTCGACGACCTCGATGCCGGCCAGCGGGCTGGCCGCGATGAGCTGGATGAACTTCAGCACCTCGCGCGGGAGGAAGCCGCCCGGCTCGGGCCACCCGGTGCCGGGGACGAACGCCGCGTCGAGGCAGTCCACGTCGAAGCTGAGCCAGACGGCGTCGGCGCCGTCCCAGGCGATCTCGAGCGCCCGGGCCGCCGCCTCCTCGATGCCCATCTCCACGCAGTCGGTGACCGTCATGATCGTCGTCTTGCGCTCCCGGCCGACCTTGACGCCGGGCCGGGGCGCCTGCCAGCCGCCGATGCCGATCTGCACCAGGTTCTCCGGCGGCACGTTCGGCAGGTTGGTGGCGTGGAACCAGGGCGTGGTGTGCATCCGCTCGTCGAGGTCGGTCTCCTGGGTGTCGACGTGGCGGTCGAAGTGGATGATGCCGAGCTTCCCGTCCAGGTGCTCGGCGACGCCGCGGGTGGTCGGGTAGCCGATCGAGTGGTCCCCGCCGAGCACGACGGGGAAGGCGCCGGAGCCGTAGACGTGGCTGACGGCCTTGGTGATCTGGTCGAAGGTCTTCTCGATATTGGCCGGGATCGTGAACACGTCGCCGAGGTCGGCTATGGTCACCGACTCGCGCAGGTCGACGCCGAGCTCGAAGCTGTACGGGCCGTACAGGGCCGAGATGCGCCGGATGCCCTGCGGGCCGAACCGGGTCCCGGGCCGGTAGGTGGTCCCGCCGTCGAACGGGACGCCGAGGATCGCGATGTCGTAGTCGCCGCAGGTGCGCACGTCCTCGACGTACGGCGCCTTGAGGAAGGTATTGATCCCGGCGAAGTGCGGCAGCTCGCCGCGGGAGAAGGTGGGGATGCGCTTGTCGACGATCGAGTCCGCGCCGGGCAGGCCCAGCTCGAGCCCGCGGGCCACCTCGGCCTCCCATTTCGTGGTGGGCAGGTGCTCCTCGGCCGCGACCGCGTAGCGGGCCTCCGGGCCGTAGCGGTCGTGCATACCGTCGTCGGAGAAGTCGGGGGGCAGATGATGGTATGGGCGTTCGCTCACACGGCCTCCAGGTGACGTAGCCCATCCGGGGATGGGTCTGCCTGGTCTCCCGGGCTTTTGTCCCGCCGTGGAACGGATGCCGTCCGGCCGTCCGCCTCGCCTCTCGGTCCAGGCCCGTCCCGTCCGCGGCGTCAGCAGCCGCGCCCGTGACGGCGGAACCCTAGGCGCGCCTCACCATGTGAGTCGTGCACCATGCAAAGGCGTGGATGTCACGCCAGTTGGTCGCGGAAATTTCCGCAGCTGGTCGGCACGGGCTGGCCCGCGTCGATGCGGGCCCTGATGTCGGCGCGCTCAGCGGCGGTGGCGCCCAGGTCGTACGGAAGGTCCCAGTTCTCGACGGCGTTGGCGAGGATGTCCGTGCCGCCTGGTGTGAGGATCTGGTCCAGGCTGCGCGGGAGCTGCCAGGGCAGCTTCCCGCCCGGGGCGTAGTCGCCGAAGAGCAGGCTGGCTGTTCCTTGACCCAGTTCGTCGCGTGGGTATAGGAGGCCTCCCCCACCGCCACGATGGCCAGCTTGGGTGGTGCCGGGGACGTGTCCTGATAGACGTTCACTCCGGCCGTCGCGGCTCTCGCCTTGATCGCGCCGAGGACGTCCAGCGAGCCGTACTCGGGATGGAAATAGCTGGTCCACAAGCAGCACGCGAGACCGTCCGCGGCCCGTGCACAGCCCCTTTCCTGCAGGGTCATCCGGCTGAGCAGGTCGCTGACCCGCGTCGCGATGGGCAGATGCCAGTTCTCGTAAGGCTCGATGACGCCGTCCTTGTTGAGGTCCCGCATCCCGTTGATGAGCGGTACACCGTCGGCGACCGTGCTGACGGCCGGCAGATAGACACTGAAGGTCTGGATGTTCGAGGTCGTGGTCGCGCTCGATCCGCTCACCGCCACGATGAACCACTTGTACGTCCAGCGATCCGGCAGGTCCCAGGTCAGCACGTAGCTGGTGCCGCCAGCTCGGCGACCTTCGTGTAGAAGTCGAGCAGGTTGCCGGAGGCGGTGAAGTCGTAGTCGGCCCGGCTGATGCTGATCCACACCTGGTAGTGGGCGGCGCCCGGGACGGCCGCCCAGGACAGCGTATGGGTAAACAGCCCCAACCCGGTGTAAACAACACCGAACGGGCGCTTAGCGGGAGTGATCATCCCGCGCGGGGCCGCCGGGTGGGGCGGGGGTCCCGCGCGCCGGGCACCTGATCCCGGCCAACCTGGGGGCCGGCGTTCCCGGCGCTCCGGGTCGGCTTTTCCGCACATGCGCGAAGATCCGCCCCGGATCATGAAACCCGGTCCGCGCTCACCCGGGCCGATGTGTGCTGCGTAACGCCGGGAAACCGTTTGTTTACACCTATGAAATACGTGGTTTCCTGGCGCGAAACATCGTCCCGGAACCGTGTCCCGACGGGGTGCAGTCGACGCGGAGGGACGCTGGTGAGCGCGGGAAACACGGCCTGGGTACTGGTGAGCGCCGCCCTGGTGATGTTCATGACGCCGGGCCTGGCCCTGTTCTACGGGGGGATGGTCCGCTCCCGCAGCGTGCTGAACATCATGGCGCTGAGCTTCGTGTGCCTGGCCGTCGTCAGCGTCATCTGGGTGCTGTACGGGTACTCGCTGGCGTTCGGCGGCGACGCGTTCGCCGGGCTGATCGGCGGGCTGCGGGAGGCTGGCCTGCACGGGTGGCTAGGCGGCGGGCCCCGGCGGCCCGGGCGGGCCGGGCGGCGCTGGCGGCCCGGGCGGGCAGCGGATCCCGATGTTCGCGCTGGCCGCCTTCCAGCTGATGTTCGCGATCATCACGGTCGCGCTGCTGGTCGGGGCGGCGGCCGAACGGACCCGGTTCTGGCCGTGGCTGCTGTTCGTCGTGGCCTGGGTGACCGTGGTGTACCTGCCGCTCGCGCACTGGGTCTTCGACGCACCCGGCCTGACCGGGCCGCATAGCGCCGGCGGCTGGATGGTCGCCAAGCTGCACGTGCTCGACTTCGCGGGCGGCACCGCGGTGGAGGTCAACTCGGGCGCGGCCGCGCTGGCCCTCGCGCTGGTGCTCGGCCGGCGGCGTGGCTGGCCCCGGGAGCCGGTGCGGCCGCACAACCTCCCGCTGGTGATGCTCGGCTGCGGAATCCTGTGGTTCGGCTGGTTCGGGTTCAACGCCGGGTCGGCCCTGGGCGCGAATGGGCTCGCGGCCACGGCGTTCATCAACACGATGGTGGCCGGCGGCACCGGCATGCTCGGCTGGCTGCTGGTCGAGCAGCGCCGCGACGGGAAGCCGACCACGCTCGGCGCCGCGTCCGGCGTGGTCGCCGGGCTGGTCGGCATCACCCCGGCGTGCGCCTTTGTCGAGCCGCTCGGCGCGCTGGCCATCGGGCTGGCCGCCGGGGTCGTGGCCGCGCTGGCGGTCGGCCTGAAGTACCGGCTCGGCTACGACGACTCCCTGGACGTGGTGGCGGTGCACGGCATCGGCGGGCTGGTCGGACTGCTGCTGACCGGGCTCTTCGCCACGACCGCGGTGAACGCCCAGGGCGCCGACGGACTGTTCTACGGCGGCGGGCTCGGCCAGCTCGGGCGCCAGGTCGTCGCCGTGCTGGCCACGATCGCGTACTCGGGCGTGCTGACCCTGGTGATCGCCTGGGTGATCCACAAGACCGTAGGCCTGCGGGTCACCGGTGAGGCCGAACGGGACGGGATCGACGAGGCCGAGCACGCCGAGAGCGCCTACGAAATGGGCGCCCTGCGCGGCCACCGGCCCGCCGCCGTGGCCAGCCCGGCTGCCGTGGCCGGGCGCGAGCGCGCCAGCTAACCTCAGCGACGTGCGCAGGGCTGGGCGGCGATGCCGTCCGGTGGCGAGACGCTATTTCTGATTGTTGTGCGCGGCGCCGCAGACCAGGACCGGGCATGGCGCCCGGCGCAATACGCCGCTCAATGTGCTCCCGAGGACCAGCTTCCTGAGTTCGTGATGACCGTGAGCGCCGATCACTACAGACTGTGCGTCGCGTTCGCGCGCCAGCCGGACGAGCGTCTCCGCCACCGTGGCCTCGTCGGCCACGGCCAGGCCGTCGGCCTCCAGGCCCGCGTGCCTGGCCAGCGCCGCACCCTGTTCAGCCATCCGCTGGGCCGCCTCGTACGCGGCCGTTTCCCCCTCGAGTGCGATGCGCACATCAAGGGTGGCGGCCGGCCCCTCCAGCGCCGTTTCGGGAAGCGCCGCCGCCTCGAAGGCACGCCCCGCTTCCCAGACGACAACCACGAGGGCCGGGCGCGGGGCAAACAGGGCGGCCGCCTCGCGCACGGCCCGTTCGGACGCGGGCGTGCCGTCGAAGCCGATGATCACAGGACCTGAGTGCATACCTCCGCACGCTACCGTCCGGGCCACCACCCCGCGATGTACCTCATCGCAGGCTACTTGTTGACTTGCCGCAGGACCGGTGCCTGGCGAGGCTCGGTCTAGGCGCCCGGTTCGTCGCTCTCATCGCGGCTGCCCACGCTTGGTCGTGTGGCTCCCATTTGGCCTGCGCGGACCGGGCGCTGTGGGCAAGGAGAGGCTCAAGAGGGGTTTGCTCTGCTCGAAGTAGCGGTGCCCTCCTCGCCCCGTCCATCACAGCCAGCAAAGGGGCAGGAGGAGCGATGAGCACCGTGATTATCGGGATGGACCCGCACAAGCGCTCGGCCACGATCGAGGTCATGGCCGGGGATGAGACTGTTCTTGGCGGCGGCCGGTATGCCACCGGCGCGGCCGGGTATGCGGCGATGCTCGCGGACGTGCGGCAGTGGCCGGAGCGGATCTGGGCGGTCGAGGGCTGCCGGGGCATCGGCAAGCACATCGCGCGCCGGCTCCTCGCCGATGGCCAGCACGTCGTCGACGTGCCGCCCAAGCTGTCCGCCCGGACGCGGGTCTTCGCCGCCGGGCAGGGCCGCAAGACCGATGCGACGGACGCGCACTCGGTGGCGCTGGCCGCCACCCGGATGACCGGGCTGCAACGGGTCACCGACGACGCCCAGCTTGCGGTCTTGCGGGTGCTGGCGGACCGGCGCCGGGCCCTGGGCGAGGACCACACCCGGATGATCTGCCAGCTGCACCAGCTGCTGCTCGAGCTCATCCCCGGCGGCGCGAAGAAGGCCCTGTCCGCCGCCCAGGCCAAGGTGCTGCTTGACCGGGTCCACCCCCGGGATCCAGCCGGCCGGGCCCGGCGGCGGGTCGCCGCCGAGCTGATCAGCGACCTGGAACGGATCCACCAGCGAAAAAAAGCCGCCGATAAGGAACTGAACGCAAAGCACCTCAAGGCCACCGCCGACCACGCTGACCAGCCTGGACGGGATCGGCCCGTCCGGGGCCGCCCGGCTGCTGGTGAAGCCGGCGACATCACCCGGTTCCCCACCAGGGCACACTTCGCCTCCTGGAACGGCACCGCGCCGATCGACGCCTCCTCCGGGGACCATGTCCGGCACCGCCTGTCCCGGGCCGGCATCCGCCAGATCAACCGTGTCCCTGCACATCATGGCCGTCGTCCAGCTCCGCCACCCCACCAAGGGCCGCGCCTACTACGACCGCAAAGTCGCCGCCGGGAAAACCCCGATGGAAGCCATGCGGGCCCTCAAACGGCGGCTCTCCGACGCCGTATACCGCCAGATGATGACCGACGCGCGTACCGCAGACAACGGGCCCGGGAGGACACGTGGGGGCGGCTACTGGCTCCAGCGCGGCCGGCTCGGACCCCATCGCCGACGCTTCGGAGAAGTCACTTCCCGGACCCGCCACCCACGACCCTACGCCCGCAGCCCGCCCCGTTCTCCCGGCTGCTCCCGCCGCCTCCGAATCAGGCCGGACCGCAGCCGTCGTCGAGCGACCTCTGCTTGACGACGGCGAGGACCGGCCCACAATGGCCAGGCGGGAACAACCACCCTCTTGACACA
>CAVQZM010000030.1:0-38439 GCA_963718475.1 uncultured Actinomycetes bacterium | reverse complement strand
CCTGATGGGCACCGTGCTGATCCGCCTGGTCGAGCACCTCCGGCTGGCCAGGCGTCACCAGCCGGGCCCCGAACCCGGCCTGCGGCACCTCACCGTCTTCGAGGAGGCTCACCGGCTGCTGCGCCGCCCGGACCGCGAGGGCGGAGCGGCCGCGCACGCGGTCGAGCTGTTCGCCGGGCTGCTGGCCGAGATCCGCGCGTACGGCGAGGGAATCGTGATCGCCGAGCAGATCCCGGCCAAGCTGATACCCGACGTCATCAAGAACACCGCCGTGAAGATCACCCACCGGCTGCCCGCCGCCGACGACCGGGAGGCGGTCGGCGCGACGATGAACCTGACCGGAGCCCAGTCGCAGTACCTGGTCACGCTGGTGCCGGGTGAGGCCGCGGTTTCCATCGACGGGATGGACCGCCCGGTGCTGGCCAGGATGCCCGACGGAACGGCCCGGGAGGCGGCGGCCTCCACGGCCATTGCCGCGGTCCGGGCACCCGCGGCGGACGGGAACGAAAGCCCGGCCTGGCCGGCGGCCCTGGTCAGCCCGGCCGTGGTGGCCTCGCCCCGCAGCGTCACCTGCGGCGCCGATTGCACCGCCCGCCCGTGCACCCTGCGGGACATGCGCGCCGCCCAGCGGGCGCTCGAACGCGACCCGGGCATCGTCCTGTGGACCGAACTCGCCGTCCTGGCTCACCTGACCGGATGGGCCATGCCGATCCCGCAGGTGCCGCTGCTCGACCTGCTGCGGGCCATGCCGGCCCGCCTGCGGGACTGCGCGCTGTCGCACGCCGTCGACGCGGCCGTCGCGTCGAGGACCCCGGTGATCTCGGCCCGGGTCAGCCCGATCGGCCTCGCGTCCCACGTCGGCGACGCGATGCGGGCCAGGCTGGTGAGCGGGGCGTGGACCTGCGAGAAGGAAGAGCCCCGCTGGCTGGCCCCCTCGTACCAGTGTGTGTTCGGGCAACAGATTGGCACGGTGCTGGCTGGGGGGCAGCGGCACGCCGAGACCGTGCGGGGCGTTGCGTTCGGCCTGGCCACGCCGTCGGCCATCGAGCGGGCCACCGGCACCAGCGTCACCGACGACGACTTCGAACCGCAGCTGGCGGGCTATCTGGAGCAGTTCGTCGACTGCCGGTGGCCGCTGCTCTACCTGACCGGCACGTCATCCGATCCGGCCGCCGGGTAAGCGAAGCAGCCGGCCGGGTCCAGCCCGACACGGACCGTTTCTCCCCGCGGGTGGCGGTCGCTGGCGAACACGCCGGCCAGCCGGGTTCCGTCGGCCAGTTCGATGAGGTGGTCGTAGCCGTGACCGCGGTAAGCGACGTCCGCGACCCGTCCCGGGAGGCCGGGAGGCCGTCGCCGCCCCGGGGGCGAGGCCCTCGCCATCCATCCGCGCGGCCTCGGGCCGGACGAGCACGGTCACCGCCGCGCCCGACCCGGACCGCCCGACCCGGACCCCGCCAACTCGCCTCCGTCCCGGACGCCGCGCCGGACGCCCCCACGAAGCCAGCACCGCGCCGCCCGCCGTCTCCACCCGGAACCGCCCGGCGGCGTCGCGCTGACCGTCGACCCGGCCCCGCAGTTCCCCGGCGACCCCGGTGAACCGGGCGACGAACGGCGTGGCGGGCGCGCGGTAGATGGTTTCCGGCACGTCACATTGGACGAGCCGGCCGGACTGCAGCACGCCGATCCGGTCGGCCAGCGCGAACGCCTCGGCCTGGTCGTGGGTGATGTAGAGGACGGTGGTGCCGTTCTCCCGGGTCAGCGCGGCGATCTCGGCCCGCAGCCGGTCCCTCAGGTCCGCGTCGAGGTGGGAGAGCGGTTCGTCGCAGAGCAGCACCGCGGGCCGGGCGGCCAGGGCCCGGGCCAGCGCCACCCGCTGCTGCTCCCCGCCCGACAGTTCCGGCGGCCGGCGGTTCGCCAGCCGGGCCAGCCCGACCCGGTCCAGCATGGCCAGGGCCCGCCGCCTGGATTCCTCGCGGGGCAGGCGGAGCCGCTCCATCGCGTAGACCACGTTGGCCAGCACGCTGACGTGCGGCCACAGCGCATAATCCTGGAACACCATGGCCAGGCCCCTCCGCTCGGGCTGGAGATGCCGCTGCCGATCGGCGACGACCCGGCCGCCGATCGCGATGCTGCCCGCCGTCGCCCGGTCGATCCCGGCCACCAGCCGCAACAGCGTGGTCTTCCCCGATCCGGACGGGCCGAGCAGGACCATGAACTCCCCGGCGGTCACCGTTAGGTCCACACCGTCAAGAGCCATAATCCGGCCGAACGATCGGGTCAGGCGAGTGAGCCGCAGCGCGCTGGGTGCCGGCCCGGAGAGGTCCTGAGCGGGCGCCGTGTCCTGAGCGGCGCGCTGGATCCGGGCGTGACCTGGTCACGGCGTGCCTGGCCCGCATCTTCAGCGCCCGTCGTCGCCAGCGACGGGCCGCAGCAGGTGCCAGTTCATCGGGGCCTCCGTCGTGGTCCCGCGATCAGCGACGTTCGACCGGATCACCGGGACGTCGCGCTCGTACGCGGAACCGTGCGAACGGTATCCAGGCGGCAGGGCCTCGGTCTCGGTCGCCAGGTCGCCGAATACCGACCGGCGGTCCGCGAGCACCGCGAAGTCGCCCATCCGGGACGGGTCGAGCACGAACCTGGCCGCCGCCTCGGCCCGCGGGATGACTTCTTCCACGCCGTCGAGTGACGCCAGGATCTCCGCCGCCCGGTCCCGGTCCGCTTCTCTGGTCCAGACCCAGGCCCCGCCGCCGAGGTCACGGTGGTGCCCGACGATGCCGTCCTTCTCGATCGACAGGGCCATGGCTCCGGCGAGGCCCCGGGCGGTGAGGATGCGGCCCAGGTCCAGCGCCCGGGTCTTGGCGTTCATCCCGTGGTCGGCGGTGAGGAACACCTCGGCGTCGCCCAGGGCTTCCACCACCTTCCGGATGGCGGTGTCCAGTTGCCGCAGGTGCTCCTGCGAGCCGGCCTCACCGGGGGCCCACATGTGCATCGGGTAGTCGGTGGTGTGCACGTAGAACGTGTCCAGGTCCGGGCGGTTGGCGAGCAGCCATTCCAGGCAGCGCACCAGCCAGGCGTTGACCTCGACGGTGTAGATGCTCGGTGGCGTGCCGATCGAGGCGGCGATCTCCGGCGGCACCAGCTCGGTGGACACGACGTAGTCCACGCCCGCGCCGAGCAGCCGGCCGGTCTTGCCCTTGACGCTCAGCAGGCCGCACCGCCGGCCCGCCGCCGACCACCTCTGCAGCAGCGTGGGCGTGTTCAGCATCTGCGCGGAATCCATGTACCGGTCCTGGCCCGACTCGGGGTCGAGGATTGAGTTCCCGGTGATCCCGGTGACGGCCGGCGGAGCGGCGCAGGCGATGGCGGCGTTGTTGACGTTGGTGACCGTCGGCCACAGGCCTTCGGCCTCCTCACCGCCCTCGTCGAACAGCTCGGACAGGAACGGGGCGGCCCCGCTGGCCAGGTAGTCCAGGCCGAACCCGTCGATCATGAAGATCAGGCGCGGCGAGCGGGCTCCGTCTGCGGTCATGCTGGTCCTCTCATTGGCGGGCTGCGGTCCCACGGACGGGAGCTCCTCGATCAGGGATTCGACGGCCGCCTCCTGGCGGGCGCGCCATCTGCGGTGCGCGACTCCGGCCAGCCAGACCAGCGCCGCTGACCACCCCGAGCACCGCGATCATCACGGCGATGCCGACGACGGTCAGCGCGGTGCCGGTCGCGACCTGCGACTTGAACTGGACGGCGACCGACACGGCCAGCGGCTCCCCGGTGGAGGCGTGCAGGACCTCCGACAGCGGCAGCTCGAACATGATGACGGCCACCAGGAACAGCCAGATCGAGACCACGGATCGCCAGATGAGCGGCAGCACCGCCCGGGCCCAGGCCCGGACGGCGATCGAGCCGTGGACCCGCCCGGCGTCGTAGCAGCGACCGTCCGGCCTGGGCCAGCGGGCCGTGCAGCATCCGGATCGCGATCGGGGCGAAACCGACGATGTAGCCGGCCAGCAGCAGCCATTGCGTGTCGTAGATCGGGACGACGCGGTACACCCCCGGCAGGTCGTAGAAGAACACGAACCCGGCGGCCAGCACGATCGAGGGAAGCCCGATCACCGCCACCAGGCCGACGTCGACCAGGGCCGCCGCGCCCGGGCCTTACCCCGGAACTGGGTCCACAGGTTGATGACCAGCCCGACCGCGACCGCCACCGTGGCCCCGGCCAGGCCGAGCCACAGGGACAGCCAGACCGGGCTGAGCAGGCTGGGGGTGGCGAACAGCGCCCGGTAGGCCGCCAGCGTGAACCCGGAGCCGCCGGCGACGACCGCGAAGCCCGAGGTCGCCGTGCCGCCGAGCAGTGACGACGCGGCGATGCCGAGGCCGGGCCGATCAGTGCGATGACGAAGAACACGCCGGCCGTGGCACGGCCTGCGGCGCCCCACCAGGCGGAGCGGACTGACGGCCGGCGGTCCCGGACGGCCCGCTCCGGCCGGGCCGCGGCCGCGCGCGCCCACCCCGCGCCGGTGAAGTCACGGCGGCCGGCGATGCGCCGCTGGAGCAGCAGAACCGCGGCGAAGACGGCGATCAGGCTCCACGAGATGGCCGCGGCGCCGCCGGGAAGTTGATCGGGATGGCGTCGGCGAACGTAAAGATCACGTAGGTGATCACGGGGAAGTGAGCGTCGGCGGCGAGGGTGGAGGCGACCCCGAAGTCGCTGACGGTCTCGGCGAACACCAGCACGAACCCGGCCAGCAGGGCGGGGGTCAGGCTGCCCACCTGGATGATGGCGGTCCGCCAGCGGGACAGCCCGTGCACGCGGGCCGCGTCCGCGAGGTCGGTACCGAGCAAGCGGACCACGCCGGCCACCGCGAAGTAGGCGAAGGCGACGCCGCGCAGGCTGAGGACCACCACGACCCCGCCGGGCCCCAGCAGGAGATGATCCAGCGCGGCTGGATACCAGCCGGTCACCGAGGCGATGACACCTTTGGGTGCGAGGAGGTCCTCGAACCCGAGCGCGGTCAGGTAGGTCGGGACGAGCAGCAGCAGCCACACGCCCAGCCGCCAGACCCGGGCCCCGGGAATCCGGATCCGCTCGCACAGCCACGCCAGCCCGACCGCGACGGCCAGCGCGATGCCGCTGGCCGCCAGGCTGACCCACAGTGAGTTGGTCAGGGCCGTGATCACGTACCCCTGGTAGGCGGTGCGGAACGGCGCCACGCTGATGCCCCCGGTGCCCTGGCCGAAGGCCGCCGGGAGGAACGCCAGGACGCAGGAAGCACGCGGTGGGGATCAGCAGCAGGGCGATCAGCAGCGCGTAGGGGCCCGAGGCGGCCAGGCGCCAGACCGGCCGGGGCACGATCTGGCGGCCTGGCTCGCGCTGGGTCAGTTGGCGATGTGCGAGGTGAACCACTGAGCGACCGTGTTCTCCTGGGCGCCCCAGGTGACCGGGTTGAGGACCTTGGCCGGGATGGTGGCCGGTGACGGGACCTCGGACCGGGGCGCCACCCCGCTCAGCACCGGCCAGTACAGCGAGTCACCGTGCGGATCGCCCGCCTGCATGGCCTGCTGTCCGGCTGGGCTCAGCACGAACTGAACGAACTTCTTCGCCTCGGCCTGGACGGCCGCCGGGGCCTTGGCGTCGATGGCGAGGACGCTGGGCACCGGCGTGACGTACTGGGGATAGGCGATCTTCAGGCTCGGCTGGGTCTCCCCGACGCCGATCCCGTAACTGCTCTGGGCCACCGCCACGTCGATCGTGCCCTGCTTGATCGCGTTCAGTTCGTCGGCGGGCGCGGAAAAGACCTTGGCGCCCCCCTTCACCAGGGCCGACACGTACGACTCCATCTGCGGGACCCCGCCCATCTGGGCGGCCCAGCCCGGCCATCCACGGGTAAGCGGGCCCGTCGATCGCCGGGTTCAGGATCCCGAGTTTGTGGCTGTAGGCGGGCGAGAGCAGCGCTTGCCAGGTGGTCGGCGGCTTCGGCATCGCCTTGCTGTTGTAGAGGATCGTGGCGGCGATCGTGTAGCCGGTCGGGACGTAGCTGTGGTCGGCGGGCAGGAACTGCTGGCCCCGCGCGTCCCACGCCGCCTGCGGCTGATAGCCCTTCAGTAGGAGTCCCTGCTGGTCGAGCGAGGACATGGCCATATCCCCGTCGAACCAGGTCACGCCCCACTGGGGATTGTTCTTCTCTTGTTCGATCTTCGACACGACAATGCCGGTGTGTGCGTCGTAGACCGACGTCGGGATGCCGGTGGCCTGCTGGAAGGCCTTGGCCACGGTGGTGTCGTAGCCCTCGGCGGCATAGATGGCGAGCGGGACCTTGGCGCTGCCTGCCGCGGTGCTGGTGGCCGGAGATGCTGACGATCCGCAGGCGCTGGCCAGGAGGGCCAGGGCGGCGGCCGGGACGGCCAGCCAGGCCCGGTGCGGCGTCCTCGGGGTGGCGCCGGGCACGGCGTCGCCCTCTTTCTTACCGACGCGGGGCATGGAACATCCTCTCAACGGGGCTCTCCCTGGGGGATAACCTTTCGTC
Source organism: uncultured Actinomycetes bacterium (assembly GCA_963718475.1). Taxonomy (GTDB): domain Bacteria; phylum Actinomycetota; class Actinomycetes; order Streptosporangiales; family Streptosporangiaceae; genus CAVQZM01. The sequence goes on along the minus strand of CAVQZM010000030.1, from coordinate 31,915 downwards.
TAGAGGTATATACATCTTGATATCTGGTCCGAGCAACGGCACAGTGAACACTTGGCGACGACGTTGAACCCTCATGGAGGAGACACCCGTGACTGACTCCGGCGTGAACCGGCCCTCGGGGTCCCCCTTTGGGCTGCCTCCCCCGGTTCAGCGGGCCGCCGGGACGGCCGTCTGGCAGCAGCTTCGGGCCGACCTGCTGGGCCGGATCGAGAACGGCAGCCTGGCCCCGGGGGACGCACTGCCCCCTGAGACGGCACTGGCTGAGGCGTACCGGGTCAGCCGGCTCACGGTCCGGCGGGCCCTGGCCGACCTGGCCCGGTTCGGCGTGGTGAAGACCGAGCACGGGGTCGGGAGCTTCGTGGCCGCCCGCCCGCTGCGCCACCGCGTCGACGACGGCCAGGTCAGCCTGCTCGAGTCGATGGCGAAACGGGGTCACGCGGTACGTCAGCTGGTCCTCGACGTTGGCCGGGTCGATCCGGCCACGGCCGGACCGCAGCCGCAGAACCCGGCCGCGCTCACCGGGGCCGCCGCCACGGCGGAGGAGTACGAGTTCCCGGACTTCCCCGGCGCCGTCATGGAGTACCGCTACATCCGCTGGGTGGATGAGCTGCCCTGGTCGGTGTCGTTCGCCGCCGTGCCCGCGGCGCTCGCCCCGCCGAGCTGGGACGGCAGCAACAGCCTGTTCGCGGCGATGTCAGCGGCCCATGGCGTCGAGGTCCGGCGCGACGACCGCCGGTTTTCCGCGGTCCCGGCCAATCCGGAGGACGCCGCGTGGCTGGAGGTCCCGGTGGGAGCGCCACTGCTGCTGCTGAGGGGGACCAACAGCGACCTTCAGGGCCTGCCGGTGGCCCACATCGTCCACCGCATCCGCGGCGACCGGGCCGAATACGGCGTCCGCGTACCCCGCTGACGAAGAACTCCGCGCCCCGTTGCGGGGCGCGGAGGTTGCGGGCGCGAGCTTGCGGGGCGCGGAGTCAGGTCGGGCCCGCTGCCGGGCGCGGACTCAGGCCGCGTTGGCGCGGCGCATGCGGCGCCGGCGCTCGCCTGCCCGCTCTTCCTCGTTCAGGCCGCCCCAGACGCCGTACTTCTCCGGGCGGGACAGTGCGTAGTTCAGGCACTCGTTGCGGACCGGGCAGTCGGCACACACCGACTTGGCCTTGCGCTCCCGGATCTCGCGCTCGGGCTGACGCTCGCCGTCCGGACCGAAGAACAGGCCGAGGTCCTCCTCACGGCACGCGGCATCATCTTGCCAGCCCCAACTCGGCCGCGGGAGGACGGCCGACGGCCGGCGTACGTGAGACATGGATCAAATCACCTCAACCAGTTTCCCAAAATCATCGTCAATGCTTAGCCCCGTTGGCGGACGGAGTTGGTATCGGAGTACCGTGCCCGCCATCTTGAGATGTAACGCCAAAATCGGCTCCAGCGTTCCCGCTCCGCCCAGAAACTTGCTTCTAGGCAAGCAACGAACCGGTCACGGCCCCGGTCCGGCGCGGCTCGCGCGGCCGCCCGGCCCCGCACCGTGTCGGACCGCCATCCTCGCGGCCATCGTCGGTACGCTCTCGGCACAGATGAACCCCCACCGGCGGAACTCGCACCTCACCCACCAGGCGAACACCGCAGCCGGCCGCCACGGCTGGCTGCGGCTCACGCCCGCGTACTCGGTGCGCCTGGTCCGGGAGCGGACCCGCGACCTGCCCGCGGGCGCGGTGGTCACCGATCCCTTCTCCGGCAGCGGCACGACCGCGCTGGCCGCGGCCGAGCACGGCTGCACCGGCACCGCCCTCGACGTCAACCCGTTCCTGGTCTGGCTGGGCAACGCCAAGGCCGCCAGCTACCCGGCCGGCGTCCTCGATGAGACGCGCGAGGAAATCCCGCACCTGGCCGCCCGCGCGGCGCAGCGGGCCGCCGACGCCCCGGCCCTCTGGGCACCGAAGCTGCACAACATCGGCCGATGGTGGTCACCGGGATCGCTGGCCGGCCTGAAGGGCCTGCGCAGCGTGCTGGATGAGATCTGCCTGCCGCAGGGCGGCCGCGACCTGCTCAGCATGGCCTTCTGCCGGACCGTCATCGCCGCCAGCAACGCGGCCTTCAACCATCAGAGCATGTCGTTCAAGGCGGCCACGGGGACCGCGGACGACTGCGGGCTGGTCATCGGCCGCTTCGCCGGCGAGGCGGACGAGATACTGCGCAGCGCGGAAACGAGCCTCCCCGGGACCGGCCGCGTCGTCCTGGGCGACGCCCGTCACCTCGACACCGGCGGCCTGGGCCCGTGCGATCTGCTGCTGACCTCGCCGCCCTACGTCAACCGGATGTCGTACATCAGGGAACTGCGGCCGTACATGTACTGGCTTCGCTTCCTGGACCGGGCCAGTGACGCCGGTGACCTGGACTGGACGGCCATCGGCGGAACGTGGGGCAGCGCCACCTCACGCCTCAACGACTGGTCCCCACCGGCCCGCCTCCCCCCGATCGAGGAGGAACTGACTGAGGTCCGAACGCTGATCGCGCGGGACGGCGGCAAGAACGGGCCGCTGCTCGCCACCTACGTCGCCAAGTACTTCCATGACATGTCGGCCCACTTCAGCGCGGCATTCAAGCAGGTCAGGAGCGGCGGGACGGTCACCTACATCATCGGCAACTCGACGTTCTACGGGCATCTCGTCCCCGCCGAACGGTGGTACGCCGCACTGCTGAGCGAGGCCGGCTTCACCGGCGCCCGGATCACGACCCTGCGCAAGCGCAACAGCAACGCGGCGCTGTACGAGTACGAGGTGACCGCGAACCGGCCCTGAGCGCGCCGCCCCAGGCGGACCTACGCGCCTTCGCGGGCCACCGCCAGCGGCGCGAAGCTCTGCGCCACCGGCATCATCTCGATGACGTTGATGTTCACGTGCGGCGGCAGCGACGCCGCCCAGTGCACCGCCTCGGCCACGTCGCCGGCTTCCAGCGGGTGCACGCCCTGGTAGACCGTGCCGGCCTGCTCCTGGTCCCCGCCGAACCGGACAACGGAGAACTCGGTGCCGCCGGACAGGCCCGGCTCCACGCAGGTGACGCGGACGCCGGTGCCGTGCAGGTCACTGCGCAGGTTCAGGCTGAACTGATGGACGAACGCCTTGGTCGCCCCGTAGACGTTCCCGCCCGGATAGGGGTAGGTCCCGGCGATCGAGCCCAGGTTGATCACGTGCCCGCGGCCGCGCGCCACCATGCCGGGCAGGATCGCCCGCGTGCAGTAGGTGACCCCCTTGCAGTTGGTGTCGATCATCTGGTCCCAGTCGTCCAGGTCGGCTTCCTGGGCCGGCTCGAGCCCCTTGGCCAGGCCCGCGTTGTTGACCAGGACGTCGATCTCGCCGAATTCGGGGGGCAGCGCGGACACCGCGTCGGCGACGGCCGCCCGGTCCGTGACATCGAGGACGAGCGGCAGGACGCTGGGGCCGAGGTCCTTGGCGAGCGCATCGATCCGGTCGGACCGGCGCGCCGAGGCCACGACCCGCGCCCCCTCCGCCGCGAACCGCCGCGCGATCGCCTCTCCGAACCCGACGCTCGCGCCGGTAACGAACACAGTTTTTGGTTGGCTGGCCACATCGCGATGCTACTGGGCTGGCCCAGGGGGACGCCTCCCCGGAGCCCCCCGCTTCGCGTCCCCGCTACCCACCAAGCACATCATCCCGAACGAAGCCGTGATGACAGCCCCCACGCCCGCGCAGGCCCCCGCCCCCATGTCCACGGAGGTGCCTTTGTAGCGGCTAGGACCTCCACGGAGGTGCCTCCGTGGAGGTGGGCCCGGTCGCCGGCGGCCAGCCTGGGCCTAACGCCGCGTGGCGGTGGTGGCGACCGTAAGCGCCCGGCGCAGGCTTAGGGCGCAGGCTAGGGCGATCAGCAAGAGGGCTCCGGCGAAGGCGGCGGTGGCGGGCCAGGCGCCGTGGCTGTAGGCCAGGCCGCCGGCTGAGCCGCAGATGCTGCTGCCCAGGTAGTAGGCGAACAGGTACAGCGCCGACGCCTGGGCCGGGGCGATGCGGGCGCGACGGCTGACCCAGCCGCTCGCCACCGAATGCGCGGCGAAGAACCCGATCGTCAGCAGGACCAGGCCACCGATGATGACGGCCAGCGAGGCCGACAGGGTCATCGCCAGCCCGGCGATCGCGACGATGACCGCGGTCCACGCGACGTGGTGCCGCCCGGCCCGGTCCGCCACCCGGCCGGCCACCGCCGAACTGGCCGTGCCGGCCAGGTAGGCGAAGAAAATCGACCCGATGACGGCCTGGGAGAGATGGAACGGCGCGGCCTCGAGCCGGTAGGTCAGGTAGTTGTACACGGTCACGAACGCGCCCATGAGCGCGAAGGCGATGAGATAGAGGCGGACGAGCCCACCGTCCGTGACGTGCCCGCGCAAGCTGTGCGCCAGCGCGGCGGCCCGCACCGGTGCGGGCCGGAAGTGGGCCGACGGCGGCAGCACGAGGCGGAAGATCAACGCGCAGGCCAGGGAGAAGATGCCGATGCCCGCGAGCGCCACGCGCCAGCCGCCCGCGTCGGCGAGCACGCTGGCGCCGATGCGGCCGGTGAGACCGCCGATCGCGTTACCCGCGATGTACAGGCCCATCGCCTGGCCCAGCGAGCTCCGGTCGACCTCCTCGGCCAGGTAGGCCATGGCGACGGCCGGAACCCCGGCCAGCGCGGCCCCCTGGAGCGCCCGGCAGGCCAGCAGGACCCAGAAGGCCGGGCTCAGCGGGGCCAGCAGCCCCAGCACCGCGGCGGCCAGCACCGAAACCGTCATGACCGTCCGGCGGCCAGCCACCTCGGACAGTGAGCTGACCGGGATGACCGCGAGCGCGAGCGCGCCGGTGGCCACCGAGACCGTGAGGCTCGCCGCGGCCGGCCCGGCGCCGTAGCTGCGTGATATCAGGGGCAGCAGGGCCTGCGTCTCGTACAGCAGCGTGAACGTGGCCATCCCGGCCAGAAACAGTGCGAAGTTGACCCGCCGCAGGCCGGCGTCGCCGCGGCGGAACCGGCGCCGGGCCCCGGCGGCCGACGGGGGCCCGGCGGGATATGGGCTGGCTCCGTCGAGTTCGGTGACGTGACTGGCCACACCGGTCACGCTAGGCAGCGGTTCGTGATGCGTCCAATACATGAATAGACGTGCTTAGATTCAAATATGGATAAGGCAGTGGGCCCGGCGGCCGCCGTTGGTGCCGCGCTCGACCCGGCGGCCGCCGCCCGTGGCCCGCTCGACCCGGCCGCCGCCCGGTCGGCACGCTGGCGCCCCGGCTGCGCCAGTTCGTGGCCGTGGCGCGGGAACAGCACATGAGCCGGGCCGCCGAGTCGCTGGGCATTCCGCAGCCCACGCTGTCCCGGTCCATCGCCCGGCTCGAGGCGGACCTCGGCGTCGCGCTGTTCAGCCGGCCGGGCCGGACGGTGCGGCTGACCCGGCACGGCCAGATGCTCCTGGCCGGCGCCGAACGCTGCCTCGCGGAACTGGAAAGCCACGTTCAGCTCCTGGCCGAGGAGGTCAGCCCGGAGCGCGGGAAGGTGGCGCTCGCCTTCCTGCACACGCTCGGTTCCCAGGTCGTGCCGATGATGGTGCGGGAGTTCCGGGCTCGTCACCCGGCGGTCCGGTTCGGCCTCGTCCAGGGCAGCTTCGCCGAGATGCTCGGCCGGCTGCGGGCCGGGGACGTGGACCTGTGCCTGGTCGCGCCGCTGCCCCGGGACCCGGACGTCGTGACCAGCCCGCTGGACGAGCAGCGCATTGACCTGTTCGTCCCGGCCGGGCACCGATTCGCCGGCCGGGACGAGATCGGGCTCGCCGAGGCGGCGGAGGAGGAGTTCGTGTCCTTCGAACCCGGCTACGGCCTGCGCCAGATCGCCGACGACCTGTGCGCCTCGGCGGGCTTCACCCCGCGCATCGCCTTCGAGGGCGAAGAGGCCGATACGGTGCGGGGCCTGGTCGGCGCCGGTCTCGGGGTCGCCCTGCTGCCGGCCACCGCCCCGAAGCGCGGCGACCGCGGCGTCGTCAGCATCCCGATCAGCGAGCCGCACGCCAGCCGGACCGTCGGCCTGGTCTGGATGGCTGACCGGCCGTCCACACCCCCAGCCGCGGCCTTCCGCGAGTTCGCCCTCCGCTACCAAGGCCGCCTCTTCCGCTCCCGCTAGACGACCGGCTGTCCTCCGGCCTGGCGAGGCCACTGTCACCACGCCTTCGTTCGGAATAATGCGGGGTCTCTGGGACGGCGATGCTTCGAGACACGGCGAAGGGTCTGGCCCCCAGAATGGGCTGATGACCGGAAAGCTGACCTTGGACCGCGCGCCGGGGCGGCCGGCGATGCTCTCACCGGGGCCGCTGGCCGCGATCTGCCTCGGCTACTTCATGGTCATCCTGGACACGATGGTGGTGACCGTCGCCCTGCCGAGCATCGGCCGGCAGTTGGCGGCGAGCGTGGCCGGGCTTCAGTGGGTGACCGCCGGGTACACGCTGGCCTTCGCCGGCCTGCTGCTGTCGGCCGGCGCGCTGGGCGACCGGTGCGGGCCGAAGCGGGTGTTCCAGGCCGGGCTGGCCGTGTTCGCCGTGGCATCGGCCGGCTGCGGGCTCGCGCCGTCCGCTGCGGTGCTCGTGACCGCGCGGCTGGCCCAGGGACTCGGGGCCGCGCTGATGGTGCCCGCCTCGCTCGCGCTGCTGCAGGCCGCGTATCCGGATCGGGCCGCGCGGGCGAAGGCGTTCGGCGTCTGGGGCGGCGTCGCTGGGATCGCGGCCGCGTTGGGGCCGGTCGCCGGGGGCGTCGCGGTCGCCGCGCTCGGCTGGCGGGCCATCTTCTTCGTCAACATCCCGGTCGCCGCGGCAGCCATGGTGCTGACCGCCCGGTACGTCCCGTCGCCGGCCGGGCGATGGCGGCCGCTCGACCTCCCGGCCCAGGCGCTCGGCGTTATCGCGCTGGGTGCCCTCACGGCCGCGCTCATCGAAGCGGGATCACTCGGCTGGGGTGCGCCGGTGGTGCTGGCCGGATTGGGCGCGGCCGCCGTGGCCGCGGTGGCGTTCGCCGCCGTGGAACACGCCGGCCGTTCGCCCATGCTTCCGCTCGGCCTGTTCGGCAACCGCACGTTCTCCGCGGCCAGCGCGGTGGGGCTGCTGATCAACTTCGGCTTCTACGGGCAGCTCTTCGTCGCCACCTTGTACTTCCAGGACGTGCACGGCTATTCGGCCCTCGTGACGGGGCTGGCCCTGCTGCCGGAGGGCGCGATGGTGACCCTGGCCTCGGTCATCTCCGGGCGGATCATGGCCCGGACCGGGCCGCGGACGCCGATGATCACCGGGCTCGCGCTCGGCGGGGCGGGGCTGCTCGGCTGGCTCGTGGCCGGCTCCCGCAGCTCCTATCTGGTGCTGGTGCTGCCGCTGATGGCGACGGGGTTCGGCATGGCCCTGACTATGCCGGCCGCGACCGCCGCGGTCATGGGCTCGGCACCGGCGGAGCGGGCCGGCCTGGCCTCCGGGGTCGTGAACACGGCCCGCCAGGTCGGCGGGGTGATCGGCGTCGCGCTGCTGGGCACCCTGGTCAGTCACCGGGGCGGCTTCGTGGCCGGAATGCACCTCTCGGCCGCGGTGGCCGGGGCCGCGTTCTTGCTCGGCTGCGGGCTCAGCGCCGCCGCCGTGGATCGCCGGCGCCGGCCAGCGGCTACTTGAGCAGCCGGGACAGCCCGCGGTCGGCGAGTCGGCTTGCCGCCGGTCTGGCAGGTCGGGCAGTACTGCAGGGCCGAATCGGCGAACGACACCTCGCGGATCGTGTCGCCGCACACCGGGCACGGCTGGCCGGCCTTGCCGTGCACGCGCAGCCCGGTCTTCTTCTCGGCCTTGAGGTCGCCCGCGGCCACCCCCTCGGCCCGCTTCGACGCGTCCCGCAGGGTCGTGATGATCGCGTCGTACAGGGCCGTCACCTGGTCCGGGGTCAAGCTCGCCGCCATCTTGAACGGCGACATCCGGGCGGTGTGCAGCACCTCGTCGGAGTAGGCGTTGCCGATGCCCGCGATGATGTGCTGGTCGCGGAGCACCCCCTTGATCTGCATCCGCCGGCCCTTGAGCAGGCCAGCCAGGGTCTCCGCCGTGAACGACGGATCCAGCGGGTCGGGGCCGAGTGAGGCGACCCCGGGCACGTCCATCGGATCGCGGACCAGGTACACGGCGAGCCGCTTCTGCGTCCCCGCCTCGGTCAGGTCGAATCCCGACCCGTCGTCCAGGATGAGCCGGAACGCGAGCGGCGCCTTGCCCGGCCGGGGCGGCTGGGCCGGCAGCTCCTCGCGCCACCGCAGCCAGCCGGCCCGCGCGAGGTGGATGATCAGGTGCACCGGGTCGCTATCGGCCGCGGCCGGGGCCGAGCAAGTGATGTTCGAGGAACTTCCCGTGCCGCCTCACGTCGGTGATCACCCGGCCGGTGAGGCTGGAGGGCGGCGGGTCGTAGGTCTTCAGCACCGAGATCGCGGCCACATAGGCGTGCGCGACGGCGTGACCCACGGCCCGCTCGCGGAGGAATGCGGCGAGCGCCTCGACTTCTGGCAGCTCAGGCATATATCGAGTGTGCCTGAGAGGAAGCCCTGCTGTGAACGTGGCCCGGACGGCAGCGTATTATCCGGATTAACAACCACACGGGAGCTCGGGCTGACCGGGCTGAGAGGGTGGCTGGCCGTATGGCCTGCGCGCCACCGACCGTTCGAACCTGACCGGGTAATGCCGGCGTAGGGAGAAAGTCGTGACCGCGACGGCCTCATCGGAATCGAGTACCGGTAACTTCACGACCGTCCAGGGTGACCGCAAATCCGAGGCCCCCCGCACGCTCGCCGAACCGGTCCCGCAGGCACTCAGTTTCATCGACCAGCTCGGCCTGTGGGGCAACCTCGGCGTGAGCCTGCTCGGCTTCACCGGTGCTCTCTTCGTCCTCCAGCCGGGCGGCACGGGAACACCGACGCTGTCGCTGGTGGCCGCGTTCTGCGCCCTGGTGGTCGGGACCCTGCTCGGCACGCTCGCCGTCGCGGTCTCGGGCATCCCCGGCACCCGGACCGGCGCGCCGGCCATGGTCCTGCTGCGCGGTCTTTTCGGCGCCGAACTTTCCTATCTCCCCACGGTCATCAACATGCTCCAACTGCTCGGCTGGGGCATCTTTGAGCTGGTCACGATCGCCACCGCGGCGCACACCATCGCACCGGCGTTGCCGCGATGGGGTTACGTGCTGATCGCCGGGGCGATCACCGGTGTCCTCACCGTCCGCCCGCTGGGATGGATCCGCGTCCTGCGCCGCTACGCGACGACCGCGGTGTTCGTCGTCCTGGTGTACCTGCTGGTCCAGCTCGCTCCGGCATCCGCTGCCGTCGCTGACCCACGGCACCTGGTCCGGGTACTGGGCCGCGACCGACACGGTGGTGGCGGTGGCGATCTCGTTCGCGCCGATGGCCGCCGACTACATGCGGCATTCCCGATCGGAGCGGGCCGCCTTCGCGGGCGCGATGATCGGCTACAGCGTCACCCAGGTGCTGTGCTACGTGATCGGGCTGCTCGCCCTGGTCACCGTCGCCCGGAACCCGAACGACATCTACGGCGCGTTCATCGCCCTGCCGCTCGGGACGGTCGGCTTCGCGATCCTGGCCGCGCGCGAGCTCGACCAGTCCTTCGCCGACCTCTACTCCACCGCGGTGTCGACCCAGAACCTGCGCCCGCTGTGGGATCGCCGCATCCTGGCCGCGCTGATCACCGGGCTGGCCACGGTGCTCGCGCTGTTCCTCAACATCGCGGACTACGAGAACTTCCTCACCCTGCTCGGCTCGGTGTTCGTGCCGATGTTCGCGGTGCTCGCGGTCGACTTCTTCGTCCTGTCCAAAGGACAGCTGGGACCTTTCCCAGAACGCTCCGTCGCGCTGGCTGATGCTGCTGCCCTGGGCCGTCGGGTTCGTCACCTACCAGCTCATCAACCCCGGCTACCTCTCCTGGTGGGTGTCGGCGTGGACCTGGGTGCGGCACCTGATCGGCTTCACCCCGGCCAGCTGGATGTCCGCGTCGATCTGCTCGTTCCTCGTCGCCGCGGTGATCACGCTGCTCGGCATGCCGTTGCGTGCGCTCAGGCGGCGCAAGGCGTGACCGGCGCCGGGGGCTCCGGGCGTTCCGCGCCGGGAGGCCTCGTGCACGGCATGGGCAAGGAGCAGGTCGAGCCGGACTGGAGCCCGCTCACCACGGCCGAAGTCCAGGCCGTCCTCGATCACTACCAGCCGCGTGACCTGGGTGGCCCGGTCTCGGAGGCGGTGGTCACCTGGCGGAGTCCCCGGCCGATGTCGGCGGCCGGGCTGGTCCGCTGGGCCGGTGACGGCCACGCTGGAGACGGCGGTGACGGAAGCCTGTTCGTCAAGCGGCACGACCCCCGGGTCCGCACCGTTGCGCAACTGGCTTCGGAGCACGCCTTCGCCGCCTACCTGCGTGGCCAGGGCGTGCCCGTACCAGCCGTGCTGCGCACTGGCCGGGACGCAACAGCAGTGTCGTTCGGCGGCTGGATTTACGAAGTTCACCAGGCCGCGGCGGGCGACGATCTGTACCGGGACGCGGTGTCGTGGTCGCCGTTCCGGACCCTGGGCGACGCGTACGCGGCGGGCGCGGCACTGGCCCGGCTGCACCGGGCGGCGGCGGGTTTCTCCCGGCCCGGGCGCCCGCAGGCGGTCCTGATTGGCACGTGCGAGGTCGTGGCGTCACGAGATCCGGTGGCCGCGGTGGCCGGGATGCTCCGTGAGCGCCCGGGACTGGCCCGTTACCTGGGTGCGCGGCGGTGGCCGGAGGACCTGGAGCGGTACCACGTCCCGGTAATCGGGCGGGCGGCACCGCTGCTCGCGCCGCTCAGCCGGCAGTGGGGGCACGGTGACTGGCACCCGTCGAACCTCACCTGGAGTTCAGTCACCGGGGTGGACCGGGTGGCGGGAGTATTCGACTTCGGGCTGGCCAACCGGACGTTCGCGGTCCACGACCTCGCCGTCGCGCTGGAACGCAGCACCGTGGCCTGGCTCGATCTGGCCGACTCGGGCCACGCCGCCGCCGACACCGACGCGATGGACGCCCTGCTGGAGGGGTACGAATCCGTGCGGCCGCTCAGCCGGGACGAGGCTGCCGCACTGCCCGAGGCTCTGCCCGTCGTGCATCTCGAGTACGCGCTATCGGAGATCGAGTACTTCGCCGACGTGGTGGCCTCGCCTGGCCTCGCGGATCTGGCTTACGACGGCTACCTGGTCGGCCACACCCGGTGGTTCGAGGGCGCCGAGGGATCGGCGGTCACCGATCATCTGCGCCGGCGCGCACGCCGCGCGCCCCGGCGCGCGCCTCGCTGACCTCCCTTCATAACGCGGCCTGGGAATCCGGCCTGGATGCCGGGGAGACTGACTGTCAGGATTACGTGATAGATCTGGCTAGGGCGGGAACGAGGGGCGTGACGATCATTGCGATGGATGCCGACTTCACCAGGCTCCGGAAAGGGGCCCAGATTCCGCCGGTCATCTGAGCCGGGCCAGGTGAACCGACGGCAGCACGGGCAACTCCCCCCGGAAGCCACGGTCACCCTGGCCGCTGAGCGCCGGACCGCGGACATCGACGACGTTCTGACCGCCCTCAACCAGGAACTGGTCGGCCTGGTCCCGGTGAAGCGGCGGATCGATGAGATCGCCTCGCTGCTGCTGGTCGACCGGGCGCGGCAGCGGTTCGGACTTCAGGCGCCCCGGCCGAACTTGCACATGTGTTTCACCGGCGCCCCCGGGACCGGCAAGACCACGGTCGCGCTCCGGATGGCCGACATGCTGCACCGGCTCGGCGACCTGGAGCGCGGGCATCTGGTCGATGCCATGCGGAACGACCTGGTCGGTGAGTACATCGGCCAGACGGCGCCGAAGACCATGAAGGTCCTGGAACGAGGCGATGGGCGGGGTGCTGTTCATCGACGAGGCCTACTACCTGTACCACGCCACCGACTCACGGGATTTCGGCCGGGAGGCGATCGGCATCCTGCTTCAGGTCATGGAGAACGAGCGGGACAAGCTGGTCGTCATACTCGCGGGCTACAAGGACCGGATGGACGAATTCTTCGGCTTCTAACCCGGGAATGAGCTCGCGGATCGCTCACCACCTCGACTTCGCCGATTACGAAATCGATGAGCTGATATCCATCGGCCCGCTGATGGCCGGAGAGGCCTCCTATTACCTGTCGGAAGAGGCCGAGGCCGAGTTCGGCCGGTATCTGACGGGGCAGATGCGGGAGCCGCGGTTCGCCAACGCGCGCAGCGTCCGAAGCGAGCCAACTGGACCGCTCCCTGCTCCGGCACGCGCATCGCCTGGCCGCCGAGCCGGACCGGAGCTGGGGCCGGGACGATCTGATGCGCATCGAGCCGGTGGACATCCTCGACGGCCAGGCGGCGGCGACGGGTTGGGCCACAGCTGACGGGCAGGTGTCAGCCGGCGAGTATGCGGGCCAGCCAGCGTCGACGGCGCCCGCGGCAGCCTGACCGGTTCCCGGTGGCACGCTGTGGCTTACGCCCGGTACTGATGCAACGTGACCGGCTGGCCATCGGGTGTGGTCCAGTCCGCCCGCCTGGTCGTGACCCGGCGGAAGCCGGTCCGCTCGTATAGCGCTATCGCGGCCTGGAGATGGTCGGCTACTTCAAGCACGAGGCCGAGGTCGCGCGCCGCCGCCCACTCCATGGCGTACCGGAGCAGCGCGACGGGCCACCCCCTGCCGCTGCGCCGCCGGAGCAACGAAGAGCCGGCTGACCTCCGCTGTTGCCTGGCCGATCGCGTCGGCGTCGGGCATCTGCCGAACAAGCACATGGCCGGCGACCGATGTTCCGTCCGCCGTTGCGATCCACGCGTGGAGGGTGCCTTCCGGCGTGAGCCACCCGGCCGGGTCGGCAGGCCAGTTGCTCGGATACCCACTGGCCTTATGTGCGCTGGCGAGCACCTCTGCGCAGCTAACAAGGTCGGCGGATTCGCGATCGCGGATGTCCATCGGCATTCGAGGCATAGGTCGCCCAGTGACTAGCGCAGGCCCACGTCACGGTGCCTGCGGCAGCCTGACCGGCCCCCGCCTGCCGCCGCGCGCGGAGGGCGGCGGGACGACCGGCCCGATGTCGCCATCCGGCGCCTCGTCCAGGTCGACGATCACCGGGGCGTGGTCACTGGGCCCGGTGCCCTTGCGGGCCTGCCGGTCCACCCACGCCGCCCTCACCCGGCTGGCCACGGGGCCCGTGGCCAGGACCAGGTCGATCCGCATGCCGAGATTCTGATGGAACATCCCGGCCCGGTAGTCCCAGTAGGTGAACACCTGCTCGTCCGGCCAGCGGTCCCGGACGACGTCCCGCAGGCCGAGTCCCTGCAGTTTGGCCAGGGCGGCGCGCTCCGGCGGGGTCACATGAGTCTGGCCCACGTAGGCGTCGGGGTCGAACACGTCGGCGTCGGTCGGCGCGATGTTCATGTCCCCGCAGACCATCGCGGCCTCCGGGCCGGCCCCGACCACCTCCTGCAGCGCCGCCAGCCAGGCCAGCTTGTACTGGTAGTGCTCGGAGTCCGGCACCCGCCCGTTCGGCACGTATACCGAATGGACCCGTATGCCGGCGCACGTGGCCGACACGGCGCGCGCCTCTGGATGCGGGAAGCCCGGCGCACCGGCGATTCCTGCCACCACGTCGTCCAGCCCGACCCGGGAGAGGATCGCTACCCCGTTCCACCGTGGCTCCCCGTGGAGGGCGACCTCGTAGCCACGGCTACCGAGTTCGCCGCCCAGGAGCTGGCGGAAGGCATCGTCGGCCAGCTTGGTCTCCTGCAGGCAGACGACATCGGGCTGCCGCTGGTCCAGCCACGGCAGCAGCCGCGGCATCCGCTGCTTGACTGAGTTCACGTTCCAGGTCGCGACCCGCACCGGGCCTACAGTAGTCGAGGCCGTCTGGCGGCGGGGTACGGCAGAGCAGTCAGCGCCGGGTGTTAATCCCTGGCGCCAGGGTCGTCTTCGTCGACCGCGTACGGACCCAGCCTGCGCCGCCGCGACCAGCGCCTGTACGCCTTGATGGGATGAGCGAACGAACGGAAGAACTCGCGGTCGACCTGCCCGAACATGTCAGCGGGAAAGCCGAGAATACGCTGTGGCTCCGGGCCGTTCGGATCCCGCCGCCCCCAGTTCATGCCGAGGGACCGGTTCGGTTCCTCGGGTGGAATGCTCACAGGACCACCTCACTGCTAGCCCAGGCCGGCGCTCCCCGGTCACCTGACAGAAGCATGAGCCGGTGGCCCACGGTCATGCAAGGCGGCCAAGGCCGCACCCCGGATGCCTGAGCCAGGTTTGGCGGATGCCAGCCGAGTAAGTAGCTCTATATGACCAGCGTTCAGCCGATGCAACGAGCGTCTGGCGCTGGCGTCGCCGTGGTTTCGCTGTGCCTGGTCCAGTTCGTTGACGTGCTCGGCGTGACGGTCGTGGTGACATCGCTGCCCAGAATGCTGGCCAGCCTGCACGCCCCGGCGTCGTACGCGAGCCTCATCGCGACCGGATACGCGATGTTCTTCGGTGGCCTGCTGATGCTGGGCGCACGGCTCGGTGACCGATTCGGCCATCGCCGCACGATCATCGTGAGCCTCATGGTGTTTGCCGCTGGAGCGATAATTGGCGCCACCGCTAGCTCCGCCTTGGCTCTCATGGCCGGGCGATGCCTGCAGGGCGCAGCCGCCGCAGGCTCAGTTCCGTCGGCCTTGCGCCTGCTGACCACGCTGACCCCCGACGGTCCCATCCGGCAGCGGGCGATCGCGGTCTGGAGCGCGGCCGGCGCGGCGGCCGGAGCGAGCGGGTTCGTGGTGGGCGGGATCGTTACCGACCTGACCAGCTGGCGGGCCGTGTTCTGGGCCTTCCTGCCCCTCGCCGCCACGCTCGCCGCCGCCGTCCTGTGGTCGGTCCCCCCTGATCGCGACGCCGATCCGGCGAAATCACTCAACCTGGCGGGCGCCGCCACGTTCACCGCGGCCGTCATGGCCTTCGTCGTGGGCACCAGCCTGATCACCGAGCCGTCCGGGCGGCTGGGCGGCGAACTGCTCCTGGTCCTGTGCGCCGGGCTGGCCAGCGGATTCCTCCTCGTTGACCGCCGCGCGGCCGCCCCGCTCCTGCCGTCCCGGCTCGTCGCGTGTGCGCGGCTGCGCCAGGGCGCGGGAGGCGGCCTGCTCAACACGGCCACGACCAGTTCGGCGGTCACCCTCGTCACTCTCTACCTGCAGAACACGCTCCGCCGCAGCCCCCTGGAAACCGCCGCCACCCTGCTGCCGTTCAGCCTCGCGGTCATCGGCGGCGCCAGCCTGTCCGCGGGGTTGCTGCGCCAGTACCGGCCGCAATCCGTGATCGCCTTCGGCCTCGCTGGCATCGCCGTCGCCGATGTGGCGCTCATCCCGTCCGCCGCCGCACCGCTGGCCGTGCCGGTGTGCGCGGCGGTCGCCGGAGCGGGCATCGGCCTGTCCTCAGTGGCGGCCACCGGCTTGGGTACCGACGTCGAGGCGCACTGGCGCGGCTCGGCATCGGGCATCATCAACACCACCGCCCAGCTCGGGACCGCCATCGGGATTGCCGTCGTGCTCCTCGTCGCCACGGCGACGACTGGCCTGCCAGCAGCCGGAACACCAGAACCGGCCATCGCCTGGTCCCTAGCGGCCGCGGTGGCCGCCGCGGGCGCGGTGTTCTTCGCTCTCGCGGGCCAGCGGTCACTCAGACCGGCGGGACGGGGAGGTAGCTAGTTTGTTTCGGGATATCTTCCGGCCAAAGAGGCGCCGCACCCCGCCTTGCACTGCGTGTCAGAAGGACGGAATCTTTGATCGCACCGCCCAGATCCGGCGGTCCATGGTCCGCGTCGAGTTCGGCCGGGAACCGTACGGCGCCCGGCTATGCGGCCCTCACCTTGCCGTTCTGGAGCACCTGAATCTGCCGGGCGGCGTTCACATCGTGGAGCGTTACGACGATCAGGATCAGCCCAAACCCCGGCCCGTGCTTCCGATGAGGCGAGGAATGACGCTACGCAATACTGAATTCCGCATCAGCTTTAACGCAAAGCCGACCGTGCCTGATCCAGGAGGTAGGGGCGTGAGACGAGGTAAGGAGCGCGTGACTGACTGGCTAAGACAGTGTCCGACCTGGCAGTTTGTGCTTACCTGGGCCGTGGGCATGGCCATGGGATGCGTCGGTGGCGGCCTCATCGGGCAGCTATGGAGGCACCGCTTCGATTGGTCAGAAATCCTCGGGCTGGCGGCTGGAGGCGCCATCGCAGCGTCGATCATGGCCACCTGGCAGCGGCAGACTCAGCAGCGAAGCTGACGCTTGGCCGGGGGCCGGACGACCCCGGGCCCAGGGGCGCCCCGGCCGGTAGACTCACCGGCCATGACCGAGGTAGGCGAGCAGAGCAGGCCCGAACCTCCCGTCGCGGGCGACGAGACCGCCACCCTTCTGGGTGCCCTGGAACGCGAGCGCGCGACGCTGGCGTGGAAATGCGGCGGCCTGGACGCGGCCGGCGCTGACGGCTACGGTCGGCGCCTCGTCGATGACCCTGGGCGGGCTGCTCAAGCACTTGGCCCTCGTGGAGTGACGAGTACTTCGGAGTGAGACTGCTCGGGCGAGAGCCGGGTCCCCCGTGGGACACGGTGGACTGGGATGCTGACCCCGACTGGGAGTGGCATTCGGCCGCCGAGGACACCCCCGAGCAGTTGATGACGCTGTGGCAGGACGCCGTGGCCCGCTCCCGCTCGGCGGTGGCAGAGGCGCTGGCCGACGGCGGCCTGGACCGGCTGGCCCAGTTCACCACCTCCCGCGGTGAGTCACCCAGCCTGCGGCGTATCTTGGTCGACCTGATCGAGGAGTACTCGCGGCACATCGGCCATGCCGACCTCATCCGGGAGTCGGTGGACGGGCTCACCGGGGAGGACCCACCAGGCTGAGCCGAATGGCGCTACGGCAGGGCGGCCGCTAGATCCTTCGGCATGGTTGCCTTGACGTCTTCCCATTCGCCGTCGGTGATGTGGAGCCTCAGGCTCTGGAGTACCGTCTGGGCCAGTCGTTCGTCCCCACCCGGCACCTCGAACGGGAACTCCCGCCGTATCCGTGCGAAAACTCCTGCCGGTTCATCTTTACCGGCACGTGGCTTGGGCTCCAGCCCTCGTAGTAAAGACCGCGGATCAACATTGGCAGTTGAGCGGCAAGTTCAGCCGCTTCTTCGACCGTGAGGCGATCACGCAGTGCGTGCAGAACCGCCCGGAGCGCCGCGTAAGACTGGTTCCGGCGCTCTTTCGGCCAGTTGTATGCCTGCTCGATTTCCTTGAGGACATGATTGGTCTTGTCCACGGTGGTGCTGAACGAAGAAAATCCGGTTTCGGCCATTTCCGTAATCCCTCCCAGCCTGGCGAGGGCCCGTACGCCGGTTGCCTCCTTATGGAACCGACGACCCGGTTCACATACTCGCCACCCACGTAGCCCGGGCACGGGCTGAGAACGCCTCGTAGTCACCGTGACGCAAAGCCGCTGGCCGCGCTTCACCAAGTTGGGTAGTCCGTCGGGTCAGGCTGACCGGCCGCAGCGGTCAGGATGTCGGTACCCAGTAGCGGAGCTTGGCGCCGCTCTTGCCTTCCAGAACGCCGCCATTGGCTTCGATTACCTTGCGTGAGGCGACGTTGTCGTCGTCGCATGTGACCAAGACGAGGTCGATGCCCAGCCCCCGGGCCGCCGGGAGTGCGGCAGCGAGCATGGCGGTCGCGTGCCCACGTTGGCGCGCCGAGGGCCGGACGTCGTAGCCGATGTGGCCGCCCAAGGCCCTGAGGCTGGGTGTGAGCCGGTGCCGGATAGCCAGCCGACCCAGGTACTCCTCGTCGTCGACCCACCACAGCGTGGTCGCGGGAACGTGCCCGTCCGGACGGGCCGACTCTTCCCGAACGTCCGCACGCAACCGACAGACGTACGACGCGAACTCCCGCGGGTCAGCCCACCGGCTGGCGTGATCGTGGATTTCGCGGCCGACCATTGTCGTGTCATCGGGCCCGCCCCGCCCCTCGGCCTGGAACTCTTCCATGGCGTCCAGGAACGAGGCGTGTACACGGGTCGTAGGTGGAGTGAGTTCCGGCACGGCCACTAGTTGTACGCGCTGACCGTGGACGATGCACCCTGATTTCTCGGCCCGCGGCCTCCCGGCGCCGCCGCAACCGGCCGCCCGGGGTCAGCGGAGGATGAGCAGCACGACGAAGGCGACGGCCCAGGATCCGAAGAGCGCGAAGCCTGCGATCCCGGAGACGTCGCGCCGACCGGGTGCGGCAAGTCGTACCAGGTAGACAAGGCACACTCCGGTGATGATCGCGGCGCCGGCGGGGACGGCCAGGCCGGTCGCTACGAGAGCGGCACTGGCCAGCTTGACGGGAGCGAATACGCTTCGCAGCCGCGCAAGGCTGCATGTACGGGGTGCAGCACCTAATCTCGGGATTTAGATGATCACCAGTTGATTACCGCCCGGTTGATCGGCTACTTGCGATAGGCGAACAGAAAGCTCGGTGCGGCTTCGTGCTGAAACCGCGCCACGCTGCAAAAGGACCGCATTTCCTCGCGGAATGTCCGCAAACTCTAGGGTTATTACACGGCGATTCACATCAAGCGCTTTCATGCCTGCGGCCAGCGTGCCACCTTTCTCACTTGCCTCGACAACGACAAGAATCGGCGCGTCGATCCGGCGCAGCGATGGTGGAAGGGATCTGCGCTGTTAGGACTATGAGGCGCTAGTTTCATCAAATTCCCAGTCGTCATCTTCAGGACTAGGAATCCCGGGAATTTGAGTTTCGCTCAATGCCAGTGCTACTTGATCGGCGACTTCATTTACTGTGGCAGGCGCGTTGGAAAGCCCTTGCGACAGCAGTAGCCGAATACGGGGAACGAGACCTGGCAGAAGGTCTTGGGCCCCACTTTCCTGGGAGAGCTGATCGAGAGCGGCGGCGGCTTCACTCAGAACCCGGTCCCACTTGGGGGGGTAACGCCACAGCAGCGGAAACTCTCCACGACGTCTCGGACGTCGACGAGCGGATCAGCGAGCTCAGCACTGTACCGCATGTTCTCCATCCAAGCAGGGTAGGGCTCGTTTGGCACGTTAATATATAGCCACTACATACCAGCTACGTAGTGTCAATTTAGCCGATAACTAGTTAGTAAGCCGAGCAGACACGCCGGGAGGAGCGCTTGCGGGACGAGGACCGTGGTGTGCACCTCGAGGCAGACCTCAAAGCCAGCAGGGCTGTCGGCAAGCAGGCTGGTCTTAGCTGGCCTCTACCGGCAGACCGGCGTCTTGATCAGCTTGTTGAGTTGGCGAACGAGGCTGGAGCGGCCACGCGTAAGGAACGAACAACTGGCCGCCGCCATCATCTCTGCGGTCGATGCAGAAGGTGAGGTACTGCTGCAGCTCGTCCTGAGGTGGCGACGGGCACTCGTTAGCGACGTCGTCCTTGACACTCCACCAGAGTCCGGAATCCTCTACCTGCCTCGATATGGGCCAGGCAGACGCAAGACAGGTGAACTGTGAAGGGCAGTGCGACGTTGAAGCGGCTCCGTCTCGTCATCCGCCAATAGACAACGCTGTTGGATGTCGAGGGTGAGCTTGCCCTGGAGGGATCAAGCGTTGACCTTCTGCATGTCGTTCGCGCACGGCCGACCACTCTGAGGCGATGACGCTGTAGTACACGGTGTGGCGGTACTTTCGCGTGCTGAGCAGACGATAGTTCCGCCAAACCACCTCACGCACTGCTCTCAGGTTGTCGATTGCACGCTGCGACCGAATATTCCGCAAGTCGGTCTTGATCGCAATCCGGCCTGCGTCCTGATCTTCGAAGGCATGGCGAACCCTCGGGTTGCGATGCAGATCCTCCGGCACAGCAGGATCGCGGTCACGATGGAGATCTACACCGGGATCCCCTCGGCCGCGACGCGCGAGGCGCTAAGGAAGCTCGAACAGTGGCTCGACAGCTAGCGGAGGTTGCTGTACTTCGGTGTTGTACAGAGATCAAAAATGGCCGGTCCCTTGATCGGAACCGGCCGCTGACCTGGGGTGGAGCTTAGGGGACTCGAACCCCTGACCCCCTGCTTGCAAAGCAGGTGCTCTTCCAGCTGAGCTAAAGCCCCGCGTGCTTCCCCCGCAAGGTTACCTGGGGCGGCACGATGCCGGTCCGAGGATACCGGGGCGAGTCCCGGGCACGCGGCTCGCGGACTGTCTCGCCCCCTTCCGTGCCCCGGTCCGCGGCCCCTGGCTCCGGGCCAGCCAGCCGCAGCACGTCGGGGAGGTCGGCGATCGCCCTGATGAGGTGGGTGGCCCCGGCCTGGCCCAGCCGCGCCGCGGTACGGGCGCCGATGATGCCGACCCGGGTGCTCGATCCGGCGCGGCGGCCCGCGAGGATGACGTTCTCGCTGTCGCCGACGACGGCGACCTCGGCGACGTCGTCGATCCCGAGATGGATGACGGCCATGAGCACGAGGTCCGGCCAGGGGCAGCCACGCGGTACGTCCTCGAGGCACAGCGTGAGGTCGGCCAGCCGGCTCATGCCCAGCCGGTCCAGCACGAGCCGGTTGATGGCCCGGGAGAACCCGGAGATCAGGCACACCTTCACGTGCGAGCCGGACAGCTTCGATATCGCTTCGACGGCGCCGGGTGCCGGGCTGAGGCCGAACCGGTCGACGATGGCCCGGTAGGAGCGCTCGAAGGCGACGTAGGCCGCTTGCGCCTGGGCGGCGTCCTGGCTGAACAGCGTGTGCATCACGTCCAGGGGCGGCGCGCCGCCGGACCGGTGCACCTGGACCATGTGCCGCGCGTAGGCGGCGGTGCCGGGAACTACTCCCTGCGTTCCGATCGCCTCGGCGAACGCCTTCTCCAGGACGCTCCCGTCGGAGACGACCGCTCCGGCAAGGTCACAGCACACCAGCGATACGGGGGATGTATCGCTCACCTGCTTGCCTCCTCAGCCGGACATCCGCCCGGTGAGAGTTAGTCAGTTGACTTCGCCCGTGGTGGCCTCGGTCCAGAGGTCGATCTCGGCCCGGTCGGCCTGCACCTTCCGCCACACGGCGAAGACCCCAACCCCCAGCAGGACGAGCACAAGCAGCTTCTTCACGGCGCGGACCTTCCACCTCGACGACTTCGAGCCTGACGCCGCGGAGCCGGCATGCGGCTCCCCGGGTATGAGGCAGCCTAGCAAGTCAGCGGGTCAGCACGACGCAACAGCCAGTGCTGGCCCGGCGGATCCGGAGACCCTGCCGGGCCAGCAGCCGTGCGCCGCAGGTCGATCAGCGGCCCGTGGCCGGGACGGCTTCCACCGCCCCCGGCTCGACGGCCAGGTCACGCTCGATCTCCTGCAGGCTCCGCCCCTTGGTCTCCGGCACCTTGCGCCAGAAGTAGGTCAGCGCCACCAGGGTGAGGAAGGCGAACAGGAAGAAGGTCCCGACCCCGCCGACCGCGTTGAGCAGCGTGAGGAACGAGATGGTGACGACGAAGTTGGCGCCCCAGTTGGCCATGGTGGCCACGCTCATCGCGGCACCACGGATCTTGAGCGGGTAGATCTCGGCGATCAGCAGCCAGAACACCGGGCCCAGGCCGATCGCGAACGAACCGGTGTAAAAGAACAGGCCGATCACGGCGACGATGGCCAGCCCGCCGGTGAGATGAGAGCCGCCCAGGAAGCTCAGCGCGGCCACGACCATGCCGACGGCCATGCCGGCCGTTCCGATCAGCAGCAGCGGCCGGCGGCCGACCCGGTCGAGCAGCCGCACCGCGACGATCGTCATGATGACGTTGATCGCGCCGTTCACCACGTTGGCCAGGAGAGCCGCGGAGTTGCCGAACCCTGCTCCCTGGAGCAGTGACGGTGCGTAGTAGATGATCGTGTTGATCCCGGTGATCTGCTAGAACACGGCCAGCAGGACACCGACCATCAGCAGCGGGCGGATCTTCGGGGCGTTTTCAGACCTTCAAAGATCTTGATCCCGAACGAAAGGTGGTAAGAGCCCCGTCGCCGGATAGAAGTCATCCCGTACAAGAAAGCACAGGGAGACCGGAGGCTTGTTTCTACCGGACGCGAACCCCGGGCCACCGGCCCGGGTGAGCGCCCGGTTCATATCGGCGAGCACCGCCTGCGGGTTACGGCGAAGCGTCCGTTACCGGCCCAACGAGTCCCGGGCCGAAGGCCCGGGCGAGCGGCCGGTGCCACGGCGAGCACCCCAATCGGGGCGTCGCGGGGGGTTCCGGGGGGTCGCCCCCCCGGGCAAATACAGTGGGGCTACATGGACTTGAACCATGGACCTCCTCCTTATCAGGGAGGCGCTCTAACCGAGCTGAGCTATAGCCCCAGGCGCGGGCGCTAACACGCGCACGCCGGGTTAGGTTACCGCATCTTGCGGTGCCCTGCCGAACTGGGGGCCGGGGCCGTTACTCGGTCTCCTTCAGTGTGACCTCGACCCCGCCGACCAGGTGCGCCGCGAGGTTGTACACGACCGAACCGACGGTAGCGAACGCGGTGATCAGCACCACGTCCAGGATGCCCAGCAGAGCGGTGTAGGTGAGGACGGTGGACGCGGAGAAGTAGTGAGACAGGTTGACCCCGCTCGTCCCCTGGCCGGAGGTGACGTTCGACAGCGCCTTCTGGATCGCGTCGAAAACGCCCAGCCCGGCCAGCGTGCCGTACAGGAGGGCCACGGCAACGAACAGGATGACGAAGCACACCAGCGAGACCATGAAGCTGAACTTCATGACGGACCACGGCTCGAACCGGGAGACCGTCAGGTGCGCCTGCCTGGCCGTGGACCCGTCCTTATCGGTCCGCGTGGCCTTGGGCCGCTTGGGGACGACCTGCGGCCGGGGCATCCGGGCCGTAGCCGCCTGCCATCCCGTCGACGCCGCCGACGCCGCCGACCTCGTCGACCGGGAAGCCCGCTCGGGCTCGGGATCCGGCGCTGGCGACGATACCTGGGACGGGTACGGGGCGGCCGAGTAGTCGCGCTGCGTCCCGGAGGAACCGTAGACGCTCTCGCCGGGCGGCGCGGGATATTCACGGTCCGTCGTGGACGGCGCGGGGTACTCGTGGCTCGTCGTGGACGGGGCGGGATAGTCCCGTTCGGTGCGGGACGGGGTGGGGGTAGTTCCCCCTCGGTGCGGGACGGGGTGGAGTAGTCCCGCTCGGTCCGGGACGGGGGGGTGTAGTCCCGCTCGGTGCCAGGGGGCCCGTATCCGTCATCCACCGTGGGGCCAGCGTAGGCGCCGGCCACCTCGGTGGACGAGTAGCTGCCATCCCCGTGCGTCGCCGGGTAGGCGCCGTCGGATGGGTGGTAAGCGCCGTCGGATGACGGGTAGGTGCTGGCCGGCGGATACGTATCACCGGCGGCCGAGGCCGGATAGCCCGGCTCGGTATCAGCGGATCCGCCGGACGCCGAGCGCCCGGCCGTCCAGGCGGCTGGTTCCTCCGGGGAGCGGCCGTTTACCTCTCCGGCGTCCTCGTCGGCGGTCGCCGCGGCCTCCGTCTGCCCGTTGTCACCGGCAGGCGGTCCCGCATCTCCCGCGGCTAGCCGCGATAGCCGCGTCGTTTCGTCCGCGCGTTGCTCCACGCCGTCCTCCTCGGCTGCAGTCCCTCCGGTGAGGCTACCTCCGCAGGGCAAGACGTAACGTAACAAGACATGTTGCCGCACCCTCCGAACGTTGGCCGTCCCAGGTAACTGCGGTCCCTTCCGTCACTGTCGCCACCGGCCATCGGTAGCCGGGGGTGCAGCACCGGCCTGGCTGGCCGGGGCGGCTCACTCCCCGCCGGGTGCGTCACCGTTTTCCGCTGGCGACTCGGCGGCGTTGTCTGGCTCATCGGGCTGGTCGTCGTCGGCCACGTCCAGCGACTCGGCCGATTCGGCGTTGCGCGCGAGCCCGACCACGCTGTTCCCCGACGCGAGGTTCATCAGCCGGACGCCCATGGTCTGCCGGCCAGATCGCTTGATCTCACCGGCCCTGGTCCTGATGACACCGCCTGCCGACGTGATCGCGAAAATCTCATCGTCCGGCCGTACCATCAGGGCCCCCGCGAGCCGCCCGCGCGTTTCCACAATCCTCGCCGTGACGACACCCATGCCGCCACGGTTCTTCACAGGATACTGATCCGCTGGCGTCCGTTTTGCGTATCCGCCTTCCGTCGCGACGAGCACATCCTCGTCCTCGCGGACGACGTACATGTCAAGCAGCTCATCACCGTTGGCGAAACGCATTCCGATCACGCCGGACGTCGCCCGGCCCATCGGCCGCAGCGACTCGTCGCTGGCCCGGAACCGCAGCGCCTGTGCCTTACCGCTGACCAGCAGCAAGTCCTCCTCCGGCGCGACCAGCCGCGCGGCGATGACCTCGTCGTCCTCGCGGAGGTTGATCGCGATGATGCCGCCGGACCGGGGCGAGTCGAAGTCGGTCAGCCGGGACTTCTTGACCAGCCCGCTCTTGGTGGCCAGGACCAGATACGGAGCGACCTGGTAGTCGCGCAGCGCGAGCACCTCGGCGATCCGCTCATCCGGCTGGAAGGCCAGCAGGTTGGCCACGTGCTGGCCGCGGCGTCCCGCCCGGCCTCGGGCAGCTCGTACGCCTTGGCCCGGTACACCCGGCCCTTGTTCGTGAAGAACAGGATCCAGTGGTGGGTGGTCGTGACGAAGAAGTGGTCGACGATGTCGTCGGTCCGCAGCTGGGCGCCGCGGACGCCCTTCCCGCCGCGCCGCTGGGCCCGGTACAGGTCGGTCTTGGTCCGCTTGGCGTAGCCGCCGTTGGTGATCGTGACGACGACGTCCTCTTCGGCGATCAGGTCCTCGTCGGTCACGTCGCCGTCGTAGGCGATGATCTCGGTCCGCCGCTCGTCGCCGTACCGCTCGACGATCTCGGCCAGCTCGTCACCGACGATCGTCCGCTGCCGGACCGGTGAGGCCAGGATGTCCTCGTAGTCGGCGATCTTCGCCATCAGCCCGTCGTACTCGTCGACCAGTTCCTGCCGTTCGAGGGCGGCCAGCTTGCGCAGCTGCATGTCCAGGATGGCGCGGGCCTGGATCTCGTCGATCTCCAGCATGGTCATCAGGCCCTGCTGGGCCTCGGAGGCCGAGGCGCTGCCCCGGATGAGCGCGATGACCTCGTCGATCCGGTCGATCGCCTTCAGCAGGGCGCGCAGGATGTGGGCCCGCTCCTGGGCCTTGCGCAGCAGGTAGCGGGTGCGCCGGACGATGACTTCGATCTGGTGGGCGACCCAATAGCGGATGAACTGGTCCAGCCGCAGGGTCCGCGGCACGCTGTCGACCAGGGCCATCATGTTGGCGCCGAACGTGTCCTGGAGCTGGGTGTGCTTGTACAGGTTGTTCAGCACGACCTTGGGGATCGCGTCCCGCTTCAGCACGATGACCAGGCGCTGGCCGGTCCGGCCGCTGGTCTCGTCCCGCACGTCGGCGATGCCGCTGATCCGGCCGTCCTTGACCAGCTCGGCGATCTTCAGCGAAAGGTTGTCCGGGTTGACCTGGAACGGCAGCTCGGTCGCGACCAGGGTCGCCCGCCCCCGCTGGTCCTCTTCCACCTCGACGACCGCGCGCATGGTGATCGACCCGCGCCCGGTGCGGTACGCCTCCTGGATTCCGCGACGGCCGACGATCAGGCCGCGGGTCGGGAAGTCCGGCCCCTTGATCCGCGCGACGAGCGCCTCGAGCAGATCCTCGTCAGAGGCCTCGAAGTTCTCCAGGTACCACTTGACGCCCTCGGCCACCTCACGGAGGTTGTGCGGGGGAATCTTGGTGGCCATCCCGACCGCGATGCCCTCGGAGCCGTTGACCAGCAGGTTCGGGAACCGGCCGGCAGCACGACCGGCTCCTGCGACCGCCCGTCATAGTTGGGGCGGAAATCGACGGTCTCCTTGTCGATGTCCCGCAGCATCTCCATGGCCAGCGGCGCCAGCCGGCATTCGGTGTACCGCATGGCGGCCGGCGGGTCGTTGCCCGGCGACCCGAAGTTGCCCTGGCTGTCGACCAGCGGGTAGCGCATCGACCACGGCTGGGCCAGCCGGACCAGCGCGTCGTAGATGGCGCTGTCCCCGTGCGGGTGGTAGGTACCCATGACGTCGCCGACGACCCGCGCGCACTTGAAGTAGCTGCGATCCGGCCGGTAGCCGCCGTCGTACATCGCGTAGAGAACCCGCGTGTGCACCGGCTTGAGGCCGTCGCGCACGTCCGGCAGGGCCCGGCCGACGATGACCGACATCGCATAGTCGATGTAGCTGCGCTGCATCTCGAACTGGATGTCGACCGGCTCGGTGCGGTCATGCTCCGGCGACGGCGTGCCGTCGGTTGTCACGTCAGTCACTGAACGTCCTTGTTTTTTCTGTAAAGGCCGCGCTCTTCGCACGGCCAGCAGTGGTTCTGCCGCGAACGGTTAGATGTCGAGGAACCGGACGTCCTTGGCGTTGCGCTGGATAAACGAGCGCCGCGCCTCCACGTCTTCACCCATCAGCACGCTGAACAGCTCGTCGGCTTGCGCCGCGTCGTCCAGCGTCACCTGGAGCAGCACCCGGCGCGCCGGGTCCATGGTGGTCTCCCACAGCTCGTTCGGGTTCATCTCGCCCAGACCCTTGTACCGCTGGACCCCATCCCGCGAACGAGGGATCCCGGCCCGCCGCGATGCCCGCCTCGATCAGCCGGTTCAGCTCGGCATCGTTGTAAGCGTGGTCGGGCTGCACACCCCGGCCTTCCCACTTGATCTTGTAGAGCGGCGGCTGGGCCAGGTAGACATACCCGGACTCGATCAGCGGCTTCATGAACCGGAACAGGAGGGTGAGCAGGAGCGTCCGGATGTGCTGCCGTCCACGTCGGCGTCGGCCATCAAGATGATCTTGTGGTAGCGGAGCTTGGTCATGTCGAACTCGTCGTGGATTCCGGTGCCCAGGGCGGTGATCATCGCCTGGACCTCGTTGTTCTTCAGCACCCGGTCGATCCGGGCCTTCTCCACGTTGATGATCTTGCCGCGGATCGGCAGGATGGCCTGGAACTTCGGGTTCCGGCCGCCCTTCGCGGA
Organism: uncultured Actinomycetes bacterium; assembly: GCA_963718475.1. Lineage (GTDB taxonomy): Bacteria > Actinomycetota > Actinomycetes > Streptosporangiales > Streptosporangiaceae > CAVQZM01. The sequence goes on along the minus strand of CAVQZM010000030.1, from coordinate 4,834 downwards.
GCCGCCGGCCGAGTCCCCCTCGACCACGTAGATCTCGCACAGCGCCGGATCCGACGACTGGCAGTCGGCCAGCTTGCCCGGCAGCGAGCTCGTCTCCAGCAGGCTCTTGCGCCGGGTCAGGTCGCGGGCCTGCCGCGCCGCGACCCGGGCGTGCGCGGCCTGTATGGACTTGGTGATGATGTCCTTGGCCTCGCCCGGGTTGCGGTCGAACCAGTCACGCAGGTGGTCGTTGCAGACCTTCTGCACGAACGACTTGGCCTCGGTGTTGCCGAGCTTGGTCTTGGTCTGGCCCTCGAACTGCGGGTTAGCCAGCTTGACCGACACGATCGCGGTCAGGCCCTCGCGCACGTCCTCGCCGGTCAGGTTGTCGTCCTTGTCCCGCAGCAGTTTCTGCTCGCGGGCGTACCGGTTGATGATCGAGGTGAGCGCCGCGCGGAACCCCTCCTCGTGCGTGCCGCCCTCCGCGGTATTGATCGTGTTCGCGAAGGTGTGGACCGACTCGGCGTAGGACGCGTTCCACTGCATCGCGATCTCGGCGGCAATCCCGTCCCCGTCTTCGCCGAATTCGATTACCGACGCGTGGACCGGCTCCTTGGAGGAATTCAGGTACCGAACGAAGTCGGCGATTCCGCCCGCGTACTGGTATTGCACGACACGGGGCCCGTCACCTTCGGTGTCCGGCCGCTCATCGGTGAGCGTGATGGACAGCCCCCGGTTGAGGAACGCCATTTCCTGGAGCCGCCGGGACAGGGTCTCGAATTTCCAGCTCGTGGTCTCGAAGATCTGCTCGTCCGGCCAGAACGTCGTGATGGTGCCGGTGTCGGAGGCGGGCTCGCCGCGCTCCAGGGGCCCGGTCGGGAAGCCGCGCTCGTAGGCCTGCCGCCAGACGTAGCCGTCCCGGTGGATCTCGACCTCGAGGCGGCGCGACAGTGCATTCACGACCGAGACGCCGACGCCGTGCAGGCCGCCGGAGACCGCGTAGGACTTCCCGTCGAACTTGCCGCCCGCGTGCAGGGTCGTGAGCACCACCTCGACCGCGGGCCGCTTCTCGACCGGGTGCATGTCGACGGGGATACCGCGGCCGTTGTCCTTGTTCCGCACACCCCCGTCGGGGAGCAGCGTAACCTCGATCGTGTCGCAGTAACCGGCCAGCGCCTCATCAACGGAGTTGTCGACAACCTCCTGGACGAGATGGTGGAGTCCGCGCTCCCCGGTTGAGCCGATGTACATGCCGGGCCGTTTCCGGACGGCCTCAAGGCCCTCAAGTACCGTGATTGAGCGTGCGTCATATGACAAGTGGAACTCCATCCTGCAGGAACACGCGCGAGGCACCCCCAGCGCCATAGCGTGCGCGCATCACCTATTCTAGCTGGGAATTCTGGGTGACACGGGCGTTCCTAGCCGTACGTGTCGCCTGGTCCGCGGCTTCCCGGGACGCGCCATCCGCCGCGTTGCCGGGGTCCCGACGGACCGCGGACCTTGACCCGCCGGACCGAGCCATCACCGAGCTCCGCATTGAGCCTGCGGACCAGCATCGATGCGAGCAGCCTGACCTGTGTCGCCCACGCGGTCGAGTCGGCGGCGATGGTTAGCTCGCCGTCGGTGAAACCATCCGGGCGGGTGTGGGCGGCCAGGTCCGCCCCGACGATCTCGGCCCAGTTGCCGAACACCGAGCCGATCGCGGCCCGCTGCTTCCATCCGTGATCGGACAGGAGCCCGCCGATGGCTGTCCCCAGCGGCTGCGGGTCGTCCCGGCGGCCACGGCGCGCGCCGCGGAGAGTGCCACCAGATCCCATTTCGTTACTATTTTCAACATCCGTGGCGCCCCCGGTGTTCCCGGGCGAGCGGCCCGCCGACGGCCATTCGCCCCGGGCCCGGGCGTCCGCGATTACCTCGGCCAGCGCGGCGGCCGCCCGCCGCAGCCGCTCGGCCCGCGGCACCAGGGCCGGGTCACCGTGCTGGCCGTCACCCGGCACGGGTGATCACCCCGTCGGCGACGTGGAACGTGGCCCCGATGAGGGTGGCCGGGACGTCGGCGGTCACCGCGGCGGTCACGACCACTTGCTCGGCCCCGGCGACCAGGGCGGCCAGCCGGTCCCGGCGGCCGGTGTCGAGCTCCGCGAAGACGTCGTCGAGGATCAGCACCGGGTCCTCGCCATCGGACCGCAGCAGCTCGTAGGCGGCCAGCCGGAGGGCCAGGGCCAGGGACCAGGACTCACCGTGGCTCGCGTAGCCCCGGGCGGGCAGCTCACCGACCCGGAGCTCCAGCTCGTCGCGGTGCGGCCCGACCAGGCAGACACCGCGTTCCAGTTCTCCGGGCCGGGCCTCCTGAAGCGCCTTGCGCATGGCGTCCTCGAGGCCCGCGGCGCTGTCCGCATCCGGGCCCGGCCGGGTGCCATCCACCGGGCCACCGGGCGCGCCGTCCTCTCCGGCTGCGGGAGAACCCTCGGGCAGCGCGAACGACGGCCGGTAGGCGATCCCGGCGGGGCCGCGATCCCCGGACACCGCCGCGTAGGCCGCCTCAACGTGCGGGCGCAGGCCCCGGACGAGCGACAGCCGGCCCGCGAGCAGCTCCGCCCCGGCCCGCGCGAGCTGGTCGTCCCAGGCGTCCAGCGTGGCGGACATCGCGGTCGGCATCGATCCGGCCGTGCCGCCGGACGACCCGCCGGACGACCCGCCGGACGAGCCGGAGGCCCGGCCGCGTGGCCCACGGCCCCCCGCCGACTTCAGCAGCGCGGTCCGCTGCCGGACGACCCGCTCGTAGTCGGAACGAACCGCGGCGTACCGCGGTGCGGTCGAAACGAGCAGGTCATCGAGGAACCGCCGCCGTTCACCCGGGTCCCCCTTGACCAGCGCCAGGTCCTCCGGAGCGAACAGTACGGTACGGAGGATCCCGAGAACCTCGCGGGGCCGGGTCAGCGGGGCCCGGTTCAGCCGCACCCGGTTCGCCCGGCCCGGATTGACCTCAATCTCGATCAGCGAGCTGCCCAGGCCCGACGCGACCGCCGCCCTGATGATGGCCCGGTCCGCGCCCTGGCGGACCAGCGGCGCGTCCGTGGCCACTCGGTGGCTGCCCAGCGTGGAGACGTAGCCGATCGCCTCGGCCAGGTTCGTTTTGCCCTCGCCGTTCAGCCCGCTCAGGGTGGTCACTCCCGGTTCGAGCTGCAGGTCGGCCGAGCCATAGGACCTGAAGTCGGTGAGCGCGAGCCGGGTTAGGTACACGGCTGTAGAGGGTAGCGCCCAGCGACCGGCTAACCGGCGGAGCGGATCGGCATGAGGACGTAGCGGTAGTCGGGCTGGCCATCGTCGCCGCGCTTGCCGGTGACCACGGCCGGCCGGTCGGGGTGGTGAAGGAGATCCGGGCCGTGTCGGAGTCGATCGCGCTCAGCCCGTCGAGCAGGTACTGCGGGTTGAAGGCGATCTGCAGGTCGTCCCCGTCGAAGCTCGCCTCGAGCGTCTCCAGGGCCTGGGCCTCGTCGCCGGCGCCCGCTTCCAGCATGAGCTGGCCAGTCGTGAAGGTCAGCCGGACCGGGGTGTTGCGCTCCGCGACCAGCGCCACCCGCTTGACCGACTCGGCGAACGGCGCCGCGGGAAGCTCCGCCACCGCGTTGAACTCGCTGGGCAGGAGCGTCTGGTAGCGCGGGTACTCACCACCGAGGAGCCGCGTGGTGGTCTGCCGCCCGCCGCCCTCGAACCCGATGATGCCGTCGCCGGGTGTGCCGTCCTCACCGGGGACGCTCAGCGCGATGGACACCTCGGCCGCCGTGGTCAGTGACCGGGCCGCGTCGACCAGCACCCGCGCCGGGACCAGGACCGCGGCCGGCAGGTTGGGCCGTCCCGGCTGCCAGTGCAGCTCCCGGACGGCCAGCCGGTAGCGGTCGGTGGCGACCAGGGTGACGGTCTCGCCCGAGATCTCCATCCGGATTCCGGTCAGAGCCGGCAGCGTGTCGTCCCGGCCGGCGGCGATCGCGACCTGGCTGATCGCCGAGGCCAGGATGTCGGCGCCCACCGACCCGGCCTCGGGCGGCATCCCCGGCAGGGTCGGGTATTCGTCGTCAGGGAGGGTCATCAGCGTGAAGACCGCGCTGCCGCACTTCAGGGTGGTGCGGGTCCCTTCCGTGCTCATCTCGACCGGCCGCGCGGGCAGGCTCCGGACGATCTCGGCGAGGAGCCGCCCCGACACAGCACGGCCCCTTCTTCGTCGGTGATCACCGGCAGGCTGGCCTGGGCCGAGACTTCGTAGTCGAACGTGGACAGCGTGAGCTGCTGGGCGGCCGCAAGGTGCATGCCAGCCAGCACCGGGACCGCCGGGCGGGCCGGCAGGGCGCGGGCCGTCCAGGCGACGGCGTCGGCGAGTACGTCTCGCTCAACCTGGAACTTCACGGGGAACTGCCTCCTGCACGGTGGGTCTGTCCGGGTTGGTGTTGACGATAGACGCCCGGGGCCCGGTTTGGTTGCCGCCCCACGGGGTTTAGTGGCCGCGAGTCGCTGGGTATACGAATCTCTGGGTCTCGTATCACCTTGGGTCTTGTGGTCACCTGCGTCTTGTAGCACCTGGGCTTCGTGGGGCACCGGGCGGGCCGGGCGCACTTTCCCCGGCCCCTACTTGGTGTTGTTTCTTTTCTAGTTAGAGAACCGTCATAGTCATAGGTGCGGTGGACGCTGGGGAGAAGTACCATCCTGGCACGTCAGCGGCCATATGGGTGTCCACAGGAACTGTGACTGCGCCGGGGACGGCGGCTGGTCATTGTGTCCCGTGAATGCCCGGCTGGTACGGACCCACCAGTTGTCCCCCGCTCTCCCATCCGCCATCCACAATGTTTTCCACAAGCTG
>CAVQZM010000029.1:0-16808 GCA_963718475.1 uncultured Actinomycetes bacterium | reverse complement strand
CCGTAGGTGAGCACACCGCCCAGCCCGGATACCGAGGCGCCCGGAGCCAGGAAGCGATTCAGGGTGGCACTGTCCCCGCTCGCATAGGCCTGGAAAAAGGAGGGGAGCTGGGCCATCAAAGCATTTTGCGCGGCCGGGTCGGAAGAGGTGCTGACCGAAGCCGGGGGCGAGGCCGCGGGGGCGCAGCCGGCCAGGCCGGCTCGCCCGATACCGTCATGCCGCCCGGGCCGCGTACACGGGAACGCCAAGCTCCATGAGCTGGCCGTTGACGTTCGCGAGCAGAGTCACGACCGCATGGCTGGCGTCCTGCACCGAGATGCCCGCGACCTGCTCCGAGGCCAGCCGGAGCGTGCCCAGCCCATTCCAGCCGAGCTGCGGGTCCGCGCTGCTGACATCCCCCGGCACATAGGCCGCGAGTTCCTGGGCGCGCTGGTTCGCGGTGGCCACGTTGAAGTTCAGGTACACGGCGCCGAACTGCATCGCGTACGCCTCGGCCAGGGTGGCCGGGAAGTTGGCGTTCCCGCCGCCCGCTGGTGCGGCCGGCGTCCCGGACTTCGAGGCTGGCGTCTCGTTCAGGACGATGGCCATGATGCCGCGGTAGCCGATGATGAGCAGGACCGCCCACACGACGGCCCGCAGGGTCCAGACCAGCCATCGCCCTCCGGCACCGTTCCATGATCGGGCCGAACGCGACCGCCCGCCCGCCGGCTGTCCTGGTGCGCCGACATCCATCTCGGGGCTATCGGCGTACACAGCCCGCCGCGCTGCGTCATCAACGCCCGAACCGCGAACCATCACACCTCCGCCCACTCCTGCGCTGGGCTCGCCTGTACGCCGACGCCGGATACCGGTCTTGAGGTCCATTGTGCGCAGCGGGTGCCGATTCCGCTACCAGTCCGGCAGATCACCGGTCATTTCGCTATTCGAACACACATTCTAGTCTCGCGCCAGGCCTGCCCGGAAAATCCGACCAAGAGCCATTGCTGAGCGTAAAGCCTCCACGCTGAACCGTGACGCCCGGCCTCGCGCTATGCCCCATATTGGGACAAAACGACCAGCAGGGTTAGACATCGCTGATGGGAATTACATCGATGCAACTATGACGCTATCAGCCGCCACGGTACCCAGCGGAGGGCCCACACATGAACACGCAGGGTCGCCGGGATCGGTTCAATGGCGCCACTGAGCATGCATGGGCGTGCTCGATGGGGTCATTGAGCTCGTTACCGCCGGGGAGAGCCAGCGCGGGCTCGAAGCAGTGCCGTGAGCGGCGGCTACACGTTGAAGCGGAACTCCACGACGTCGCCGTCGCGCATGACGTAGTCCTTGCCCTCGATCCGCGCCTTGCCCGCCGCGCGGGCCGCGGCGACCCAGCCGGCCGCGATCAGGTCCTCGAAGGAGACGATCTCGGCCTTGATGAAGCCGCGCTGGAAATCGGTGTGGATGACGCCTGCCGCCTCCGGCGCGGTCGCGCCAGTCGGAATTGTCCAGGCCCGCGACTCCTTCGGCCCGGCCGTGAGGAAGGTGGACAGCCCCAGCGCGCGAAGCCGGCCGGGCCAGCTGGGCCAGGCCCGGCTCCCCGAGACCCGCCTCGGCCAGCAGTTCCGCCGCCTCGTCCTCGGGCAATTCGGCCAGGTCGGCCTCGGTCTTGGCGTCGAGGAAGATCGCCTCGGCCGGGGCGACGAGGGCGGACAGCCGCTCCCGCAGCGCCTCGTCGCCCAGCTCAGCCGGATCGACGTTGAACACGTACAGGAACGGCTTGGCCGTCAGGAGCTGGAACTCCCGCAGGTCCGCCGGGTCGATCCCGGCCGCTCCCGCGCCCGCGAAGATGGTCTGCCCGCTGTCGAGGAGCTTCTGCGCGCGGTTGGCGGCGTCGGCCACGCGGAGCCGTTCGGGATCCTTAGCGAACTTGGTTTCCTTAGCCAGCCTGGCCGTCGCCTTTTCCAGCGTCTGCAGGTCGGCGAGGATCAGTTCGGTCACGACCGTCTCGATGTCGCGCTCGGGCGACACGTCGCCTTCCACGTGGCTGACGTCGGGATCGGTGAACACCCGGACCACCTGGCAGATCGCATCGGTCTCACGGATGTGCCCGAGGAACTGGTTGCCGAGGCCCTGGCTCGACGCCCCCCGGACCAGCCCGGCGATGTCGACGAAGCGCACGGTCGCCGGCACGATCTTGGCCGAGTCGTACAGCTTGGCCAGCTCGCCGAGCCGCGGATCCGGCACCCCGACGATGCCGACGTTCGGCTCGATGGTGGCGAACGGGTAGTTCGATGCCAGCGCACCCGCCCGGGTCAGCGCGTTGAACAGGGTCGACTTGCCGACGTTGGGCAGGCCGACAATCCCGATAGACAGACTCACTTGCTTAATTTTAGGTGCCCACGGCGACCGGACGGTGCGCCGGGCGCCCCGCGGCCGCACCGGGCCGATCGCACGGGGCCGCACCTCTTGACACAGGTCCGGACACCATAGACCATCCACGGCATGAGATCGCTACTAAACCGGATTAGTTGTCGCGACTTGGGGACTGGTGTCCGGGCCGTGCGGATTCTCGCCATCCCCATGGTTGTAGCGGCCGCCGCTGCATTGTGGCCTCGGCACCGGCGCGAGGCTGGGCGGGCGGCCCGGTGAAGTCCGGCGCCAGCGGGAACTGGGTAACAGCCTGGGGGGCGAGCCCGGTGGTCGGCTCGGCCATCCCGGGCAGCAGTTGCCCGGCCGGCACCGGCCTGACCAACCAGACCGTCCGCAACGTGGTCTTCCTCAGCCAGGGCGGGGACTCGGTCCGGGTCCGGCTGACCAACACGTTCGGCACCCAGGCCATGGCGGTCGGGCACGCATCGGTCGCGGTCCAGGGCGCGGGCGCGACGGCGGTAGCCGCAACGGTGCACGAGCTGACCTTCGGCGGGCAGACGTCCGTGACGCTCGCCGCCGGAGCCGACGCCCTCAGCGACCCGGTGCCCATGCACGTCGCCCCGTTGTCGGCCCTGCTCGTCAGCGTCTACGTCCCCGGCCCGACCGGGCCGGTGACCAACCATCCCTTCACGGCCCAGGGCAACTACCTGGCCAGTGGCGACCGCGCGATATCGGCCGCCGCGGACGGCTACACGGGCACGCCCTGCTGGCGCACGCGAGGAACCTGCGGATATACGGTGCCACCATCACCCCGTTCGGCGGCTCGATCATTTCCTCGCCGGCCGCAGAGAAGACCCGGGAGGCGGTCAACAACTGGATCAGGACCAGCCATGCGTTCGACGGCGTCATCGACTTCGCCGCCGCCGTCGCCGACCCGTCCGACCCGGCGAAGCTCCGTCCCGCCTTTGACAGCGGCGACCACCTGCACCCGAACGACGCGGGCGGCCAGGCCATAGCCGACGCCATCGATCTGTCCATGCTCGTAGGTCGTAAGTAGGGCGCCGACCGCTTCCCCTCCCCGGTTGGGCCCGGGTCCGTTCACGAATCCGGCCCAGAAAGTTTGGCCGGGTGCTGTCGATGCGCGGCACCGCCATTCGACTATGGGTGAGTGGCCGGCGCTGGATGCCGGCCCACGGCGGAGAGGCACCCGATGAAGTACATGTTCCTGCTCTACGGCTCTGACCTGCCGGAGCCTGGGACCGATGAGGCGCGCAAGCTGTTCGAGGAGTGGAACACGTCCCGCCAGGCTATGGCGGACGCCGGCGTGCTGATCGACTGCGCCCCCCTGCAGCCGGCCTCCGCATCGACGACCGTGCGGGTCCGCGGGGCCGAGACGCTGCTGACGGACGGCCCGGCAGCCGAGATCAAGGAGCAGTTCGGCGGGTTCACGCTGATCGAGTGCGCCGGCCTGGACGAGGCACTGACGTGGGCGGCGCGCATCCCGACCGCACGCGACGGCTCGGTGGAGGTCCGGCCGGTCGTGCAGGTGGAGGCACCAAGCTGAGCGACGACTTCGGCGAGCTGTTCCGGGCGCACTGGTGGCCCGCGGTGGCGACCCTCACCCGCCTTCTGGGCGACCTCGAGGCGGGCGAGGACGCCGTCCAGGACGCGTGCGCGCTGGCGCTGGCCAAGTGGCCGGCCGAGGGCGTTCCGGCCAATCCAAAGGCCTGGCTTATCGGGGTGGCCCGGCACAAGGCGGTCGACCGGATGCGCCGGGACCGGCGGCGCGCGGAAAAAGAGGCCGAAGCGGCCCGTGACCTCGGCGCCTGGGCCGGCCGCGGGCGGCCCTCGGCGGGCTCGGCGGCTGCGACGAGGCGGCCGTCGCCGAGGACCAGCTTGGCCTGATCTTCGCCTGCTGCCATCCCGCCCTCGATCCCGCGGTCCGGGTCGCGCTGACCCTGCGCTCGGTATGCGGCCTGGCCACCGCGGAGATCGCGGCCGCCTTCCTGGTGCCCGAACCGACGATGGCCCAGCGTCTCGTGCGGGCCAAGCGCAAGATCCGCCAGGCCGGCATCTCGCTGCGCCCGCCGGGTGCCGCGGACCGCGCGGAACGCCTCGACACGGTGCTGCGCGTCGTCTACCTCGTCTTCACCCAGGGCCACCGGGCCACCGCGGGCCAGGACCTGATTCGCGGCGAGCTGTGTGACCAGGCGGTCGGGCTGGCCCGGGTGCTGGCCGCCTTGATGCCAGGCGAACCCGAGGTGGCCGGGCTCCTCGCCCTGCTCCTGCTCACCGACGCCCGCCGCGGTGCCCGCATCGGCGACGGCGGGGACCTCGTCCTGCTGGCTGACCAGGACCGCACGCGGTGGGACCGCGCGAAGATCGCCGAGGGCGACCGGCTGCTCGAAGCGGGCGCTGCCGGCCCGCCGTCCGGGGCCCTACCAGCTGCACGCCGCGATCGCCGCTTGCCATTCGTGCGCCGCGACGGCCGAGGCGACCGACTGGCGGCAGATCGCCGCCCTGTACGGGCAGCTCATCCGCTTCGAGCCGACGCCCGTGGTCGAGGCGAACCGGGCTGTCGCGGTGGCGATGGCCGAGGGACCAGAGGCGGGGCTCGCGGTGCTCGACGGCGTGGGCGCACATCCCCGGCTGGAGCGCTGGCCGCAGTTGCACATCGCCCGGGCCGAACTCCTGCGCCGCCTCGGCCGCGGGACCGAGGCGGCGCAGGCCTACCGGGCCGCGCTGCGGCTGGACCTCCCGGCCGCGGCAGCACGCGTTCATCGAGAGCCGCCTCGGGGACCTGGCCGCCAGCGGCTGACGGGGCGGAACAGGGAAGCCGGGTCCAGTTTTCCCGCCTACGTGCGCGCTGCCCCTGGCGCCCGTCGCTTTGCGGGCGATTTCTGTTGTGGGAGCAACAGAAATCGCCCACTTTCGGCGGCGGGCCAAGGGGCTGGTGGGGCTGTAGGGGGAGTGGGGCGGCCTTATGGCGCGGACGAGCCTCACGGCAGGCGATTCCGGGGCGGCCAGCGTGTCAGGAAGGCAATGTCAGACCCGGCTGTCAGTATTGACACACATGAGCGCGATCATGCTGATTGCCGGGCTGATACTCGGGATCATCATCGGAGCGGTGATCGGCTACCTGTACGCCCGGAGCCGGCTCGCGTCGGCCACGGCCGACCTGGCCGGGCAGGCCAGCGCGGCCACGGAACGCGCACGCGCCGCCGAGCAGCGGGCGTCCCTCATCGACGGGCAGATGGCCCAGCGGTTCCAGAGCCTGTCCGCGCAGGCGCTCGACGCCAGCACCGCCCGCTTCCTCGAGATCGCCGAGGGAAGGCTCCGCGCGGAAAACGTCAAGGCGGCCGGGGAGCTGGAAACGCGCCGGGCCGCGGTCGAGCACCTGGTCGGCCCGCTCAGGGAGACGCTGGCCCGGCTGGAAGCGCAGCTGCACGAATCGGATTCGGCCCGCCGGGCCTCCCACGCCGCCCTGGCCGAGCAGGTGAACCTGAGCCGGCACAGCGCCGAACAGCTCCGCGACCAGACGCAGGCGCTGGTTACCGCGCTGCGCCGACCAGAGGCCCGCGGCCGCTGGGGCGAGATGCAGCTGCGGCGCGTGGTCGAGCTGGCCGGGATGAGCGCGCACTGCGACTTCGAAGAGCAGGTCACCGTGGCCGGGGCCGACGGGCCCCTGCGGCCTGACATGGTGGTGCGGCTGGCTGGCCGCAAGAACATCGTGGTGGACTCGAAGGTGTCCCTCGCCGCCTACCTGGAGGCGGTGGAGGCGACGGATGAGTCGGTGCGTTCGGCCCGGCTGGACGCGCACGCACGGCATCTGCGTGAGCACGTGAACCGGCTGGCCGACAAGGCCTACTGGACGGCGCTCAGCCCGTCACCGGAGTTCGTCGTGCTCTTCATCCCGGGTGAGGCGTTCCTCGCGCCCGCGCTGGAACGGGACTCCGGGCTGCTCGAGCACGCGATGGCGCGCAAGGTCCACATCGCCACCCCGACCACGCTCGTCACGATGCTGCGGACCGCGCAGTACACCTGGCAGCAGCAGGCCCTGTCCGAGAACGCCCGCGCCGTCTTCGACCTGGGCCGTGAACTTCACGACCGGATCGCGGGACTCGGGCGGAACATGGACAAGCTCGGCCGCGCGCTGACCAGCACGGTGACCGCCTACAACCAGACGGTCGGATCGCTGGAGAGCCGGGTCCTGGTCAGCGCCAGGCGGCTCAGTCAGCTGGGCGTGGTCGACGCCGAGCTGCCGTCCCCCGCGCCGGTCGAGGAGGTCGCCCGCGGCCTGTCCGCCCCCGAACTGGTCGCAGCCGGAGCGGAGCAGGAGGCCACCGCGGGCGGGGCCGCTCCCGAGCCTCCGGCCGCCCGGCCCGGGCCGCCGGACGCGCCAATTGCCCCATCTGATGCCGAACGGAACACGGAATCGCCCGAAACCATCAGCCGCAATGAGCTCATCGAGGCGTCACAATGGACGTGAGCCCGGCCATTGTCCCCGGTCTCCGGCAGCAGGTATCGCCACGACGGGAGTAAAGCGCAGGCGTGCCCCAGCACACACGGCATAGTCCGGCACGGTACGGAAACAGTCCGGCCACATCGCCGGATGACGGCGGCCTGCGCGAACGCCCGGCCCGGCGCCCGCCCGGCCCGCCGCGTGCCGGGCCCGCCGCCCCGGGAGCCGGAGCCCCGGGAGCCGGAGCCCCGGGAGCCGGAGCCGCGGTTCGGCTGACGCTGACGGGGCGCGGGGCGATCGTCGGCCTGCTGGCGCTGAGCTTCCTCGGGCTCCTCGTGTCGGACTGGCTGAGCCTGGGCGTGCTCGGGGACGCGACGTTCGTCGCCGCCTGCGTCGTGATCGCCTGCTACACCAAGCCCAGCGACCTGCTGCCCGTGGTCGTCTGCCCGCCGCTGGTCTTCCTCATCGCCTGCCTGTGCGCCAAGGTAGCGACCTCCGCCGGCGGGACGGCGGCCGCCGAGGGGACGCTGGTCACGCTGGGCAACTCCGCCCCGTGGCTTTTCGCCGGCACGGTGCTGACGGTCATCGTCGGGCTGCGGCGCGGCCTCCTCGGCAACTTCCGTGACCTGCGCCGGGACCTGCACGGCGATCCGAACCGCTCCGCACGGGACGGCTCGGACGAACCGCCTGGCCGGCCCGCGCGGTAAGTCCGCCTAGCTGCCGGCGTGGTCCCGGGTCCGGGCGGGCCTGATCTCGCGCGGCAGCGCGAAAACCATCCGCTCCTTGACCGCCTCGACTTCCTCCACGTTGCCGAAGCCCTGCTCAGCCAGCCAGTCGAGGACGCCGCTCACGAGTTCCTCGGGCACCGATGCGCCGCTCGTCACCCCGACCGTGCTCGCCCCGTCCAGCCATTGTTCGTCGATCTCGGAGGCGTCATCGACAAGGTAGGCCGCGGCCGCCCCGGAGTCCTTGGCCACCTCGACCAGGCGGACCGAGTTGGAGGAGTTCGGCGAGCCGACCACGAGGACCAGGTCGGATTCGCCGGCGATCTGCTTCACCGCTGCCTGCCGGTTCTGGGTGGCGTAGCAGATGTCATCGCTCGGCGGGTCCAGCAGGGTGGGAAACCGGTCCCGCAGGGCCGCGACGGTCTCGGTCGTCTCGTCCACCGACAGCGTGGTCTGGGAGAGCCAGACCACCTTGGAGGGATCGCGGACCTCGACCGAATCGGCGCCCTCGGGGCCGTCGACCAGGCGGACGCGCGTGGGCGCCTCTCCCGTGGTCCCGATGACCTCCTCGTGCCCCTCATGGCCGATGAGCAGGATGTCGTAGTCCTGGGCCGCGAAGCGCCGGGCTTCGTTGTGCACCTTGGTCACCAGCGGGCACGTCGCGTCGATCGCCCGAAGGCCGCGCTGCTGCGCGTCCTCGCGCACGTCCGGGGCGATCCCGTGCGCCGAGAACACCACCACCGAACCCTCCGGGATGTCCTCGTTCTCTTCGACGAAGATCGCACCCCGTTTCTCCAGCGAACGCACGACGTGCAGGTTGTGCACGATCTGCTTACGGACGTAGACGGGGCGGCCGAACCGCTCAAGCGCCATCTCGACCGTCTGCACGGCCCGGTCGACACCGGCGCAGTAACCGCGCGGCTTGGCGAGAAGGACACGCCTGGTGGTCGCAGACATGCCTCCATGTTAGGCGAGGGCCGACCGGTTCACGCCCGGGCTCACACCAGGCCGCGCGTGTCTGCTCCACGCCCCCCGGCACGGGGCCGCTCCGGGCGTAACGGAGCTCTCGCGGACAGTATTTTCCTACCGTCGCGATACCGTTGTGGCGCGGCCCGGGAGACGTCAGGAAACCCTTCCAGGACACGCCTTCATGAAGAGCGACAACGGACCGCTTCCGTGTGGCATCCTGCACGTGTCCGTCCCCCCAATGGGAGAGATTTGATATGCGCATCCCGCAGGTCAGCGAACGCGTTAAGGAGGCACCGGCGCACGCGCTGCGTGCCGTGTTCGCCGGCATTGGCCAGCTTTTGCTCGTTACCGACCGCCTGAAGAACAAGCCGGGTGAAGAGGACCAGGTTCCCCGCCCGCGCGAGCCGGAGCCGTCCGGGCAGGCCGCCCAGGCCACCGCGCCCGCGCCGGCCGAGGCCGCGGCGCCCGCAGCCCCCGCGGCGGAAGCGCCTGCCGCGGTCCCGCCCGAGAAGGCGCCACCGGCACCGAAGGCTCCGGCCGCCAAGCCGGCCTGCCCGACCGGCAACGTGCGGCTCCTCCCCGACGCCGAGGACGCGCCCGCAAAGACGCCCGCCGCCGAAACGCCTGCCACCGGGACGCCCATCGCGGAGCCCGCCGCCGTGACGCCTCCCGAGGGCACACCGGTCGTGGAAGCGCCAGCCGGCGCCGAGACCGCCCGCAGCCGCACCGGCCGCAGCCGCACCAGCCGGCGCCGAACCGCCGATCGCTAACTACGACCAGCTCTCCCTGGCCTCTCTCCGGGCCCGGCTGCGCGGGCTCACCCTGGTCCAGGTGCGCGAGCTGATCGTTTACGAGCAGGCCAACGCCGGCCGCCCGGACGTGATCGCGATGTACGAGCGGCGCGTCGCCAAGCTGGAAGCCCCGGAAGGCTGAGCCGTCCGGCGCCATGCCCCTGCAGACATCGGCCGAATCGCCCGTTCCCGTCCGGACGGTCCTGCAGCTTGTCGGCGGCTGGATCGGCCGCCTCGGCCGCGTCTGGGTCGATGGGGAGATCGCCGAGCTGGCCCGGCGCGGCGGGACGGTCTTCCTGACGCTGCGTGATCCCGTCGCGGCGGTCTCGGTGCGGGTGATCTGCACCCGCGCCGTGTTCGAGGCCACCGACCCGCCGCCGGGCGAGGGTGCCCGGGTGGTGGTGCACGCCAAGCCGGACTTCAACGCGGCCCGAGGATCGTTCGGGCTCACCGCGGTGGAGATCCGGCCGGTCGGCATCGGCGAGCTGCTCGCCCGGCTCGAGCAGCGCCGCCGCACGCTGGCCGCCGAGGGACTGTTCGCCGCCGAGCGTAAGCGCCGGCTCCCGTTCCTGCCCCGGGTGATCGGCCTGATCTGCGGGCGGGACTCGGCGGCGCAGCGGGACGTGGAGCGCGTCGCCGCCCGGCGCTGGCCCGCCGTGCGCTTCCGGGTCGAGCAGACCGCGGTTCAGGGAGCCTATGCCGCCGAAGAGATCATCGAGGCGCTGCAGCGGCTCGACGGCGCGCCCGGCATCGACGTGATCATCATCGCGCGGGGCGGGGGGTCCCTGGAGGATCTGCTTCCGTTCTCCGACGAGTCGCTGATCCGCGCGGTGGCCGCGTGCCGGACGCCGGTGGTCAGCGCCATCGGGCACGAGCAGGACACCCCGCTGCTCGACCATGTCGCCGACCTCCGCGCGGCCACGCCGACGGATGCGGCTAAGCGCGTGGTCCCCGACGTAGCGGAACAGCTCACCCTCATCGCCGGCCTGCGCGACCGGGCCCGCCGGTGCATGACCGGCCGCATCGACCGCGAAACCGCGTGGCTCGCCTCGATGACCTCCCGGCCCGCGATCGCCGACCCGGTCCGGGAGGTCGAACGGCACCAGGAGCAGGTGAGCGCGCTGGCCCGCCGGGCCCGGATGTGCCTGGACGGCGCCCTGACCCGGGCCGGCGACGACCTGGCTCATACGCAGGCCCGGCTGCTCGCCCTCTCGCCCGCCTCGACGCTGCGGCGCGGCTACGCGATCGTCCAGCGTGACGGCGACGCCCGATCACGACGACGCCCATCACGACGGCGTCATACGCAGCGCCGCCGAGGTGGCCGACGGTGAGAAGCTGACTATTCGTTTCGCCGAAGACCAGCTTGATGTGACGGCCATCAAGCCCCACAACTAGGTTGAGCTACGTGACAGACAGCGACAGCGGAACGGGCGCCGCGCCGGAGTCTCCGGCCCGCCGCGCGGGATCCGCCGCACGGGGTACCCGGCCGCGCGGCGGGAGCCAGCGCTCAGCCAGCCCGGGCGACCGGCCAGACAACCGGCCAGCGGACCGGCCGGAGGCGGCCGGTGATCAGGCGGAAGCGCTCTCCTACGAGCAGGCCCGCGACGAGCTGGCCTCGGTGGTCAAGCGCCTCGAGGCGGGCGGGCTGACCCTGGAGCAGTCGCTGGAGCTGTGGGAACGCGGTGAACGGCTCGCGGCGATCTGCGGTGAGCTCCTCGAGGGCGCCCGGGCCCGGCTGGCCGGGGCCATGGCCGAGCAGCCCGGCGACGAGGATCCGGACGCCCCGTTCTAGCCCGAGCACCGGCGTCGCATGGCGCGCCGCCGGGCGTCAGCCTCGACTGCGCGTGGAGCGATGCGGCCAGGGTGGCCAGGTCATTCCAGCTCGCGTCTCCGGTCACCACGACCGTCACGCCCTGCGGGCTGGTGAGGTACATCGACCGCTGGCCCCGCCCCGCGTTCCAGCGAGTGCTCCACGTCTGCCCGGCCAGCCGCACCGGGTGACTCGAGCGTGCCGTTGTTGGTCATCCGGCGGATAAATTCGGCCGCGCGGGCGTCGGTCTCCTCCAGCGAGGCGAGGGTCCCCGATGGCGTCATGTAACCGAGATGCCAGGTCAGCGTGCCGGGCCCGTTGGCGCCGCCGGCGGCCAGCGCCGAGCTGACCGGTGTCCATGACGGCGGCAACCCGGCTGGCGCCACCACGGTGTAGCGGGCGTCCCGGACGAGTTTGGCCAGGTCGGACCGGTAGTCGACGCTGACCGGCGCGGTGGCGTGCTGCAGCGGCACCGCGACGATGGCGACGGCCGACAGCACCAGGCAGGTCAGGACGGACCGGCCCCCGCGCAGCATGGACCGGGCGCTGGGCCGCACGGACCAGCCGCTGGGCAGCACCGGGCTCACGACCGTGGGCACCGCCGGCCTCAGCGCCTGCTCGTGATGTCGATGCGCGAGAGGACGTCGAGGACGCCGTCGGCGAGCGCCCGCCCGGCGTCGGCGTCCCCGCCCAGCGACACTTCGGCCACCGCCAGCATGAGGGCGCCGGTAAGCACGATCGCCGCGGCCTCATCGACCGGCTCCGCGCCCCGGGCGAAGAACTCGACGTTGCGGTCCGCCCACTCGCGCAGCCGGCGCCGCATCACCAGGTCGAAACCCGGCGGCCCGTCACCACGCACGAACAGCGCGGAAAGGTCGCGCTCGGCGATACATCCGTCCAGGTAGGCGCGGGCACCGGCCAGGAACAATTGCTTGGGGTCCTCGGCTCCGCGCTCCCGGGCGGCCCGGGCCGCGCCGCGGGTCCGCTCGACCTGGCCCGCGTGGAACTCCTCGAACAGCGTCAGGTAGAGGTCGGCCTTGCCGGAGAAGTGATGGTAGAGGCTCCCGACGCTCGCGCCCGCGGCCGCGACGATGTCCGTGACCCCGGCCTGGGCGTAGCCGACCGAGGTGAAGACCTCGCGCGCGGCGGCCAGGAGTCCCGCGCGCGTCGCCGCCGCACGCTCCGAACCGCGCGGCCCCGGGTCCGCGGAGGCCCTCGGAGCCGGAGCGGGCGACGCCGCCGTGTCATGCTGGGCGGGGGGAACTTCCGCACGCCGCCCCGGCGCGCACTCCGCTTGATCTGCTGACATCGCCGCTCTAGCGCCCTCCGGTCCGCCGCTCCAGGTGACCAGGCTACGCCGACTGGGTAGCTGCATAGCATCAGCTGACAGCCGATCACGCGGGACAGCCGGGATGCCGGAGGAGAGATATTTGTGATGCGACAGAAGGGACGGCCGGGATGTCAGAGGACAACGCGGTGACCGCGAACGCCCAGCCGCGCCAGACCGGCCCCGACGACCCGTCCCCGGTGCCAGAACCGGGCAAGCACGCGCCCGACCGGAACCTGGCCCTGGAGCTGGCCCGCGTCACCGAGGCCGCCTCGATGGCCGCGGCCCGCTGGGTCGGACGCGGGGAGAAGAACGGCGCGGACGGCGCCGCGGTCAACGCCATGCGGCTGCTGATCAATTCGGTCTCGATGAAGGGCGTCGTCGTCATCGGGGAGGGCGAGAAGGACAAGGCCCCCATGCTGTTCAACGGCGAGCAGGTGGGCGACGGCACCGGCCCGGCCTGCGACGTGGCGGTCGATCCGATCGACGGCACCCGGCTGTGCGCCAACGGCATGCCGAACGCGGTGTCGGTGCTGGCCGTCGCGGCCCGGGGCTCGATGTACGACCCGTCGGCGGTCTTCTACATGAACAAGCTGGCCACCGGGCCGGAGGCGGCCGGCATGGTGGACGTCGACGCGCCGGCCGCGGCCAACATCGCCGCCGTGGCGCGGGCGAAGGCGTGCTCGCCGCATGACGTGACGGTCGTCATCCTGGACCGGCCGCGGCACCAGGAGCTCATCGCGCAGGTCCGGGCGGCCGGGGCCCGGATCAAGCTCATCACCGACGGCGACGTGGCCGGGGCGATCATGGCGGCGCGGGCCAACACCGGCATCGACCTGATGCTCGGCATCGGGGGCACCCCCGAAGGGATCATCGCGGCGTGCGCGCTCAAGTGCCTGGGCGGCACGATCCAGGGCAAGCTGGCCCCGCGGGACGAGGACGAGCGCCGCCGGGCCCTCGACGCCGGCCACGACCTCGACCGGGTCCTCACCACCGACGAGCTGGTCGCCTCCGACGACGTGTTCTTCGCGGCCACCGGCATCACCGACGGGGAGCTGATGGAGGGCGTCCGGTACCGCGGGGGCGACGCGACCACCCACTCGCTCGTCATGCGCTCCCGCTCGGGCACGATCCGGAGCATCAAGAGCGAGCACCAGCTATGGAAGCTGCGCGCCTACAGCTCCGTCGAATACGACTGAGCGCGGCCGGCTGGCCGCCGGGGGCCAGCCGGAGCCGGCGCAATCCGGCCAAGCGCTGTACGAGCCGGGACATGTCGTGCTACCCGTAATCCATGACTGACGCAGCCTCTTCCGCAGCGGGCGACGCACGCCTGGACGTCGCCGACACCGTGCTGGAGCGGGCCAAGACCGAGCAGGTCTCCCTGGTCCGGTTCCTCTACGCCGACCACGGCGGCATCATCCGCGGCAAGGCGACGCACCTGTCGGGGCTCGAGGCCCGGATGGCCAGCGGTATCGGGCACACCGTCGCGATGATGGCCATGTCGATGCTGGACCACCTCCAGCCCGTGGAGGGCATGGGCCCGGTCGGCGAGGTCCGGATCGTGCCCGATCCCGGGACGTTCGTGCTCCTGCCCTACGCCCCCGGCGCGGCCGCCATGGTCGCGGACCTGGTCCGGCCGGACGGGCAGCCCTGGGAGGCGTGCGCCCGGACGTTCCTCAAGCAGGCCATCGCCGACCTGGCGGCGGAGGGCTACGCGATGAGCGCGGCCTTCGAGCCCGAGTTCACGCTCGGCCGGCGCGAGGCCGACCCGGCCGGGGGCCCCGACCGGCTGGTACCCGCCGACGACAGCCTGTGCTACTCCTTGACCGGCTTTCACCTGGCCCACGACTTCGTCATGGACCTGGTCGCGGCGCTCGAGGCGCAGGGCCTGAACGTCGAGAGCTACTATCCCGAGCTCGGCCACGGCCAGCAGGAAGTCACGATCCGGCACGCCCCGGCCCTGCGCGCGGCCGACAATCATGTCCTGTACCGCGAGACCGTGCGCGGCGTGGCGTTCCGGCGCGGCCTGTGGGCCAGCCTCGCGCCCAAGCCCGTCGCCGACCAGGCCGGCAACGGGACGCACCTGCACGGTTCGCTGTTCGAGCTCGGCCCGGACGGCACCACCGGGACCCGGAACATCTTCGCCGACCCCAGCGACCAGTACGGGCTGTCCGAGACGGGCTACCACTTCATCGGCGGCGTGCTCGCCCACCTGCCCGCGCTGACCGCGCTGACCTGCGGCAGCGTCAACAGCTACCGGCGCCTCGCCCCGCAGATGTGGAGCAGCGCCTACACCGTCTACGGGATGGACAACCGGGAGGCGGCGGTGCGGATCTGCTCCGTGCTGAGCGGCGACCCGGCCAGCTCGGTCAACCTGGAGCTGAAGCCGTCGGACTCCAGCGCCAACCCCTACCTGGCCCTGGGCGCGTTCATCTACGCCGGGCTGGACGGGATCCGGGGCAAGCTCGACCCCGGTGAGGCGGTCAACGTCGACCCCTCGACCCTTTCCGATGCCGAACGAGACCGTTACGGGGCACGCCGCCTGCCGGATTCCCTCGACTCCGCCCTGGACGCCCTGGAGCGCGACGAACTGCTCATGGAGGCCCTCGGCCCGTTGCGGCGCCGCGCCTACCTGGCCGTCAAGCGGTCCGAGGCAGCCGACTTCGCCGCCAGCGACGCCGCCTACGAATGCTTCCACCACTTCACGAAGATCTGAGCGGAGGAGCTAGGGGAGGGAGAGGACCCCAGGGGTCATGTACATGTGGGCATTATCGAAGGAGAGGTAGGCGGGGGCTCCGGGCCGACGGCCTGCTCAGGTGGCCTGGCCGAACTGTGGGGCCGGGGTTTCTCGGTGACCGCGCCGACGGCCTTCCCGACCATGGACAGCGGCTTGGCGATGTCCTCCAGCGACTTGCCCTCCGCCGCGACGCCGAGGAAGATCTCGACCACGCCGCCGAGGATCATCGCGCCGGCGCCGATCAGGTAGCCGATGAACAGCTTGTTCGGGTCGTGTGCCGGTGCCGATCAGCTCGCCGTACAGATGGGTGCCGAGCAAGCCGAAGCACTGCGCGATGGCGAAGAACACGGCGATCGCCTTCGCGCGCACCTCGAGCGGGAAGACCTCGCTCGCGGTGAGGTACCCGGCGCTGGCACCAGCCGAGGCGAAGAAGAAGATCACGCACCAGGCGATCGTCTGGGTCGTCGCGTTGAGCGTGCCCTGCTCGAACAGGAACGCGGTGATGACCAGCAGCGACGCCGGAGACGATGTAGGTGCCGGCGATCATCTTCTTGCGGCCGAGCGTGTCGAACAGACGCCCGATGGTGAGCGGGCCGAGCAGGTTCCCGGCCGCGAACGCGAAGAAGTAGTAGCGGCGCGACTGCCGGCCGGGACGTGGAAGAAGAACTTGCAGCACGAGCGCGTAGGTGAAGAAGATCGCGTTGTACAGGAACGACTGAGTGATCATCAGCGGCCGCCGCCAGTGTCGAGCGGCCGGGATAGTGCTGAACAGAGTCGTAGCGAGCGCGAGGTAGCCGATCTGCTCGGCCGGCCTGATCTCGATCGCCTGGCTTCGTCGACCGGCGGCAGCGGACCGCGGTGCCTCGACCTCCGCTCGATCCGGCGATGCTCCTCGGCCTCCTCCTCGCGGCCGTGCATGATCAGCCAGCGCGGGCTCTCCGGCAGGTTCCGCCGGACGAAGATGATGACGAGGCCGAGCACCGGGCCGATCAGGAAGGCGAGCCGCCAGCCGAGGTTGGCCGACAGGTGGTTGAGGAGGAACAGCGTGACGATCGTGCCGATGATCGCGCCAGCCCAGTAGGTGCCGTTGACGGCGATGTCGACCCGGCCGCGGTACCGGGCCGGGATCATCTCGTCGATCGCGGAGTTGATCGCCGCGTACTCACCGCCGATGCCCATGCCGGCGATGATCCGGGTGGCGTACAGGAACACGACCCAGCCGCCGCCGGCCACGGTGGCCGCGGTCAGGCCGCTGCCGATCAGGTAGACGCCGAGCGTGATCATGAACAGGTTCCGCCGGCCCAGCTTGTCCGACAGCCGGCCGAAGAACAGCGCGCCGATCACCTCGCCGACCAGGTACCAGGTGGCGATGTCGGCCGACCGCCCGGCGGTCAGGTTGAGGGTGTTCTTGTTGGTCAGGTCGGCGACGACGTTGGCGGCGATCGTGATCTCCAGGCCATCCAGGACCCACGCCACACCGAGCGCCGTCACCATCCTGGTATGGAACCTCGACCAGGGCAGCCGGTCGATCCGTGCGGGTATCGCGCTGCGAATGACCGGGCTTTCCGCCGTGCCGGATGCTGACGCCATCGCCGCACCTCCGTTGTCGCGTTCTCCGGCGCTTTGTACCCGACG
>CAVQZM010000028.1:0-5095 GCA_963718475.1 uncultured Actinomycetes bacterium | reverse complement strand
CCGGCCCGGGAATCCGGGACATCCCGCAGGCCCTCACCGACGGCCACAGCACCGGCCACGGACTGGGTCTTGGGCTGGGCGGCGCGGGCTGGTCGACGACTTCTCGATCGAGAGCACGCCGGGCCGGGGCACCACGGTGACCATCGCCATGTGGGCGCCCAGCGCGGCACCCGGCCCTCGTGTGGCCCCTGTCCCGTGACCGCCGGTTTCGCCGTCTCGGCCGGATGGGACCTCCCGGTCGGGGACCACAGCCAGGTGCATGCCGCGGTGGCGATGGCCGGGGCCGCCGCCGCGCATGCCCCAGCTGGTCCCGGCCGAGCGCGCGGCGTCAAGCTCATCGCCACCGAGCTGGCCACGAACCTGGCCCGCCACGCCCGCGACGGGCGGCTGGTGGCCACCGCGACCAATCCCGGGCCGTGCGCGTGGGTCCAGCTGACCGCGGTGGATCACGGCCCGGGCGTCGCCGACGTCGACGTGGCGCTGGCCGACGGCTACTCGACCGCGAACTCCCTCGGCGGCGGCCTGGGCGCGTGCCGCCGGGCGGCGGGGGCATTCGACATGTACGGCGCGCCGGAAGCCGGACGGTCGTCGTCGCGCGGGTGGGGGCCGGGAGCCGTCTGCCCGGGGCGCCCGCGATCCGGGTCGGCGGGATTCTTTCCGCCCGGCCGGGGGAGCGGGAAAGCGCGGACGGCTGGGGAACCTGGTGGGGTGCGGAGGGGCTCACGCTCATCTGGCGTGACGCGGCGGCCAGGGCAGGCGACGCGACCCGGTCCGACGACACGGCCGTGGTCGTCGTGGCCGGGGGGGCGCCGGAGACGCGATCATGACGGACGGCCCCGCAATGCGGCATCCCGGCTTCTCATCCGGGGATGACGACGGCCGCGGGCTGGCCGGTGACGTTCACACGCCGGGAGACTGGACCCTGTCCAGCTGGCAGGTCGGGCCAGGGCGAGGCCGCCCAGACGTGCGCGGACCTCGCCGCCGCCCTGGTCCGGCTGGGCGCGAGCGCCGAGGACCGGAGCCGCGCCGTGGCCAGCCTGTGGACCACTCTTGCCACGGCCGGCTCCCGGGTCACCGTCACCTTCCGTCTGACCGTCGCGGACGATCACCGGATCGGCCTGGTCGCTGTGCACGACGTTGTCGTCGCGCCTCGGCTGCCGGTCAGCGCGGCGGCCGCCGGCTGGGCCAGCGGGACCGGTTCCGGTGCTGCTCGACATCATCGCGGAGACCCGCGACGCCCTCGACCAGCACCGCCGGGAGCTGGAGAACACCGACCGGGGGCTCCTTGCGCTGCACGCGGAGCTGGCTGGCCAGGCCGAGCAGCTCGCCTAGGGCCGGCGAGCGCCAGCGCGAGCTGCTGCGTACCGAGCAGGCCGCCCGGGCCGCGGCCGAGGCGGCCCGGGCGCGGCTGGCCTTCCTCAGCCACGTCGGTGCCGTACTGGGGGCCTCACTCGACCACCGCCAGGTGCTGTCCCGGCTCTCCACCCTGCTGGTGCCCCGGTACGCGAGCCGGGCCCAGGTCTGGCTGGTCACCGAGCACGAGGACCTGGAGCTCTACCGGCTCGCCGGGGACGCGGACCCGCCCGAGGTCGTGCGCCGGGTGCGCGTTACCCGCCGTCCCGAGCAGGTCACCCCGTCCGGCCCGGGTTCGGCCGACGGGGAGGGAAGCCTGCTGGTCGTCCCGCTCGTCTCGCTGGGCACCGTCCTCGGCGTGCTGACCGTGACCCCGCCCGGCCAGCCCTCAGGCCGCGACGACGTGATCATTGTCGGCGAGGCGGCCGGGCGGGCGGCCGCGGCCCTGGCCAACGCGCTGCGGTTCGAGCAGGAGCGGGAGGTCGCCCAGCGCCTCCAGCACGCCATGCTGACCGAGCTGCCGACCGGTCCCGGCGTGGAGTGCGCGGCCCGCTACCTGCCCGCGGTCACCGGCCTGAACGTGGGCGGCGACTGGTACGACGCGTTCCTGCCGCCCGGACGGCACGCTCGTCCTGGCGGTCGGGGACGTGGCCGGTCACGGGCTCGTCGCCGCCACGCTGATGGGCCAGCTCCGCACGGCGCTGCGGGCCTATGCCATGGACCGGCCCGAGCCGGGTGAGGTGCTCGCCCGGCTGCAGGCGCTGATCCGGCACCTCGATCCCGATCATTGCGCCACCGCCGTCCTGGCCATGATCACGCCCGACGGCCGGATGAGCCTGGCCACGGCCGGTCATCCGCCGCCGCTGCTGCGCGAGCCGGACGGCTCGGTGCGCCGGCTGGAGTGCTTCGGGCCCATGCTCGGCCTGCCGATCGACCACGACTACGACTACGCGGTGGACACGCGGACTCTGTCGCCGGGTTCGATGCTGCTCTTCTACACCGACGGCCTGATCGAGCGGCGCGACACGATCATCGATACCGGCATCGACCAGCTCGCGGCCGCGTTCGGCCGGGCGCCCGGCCGCCCGGACCAGATCGCCGACACCCTGTGCGAGGTCATGCTGAGCGACAGCAGCCGCGAGGACGACACGTGCCTGCTGGTGTGCCAGCTGACGGCGGACCGGGACGGCGTGACCGGCTGGGCGGCCCCGGCCATGCAGACCGAGCCCGAGTCATGAGCCCGGCATGTGGCGTGAGCCGGGCGTGTGGCGTGGCCGCGGCGTGGGCCCGGCCGGGCCTGGCTAGCGACCGCCGCGTCCGGTCTCGTCCCGCCTCACGCGGACATCGAGAAAGGGGCGCCCGGTCCTCTCGCGCCATCGTCGCCGACGTCGAGGCCCTGCGGTTCGGCGGCCTGCTGGAAGGCGGCCAGGCCCTCGGCCAGCTGGGCGCGGGCCGACGGCGGCATCGCCTCGAGGACCTGTGCGATCTGTTCTCGCCTGCTTCGCCGCGCCTGCTCCAGCAGCGCCTCGCCGTCGCCGGTGAGGCGGAGGCTGACCGCGCGCCTGCTTTCGCGGCCCGTGTCGCGGGTCAGCAGGCCCGCCGCCTCCAGCCGGTCGCAGAGGCGGCTGGCCGAGGACGGAAGAGCCCCCAGCGCCTCGGCGAGCTGACTCAGGTTGAGCTCGCCATAGCGGCCCACCGCCGTGAGCGCGCGCAGCTGGGTAGGGGAGATCCGCACATCGAGGTTTTCCGCGACGTGTGCCCAGATGCCCACGAGGGCATCGGCGGCCGCTTCAACCTCGACCGCGGCCCGCTGCGACGGCGCGGGTTCAGCCCGGTGCGAGGCCATGCGTCCACTCTCGCACATCATCGTGCCACCAGGCACCCACCATTCGGCCAAGTCGCGGCCGGTCGGGCACACTTGTAGGCCCGGCGCTGCCGCATAGACATATGTGAGAAGCCATGACTGATTACACCGAGGTCGAACGCTCGATCTGGCGCGCCCGTCCGGCCCGCCTCGTCGATGCGGCGCTCGAGGCCATCGATGCCTGGCTGGGGGTCGACGGGGCCGAGGTCCTGCTCATCGACTATCACCAGTCGCATCTCGTCCCCTTCGCCGACGGTGCGGGCGGGCGGCCGGTGCCCGTGGACGGGCACCCGGCCGGGCGCGCCTTCGCGTCCTGCCGTACCGTCCCCGACGAAGACCGTCTGTACCTCCCGCTCAGCGTGCACGGCGAGCGGCTGGGCGTACTGGCGGTGAGGCTGCCGCCGGACAGCGAGGCCAGCTCGGACGAGCTGGCCTCCGTGGCCGGCACCCTGGCCCGGGCCATCGTTGTCGCGGACACCGCGACGGACATCTACCGCGAAGTCCGGCGGCGCAAACGCCTGACCGTCGCCGCGGAGATGCAATGGGAGCTACTGCCCGGCCGCACCAGCCGGTCGGACGAGTTCAGCCTGGCCGGACAGCTGGAGCTGGCCTACGCCGTCTCGGGGGACAACTTCGACTGGTCGATCTCGCGGGAGAGTCTCACGCTCTCGGTGACGAACGGGATGGGCACCGGCATCTCGGCGGCCCTGCTCACCCAGCTGGCCGTGTCCTCGCTGCGTAACGCGCGGAGGTCCGGGGCGGGACCGGCCGAGTCGGCCGAGCTGGCCAGCGGGATGGTCTACGGCCAGTACGGCGGCGATAGCCATTCGTCGACCCTGCTCCTGCGCATCACGCTGGCGACCGGGGAAGCCGAAGTCGTCGATGCGGGGTCGCCCCGCATGCTCCGCATCCGGCACGGCGAGATCGAGCCGGTGCCGTTCGACGAGCAGATGCCGCTCGGCATGTTCAGCGACACCCGGTACCGGGCCCAGCAGCTCACCCTGCTGCCCGGCGACCGGCTCGTGATCCTCAGCGACGGTCTCTACAGCGCCCGCGGCCCGTCCGGGAGTATCTACGGGGACGCGCCGCTGACCACGGCGATACGGCGATCCAGGCTCCAGGACCCGGAGGAGGCCGTGCGTTTCATGATCAGTGACCTGCTCCTGCACCACGCGGGTTCCAGTCTGGCCGAGCGACCGCGATCGCGGTCTGCCTCGACTGGAACGGGGCCGCGGCGCCTCCGGAACCGTCAGGCGGGACGGCTGGCGCACAGTTGATCACCCCGGGAGGCGCGTCACCTGATGTCATGACTTGATGACGTATGACTGGCCTTGTATTGTGACGCCATGCGGCGGCGCCGCGCCGTGCGGTGCCCCCGTCCGCGCGAAGTCAGCTCGCCACGCGGTTGCCCCGTCCGCGTGTGGCTTTTTTGGCGGCGCGTGAGCGACCATATTCCTCAGCCGGAAAGCCTCGACCGGAGCAGCTGCTTACCGAGGTCGGCGCCCTTGCGGCTGTCGGCCTGCGCCTTGCGGAACAGGTCCGCGGTCTCCTTGTCGCCGTCCCGCTCCGCGTCCTGGATATAGGTCTCCAGTCGCAGCGCGTTGTCCAGGCAGGTCTCGGTGTACCAGATGAGGTTGTAGTCCTTGTCCTTCGTCCCGGTGACGTGCCCGGTTTCGGCTTGGGTCATCGTGGTGTCCTCCTATCCACATGGGCCCGATGTGGGCACTTTCATTCCCCGCGGCCGGTGGCCGCGTCGCGGGCCCGGTCCGCGGCGGCGACCGCCGGCCCGGCGGTCTTCAGTACCCCCGGTGAGGGCGGCGTGTGGGGGTGCGGCCGGGTCGGCGCGGTCTTCTTGGCCGCCGCGACCTTGTACCCGAG
>CAVQZM010000027.1:0-45332 GCA_963718475.1 uncultured Actinomycetes bacterium | reverse complement strand
ATCCGAAAACCACACCGCACATTTACGACCTGCCGGGATTCGTGCCACCGGCCGCCTGGCCCTCCCCTCCCAGCCCGCGATATAGTTAGCTCTGTGAAAGATGTAGATGATGGCGCTACCGGGTCCGCCGGGCCCGCGGCGACGGCGGATCCTCCGGTGCCGCAGGCGTTCGCGGCCGACCTGCTCGCCGCGATCAGCGCGGTCCGGCGGACCACACGACGCGCCACGCGGCACGCGTCGCCAACCGAGCCGCTGCCCCCCGCCCGGTCCGAACTGCTGCGGCTCGCGGCGTCGCACCCGGGCATCACGGTCGCCGAGGCCGCGCGCGAGCTTCGCCTGGCGCCGAACACGGTCAGCACGATGGTCGGGGATCTCGCAACGCAGGGACTGATCAGCCGGGGGCGCTCCAGCACCGACGGCCGGACGGTCCGGCTGAGCGCGACGAGCCGGGCCAAGCAGC
The DNA here is from genome assembly GCA_963718475.1 of uncultured Actinomycetes bacterium. Taxonomy (GTDB): domain Bacteria; phylum Actinomycetota; class Actinomycetes; order Streptosporangiales; family Streptosporangiaceae; genus CAVQZM01. Next base: position 44,872 of record CAVQZM010000027.1, on the reverse strand, counting down.
GCCTGACGCAATGGCGCGACCTGCGCGCCGAGCTGACGGCGCGCGCGCTGTCCGAACTTCCCGCCCCGGACCAGGAGGCGCTCGGCGCGGCCATTCCCGCGCTGGTCCGCCTGGCCGGGCGGATGGACGCGGTGAATGCACGGCCCGAGGAGGCCCCGCTGGAGGACACGGTGGAGGCACGGTGACAGTTCTGGCCCAGGGCGGCGGGCCCGCCGGTGCTCCCGCCGATAGCATGCCCGCGGTGGCATGCCAGGAGATCACCTATTCGTTCGGCAGCCATACCGCGGTGGATCATCTGGACCTGCAGATCGAGCCGGGCGAGACGTTCGGCTTGCTCGGGCCGAACGGGGCGGGCAAGACCACGACGATCCGGATGCTGGTCACGCTGCTGAAGCCGGTCTCGGGCCGGATCACCGTGTTCGGCGTGAACACCGTGTCCCAGCCCATGCACGTGCGCCGGATGATCGGCTACGTCCCGCAGTTGCTGTCAGCGGACGGGACGCTGACGGGCCGGGAGAACGTCCTGCTGTTCGCGCGGCTGTTCGACGTCCCGCGCAAGGAGCGCGCGGAGCGGGTGGACGCGGCCCTGGCCGCCATGGGACTGCAGGAGGCGGCGCACCGGCAGGCGTCCACCTACTCCGGCGGCATGATCCGCCGCCTGGAGCTGGCCCAGGCGCTGGTGAACGCGCCCCGGCTGCTGGTCCTCGACGAGCCGACCGTGGGGCTGGACCCGATCGCGCGCACGGACGTGTGGGAGTACATCACCAAGCTGCGCAACGAGCACCAGATGACGGTGCTGATGACGACCCACTACATGGACGAGGCGGACGTCTACTGCGACCGGGTGGCGCTCATGCACCGGGCCCGGGTCCGCGCCACCGGAACGCCGGCCGACCTGAAGGCGACGCTCGGCGACCACGCCACGCTGGACGACGTGTTCCGCCACTACACCGGCGGGACGCTGGACGACAACGCAGAGAAGGGAGGCATCCGTGGCGTCCGTCGCACCCGGAGCACGGCCCGTCGTCTCGGCTGACGGCCCGCTGTTCGCGGCCCGGAGCCTGGCCAGCCGGATCGTGACGCTGTGCTGGGTCGAGCTGTGCAAGATCCGGCACGACCGCTCGGAGCTGTACACCCGGGCCATCCAGCCCGCGCTGTGGCTGCTGATCTACGGCGAGACGTTCACCAAGATCCACGCGATCCCGACCCCGCAGGGCATCCCCTATCTGGCTTACCTGGCGCCCGGCATCATCGGGCAATCCGCGCTGTTCGTCGCGATCTTCTACGGCATCCAGATCATCTGGGAGCGGGACGCGGGCGTGCTGACCAAGCTGATGGTGACGCCCACCCCGCGCTCGGCCCTGATCACTGGCAAGGCCTTCGCGGCCGGCCTTCGGTCCGTGATCCAGGCGGCCGTCGTGGTGGTGCTGTCGGCCATTCTCGGCGTGGCGCTGACGGGCAACCCGCTGAAGCTGATCGCCACCGCGTTCGTCGTCGTCCTCGGCTCGGCCTTCTTCTCCTGCCTGTCTATGACGATCGCGGGACTCGCGCTGCGCCGCGACCGCCTGATGGGCATCGGCCAGGCCATCACCATGCCGCTGTTCTTCAGCTCCAGCGCCCTCTACCCGGTCAAGATCATGCCCGGCTGGCTTCAGGTGGTGACCAAGGTCAACCCGCTCTCCTACGAGGTCGACGCGCTGCGCGGCCTGCTGCTCGGCATCCCCACCGACATGCCCCTCGACGTGGGCGTCCTGGTCGTGGCGACGATCGCCGGCATCACCGCCGCCGCCGCCCTCCTCCCCCGCCTGGCCAAGGGATGATCCGGCCGAGAACGAGCTAGCCGGGAACTGCGGCCTCGTCTAGCGTGAGGCCATGGGTGACGAATCTCTCCGCGTCTCGGATGCCGAGCGCGAGCAGACGGTCATCTCGCTTCGCGAGCACCTGCTGGCGGGCCGGCTAACGCTGGAGGAGTTCTCGGCCCGGGTCGAGGCCGCGCTGAGCGCGCGGGTCGGCGCCGAACTGGCGCGGGTCCAGGAAGACCTGCCCAGGATCGCCACGCAGGCGGCGCGCCCGGGCCGCAAGGCCGCCCGGCTCACCACCGGGCTGTTCGGTCACGTGGCCCGGCGCGGGCGGCTGCGGCTGCACCGCCGGACGCTCGCCGTCAGTGCCTTCGCCGACGTCGACTTCGACCTGCGTGAAGCGACCATCGATGAGCCGAACACGACGATGGCCGTCGTCGCCGTCTGCGGCAACATCGACATCTACGTGCCAGCAGGCGTCAACGTGGACGTCAGCGGGCTCGCCGTCTTCGGCCACCGCCGGGACTGGGGCAACGACGCGGCCGCCCCCGATGCTCCGACCATCAACGTCCGCGTGATCGGGATGTTCGGCACCATCGACGTGTGGCGGGTCCCGCCCGCTCTCCAGGGCGAAGACTGGGACGACATCATCCGCCACCTCCAAGGCCGCCAAAAGCAACTCCCGGCGTAACCCCTGCGCCTGGCATGGAACGTGCTCTATAGTCACCACTGTGCGTCCTTGGACCTGCTCAGAGGCGCCAGCGAGCACGCGCGGGCCGGCATGGCCAGTGGGGAATTGCGCGTAGCGGGTTTATCGCGGGCTGTGAGGGAAGACGCCGGAATCCGAACGGACAGCAGCCGGGAGGATCTGATGCCAACCGTGTTCGACGTGCTTGGCCGTGATCACCAAGAGGTCAAGCAGATGCTCAGTGAGCTGGAGAAGGGCCCGACCGCGGCGGCGGGCGCCCGCGACAACGAGCTGGCCCTCCGGAAGAAGATGGTCGAGCAGCTCGTAATCGAGGAGTCAAAGCACGAGGCCGTGGAGGAAATGTACGTCTGGCCCGCCGTCCGGGACCGGGTCCCCGACGGTGAGCGGCTGGCCAGCACCGCGACCGGCCAGGAGCAAGAGGGCAAGGAAGTCCTGGATCGCCTGGACAAGCTGGACGCGAGCGACCCGCAGTTCGAGGAACTGGTCGGCGCGTTCATCCGGGCCGGCCGGGAGCACATCAGCTACGAGGAGACAGCGGTCTGGCCGCTGCTGCGGGAGTCGCTGAGCGCCGAGGAAGCCAGCGAGCTCGGGTACAAGGTCGCGGCGGCCAAGAAGACCGCGCCGACCCGGCCGCACCCCCACAGCCGCCCTCGCCGGGGGTACTGAAGACCGCCGGGCCGGCGGTCGCCGCCGCGGACCGGGCCCGCGACGCGGCCACCGGCCGCGGGGAATGAAAGTGCCCACATCGGGCCCATGTGGATAGGAGGACACCACGATGACCCATAGCCGAAACCGGGCACGTCACCGGGACGAAGGACAAGGACTACAACCTCATCTGGTACACCGAGACCTGCCTGGACAACGCGCTGCGACTGGAGACCTATATCCAGGACGCGGAGCGGGACGGCGACAAGGAGACCGCGGACCTGTTCCGCAAGGCGCAGGCCGACAGCCGCAAGGGCGCCGACCTCGGTAAGCAGCTGCTCCGGTCGAGGCTTTCCGGCTAACGAATGGTCGCGGCGGCGCCGCCCGCTCAGCCACACGCGGACGGGGGCACCGCGTGGCGAGCTGACTTCGTGCGGACGGGGGCACCGCACGGCGCGGCGCCGCCGCATGGCGTCACAATACAAGGCCAGTCATTCGTCATCAAGTCATGACATCAGGTGACGTGCCCGCCGGGGTGATCAGCTCCGCGCCACCGGCTCCGCCTGCCGGTTCCGGAGGCGGGGTGGCCCCGTTCCAGTCCAGGCAGACCGCGATCGCGTCGTCGGCCAGATCGGAACCCTCGTGGTGCGGAGCAGATCACTGATCATGAAACGCACGGCCTCCTCCGGGTCCTGGAGCCGGGATCGGCGTATCGCGGTGGTCAGCGGCGCGTCCCCGTAGATCCTCCCGGACGGGCCGCGGGCGCTGTAGAGACCGTCGCTGAGGATCACGAGCCGGTCGCCGGGCAGCAGGGTGAGCCGCTGGGCCCGGTACCGGGTGTCGCTGAACATGCCGAGCGGCATCTGCTCGTCGAACGGGACCGGCTCGATCTCGCCGTGCCGGATGCGGAGCATGCGGGGCGACCCCGCATCGACGACTTCGGCTTCCCCGGTCGCCAGCGTGATGCGCAGGAGCAGGGTCGAGGAATGGCTATCGCCGCCGTACTGGCCGTAGACCATCCCGCTGGCCAGCTCGGCCGACTCGGCCGGCCCCGCCCCGGACCTCCGCGCGTTACGCAGCGAGGACACGGCCAGCTGGGTGAGCAGGGCCGCCGAGATGCCGCTGCCCATCCCGTTCGTCACCGAGAGCGTGAGACTCTCCCGCGAGATCGACCAGTCGAAGTTGTCGCCCGAGACGGCGTAGGCCGGCTCCAGCTGTCCGGCCAGGCTGAACTCGTCCGACCGGCTGGTGCGGCCGGGCAGTAGCTCCCATTGCATCTCCGCGGCGACGGTCAGGCGTTTGCGCCGCCGGACTTCGCGGTAGATGTCGGTCGCGGTGTCCGCGACAACGATGGCCCGGGCCAGGGTGCCGGCCACGGCGGCCAGCTCGTCCGAGCTGGCCTCGCTGTCCGGCGGCAGCCTCACCGCCAGTACGCCCAGCCGCTCGCCGTACACGCTGAGCGGGAGGTACAGACGGTCTTCGTCGGGGACGGTCCGGCAGGACGCGAAGGCGCTGCCCGGCCGGGTGCCCGTCCACGGGCACCGGCCGCCCGCCCGCACCGTTGGCGAAGGGGACGAGATGCGACTGGTGATAGTCGATGAGCAGGACCTCGGCCCCGTCGACCCCCAGCCAGGCATCGATGGCCTCGAGCGCCGCATCGACGAGGCGGGCCGGACGGGCGCGCCAGATCGAGCGTTCGACCTCGGTGTAATCAGTCATGGCTTCTCACGTATGTCTATGCGGCAGCGCCGGCGCAAGTGTGCCCGACCGGCCGCGACTTGGCCGAATGGTGGGTGCCTGGTGGCACGATGATGTGCGAGAGTGGACGCATGGCCTCGCACCGGGCTGAACCCGCGCCATCGCAGCGGGCCGCGGTCGAGGTTGAAGCGGCCGCCGATGCCCTCGTGGGCATCTGGGCACACGTCGCGGAAAACCTCGATGTGCGGATCTCCCCTACCCAGCTGCGCGCGCTCACGGCGGTGGGCCGCTATGGCGAGCTCAACCTGAGTCAGCTCGCCGAGGCGCTGGGGGCCCTTCCGTCCTCGGCCAGCCGCCTCTGCGACCGGCTGGAGGCGGCCGGCCTGCTGACCCGCGACACGGGCCGCGAAAGCAGGCGCGCGGTCAGCCTCCGCCTCACCGGCGACGGCGAGGCGCTGCTGGAGCAGGCGCGGCGAAGCAGGCGAGAACAGATCGCACAGGTCCTCGAGGCGATGCCGCCGTCGGCCCGCGCCCAGCTGGCCGAGGGCCTGGCCGCCTTCCAGCAGGCCGCCGAACCGCAGGGCCTCGACGTCGGCGCCGATGGCGCGAGAGGACCAGGCGCCCCTTTCTCGATGTCCGCGTGAGGCGGGACGAGACCGGACGCGGCGGTCGCTAGCCAGGCCCCGGGCCGGCCCACGCCACACGCCCGGCTCACGCCACATGCCGGGCTCATGACTCTGGCTCGGTCTGCATGGCCGGGGCCGCGCCAGCCGGTCACGCCGTCCCGGTCCGCCGTCAGCTGGCACACCAGCAGGCACGTGTCGTCCTCGCGGCTGCTGTCGCTCAGCATGACCTCGCACAGGGTGTCGGCGATCTGGTCCGGGCGGCCGGGCGCCCGGCCGAACGCGGCCGCGAGCTGGTCGATGCCGGTATCGATGATCGTGTCGCGCCGCTCGATCAGGCCGTCGGTGTAGAAGAGCAGCATCGAACCCGGCGACAGAGTCCGCGTGTCCACCGCGTAGTCGTAGTCGTGGTCGATCGGCAGGCCGAGCATGGGCCCGAAGCACTCCAGCCGGCGCACCGAGCCGTCCGGCTCGCGCAGCAGCGGCGGCGGATGACCGGCCGTGGCCAGGCTCATCCGGCCGTCGGGCGTGATCATGGCCAGGACGGCGGTGGCGCAATGATCGGGATCGAGGTGCCGGATCAGCGCCTGCAGCCGGGCGAGCACCTCACCCGGCTCGGGCAGGTCCATGGCATAGGCCCGCAGCGCCGTGCGGAGCTGGCCCATCAGCGTGGCGGCGACGAGCCCGTGACCGGCCACGTCCCCGACCGCCAGGACGAGCGTGCCGTCCGGGCGGCAGAACGCGTCGTACCAGTCGCCGCCCACGTTCAGGCCGGTGACCGCGGGCAGGTAGCGGGCCGCGCACTCCACGCCGGGACCGGTCGGCAGCTCGGTCAGCATGGCGTGCTGGAGGCGCTGGGCGACCTCCCGCTCCTGCTCGAACCGCAGCGCGTTGGCCAGGGCCGCGGCCGCCCGCCCGGCCGCCTCGCCGACGATGATCACGTCGTCGCGGCCAAAGGGCCGGCCGGGCGGGGTCACGGTGAGCACGCCGAGGACGGTGCCCAGCGAGACGAGCGGGACGACCAGCAGGCTCCCGTCCCCGTCGGCCGAACCCGGGCCGGACGGGGTGACCTGCTCGGGACGGCGGGTCACGCGCACCCGGCGCACGACCTCGGGCGGGTCCGCGTCCCCGGCGGCGCCGTAGAGCTCCAGGTCCTCGTGCTCGGTGACCAGCCAGACCTGGGCCCGGCTCGCGTACCGGGGCACCAGCAGGGTGGAGAGCCGGGACAGCACCTGACGGTGGTCGAGTGAGGCCCCCAGTACGGCACCGACGTGGCTGAGGAAGGCCAGCCGCGCCCGGGCCGCTTCGGCCGCGGCCCGGGCGGCCTGCTCGGTACGCAGCAGCTCGCGCTGGCGCTCGCCGGCCCAGGTGAGCTGCTCGGCCTGGCCGGCCAGCTCCGCGTGCAGCGCGAGGAGCCCCCGGTCGGTGTTCTCCAGCTCCCGGCGGTGCTGGTCGAGGGCGTCGCGGGTCTCCGCGATGATGTCGAGCAGCACCGGAACCGGTCCCGCCGGCCCAGCGGCGGCCGCCGGCGCGACCGGCAGCCGCATGGTCGCGACGACGTCGTCGTGCACGGCGACCAGGCCGATCCGGTGGTCGTCCGCGACGGTCAGGCGGAAGGTGACGGTGACCGGGAGCCGGCCGCGGAGAGTGGTCCACAGGCTGGCCACGGCGCGGCTCCGGTCCTCGGCGCTCGCGCCCAGCCGGGCCAGGGCGGCGGCGAGGTCCGCGCACGTCTGGGCGGCCTCGCCCGGCCCGACCCGCCAGCAGGACAGGGCCCAGTCTCCCGGCGCGTGCGCGCCGTCCCCGGCCAGCCCGCGGCCGTCGTCATCCCCTGATGAGAAGCCGGGATGCCCCATCGTGGGCCCGTCCGTCATGATCGCGTCTCCGGTGCCGCCCCGGCCACGACGACCACGGCCGTGTCGTCGGCCCGGTCGCATCGCCGGCCCGGCCACCGCGGCATGCACCTGGCTGTGGTCCCCGACCGGGAGGTCCCATCCGGCCGAGACGGCGAAACCGGCGGTCACGGGACAGGCGCCACGCGAGGGCCGGGTGCCGCGCTGGGCGCCCACATGGCGATGGTCACCGTGGTGCCCCGGCCCGGCGTGCTCTCGATCGAGAAGTCGTCGACCAGCCGGCGGGCGCCGCCCAGCCCAAGGCCCAGTCCATGGCCGGTGCTGTGGCCGTCGGTGAGGGCCTGCGGGATGTCCCGGATTCCCGGGCCGGTGTCGGAGATGACGAGCCGCACGCCGCGCACGGCCCTATCGGCGAGGGATTCGATCAGTACCTCGCCCCCGCCGCCGTGCACGACCGCGTTGCGGGCCAGCTCGCTCACCGCGGTCACCAGCTTGGTCTGGTTGACCAGGCTGAAGCCGGCCGCGGCCGCCGCGGCCCGGGTGGCCTCCCGCACCGACATCAGGTCCACGTCGCTGCGTACGGGCAGCGGCCGGCGCAGGGCTCCATCGTCATGACCCGGACCCGAGCAGGGAACAGTCCGCCGCGATCTCGGTCAGCACCCGGCCCAGTAGGAGTCGACGAGCGTCACGCCCGAGACGTCGAGGATCACGCCCCGGACGCCGCCGCGAGACCCGCTCACCCACGTCGGCCGCCGGTCCCCAGCCGGGCCCGCTGACCACGGCGAAGGCCGCCGACCGAAGTCGTCCGCGCGTCCCGAGCGCGCCGCACCGACCAGCGCGTCCACCAGCCGGCCGCCCCGTAGGCGCTCCGCTGGCCCGCGAACACCGTGGTGAACAGGGGAAGATCAGCCCAGCGTCGCGCGATCTCCTCACGGCGGGCGGTCAACGCCGCGGCGGCATCGGCCGCTGCCTGCACAGAACTCACGCCTGCTCCTCCGCTCCGTCGCGTCGAAGGCCACCCGCTGCGCCGTGCCCGCTAACCTCTGCAGGGCGGGCCGCCGCCGCGGGTGCCTTCATGATCATCTCTCAAACGTTTGCCGCGCGACAAATCTTACGAGCTGGCGCCCTCCGGAGAGCGGAAATGGGCCTGATTCGCCCGATATCGCAACTGGCCCGCACCGCCCGCCAGCGGCCTAAGCTGATGACGAACCCACGACCGACCGACGAGGACCTGCCACAATGCCCGAATTCGGCTACACCGACCTGCTCCCCCTCGGCGAGGATGACACCACGTACCGCCTGATCAGCGCGGAGGGCGTCACCACCCGGCAGGCGTTCGGCAAAACGTTCACCGAGATCGATCCGCAGGTCCTCACCGAGCTCACCGGGGCGGCGATGCACGACATCGCGCACCTGCTCCGGCCCGGGCACCTCAGCCAGCTACGGTCCATCCTGGGTGACCCCGAGGCCAGCCCGAACGACCGGTACGTGGCCCGTGACCTGCTCAAGAACGCATGTGTCGCCGCGGGCGGCGTGCTGCCGATGTGCCAGGACACCGGCACCGCCATCGTCATGGCCAAGCGCGGCCAGACGGTACTGACCGACGGGCGTGACGAGGAGCACATCGCGCGGGGTGTCTACGACGCCTACACGAAGCTGAACCTCCGGTACTCCCAGATGGCGCCGCTCACGATGTGGGAAGAGCGGAACACCGGCAGCAACTTGCCGGCCCAGATCGAGGTCTACGCGGCCCCGGGCGACGCGTACAAGTTCCTGTTCATGGCCAAGGGCGGCGGCTCGGCCAACAAGTCGTTCCTGTACCAGCAGACCAAGGCGGTCCTCAACCCGGACCGGATGCTCGCGTTCCTGGAGGAGAAGATCAGGTCGCTGGGGACGGCCGCGTGCCCGCCCTACCATCTGGCCATCGTGGTCGGCGGGACCAGCGCCGAGTTCGCGCTCAAGACGGCCAAGTACGCGTCGGCCCGCTACCTGGACAGCCTGCCCAAGGAAGGGTCGCCGTCCGGGCATGGCTTCCGTGACCTCGAGCTCGAGCAGCAGGTGCTCGAGATCACCCGGCGGATCGGCATCGGCGCCCAGTTCGGCGGCAAGTACTTCTGCCACGACGCCCGCGTGATCCGGCTGCCCCGGCACGGCGCGTCCCTCCCGATCGCCATCGCGGTGTCCTGCTCGGCCGACCGGCAGGCGCTCGGCAAGATCACCCCGGAGGGAGTGTTCCTCGAGCAGCTCGAGACCGACCCGGCCCAGTACCTGCCCGACCCGACCGAAGCGGACGCCGACGCCGACGCCGGGGTGGTCCGGGTCGACCTGAACCGGCCGATGGACCAGATCCGGGCCGAGCTGTCGAACTACCCGATCCGGACCCGGCTGTCGCTGTCCGGGCCGCTCGTCGTGGCCCGTGACATTGCTCACGCCAAGATCGCCGAGCGGCTCGACGCGGGCGAGCCGCTGCCCGCCTACCTGCGCGACCACGCCGTCTACTACGCGGGGCCGGCCAAGACCCCGGAAGGGTACGCGTCGGGCTCGTTCGGGCCGACGACCGCGGGCCGGATGGACTCCTACGTGGACCGGTTCCAGGCCGCGGGCGGGTCCTACGTCATGCTGGCCAAGGGCAACCGGTCGCAAGCGGTGACCCAGGCGTGCCAGCAGCACGGCGGGTTCTACCTCGGCTCCATCGGCGGCGCCGCGGCCCGGCTGGCCGAGGACTGCATCACCCACGTCGAGGTGCTCGAATACCCGGAGCTCGGCATGGAGGCGGTCTGGAAGATCGAGGTGCGCGACTTCCCGGCCTTCATCATCGTGGACGACAAGGGCAATGACTTCTTCGCCGACCCGTCCGGCCCGGCGCTGACGATCGGCAGCCTGCCGCCGCGGTAGCCGCCACCTCCCGGCGGCCGCCCAGAGAACAGCTCCCGAACTCTCACCAGCAACCCAGGGACCTTTGCGCTAATCCCGTGTATGGTCCGGCTATGCACGCTATGGCGGGCACGGGGCGCGTCATCGCTGGGCGCTACCGCCTTCAGGATCCCATCGGACGGGGCGCGATGGGCACAGTCTGGCGCGCGTGGGATGAGCTCCTCGATCGCGAGGTGGCGGTCAAGGAACTGCGCATCAGGGACGGCCTGACGCCCGAGGAACGCTCCAAGGCGTACGAGCGAACCCACCGCGAGGCGAGGACCGCGGCACGGCTCAGCCACCCGGGCGTCGTCACGGTGTTCGACGTCGCCGAGGAGGACGGGTGCCCGTGGATCATCATGGAGCTCGTCCAGGCGCGCTCACTGGACCAGATCATCTCCCGCGAGGGACCGCTGCCGCCCCAGCGGGCGGCCGAGGTCGGCCGGCAGTTGCTCGCCGCGCTCGCCACCGCCCACGCCGCCGGCGTGCTGCACCGCGACGTGAAGCCCAGCAACGTGCTGCTCGCCGAGGGCGGCCGGGCCGTCCTCACCGACTTCGGCATCGCGACGTTCGAGGGTGATCCCGGGCTGACCCAGACCGGGATGGTCATGGGATCACCGGGATTCACGGCCCCGGAGCGGATCCAGGGTAACCCCGCGACGCCCGCGTCGGACCTGTGGTCACTCGGGGCGACGCTGTACGCGGCGGTCGAGGGACACGGCCCGTTCGACCGGGCCGGCGGCGCGATCACGACGATGTCCGCCATCATCAACGAGGAGCCGCCGTCCGCGCCGTCGGCCGCCGCGCTTTCTCCCGTCATCGGGGCCCTGCTCAGGCGCAACCCGGCCGAGCGGCCGGGGGCCACGACCGCGGCCCGGATGCTCGGGGCCGCGCTGCCTGACCGGCGGGACGCTACGCCTTTGCCGGCATCGCGGATGCGGGGATGTCCGCCGCCCCGGACGGCAGCGCGGGCCCGCCCGCTCCGCGACGGCCCGAGGCGGCCGCACCGGCTGCACAGAGCCAGCAGGCCGTCGTCGGGGCACCCACGTCGGTGGACCTTCCGGTGCAGGCCGACCGCACCATCCCGGTCCAGCTGCCCGCCGCGCGGCAGGCGCCGTCCGGTTCGGCCCCGGGCCGCCCGGCCGGCCCAGCCTCGCCCGGCCGCGGGGAACCGCCGCACCGGCCACCTACGCCCGCCGAGTTCTTCGCGGAGTCCCCCGGGGGCATCCCGCCGCCCAGCCCGCCCAGCCCGTCCAAGCCGCCGAGCCTGGCCAGCCTGCCGTCCACTCCGGCGCGGCCCGCCCCGCAGCGCAAGACCGCCGGTACGGCCCCGGCCACCTCGCGGACGCCGCGCCGCCGGGCCCTCATATCGCTGGGTGTGCTGGCGCTGGTCGTCGCCGTCGCGGCGGGCGTCATGGGGCTGCGCGCCTACCGTCACTCCTCGGGCCTGAATACCGCGGGCCAGGTCGCCGCCGAGTCGCCGGTCGCCGCGGCGGCCGCGCCACCCAGCACCGGCCCGCTCCCCCCGGGTTACCAGCTGGACAAGCTAGCCGGATCCTCGGCCGGCGCGACCGCCGGCTACACGGTCGCGGTGCCCGCCACCTGGACCGTGGTCAGCCGGGGAAACGCCACCCACTTCTACGCCCCGGGCGTCCACACCTACCTGGAAATCGACCTGACCCCGCACACCTATGCCGACATGGTGACCGAGGCCCGGACGCTGGCCAACCTGACCCAGCAGCAAGGCAAGTTCCCCGGGTACCAGGAGATCGCCATCCGGCCGGTCGAACCTGCGCGGCATGAACGCGGCGTCGTGGGAGTTCACCTGGCAGGATCCGGGTGTGGGCCGGGTCCACGTCCTCGACCTGATGTACATCGCGGACACCCCGGCCGGCCGGCAGTCCTATGCCCTGTACATGACGGCGCCGGAACGGGCCTGGAGCCGCAGCCTGGCCGCCTTCGACGAGGAGATGCGCACGTTCCGGCCGGAGCCCTGAGCGTCACCGATCGTGACGCCCAGGGCCGCGCGGTCCTTGTCTCAGTACCAGCCGGCCGACTGCTCGTGGCTCCAGGCGGCACACGGCGAACCGTAGGTGCTCTTGATATAGCCCAGGCCCCACCTGATCTGGGTGGCCGCGTTCGTCTGCCAGTCCGGTCCCGCGCTGGCCATCTTCGATCCCGGCATCGCCTGCGGGATGCCGTAGGCGCCGGTCGACGGGTTACTCGCGGTGACGCTCCAGCCGCTCTCCCCGGCCCACAGAGGCTGAAGGCAGGACATCTGACTGGACGACCAGCCGAACGAGCCCAGCATGGCCGTCGCGATCGACTGCGGTGAGCCGGAGGCGGCCGGCGCGGCGGTGCTCGCCGTCTGCCGGCTGGCCGCCTGCTGAACCGGCGCCTGCCGGGCGGCGGTCCGGGCCGCGGCCTGCTGAGCCGCCTGCCGGGCGGCGGCCTCCTTGGCCAGCAGCACCGCGTGGGCCCGGCGCGCCGCGGCCTGGCCGGCCGCGGCCTGCTGCGCGAGCAGCGTCAGCGTGGCCTGGCGGCCCGCGATCTCCCGGGCGTGCTGCACGCCGAGGTAATCCCCAGTGGTGGACTGCCGGGCCGCTGCCGCTGACGATGCGACGGTGAGCCTGCTGAACGCCGTCCCGGCCGATGGGCCCGACGGCCAGGCCGCCGCGGCGGCCGATGCTGCGGTCGCCATGCTCAGGGCGCCGGCCACCGCGATGATGGTGAGCTTGTTCCGCTTCCGGGTGATGATCCGGTCCCGCGACAAGGTGACCCTTCGGTTGATCGCGCGCGTCTGACTCACGCGGTACGCGATATCCTCCGCCCCCTGGCAGCCGGCGTCCGTTCCTGGATGGCCGGGCAATAGCTCGTGGACGTGGCGCGGGTCAGGGCACCAGGGCTGCGCTTCGGGCAGCCGTCACACGAGCGGGGCGCTAACGACCCCTAACCATGCCGGATGAAGTCGGTGAACAAGGCCCAAATGGGATGTGACATGAGTCACACCCATCGGCGAAGTGGCTGGCAACTGAACCGCTATATGGCTTCTGGAGTGCGAAAACGCGTCCCGGGACGGCTCATGCCGCACTCCCGAAAGAATGCCTCGCTTGCGACACAGGGCATAAAATTCCTGAATATTAGCTGAATATTTGCTGCAGATCATCTCAGGACAGCCGGCGAGGAAGACCGGCCCGGAGTCCAATGTTAACGGCAAGTAGCACTACAATCGCAAATGGTGACATTACCGTATGATGACGTCCCTGCGGAAACCGCCCAGAATTTATCCGAACAGAATATGGTTGAGAGCTTTACGCAATCATGGGACAGAGATGCGGCGGGGGAAAATCACCGGCTCAGTAGTAGCCGTTCGCCAGCTCGAAATTCCAGGCGGCGCAGGGATTGCCGTACACCGACTGTATGTACCCGAGGCCCCACCTGATCTGGGTGGCCGGATTCGTCAAATAGTCCGCGCCGGCGCTGGCCATCTTCGATGCCGGCAGCGACTGCGGGATGCCGTACGCGCCGCTCGCGTTCTCCGCGTCGTAGATCCAGCCGCTTTCCCGCGTCCAGATGCTGTCCAGGCAGCTGAATTCTGACGTCGGGAAGCCGAAACTGGTCATCATCTGGAAGGCAATGGATTTGGCCGTTCCCGGGGCGGGCGCCGCGACGATCGGCACCGTCGTCCCGGAGCTGGAGCCTGACGAACTGCCGGACGAGGAGCCGCTGGCCGACTGCGATGCCGCCGCCTGGGGGGATGCGAGCTTCGGCCGCGCGACCACGGTCAACGTGCGCGACGCCTCGCTCATCTGGATCATCTGCTGCCGCTCCTGCTCCAGCAGCGCTACCGTATGACTGTTGGGAATCGCCTCGATGGCCGCCGCCGCCCCGGTCGCACCGGAAATCGAGGGGCCCATTATCCAGGCGGCCACCGAAACGGCAGCGATCGCAATTGCCGCGACGATTGCGGCGGGAAGAATGACCCCGTTGCGACGCAAGAAGCGGGCCCTCCGCCGTGAACTGCGGGCCCCCGTCCGGTGTCGTGACAAGGCAATCCTTTCGTCCGGCAAGCACACCGGACAAGATGCCCGGTGCATCGACCGCTGCGGCACAGCGTCTCACACTGGGCCTCACACTGGGCAGCGATTCTCCGGTAAGGCACCTTACATGCCCGGGACGTCGCCAATTGCGCAGGATGCATGCACCTTGACCACATCGGGCCTAGCTGTAAGGGGCAATCACCGTCGGCGATCTACATTGCCAGAAAAGGGGGTGGGGTCCGCAACCGATTCGCAAAGGTTGGGCCCGGCGGGTTGACCGCGCGCGGTGTGATATGCGTCACAAACTACTATCTGTGGCAATATAATAACCAATTGCAATATCTGGGCCCGGTGCCGGACCCTGGGCGCCGGAGCCGATTGCTCGAGTGCGGGAGAAGTCCGCCGACGCGTCATCATGGCCCGGGAGGCCGAGCAGTCACGTAAACAGAGAGGTCAGGCTGGGTGACCGAGGATACCCCGAGCGGCCGCCTGGTGGTCACGGCCGCGCTGCTGCTGAGCCCGGCCCGGTGGACCTGGCTGGCCAGCTCACGCCCGGCGGGAGGACCCGACGGGCGAACTGCTCCCGGCCGCCGCTCGCGGGGAACCCGGGCCGCCGTCCCCATCACATATCGGCCGTTACCCGGACATCCCGGCGCCGCCGCTGTTAGTGTCCCGTTGAACATTCACATACGGCTACGCCGGGGGACTCGGCCGCCCGCCGAGCAGTGCACGCTGAGCAGCGAAATGACGGCGCACTCCTGGGAGCCGGGTGACCTGGCGCCCCATCCGTCTTGACTCTTCGCGTGAGGCGCCCATGGCTGTCCCCGCTGGTGACAACGGCGTGCCGTCTACCGCGAAGATCCTGATCGCCGGCGGATTCGGCGCGGGCAAGACCACCATGGTCGGCGCGATCAGCGAGACCAGGCCCCTGCGTACCGAGGAGCCGCTCAGCGACCGGAGCGCGGGCGGCGATGACACCGCCGGCGTGGGCGGCAAGGCCACGACCACGGTGGCGATGGACTTCGGCCGGATCACCTTCCCGTCGGACATCGTGCTCTACCTGTTCGGCCTGCCCGGCCAGGAGCGCTTCTGGTTCATGTGGGACGAGCTGGCGGTCGGCGCCGTCGGCGCGGTGATCCTGGCCGACACCCGGCGGATAGCGGACTGTTTCGCATCGGTTGATTACTTCGAGCGGAACATGACGCCGTTCATCGTGGCGGTCAACTGTTTCGACGGCACCCCGCGGTTCGAGCCGGACGACATCAGGATCGCGCTCAGCCTCGGTCCCGGGACGCCGGTTGTCCCCTGCGACGCGCGGCAGCGCGATTCGGTGAAGGACGTGCTGATCAGCCTGGTCGGCCACGTGATCAGCGAGGCCGGCTAGCCGGGACCAAGGGGCTTGCCGAAGTGCAAGCTGCCCGCGGTGCAGGCGTAATAGCCGAACGCGGGAATCTCGGTGTAGCCGGCCGAACGGTACAGCGCGACCGCCTCGGGCTGCTTATCGCCCGTCTCCAGGACGGCCCGGTGGTGGCCCGCCGCCCGCGCCGTGCGTTCGAGTTCAGCCAGCATCAGCCGGGCCAGCCCGCGGCCGCGCGCGGTGCGCGCCACGTACATCCGCTTGATCTCGGCGTCAGCGCCACGTGACCGCCACCCGCCGCATCCGACCGCCGCCGTACCGTCGTAGCCGACCAGGAACAGCCCGCGGGGCGGCGCGAACTCGGCCAGGTCGACCGGGGTCTCGTCCTCACCGCCATACCGGGTCACGTACTCCTGCTGGACCTCGGCAATCAGCCGCGCCGCCTCAGGATGGTCGTAGGTCACCGCTTCGATCCGCACCGGGCAATAATCCCCCACGCCCGGCCTCAGTCCTTGCCCGCCATGGGCCGGCCGAGACCGGCGTAGCGCCGGATGAACCGGCGCAGGATGGCGGCCGGCTGGGTGACGTCGCTCCGGCGGGCCAGCGCCTTGAGCTCGTCGGCCTGTCCCGGTTCGAAGTAGCCCGCATGCTTGTAGACCTCGATCCGGGTACACATGCCGGCCGCGTCCAGCTCGGGGTGGAACTGGGTGGCGTAGACGTTGGCGCCGACCCTGAACGCCTGGACCGGGCAGGCCGGCGAGCGGGCCAGCAGGACAGCGTGCCGGGGCAGGCGGGTGACGGCCTCCTTGTGGCCGGTGAAGGCGTCGAACGTGGCCGGCAGCCCGCGCAGCAGCGGATCCTGCAGGCCGGCCGGGGTGAGGGTGACCGGGATGGGCCCGACCGGCTCGGCGTAGCGCCGGCCGACCGCCGCTCCCTGGTGGCGGCCGAGGGCCCCGATACCGTAGCAGGCCCCCAGGAACGGGAAGTCCGCCCCGACCACGGTGTCCAGCAGGGCCCGCAGGTCCGCCTCGATCCGCCGCTGAACCGGCGACTTCAGCTCCTCCGGGTCGCTGTAGTTGAACGGGCCGCCCCCGAGCAGGATCCCCGACCAGTCACGCACGTCGACATCCCCGAGTGCTCGCTGCTCCAGCCGCACCCGCTGGAGGTCGCGTTCGGCCAGCCCGGCCAGGGCCAGGAACGACGCGTACTCATTGTCCGCCGCGGCATCCTCGGCCCGGATGGACAGCAGCAGGTACGGCTTCACCAGCTCAGCCTAGTCAGCCGGGCCGACGTCCCGGTTCGGCGCCGGCAGGCCGATCGGCCCGGGCCGCCACTGCGTGCCAAGGGTGCCCTGAGCGGCCTGGGAGCCGTGCGCGCCGCCGCCCGGACCGCGCAAGATGTAGGCGATGCCGACCGCGATGACGCCGCCCGCCGCCGGGCCGGCCAGGTAGGCCCACCAGGCGGTCCAGTCGCCGAGCACCAGGGCGGGGCCGAGCGAGCGGGCCGGGTTCATCGACGCGCCGCTGACCGGCGATCCCCACAGCCCGGCCAGCGCGATGTAGCTGCCGACCGCGATCGCGGCCAGCGCCCCCACCTGCTGGGCGCCGGACGCGGTCCCGAGTATCACGCTGACCAGCCCGGCGGTCAGCACCATTTCCCAGACCAGCGCGACCGGTGCCGGGATGCCCGGGCCAGGAAGCGTCAGCCCGGCGGACCCGTGCCGGCCGATCAGCGCCCACAGCAGGAGCGTGGCCAGCACGGCCCCGGCAAACTGGGCCACGATGTAGGCGGGAACCCGTTTCCACGGGAAGTTCCCCCGCAGCGCGAACGCCACGGTGACCGCCGGGTTGAGGTGCGCCCCGGAGACCGTCCCCATGAACAAGATGATCGACAGCACCATCAGGCCCGGCGCGACCACCAGGGCCGAAGTGGGGATGGCGTGCCCGCCGAACCTCGCGTTCACCATTCCCCCGCCCGCGGCCACCAGCACCAGGAAGAACGTGCCGAGAACCTCGGAGAACAGGCGCCGCCCCTCGTACCGGTCGTCCCAGAAGTCGAACTGCCGGGCGAACGAGTTGGGCCGGCCCAGCGAGCCGAGCGCGGGCTCGAGGCCATACGGGGCCCGCCGCCTCGGGTCAGCCGGGTCCCTGGTCAACGGCTCCGCCTTCCCGTGCGGCCGGCCTTCTGGGGAGCAGGCATGGCCCAGCGTACGTCGCGGCCAGCCGCGACCGCAGCCTGCGCGGCGGCCATACCGCCAGATCATGTAGTTCGTGCACGGCCCGGTTTGGCTGGCTCGCGGCGGGTTAGGGGGGCCCACGCCAAACCACCGACATGGGAGGGACCATGCCCCCAGACTTCATCGAGGTTCAGAAGTACCTGTCCGGCGCCGACTATCCGGCAACCAAGGACCAGCTCATCGAGCATGCTCGAAGCCGCGGCGCTCCCCAGGACGTCATCGAGGCGCTGTCCAGCCTGCCGGACGACGAGTACGACGGCCCGAACAAGGTCAGCAGCGCGGTCGCCAAGACATGAGCGTCCATGCGTGAAGGAGGACCATGCGGTACGCCAGCCCCGACGAGGTGAAGCGGGCCCTGAAAAACGTCGACTTCCCGGCGACCAAGGAGGAACTGATCCGGGCGGCGGAGGCGGTGGGCGCCCCGGACAACGTGATCGCGGCGTTGCGGGCCGTCCCGCCGGAGGAATACGCGAACCGGGCCGAGGTCGCCCGCTCCATACCGACCGATCCGACCGCTGACCTGGATCTCAGCCCTGCGCAACGGGCCGAGCAGCCCGGGAGACCCGCCACCGTCGGCACCCGCAGCGGCTGTCGGAGCATATGCGTGAAGTGCCGAAGCCGCCGCTGGAGGAAGCGCCGGCCACCGAGCGGCACCCGCCGTGGAAGCGTCCCTAACCCTGGCCCGCGCAACTGCACGCCGGCCTGAACTGGCGCGCCGCGGACTACCTGATCTGGCGATGTGGCGCGGCGGCGGCCATGGGCACCGTCAGGTCGTGAGAGGAAGGTCCCTCATGGACTACGAGACGTTCGAGAAGACAGTATCCAGCCGGGCCGGGATGTCACGAGACCGCGCCCGGGTGCTCATCCAGGCCACGCTCGAGACACTGGGCGAGCGGCTGACCCGCGGCGAGGCGGACGATCTCGCTTCGCAGCTCCCCAAGCCGACCAAGGGGTCGCTAGCACCGGGCCACCCGAAGCTGAGAGGTTCAGGGTGCGAGTTCATCCGCAGAGTGAGCGAACGGACCCGGGTGCGACCCGAGGATGCGCAGGCCGCGGTGCGCGCGGTGTTCACTACCCTGCGCGAAACGGTCACGGCAGGCGAGTTCAAGGACGTCATTTCTCAGCTTCCGGAGGAGTTCTCGGAACTGGTGGAGTCCTAGCCCGGTCCTCCTGGGCGGGCAGTCAGCCCGGGATCGAATCCGAACGCCACCGACGGTGACCTGACCTGGCCACGGCCGATTCCGGGTGAGACGATGGGTTGATGAGCAGCGACGGGGACAACCCGCTACAGCATTTCATCGCTGCCTGCGAGACGACGGCGGCCGTTGTCGGCGAGTGGGCGGAGCGGACGGCGGCAGTTACCAGTGAGGCGTTCCAGAAGCTGGCCAGCGACCCGGCCATCCGCGCCGTGCTGGAAGACTGGCGCTTCACCGTCGTGTGGGCCCGGCGTGACTGCGAATGCTCCTGCGCCACGTCACACCCGGACGACGTGGGGATATGCGACAAAGACGCGGTGATCACGCGCCGGGTCACCACCGATCTGGGCGGTGACGTCGATGTGCCGCTATGCGCGCCGTGCGCGGTCGCGCAAGGAGTAGCCGAGTTCCCCGGTAACCGTGATGACCAGGTGTCCGCGTCGACGTTCGTGCCGGTGCGGTCGCCGGCACCCCGGGTCTCCAGGAAGTGCAGGACCGCCGCGGTGGTGATGTCGGGCCGCTGCGACTGGGGATAGTGCCCGGCCTCGGGCACCATGACGACCTGCGCCCGCGTGGCCTGCACAATCCCAGCCCGCCTCCGCGGCTGGGTCCGGGAAGTCGGGGTCCTGCTCGCCCATCACGACCAGGACGGGTGCCGTGACGTCGGCCAGGCGCGCCTGCGCGGGTGCGTGGCTCGTTCGCGTGGTGAGGGAGAACGCCCGGGCGTATCCCGGCCGGCGAAGGCTGGCCACGATCTGGTCGCGGTAGTCGCCGAAGTCAGCGGCCGCCGGCCCGCGTACAGCTTCGGCAGGTACGACTTCCATGAGCTGGCCGCCCAGAGCGGGACCATGGCCACGCGCAGGAGCCCGCGCCGCAGCACCTTCACCGCGGCGTCGCGGACGAACGGCCCGACCAGCACCAGGCCGGAGACGAGATCCGGCCGCTTGGCCGCGGCGAGTACCGCCGAAGCCGGCGCCCATGGAGTTGCCGACGATGACCGCGGGGCCGCCGAGTTCCTCGATCAGGGCGACGGCATCGCCAGCGGTTTCTTCGTCTCCATAGGAGGTGAAACTGGCGTCGCTGTCACCGTGACCGCGAAGGTCGGTGCACGCGACTCGGTACCCCGCGTCCACGAGGGCGGGAGCGAGAAAGCGATACCCGGCCCGCAGGTCACCCATCCCGGGCACGAGCACTACCTGGGGACCTCGTCGGCGACGTCGTAGCCGATACGCCCATCGGGACGGGTGAGGTAGCTGGTGTTCTTCCCGGCCATTGCGAGTACATCGGCCACGGTCATGCCGACGGCCCGCCCGGCATGTCATTGACGGAGACGCGGACGCCGCGGACGTCAGGGGCGCCGGCCTAGGCCGGCCACGCGCCACTGAGAAGAGCGAGGACCTCGCCGATGGCCGGCTGTCCCGTGCCGGCCTCGGGCAGCGGCAGATGCGCCTGGATCTGATAGCGGTTACGGCGCCCGTCTTTCTGCTTCATCACGTAGCCGGCATCGGCGAGATCGGTGACGATGCCGTGGGCGCTGCGTTCGGTGATGCCCAGGGTGGCCGCGATGTCGCGCAGCCGCACGCCCGGATCGTGGGCGATGCACAGCAGCACCCGGGCATGGTTGGTCAGAAAGCTCCAGCTCGCCATGGTAAATAATGTACCATTCCAATTCTTGAAATACATTGCTAGTTTTAGATTGCAAGCGTAGCCTGAGGCCAGGCACCGGGGAACAGCCGCCGGCGGCGGCCAGCTACCCCGGGGTCACCGCTGGAGATGGTTCACGTGAGAGACGGAAACGGGCACCGGGCCCTGGTGCGCCGCCGCAACGGCCGGATGCTGGCCGGGGTCTGCGCGGGAGTCGCCGACTACCTGGGCGTCGACACGACGCTGGTCCGGGTGCTGTGGGCGGTCGTATCTCTCGTCACGGGAGGGGCGGGCGTTCTGGCCTACCTGGTGGCGTGGATCATCATTCCCGGGAAGACGAAAGGTCTTCCGTCGCCGAGAGCGTTATCGGAAAAAAGCAGGACGCCTGGTCAGGCTGACGTCTCTCATTACTCGTCAGGAGATTCATGATGGACGCCACCGCGTCTTCGCCTACGCCGAACTGATGCGTGACGATTATCCGCCGGCCCTCGCGGCAAGCCCCTCGTGATTGACCGTACCCGGTCCGTCTCGACGGGCAGCTGGACCCGGCCGTGAGCCGGCCTGGCTGTGGCTGGGCACCGTGGCTGCTGGCCACCAGGCGCGCGACTGACCCCGTGGTAGCCCGTCTTCTTGGTGGCGCGCTGAGTGGCTGACGGTGTCGCGGGGTTCGCGATATCTTGTTCACCTGGCGGTTGCGATCCCCGGCGACCATCGACGATTCAACGTCGGGTCGGTCAGGCTGTCCCTGCAAATGGCGGGGCGGTCCGCCTTTTTCCAATGTGCTCCGGCACCGGTACCCGCCGGTCAGCCCGCAGCCGGATCCGGCCTACCCGGCGGACTTCATCGTGGATGCGTACCCTCAACGGCTCACCGCGGCCTGGTCCCGCCCGGTCCAGTCGGTGGCTGCTCAGCGCTGCCGCAGCACCATCGTGGCCGATCCTCGCCGGAGGCTCCGAGTGCGGCCGGTCCTGCCGACCAGGCCACGGGCATGCAGGGCCGCGGTCGCCTGCTCGCCCTGTGGCTTCGCCGTGGTCATCCGCTGTCTCCGGCGGTTACCCGGGCAGCCTTCGACCTGATCACCGACTCATTTCTGGCTGGTGCGGATACCCTCGGCCAGGAAGGGCATCACGATCTCGTCCCGCCCAGCCGGCCCGCTGATGAACACGCAGATGTGGCTGCCACTTGGAACCGAGCGGTTTAGGGTACCCAACGAAACGGCTTCCGCCCTGGGTTTCTCCTGCGAGGCTGACAACCGACCTTAGACCACGTCAGCCGCTCGCCTGAGCGGCGGGGTGTCGCTTCGGAGAATTCGAGGACAGGTCGTCTAGCAGCCGCTCACGCACGAACGAACTCGTCCCCAGCTCGGCGCCGCTGAAGATGAGCCGCTGACCTGGGTCGTCGAGCAGGCGCAGGTTCTCCTCGTTCAGGCTCAGATGCCCTTTCTGCAGACGACCATGTACTACGAGGCATTCCTCCTCGGGATGGGCCCCCGGCGTAACGAGAACGGCGAGCTGGTCCTGACCCTCCCGATGCCGGCAACCGGCGGCCTGGAGCGGCGGATGACATGTTCCAGTTCTATTCGGACGCGTCCGACTACTTCACCGGAGTACGCGACCCCGGCGTGGTGCGTGGGCTCAACCCCGGCCTGCAGTCACTCGACTCCTGGCTGGCCGAGCACAAGAGCGAGATCCCGCTCGGCTGACCGGGCCCCGCCGCCTGCGATTTCATCGTCTCCTCATCCAGGCTCCTTACCCTCGGAACCCTCGGAGGGAGTCAGGCGTTTGCGGATCTTGGTCGTTGAGGACTCGGTGAAGATGGCCGCGGTACTCAAACGCGGCCTGGAGGAGGAGGGTTACGCCGTCGATGTGGCCGGGACCGGCCAAGACGGCCTGTGGATGGCGGAGCAGACGCCGAACGACGCGGTCGTCCTGGACGTCATGCTGCCCGACATGGACGGGTTCGAGGTATGCCGGCGCATGCGGGAGCGCGGTCAGTGGGCCCCAGTCCTCATGCTCACCGCCCGCGGCGGGGTCCCGGACCGGGTGGCCGGGCTGGATGCCGGGGCGGATGACTACCTGACCAAGCCGTTTTCCTTCACCGAGCTTGCCGCCCGGACGAGGGCGCTGCTGCGCCGCGGAGCATCCGAACGGCCCGCTCAGCTGGTGGCAGGCGACCTGACCCTGGATCCGGCGACCCGGGAGACACGCCGGGGAGAGGCCACCATCAGCCTCTCGGCCAAAGAGTTCGCCCTGCTCGAGTACTTCATGCGCCACCCGGGCGAGGTGCTGTCCCGTTCCCGGCTGATCGAGCACGTCTGGGACTTCGCCTACGACGGCGGCTCGAACATCGTCGACGTGTACGTGCGGTACCTGCGCGAGAAGATCGACCGGCCGTTCGGCGTTCACTCGCTCGAAACCGTCCGGGGCGCCGGATACCGGCTCAGGGGAAGCACCCGGGATGCGCCTCCCGATTAGGCTTCGCCTGACCCTGGTCTTCACGCTGTGCCTGGCGGTTCTGCTGACCGTCACGGGCACCTTCGTCTACCTGCGGCTCGGCGCGGAATTGCGGCGCAGCACGGACGCGGCCCTGCTCTCCCAGGCGGACGCGGTCGCCGCGGGCCTCGGGCAGCAGGGCGCCGCGTTCAATCCGCCCACCACCGCGGGCGGCCTGAGCACCTTCGCCCAGGTGCTCGGGCCGGGCGGCCAGGTGCTGGAATCCTCGGCCGGGCTGGCCGGGCGACCAGCCGTGCCGCCGGCCGCGTACGCCGGCATCCGGGGACCGGCCTACTTCGACGAGGTGGTCCCGGCAATCGCCGGGACCGCCCGCGTCGTGGTCGTTCCCCAGGGAGGCGGCCAGCCGCCGGTGTGGGTGCTCGCCGGGGCATCGTCGCACAGCCGGGACCAGGTGCTGTCGTCGCTGCTGGTCCTCATGCTGGCCGGCGGACCGGTGACGCTGGCCCTGGCCGCGGCGGCGGGCTGGGCGCTGGCCGGAGCGGCGCTGCGCCCGGTCGAGCGGATGAGGCAGGAGGCCGACGCCATCTCGGTCTCCGACCGGGGCCGGCGTTTGCCGATTCCGGCCAGCCGCGACGAGATAACCCGGCTCGGGACCACTCTCAACGCGATGCTCGGCCGGCTGGAGGCGGCGTTCGACCGCGAGCGCCGGTTCGTCGACGACGCCAGCCATGAGCTGCGCACCCCCCTGGCCATCCTCAAGGCGGAGCTGGACCTGGCCCGGTCGCGGCCCCGGACCAACCAGGAGCTCACGGCCGCGGTGCGCAGCGCGTCCGAGGAAGCCGACCGCCTCGCCGCGCTGGCGGACACCCTGCTGGTCTACTCGCGGGCCGAGGGCGGCCGGACGCCGCTTCGCCGCCAGCCGACCGACCTGGACCAGCTTCTGCGGGACGCGTGCTCACCGCTGGCGGGCCGGGCCGCCGCGGCTGGGGTAACGGTCCGGGTGGACACGCACATGGTCACGGCGGCCGTCGACCCGGTCCGGGTCCGCCAGGCGGTCGAGAACCTGGTCAGCCCGAAGTTGCCGTAGCTCTGCGTAGGCCTTGCAGTCCTGAACTGCAGGTTCGGCGGATTCTGCGCTGAGATCGTAGTCAGAATATCTGGCGTGTCGCGGCGGTGATCTGCACCGTCACGCCTTACGATGCGGCTATGGCGGGTAGTAGCGGGAAAGTTCATGTAGTCAGAGTCAGCAAGAACGACTACGTGGACAAGAAGGGCCGCCGCCGGGACTATTCCTCGGCGTAGCTGCGGCGCACCTACCGCGCCGAAGGCAAGGTCAAGAACGAGACGGTAGCCAACCTGTCCGCGCTGCCGGACCACGTGATCGATCTGATCGACGCGGGCCTGAAGGGACAGCAACTGGTGCCTGCCGCCGCGGCATTCACGATCACCCGGTCGCTGCCGCACGGCCACGTCGCCGCCGTGGCCGCGATGGCGCGCAAGCTGGGGCTGGCCGCGCTGCTGGGCCCGGCATGCCGGGAGCGGGACCTGGCCATGGCGCTGATCATCTCCCGGGTGGCGCGGCCGGGCTCGAAGCTATCCACCCTGACCTGGTGGGGTGACACCACGCTCGGCGGCGATCTCGGGGTGGCCGGTGCCAGCACCGATGACATCTATGCGGCGATGGACTGGCTGGCCGGCCAGCAGGACAGCATCGAGCGTGAGCTGGCCCGCCGCCACCTGTCCCCCGCAGTGAACCCGTCGCGGATGGCGCTGTTCGACCTGACCTCGGCCTGGATGGAAGGCAGCCACTGCCCGTTGGCGGCGCGTGGCTACTCCCGTGACGGCAAGCGCGGCAAGCTCCAGATCGAGTACGGGCTGCTCACCGACCCGGCCGGCCGGCCGGTCGCGGTGCGGGTGTTCGCCGGTAACACCGCGACCCGGCCGCGTTCACCGACGACGTCGACGGTGCGTCCGGGACGAGTTCGGGCTCGACAGGATGGTGATGGTCGGCGACCGGGGCATGATCACCTCAGCCCGGATCGACGCGCTCCGCGCGCTCGGCGGCCATCGGCTGGATCACCGCGCTGCGCGCCCCGGCCATCAAGAAGCTGGCCGCCGACGACGGGCCGCTGCAGATGACCCTGTTCGATCAGCAGAACCTGGCCGAGATCACGCCACCCCGACTACCCCGGCGAACGCCTCGTCGCCTGCCGCAACCCGCTGCTCGCCGCGGAACGTGCCCGCAAACGCGAGAGCTGCTGGCCGCCACCGAAAAGCTGCTCGCCCCGATCGCCGCCGCGGTGGCCGCCGGCCGCCTCGTCCGGCGCCGACAAGATCGGGCTTCGCGTCGGCAAGGTGATCAACAAGTACAAGATGGCCAAACACTTCGACCCTGGCGATCACCGACAACAGCCTGGCCTCACCCGCACGCAGCACCAGATCGCCGCGGAGGCCGCCCTGGATGGCATCTACGTGCTGCGCACCTGCGTCCCGGCCAGCGGCTGGATGCCGCCGGAGTCGTCACCGCCTACAAGAACCTCGACCGCGTCGAGCGCGACTTCCGCAGCATCAAAGCCAACGACCTGGACCTGCGGCCCATCTACCACCGGCCCGAGCCGCGTCACAGCCCACGTGCTGATCTGCATGCTCGCCTGCTACCTCGTCTGGCACCTGCGCCGGGCCTGGGCGCCGCTGACCTTCACCGACGAACACCCACCCGGGCGCCACAATCCCGTCGCCCCGGCCCGCCGCTCACCCAGGCCGCCGCCAAAGCGTCACGCCAGCACGACCCCGCGATCACCCCGACCGCAGCTTCGCCACCTCCTCGACGACCTCGCCACCCTCACCCGCAACCAGGTCCGCTTCACCGGCACCATCACCATAGTCCCCATGCTCGCCGACGCCACCGCTGACCAACGATACGCCTTCGAGCTGATCGGATCCCCCGTGCCCTACCCTGCACGTAGCCAGAACAGCAACCCACAAAACAACGAACCCCCTGCTCAGCAGGGGGTTCATTTCAAAGGCCACGTAACTTCGGTCTAAAGGTTCCTGTCAGACCACGCCGCGGCCGGGCAGGTCCTACTTCAGCAGCTGCCGGGCCATCACCATGCGCTGGATCTGGTTGGTGCCCTCGTAGATCTGGGTGATCGTGGATCAGTGGGCAGTTTCCGCAGCTAGATGACCTGCTGGGTGGCGGGGCGTCAGCACGGATCCGGCACCAATTTCGACGCGCACGCTCCCTATCCCCGATGCTGTCACGTGTCGCTCTTCTCCCGAGTGCGCGGCCCCAGCGGCACCTTCCACGCCGGCGTCATCGGCGACCAGCCGCAGAACTCGCCGACGAAGGCGCCCTGTCTTCCGCCCTTCCGGACACCACCGACCTGCCCCGTGGCCCACGCCGAAGTCTGGGCCATTAGCGCCCGCTCCCTCGTCCTCGTCGCAGCCCACCAGCATGAGGGTCAGATGACCAAGAGCCGACCGGCTCGGGGCAGGGGCTCAGCAGCCCTAAGAGCCGGAGCCGGAGCTGCCGCTCTACAGTGCGCCGAGCGATCCGGTCGGCCGACGTGAGAGCGCGCCGCGGACCTGGCCGAGGTTGGTGAACGGTTAGCGTCGTTCCTCACTGACGGTAACCGCGCTGACCGAGGGGAAGTCTTCCGCGGTCGCGGTGGCGAGGTAGTCGCGGGCGGCGCGGCGGCTGCGCAGCACGACGACCTCCGCGTTCCCGGCATGGTCGGCGATCAGCCGCCGGACGCGCGGGCCATCTGGCGGCGGTAGCCGAAAATGTAGCGGACGAAGTTCCAGGTGATCCGGTCGTAGACGCCGATGTTCTTGTGCTGGCCACCTCGATGGTGGAGTCGGCGCTGCGCGATCCCCCACAGGCATGTCCAGCCGGGCGGGTCCAGGAAGATCACCGTGTCCGCCGCCTGGAGCCGGATCGGCAGGCTGGACGCGTAGTTGCCGTCGATGATCCATCGCGGAGCGATCACCAGGTCGCGCTGGAGGGCAGCGAACTGTTCCTTATCCAGCGGCTTCCAGTCCTGGTCGTAGTACAGACCGTCCAGGTGGACGGGGGTGATTCCCAGCAGGGTGCCGAGTGAGCGGGACAGGTGGGACTTGCCGCTGCCGCCGCAGCCGATAATCGCGATCCGGTCCACGGAGCATGACCTTAGCGAGCAGCCGTTTCTCGTGGGTCCGGACACGCGGGAAGGCCATCGGTGAGCCTCCTGAAGACACGGTTGACGGTGGTGACCTGGCGGGAGAGCCGGAAGATGCCCAGCCTGTCGAGGCAGTCGGCGATGAGCTCCGCGTGACGGGGCGTTCCGGCGATGTTTTGCAATTCGGTGATACGGTCGGCTACCTCCTTCCCGGTGGCGGCGTGCAGCGCCGGAGGCGTAAAGGCCGAGGCGAACGGAAGCGTTGCGGGGGTTACCGGGAGGCACCCGACGAGCACAGCCTCGAAAAGCCGCTGTGTCATCTGCCCCGCCCTGACGTACCGGTCGGGGAGGAGCAGCAAGGTTGCCAGCGCCGACTCATACAGTTCCCGCACCTCGGGGAAGGCGCAACGGTCCGCTTGATCGGCGACGGACGGCAGGCGCTCAGCCCCGTCGTCCGCTGGCCTCAGCGGGCCTGGCGGTAGGCAGACCACGACTGCGCGGCTTGTGCCATCTTCTTTGTCCAGGCGCTTGTGCTCGACTGGGCGACCTCTTCCCACAGCCGGACGTTGGCTGCGGCGAACAGGTCGATGTGCGCCGGGTCGGCGTCCTTGAAGGCGGGGAGGCGGGAGGCTTGCCGTTCGGCCTCGGGTGCGGTGTGGCCGCCGGATGCCATGAGCCGGAGTACCCAGCAGGCCGGGTCGGTCCAGCCGGCGCCGAGGGTCGGCCAGGCCCAGTCGATCAGCCAGGCGCGGTGGGGCGATACCAGCACGTTGTCCGGTGTCCAGTCCGAGTGGGTCAGTACCGGGCCGGCGAAGACCGAGGCCGTCTCCGGGTCATCGAGGTAGGGCTTCCAGCGGTCCTCGGCCCGCTTGAACGGCCCGGGATCATCCGGGACCTTGATCGCGCTCAGCGCGTCCATGAGCTGCACCAGCCGGTCAAGGTCGGGTGAGCCCGGGATGTAGTCGGCGTGGCGGCCGGCCGCGTACTCGTAGCCCAGGACGTTCCATCCGGCCTCGTCGAAGTGCCACAGCAGAGCCGGGGAGATCTCACCAACCAGCGGGGCCACCGCGGCCTCGCGGGCCTGGGTAATGACCCGGCGGTGGTCGGACGGCAGGCCCTTGGCGAACACCTTGCCGTCGCTGGTGTCGATGATCGCGGCCAGCGGCGAGTTCTGCCCTGCGCTCGCGATACGGACGGCGGTGATGGGCCCGGTCCGGGCCTCGATCGCCTGCTTCAGCGGCCCGGGCAGGTCCTCCCACGCGATGCGCTGTTCCACGGTGCTCCTCACGTCGTGTCCAAGGGGGACCCGGCGTGATGCCGGGTCCCCCGTCAGGCCGCGCGGGTTCCCAGCCTCAGTACGGCTGGTCGCTGCTCGCGCTGCACGCGCACATCGTGAGCAGGGTATCGGTGTCGGCGACGAATTCGACGGCATCCGGCGCGAGTGCCGACAGCGTGCCGGCTTCGGCCACGCCGGCCGGCTCGGGCGGACGGGTGAGCAGTTCGACGGCGACTGCGGTCATGAGCGTTTCACCTCCTTCCGTGGACGAGTGAGCGGGCGCTCTCACCTCCCTCCGTGCTGGCAGAACACTTCGAGCGGGGCCTTGGCCTGCCGGTAGAGGCTGGCCAGCGGCATGCAGGTCCCGCATGTCTTCTGGAGGGTGCAGCCGGTGCAGCCGCCGTGCCGGGTGACAGCGAGTCGGCGACAGCCGCGAGCCTGCGCAGGCCGTCGGCGCCCCTCGGCGATCAGGTCGACCTGGGGGTCACGGCCGACCTTGCAGATGGACGCCTTGCCGTGCGGGTCGGCGTGGAAGTGGGTGATCCCGGCGTTGCACCCGGTGTACGGCTTGCGCTTGCGGAGCATCTCCCGTGACTGGCTGGGCAGCACCTCGCCGCCGCCGTGGATGGTGGGGCTGATGTTGGTGTACTCGAACGACGGGATGCCGTACCGGTCAGCAATGGCTTTCATCTGGGGGATCTCGTGGGCGTTGCGGTTGGAGACGACGATGTTGATCCGCATCGGCAGCCCGGCCTCGTGGGCGGCGGCGAGCCCGCGCATGAACCGGCGGAACGATCCCCTGCGCCGGGTCATCCCGTCGTAGGACTCCTCCGTCGCCCCGTACAGGCTCAGCGTCAGCTGGTACGGCCGGCGTTTCGTCAGCAGGTCGAGAGTCCTGGGCTGGTCCAGCCGTGACCCGTTGGAGGAGATCAGGATCATCATGCCCATGTCCCATGCGCGGGCGTGGGTCTCGGCGAACAGCGGGTCGATCAGCGGCTCGCCGCCGGTGAGCTGGAGCCATAGCACCCCGGCGTCGGCCATCACCTTGAGCAGCCGTTCCCGGCCGGGCCAGTCCATGCCCGCGAACTGCTTTTCCCCGAGGTAGCAGTGCTCGCAGTCGTAGTTGCAGCCCAGGTTCACCTCGTAGCTAGCGCGGGCGTACCCATAGCTGGTCTCTGGCCTGACGAGGACCGTGTCGCGGATCAGGCGGCCGGTCAGGTCCGTCCCCCACCCGGCCCGGACTGGCTCGGCGAGCCAGGCGGGGACTGGGGTGTCGGGGGGCGCGTCGCGCAGTTCGGCGTACCGGCCGCCCCCGATCCGGACTGCCCCGTCATAGCCGGGCCGGACGACAACATGCCCTTCGGGATACGGGCTGGCGATGAGCTGATGGGTCATGAACAACTCCAGGTCCGATGGGCTGTGCGGGTCAGGCGAGCAGCGTGTCGGTGTAGTCGTGGAGCCTGGCCGCCAGGCCGCCCGGATCAGGCAGCCGGGTGAGATTCCGGCAGGATGAGTGCGGCGGCGACCAGCTGGGCGTACCTGCCGGTCGGGGTGTCCAGTACGTCCGCGAGCGCGGCACGGACCCGGGCGGCCACGGCCGGGACTTCGAGCGCGGTCAGGTAGAGGTAGGCAGCGCCATAGCCCGTGACGGCGACGCACCAGTGCTCCATGTCGAGGATGCTGGAAACGTGGGGCTGTGATGTTCTCCCAGTTCAGGTCGATGTGCTCGGTGCCGAAGGCCGGAACGCAGCCGGCGGGGACCGGCGGCGGTAGGTCGCGCTGAGCAGGTAGCCATACTCCTCGGCATCGTGGACCGGGAACCGGCGATCCGTGGGATACGCGCGCAGTGCCGCCAGCGACGCGCTCAGATCGCGGAACCAGTCAGCCGGCAGGTCCGGGGCCGTCCGCAGGAACCGCTCCCGGGAGGCGAGAGGGTCGGTGACCAGGGTGAGGACTTCCGCGCTGACCGGGACCGGTGCCGGCGCGTCGGCGTACCACTCGATCCGCTGCAGCAGCGACGGCTTGCTGACCCCCGGGATCGCTGCGGCCTCTGCGGTGCCCCGCCACGCCTTCCGGCTCATCTCATGCTCAAGAAACGGGCTCACCCGCAGCCATGCGCGCTGGCCGCGGAACGTAACCGGTGATCCGACAAAGCCCTAGCGGTGGACATGGCCGCCGGAATCCAGGACAGCGCCCAGCCGCCTCGCCGACTCTTCGAGCAGGCTCGCCTGCCACTTCTCGAAGTCATCGATCCGGACCGGCAGCCACCGCGCTCCAGATTCGTTTCGAATGTTCACGGGTTCTCCGTGCCCTCCTACCGCGAAGCTCTAATTCGGGCGGACTACTGCCCACACGACCTTGCCGCCGAGGCCTGCGGCGAAATACCAGCCCCACCGCTTGCTCAGCGCATCCACCAGCAGGAGGCCGCGGCCGTTCTCGGCATCGGCCGCTGGGTTTGCTATCTCCGGAGGATCCAGGCTTGCGTCCCAGATGAGAACGAGGACCTGTCGGCCGTCGGAGACCAGCCACAACCCGATGTCCTGCTGGTTGATGGCGGCCGAGATCGCCACGGCATTGGAGACCAGCTCGGACACCACTAGTTCGAGATCGTCCGAGATGGCGGGAAGTCCCCATACCCGCAGGATGTGCCGGGCGTGCCGCCGGGCGGCCGGCGCCTCGCCCGGCGCTGCGGTGAGCTCAAGGGACGACTGCAGGGGCCACGAGCCGAGCATGCCGATCTCCGGCAGTACGCGCAGACCAGGGTGCTGGCTCGCGATGCCGTGTGCGATGTCTCCTGTCGCCATGTCGCTGCTCCGCATCGGGGATACGTCCTGATGACCGCAGTGTTCTCTCAGCCAGGGCAGCCGCGTAAGCGTGTGATCGCCGCTGGCAATTGCGCGCATCCCGCACCCCGTGCGAACGGACCGCATTCACACCCCGTGTGAACCGGCGCACACCCGCCCGCCGCCGCGTACCGCGGTTACGCTGAGGATCAGGACGGTTCTCCCGGGGAGCAGCCATTGCGCGAGCCGAACATCCTGCTCGACGCGCTGATCGACGAGGCCGGCATGTCGCATGACGGGTTCGCCGCGCGCGTCAACCAGGCCGGCAACGCGGCACGGCCTGGTGCTCCTGTACGACCACGCCTCGGTCCGCCGGTGGATACGCGACGCCACCGTTCCCCGCGGCCAAGTGCCCGAGCTGATCTGCGAGATCCTTTCCACGCGCCTGGGCCGCACCGTCACGCTGTCCGATGCCGGACTTGACCGCGGCGAGCCCAGAGGACGACGGGCACTCCGCTGGCACAGGCAGTCGACGCCGCCACGGCGCTGTGGCGCAGCGACCACAAGCAGGCCGCCGCGCTTCGCGCTCGCCCCGCCGCTCAAGGGCCGGCGGCGATCGCGCCCGGTCTACGAGTGGGAGAACCCGCCGGACGACCTCGACGTGGCCCGCCGCGCCGGCCGCCGGGTCGGGCCGCGAGCAGGTCCGGGCGCTGCGGGCCGCCCGCGCTCCGCTACGAGCGGCATGTACCGGGACGCCGGCGGCATCCCGGTACGGCCCCGGGTCGTGGAATTCCTCGCCGCCCACGTCGCCCCGCTCGTCAAGGGCGCCTACGACGACGCCACCGGCCGCGAGCTGTACCGGGCCGCCGGGCGGCCTAGCGGCGCTGGCCGGGATCTGCGCCTACGACGCCGACCTGCAGGGCACCGCGCAGCGCTACTACTTCCAGGCGCTGCGGATGGCCAAGGCCTCCGGCGACCGTGGGTTCGGCGGGTACGTCATCGCCCTGCTCACCAACCAGGCGCTGTACCTGGGCCGCAACAGGCAGGTCATCCAGTACGCCGAGACCGCGCTGCGCGGCGCGCGCGGCAGCCTGTCCCCGGCCCTGGTCACCGACCTGAACTCCCTGCAGGCCAAGGCATACGCGCGGATCGGAGACCGGGACGGCTGCCACGCCGCGATGACCCGTGCCGAGGAACGCCGTCACGCGCATCCGGCCCGACCAGGAACCTCCGGAGACCAGCTACGTGCAGGCCGGGCCTGGTCGAGACCCAGCACGCCGACGCGCTGCGGTCCCTCGGCGACCTGACCGCCGCCCGCGCCTACGCCCAGCAGTCCGTCGACGCCGCCGCCCACAGCCACGCCCGGGGCCGCGTCCACCGGCTCGCCACCCTCGCCACCATCCTGGCCGGGCAGGGCGACGCCGAGCACGCCGCCGGGACCGCGATGCGTGATGCTCGACCAGGCGACCGGCATGGAATCCCGCCGCATCGAGGAGCGCATCATCGGCGTCCGCGACGCGATCACCGGCATGTCCGACGGGCGCGCGGCCGCCGAGCTGGCCGAGCGGGTCGCCGACATGACCGGTGCCCGCCTGCGCGCCCGATAGCCAGGCTGGGATACTGGCGCGCATGCGCTGGACCGTGCACTGTGAGAAGCCCCTGTACGAAGACGAGTGGCTCGACATCCGGCTCGCCGACGTCGAGCTGCCCGACGGCCGGCACCTGGAGCACCGGCTGATCCGCACCCCGCCCGGCGCGGGCTGCGTCACCGTCAAGGATGGGCAGGTCCTGCTGCTGTGGCGGCACCGGTTCATCACCGGCACCTGGGGCTGGGAGATCCCCATCGGCAAGATCGACCCCGGCGAGGACCCCGCCCACGCCGCCGCCCGCGAAACCGAGGAAGAGACCGGCTGGCGGCCAGGCTCCCTACCCCGCTCCTGCGTGTCGAGCCCACGCCCGGCATCTCCGACTCCGTCCACCACATCTACCTCGCCGACGGCGCCGAGCGCATCGGGCCGCCAGAAGACGACTTCGAGTCCGATCACGTCAGCTGGCTACCACTCGCAGACGTCCCCGCGCTGATCAGCCAAGGCAAAATCTCCACCGGCACCACCCTCGCCGCGCTGCTCTACGCACTTGCGCGCCAGCCATCGGGAAACTGAAGCCCCGGACGCATGGCGCGCATGTACCGTATCGCGATCTCAGGCCACCGCGGCCTGCCTGGCCCGACCGCACGCCTGGTTGGCGAGGCCATCCGGGCCGCCCTCGCCGGATGCGCACCCGACGTAACCGGCATCTCCTGCCTGGCGGACGGAGCCGACCAGATCTTCGCCCGCGCCGTCACCGACCCTCGGCGGCACCCTCGAGGCCGTCATCCCTGCCGCCGAGTACTGCGCCGGACTCCCGGCGGAAGCTCAACCTGAGTACGACGACCTGCTCGCCCAGGCCGCCGCCGTCCGCCGCCTGCCGTTCACCGAGTCCACATCCGAATCCCACATGGCCGCCAGCCAGCTCATGATCGACGAAGCCAACGAGTTGTACGCGGTATGGGACGGCAACCCCGCGCGAGGCTACGGCGGAACCGCCGACGTCGTCGGCATACGCCCGCGAACAGGGCACGCCAGTGCGCGTGATCTGGCCAGACGGCGCACAGCGCGACTAGCGCGGGACAGGTATAGCCGGTGCGGGACGCAAAACCGTGGCGCCGCCGTGGACCTGACGGCGGGCTCCGATAGACCTGATGTGGACGCATCCCTCGCCAATACACGCTCCACTCGCCGACGAACGTCGGCGAGGTCGCTGCGCACTACATGGACAGCTTCGAGCGCGTCTGGCGGACCGCGAAACTGGCACGGAGAGGACGCCTGATCAGATGGGCCGAACCGAGTACCTGAACGACCCTGCAGCACCCAAGCCGAACAGCCTCATCCCGGCGGCCGGCGTCCTGGCCGTCGACGACCAAGGCCGCGTCCTGCTCCAGCGGCGCCGAGACACCGGCCAGTGGGCGATACCGATGGGCAAGCAAGAACTCGGCGAGACCGTGGCACAGTGCGCCATCAGGGAGACCCAAGAAGAAACCGGGGTGCTCGTTGAGGTTCCCGAGTTGCTCGGGATCTACTCTGACCCAGTGCACATCGTTGCCTACAGCGACGGGGAAATCCGCCAGGAGTACGCAAAGACTACGAAGACGTCAAGGGCGCCCTCATCGACACCACTCTGTCCAAGCTTGAGGCTGAGGTTCCTGAGGACGAGCCGGACAAAAAGGAACGGCTGCGCACGCTGCGCAAGATGGCCAAGCACCTCGGCGCGGGCACTGCCGGCGCGTTGAAGGTGGTCGTTCGTCCCGCCGTCACCTTCGCTGCCCAGCATTACGGGGCCCCGCCCGAACTAGCGGATGTCGCCGGCGAGGCGGCTGCGGCAGCAGCAGCCATGGCCAGCGGCGAGTCTGGAGCGTCAGACGGTACGGCCGAAGCGGCTGCCAGCACAATCGAGTCGGTTACCGACTTCCAGCGCGAGTTCGGTCGCTTGCTCGATGACCTGAAGCAGGCCAGCGGCGAGGGCAAGAAGCCCTTTCAGGCGGTCGTCGTCTTCATCGATGACCTCGACCGTTGCATGGACGACACGGTCATCTACGTTTTCGAGGCTATCCGCCTGTTCCTGCAGGTTTCATCCACGGCGTTCATCCTGGCGGCGAACCGGGACATCGTGCAGGCGGCCATCGACCGCCGCTATCCCGCAGCCCGTGAAGGCGACCCGGCTCTTGGCAAGGACTACCTGGAAAAGATCATCCAGGTCGAGGTCACTGTGCCGCCGCTGTCCGAGCCCGAAGCCGAGACGTACCTGAGCCTGTTGTTCGCGGAGCTGCGGCTGGGCGTCGACGACTTTGACCGGCTACGCGCGACGGCGCAGGCCCGCCGCGTCGATGGTCAGTTCGCCGTGGCCATGAACTACGGGATCGCCAAGGACGCCCTCGGGAGCATCGGTCCGGAGCTCGAGGCCGACTTCGCCATCGTGAACCGGATCGCACCGACACTCAGCCGCGGGCTGCGTGGGAATCCGCGGCAGCTGAAGCGCTTCCTCAACACCTTGCTACTCCGGCTTGAGACGGCGAAGCGCCGGGACGCGACGCTCGATCCGGCGATTCTGGCAAGGCTCATGGTGCTGGAGATAGTTGCGCCGA
This sequence comes from uncultured Actinomycetes bacterium, assembly GCA_963718475.1. Taxonomy (GTDB): domain Bacteria; phylum Actinomycetota; class Actinomycetes; order Streptosporangiales; family Streptosporangiaceae; genus CAVQZM01. The sequence goes on along the minus strand of CAVQZM010000027.1, from coordinate 9,310 downwards.
AGGAGTTCCAGCAACTCTTCGACTGGCAACTGGCCCAGGACGGTATTCCGGAGGAACTGGCCGCTGCCGAACAGGCGGCCCGTGCGGATACTGGTCTATCCGACGGTTCATCCAATGAGCTCGCGGCGTGGTTCGGCGCCAAGGCGGTGCAGAAATGGCTCAAGCTTGATCCAGAACTGAGCAATGTCGCGCTGGGCCAATACTTCTTCTTCAGCCGGGACCGGCTGTCGCCGTCTGCACCCGCGGCTCGGTTGACCGCACCGCTGCAAGCGCTGCTCGGTCGGCTACAGTCACCGGTACCTGCACAACGTCGTCCTGCCGTGGATCTCGCCGCCGGGCTGCCTTCGGAGGAGTACTCGCAGCTGTACGCAGTGCTTCTCGAGCGAGCGGTGCGCCAGCCGGAGGCCAAGGCGATGGACAGCATCCTGGAGTTGACCGCCAGGGTGCCCGCTGAGCTGGCCGACGCTGACCGCGGCGCTGGAAGGCGTGCCGGTTACCAATATCCCGATATCACTGCCACCACGACTGCTCACCGTCGGAAGGGGCCAGGCAGAGGTCCAAGCTCTCCTAGACCGGTGGGCGGCGTCAGACAGCGAGAGGCTGAAGAAGGCCGTCGCTGCGGCGAGAAAGACAGCTGGCTGAGGTGGGCACCTCAGCCAACAACACGGGCGGGACCGGAGGCGGCTGGACAACCTTCAAGCGCAATGCGACGTTCTTCGCCAAGCGTGGCGGGCAGGCGCGACTCGCGAAGACACTCAGTGGTTTCGTCGCAGCCATGGGCGGCGTGGCAGGGGCGACAGCGGCGGCGAGCGCTGGTATGCGGACTGGGCAGTCGCTCGGGTCCTTCCTCGCAGCCTCAACTGGGCCGCAGGGTCTGGTCGGCGGTCTCGAAGCCGTCGGCCTGTCTTCCCTGGTCGGACAAGATCGATTCACCGTATTGAACGAACTGCTCAATACGCTGGGCGGAACCGGCAGCGCCGTCGAGCAGCAGGCAGCACGAGATGCACTACTCGATGTCCTTGACGACCTGTTGCCCGAGGGTGATGATGCCGCGCTCGACGCCGTTCAGCTCGACGAGGCAGGCATTCGGGATGCGCTCTGCCGGTATATAGCGGCGCTCGTCTATAACCTGGCTATCCCGGTCATCGAGGTACGGCTCGAAGCGCTACAAGACCAGGCCCTTATCCAGAGCCGCGACCGGGAACTGCACGACTATATCGACGCGCTCGTGCGGCTGAAGATGCAGAGCGTCCCCGTGCTCACGGTCGACTGGCAGAACGCGGAGGGCAGGGATTTCGTGCAGGGTGTGCTACAGGCCGTCTACGAGCAATTGGAGGCTGAAGCATGACCTCCTACCAACTGCGGACCGAGCGCAGCCAACCGGCCGACCCGACACCGACCGTGTTGCTCGACTGGTTCGGTAGCGGATCAACCGTGCAATACCGGGGTTCGCTCCGTTCACGCTTGCAGATACCGGCCGCCGCGCTGGACCTGCTGAACGTCGCGGCGGCGGTGTACTGCGTCGACCGGCTTGAGGAGCGGCAGGGTACCTGGACGCGCTCCATCCACCTCAAGCTTCCCGTCCGGCAAGTCGGTCTCTGGAATACCGTGAGCGCGGACTTTACCAAAGGGGTCTCGTACCTGAGCGGCGACAACTGGCAGCTGGAGTTCTCGGACACTGTCGGATCGGGCAGCGCGCCGGGCGAGATCGCCCCACCGGTCGATGCCGTATGCCTGTTCAGCGGCGGTCTCGACTCATTCACGGGCGCGCTCAATCTGCTGGCCGAGGGTAAGTCCGTCTGTCTCGTCGGGCATTACGGCCCCGGTCGGACACATCAGGCGCAGGCGGGTCTAGCTCGAGAGCTGGCGCGTCGCTACCCGGATCAGGTACTCGCCCGATGGTTCTTTCTGCAACCTGCCGCTCCTGCGGCCGGTCAGGCTCGACCGCTGCCGAAGCCTAGGGAGTCGTCGCAGCGCTCACGCTCGCTCTTGTTCCTCGCCGCGGGCCTCATGGCGGCGGCCGGGTACGGACCACAGGTGCCGCTGTACATACCGGAGAACGGGCTGATCGGCATCAACGTGCCGCTGACCGGTGCGCGTAAAGGAAGCTTCAGCACGCGTACCACCCATCCGTATTTCATAGAGCAGCTGAGCCAGTGCGTACAAGGGGTCGGGATCGCCAACCCGATCGTGAACCCCTTCCGACTGATGTCGAAGGGAGAGATACTCGTTGGCTGCGCCGACCAGGCGACGCTCCAGCGACTGGCAGACGCGACGCTGTCATGCGCCCATCCGGAAACGGCTCGCTGGGCGAAGGAAGAACAGGGGAACTGCGGGTACTGCTTCCCGTGCCTCATACGGCGTGCCTCGATGCACCACGTCGGACTCGACCGACCGGACCGCTACACCTACGACGTGCTCGCAGATAACCCGGAGTTGGCGCAAGACAAGGGCAGCGACCTACGCGCCCTGGTTCGTTCCCTTAACCAGCCCTCAAAGCCAACCGATGTACTCCGGAACGGCCCCGTGCCCGCCGATGCGGGCGCCTTCGCGGGCGTGTACCAACGCGGGCGGCAGGAGATCATGGAGTGGATGAAAGCCTCCACGACGTCCGCATCATTGCGACGACAGTTGCCCGCATGAGCCGCTACATCGACACCCATTGCCACCTCGATCTCTTCCAAGATACGGTTCGGACGCTCGATGACGCTCCGCAGACGGTTGTGGTCTTGGCCACCGAACTGCCGAGCCAATATCGGCTGCTGGCGGTGCGCTTTCGCGGCGATCGCCGCGTGCGCGTCGCCCTAGGTCTGCATCCGCTCAGGGCAGCGACGGCCAGCGCGCTCGAAGTCAGCCAGCTCATTCGCCAGCTAGACAATACGGAGTTCGTCGGCGAGGTCGGCTTGGACTTCTCGAAACACGGCAGGGATACTAGGGACGCGCAGCTCCGGGTGTTCGATCGCTTGCTCGCGCAACCGGCCCTCCGGCACAAGGTCGTTACCGTCCATTCCCGGGGGGCCGAGGGGGAAGTGATCGAACGGCTGAAGGCATCGGGCGTGATCGCCATCCTGCACTGGTACACCGGCCCCGCCCGCCTGATTACCGCGGCGCTCGATGCGGGGCTGTATTTCAGCATCAACCCGGCGATGCTGCGTACGGACAAGGGAAAGGCCCTCATAGCGGCGTTGCCGCATGATAGGGCACTGACCGAGAGCGATGGCCCTTTTGCGAAGGCAAATGGTCACCAGACTGCGCCAGCAGACATGGCACCGCTTGTCTCAGAGGTAGCCCGGATCTGGGGCAGGCAGCCCAATGAGGTCCGCGACCAGATCTACGACAACATGGCGCGACTGTATGCGGCGACTGTCGCTCGGCAAGAAGACCACTAAACCCCAACGCACGGCAACTACTGGGGCGCTGGTAAGCGGCACGGTCAATCGATAGGGAACGACGACACCGCTCACATCTTGGGAAGCATAAGCCACCTCGCCAGCTATCTAGACGCTCTGGACGAAGCCATCGCCCTAGCCCGGCAGGGACAAGCCGCCCTGCATGCCGGACCAGCCAACCCCGCTCTCGAAGCGCGCATGCTCGCGCTCGAAGCCCCGCGGAGTCGCCGGCAAAATCCGGCAGACCCCGCTGAATGCGCCCTGCTGCTGCGCGCCGAATGGGCTCTTGAGGACACCCTCGCCGCGTCGGTCTCGACTTGGGTGAGCCATTTCGATGAGGGCTCGCTGGCCAGCGAGACGACCCGCTGCATGCGCCAGCTTGGCGACCTGGAGCAGGCCCGCCAGCAGGCCGAGCGCATCATCAGCCTCCGGCCCAGCCACCGCACCCGCAGCCGCGCGTTCGGCCAGCTCACCCTGGCCAGCGTTCTGATCGCCCAGCAAGAACCAGATCAGGCCGTCGACATCGCCGCGGACGTGCTCAACGCCACTCAGTCCCTCGGCTCCTACCTGGTAATCAGCCAGCTGATCCAGCTCCAGCGGCAGCTAGAGCCGTACAGCGGCAATGCGGTCGTCGCCGAGTTCCTAAACTGCCTCCAAGACGCCGTCCGCGACCGGCTGGCGTTCTACCGGCCGACCGCCGAAGGCCATCATCCGCGCGAGGCTAGGGAGGGACCGTGACTACGGACGGCGAACTGTACGAGCGCGACCCCGAGGCGTGGAACGCCTACCTGGCCGAAGGCAACGCGAAGCAAGCCCGCAAGCGCGTCAGCGCCGACGCCATCGTCCGCGATTCATCCGGCCGCATCCTCCTCGTCGACCCCACCTACAAGCCCGACTGGGACCTGCCCGGCGGCATGGCCGAGGCCAACGAGCCGCCCGCCGACGCACTGCGCCGGGAACTCCGCGAAGAACTCGGACTCGACATCCAGGTCGGAGACCTGCTCTGCGTCGACTGGGTCTCACCCCACGGCCCCTGGGACGACCTCCTCAACTTCATCTTCGACGGCGGAACCCTCAGCAACAGCGACATCAAAGGCCTGCAGCTTGTCGACAGCGAACTGCGTGCCTTCGAGTTCTGCGACGAAGGCCAGGCCAAGGAACACCTCCGGCCCTACGTCTGGCGCAGGGCAAGCGCCGCACTGGAAGCGCTGGGAACCGGCCGGGCACGGTATCTACAGGACGGGTACGCCTAAGCCAACGCAAGGACGATGTACCTCGGATGTACCTGGCGTATACCCGCCTTGTACCTGGCGAGCATCTGCCGCCGCATCGGCACCGCCCACGACCGCATGGATCGGGCCGGGATAGCGCGCAGGGGTCAGCACGGATTCAGCACGGGGTCCGGAAACGACGGGAAATAACCAGTATCAACCGGGCAATCCGGACACGAGAACGGGCCGCCCAACTCGTGGGTCTGGCGGCCCGTTCCGATGCGAGACGTACCGGAGAAACCGCAGCTCAGTGGCCGAATATCAGCCCTTGAGGAGCTGTCGCGCCATCACCATGCGCTGGATCTGGTTGGTGCCCTCGTAGATCTGGGTGATCTTCGCGTCGCGCATCATGCGTTCCACCGGGTAGTCGCTGACGTAGCCGTAGCCGCCGAGCAGCTGGACCGCGTCGGTGGTGACCTTCATCGCCACGTCCGAGGCGAAGCACTTCGACGCGGAGGAGAAGAACGTCAGGTCCTTCTCGGTGCCGCCCTCCATGACCCGCTCGGACTTGGCCGCGGCCGCGTAGGTGAGCATCCGCGCCGCCTCCAGCTGCATGGCCATGTCGGCCAGCATGAACTGGACGCCCTGGAACTCGCCGATCGCCTGGCCGAACTGCTTGCGCTCCTTCACGTAGCCCGTGGCGTAGTCGAGCGCGCCCTGGGCGATGCCGAGGGCCTGCGCCGCGATCGTGACCCGGGTGTGGTCCAGGGTGCGCAGCGCGATCCGGAATCCGGTGCCTTCCTCGCCGACCAGCCGGTCCGCGGGGATCCGGCAGTTGTCGAAGTACAGCTCGCGGGTGGGCGAGCCCTTGATCCCGAGCTTGTGCTCCGGCGCGCCGAACGAGAACCCTTCGTCGCCGGACTCCACGACGAACGCGGAGATCCCGTCCGCGCCGGCATCCGGGTCGGTCACCGCCATCACCGTGTAGTACTTGGACACCCCGGCGTTGGTGATCCAGCGCTTGACCCCGTTGAGCACGTAGTGGTCGCCGTCCCGCACGGCGCGGGTCCGCATGGCCGCGGCGTCGGAGCCCGCCTCCGGCTCGGACAGCGCATAGGAGAACATCGCCTCCCCCCGCGCGACAGGCGGCAGGTACCGTTGCTTGACCTCCTCGGACGCGCCGAGCAGCAGCGGCACGGTACCGAGCTTGTTGACCGCCGGGATCAGCGACGAGGCGGCACAGGCCCGCGCGACCTCCTCGATGATGATCGCCGTCGCGATCGCGTCTGCGCCCGTCCCGCCGTAACTCTCCGGGATGTGGGCGGCATGAAGGTCGGCCTTGACCAGCGCCTCATAGACGTCTTGCGGAAACTCTGCGTTCCGGTCGATGTCACCCGCGCGCGGAACTATCTTCTCGTCGGCCATGGCACGGACCGACTCGCGGAGGGCCTGGTGCTCTTCGGGCAGAGCGAAGGCCGGAAAATCGATGTCCATGGACCTGATCGTAGGAGCTGACCGGAGGGAGGAAACAGAGTGGCTCACGAAGACGGCGCCGTAGGCCTCCGCGTCACGGTGCTCGGCACCGGCTACCTGGGCACGGCGCACGCCGCCTGCCTGGCCGAAATGGGCTTCCAGGTCCTCGGCGTGGACGTAGACCCGGCCCGGATCGACACGCTGACGCGCGGTGAGCTGCCCTTCTACGAGCCAGGACTGGAGCCGCTGCTTCGGTCGGGCCTGAAGTCCGGGCGGCTGTCCTTCACCACCTGCTTCGCTGATGCAGCCGGCTTCGGCGACGTGCACTTCGTCTGTGTCGGCACGCCGCAGCGGGACGGCACCTACGCCGCCGACCTGTCCCAGGTCAACGCCTGCGTCGACGCGCTGGCGCCGCTGCTGGACCGGCCGTGCCTGGTGGCCGGCAAGTCCACCGTGCCGGTCGGGACGGCTCAGATTCTTTCCGAACGGCTGTCGCGCATGTCACCGGCCGGGGACGCGTGCGAGCTCGCCTGGAACCCCGAATTCCTCCGGGAGGGGCACGCCGTCCAGGACACGCTGCGGCCGGACCGGATCGTCGCCGGGGTGACCTCGCCGCGAGCGGAGGCGATGCTCCGGCAGGTCTACGCCGAGCCGATCGCCGCCGGCACCCCGTTCCTGGTCACCGACCTGCCCACCGCGGAACTGGTCAAGGTGGCGGCGAACGCCTTCCTGGCCACGAAAATCTCCTTCATCAACGCCATGGCCGAGGTGTGCGAGGCCACCGGGGCCGACGTCATGCAGCTGTCCACGGCGCTCGGGCTCGACCCGCGGATCGGCAGTGCCGCTCTGCGGCCGGGGCTCGGCTTCGGCGGTGGCTGCCTGCCCAAGGACATCCGCGGGTTCATGGCCCGGGCCGAGGAACTCGGGGTCGACCAGGCCCTGTCGTTCCTGCGCGAGGTGGACGCGATCAACATGCGGCGCCGGGCCCGGATGGTCGACCTCGCGCGTGAACTGGCCGGCGGCTCACTGCACGGCCAGACCGTCGGCGTACTCGGCGTCGCGTTCAAACCGGATTCGGACGACATCCGCGACTCCCCCGCGCTCGACGTGGCGGCCACCATCAACGGGCTGGGCGCCACGGTCACCGTGTACGACCCGGCCGCCCAGCGCCACGCCCGCCGGGCCCACCCCGAGCTGGGCTACGCGGGCTCGGCGCTCGATGCCGTCCGGGACGCCGACGTCACGCTGCTGCTGACCGAATGGCAGGAGTTCCGCGACGCCGACCCCGAGCAACTCGGCAAGGTCGTGGCCCGCCGCAACATCGTCGACGGCCGCAACGCCCTAGACGCCGACCGCTGGCGCGCCGCCTCCTGGACTTACCGCGCGCTAGGCCGCCCGGTGTGAGCGCGCGCCTCCGTGACCGCGATGGGATCTTTGCGTACCGTCTAGCCACTGCAATGGCGGCTTACCTGCATCGGCCCGTTACCGCAAGTGGTTCGGTTTGTTGTCGTATGCACGGGTTCGGTGCCCGGTCCCGGGGCGTGCCTCAGCTGTGCTCCCCTGCCCCCTGATAGCTGCCGGGGTCCTGTGAGCGGGCGGCCCGGGTCAAGGAGCGCGGAGCGCCCGCGGAGCGGCGCCGCAGGCGTCCTTGACGCGGCCGTCCGGGAGCGGATCATGGGGCGGCGGGGGCAGGGTAGCCATGAGGGCTGGTGATCAGAGGGCTGGGGCTCGTGTCCTCCTTGTTCCGCGCCGGGGTGACTGGCCGGTGGCGGGGTGGGGGTGCGGCGAAGGGGCAGCCAGGCTTACCTAGGCTCGCGGGCTGATTGGCCCGGCGACATGATGATTTATTGGGTGTCCCCCCGCCTGCGGGGGGATGCGGCCGCTCATTCTTTGCAGGCCGTCCGCGTAGCCCTGCGCGGCAGGGCGGCAGCGGCTGACAGCCGCCTGGCGGGAGCTGGCCGCGGTGATCCCCATCGGGGTGATGATTGGCGCCCGTTGCCGTCCCCCCGGGACCCGCATGTCAGGGCGTGGTCACCGTGGATGGGTTCAGGTCCGTGGCGAGCGCGGCGTCGCCGAGCCCGTCCAGGATATGCACCGCCTGGCGGATGATCTTGCGGGCCTCGGAGATGGCCGCGCGCTTGCCATCGGTCCGCTCCTTCACCGACACGTAGTACTGGTGGTCCGGGGCGCAGCCGCGGGCGTGTGCCTTGCCAGCCTCATAGGCGCACCAGCGCAGCACCTCCGGTCCTTGCCGGGCCAGGTGCCCGGGTGAGCGCTTGCCGTCGGAGGAGTAGACGGTGACATCCAGCCCGGCGAACCGGACTGCCTTGCGCGATGAGGAGAACCGGCCCGCCCCGCCCAGCCAGCAGGTAAGCGCCAGCGCCGTGATCGGCCCCACCCCGTAGATCCGGGTGGTGAGCGCCTTCGCGCTGGCCAGGTGCCGGGCCGCGGCCAGCAGCTGGCGGCGGAGCACGTCGAGGTGACCCTCCAGGACGGCGAGCAGGTCCAGGGCGGTGGCGATCTGCAGCTGCCCAGCCGGCGACAGGTGCGCGGCGGCAGCCGCGCGCAGCGCGGCCAGGGCCTGCCCGGTGCGCAGTCCGCCCTCGCCCAGCTGGGGGGCGCCCTGATGGAAGAAGACCGCATGGATGCGCTGCACCCAGGCGGTGTGCTCCACCCGCAAATCGTGATAGGTCTCCAGCAGCGCCCGGCATTCCAGGATGTGCGGCGGGGGGACCCAGCATTCGGGGAGACGCCCGTCGGCCAGCAGCTGCCGCAGGTGCCGGGAGTCGGTCTTGTCTGTTTTGGCGTGCCGCTTCCTGCCACGCAGCGCGGCAGTGTCCGCCGGCTCGGCGACATGCGGGGTGATCCCGGCGGCGGCCAGTTCCCCGGCCACATACCGCCACCCGGTGCATCCCTCCAGCGCGAAGTCCGCCGCCTTACCGGTGAAACGCCCCGCCAGCCACGCCCCCAGATGCTGGCGATCCGCCGGGTGATCTGCCCGCGCCGCACCTCCCCCGTGGCGGTATCGAGATAGTCGAAGGTGATCTGCTTCCGGTGAATGTCCAGCCCGCCTACGATAGGCATCGGACCTCCTCACGCTCCCGAGAGCGCCCTAGCCAGGCGCCCGCACGCGAATACTCACGCAGTAATCATCACGCGCATGAGCTGAGGAGGTCTCCCGCTGAGCAGGCAGCCACCCGCCAGCTCAGCCACTAACGGCCGCAGCCGGTGCATGTC
>CAVQZM010000026.1:0-307918 GCA_963718475.1 uncultured Actinomycetes bacterium | reverse complement strand
CCTCCTAGGACCCTTGACAGACGCGCCCATCGGAACCTGATCGAGCCGCAAGTCATTCGGCGGACAAGTAGGTACTAGCCAGGTATATGTCCGGTTAGCCGACTTCCATGATAGGTCTTTGTCAAGAGGGCCAAAGCTCTCCTGGCGCGCTTCGGAGGAGCGCGGCTGTAAATTCGTTTCGCTTCGTCAGCGCGTCGTGTTGGCCTCTCGGCCTCGGTTCCTCACGGTGGAGAACCAGACTTCCATTTGCTGGCGCAGCTTTTCGGGCTGTCCAGAAGATTGAGTTTGTGTTCTCCTGCCAGTCTCGAAACTAATCAACGGGAGCGTCGGGAGCTTGTGCTCTCGCGCCCAGTCGGCTTAACGGCGAGACCTGGCAGGCCGCGCGCTGAAAAACCGAAGGGCCCGCAGCCCTTCATCGATATCCGGGTTGGTCGCCAGCAGTTCGCGGAAGTAGCCAGCCTTGTGCAACCGCTGCTTGTTGTAGCTCACGCCGGCTTCCATCAGCAGTGAGCTAATCTTGATTTTCACTCTGCACCATCTGACGCACCAGCAGGTTGCGGTAGCGTAGCGTGCGCCGCCTCTCGCGAATCGCCGTGAGAGGCCATGTAGCACTCCGGCAGGAAATCGCAACGCAGGCAATCGGCATATCTTGTTGGCATCGATGCGGTCGTTCTTCTTTTTCGCTGCTGCAATGGCACGCAGCATCAACGGGTGGGCCACCTTCACGGCGCTGCATGTGGCTTCAGGGTGATCGTATATCCACCCGGTGAACATCGTCGCTTCCACCGCCGCGCTCCACGGCTGTGGCAAAGTCTTCATCCAGTGGTCCAAGTCAGTGCGTGTGGCGGGAAGTGATCCTTCGGCGTAGACCTTGTCACCGCTGTCCTTCACGCAGTAGCTGATCTTCCGCTTGTGCACATCCAGGCCGATGTAATACATAGATTCCATGGGGGAGCCTCCTTGGTGTTCTGAATCAGCGCATCGCTGAGTTCAGCTTTTCTACACCAAGCGCTCCTCCTTCGACCTATACATTCAAACCCGTCGATTGAGCCTGCCGCTGCTGGGGCCGATTGCTGGGGTAATCCTCTCGATGTTGGCCCACGACATCTGCCAAGCGAATTGGAATGGGCTTGGCGGTGGTCCCGAAAATGTCCTTCGGGTAAACCGACGAGATTCAGGTCTACGACGCCGAGATTGAGAATCCGAGCCTAGCCCTTGTCTCCGCAATGTTACTGTGCTACGTAGAGTAAAGTCTGGGAGGCCAAAGGTTGTGCGAGTGTTGGTGATCGAAGACGAACAACGGCTCAAGCGGAGAATATTGCGCGAGCCTTGCGAGAGGGCGCTGGCTACGCCGTTGATATCGCGGCTGACGGCGAGCAGGGAATCGACCTGGCCGAAACAAACGACTACGATTTGGTGGTACTCGATTTGATGCTTCCTAAACTGGACGGGTGCGAGCTGCTTTCTCGTTACCGAGAGCATTGCCACGATGCGCCGGTTCTGATCCTCACTGCGCGCTATGAAAAAAAATCTGTCGTGCGTTTGCTCAATGCGGGCGCCGATGATTACCTTGCAAAGCCCTTTGACGACTGGGGCGAGTTTCTCGCCCGTGCCAAAGCCCTCGTTCGCCGCGGCAAGGACCAGCGCTCCCCGGTTATTTCCATTGACGATCTTCGCCTCGATACGGTCGAACGCACTGTGCGGCGCGGCGAGCAGGAAATTGCGCTTGCCCCAATGGAATATCGGGTGCTCGAATATCTCGCGCATCGCTCCCGCGCGGTCATCTCCAAAGGCGAGCTCCTGGAGCATCTTTACGATTACAACTGGGAAAAATTCAGTAACGTAATCGAGGTCTATATATCCGGTCTGCGCCGCAAGATTGACGATCACCATTCCAGAAAACTAATTCACACGATGCGGGGACAGGGCTATGTCCTCCGGCCGGAGCGAGAGCCGCAATAATGGCGCGACAGTACAGCCGCCTGCGCAAGAAGCGTATGAACGAGAGATGAAAAGCTTGTCGATCATGCGTCGAATTATCCTCGCAGTTGTGGTTTGCCAGTTTCTTCTCACCGCAGGGGTAACCGCCGTAGCTGTACTCTACGCGCGCAGACAGCTTCGCGCCGCATTCGATGTGGCGCTCGAAGGTCGCGCTGCAGGTACGCTCGCTCTCGTGCGCTACACTGAAAGCGATCCTCCCGGATTGCTTATTCGATTCGTCGCTCCTGCCCCGGTCTTCTGATCCCACGCCATCGTGACATCTTTGAAATTCGCGCGGCCGATAACCACTGGGTGGCGCAGTCAGACGGCGCTGAAGGGATTCTCAGAGACTTCGCCTCGTTGGATCGGCGCAACGCGATTCTCCGCATCGGCGGTATGCAGTATCGCGGTATCGCACTCCGCAATGTTACGGTGCTCGACGATGAAGACACCGTGCGCATTCCGTCGCGTGTGACCGTCATCTACGCGGCTTCCTTGGAAGACATGAACCATCGGCTCACTGAACTGGCGTTCTGCGTGAGCGGCGCGAGCTTCGCGTTCCTGCTCGCAGCCGGCTGCCTAGCGGCGTGGTTGGTACGTCGTGGGCTATCGCCCCTGCGCGAGCTTGCTGTTGCTTCAGATGCGATTTCGCCTAGCAATTGGAGCTTTCGGCCACCTGTGGCTGCGACTCGCACGACTGAGCTTGTTCCCCTTGTCTCCGCTCTTCAAACTCTCCTCGCTCGCTTAAAAAATCCTTTCGGCAGCAACGTGATTTCACTAGCGACGCCGCTCACGAGCTAAAGACGTCCGTCGCGATTGTGAAGTCAAGTCTGCAATCTTTGCTGCATCGACCCCGCACGGAAAGCGAATATCGTGGCGGCCTCGAACAGCTTCTCGAGGACTGCGCACGGTTGGAGGATCTTCTCGAACGGATGCTGCGTCTCGCCCGCATCGAGCAGTGGGCGGAGCACCGGGCCGAGCATGCGTCGCCGCACAATGGGATCACCGATTTGACTTCCACATGCGAAACCGCGATAGCGCGCATGGAAGGGCTGGCTGACGCTCGCGGGATTACGCTTGAGCTGGCGAGCTCATACACCGTTCATCTTCACGCGGATCCCGAGGACCTCGAATTGATCTGGATCAATCTTCTGGAGAACGCGATTCAATATAGCTGTGCAACATCGAAAGTCATCGTCCGCGTGCAACGCAATGGAGCAGGTTTCGCCCGGGTGTCGGTCGAGGATTCCGGTTCCGGAATTCCAGCTGCCGAGCTGCCCAACATTTTCGAGCGGTTTCATCGCGGCGATCCGTCCCGCGCTCGCTCGACCGGAGGATTTGGGTTGGGCCTGGCGATCGCAAAGGCGATCGTTGAGGCGTATGGAGGCCGCATCGAAGCTCGCCGTGGGCGCGAGCGGGGCGCTGAGGTATGTATGACTTGCCCGTCAACTCTTAAAGCGCGGTGCGAATCGCAACATCCCTTCAACGCTGTTCTTTCGTTCATCTTAAGGTTCTCTTCAGCTTATACAAATAGAATTTGCGCGTTCCGCGCTCGGTTCGAGACGAGAGGGAATCCTATGGGTATAGAAACTTGGCGTTCATTGGCAAGTTGTGCGGTTGTCATGTGGCACTAGCAGGCGGGGGCTTTTGAGTGGCGATGGAGGAACACTCTAAAGAGCCTAAGATAGACGAGGAGACTCGTCGACACAAGGATGCAAATCGAAATCTTTTGTGAATGCGGCCGTGCTTGCGTTTGTTCTCGTAGTTTTTGCTGGGACTTTCCTCGCGGTCCGGGCGGGGGGTACAGCGGCGGCTGCAGGGGCATCCGGATATCATCTGATCAAAACGATTCCTATTCCCGGAGACACTTTCTGGGACTATATGAAATTTCAACCTTCCACTCGGCGTCTTTTCGTTTCGCATGGCACGAATGTTGCGGTCGTGAACGTCGATACCGGCAAGATTGTCGGAGAAATCGGCGGCATGGCCGGCATTCACGGGATCGTTCTGGTGCCGGAATTCAATCGTGGGTTCGTCACCGACGGACAAGCTGCAAAGGTTTGGATCTTTGATCTGAAAACACTGAAAGTGACCGGCAGCACGCCCGCCGAGCCGGACGCCGACGGCGAAGTCTACGATCCGGTGTCGAAGCGCGTCTTCACCATGAACGGCGACTCGCAGTCTTCGACCGTGCTGGACGCGGCGACAGGAAAAGTCGTAGGCCGTATCGACTTGGGCGGGAAGCCGGAATTTCCGTTGCCGATGGCCGGGGGCATATCTACGCAAATATCGAAAGCACCGGCGAAATCATCGAGATCGACTCGGGCACCCTGAAGATCATGCATCGGTTTTCGCTAGCGCCCGGCGAGCATCCTAGCGGTTTGGCAATTGATCCCGTGCACCGCATCCTGTTTTCCGGGTGCCGCAACCGATTGATGGTAGTAGTCAACGCAGACGCGGGCAAAGTGGTCGCAACGTTGCCAATCGGACAAGGCGTGGACGCCACGCGGTTTGATCCGGGAACGCAATATGCGTTCGCTTCAAACGGCGACGGAACCTTGACGGTGATCCACGAGGATTCGCCTGAAAAATTCAGTGTAGTCGAAAACGTGGCGACTGAGCCCGGCGCGCGCACCGTGGCACTCGATCCTAAGACGCACGAGGTGTTTCTAGCTACTGCGAAACTTGAGCGCATTGAGAATCCGCCGGCGCACATGAGGCCTTTCCGGGTGGTGCCGGATACGTTCCATGTCCTTGTGCTTGGGAGGCGGTGAGGAAATAGCGTTTGGCGCGTGCTGACCCGATTTCCACGGCCTCGAGGCCTATGGTGCGCAAGATTCCAAGGACGCGCTCCCATCAGTTTGGCTTTCATAATCTTGTGCGTGGATGTGACCGTTTCATCGAGGTGGACCGAATGTTGAGGCGGGGAGGAATCACAATGAGAAATTTAGGTTGGTCAAAACAGGATCGACCGCTGGTTCATTGCGGCCGTGCCCAGCAATCCGAGAGAGTCGCCGCCCTACTCCGCCGTTCGATTCTCCTTGTCGCCGGCGTCGTGCTCGGCGCCACGTCCCAGGCTCCGCGCAAACGACCGGGCCATCGGTCCACAACCAACTGCCTCCTGAATCTCAGGAGCAGTTCGTGCAGCTGCAGGGGCCGAACGCGGCCACTCCACCCGTGGCGATCACACTGCAAGATGCAATTGAGCGGGCGCGAAAGGTCGACGCCCAATTTCAGGCCGCCTTGACTGCCGCAAAAAGCGGGCAGGAGGACCGTTTGCAGGCTCGAAACGCAATTCTGCCGTCGTTCAGCTACAGGTCCGAAGCTCTGTTGGCGCAGGGAAATGGAGGGAGACTCCCGTCGGAAGATTCGTCACGCAGGACGGCGTCCACGTGTATCGCTCCTGGGGAATCCTCCCACGAAGACCTTCGCCCGATAAATACCTGGGCACGGGATATGGCCGGGCGGGAGCGCGGAAGCGATCGCCAACGCGCAGGCCGAAATGGCGAGGCGCGGCTTGACGCTGACCGTCACCCGCTTGTATTACGCGCTAGCGGTTGCGCAGCGCAAGTACGCCACAGCGCAGGCGGCTCGCGACACTGCTCACCATTTCTACAGCATCACCCAGGATGCGGAGCGCGTCGGTCAAGTGGCCCACAGCGACGTCGTGCAGGCGGAGATTCAGGATCGGCAGGCCGAGCAGGCGTTCGAGAACGCTAACCTCGCCATGGAGTCGGGTCGGATGGATCTCGCCGTGCTGCTGTTCCCGGCTTTTAACGAGAATTTCACGATCGTGGATGATATGGACTCACCCCTCCCCTTGCCTCCATTTTCGGAAACGGAAAGAATGGCCGAGCATGAAAATCCGGATTTGCGCGTGGCGATGGAGTCCCTCCAGTCGGCGAATCTCGGCGTCACCGCCGCGAAGAAATGGAAGACCGATGGGGTGGCCTGGGAAAATGAACAGCCAGTTACTACAAAAGGTTGAAGAACTTACACTATATATTATTCAACAAGATAAAAAAATGGAGGAATTAGAGAAAAAAGTTGACGCATTGGCAAAAAGCCAAAAATAAGGTGATTTTTTAGAATTAAAAACTAAATTTGCTAAGCAAAATTATTATATAGATTAATAATTAAAAATATGAGAAACATAAGTTGGTGTATTTTCTTTATTTTTTTATTCACTTTAATTTTTACTCCTGTGATCGGGTGACTTCGAACAGGGCTGTGATCAGCACCGGCGGCATGTTCTGGCTGTCGCGGATCACCGAGCACAGCACCTACGCCGGCGGCCTGCTCGGCCCGATGATGGTGACCGCGCTCGGAATGGGCCTGCTGTTCGTGCCGATCTCGCTGGTCGCGCTGAGCAAGGTGGCCGACTCGGACGCCGGCGTGGCTTCCAGCCTGCTCAACACCGGCCAGCAGGTCGGCGGCTCGATTGGGCTGGCCGTGCTCGGGACCGTCGCGTGGAGCGCGGTCGCCAGCAGCATCAGGAGCCAGACGGTGACGGCGGCCGCCGCGGCGGCCAAGGCCGGTCATCCGCTGACCCACGCCAAGGCGGCCGCGCTCCAGACGTCCATCTACCAGCACGCGCTGTCGGTGGGCTTCTCCCGCGGTTACCTGGTCTCGGCCGGAATCGCGTTCCTGGCTCTCGTGATCACCGTGCTCGCGATCCGGGTCCGGCGCGAGGACCTGGCGGGCGTCAACCCGATGAGCGCCGGGGTCTAACTAAATCCCCCGGCCAGGGGGCTCCCGCTGCACGAGGCGGCCGCCGGGTCAGGCGGCCATGATCGGGTGGAGTTTCCCGCAGATAATGCGGGAAACTCCACCCGATCTGCGTGTTGAGGGTCCCAAACCTAGACTTGAGGCTGTGCCGTCTATTACTGCCCCAGAGGTCCACGCCTTTCTCACCGAAGGCACACCCGGACCGGCAAACTCGGCTATCTCAGCTCGAGCGGACGCGCCCTCGTCGCCCCCGGTCTGGTTCATCGTCGAAGGCGACGAACTGGTCTTCAACACCGGCAAGGACACCGACCAGCCCGGACGACCGCGGAGGTAACCGTGACCGACGAGGGCATCGTGCCTCCAGGAGGCGGCCACCTGCTCACGGCGCGCGGCAGCGTCATGGCGTTCAAGGCGGTCGCGGCGCAGACCGGCGGCGACTTCTCCCTGATGGAACGTACCGTTCCGCCGGGCGGGCGCAGGCCGCCGGCACACCGCCACGTCAACTGCTCCGAGGCGTTCTTCGTCCTGGGCGGCCAGGTCAGCTTCTGGCTCGACGGGAACGACCTGAGCGGCGGCCCCGGCGACTTCCTCCTGGTCCCGCGGGGCGCCGGGCACACCTTCGGCAACGGCGGGACCGGGCCCGCGCGCCTGCTCGTCCTGCACGCGCCGGCCATGGACGCCTACTTCGAGGAACTGCACCGGCTGTGGGCCGGTGGTCAGCCGCCCGCCACTGAGGACGAACGGGCCCTCATGGCCCGCTACGGCATGGAACCCGCCTAGGACACCCGCCGGAGGGTGTCCGGGGTGAGGTCGGCCAGCCGGGGGTAGCCGTCGACGGCCATGATCAGGTCCGCCTCGGCCAGGATCGTGCGGAGCACGTGGACGATGCCGGCGCGTGCCCCCGATGGCCAGGCCATAGGCGTACGGGCGGCCGATACCGACGGCGGTCGCGCTCCTGCGATAGGACTCGAACCTATAACCTGCCGCTTAACAGGAGGGGCCAGCGGCCGTTGCTCTGACGGGACTGCCCGGGAGGCACTGCTGGCTCTTGCTGGGCGCCGTGAGGGACTCCTCGGCCGTGCACTGACACGCTCGAGAAACTGGCGGGAGATTATCGTTATCTCCGCGGGTGCTATCTGATATCTCCCTGGCAGCAAATTCCCGCCATCTCTGCGGGCACTATCTGATAGCTCCACCTTTTGTTGGAATATCCGCACTCCGGCCCATACCTTGGTCGTGTGGGAGCAATTGACCCAGAACATCTTGGGCCGATTATAAGGAGCGTATGGATATGAAAGATAGCGTCGGCATTGATATGACCGCGGCGGTTACCGCTGGGCGTGGCGCTCCTTTTGAGGTGGTGAACCTGCGAACCGAACCGTTGCGTCAGGACGAGATACTTGTCCGGATTGTCGCCACGGGCGTCTGTCAGACCGACGCACACAGCCGCAACGGAGACCTGCCGGTGCCCATGCCGGCCGTCCTGGGGCATGAGGGCGCGGGTGTCGTGGAGGCCACAGGCTCATCGGTCACCGCGGTGTCATCGGGGGACCACGTGGCGCTGACATTTCCCTCCTGCGGCCGGTGCCGTCCGTGCCTGGCTGGTTCCCCGGCCAACTGCCTGCACAGCTTCGAGCTGTCCTTCGGATGTGCTCGGGCGGATGGGACGAGCGCGTATGCGTCCGCGGGCGTGCATGGTCACTTCTTCGGCCAGTCGTCATTCGCCACCTTCGCCCGGGCCACCGAGCGGAACGTCGTCAAGATCGACGAGGGAATGCCCCTCGCGCTAGCCAGTCCCCTCGGGTGCGGTGTGCAAACCGGAGCCGGCGCCATCCTCAACTCGCTTCGGGTCGCCCCGGGCTCCACGTCGGCCATCTTCGGTGCTGGTGCTGTCGGCCTGTCCGCCGTGATGGCGGCAAACATCGCCGGCGCTTCCACGATCGTGGCGGTCGACGTCAACGACGCCCGGCTGGAGCTGGCGAAGGATCTCGGGGCGACGCACACCGTTAACGGCCGGAAGGACGACGTTGGGGCCCGGCTCCGGTCCCTGGCTCCGGAAGGCCTGGACTACGTGGTCGAGATCACCGGCCTTCCGGACATGCTGGCGCTCGCGGTCGACTGCATCGGCCCGATGGGCACCGCCGCCCTCGTCGGCGGGGCGCCGGCCGGGACGACCGCCGCGATCGATATGAACCGATTGCTCAACGGCGGTCGACGGGTCCGCGGCATCGCCCAGGGAGACTCCATGCCGCAGGTCTTCATCCCCAAGCTCGTCGAGCTCTACAAAGAGGGACGGCTCCCGCTGGACCGGATCGTCAGAACCTACCAGCTATCCGACATCAACCAGGCCTTCGAAGACGCGGCGCGCGGTGAAGCAAT
Source organism: uncultured Actinomycetes bacterium (assembly GCA_963718475.1). GTDB lineage: Bacteria > Actinomycetota > Actinomycetes > Streptosporangiales > Streptosporangiaceae > CAVQZM01. The sequence continues at coordinate 298,831 of CAVQZM010000026.1, read as the reverse complement.
AAAGCCGGTGCTGACGATGCCGCAACCATGACCTGCCCCGCTAATCCGAATATTAAGAAGAAAGAAGAACCCAATGCCCACGACCAAAGAGCCGAAGCCGGATTGGCTAGTTGACGACCTCGGCGCCAAGGGCGCCGGCTTCGTCGACATCACCAGCTTCGCCGAGCCACCGGAGCGGTCCTACGGATGCCTATTTCTGCCGGACCGGCTCGAAAAGGGCTATCACGTCGAGGAGATCCGGGACGGTGTGTACTGGGTTTCCGTCGGCTGGTACGACTGCATGTTCGTCGTCACCGGTAACGGTGTGGTGGTCCTGGACGCTCCACCCGCGGTCGGCGAACGGCTCCTGCAGGCGATCGAAGACGTGACGACGGAACCCGTCACGCACCTCATCTACAGCCACTGGCACGCGGACCACATCGGCGCGGCGGCGATGTTCGATCCGTCGGTCACGATCGTCGCTCACGAGCACACTCGCGAACTCCTCGCCCGCTTTCCCGACCGCTACCGCCCGCTGCCCACGCAGACCTTCACCACCGACGCCACGCTCGAGGTTGGCGGCGTCAAGGTCGAGCTGTCCTACAAGGGACAGAACCACTGCGACGGCAACATCTTCACCTACCTGCCGCCGAGAAGGTCCTGGCCGCCATCGACATCGCCAGCCCCGCCTGGGTGACCTTCCGCGACTGCGACTCCTCGGAGAACCTCAGCGGCTGGGAGGAAGCGCATCACCAGATCCTCGGCTACGACTTCGACACCCTCATCTCAGGGCACGTCTCGCAGCTGGGTAACCGTGACGACGTCGAAGAGGGCATCGAGTACGTCGACGATATCCTCCGCTGCTCCCGCGAAGCGCTCGAGACCATTCCGATCTCCTACTTCCAGCAGGGCATGGGCGACGGAGCATACCGTGCCGCCTTCCGCGCCGTCGAGGAGAACTACTTCGCGGCGCTGGTCAACTTCGTCACCAAGCGGGTGCTCGAGCGCAAAACCTCGAATGGCCAGCAGTGGGCCGAACGGCTGAACGGCGCCGACGTCCTCACCAAGCACAACGCCTTCGCGCTGCTCGAGAAGACCCGGCTGGAGCGCACCCACAACGGCTACATCAAGCGCAACGGCGAGCCCACGTCCGGCAAGTTCTTCATCTGACCGGCGCCCATCTTCACCGCTCGTCACCGGGCGGCCAAAGCAAGGAGACATCCAATGCGCGCGTTTGTCGTACCCGAAGTTGGTTCCGACCCAATCCTGCAAGAATTCCGTGACCCGGCCAGCGATTCCGGTCACCCCGTCGGCCGGATGGTGGCCGCCGCCCTGAACCCCCTCGACCTGATCATCGCCGCGGGAAAAATGCCGCACCGCAACGCGGCGGGTCCCTTCGTTGCCGGGTTCGAAGGAGTTGTCGACCTCGGCGACCAGATGGTCTACGTCGCTGACCCGCCGCTGCCATTCGGGACCCTGGGCGACCTAGTGCCGGTACCCGGCCAACTGGCGTTCCCGGTGCCGGCGGGTCTCGACCCGGCCCTGGCCGCCACGCTCGGAGTTTCCGGCATGGCAGCCTGGCTGGCGCTGGACTACCGCGGCATCCTCCAAGCCGGCGAGAGTGTCCTCATCCTTGGGGCCGGCGCGGTTGGGCAACTCGCCGTCCAGGTGGCGAAGATCCTCGGAGCTGGCCGGATCGTGGTGGTCGACAAGGTGAAAGCCGCCCTCGACGAGGCTCTGGCCAACGGGGCCGACGCTGTCGTCGACATCAGCACCGACCACGGCGCGCACGTCGGCGCAGACCTGGGCCGCGCAGCGGCGAACGGCTACGACCTGGTGCTGGACCTCCTCTGGGGCGACATCGTCAACACAGCCATCGATCACGCGGCGATGCACTCGCGGATCGTCCAGGTCGGAAACGCTGCCGGCCCGGCATCGCCCCTGCTGGCCAGCGTCTTCCGCAACAAGGGCATGGCGATCATCGGCATGAGCATCTTCGCCGCGCCCATCGATGCCCGCCGCGAGGCCTACGCGAACCTGGCCAAGCACGCATTGAGCGGCGCCATCGGCCTTCACTACGACGCCGTCCCGCTCGGCGCAGCGGACGAAGCGTGGGCCGCACTCAAGACCGGCTCCCCGAGCAAACTGGTCGTGACGGGCCCGGGTATGCGGTGACGCCCGCCTGAGCGGATCCTCTCACGCCGCCCCCAGACGGGGCCGAAGATCTCTCGCTGGTACGTTCATTGGGTGGAGCTGAGGCACTTCCAGCACTTCGTGGCGGTGGCCGAGGCGGGAAGTTTCACCCGCGCGGCGAGTCAGGTCCACATCGTGCAGTCGGGCCTCTCCGCGTCCATCCAGTCACTTGAGCGGGAACTGGGGACGCTGCTCTTCCATCGCACCGGCCGGACCGTCGAGCTGACCGACGCCGGAATCGCCCTCCTGGCTGAGGCAAGAAAGGTTCTGGCGGCCGTCGACGCCGCTCGCGACGCCGTGGCGGCCGTCGAGGGTGGCCTGCGGGGCACGGTCCGAGTGGGGATCATGCATGCGATGGCCTTGCCGGAGCTTGCCGACGTGCTCTCAGACTTCAGTAAGGAGCGCCCGGGCGTTCACATCGTGCCCCACAACGACTCCGGCGGCTCCGCCGAGCTGATCCGGGCCCTCCTCGACGACCACCTCGACGTCGCCTTCACTGCCCTGCCCGCGGATCGCTATCCCGCCGGCCTGTCGGTCACCGCCCTCAAGTCCGAGGACCTTCTGCTGGCCCTCCCCCCGCACCACCGGCTCGCCGGGACGCCAGGCGTCGAACTAGCGGAGCTGGACGGCGAGACGTTCATCGACTACCCGCCCGGGTGGGGCATCCGCCAAGGGATCGACGCTCTGTTCGCGGGCCGGGGGCTGTCGCGCCGTACCGCCTTCGAGCTTGCCGACATACCGACGACGCTGGACCTGGTCCGTACCGGCCGCGGTGCTGCCTTTGTCATCCCCTCCACGGTCGTCGACGACGATGGACTGGTCCTGGTGCGGGTGGAGCCCAGCCCCAGCCTGGACGTCGCGATGGCGCTACGAGCCACAATCGCGCCCCGGCCTGCCACCGCCGCGTTCGCCGAGGCCGTCCGCCGGCACTTCAGCCAAGCAGGAAGAGCGCAATCATCGGCGTAACCGGTCTGATCTGCGCTCGGCGGTCAGGCCGCCGAGCCGGCGGTCTCGCAGGCGCGGCGGGCAAGCTCGGCGCCGTAGTCCGTCCACCTGCCCTGGCCCCAGTAGCGGTAGCAGCTGGTTTCGCAGGCCAGCAGATAGAACAGCGCGCGCCGGTAGCGGGGGTCGCTGGCCGGCACGCCGGGGGCCAGCAAGTGCTTGTTGAAGAGCGAGCTCGCCCGCTCCATCGGCGCCAGCACGTTCTCGTACCCGCGCATCCATGAGATGTCGTTGGTCCAGCTGCCGCCCTCCATGCTGAACCGGTCGTCTTCGGCGCTGAGCTCGCCGATGACCGCGCCGAGCCGTTCAGGTCCCTCGCCGGGCTCGAAACGCTCCCACACCCGATGCTGGAGCAGCGGCTGCAGAGGTGGCAGGTCCTCGCGGCCGATCCCCAGCCCAGCCAGCGCTTCGAGGTACTCGGTGACGTTCACAGCGGGGGTGGGCGACCCCGAGCACTCCCTCATGACCTCGAGGTATTTGGGCGGGAACTCGTTCATCATGACGCCGCCGTTCTCACCGTCGGCGATCTGGGTGACCAGCGGCGGGATCCGCACGGCCAGTTCGAAGGGCCCCAGGCCCCTGGCCTCGTAGTAGGGCTGCATCTGGCCCACGAGCTTGGTATCGCTGCCCTGGGTCTTGATGACCGCGATGATGCTGGCCGTGTTGCCGTGGGAGTCGGTGCAGACGAGCCGGTGCGGCAGATGCGGGCGCCCGACAGCGCGGCCGCTGGGCTGTTCCACGGTGTGTTCCTGGACCAGCACCCACTCGTAGCCGCAGTCAACCAGGCTGCGGACAAACTGGTAGGCGACATCGGGCTGGTTGGGCAGCGCCATCTCAGCCGGGGAGAATCCCCGGATCCGCCCGAGCGCCTCCAGGCCGAAGATGGCAGCGAAGTGGTGCTGCCAGGCGCGCACGTGCAACCGGTAATCCTGGGCCGGCGTTGATGGCGCCACCGCGTGGCCCCAGGTGGAACCGAGCCACTCGGTGGTCTGGCGGGCCCGGCTGTCGTGCGTAAGATATCCGAGCGCGTCGAACACGTCGCCCAGGCCCATCTGCCGCATTCCGTGCAGCAAGGTGCCCGAGTAGTCGAGCATCACCCGGGGCTGGCGGCCTTCACCCAGGAGCTGGGGAATGAACTCGCCCATGCGCCTGTAGCACCACACGAACACCGGGGCGTTGTGGCTGTCGGCGAGGCCCGGATGCTCCATCATCCACGCCAGGTTGCTGATGATGCCCGCGGAGCGCAGGTCGTCGCCAGCGGCGGGGATAAGCGGCTGATGCATGTGCAGGGCCACCGCAAACATGCTGTCGGCGCGCTCGATGTCCATACCGCCGGGAAACACCCGGCGCTGCCGGCCCCCGTCAATGGCCTCGCTGATCAGCGACTCCTGCCCGCACAGGCTGGGCAGGCCATCGACGTATTCGGCCCGGGTGTCCATGGGCTCGCCTCCGCGTTTTGGCATCGAGCACCTGGGGTATATGTCCGCCACTCTTAGCCTATGCCGGCACAGACGAGGGTGGCTGCGCGCCAGGGTTCTCCCGTCACTTACTGGCGGCGCTCATCCCGGCTCACCCGCAGTGGCGTCGAGACGGACGCGAGGAGGCGCCAGATGGTATCGGAAACCAGGCCGACGCAACCATCCGGACGGAGTGTGCTCGAAGAGCTCGACTCGCGTATCCCCACGGGCTTTTACTGGTACCTGGCGGCGCTGGCCTGTATCGGCGGATTCCTGTTCGGATACGACACGTCCAACATCGGGTCGGCCCTGGGCTTTATTCCCTACCATTTGTCCAGCTTCGCAACCGGTTACCTGGTAGCCGGGGCATCGCTCGGCGCCGCAGCGGGCGCCCTGATAGCCGGTCCCCTGACCGACCGGTTCGGACGTAAGTCACTGCTCGTCACTGACGCTGCGATCTATGCGATAGGCGCGATCTTGTCAGCGGTCACCATCAATGCCGCCATGCTGCTCGGGTCCCGTACCCTCATCGGGCTGGCGATCGGAGCAGACTCCGCGATCGCCACCTCCTATATCGCCGAGTTCGCGCCCCGCAGCCGGCGCGGCCAGCTCAGCATCATCCAGCAGTGGATGATCACCGTGGGCATCCTGGTCTCCTACCTCGTCGCCCTGGTCATCCTCAAAGTCGCGCCGGGCTCGGCGGGCGGACTGGACTGGCGGCTCATCCTCGGCATCGGGGCGATTCCCGCGCTGGTAGCCGTCGCGCTGCGAGCCCGGATGCCGGAGTCACCCCGGTGGCTGATGCTCCACGGGCGCTACGCCGACACGGCGAAGGCATTCGGCCAGCTGGGCATGGAAGTCAGCGAAGACCAAGCCAAGCAGGCCGCAGACGAGCTCGCCCAGGTAGAGCAGGCACGGCGGCGGAAAACCGCATGGACCGCCGGCGTCAGGCGAGCGCTGATCGTCGTGTGCGTCTTTTTCATCTTCCAGCAGATCTCCGGGATCAACGTCCCGTTCTACTACGGCCCGACGCTACTGGGCAGCTATTTCAGCGGCGGCACCTCGACCGCCGTCAGCACGGCGACGGCCGGCGTTGAGGTGACCGCGATCCTGGGCACCGTCAACGTGATCGCGACCTACTTCGCGTTCCGCTGGATCGACAAGGTAGGCCGCCGCCCGCTGGCCATGTGGGGCTACGCGGGCATGGCCGTGTTCATCCTCGTCGCGGCCGCCGGAGTGGGATTCCTGACCGGCGTGCCCGAAGACCGTGCTGGTGATGGTCGGCTTCTCGTTCTTCATCACCTCATTCGCGATCGGCGTCGGCGGCACCGGCTGGCTGATCCAGGGCGAGGTCTTCCCCACCGCCGTGCGGGGCCGGGCGGCTGCCATCGGCGCGAGCGTCGACTGGATCGCCAACTTCGCGCTCATCGAGGTGTTCCCGGCCTGGCATAACGCGATCGGGCTGGGCTGGGTGATGGTGTGCTTCGCTGTGCTCGCGGTCCTGGCCATGGGGTTCGTCTACCGGTGGCTGCCCGAGACGAAGGGGCTGTCGGTGGAGGAGGCGGTCAGCGTCTTCGAGCGGCAGGCCCAAGGCAGCAAGGCGTCAGCCTAGCGATTCCCTCCTGGGCAGATAGAGGGAGGCTCAGGCTGGGGCGAAACGGAGCCTCAGCCCGAGCCTGCGCAGGACCGAGAGGAACCACAGTGTGGACGCGCCGGTTCCGGCGACGACGAGCGCGACGGTGGCGGCGGTCGAGAGCATCAGGAACATTTTGGCCGGCGTGGTGACCATCATTACCGCCAGGCCGGCCGTGAGCAGCAGGAAGATGCCCGCCCACAGCCAGGTCGCCCCCTGGAAGAAGCGGTGCAGGCCCGGGTGATGAGTGGCCGGCTGCCGTAGCGCGACCACCTCGGCGGCCAGCCGGGCAACGAGCGGGTTCGGGCCGCTCGCCGTCCGGGCGAACAAGACGCACATGCAGAGGTTCGCGAGCGGGAACTGCAGCAGGAAGAGCCAGAGCACGCCGGTGGCGAGCACCACCGCGGTCTGCAGCGTGAGCACCACCGCGGAAATCGTCAGCAGGCTGGGCACAGATCCGGTCGCGACCTTGCGGATGACCGCGGTGAGCCAGATGGCCACGAGCCCCGCCATAAGGCCCGCGTCGCGGCCGTCGAGCCAGGCGGCGATCACGTAGGCGGCCACGGGCAACCCGGCTGACTCGGTCAGGTTCCAGCCCGCCGTGAGCGCCAGTCGCAGCGGCCTGGGGACTTCCAGGTCCTCAGCCATGCTGGTGCTTGCAGCCGGGAAGGACCCAGCGCCGTCATTGGGTGCTCTCACCATGGCTGCGGTCATCAGTCCCGCCTCGCGGAGCTAGGAAATGCAGCGAGGCGGTCTCGAGACTTGGCGTATGGTCCAGACCCGATCGGGAACTCGTTCAGGCTGCCTGAGCAAGTACAAATACGAGCATACGCCCCGGCACGTAAGACCGCCGTCGGAGCCCCGGACGCCGACGGAGCGAAGCAGGAATCCGCAGCGGCGCGTCACCGCCCCGGTGTCAGGTCGCGGTAGCGCGCCTCGATCAGGCAATAAAGGCCGTAGCAGAAGAGGCCGCACGCGAGCAAAGCCAGCGGCCAAGCGCCATCGGCGGAGCTGGCCACCGAACGGAACACCGCGTCCAGTCCCTTCACCTGCTTTGCGCTGGACAGCACCGCTGCCTTGATTATGAAGAAACCGACCAGCACTAGCACCACGGAGCGCGCGATGCAGCCAAACCCGCCAACCGCCCTCGTGAGCAGGGCCAGCGCCCGAGACATGTGTTCTGCGGTGAACCGCTCCCGGAAGTCGAGCCGGACCGACCGGCGACCCATTTCCACGGCCGCCGCCACGACCAGGAGCCCAACCAGGATCAGGAGCAGCCGGCCCCATCCTGTTCGCAGCAGGGTTGCGGTCACGTCGGTGTCCTGTAGCTGCTCCGACTGCGCAGTCTGCTTCGGCGGGCTTCCCACCAGAAGCCGGGCGGTGGTCAGGCAGAAGGCCGAGTACAGCAAACATCCCCACGACGAAACCGCACGCTGATGCCACCCGGCGGTCGCGCTTTTCGCGTGGCCAGGCCGGAACACCGCCTCGAGGAGCTGGGTGAGCGCGTACGCGCCGAGACCAGCGACGAGCAAGACCAGCGGGACCCGCCCCCATGCCGGAGCGACGGCCGCCTGCACCGCCCCTGCGCTGCTCGCGGGCGAGCCCGCGCGCCCGTGCACGGCGAGGGCGAGACGAAACGCAAGGTAGCCGACCAGAAGGTATACCGTGCCACGGCAGACCAGACCGAGCCGGGACCCCGCACGCAGCCACACGCCGGACGCGCCCCGCGCGATAGATAGTGCAGCAGCGTCTAGTGACGTCCCGGCTGTCCTGCCTCGCCCATGAATGTTCTTCATCGGACGCCTCGCTTCTGCTAAACAGTATGCGCGGTCCGTCCCGGCCAGCGAAGTGCCGCGTCTGCAGCTGGCGGTTATGGGCAATACAGTATCCGCGTGCTGTTGTCCCTGTATGACCTGGTTGGCGCCCTGCTCAGCTCGCTGTTCTGGCCCGGACGCCGCCGCGCCGTCCCGGGGCCAGTGCGATGCTTGCCGTGGCCCGAGGGGGCGACCGGTGAGCACTGATGCGGGCATGGTCCCTGGTCCTGGTGTGGCGGGGCTGCGGCTGCATTGCTGGAGCGATCGGGCCGTGGTCGGGGTGGCGGTCGCCAGTTTCGCTTCGGGGTTCGGGCAGTTCGGGGTGGTGGCAGCCCTCGGTGACGTGGCCCGGGGATTCGGCCAGGCGGCCCACGGCGCAACTCTCGGCGACCAGGCGGGGCTGTCGGGTACCGACCTTGGCATTGGGCTGGCGATCATGCGGCTGGCGTCGCTTGGCGGCCTCCCCATCACCGGCCTGGCCGACCGCTTCGGCCGCCGGAAGATGGTGCTCCTCACTGTCGGCGCGGGACTGGCCATGACTGCTGTGGCCGCGCTCAGCCCCAGCTACTGGTGGTTCGTGGCCATTTTTGCCTGCGGCCGTCCTCTGCTCAGCGCCACCAATGGGCTGGCGCAGGTCACTGCGGCAGAGCAGACTGCCTCGGCTGATCGGGCCAAGGCCGTGGCGCTCGTCGCCGCCGGGTACGGCACCGGCGCCGGGGTCATCGCCATCGTGCATAGCCTGGCGTCGCGCACGCTCGGGTTCCGGGGCGTGTTCGCGGTAGCGCTGGTTCCCCTGGCGCTGCTGCCCCTTCTGCGGCGCTGGCTTGAGGAGCCCGACCGGTTCGCTGTGGCCGCGGCCGGACCCGAGCATCCGGTCCCCGTGCTCGGTGCCGTGGCCAGGCCGTTCCGGCGCCGCCTGGCGGTGATCGCGGTACTGGCTTTCGCCGTCTCCGTGATTACCGGACCGGCTAACAGCTTCGTCTTCCTCTTCGCGCAAAACGTCCTTCACCAGCGAGGCATCGTGACCGCGGGCATGGTGGTCGGTGCCGGTGCCGCCGGGCTGATCGGGCTACTGGCCGGACGGTGGCTGGCGGACCGGGCGGGCCGGCGCCTGACTGGCGCGCTGGCCATGGTGGCCGTGGCCCTGTTCGCCACCCTGACCTACACCGGCTCCGCTGCGGCGTTGCTGGCCGGCTACATCCTCGGCGTGTTCGCCGGTTCGGTCTTCGCCCCGGCGGCCGGGTCGCTGGTCAACGAGCTGTTCCCCACGCCGGTCCGCGCCTCGGTGGCCGGCTGGTCGCTGGCATCGGGCGTGCTGGGCGCGGTGGCCGGGCTGATCGTCTTTGGCGCGGTGGCCGGCGCCGGGAGCCGGTTCGCATTGGCCGGGCTGGTGACCTTCTTGCCTGCAGCAGTGGTCATGGCGGTTTTCTGGCTGCTCCCCGAGACCCGCGGGCGCGAGCCGGAGGATCTGTGGCCCGACTTGTGAATGCCCGGCACCTGGACGAACCCGGCAGCTCATTGACACACCCGGCGGCGGTGCCGGTGGTCACTGGACGCGCCGCATGCGGGTCGTTCAGTGCGCTGCCTGGCGGGCGGTCGCCAGCCAGCCGAGCCGCTGCGACATCGCCTGCGCGCAGCTGACGACGGCGCGTACGTGGCCGGAGTCGTCGGCCCCGCGCCACAGAACCGACCACGGATAATAGGACGCCGGTTCGGTGAGCGGCCGCCAGATGGTTCCGGGGAGCGCCGAGATGCATGACGAGGGCACGCAGTACAGGCAGCGTCCCTGGGCGACGAGATCGGCGGCGGCCCGGATGCTCTCCACGGTTCCCCCGTAGACAGTGGGGGTGAATCCGGCGGACCGGCACATCTCGACGGTGAACTGGTTGAACTCGGGAGCCTGCACGTCCTCGGCGAGCAGCAGCGGCTCCTCGGCCAAACTTGCGACCGGTACGCCTTCCAGCCCGGCGAACCGGTGACCGGCTGGCACCAGGACCCCGAGCGGGTCCTGGCGGAACAGCAACGAGGCAACCTGCGGCGGGGCGAGCGTGGCCCGGCCGATCCCGACGTCCAGGCGGCCGTCGAGGAGCTGCTGGTACTGCTCGGGCACACTGGCCTCAACCTGGTGGACCACCAGGCCGGGGTAGCGAGCCTGGACCTCGTGCAGGATCTGCGGCATCGAATCGTAACTTGAGTCGATGATGCCGACCCGCAGCGTCGCAGCCGCGCCGACCGCGCTGCGGGCCACTCCCGCCGCCCGGTCCACGTGAGCCAGGATCTGCCGCGCCTCGACCAGGAACACCACCCCGGCAGCCGTCAGTGAGACGTGGTGCGTGCTGCGCTCTAGTAGGCGGACCCCTAGCTCACGCTCCAGCCGCTGCACCTGCTGGCTCAGCGCCGACTGCACGATGTGCTCCCGCTCGGCCGCCCGGCCGAAATGCAGCTCCTCGGCCAGCGTCACGAAGTAGCGCAGCTGGCGTAGCTCCACACCCGCCACCGAGTCCGTGTCCGGTCCATCCCATGTACTCCTGGAACTACCCCTTGGATCGCGGGACATGGACGTCACCACGATCGGTAGCGATGGATCCGCCTGGACGCACACCCGGCCCGGGACAGGAAACCCTGCCTGGAAGCCTATCCGCGCCGGGCCGCTGGGAAGGCATTTGCGGCCTTTGTCCCGCCCAGTAGGCTGGCAGGTGATCGGTTCTAGTGATGGGTCCTGCTCAGGTTGCCCGTTTCCACGGCGCCGCCACCAGGGTTGACTTGCCAATGACCAGCCGGGCCGCACCCGGCGCCTTCAACACGGTAAGGGGGGCCTGCCATGATCCCCGCCCAGAACACGGCCCTGGGCGCGCCCGCCACTAGCCCGAACGGCTCAGCGCCGCGCTGTGAGCACCCCGATGGGCTCCCGCCCGTCACACCTCAGTCCGGTGACTGCCAGGACTGCCTACCCCCCGCAGACCACCAGGCCGCCCTCCTGGTCTGCCTGACCTGCGGCTGGGTGGCCTGCTCCGATGACTCACCGGGCCAGCACGCCAGGGCGCACTACGAGGAGACCGACCACCCCCTCGCCCGCGCGATCTGAACCGGGATCGCGCTGGAGATGGTGCTACGTCCACCAGCGCCTCGTCTGACCCGGCCAGCCCGGCCCGCCAGCGGGCCTCTCCACGACGCCACCTCTCCCGGACACAGGAATGATCATGATAGATCAGGTCACAGCGACGGGCACCTATGACGGCGCAGCACCATTCCTCCGGGGCCGACACACCCGCGGATGTATAGGGCGGGGACCTTCTGGGGTGGCGGGGAACACATGCTGAGCATGCCGCCGCCAACCCTGCGCGGGCGTTACCGGCTGGAGGACAGGGTCGCGGCCGGCGGGATGGGCGAGGTGTGGCGGGCACGCGACACCCTGCTCGACCGGATAGTCGCGGTTAAGCTGTTGCGCCCCGAGTACGCCGACAGCCTTGAGTTCCGGGACCGGCTGCGCTGGGAGGGCAGGCACGCGGGCCTGCTGTCCCATCCTGGCGTGGTCCAAGTCCATGACTACGACGACGGCTCGGCCGACGGTGTGCCGTACCTGGTGATGGAGTACGTGGAGGGCCCCTCGCTCGCCGCAGTCCTCAGCGCGGAGGGCACGCTGTCCCCCAGCCGTGTCCTTGGCCTGGTCGCGCAGGTCGCTGAGGCGCTGGCGTGTGCCCATGCGGCTGGGGTTGTGCATCGCGATATGAAGCCCGGGAATGTGCTGGTCGACGGCGGCCAGGTCAAGATCACCGACTTCGGGATCGCCCGGGCGGTAGATGCGGTCCCGATTACCCAGACCGGCCTGGTGATGGGCACCCCGTCCTATCTGTCACCGGAGCAGGTGAGCGGTAGGTCCGCCACGCCGTTGAGTGACCTGTACGGCCTGGGGGTGATCGCCTATGAGTGCCTGACCGGGCGGCCGCCGTTCCAGGGCACCGCGGTGGCAGTCGCCCTCGCGCACAGGGACCGGCCGTTGCCGCCACTGCCGGACACAGTGCCCCGGCCGGTGGCGAAGCTGGTCGCAGCGCTGACCGCTAAGGACCCGCAGCGCCGCCCGCGCGACGCGCTGACCGTGTCGGAATGGGCCCGGCGCGTCCTTGACAACCCGCAGGTGGCCCAGGCGGTCGCCGGCCCCGTCATCACCGAGGTATCCCTCATCCACGCAGAACCCGGAAGGGGGGTACCCAGGAGTCTCCGCCGTCGGCTGCTGCGCGGGTCGGCCGCCGCCGTTCTTCTCCTGCTGGCCGTATGGGCAGGCTGGACCGCCGAGCACCGCTTCAGCGATCCGGCAGCAACTGTCTCGGTCATCGCACCGGCCAATACTCTCGGACCGGGCCGGGTGACCGTCGACCCATCGGCGTACTACGGCATCGTCGCCGCAACCGCTGCGCAACGCCTGCAAGCCCTCGGCCTGCGCAGCCAGATACGGCCCGTCACGGCGCCGGGCCACCCTAGCGGGAGTGTCATCGGGATCACCCCCGCAGGCGACATCTCCCCAGGCACCACAATCACGCTCTATGAAGCCATCGCGCTGCCGGCCCCAGCCAGGCGCCGGCCGCCGCACACACCAGCGCTGCCCTAGCCGCCACCGGTCCCGGGTCCGCCAAGCCAGTTCCAGTAGCACAGGCCCCGCGGCCACGGCCGCGAGCGCACTCATCATCGCACCGATTCCGCGCCGGACCCGACGGCTTCCGCGACTGGCGAGGCGGCCCGACACTATTCCGTCCGCCCGCACGCCGTTAAACGATTCTTGGGCCACATGGTACAGGTGCGGAAAACGGAGGTCGCGCCGCTCGTCAATATGGTAACGCGGCACATTCTGGTTCTGGATTGACCGCCTCCGGCTTTGACTGGGCTGCGTGAATGGTCCGTAATCGGTCTGGGTGATGACGTTTGCGGTTTCTGGCTGTTTCCGCCGCGGGGTGGCTGCGGTTAGCTGGAGTGTGACAAGCCAGACGGCAAGGTATCGCGATGCCGCGGCCGGGCTCCCCCCGGCCACGATCCGGCACTAAACCGGCCATTAGCTCAATCGCAGCAAGGAGCCCGGTTATGGGCATCATCGCATGGATCGTTCTCGGCCTGGGCGCAGGCCTACTCGCCAATATGCTGATCCCCGGCAAGAGATCGCAGGGCCTTATCATCACCTGCGTGATCGGCGTCGCCGGGGCACTGCTCGGCGGCTGGCTGGCCATGAAATTGTTCCACGTGGTCACCCTGCACGGGTTCTTCAACCTCTCCACCTGGCTCACCGCCATCGCCGGAGCGGCGATCCTCCTGCTGGCCTACCACCTGGTCAGCAGCCGGACCAGCGGCCGCAGCCGGACCAGCGGCCGCAGCCGCCAGCGGTCACGCGGGTGGGCGCACCGCTGAACGGGCAGACCGGGCCGCTCCAGCTCGCAGCCGGCCGACGGGTGATGGCGCTATTCCGCCTGCCGGCCGGCGCCGGCCAGTAGACCGCGGTCTCTGCCGAGGAAGCAGGTAATTTTCATGTCAACCGGAATCATCGTGGTCATCGTTGTGGCCGTCATCGTGATCGGGGCCGTGGTGATTCGGCGTGATGGCAGTCATGCGCCGCCGCCGGCTCCAGCAGCGCTTCGGCCCGGAATACGATCGGCTGGTCGGTGAGCGCGACAGCAAGCGCAAGGCGGAAGCCGAGCTGACGGAGCGCGAGCGCCGAGTCCGAGGATCTTGACATCCAGCCGCTCACGGACGCGGCGCGGGCAAGCTACGCGGGTCAGTGGGCGAGCTATCCAGGAGCGGTTCGTCGACGCGCCAGCAGACGCTGTCTCAGGGGCGCAACTGCTCGTCGCCGCCGTGATGACCGAACGCGGCTACCCGGCCGAACATCATGATCAGGTTCTTGCCGACCTGTCCGTCGAGCACTCAGGCACCCTTGACCGCTACCGGGCGGCCGAGGAGATCAGCCAGAGCGCCGCCGCGGGCACGGCTTCCACAGAGGACCTGCGGCAAGCCATGATCCACTACCGTGCCCTCTTCGGTGACCTCCTCGGCGAGCCCGCTGATGAACGGTCCCGACCGGCGCCGACTCAGCCTGAACAGACTGTCCCGGCCGGTGACACCAGTGAATCAGTCGCCGGGGAGATGGCGAAATGACCTCACCAAGCGAGACGGCAACAGATCACCAGATGCCGCCGGACGAGGACCAGGATATGCTTGAGCGCATTTCGGATCCGGGTCCGCGGCCGTCCAATGCTGGCGGAAAATCCTCAGCCATCTGCCCCGGCCGGGGTCTGGCATCCGGGCGCTACCGCTGTGGGCAGCCCTGCGGAGGAACCGGACGTCGTCGGCCGGGCTGACGATGAGAAACCTCCGGCCTTCCCGGTGCCCGGCGCGGAGCCTGCGCCAGTCCCGGCGTCACCTGCCGCCCGTGACACTACTAGCCCGGCCACACGCTGGAACGAGATCCAGGCGATGTTCGTCGACGACCCCCGCTCCTCCGTTGAGGTGGCGGCCAGTCTCGTCGACGACAGCATCCAGGCGCTCGTCGCGTCCGTCAAAGACCAGCAGGATTCGCTGCTATCCGCCTGGAATGGCGAAGACGCAGGAACCGAGGAACTGCGCACCGCGGTCCAGAATTACCGCGCGTTCTGGAACCGTCTCGAGAATTTCTCCCGAGCAACTTGAGCATCTCTCTGCTGGCCAGTGCGTCGTTGAACGCCTGGCCAGCAGCGACATGCCGGGCCGGTGCCCGCCAGGACAGGACTACCTCACCCGGCGGCCACCGCAAGATCATCCGTGTTCCACGCAAACCCCGGCATGATCACGCGGTGGCCGTTCCTTGTCACGCCGCACGCCCAAGATCACGAAATCCCGCTGCCGTACTAGTGACGGCGGGCGGCGCACCGCGAGACACCGACGGCGGAGCTATCGGCCGTCTCGTACCACCTGGGAACGGCAGCGTTCATCGGTCAGAGGGTGCCTCGCCGTCGGTCTCCTCGGAGGTACTGTCGGCACCGCCGGAGGGAAGGTTCCCATCGAGGAGCCCGCTCCACCCAGCTGGGTGGGTACTGACGTCCTCGCAAAGTTCCTGAAGGCGGTGCATTGACTCGCTATCGCCAAGCCGGAATGCCGCCTCCAAGTGTGTGCTTTCCTGCACCTCGGGAAGGTCCAGGACCGCATCGACCAGGCTCGCGCGGCGGCCCGGGGTGATGTGCCCCGCCTCGGCATGCAAAGTCACCCAGGCGGTTCCTCCGGCTCCTGCGGAGGTGGTCACCTCGGCTGCGGCGACGATGCGGTCATCATCATCGTTGACCTCGACGCGCTGATGCAGATCATGCTCGGCCATGCGATGCCTCCAGCAGTGGATTTTCTAGCGCGGGCACAAGCACAGCGAGCGCCTCTCTCATGTGCGGTTCACCCGGCAGCACATCCGGATGCTGCTCCAGGGTCGCGGCCGGATGCGATCCTGCTGCCTGACGCCGTCGGCCCGGGGATCCGGCCGACAGCGGCGCAGGACGGTCAGTGCTTGACGGCGTCCTTGAGCTTCGCCCCGGCCTGCTTGGTGTTGCCCTTGGCCTGGTCACCGCGGCCTTCGGCCCGCAGGCGCCGGCTGCCGGTGGCGCGGCCGGTAATCTTCTTGGCGCCGCCTTTGACTGCTTCGGCCTTGTGCGCGATCTTCTTGGCGATACTCATGGCTGGCTGCCTTTCGTGAGTTGCTGTTCGGGAGCGGGCGCACCGGCCGGGTCATCGGGGGCGGGCTGGCCGCCCGGCCATTCTGGGTCGTGCCGGGGCGGCCTGCCGGGGGGCGGGCCGGTGCCCGAACAGATGCAGCCAGCCCCGGCGACCGTCGCCCGGGCCGGGATCGCGGTTGCCGCGAGGGGAGGCGTTCCCCAGCTGGCTGGCGGTGTAGGCGCGGGCGGTGTCGCGCTGATCGAGAAGGTGGTCGCGGTCCTGGCTGACGGCGGCTGTCTGGCGGCGGGACTCTTTGAGCCCTCGGCGCGCGGCGTGGCCGCGACGGGCCGTGCGGCGCGCGCCGGCCAGCAGCAGGTTCAGCCCGAACAGGGCGATCGCTCCGACCACGATGCCGTAGAGGAACAGCGTGCCGGTGGAGCCGGTCACGTGATAGCCGAACACCGCGAACCCGTGGGTAAGCGCATGCCCGCTGCCGCCGTTGCCGAGAACACCGGCCACGCCCGCGACCACCGCGGCGATCAGGATGATGAGCCCGATGATGACAATCATGATGCCCTCCGGAGAAAATACACTGTAGACCTACAGTCAACGCCGTCGGCAGGGTAATGTCAACACCGTAGGTCTACAGGTAGACGATACGGGTTCCGGTCAGAGGAGAGAAGGCGATGCAGCGATGACCCCACCGCCGGCCGGCCGCACTGCCAAAGACTCCGCCAGCAGGAACGGCAAGGTCACCCGGGAGGTGGTGCTGGCGACCGCGCTGGAACTCATCGACCGCGACGGGGCCGCTGCGCTGTCCATGCGGCGCCTCGCGGCTGCCCTGGACCGCGACCCGATGATCCTGTACCGGCACGCGCCGAACAAGGCGGCGCTGCTCGACGGCGTCGCCGAGACTGTGCTCGCGCAGCTCAAGGTGGATTCCGCCGACCCCGACTGGGCCGCGCAGCTGCGCACAGTCGCCCGCGACTACCGGCAGCTGGCGCTGGCCCACCCGCACGTCGTGCCGCTGCTGGTGACCCGGCCCCTGGCCACCCCGCTCGCGCTCCGCCCCCTCGGCACCCTGCGCCCGCTCGAAGACGTCCTCACCCTGCTCACCCGCGCCGGGTTCAGCGGACCCGACGCCCTGCACATCTACCGGGCCCTATTCGGCTTCCTGCACGGCCACGTCCTCAACGAACTGCAGGAACTCGTCGAGAATCCCGACGAGACCGACGACCTGCTCCGCCTCGGCCTGCACCGGCTGCCGATCGGCGACTTCCCCCTGCTGCGCAGCCTCGCCCCCGTCCTGGCCGCCTACGACGGCGCCGCCGAACTCGAACGCGGCCTCGACATCCTCCTCACCGGACTCACCAGCCACGCTGACTCCCCAGGCGAAGTAAATTCATCCCGCGGCCGGGTGGGCGGGCAACTGCGGGCAGCTGAGCAGACTCGCACGGCGACTAGGGGATCGCCCGGACAGGACAGCGACGGGTATTCGGGGTAGTGTCCATGGTGACATCCGGTGAATTCGCCGCTGGGTCAAGACCCCGCCTTGCTGCTGAAGCAGGAAGGCGTCCCCATGTTCGGTGTGGATCTGAGTACCCGCGAATGCGATGGTCACGTTGTCGTCGTGCTGTGCGGGGAGCTTGACATAGCAGACGCCGCAGGTGTCGCGGCTGAGCTCGCGGCGGTCGCGGTCCGCGAGCCGCAGATCATCGTCGATCTCGCAGGCCTGCAGTTCATCGACTCCAGCGGAGTGGCAGCACTGGCGCGCGGACGCAAGCAGGCCCGGCACGCCGGGGGTGACCTGTTGCTAGCCGCGCCGCAGCACCAGGTGCTGCGGGTCCTTACCCTCACCCGCCTGATCGACGTCTTCCCCGTCCATACCAGTGTGGACGAGGCGGCCAGGAGCGCCGGACGCTCCCGGCGGGCAGCCGCGCCAGTGGCCGGGCGTCCCGTCCGAGTCGCCGTGACATGATCCCGGCCGGATTCTCCCGCGGGTGCCCTTCCGCTGGCTGCGGCGATGACAGGTAGCCGGGCAGGCCGCCAGCCACGGCGGGCGGGCGTCGACCGGGGATGTGCGCGCGGCGGCCGTGGCCGCGGTTCAGGTGACCGGCGCCTGGCTGAGCGCCGCGAGGGACATGGAGGCAGGTCACCTCATGCGGGTCACTGATGAGGTCAGCGAGCGGCTCGCCGAACTCCAGCTGACCCTGGAGAGGGGCCGGGCCCGGGTGCCGCCGCCCGCGGCGGGCCGGTGCTGGCCTCGGATCTGGGAAAGGTGGAAGCTGGCCGCCGCTGGCCGGTTTTCTCCCCGGCGGCACGTCAGGCTGGGGCAGCGGCCATCTTCGCGTTCCCGCTGCGGATCGGGGCAATCCGAGCCGGGGTCATACCGCCACCCTGCGGCTGCTCGACGGCTCCCCGGACCAGGCGGCCCGCTTATGCTCATGACCGGCGGCTGACCGATCTCGCCCGCGATATCGTGGCGCGCCGCCTGCGGCTGCGTCCCGACGTGGGCCCGCCCGAGGATGGCTCGGTATGAAAGACCGCACCTTGAGCTGACTGTCCAACGCTCGTCCGCACCTCGGCAAGATCGTCCCCCCGGCTGCTGCACGCCCGTCGCGGCCATCGAGGACGTCAGCGGAGTCAGTGATGGTCGCCACGGCCATCGTGTCCTCCTTGATGTCCGGTCCGTCCTGGAGTGCTGGTGCGGGGTTCGGTGAGGCGGAAGGCCCGCCGGTATTGGTCTGGTGTGACTCCCCGCGCCTGGATGAAGTGGCGCCGCAGGGTGTCGGGACTGCCGAATCCGCTGTGGATCGACACCGAGGCGATAGTGTCGTTGCCGCGTTCGAGGAGGCGTGCGGCAAGCAGGACGCGTTGCTGGTTCACCCACGAGGCCGGGGTGGCGCCGGTGCGTTGCCGGAAGCGGCGGGCGAAGGTGCGCGGGGACATTGATGCGCGGGCTGCGAGGGCATCGACGGTCAGCGGCTGGTCGAGGTGCCGCAGCGCCCACTGCAGGACCCCGGCTAGTTCGTCTGCGGTGTCCGGTTCGGGCACCGGCATCTCGATGTACTGCGACTGTCCGCCGTCGCGGTGCGGCGGGACAACCATGTGCCGGGCGATGCGGTTGGTGATTTCAGCGCCGTGCTCGCGGCGCATGAGATGCAGGCACAGGTCGATCACGGCTGCCGACCCGGCGCTGGTGACAATGGGTCCGTCCTCGATGTAGAGCTGATCGGCCTCGACCGTCAACTGCGGGTAGAGCCTGGCGAGCAGCGGCGCGTACAGCCAGTGGGTGGTCGCCCGGCGGCCGTCCAGCAGGCCGGCCGCGGCCAGCACGAACGCGCCGGTGCAGGCGCTGGCGATCGTGGCGCCGCGCGCGACGGCGTCTTGCAGCTGCCGCACCAGCGCGGCCGGCGGCGGCGGCGTCGGCGGCGCCGCGCCCAAGACGATGATCAGGTCCGCCTCGGCGAGACGGTTCAGGTCGTGCCCGGGCAGCACGGCGAAGCCGGACGTCGTGGGCACTGGGGTGACCTGCTCGCCGCAGACGGCGAAGTCATAGGCGGGCAGCCCCGGCGGCGCGCGGTCCAGGCCGAACGCTTCGCAGACCACGCCGAGCTCGAAGGCCGGTACCGGCGCCAGGACCGGAACGGCGACATTGCGCAGCACTGTCTCAGTCTGGCAGAAACTGCTGTACCTGTGTCTGTTCTGCCAGGCAGCTGTGACCGGTACGGCCTGGGAGGCTGATGAAGACAGATCACTATCGAGGAGGCTTACGGCATGTCCGCGCCATCAGTCACGCCGCGCGGCGGCGTGGCCGCGGCCCTGACCGTCGTCTACATAGCGTGGGGCTCGACATTTGTCGCGATGCGGGTCGCTGTTCGCAGCCTGCCGCCGCTGACGATGAGCGGCGTGCGGTTCCTGGCCGCCGGCCTCCTGATCTACGGCTGGTGCCTGTGGCAGCGCCAACGTCACCCGGAAGCGGGCTGGCGGGCTCCGACTCGCCGCGAGTGGCGCGCCAGCGCCATCCTCGGCATCGCGCTGCCCGCGGCCGGCACGGGCGGCGCGGCCTGGGCGGAGCAGACGATCCCGGCCGGGACCGCCGCGCTGCTGCTGGCCAGCGTCCCCGTGTGGATGATCATTACTAGCCGCATCGTGGACGCCGAACGCATCACGATCCGCGCGGCGGCCGGGCTGGTCCTGGGCGTGGCCGGGGTTGTGGTGCTCGTCAATCCGCTGGCTGGCGGTGCTCCGGATCTGCTCGCATCGGCCGTCGCGCTCGGCGGTGCGCTGTTCTGGGGCTGCGGGTCGGTCTACGCTAAGCGAGCCCCGCGCCCCGGCCAGCCGCTGCTCGCCAGCGGTATGGAGATGACCTGCGCGGGCGTGACACTGTGCCTGATCGGCGCCGCCAGCGGGGAACTCGGCCGCATCAGCGCTGCCTCGCTCGTCTCAGCATCTGGGCTGGCGCTCGGATATCTCATCGTCTTCGGCAGCGTGCTGGGCTACAGCACCTACGAATGGCTGCTCCACCATGCATCCAGCCAGCTCGCCGGCACCTATGCGTTCGTCTGCCCCCTCGTCGCCGTCATCCTGGGCTGGTGGCTGCTCGGCGAGCAGATCAGCGGGCACACCCTGCTGGCCGCCGCTGCCATCGCTGTCGGTGTCGCCCTCATCATGCTGCATCCTCGAAAACCAGAACCAGGCCGGGACGAAACAGGTGACCAGCCCCGGAAGCCACCAGCAGCGCAGGTATCCGCCAGCGCAGACGCCCGGCCTGCGAAGCGCCCAGCGGCAGCGAAAATGAACCAGGCCCGATCTGCTGACAGCGTGACATTGGGCCGTCCCGCGCCGTGAGTCCTCTGAGGATTCCCACCCCTTCCAAGACTCCGACGCCCGCTTGTGGGGATCTTGACCCGGACAAGCCTCGGCCGCTCCCCCACTCCCAGCAAATTAACGCAGGCCGCAAGGCATATCACCCTGGCTCCCGCGATAGGACTCGAACCTATAACCTGCCGGTTAACAGCCGGACGCTCTGCCGATTGAGCTACGCGGGACCGCATGGCACCCGGATCGCGGAGTCAGCCAGTGAAGACCGCCCGTCTGGGCAGCCCAGCGCGCCAAACACTGTGCCGACGACCCGCCCCGTCCGTGCCGGGACTTAAGCGTAGCGTACCCGCGCGGTGCTCGTGGCCGGGGTCCGCCGGGCGCGTCTGGCCGCGCCGCGCGCCCAGGCCGCCGCGTGCCGCGCGCCTCCCGCGGCCTCAGGCAGAGGAGTATGGAGGCCAATACCGGGGAAGTCAGTGTTGCACGATCACATGCTTAAGAGAGGCGCGAGATGCGGTACCGAATTACCTTTCTGGCCGGGTTTGCCGCAGGATACGTCGCGGGCGCGCGGGCTGGCCGTGAGCGATATGAGCAGATAAAGCGGCTGAGCCAGCGTGCGGCGGAGAACCCCGTCGTCCGGCAGGCCGCGGACACGGTCGGCTCCAAGGCGACCGAGTTCGCCAAGACGACCAAGGACCGGGCCACCGAGAAAATGCCGAAGTTCGCCGGCACGGCGATGCACCGGGCGAGCGGCAGCCTGGAGCGGATCCCGGGCCTGCGCGGCCGGGTCAACGGATCGGCCGGCTACCCGGACGGCCCGGGGCCACAGACGTACAACCAGGCTCCGGGAACCCCCGGCTACCCTGACGGGACCTGAGCCCGCTCCGCTCGGCACCGGGGGTCAGCGTCCGGCTGGCGGCTGGGTGACGCGCTGTGTCATGCGGCCGCCAGCCGGACCGGCCTCCCACCGTTCCGGGCGCTCGCCCCGGCCGGGCGCCCTAATCGAGGTATTCGCGGAGCATCTGGGCCCGGCTCGGGTGCCGGAGCTTGGCCAGCGTCTTCGACTCGATCTGGCGAATCCGCTCCCGGGTCACGCCGAACTCCCGGCCGACCTCCTCCAGCGTGCGCGGGTGCCCGTCGGTCAGGCCGAACCGCAGCTGGATGATCCGCTGCTCGCGCTGGCTGAGCTCGTCCAGGACCCGCTCCAGCTGGTCCTGCAGCATGATGAACGCCGCGGCCTCGATGGGCACCACGGCGTCCGCGTCTTCGATGAAGTCCCCCAGGTCGGACTCTTCCTCACCGATGGGTGACTGGAGGGATACCGGCTCCTGGGCGATGCGCTGGATGTCAGCGACCCGGTCCGGCTCGATCCCCATCTCCGCCGCGATCTCATCCGGCGTCGCCTCACGCCCGAGATCCTGGTGAAGCTGGCGCTGGACGCGGGCCAGCTTGTTGATGGTCTCCACCATGTGGACCGGCACCCGGATGGTGCGCGCCTGGTCGGCGATGGCCCGGGTGATGGCCTGCCGGATCCACCACGTCGCGTAGGTCGAGAACTTGTAGCCCCGCGTGTAGTCGAACTTCTCGACCGCGCGGATGAGCCCCAGGTTTCCCTCCTGGATCAGGTCGAGGAAGACCAGCCCGCGGCCGATGTACCGCTTGGCGATCGACACCACCAGGCGGAGGTTGGCCTCGATCAGGCGCTGCTTGGCCCGTTCCCCCTCGGCGACCAGAAGCTCCAGGTCCGCCGCTTCCGCCCCTTGCAGCGGGAATCCGCCCCGGAGCTTCTCCTCGGCGAACAGGCCGGCCTCGATCGACTTGGCCAGTTCCACCTCGTCCTCGGCGGTCAGCAGCGGGACGCGGCCGATCTCCCGCAGGTAGATCCGGACCAGGTCGCTGGTGGCGGCCGGCCGGCCGAAATCCGTTTCGCCGGCGGGTCTTGGATCATCGACCTCCACCTGAGGCGCTTCGATAAGCTCGATGCCCTCATCACCCAGCAGGCGCACGACATCACCGAGCGCGTCGGGTGAGAGTTCGCAGCGATCAAGGGCGGACGCGACGTCCGCCATCGTGAGGGACCCCCGCTCCCTCCCAAGCGCAACGAGATGAGTCATCTGGTCGGCCAGTGATGGCCCGCTTGTCAGTACGCTGAGGCTCACGATGACCAGTGTGCGTCACGAACACCCGGTTACGGGGGACCTAATTTTGTCACCTTCCCGGTAGTTACGGTGACCGCCAGCTGTCCGTAACCTGGCTATGGCGAGTTATGGCCCGGTTGACCTGCGCAGGAAGGGCTGTCCGCAACTTCGCGGGTGACCGGAAAAACTTCGGGCGCTGCCCGTTATGCGCCCGCGGCCCGGTCCAGCAGGGCCTTGCGCCGCTGCTCCAGTCCCACCAGGTCACCGAAAAGCTGGTTGTACTGCGCCTGCTGCTGCACCGGGTTCATCCGCTGCAGCTTGGACTTCACCGCCGCTATCTCGCGGCTGACCGCCAGCTCCCCCACCCGGGCCAGGAGCTTGTCGACGTAGCGGACGTCCGGCTCGCCGGTGAGCTGCGGCGGCTCCACGGCGAGCCGCGTGATGAACGCCCGCGCCTGGTCGTTCGGCGCCTCGTCACGCAGCCGGGCGGACCACTCGCGGCCGCTCCCGGCCACGCCCGTGCCCCCGAGCTCGGCCATCAGGCCGAACACGCCGCGGTGGGCGGGAACCGTGAACGCGTCCGGCCCGAGCGCGTCGAACTCGGGCCCGCACAGTCCCGGCCGCTGCACCGCGAGCTTCAGCACCTCCCGCTCGACCTGCGCCACCGGGTCAGAGGGATCGTAGGTCGCGTCCCCGCCCGCACCGCCGGGCGCCCGCCGCCCGGCCCGCTGCGGATCGTACGGGCCCGCACCGCCTCCCGGGCCACCCGGCCCGGGTCCCGCCGCCCCGTGCCCCGGCGCGGCCGGCCGCGCTCCGTCCCGCCGCCCGGAGCGTCCCGGGTTCCGGGCACCCTCACCGGCGCTCGCCGGGCCGCCTCCCGCGTGCTGGCGGACGCGGGACAGCACAAAGCCCTCGTCCATCATGCCGAGCCAGCGGTCCAGGTTCACCGCGTACCTGGACCGCAGCCCCGAGTCCTTGATCCGGGCGACGATCACGGCCGCCTCGTCGAGCGCGGCGATCTGGCCCTCGGCCGTATCCAGGTTGTGCTTGGCCAGCGCGCTGCGGATGGCGAATTCGAACAGCGGGACGCGCCGGGCGATCAGATCGCGGACCGCCGCGTCGCCGTGCTTGAGCCGCAGGTCGCACGGGTCGAGGCCGTCCGGCTGGACGGTCACGAACGTCTGCGTGACGAACCGCTCCTCCATGCCGAACGCACGCAGGGCGGCCTTCTGCCCGGCGGCGTCCCCGTCGAACGTGAAGATGACCTCGCCGGTGGCCCCGTCGGTGTCCATCACCAGCCGGCGCAGCACCTTGATGTGGTCGTCGCCGAACGAGGTCCCGCACGTCGCCACGGCGGTCGGCACGCCGGCCAGGTGGCAGGCCATGACGTCGGTGTAGCCCTCGACGATGACCGCCTGCCTGCGGTGGGCGATCTCCCGCTTGGCCAGGTCCGCGCCGTACAGGACGGTGCTCTTACGGAACAGCGGTGTTTCGGGGGTATTAAGGTATTTCGGCCCGTCGTCGTCGGGGGCCAGCTTGCGCGCCCCGAACGCGATGACGTCTCCGGACAGGTCGCGGATCGGCCACATCAGGCGGCCACGGAACCGGTCCACCGGGCCCCGCCGGCCCTCCCGGGCCAGTCCCCCGGCGATCAGTTCCTCGTCGGAGAATCCCCGGCCGCGCAGGTGCCGGGTGAGCTCTTCCCACGCCGCGGGGGCGTAACCGACGCCGAACCGCTCCGCGTCGGCGCGCTCGAACCCGCGCTCGGACAGGAAGCCGCGCCCCGGCGCCGCGTCTGGGCTCGCCAGGCGCTCGGCGTAGAACTCCGCGGCGGCCCGGTGCGCGTCCAGGAGCCGCCGGCGCTGGCTCTGCTCCTGGCCGGGCACGTAGCCGCCCTGCTCGTAACGCAGGTCGATGCCGGCCCGGCCGGCCAGCCGCTCGACCGCCTCGACGAACGTCAGCCCGTCGATCTTCTGCACGAACTTGATGACGTCGCCGCCCTCGGCGCACGAGAAGCAGTAGAAGAGGCCGCGCGCGGGCGTCACGTTGAAGGACGGTGTCTTCTCGTCGTGGAACGGGCACAGCCCCTTGAGCGAGTCGCCGCCGGCGCTGCGAAGCTGCAGGTACTCGCCGATGACCTCGTCGATCGGCGAGCGCTCACGGATCGCTGCGATGTCCTCGTCGCGGATCCGGCCTGCCATCTTCCGCCTCCGCTCTGCACCCGCCCGGGGCCCGCTCTGGGCCCGCTGCGCCCGCCGTATCCAGCGGTGCTCCCGGCGGCTGAGTCTAGTCCTCGCTACCGACACCGGCCGCAGGTAACGGTTATCGCGCGCCGCCCTTAGCCTTGGATGTCATGGCCGCGCGCGAGCTCCTGATCTTGTGGGATGTCGATCACACCCTGGTGAACGCGGGCGGACTGAGCACACATCTGTACGGGCTCGTGTTCGCCGGCCTGTTCGGGCGCGAACTCCCGGCGGTCGCGCCGATGGCGGGCCGCACGGACCGGGCGATCATCGTGGAGACCCTGAGGATGGCCGGGATCCCCGACCCCGGCGCCCACGTGGCCGCGTTCATCGCCGCGCTTACCCGGGAGGCGCCCGCCTTCGGGGAACGGGTCAGGCGGCGCGGGCAGGTCCTTCCGGGCGCGGCCGAGGCCCTGGCCGCGCTGGCGGCCCAGCGGAACGGCCATGACCGGGCCATGGCCCGCCAGTCGGTCCTGACCGGCAACATCCGCCCGCTGGCCGAGGTCAAGCTGGGCGCCCTGGGGCTGCACGGTCACCTGGACCTGGACATCGGCGCCTACGGCGACACCCACGAGGTCCGCGCCGAACTGGTGCACGTGGCCCGGGCGCGCGCCGCCGCGTCCACGGGCACCGACTTCGGCGGCGAGTCGACGGTACTGGTCGGTGACACCCCGCTCGACGTGGCGGCCGCGCTCGCCACGGGGGCCCGCGCGGTGGGCGTGGCCAGCGGCGATTATCCCGAAGCCGACCTCGCCGCCGCAGGCGCCCACACCGTTCTGCGGGACCTCACCGACACGCCCCGGGTCCTCGCCGCCATCCTGGGGCCGCATGCCGGCAACCGGCCATGGTAACGCCCGCGGCCGCGGCGGACCGGAAGGCGATCGCAGCGAACATCGCCCGCTTCAGCCGCATCGAGGCACCCGGCGACGGCCTGAAGCCGGCGTCGGTCGCCGTCTGCGTCGTGCTCGACGGCGACGCGCTCTCGCTGCTGATCACCAGGAGGGCGGCGACTCTGCGCAACCACGCCGGCCAGTGGGCGCTGCCCGGCGGCCGCCGCGATCCGGGCGAGTCGGCCGAAGGCGCGGCCCGGCGGGAACTATCCGAGGAAACCGGGGTGGACGTCGCACCCGAGGATGTCGTCGGCCTGCTCGACGACTACGTCACGCGGTCCGGCTACGTGATATCCCCGGTCGTCATCTGGGGTGGACCGGTCAGCCCCGGGATGCGGGGACCGGCGTCGGAGGTCGCCCAGATCCATGTGATCCCGCTGGCCGACTTCGACGTCACGCCCCGGCTGCTGCGTATCCCCGAGTCCGAGTACCCGGTCATTCAGCTGCCGCTCCTCGGCGGGCACCTGCACGCGCCGACCGCGGCGATCGTCTACCAGTTCTGCCAGGCCGGCCTGCACGGGCGCCCGACCAGGGTGGCGCACTTCGAGCAGCCCGTCTTCGCCTGGAAATAGCACGGATCAGGGGCGGGGCCCGCACAGGCGGCGGTGCCAGGCGATGGCGGAGGTGTCGGTGAGCGAGGCGATCTGGTCGATGACCACCCGCCGGCGGGCACCATCTGACCCAGCGGCGTCCCAGGCCGGGCGGAACACGCGATCCAGCGTCCCGGGCGCGCCGGCTTCCACCGCGGCCGCGAGCTCGGCGATGAGTTCCCGTTCCCGCGCCTGCGACGCCGCCACGCCTTCCCGGGTCATCACGTAGCGCGCCGTCACGCCCTTCAGGAGAGCGCACTCCAGCCGCTGGGCCCGGGGAACGACGAGGTCACATCCGTACCGGATCAGCCGGTCAGCGTCCCGGCACGTGGCGTGGGTGGCTTCCTGCGCGGCCACGCAGAACCGGCCGACCAGTTCGCTGGTGAGGTTCTTCAGCGCGGCGAGGGAGCCCGGGCCGCCGTCGAAGGTTTTCGGCCAGCAGTCCAGGGCCACGAGGTCGTCGAAAACGGCCGCCAGCTCGGACGTGGTCACGTCTCCGCGTTCGCAGTAGTCACGTTGGGCGACAACTGCCACCACATCTCGTTCGGCAGAATCTCTGAGCTTTTCGAACGTGATCAGGCCGGCGTGCAGACCGTCTTCCAGGTCGTGCACGGAATAGGCCACGTCGTCCGCCCAGTCCATGACCTGGGCCTCCAGGCACCGGCGCCGCTCCGGTGCACCCTCGCGGATCCAGCCGAACACGTCCGCGTCGTCGGCGTAGTAGTTGAACTTCGGGGGATATCGGAGAGGCGTCCCCGGCCAGCACCGTGCCGCCCTCGGGCGGCGAGGGCCACGGATACTTCAGCGTGGCGTCGAGGGCGGCCCGGGTCAGGTTCAGCCCGGCGCCGGGCACCTTGGTCTCCAGCCGGGTCAGCAGGCGCAGGGTCTGCGCGTTGCCCTCGAACCCGCCGCACCCCGCGGCCAGGTCGGCCAGGGCCATCTCCCCGTTGTGACCGAACGGAGGGTGGCCGATGTCATGCGCCAGGCACGCGGTTTCCACCAGGTCGGGGTCGCAGCCGATCGCCGCGCCGATCCCGCGGCCGATCTGCGCGCACTCCAGCGAGTGGGTCAGCCGCGTCCGCGGGAAGTCCGCATCTCCGACCGCGACCACCTGGGTCTTCGCCGCGAGCCGGCGCAGCGCGGCGCTGTGCAGGACCCGCGCGCGGTCCCGTTCGAACGCGCTGCGCTCGGCCCGCTTGGGCGGTTCCGTCACCCAGCGGGCCGTAGCGCGCGCATCGTAGGCCGGGCCTGGTCTCACCCCCAGGCCGCCTGGCGGGCCACGCTCACCGGCTGTCGCTGCCGCCCGGGCCGCTGGCGGCGGCCCGCTCGGCCTCGATCGTCGCGCGGCCGGCTTCCAGCCGGGCGACCGGCACGCGGAACGGCGAACAGGACACGTAGTCCAGGCCCACGTCGTGGAAGAAATGAACCGAGTCCGGGTCGCCGCCGTGCTCGCCGCACACCCCGAGCAAGATGTCAGGCCGGGCCGCGCGGCCCTCTTCGACGGCGATGGCCACCAGCCGGCCGACCCCGTCCCGGTCGATCGTCTCGAACGGGGACACGCCGAAGATCCCCAGCTCGATGTACTTGCTGAAGAACGCCCCCTCCACGTCGTCGCGGGAGAAGCCCCAGCCCATCTGGGTCAGGTCGTTGGTGCCGAACGAGAAGAACTCCGCGGCCTCCGCGATCTCGCCGGCGGTCAGCGCCGCCCGGGGCACCTCGATCATCGTGCCGATCAGGGTGTGCACGTCGGTGCCGGTCGCCTCGGCCACCTCGGCCAGGATCTTGGCCGTCTGCTCCCGGGCCACCTCCAGCTCCTGGACCGCGCCGACCAGCGGGATCATGACCTCCGGGTGCGGGTTCCCGCCGGCCTCCTTGCGCTCGGCCGCCGCCTCAGCGATGGCCCGGACCTGCATCTGGAGCAGCCCCGGGATGACCAGGCTGAGCCGGACGCCGCGCAGCCCGAGCATCGGGTTCTGCTCGTGCAGCCGGCGGACCGCCTCCAGCAGCTTCTTGTCCTTCTCGGTGGCGTTGTCTCCGTCCAGCGCGATCTTGACCGACAGGTCGGTGAGGTCGGGCAGGAACTCGTGCAGGGGCGGGTCGATCAGCCGGATCGTCACCGGCAGCCCGTCCATGGCCTCGAGGATCTCGACGAAGTCGCCCCGCTGCAGGGGCTCCAGCGCGTCGAGGGCGGCCTGCTGCCCCGCTTCGTCCTCGGCCAGGATGAGCCGCTCGACGAGCTGACGGCGCTCGCCGAGGAACATGTGCTCGGTCCGCACCAGCCCGACCCCGGCCGCGCCGAACCGCCGGGCCCGCGCGCAGTCCTCGCCGGTGTCGGCGTTGGCGTAGACGCCGAGCCGGCGCCGGGTGTCCGCGTGCGTCATCAGCGCGTGGACCGCCGCGACCAGCTCGTCGGACTCCGGGGGCAGGCCGCCCTCGAAGTACTGGACGACCGGGGACGGCTCGACCGGGACCTCGCCGAGGTACACCGCGCCGCTCGACCCGTCAATGGAGATCACGTCGCCTTCGCTGACCGTGACGCCGTCCGGGCCGGTGAAGCGGCCAGCGCGGGTGTCGACCTCGAGCTCGTCGGCGCCGCAGACGCAGGTCTTGCCCATCCCGCGGGCGACCACCGCCGCGTGGCTGGTCTTGCCGCCCCGGCTGGTCAGGATGCCGCGGGCCGCGATCATGCCGTGCAGGTCGTCGGGGTTGGTCTCCCGCCGGACGAGGATGACGTCCTCCCCCTGGTCGGCCAGTTCTACGGCACGCGCGGAGTCGAAGACGACCTGGCCGACCGCCGCACCAGGCGATGCGCTGACGCCCTGGGCGATCTGCTCCACGCCCGAACTGGTGTCGAACCGCGGGAACATCAGCCGGGCCAGCTGCTCGCCGGTGACCCGGGTCAGCGCCTCGTCCATGTCGATCAGGCCCTGCTCGACGAGCTGGATGGCGATGCGGAACGCCGCCGCGGCGGTGCGCTTCCCGACGCGGGTCTGCAGCATCCACAGCTTGCCGCGCTCGATGGTGAACTCGATGTCACACAGGTCGCGGTAGTGGTTCTCCAGCGTCTGCATGATGTCCATGAGCTGGTCGTAGGACGCCTTGTCGAGCCGCTCGAGGTCCTGCAGGGGCACCGTGTTGCGGATGCCGGCTACCACGTCCTCGCCCTGGGCGTTCTGCAGGTAGTCGCCGTAGACGCCCTGCTGGCCGGTGCCGGGGTCGCGGGTGAAAGCGACGCCCGTCCCGGAGTCGTCACCCAGATTGCCGAACACCATCGCGACCACGTTGACGGCCGTGCCGAGGTCGGTGGGAATCCGCTCCTGGCGCCGGTAGAGGATGGCGCGGTCGGAATTCCAGGAGTTGAACACCGCATTGATGGCCAGGTCCATCTGTTCCCTGGGCTCCTGGGGAAAGTCGCGCCCGGTGTGCTCGCGCACGATCCGCTTGAACGCCCCGACCAGGTCGCGCAGGTCACCCGCGTCCAGGTCCAGGTCGTTCTTGATCCCCTTGGCCTTCTTGGCCGCGTCGATGGCCTGCTCGAACGCCTCGCCCTCGATGTCGAGCACGGTCTTGCCGAACATCTGGATCAGGCGGCGATAGGAGTCCCAGGCGAAGCGGTCGTTGCCGGCCTGCTTGGCCAGGCCCTCCACCGACTTGTCGGACAGGCCGATGTTGAGGACCGTGTCCATCATGCCCGGCATCGAGAACTTCGCGCCGGACCTCACGCTGACCAGCAGCGGGTCGCCCCGGTCGCCGAGCTTGCGGCCCATGGCTGACTCAAGCTGTTTGAGGTGCTCGCTGACCTCCGCGTCCAGGCCCTCGGGGACGGAGCCGTCCTCGAGGTAATGGCGGCATGCCTCAGTGGAGATGATGAATCCGGGCGGAACCGGGAGGCCGAGGTTGGTCATCTCGGCCAGGTTGGCTCCCTTGCCGCCCAGCAGATCCTTGAGGTCTTTATTGCCTTCTGTGAAGTCGTAAACGAGCTTCGGCACTGAACGCTCCTCGCACGGCGTAGCTGACAGCCATTTTGTTGGGACTCTACCGGTCCGGCGGCCGGCGTGGGCACTAGGCGATGGCCCCGGTCAGGGAATGGTCCAGGCCGCCATGGCACGGTAGACACGGCAGGAGCGTCCGCCCCAGGCGCACAACCAGAAAGGCCACTATGGACCGAACGATCCTCGGGCTGCTGCACCCCGGCGAGATGGGGGCGGCCGTCGGGCAATGCCTGACCGGGCGCGGCTACACCGTGCTGTGGGCGTCGCCGGGCCGGAGCCCGGCCACCGCCGAACGGGCCGCGGCCGCGGGCCTGACCGACGCCGGGAGCGTCGCGGATCTGGCCGCCCGGGCTGATGTCATTTTGTCCGTGTGCCCGCCGCACGCCGCTCGCGAGGTCGCCGGGAGTGTCGCCGGGTTCGGCGGCATCTTCGTGGACGCCAACGCGGTCTCGCCGGAGACGACGCGCGAGGTGGCCGGGATCGTCGGTGGCGCCGGCGCCTTCGTCGACGGCGGGATCATCGGGCTGCCGCCCGAGCCGGGGCGGGAGCCGGGGTCGCCGGGGCAGGAGCCGGGCTGGCCAGGGTCCGGGCGGCACCCGGCTCTACGTGTCCGGGGACCGGGCCGCTGAGGTCCGCGACCTGTTCACCGGCACCGCGGTCGACGCGCGGATCGTCGAGGGCGGCATCGGGGCGGCGTCGGCGGTCAAGATGGCCTACGCCTCGTGGACGAAGGGCACGGCCGCGCTGCTGCTGGCCGCCCGGGCGCTGGCCCGGGCCGAGGGCGTGGAGGACGCGCTGGTCGCCGAGTGGGCGCTGTCCCAGCCCGGCCTGGCCGGCCGCACCGTGAGCGCGGCCCGGTCGGCCGCGGCCAAGGGCTGGCGCTGGGACGCGGAGATGACCGAGATCGCCGCGAGCATGGCCGCCGCCGGGCTCCCGGACGGCTTTCATCTGGCCGCCGCGGAGATCTTCCGCCGATCTCCGCGGCCAGGCCCGGACGCCCCGGCCGGGTCCACCCCGGACGACCTCGTGGACCGCGCCCTGAACGCGCTCACGTCCTTACCGCCCGTCTCCGCGCCGGGCTCGCGAGGATCGGGCAGAGTTTTCCGCGGATGCTGCGGGAAACTCTGCCCGCTGGGGCCCGGGCCCAGGGCGCTGGGCCGCGCGCCCAGGGCGCTGGGCCGCGCTCAGCAGCGCGGCAGCCGCTCGTCCAGGTACGCCTCGAGCTGGTCGATCCCGATCCGGTCCTGCCGCATCGAATCACGTTCCCTGACCGTCACGGCCTGGTCATCGAGCGTGTCGAAGTCGACCGTGACGCAGTACGGGGTGCCGATCTCGTCCTGCCGCCGGTAGCGGCGGCCGATGGCGCTCGCATCATCGAACTCGGTGTTCCACCGCTTGCGCAGCGCGGCGGCCAGGTCGCGAGCCTTCGGGGACAGGTCGGCGTTACGGGACAGCGGAAGCACCGCGACCTTGACCGGCGCGACCCGGCGGTCGAGCTTCAGGACGGTCCGCTTCTCCAGGTTTCCCTTGGCGTCCGGCGCCTCGTCCTCGGTGTAAGCGTCGAGGAGGAACACCAGCGCGGCCCGGTCCACCCCGGCCGCCGGCTCGATGACGTACGGGACGAACCGCTCGCCGGACTCCTGGTCCAGGTAGGACATGTCGACCCCGGACGCCTTCCCGTGGGTGGTCAGGTCGAAGTCGGTCCGGTTGGCCACACCCTCGAGCTCGCCCCATTCGGTGCCCTGGAAGTCGAACCGGTACTCGATGTCGACGGTCCGCTTGGAGTAGTGCGCGAGCTTGTCCTTGGGGTGCTCGAACAGCCGCAGGTTCTCCTTGCGGATGCCGAGGTCGGCGTACCAGCCGAACCGGGTGTCGATCCAGGTCTGGTGCCATTCCTCGTCGGTCCCGGGGCGGACGAAGAACTCCATCTCCATCTGCTCGAACTCGCGCGTGCGGAAGATGAAGTTGCCGGGCGTGATCTCGTTCCGGAACGACTTGCCGATCTGGCCGATCCCGAACGGCAGCTTCTTACGCGAGGTCTGCAGGACGTTCCGGTAGTTGATGAAGATGCCCTGTGCCGTCTCCGGGCGCAGGTAGGCCAGGCCGGTCTCGTCCTCGACCGGGCCGAGGTAGGTGCGGAGCAGCCCGTTGAACATGCGCGGCTCGCTGAACGAGCCCTTGGCGCCGCAGTTCGGGCAGGAGATGTCGGCCAGGCCGTGCTCCGGCGGGTGTCCGTGCTTGGCCTCGTAGGCCTCGATCAGATGGTCGGCGCGGAACCGCTTGTGGCAGGACATGCACTCGGTCAGCGGGTCGACGAACTCGGTGACGTGACCGCTGGCCTCCCACACCTCACGGGCCAGGATGACGCTCGAGTCGATGCCGACGATGTCCTCACGCTCGGTCACCATCGAGCGCCACCACAGGTGCTTGATGTTGTTCTTCAGCTCGACGCCGAGCGGGCCGTAGTCCCACGATGCTCGCAGGCCGCCATAGATCTCGCTCGACGGGTAGACGAACCCCCGTCGCTTGCTGAGATTGACGATCGTTTCCAGGCGGTCACTGCGCGATGCCATCGAGGTCTCCATCCGGCTGGCGGTCGGCGTCGTTGCGGTAAGTCGCCGGCCTCCGGTCGGTCAGCACGGCGACGGCTTCAGGGACCCTCCTGACCGGCCACGGGTAGCCCCAGGCTGGCCGGGTGGCAGGCGGTCCCGGGACCGGCGCCACGAGGGCGCCCCCGGCTTGACTCGCGCGGGCACGGACGACGACCGTACGGCGAGGCGCGGTCCCTCTAGGGTAGGGCCGGCCGCGCGTGAGCGCGAACCGGGCCACTGGCGGGCCACTGGCGGGCCGCCCCGCGGCCACCCGGCGGCCGCCCGGCCCGGCCCGGTCAGGGGCCGGATACGGCGCCGCCGACCCGGTCGCAGTCGATGTTGAGGGTGTAACCCCCGACCTTCTGCGTGCGCCCCCCGCAGTATTGCTTGTCCCGGTCCGAGGCCCACTTCGAGGCGGGCAGGTACGGCGTGCCCACGAGATTGTTGCCGTTGTCCCACAGCGCGAACCACAGCGCGTCCGGCTCGGCCAGCGCGTGACCATTCACGCTGCTGGTCCACGCGAGATCGGAAACGCCCGACGCGGCACTGGAGTAGACGCCGGAGACATAGCCGCGGGCATGCAGTTCGCGGGTCCACGCGTCGAGGAATGTGAGCACCGCCCGCTTACAGCCCGAATTGGAGTTGTTGTACGCCTCCATGTCGAAGTAGATCGGCGTGCCCCGGCCCATCCCGAAATGGTTGACGTCACCGATGGCGGTGTCCGCGGCGGTCTTCCCCTGCGAGCCGGCGCTTTTGGCGTTGATGCTGCCCCGGAACGAGTTGCAGGGCGCCTGGAGGCCGACGTAAATCGGCATCAGTGACCAGCCCATCGTATGGGTGGAACTGACCCAGGACGCGGACAGGTTGCCGTAGTCACAGGCCATATCCTGGCCGCCGATGTAGACGCCGATGGCGGAGTACTTGCTCTTCCACGCCTTCATCGCGCTGAGCGAAGGGGCCGTGCAGGTGTCGAAGCCGTTCATTGGCGTGGACGGAAAGACATGCGCGGCCAGATTGGTCCCGGACGGCGCCGGCTGTAGGTGTCGCCGTCGGCTTAGGCGTCGCGGCCGGCTTAGGCGTCGCCGTCGGCTTAGGCGTCGCCGTCGGCTTAGGCGTCGCGAGGGGCTTGGACGATCCCGTGACCTCCGGCACCCCGGCCGGCGCGGGCGAGGCGGTCGGCTTGATGGGCAGCGTCCTGGCCGGCGAATAGGCCCGTGAACGCGGCGGTCCGCGCATGCTACGCGCACCGGCCCTCATCCTGCTCGCCCGCTCGCCGGCCGGCGCGGCGCGCCCGGCCAGCCTCCGCATGCTCCGCAGAATCGTCTCTACCTGCGACGGGTCGCCGCCGTACGTCGCCGTAACGGACACGTCCGAATGCGGGAGCGTGGCGTGGAACTCACCCTCCTGGGCGTACTGGTCCATGCTGCCCTGAACGGCCGGCAGCGACCCGGCCTGCCGCTTGGGACTGACCGCCGGGAACGAGCCCCCCAGACCGCCCTGTGACACGGCGGCCCGCTGGTCACGGATCGCCGGTACGCCGGAAGCGGCCGCCGCGGCGATGCTGACCGTGGCGCCCCGGCCGATCAGGTTGGGCGGGCAGGCCTGGTCAGCGCCCGGGTTACCGAGGTAGACCGCGTTGATGTCGTACCGGACGCACCGGGCCGGGTCACTGTCGAGGCGGTAGACCGGCCACGCGGCCGGGACGCTGATCGCGTAGCCGTCGTACTCGACGGTCTTCGTCCCACCGGACACTGGGCCGCCGCGCCCGCTCCAGCCGGCCGGGTTTGGGCTGGCCGTTACCGCGCTGGCCGGGGCCGCACCTCCCGCCGCGAACACCCCCAAGGCACAACCGAAGCCAATGACGGCCACTGTTCGGCGACGCATCAACACCCCCTTATTAATGCGACACTGGCCCTTTGGCGCCCCAGCCGGAATACTCCCGGCTCAGCCAGTACCCCCGTGTAATTACAGGCGCCCTACCTGGTGTTCCCCCGCGTTTCACTTATTACCCATTAGTTTCAGCTGACGGTCGGCTGAGTGCCCGCACAATAGGGACATTTACCGTCCAGATGGGGCATTAATGGCGGGCGGAGCGGCAAGCCGGCAACTCCGGGATAACGAAAAAGGGCAACGATCGATAAAGAGCCGCGCTCCCGCAGCCGGCTTGCGGATGAGGTGAGGCCGTAATCAGTGCGACCGAAATCCGCCCGGGATCGGGCCGGATGGCAGCGTGATTCAGCCGACCGAGGCCTGGCCGTCGGCTACCTGGTTCGGCCGGGCGCCGCCGTATCTCCGGTCCCGGCTCGCGTAAATCTCGCACGCCTGCCAGAGATGACGCCGGTCGAAATCCGGCCAGAGCGTGTCAAGGAATACCAGCTCGGCATAATGCGCCTGCCATAGCAGGAAGTTTGAAATCCGGTGCTCACCGGAGGAACGCACGAAAAGGTCTACATCGGGCATGTCTGGCTCGTCGAGGTAGCGGGCGAACACCTTCTCGTCCACCTTGTCCGGGCGGAGCCGGCCGGCGGCCACGTCGGCCGCGATCGCGGCGGCCGCGTCGGCGATCTCGGCCCGCCCGCCGTAGTTCACGCAGAACTGCAAGGTGAGAACCGAGTTGCCGGCGGACATCCGCTCGGCCTCCTCGAGCTCACTGATCACGCTGCGCCACAGCCGGCGCCGCCGCCCGGCCCAGCGGATCCGGACGCCCATCTCGTTCAGCAGGTCCCGGCGGCGGTGGATCACGTCGCGGTTGAACCCCATGAGGAACCGCACCTCGTCCGGGGAGCGCCGCCAGTTCTCGGTGGAGAAGGCGTAGGCGGACAGGTACGGGATCCCGAGCTCGATCGCACCCATGATGACGTCGAGCAGCGAGGATTCGCCGACCTTGTGGCCCTCGGTCCGCGGCAGCCCCCGCTGCTTGGCCCAGCGGCCATCCCCGTCCATGACGATGGCCACGTGCCGGGGAACGAGGTCACGCGGTATGGCGGGAGGACGCACACCACTCGGATGAGGATCGGGCGGCCGGACGGTCAAACACGCTCCACGTGACGCAGCGAACGGATGGAGTGCTCGAGGTGCCACTGCAGATAGGCGGCGACCAAGCCACTGCACTCTACCTGCTGACGGCGCTCGCTGCGGTCGGCACTTTCCCAGTCCCCGCGGAGCAGGGCGATCATCAGCGCCACCGTGGCCGGGCCGGGGGCGGCGGCTCCCGGCGGGCGGCATGAGGAGCACACCATGCCGCCCGCCGGGATCGCGAACGCGGGGAGCCGGCCGGACGCTCCGCACCGGGCGCACACGTCCAGCGCCGGCGCGTAGCCCGCCACCGCCAGCGAGCGCAGCAGGTAGGCGTCGAGGATGAGCCGGGGGTCGTGGCCGGCCTCGCCCAGGGACCGCAACCCGCCGATGAGCAGCAGGAACTGCCGCACCGACGGCTCCTTGTCGACGGGCATGAGCCGCTCCGCCGTCTCCAGCATCGCCACGCCCGACGTGTACCGCGGGTAGTCAGCAGTGAGCGGCGTGCCGTACGAGCGGATCACCTCGGCCTGGGTGATCACGTCCAGCGACCGCCCCGGGTACAGCATCAGATCGACATGCGTGAACGGCTCCAGGCGCGCGCCGAACCGCGACTTCGTGCGGCGCACCCCCTTGGCCACGGCGCGGACCCGCCCCGTCTTCCGCGCGAGCACGGTGACGATGCGGTCGGCCTCGCCGAGCTTCTGCGTGCGCAGCACGACCCCATCGTCCCGGTAAAGCTGCATCCCGCCATTGTCCCGCATGGGACCGACAGAGCCGGCCCAGCGCGCCGGCGGCGTACGGCCGGCTGCACCTGGCTGGCGAGTCAGCGCACCTCGTCGCGCCGATCGCGGCCAAGGGCATGAACCTCGCACTGCACGACGCCCTGCTCCTGGCGGCGGCCATCGGCGCTCACTACCGGGGCGACGGCGGGCCGCTCGCCGGGTACTCCGACGCGTGCCTGCCGAGGGTGTGGCAGTACCAGGAGTTCTCACTGTGGCTGTCCGACGTCTTCCACAACACGGTCGCCGAGCACGACAACCCGTTCATGGCCAGGATCGCCGCCGCCCGCATGCGGCGGCTGCTGCAGTCGCCGGCCGCTGCGGCCGCGTTCGCCGAGATCTACATCGGCAAGCACGCCGACTTCTGAGCCGTGCTGGCCGGGGGACGCCGCCCGGACCCGGGCGACGCCCCGCTGTGGTGCCTGCCGACAACCCCCAGCCACTCATGTCACATAGCCACCAGCCAGGCCGCGCCCACCCATGATCATGCGGAGAAACCCGTCGTATTTGTCGGAAAACTCCACATGATCATGGGAAAGGCCGCGCCCACTAGCGGAAAACTCCGCTGGATCATGGAAGACGGGGCTGTGGCGGGGCCCGGGGGACGGCCCCCGGGCTCGTTAGCCCCTTCGGGAGCGGTTGACGGCCGAGAGGACGGCGCGCATGGAGGCGCCCACGGTGTCGGCGTCGACGCCTACGCCCCATAGGGTGCGGCCGTCGATCTCGCACTCGACG
Organism: uncultured Actinomycetes bacterium; assembly: GCA_963718475.1. Taxonomy (GTDB): domain Bacteria; phylum Actinomycetota; class Actinomycetes; order Streptosporangiales; family Streptosporangiaceae; genus CAVQZM01. The sequence continues at coordinate 261,300 of CAVQZM010000026.1, read as the reverse complement.
TATGCGGCGGCCTGGGCGTCCGAGCCCGCGGACAGCGCATGCTCGTTGTAGTCGAGCACGCGCGTCTTGACCCCGACCGAGCTGAGCGCGTCGCAGAACGCCGAGATCGGGCCGTTGCCCGAGCCCTCGATCTGCCGCTCCTGCCCGTCCACGCGGACCTCCGCGGTGAGCACGTGCTTCGACTCGACCACCGAGGACGCGCGGTGCCCGAGCAGCGAGACCGGGCCGTCCGACAGGTATTCGGCGGAGAACAGCTCCCACATCTCCGCGGGCGTCACCTCGCCGCCATCCTCGTCGGTGCGCGCCTGGATGACGCGGGAAAACTCGATCTGGAGCCGGCGGGGCAGGTCGAGCTGGCGCTCGGCCTTCATGATGTAGGCGACGCCGCCCTTGCCGGACTGGGAGTTGACCCGGATCACGGCCTCGTAGCTGCGGCCGACGTCGCGGGGGTCGATAGCCAGGTACGGCACGGCCCACGCGTGGTCGGCGAACGGTACGCCCGCCGCGGCGGCTTCGGCCTCCAGCGCCTCGAATCCCTTCTTGATCGCGTCCTGATGCGATCCGGAGAACGCCGTGTAGACCAGGTCGCCCGCGTAAGGGTGACGGGGATGCACCGGAAGCTGGTTGCAGTACTCGACCGTCCGCCGGACCTCGTCGATGTCAGAGAAGTCGATCATCGGGTCGATGCCCTGGCTGAACAGGTTCATCCCCAGCGTCACCAGGCACACGTTCCCGGTCCGCTCGCCATTGCCGAACAGGCAGCCTTCGATCCGGTCGGCCCCGGCCATGACGGCCAGCTCCGCGTCCGCGACGGCCGTGCCCCGGTCGTTGTGGGTGTGCACCGACAGGCACACGTGCTCGCGCCGCGACAGCTGGCGGCTCATCCACTCGATCTGGTCCGCGTACACGTTGGGTGTGGACCGCTCGACGGTGCAGGGCAGGTTGAAGATGATCTCGCGGCCCGCCTCCGGCTGCCACACGTCCGAGACCGCGTCGCACACCTCCGCGGCGAAGTCGAGTTCGGTGTCGACGAAGATCTCCGGCGAGTACTCATAGCCGAACGCGCAGTCCGCCAGCAGCCGGTCGGCGTGCCTGAGCACCGACCGTGTCCCCTCGACCGCCAGAGCCTTGCACTGCTCGCGGTCCACGCCGAAGACCACGCGGCGGAAGAGCGGCGCGGTCGCGTTGTACATGTGCACGGTCGCCCGGGGCGCCCCGCGCAGCGACTCGACGGTCCGCTCGATCAGGTCGTCGCGGGCCTGGGTGAGCACGGAGATCTGGACGTCGTCGGGAATGCGGCCGCCCTCGATCAGCTCGCGGACGAAGTCGAAGTCGGTCTGGCTTGCCGACGGGAACCCGACCTCGATCTCCTTGTAGCCCATCTGCACCAGGAGGTCGAACATCTTGCGCTTGCGCGCGGGGCTCATCGGGTCGATCAGCGCCTGGTTGCCGTCACGCAGGTCGGTGGACAGCCACCGGGGGGCCTTCGTTATCGACTGGGCGGGCCAGGTCCGGTCGGGCAGGTCAATGGCCCTGAACGGGGTGTACCGATGGCACGGCATGCCGCTGGGCTGCTGCCGGATGGCGCCGGCTCCGACGGACTGCTGCCGTACGGGTGAAGACGATTGCTCGTGCCGCGCAGGATTCTGCTGCGAACTCATAACGGGTGCTGCTCCTCGTGGAGGCTGCGGGGATCCAGCCGGTGCCCGGCCGCGATCTGGCCAGCGGTCACGCGAAGACTCCGCGGCGAGGGAGCAGGCCGTTAACGGCCCTCGCCGCGGCTGCTAAGGAGGAGCAGCTCGCGCAGCATGATGAAACAACCCTATCAGCCGAACGAGATCGTGGTGGCACACCCCGTCAGCGCTCGCCGTTTATTCAGTCGCGCGCGGACGCGGGCGGGTGTTGTCTGGCCGGGTGGGCATTGAACGTTTTGACCCGGCAGGCGACGCGGCCTCCCGGCGTGCTTTGTACGACATCTACGCCGAGGGCGCTCCGATCGACGACCCCGTGGCCCCGGTGATGTCGTCCGGGGTGTTCGGGGGCTGGCTGGTCCATGGCTGGACCGCGGAGCCACGGGAGACGTGGCTGGCCTCCGAGGGCGCCGGCGCCGTCGGCGGGTATGTTCTCGGGCTGCCCGACCGGGAGAACCGGGATCACGGCTCCCTGGAGATCCTGGTCGCCCCGGCCCGGCGGCGCGGTGGGCTGGGCACGGTCCTGCTCCGGCATGCGGCCGAACGCGCCCGGATGCGCGGCCGGTCCGTGCTGACCGCCGACACGAAGGACGGCTCGCCCGGCGAAGCCTTCGCGAGATGGACTGGGGCATCGCCCGGCCTGGCCGAAATCCGCCGGATACAGGAGCTCGGAACCCTGGCCCCGGGCCAGGTGGCCAGCCTCCGCGCGACAGCCGAAGCGGCGGCGGCGGGCTATTCGCTCCTGTCCTGGGACGGCCCCAGCCCGGCCGGATACCTCGACCAGCTCGCCGCGCTCAACGAGGCCATGGCCGATGCGCCACGCGGTCCCGGCGAGGAAGCGCAGAGCTGGGATGCGGAGAGGGTCCGCGGCACCGACCGGCGCGTCGCCGCGCAGGGCTTGCGCTACTACTCGGTCGCGGTGCGAAATGACGTCTCCGGGCCGCTCGCCGGGCTGACTCAGCTCGGCGTCGACCCGGCCCAGCCCGAGTGGGGCCAGCAGGAGCTGACCGCGGTGGCGCGCCCGCACCGCGGGCACCGGCTCGGCCTCCTGCTCAAGACGGCCATGCTGGAACTGCTGACCCGGCGCGAGCCGCAACTGAGGTGGATCCTGACCGGGAACGCACAGACGAACCGGCACATGATCGCCATCAACGAGGCCCTCGGCTACCGCGTCCTGGATCAATGGACGGAGGGCTGGCACCTGCCCGTCGACCGCGCCGACGCGCTGAGACCGGCCCAGCGCGCCTGCCGCCGGCCGTAGACGTCCGGACGCCAGCCGCCGAAGCCCGGGCGCGCGACGTCAGTCGTAGAAGGCCAGGCGCGCGACGTCAGTCGTAGAAGCCCAGGCGGCGGAGCTGCTTGGGGTTGCGCTGCCAGTCCCGGGCCACCTTGACGTGGAGGTCGAGGTAGACCTTCGTCCCCAGCAGCGCCTCGATCTGGTGGCGGGCCCGGGTGCCGACGTCCTTCAGCCGGGTGCCCTTCGCGCCGATGACGATCGCCTTCTGGCTGGGCCGCTCGACGTACATCTCCGCGTGCACGTCGGTGAGATCTTCCTGCCCGGGCCGGGGCCCCATTTCCTCCACGACGACCGCGATCGAGTGCGGTAGCTCGTCGCGCACCCCTTCCAGGATCGCCTCGCGGATCAGCTCGGCCACCAGCTCACGTTCGGGCTCGTCGGTCAGCTCGCCTTCCGGGTACAGTGGCGGGCCCTCGGGCAGGTGCGTGATGAGCACGTCGGTGAGTACGTCGAGGTTGTAACCCGTGACGGCGGAGACCGGCACGATGTCCGCCCACTCGCCGAGCTCGGCCACCGCCGTGAGCTGCGCCACCAGCCGGTCCTGCGTCACCTCGTCGGTCTTGGTCACGATCGCAACGACCGGGGTGCCCTTTATCCCCTCCAGTTCATGGGCCAGGTACCGGTCGCCGGGGCCGATCGGGTCGCCGGCCGGGATGCAGAACCCGATCACGTCAACCTCGGTCAGGGTCGAGCGCACCAGGCTGTCCAGGCGCTCGCCCAGCAGGGTGCGGGGCTTGTGCAGGCCGGGCGTGTCGACCAGGACCAGCTGCGCGTCCGGGCGGTGCACGATCCCCCGGATCACCCGGCGCGTCGTCTGCGGCCGGCTGCTCGTGATCGCGACCTTGGTCCCGACCAGGGCGTTCATCAGAGTCGACTTCCCGACATTCGGCCGTCCCGCGAAACAGGCGAAGCCCGACCGGAAGCCGGCTCCCGCGCTCCCCCCGGCGGAGGCGTCGGTAGCGCGGCCCGGACCGGCTTCTGGCCCGCGCGGCGCGCCGGCGGGGCGTCTGGGCCGGCTTGGGCGGCTTCCTGTGGCGGTGTCACCCCACGATTCTCCCGCATCTCACGGCCCGCGCGGATCGGCGGCTCCGCGCCGCCCGTTTCGATACCCCGCTTGCCCCGGCCCGGCCGCGTTGCCCGGGCGCCCCCGCAGGCCCCCCAACCGGTTATTGGCAATCCCTGAATCAGGGATTGCCGCGCCAAAACTTGGGCCTGTCCCGGCGATCCTCCGCCACCGTGCGCCACAAGCCGTGCACAGTGGATCTCATTTGAGTGATCGCGTGGAGAAAATGCCGTTCCGAGCCGTATACCGCCACCGATCATGGAAATGGTGCCGCGAAAATTGGCAAACTGGCCACGATCTTGGCAATGGATCCGCCAGCAGTTGCGCGCGCTGCGAATGATCACCCGGTGATTGGAGCGCGAGAACGGGCCGCCGTCGCCGCGACACAACCGGGATAGGGCGCAAACCGGCACCACGACATGGGGCGCCGCAAACCGGCGCTACGGCGCCGCATGACGCAAAACGGTATAGCGCGGGCGCCGATTCGGGCAGGCGCGGGCGCCGGGATCAGAGCTGGAGCGCGGCGAGCAGCGTCCCGTCCGGGGCGGCATGGAACACCGTCGCATCCGGGCCGATGTCCCGCACCGCGGCCAGGTCGCCGGGATCCGGCTCGGCCGCGTCACTGACCAGGGCCGCCGCCTCCAGCGAGGCCGCTCCGCTGGACACGGCCATCGCGACCGCGAGCCGCAGGGCCGACAGGTGCAGCGAGGGCAGCGCCACCGCGGCCGCCGCGTACGTCCGTCCCGTCTCGTCCCGCACGGCCGCGCCCTCCGGGGCCGATACCCGCGCCCGGGTCGACCGGGCCAGCGTAATGATCTTGAGATCCTCGGGACCGAGTTCCGCTTCGCTCACGCGGTTGAGTGTAGGGCCCGGGCACCGGACGGCGGCCATGGGGCGACGGTCAGGACCGAGACCGCTCCGCCTCGCCGGACGGCTCTTCGGCCGACTCGGGGAGCCGCTCGACCAGCACGGTCCCGATCCGGTTGCGCCGGCCCGACAGGTTCTCAGCCGTCAGCCGCAGGCCGCCGATGGTGGCGACCGAGCCCGCGATGGGGACCCGCCCCAGGGCGTGGGCCAGCAGCCCGCCGACCGTCTCCACGTCCTCGGCCTCGATGGTGACGCCGAAGATCTCGGCCAGTTCGGTCACGGGCAGGCGCGCGGTGACCCGGGCATTGTCCGGGGACAGCCACTCGACCGGCGGCTGTTCCTGGTCGTACTCGTCGGTGATCTCGCCGACGATCTCCTCGAGGATGTCCTCGATGGTGACCAGGCCCGCCGTGCCGCCGTACTCGTCGATGACGATCGCGACATGGATCTGGAGCGCCTGCATCTGGCGCAGCATCTCGTCGATCGGCTTGCTGTCCGGGACGTAGGTGGCCGGCCGCATGACCTGCACGACCTTCTCGGAGGACTCCGCGCCGGGATGCTCGTGGCTCCACGCGACGATGTCCTTGAGGTAGGCGATGCCGATGACGTCGTCTTCGTTCTCGCCGGTCACGGGGATTCGCGAGAAGCCGCTGCGCAGGTGGAGCGACAGGGCCTGGCCGAGCGACTTGTCCCGCTCGATGAACACCATCTCGGTCCGGGGCACCATCACCTCGCGGACGATGGTGTCGCCGAGCTCGAAGACCGACCGGACCATCTCGCGCTCGCCCGGTTCGATGACGCTGCGCCGCTCGAGGAAGTCGACTAGCCCCCTGAGCTCGGACTTCCCGGTCAGCGGGCCGTCCCGGGACCCTTTGCCGGGCGTGAGGACGTTTCCGATCGCGAGCATCAGCCCGGGCACGGGCCCGAGCACGACGGCGAGCGGGTACACCATCGAGGCGGCCCGGAGCGCGACCCGCTCCGCGCCGCGCCGCCCGAGCGGAATCGGGCTGAGCCCCACCACGAGGTAACCGACCACGACCATCACGGCCAGCGTGAGCAGGAAGGCCTTCCAGTCAGCGCCGAACCAGTGCACGAACGCGGCCGCGACGAGCACGGTCGCTGACGTCTCGCAGATCACCCGGAGCAGGAGCAGGACGTTGAGATAGCGGGGCAGGTCGGCGAGGACGGCCTGAAGCCGGCGTGAGGCCGGGCGCCCCGGCCCGGCCAGCTGTTCCGCGCCGACGGCCGACAGGCGGGCCAGCGTGGCCTCCGCGCTCGCCCACCAGCCCGCCATGAGGATGAGCACGACCGCAGCGGCCAGCAGCCAGCCCTGAGGTGACATAACCCCGAACCCTCCGGCCCTCCGGCACCCTCACCGGCTGGGGCGCCCGGGTCGTCGGTCCGCTGAGGGCCGGCGCCGGGGCCGTCCGCTTCCCCGGTGCCGGCCTCCTCGGGCGCCGCGCGCCCGGCGCGCCACGACGTGAGCAGCCGGTCCTGCAGGCCGAACATCTCCGCCCGCTCCGCGGCATCAGCGTGGTCGTACCCCAGCAGGTGGAGGATGCCGTGCACGCAGAGCAGTTCCAGCTCATCCTGCGTGCTGTGACCCGCGTCGCGAGCCTGGGATGCGGCCACCTGCGGGCACAGCACCACGTCGCCCAGCAGGCCGGGATCAGGGCCCGGTTCCTCCGCGCCCGCGCGGCCGACGTTGACCCCGGCCAGGTGAGGCGGCCTCAGCTCGTCCATGGGGAAGGCCAGAACGTCCGTCGGGCCCGGCTCGCCCATCCAGCGCTCGTGCAGCTCGGCCATGGCCTTCTCGTCCACCAGCAGGACGGACAGCTCCGCGAGCGGATGAATGCGCATCTGGTCGAGGACGTAGCGGGCAATCCTCACCAGGGCTACCTCGTCGACCCCGATACCCGCCTCGTTGGCGATGTCAATGCTCACCCGAATCGCACCGGTCTACAGACCGCGCTTCCCCCCTCCGCGTGCGGCACCGCGCTGGCCGCCTGGCCGCCTGCCGCCCGCGCTGGATCCGCCCGGCCCCGGCAGCTGCTCAGCGTCACGCTGGCGCGCGTCGTACCGTTCGTAGGCATCGACGATGTCGCCGACGAGCCGGTGCCGCACAACGTCGTGACTGGTCAGCCGAGAGAAATGAATGTCCGGGACGCCCTCGAGGATGTCCTGTACGACGCGCAGGCCGCTGACCTGCCCGGACGGCAGGTCAACCTGCGTCACGTCGCCGGTCACCACCACCCGGGACCCGAATCCGAGCCGGGTGAGGAACATTTTCATCTGCTCGGCCGAGGTGTTCTGCGCCTCGTCGAGGATGATGAAGGAGTCGTTCAGCGTGCGGCCCCGCATGTAGGCCAGCGGCGCGACCTCGATCGTCCCGGCCGCCGTGAGCCGCGGGATCGAGTCGGGATCGAGCATGTCGTGCAGCGCGTCATACAGGGGGCGCAGGTACGGGTCGATCTTCTCGTACAGGGTGCCCGGCAGGAAGCCGAGCCGCTCCCCCGCCTCCACCGCCGGCCGGGTCAGGATGATCCGGTTAACCTCTTTGGCCTGCAGCGCCTTGACTGCCTTGGCCATCGCGAGGTACGTCTTGCCGGTTCCCGCCGGGCCGATCGCGAACACGATCGTGTGGTTGTCGATCGCGTCCACGTAACGTTTCTGGTTGAGCGTCTTGGGGCGGATGGTCCGGCCCCGGGCGGACAGGATGTCGAGCGTGAGCACCTCTGCCGGGCGGATCCCCCGCTCCCGGCGCAGCATCGCCGCCGCCCGCTCCACCGCGTCCGCGGACAGCTCGGCCCCGTTCGACAGCAGCTCGATCAGTTCCTCGAACAGCCCGGACACCAGGGCTGTCTCCTCCGGCCTGCCGGTTACGGTGATCTCATTGCCGCGGACATGGATATCGGCGGCGAACTCCCGCTCGATGACCCGCAGGAGCTCATCCCGGGAGCCGAGCAGGCTGACCATCGAATGGTCGGCCGGGATCACGATCCTGACCTGGGACCGCCCGTTTCCCGGCTGCCCGTCACTGCGGAGATCGTCTGAGATATCTGTCAATTGGTCGCTCTCGAAGATCCGGCGGATCGCCCGCCGGACTGCTCTATCAGGCTCCGCCCATGCTATCCGGAGTGCTGGCCCAGGGGACCGGCCCGGCTCAGCCGGGGGGCCAGGTCATCTTGCGGCCGCCCAGGACGTGGGCGTGGGCGTGCGGGACCGTCTGGCCCGCGTCGGGGCCGGTGTTGAAGACGACGCGGTAGCCCGATCCGGCCACCCCCTCGGCCACCGCGACGGCGTGGGCTTCGGTCGCCATCTCTTCCAGGAGACCGCCGCCGGCCTCCGCGACGGCAGCGATATCGGCATAATGTTCTTTCGGTATTACCAAGACGTGGGTGGGCGCCTGCGGATTGATATCGCGGAACGCGATGGTCCGAGTACTTTCCCGTACGCGATTAGCGGGGACGTCACCGGCGACGATCCGGCAGAACAAACAGTTATCCACGCGCGGATCTTATCGCCGCACGCCCAGACTGGGCCTTGACGGGGTATTTCTGTCTGAAATGTCCGGTTCAGGACCTTGGTCATGCCTGCTTAGGGACTTCGGTTATCCCCGTCCGGGACTTCCGTTTTGACCGTTTCGGGACTAAGGTCCTGACTACGGGTTTGTTACGTGGTTGATCGCGCCTCGTAGTGTCTTATCCCGAGCTGGATAGATAGGCTGGCGTAAGGAATCCGCCGGGAAATTTGTGCGAGAGCCTCGTGAATGCTAGGTTCTGCGGCTTAACGCTCTGGCACAATATGCCTGCGGATTGTGGTCGCCGGGCGCCGACGGGACGCTGGGGGGCGGCCTTATCGCCAACTCGGGTGGGGTGGGCTAGTTGGACAGTCACTGCTGTCTAAGGATCGAGATGGGCGGGGATTCGGCGGTGAGAATCAGGCATGGCCGGCGGTGAACCGGCCGGGGGACCTGCGCGTCCTACAACTGTGACCGAGACCCTCGTAGCTGGGGCCGGCACCGTTATGGGGACGTCATCCGCAAAATTGGAATGGGATGCTGACCAGGCGGTGACGCAGCTCTACAGCAACCACTACCGTTCGCTGGTACGCCTAGCGGGCCTGCTTGTCCGCGACGTGCAGACGGCTGAGGAAGTGGTGCAGGACTGCTTCATTGCCATGCATGACGGCTGGCATAGGCTGAGGGACGAAGACAAGGCGCTCTCGTACTTGAAGCAGGCGGTGGTCAACCGGTCCAGGTCGGTTCTGCGGCACCGCAGCGTCATGGACCGGAACGCACCGAAACCCGCGCCGGACATGCCGAGCGCCGAGCAGGGAGCGATTGCGCAGCTTGAACGAATTGAGGTCATCGCTGCGCTGCGCGGCTTGCCGGATCGGCAGCGGCAGGCACTCGTGCTGCGCTACTACGCCGACCTGTCCGAGGCGCAGATCGCCAAGATGATGGGAATCAGCAAGGGTGCGGTCAAGAGCCATACCGCCCGGGGGATGTCGTCGCTTCGTGCGGTTCTGGAGCAGACCACGTGACCGGAGAACCGGCGATATGACAGCGCCTGACGAAGACCTTGGCTGGTTGCTAGCTCGGGAACTGCATTCCGAGGCGACCAGGTTCGCGTCTGCCGACGATGGCCTGAGGCAGATCCGCGAGCGGCTGAGGTCGCGGCCATCCTCACGGTGGTGGGGCGGCCTTCGCGTCGACCTGGAGCGGTACGGCAACCACGCCCGGTATCTGGCCGCGGAGGCCTTGTACCCGGTCTCCGAGGGCGTGAAGAAGATGTCTGGCGCGGTACGCCGGGACGGACCACGGCTGTGGATGGCCGTGGCTCCGCCGGTGGCCGCGGCCTTCATGGCGTTCGCGGCGGTGGCCGCGACGACCGGGCGGCGCGCCCTGGCCGCGACCGAGATCAGCACACGGACGACCCGGCACCGGCTGGCGACAGTCTGGCTGAGGCCGGCGCTCGTGGTGACGGCCGTCCTGCTGTTCGGCGGCACCGCCGCCGCCGTTCCCGGCGTGCGGAACGCGATCGCGAATATCGGGTCGTCCCCCGGGCCATCGTCCGGATCAGGCCCGGGCGGCGGCACTACGTCCGGTAACGGAGCGCCGCAGACGGGGAACGGCCACGGTGGCGGCGCCCCCTCCGCGGGCGCCAGCGCCAGCACCAAGGCCACTCCGACTCCGACCATTTCCTGCCCGTCGGTGCTGATGCCCAATGGGAGCGCGGGCGTGACCCCGCTCCCGGCGTTCAGCCCGACGGCGACCCCGGCGGCCACCCCGACGACGCAGGCCCCGACGACGGCCCCGACGACGCAGGCCCCGACGGCCACCCCGACGACGCAGACCCCGACGCCGTCCAGCTCGGCGACCACGCCGAACCCGGTTCAGAGCGGCCTGAGCTCCGGGAGCCCGGCCAGCGCCCAGACCACATCGTCGACGATGAGCTCTACGCCGCCGTGCACCAAGGGCCCGACACCGCCGACGACTTCGCCGGCGGCACCGGCGGCGCCGAACTCGAATGGGGCGACCAGGGCACCGACCTCGGCGTCGATTCCCCCGGCGGTGCTATCCCCGGCGCCGTCCTCGCCGGCGCCGTCCTCCTCACCAGCGAAGCCGCACAGGCCGATCCGGTCGACCGTCTCACCGAGCCCGACGGTGTCGTCTGGGTCACCGGATGCCTCGCCCAGCCCGTCGCCATCCGGGAGTGGCGAGCAGTCCGCCGGGCCCACGTCCTCCGCCGGGCCCACGTCCTCGGGCGGCCCTATGCCATTCGCGAGGACATCCGGGGACCCGACGTCCTCGGATAGCCCGGCCCCGGCCACGAGCCCCTCAGACCCGGCCGCGGCCACGAGCCCTTCAGACCCGGCTCCCACCACGACCCCCTCAGGGACGGCTCCGAACGGTCAGGCCGGCGCGGCTCCCAGCACTCCGGCCGCCAGCACCAGCCCGCCGGCCTCCGACAGCGCCGTGCCGGGAGCCGCGCTGATCGGCTGGCTCCTGTCGCTCGGCCTCTGACCGCCCGCCTGCCGGCCTCTGACCGCCCGCTCGGGCGGCCCGGCGCGCTACCAGCGGCCGCAGCGGCTCATCAGCACGGCTGCGGCCACGGCACCCGCGGTGGAGGTGCGCAGGACGGACTCACCGAGCCGGGCCGGCACCGCGCCGGCGTCGGTGAATGCGGCCACCTCCGCCGGGCTGACGCCCCCCTCGGGCCCGACGACCAGCACGATGTCCCCGTGGTCCGGGAGCGGCAGGCGGGCCAGGCTCTCCGCCGCGCCCGGCTCGAGCAGGACGGCGGAGGCCGCTGCGGCGATCCGCGCGGCGACGTCCGCGGATGAGGCCAGTGCGGTTACCTCCGGCAGCCGGGCGCGCCGCGCCTGCTTGGCCGCCTCCCGGGCGGCCGAGCGCCATCGCGCCAGCGACTTCGCCGCCCGGTCGGCCGGCCACCGGGCCACGCACCGTTCCGCCTGCCACGGCACGACGACGTCGACACCGACCTCGGTCATCGTCTCCACGGCCAGCTCCGCGCGGTCCCCCTTGGGCAATGGCCTGCACAACGGTGATCCGCGGGTCAGGGACCGGCACCTCCCGCCGGGCTTGCACCCGCAGCTCGACCTGGCCGCCTCCGGCCGCCGTGACGACACATTCGGCGATCATGCCGTCGCCGTCGGCCACGTCGGCACGCTCGCCGGGCCGGATCCGCCGGACCGTGGCGGCGTGCCGGCCCTCCGCGCCAGTCAGCACAATAACGTCCGCGCCGAGATCCGCGCCGTCGGCCAGAAAGACTGGCGCGGTCACCTAACGCCCGTTGAAGGCGTCGCGGAGGCGGGAGAAGAAACCGTGCTGGCCGGGCGAGAACTTACCGGGCGGTGCTTCCTCGCCGCGCATCTTGGCCAGTTCCCGCAGGAGCTTCTCCTGCTCGGGATCGAGCCTCGACGGCGTCTCCACCGTCACGTGGATGATCAGGTCGCCGCGGCCCGAACTGTTCAGGTGCTGCACCCCGTGGCTGTACAGCGGGATGACCTGCCCCGACTGCGTCCCTGGCCGGATGTCGATGTCGACGGGGCCGTCCAGGCTCTCCACCGAGAGGGTCGCGCCCAGCGCCGCCGCCACCATCGGGATGGTCACGGTGCAATGCAGGTCGTCGCCCTGGCGCTCGAAGATCGGATGAGGCTGCTGGGAGATCTCGAGGAACAGGTCACCGGGCGGGCCGCCGCCCGGGCCCACCTCACCCTCGCCGGCGAGCTGGATGTGGGTCCCGTCCTCGACGCCAGCCGGAATGCGGACCTTGATCGTGCGGCGGGTCCTGACCCGCCCGTCACCGTCGCACTCCGGGCACGGCCGGGGCAGGATCGTGCCGAAGCCGCCGCAGCGCGGGCACGGCCGGGAGGTCATGACCTGGCCGAGGAACGACCGTGTCACCTGGCTCACCTCGCCGCGCCCGCCGCAGACGTCGCAGGTCTCCGGATGCGTGCCGGGCGCGGTGCCCTCGCCCGAGCACGTGGGGCAGACGACGGCGGTGTCGACGGTCAGCTCGCGGGTCGCGCCGAACGCGCACTCGGACAGGTCGAGCTCGACCCGGATCGTCGCGTTCCGGCCGCGGCGCGCGCGGCTGCGCGGGCCGCGGGCCCCGGCCGCGGTCCCGAAGAACGCGTCCATGATGTCGCTGAACGGGAAACCAGGCCCGAACCCGCCGGCGGCGCCGGCATCGGCCCGGCTGGCGAACGGGTCGGCGCCCATGTCGTACATCTGGCGCTTCTCCGGGTCGGAGAGCACCTCGTAGGCCTGGGTGATCTCCTTGAACCGCTCCTGAGTCTGCGGATCCGGGTTGACGTCGGGATGAAGCTCACGGGCGAGCCGCCGGTACGCCCGCTTGATCTCTTCCTGCGCCGCGTCCCGGCGGACGCCGAGGACGGAGTAGTACTCGGTCGCCACTAGCTCTCCATCAGGATTTCGCCGACATACCGTGCCACCGCGCTCACTGCTCCCATCGTGCCGGGGTAATCCATCCGTGTCGGGCCGAGCACGGCCAGCTTGGCCAGCGTCTCGCCGCCAGATCCGTAACCGCTGGAGACCAGGGACGTGGTCTGCAGCCCCTCGACCGGGTTCTCGGTGCCGATCAGCACGGTCAGCAGCGACTCGTCGGTCGCCTCGCCGAGCAGCCGCATCAGCACGACCTGCTCCTCCAGGGCTTCCAGGACGTCCCGCAGACCCCGGGAGAAGTCCGGTGCCGCGAGGTTGGCCGTTCCGGCAAACACAATCCGTTCCTCGTTCCGCTCCACCAGGTTCGCCATGATGACCGAGAACACCGCGGTGGCGTTCGGGCGGCCGGCGGGCGGGACGCTGTCAGCCAGACCGGCGACGATCTTGACCGCCTCGTTCAGCCGGCGCCCGTCCAGGCTCGCGTTCAGCAGCGCACGCAGGTGGGCGACGTCGGCATCCTCGCATGCATCCGGCAGGTCCACCGTCCGCTGCTCCACCCGGCCGGTGTCGGTGATCAGCACGACGAGCAGCTTCTGCGGCGCGAGCTGGACCAGCTCGATATGCCGGACCACCGAGCGCGTGAGCGACGGGTACTGGACGACCGCGACCTGGCGGGTGAGCTGTGCGAGCAGCCGCACCGTCCGCATCACCACGTCGTCGAGGCCGTACGAGGCGGCCAGAATCGTCTGGATCGCGCGCCGCTCCGCGCCGGACAGCGGCCGCATGTGCGACAACCGGTCCACGAAGAGCCGGTAGCCCTTGTCGGTCGGCACGCGTCCCGCGCTCGTATGCGGCTGCGTGATGTATCCCTGCTCCTCCAGGACGGCCATGTCGTTGCGGATGGTCGCGGGCGACACATCGAGGTTGTGGCGGTCAACGAGCGCTTTGGATCCCACCGGTTCGTGGGTGGACACGTAGTCCTCCACGATGGCGCGGAGAACGGCAAGCTTTCGCTCGTCTAGCACGTGTTCACCTCCCTGGCACTCAAGCTTCCCGAGTGCTAAGTCTATTGCCCCACGAGACCTGTGTTATGGCAAGCGCCGACATGCGGCCCGGTCCGCCTCGGGATAACACCAGGCATGCGGCGTGGCGTTCCCGCCCGGCGAGGGGAAGGTCCGGTACGGTCCGGGCCTAGCGGGGGCTATGGAAAGGAGAACACGTCCCGTGCGAAGCCATGACTACGGATCCGACGTGCTCGCCGCGGGCCGGCGCCGCCGGGTACGCCCGGTACCGCAGGTGGAAGCGGAGCGCGGGCTGGTCGTCGAGGACATCGAAGGCCGGTTCTGCGGCGCCGTGGTGGGCTGCGACAAGGGCGCGGTCACCCTGGAGGACCGGCACGGCAAGCGCCGGGTGTTCCCGCTCAGCCCCGCGGCCTTCCTGCTCGACGGACACCCCGTCACCCTCGTCCGGCCGGCCGCGGCGGCTCCGGCCGCTCCGCCCGCCCCGCCCGCACGCACCGCGTCCGGGTCGGTGGCCGCTCCGCAGGCGCGCGCCAAGGTCGCGCGGGCCAGCCGGATCTACGTGGAGGGCCGGCACGACGCCGAGCTGGTCGAGAAGATCTGGGGCGACGACCTGCGGGACGTGGGCGTGGTCGTGGAGTACCTGGAGGGCGTGGATCACCTTCCGGAGATCCTGGCCGGGTTCGGTCCCGGGCCGGGACGCCGTGTCGGCGTTCTCGTCGACCACCTCGTCGACGGGTCGAAGGAGTCCCGGATCGCGGCCGGGCTGCGCTCCCCCGATGTGCTGATCGTGGGCCACCCGTTCATCGACATCTGGCAGGCGGTCAAGCCTTCAGTGATCGGGATCAGCCAGTGGCCGCAGATCCCGCGCGGGGTACCGTGGAAAGAGGGCGTGCTGCGGGCCATCGGCTGGGACGACAACAGCGCGGCCGGGTGGCAGCGGATCCTGCGCTCCGTGCGGAGTTTCGCGGATCTGGAACCTGAGCTTCTCGGACGGGTGGAGGAGCTCATCGACTTCGTCACCGAGCCCGGCACCGGCTGATCTGCCGTCCAGCCGGACACCGGCTGACAGCGAGTAACGTGACGACAGCACGGGATACGACGCGAGGGACGATGACTGAACGAACCCAGCCCCCGGCGGGGTGGCCCGGGGCTCCGCCCGGGCCGCAACCGGGCAGATCCTTCGTGACCGCGGAGACGCCGGGCGGCGTTCCGCGCCCAGGCAGCGGACCCGGCAGCGCACCGGCCCAGGCCAGCGCGGCCGGCCGGGGCCCGGAGGATCAGTGGGCCACGCTGAGCTACCTCGGAGCGATCTTTCTCTGGCTGGTTCCTCCGCTGGTCATCTACCTGGCCAAGCGGAAGACGTCCGTGTTCATCCGGTCGCACGCGGCCCAGTCGTTCAACCTGACCGCCACCGGCACGATGTTCGCCGTCTCGGCCGGGATCGTCGGCGCGCTGCTCGCCCTGGACTCCCCGAAGGTCTCGCTGGTCCTCATGATCCCGCTGCTGCTGGCGCTGTGGATCACGATGATGGTCTACCTCGTCCGGGCGGCCAGCGCGGCCAGCCGGGGCGAGTTCTACGAAATCCCCGCCTGGCTCTGCGTCCCGATGCTCAAGTAGCCGGCCAACTACTACACGCGGAGTAGCGCGCCGTCACCCACGGGAGGACGACCCGGCCGGGCCGCGGGGCCTACGCTGGCGCCATGGGCAGCACGTGGGCGACGGTGCAGGCGGCGGGGCGGTGGTGGCGGCGCTCGCCCGCGGGAGATGTCGTTCTCGCTCTGGTCATGACCCTGATCACGCTCAGCGGGTCCTACGGCGAGGCTCACCCGAAGCAGATCAGCGACCAGCTTCCGGCCGGCAGCGCGGCCGCGCACACCCCGGCGGCAGCCTTCCTGCTGGTCGCGGTGGCCAGTCTGGTGCTGGCCGGGCGGCGCCGGTGGCCCCGGGCCGTCCTGGTCATCTCGGTCGCCGCCGTGTCCGTCTACAGCGGGATCGGTTACGAGAACGGCGCGGCCCTGCTCGCCCCGGCCGTCGCCCTGTACGCGGTGGCGACGAAGGTACCCGCCCGCCAGGCGATCGGCTGGGCGGCGGCGACGCTGGCCGTGCTGATGGCCGCGACGGCCCTGAACAACCCGTATGGCCACTTCGGCGGCGGTTTCTACCTCATCGCGGCGCTCGTGGCCGTGGCCTGCTTCGGCGGGATCTCCGTCGCCACCCGACGGGCGTACGTCACCTCGATCTCCGAACGCGCCGAGCACGACGCCCGGCGGCGGATCGACGAGGAGCGCCTGCGGATCGCCCGCGAACTGCACGACGTGGTGGCCCACACGATGGCTACGATCAACGTTCAGGCAGGCGTGGCCGTCCACGTTCTCGCCGACCGCCCGGACGCCGCCGCCGAGGCCCTGCAGACGATCAAGACGGCCAGCAAGGAAGGCCTGCGGGAACTGCGCGCCATCCTCAACGTGCTGCGGCAGGCCGACGAGGCGGATCCGACCCAGCCGGCTCCGGGCCTGGCCCAGCTCCCGGCGCTGATCGATGGGGCCGCCCGGGCCGGCCTCGACACCACGCTGGCCGTGACCGGCCCGGAGCGGCCGCTCACCGCCGCCGTGGACCTGGCCGCCTACCGGATCATCCAGGAGTCGCTGACCAACACGATCCGGCACGCCGGCCCGGCGACCGCCGCCGTGTCGCTGGCTTACGGCGAAGGTGAGCTCCGGGTCGAAGTGGCCGACACCGGCCGCGGGCCCGCGCCCGCCGCCGGGACCCAGGAAACGGGACACGGGCTGACCGGCATGCGTGAGCGGGCCGCCTCCGTCGGGGGAACGGTCAACGCCGGCCCGTCTCCGGCGGGCGGCTACCGGGTGTCGGCCCGGCTGCCCACCGGCCGCCCCCGGACTACCGGCATGACTGGTGGGGCTCGTGTGACTAGTGAGGCCAGCGGGACTGGCGGGGTGCGAGAGGCGGGCATGGCGGAACAGGCTGGCGCGACACAGGACGCTCCGGATGCCGATGCCCCGGCACCAGAAAGGACACGGTCGTGATCCGCGTCCTGCTCGCCGACGACCAGGCACTGATCCGGGCCGGGTTCCGGGTCCTCCTCCAGGCCGACAGTGGCCTGGACGTGGTCGGCGAGGCCGTGGACGGCGAGCAGGCGGTCGACCTGGCCCGCAGCGAACGCGCGGACGTGGTCCTGATGGACATCCGCATGCCGGGCATGGACGGCCTGGAGGCCACCCGGCGGATCGCCGCCGACGAGGACCTGGCCGGGGTGAAGGTGATCATCCTGACCACGTTCGAGTCGGACGAGTACGTGTACCAGGCGATCCGGGCGGGCGCGAGCGGCTTCCTGGTCAAGGACACCGAGCCGGCCGAGCTCCTCCAGGCGGTCCGGGTGGTCGCCCGCGGCGACGCCCTCCTGTCCCCCAGCGTGACCCGGCGGCTCATCACCGACCTCGCGGCGCGCCCGGCCCCGGCGGCCAGGCCGGCGGCCAGGCCCTGTCCGTCCTGACCGACCGGGAACGCGAGGTGATGTCGCTGGTCGCCGCGGGCCTGTCCAACGACGAGATCGGCGCCCGCCTGTACCTGAGCCCGCTCACGGCCAAGACGCACGTCAGCCGGATCATGACCAAGCTCAACGCGCGCGACCGGGCCCAGCTCGTCGTGCTCGCCTACGAGACCGGCCTGGTCACCCCGGGCAGCCAGCCCCGCCCCTGACCCGCCCCTGACCCGCCCGGAAATATTTCACGCCGGAGTGAATCTTTCAGCGGGCTGGTAAGGGTGTGGGCGGGCTCAGCCGGTCAGGTCACGGATCACCGCGTCGGCCAGCAGCCGGCCGCGCAGCGTCAGCACCACCCGCCCGGCGGCCAGCGCGGAGGGCTCGGCGAGACCGTCGGCCACCGCCTTCTCCGCGGCCTCCCGCCCGGCGGGCTCCAGCTCGCTGACCGGGCACCCGTCCGCGAGACGGGTCAGCAGCATGATCCGCTCCATCCGCCGCTCGCCCGCGGTCAGCGTCTCCCGGGCGTACCCGGGGCTCGTCCCGGCGCTGACCCGCCCGGCGTAGGCCGCCGGGTGCTTCACGTTCCACCACCGGGTCCCGCCGACGTGGCTGTGCGCGCCCGGGCCGATCCCCCACCAGTCACCGCCGGTCCAGTACAGCATGTTGTGCGCGCACCGGGCCGCCCCGGACGCCGCCCAGTTGGACACCTCGTACCAGCCGAGCCCGTGCGCGCCGAGCACCTCTTCGGCCATCAGATACCGGTCGGCCATCGCGTCGTCGTCCGGGGCCGGCAGCTCACCGCGCCGGATCCGGGCCGCGAGGCGCGTCCCGTCCTCGACGATGAGCGCGTAGGCGGAGATGTGATCGGGCCCGGCCTCCAGCGCGGCCTCCAGCGACCGGCGCCAGTCCGCGTCCGACTCTCCCGGCGTCCCGTAGATGAGATCCAGGCTCACGTGCTCGAACCCGGCGGCCCGCGCCCAGCCGACGCATCGGGCGGGCCGTCCGGGCTCATGGACCCGGTCCAGCACGCCGAGCACGTGCGGAAGAGCGCTTTGCATCCCGAACGAAAGCCGCGTGACACCATTCTCGCGAAGGTGCACCAGGTCTCGTTCGGTAACCGATTCTGGATTGGCCTCCACGGTCACCTCGGCGCCCGGCCCCAGCCCGAATTCACCGTCGATGACCCGCAGCATCTCACCGAGCCGGCCCGGCGGGAGCACGGTCGGCGTGCCGCCGCCGAAGAAGACGGTGCTCACCGGGGCGGGCGCGGAGCCGAGCACCCGCCGCGCGAGCCGGATCTCGGCCGCGGCCTGGCCCGGGTAGGTCTCCCGCGAGGCGCCGCCGCCCAGCTCCGCGGCGGTGTAGGTGTTGAAGTCGCAGTACCCGCAGCGGGTCACGCAGAACGGGACGTGCACGTAGAAGCCGAACGGCCGTGTCCCCAGCCCGGCGAGCGCCGCGGGCGGCAGCGCCCCGTCGGGGGGAACGGGATCGCCCTCGGGCAGCGTTCCGGGCACGGTCAGCTAGCCGCTTCCTTGTCCCATTTCGCGCTGCGCCCGGGCACCGAAAGCAGGCGCCGCATCAGCCCGTCGTCACCGTAGTAGGCGCGCATCGACTCCGCGACCGTGACCGGGACGTCCGGCCGGTCGAGCACCGTCACCGGGTCGCCGGACGCGACGTCGCCCTCTTCCAGCACGCGCAGGTACGCGCCCGGGCGCTCGGCCTGGGCGAACCGCTTGACCCAGCCGGTCTCCCCGGTCCAGTTCCTGAACACCACGCACGGGATGCGGCAGGAGGTGACCTGGACGACCGCGGTGCCGAGCCGCCAGCGCTCGCCGATCAGCGCGCCGGTGACGTCGATGCCCTGAGTGGTGATGTTCTCACCGAAGAAGCCGTCCCGCAGGTCACGGCCGACCTGCCCGGCCCACCAGTCCAGGTCCTCGCGGGCGTAGACGTAGACGGCCTGCTCCGGGCCGCCGTGGTTGGCCGTGTCGGCCTGCTCGTCGCCATCCAGTCCGAGCCGGCCCACCCGCACCCGTCCGGCGGCGGGGCGCTTGTCGATCGCGGTGCGCTTCAGCTCGCCCGCCCACTCGGCGTCTGCTGCGCGTCCCCGGCTGACCGAGACGACCTTTCCGCTGCCCACGTAGCGGAGGCTAGCCGACGCTCGACCCCAGGGCGAACGGATATTGCCCGGCCCCGGGCACTCCGGGCGATGCTAATCCGTTACTCCCGCTAGTATCAAAAGGGTCCGTACCTGTGGGAGGTTCTGGTGGCAGACAATTCGGCATTCCGTCCACGTCCCCAGTACTACGATCCTCGGCGGGCGACGAGCGCGCACGCGGGGCTGCGGGCCTCGGACGCGGACCGCGAGCGTCTGGTTGAGGTGCTCAAGACGGGGTTCGCCGAGGGCAGGCTGACCCAGGACGAATACAACCTGCGGATGGAGCGCGCCTACACGTCGCGGACCTACGGCGAGCTGGGGACGCTGGTCACTGACCTGCCCGCCCCAACCTACGGTTACCCGGTCCAGCCGACCAAGGCCAACTCGCTGGCGGTCGCGTCGCTGGTCTGCGGCCTCCTGGAAATCTTCGTCGGGTTCACGGCCATACCCGCGGTCATCCTGGGCCACAAGGCGCTGCGGCAGATACGCCAGACCGGCGAGCCGGGACGCGGGATGGCCAAGGCCGGCGTGGTCCTGGGCTGGACCGCGATCGGGATCTTCGTGGTGCTGATCGCCCTGGGCGTCCTCGGTGCCATGGTCGTGACCTCGCATACCGGCACGGTCAGCCCTGCCAGCATCCGGCCGGGGAGCCTGCCCCGCCCGGCGTGCCCGGCCAGGGCTAGGCTAGCGCGGCTTCTTGTCGGCACCCTGCTGGGTGGTGGACAGGGCGGCCACGAAGGCCTCCTGCGGGACGTCGACCCGGCCGATCGTCTTCATCCGGCGCTTGCCTTCCTTCTGCCGCTCGAGGAGCTTGCGCTTGCGGGTGATGTCACCGCCGTAGCACTTGGCCAGGACGTCCTTGCGCAGCGCCCGGATGTTCTCCCGCGCGATGATCCGCGCCCCGACCGCCGCCTGGATCGGGACCTCGAACTGCTGCCTCGGGATCAGCTCCTTCAGCCGCGCCGTCATGGCCAGCCCGTACTCGCGCGCGTTGTCGGCGTGCACGATCTGGCTGAACGCGTCGACCGGCTGGCCCTGCAGCAGGATGTCCACCTTGACCAGGTCGGCCTCCTGCTCGCCGTCCGGTTCGTAGTCGAGCGACGCGAAGCCCCGGGTCCGCGACTTGAGCTGGTCGAAGAAGTCGAAGATGATCTCGGCCAGCGGCATCGTGTACCGGATCTCGACCCGGTCGGCCGACAGGTACTCCATGCCGCCCAGCACGCCGCGCCGGCCCTGGCACAGGTCCATGATCGTGCCGATGTAGTCACTGGGCGAGATGATCGTGGCCCGAACGACCGGCTCGTAGACCTTCGCGATCTTCCCGCCCGGGGCCTTCCCGCCGCCGGCGGCCGGGGTCCCCGGGTTGCCGCTGGGGAAGTCGCTCGGGTTGGTCACCTGAAACTCGGCGCCGGACTCCATCACGACGCGGTACACGACGTTCGGCGCGGTGGAGATCAGCTCCAGGCCGAACTCCCGCTCCAGCCGCTCGCGGACGATCTCCATGTGCAGCAGGCCGAGGAAGCCGCACCGGAAGCCGAACCCCAGCGCGGTCGACGTCTCCGGCTCGTACACCAGCGCGGCGTCGTTCAGCCGGAGCTTGTCCAGGGCGTCGCGCAGCTCCGGGTAGTCGTCGCCGTCCACCGGGTACAGGCCGGAGAACACCATCGGGCGCGGGTGCGCGTATCCGGGGAGCGCCTCGGCCGCCGGGCGGGCGGCGCTCGTGACCGTGTCGCCGACGCGGGCCTGCCGGACGTCCTTGACCCCGGTGATGAGGTAGCCGACCTCCCCGGCGCCGAGCCCGTCGGACGGCTCGGGTTCGGGGGAGATCACGCCCACCTCGAGCGTCTCGTGGGCGGCTCCGGTGGACATCATCAGGCTGCGCTCGCGCTTGGACAGCAGCCCGTCCATGACGCGCACGTAGGTGACGACGCCGCGGTAGGTGTCGTAAACCGAGTCGAAGATCATCGCGCGGGCCGGGGCCGCCGGATCGCCGGCCGGCGCGTGGACCTGCTCCACGATCGCGTTCAGCAGTTCGCGGACACCCTCGCCCGTCTTGGCCGAGACGCGCAGGACGTCGCCGGGGTCGCAGCCGATGATGCCGGCGATCTCCTCGGCGTAGCGCTCGGGCTGCGCGGCGGGCAGGTCGATCTTGTTCAGGACCGGGATGATCTGCAGGTCGGCTTCCAGGGCCAGGTACAGGTTGGCCAGCGTCTGCGCCTCGATGCCCTGGGCCGCGTCGACGAGCAGCACGGCGCCCTCGCACGCCGCGAGCGAGCGGGATACCTCGTAGGTGAAGTCGACGTGGCCGGGCGTGTCGATGAGGTTCAGCACGTAGTTGGCGCCGTCCGCGCCGGTCCACGGCAGCCGGACCGCCTGGCTCTTGATCGTGATGCCGCGTTCCCGCTCGATGTCCATCCGGTCCAGGTACTGGGCCCGCATCTTGCGGTCACCGACGACGCCGGTGAGCTGGAGCATCCGGTCAGCCAGCGTGGACTTGCCGTGGTCGATGTGCGCGATGATGCTGAAGTTGCGGATCACCGAGGGGTCGGTGTGCCCGGGCACGGTGCGACCCGGCTCGGGCGAATCCGTCGAAGGTGACACAGGCATCCGTTTGGGTGAGAGTACGTACTGTCGGGTTGGCGATCCAATAGCCTTGGCGCGCGTCGTCGCACGCGGCGGGCTCCGGCGTTGGCGGGCCCGCGCAGTCGGCCCTGGGTGGCCATGGCCGGCCGCGACGACCGTCCGCCGCTACCCTACGGCAGTGCGCCGCGGCACCGGACCGGCGCGGGCCTGCCCAAAGGTGGCGGTGCCCCTTCAATGGTCCCATGTGCGGGAGGGTGCCCATGCCTGGCGGGTCCCCCGGGCCATTCTGGGCCCGCGCGCCCCGGCGGCCGCGCCGGCCGCGTCCCGGGGCGGGCCTGGCGATGGGCGGCCCGGCCCCGGTTGACGCCGTGCGCTGGTTCCTGGTCCGCGCCGCCGCCGCGGCCGCGGCGATCGTGGTGATGGTGACGATCGGTGGCTTCCTGCTGTCCCGCCAGGCCGGCGGCCCCGCCGCGCCGTCGGCCAAGTCCACCGGCCACGACGGCCTGTGGATGGGGCACGCCTGGCTGGACGGGGGCCGCAGTCAGGCCGACATCACCGCGCTGGCCGCGCACATCAGGAGTTCCGGGATCAGCGACGTCTACGTGCAGGCCGGCCAGCTGGACGGGGCCGGGCAACTGGCCCCGGCGCAGTATGCCGGGGCCGGGGCGTTCCTGGCCTCGTTCCGCGCGGCGCTGCCGCACGTCCGGGTGTGCGCCTGGCTCGGCGCGAACGTCGGCCGGGGCCAGCTCAACCTGGACGACGCGGCGACCCGGCGCACCATCGTGGCCTCGGCCGCGGCGGTCCTGCACGCCGGGTTCGCCGGGATCAGCTACAACCTGGTCCCCGTGACCAGCGGGGACGCCGGCCTGCTGAGCCTGCTCGACGCCACCCGGGCCCTTCATCCGGCCGTGCTGTCGGTCACCGCGCCGAAGATCGAGCCGTTGTCCGGGATGGAGCTGCCCGCCTCGCTGATCCTGCGCCGGCCGGCTTCTGGACCACCGGCTACCTGGCCGAGGTGGCCAGCCGGGTCAGCCAGGTCGCCGTGCTCAGCTATGACACCGGGATGCCGTTTCCCTCCTGGTACAGCGGCTACGTGGCCCGGGAGACGGCGCTCGCGCTGCGCACGGTCCCGCCGGGCACCGGCCTGGTGATGGGCGTCCCGGCGTTCGCCGGCAGCACCCTCGGCCATCACGGCTCGGCCGAGACCGTGACCGCCGCGATCCACGGGATCCGCGTCGCGCTGACCGGCAGCCACCAGCGGCCGGCCAGTATGGGGGTCGGCCTGTACACGGCGGACACCGCGACCCCTTCCGACTGGTCGTCCTACCAGTCCGGCTGGCTCCACCCGTCCCGGTGACCCGTGGTGCGGCGTGCCGCCCCCGAAAGTGTGCAGTTTCTGTCGCAATAGCAGCAGAAACTGCACACAAATAAGCCGCACTACAGTCCGGCCCGCCCACGGCGAAGCTGACGGTCGAGTGCCGGCGGCGCGCGCCTGAGGCACGCCGCGCCACCGGATACGCTGTGAGGGCTGCGGCGCGGCGGCCCGGTTTGAGTATCGGGCCCTAACTCGGATATCCTTCGTCGTCGCCTTTCCGCGTCTGGCCGTCAGCGGCTGCGCCGGACGCGGCGTCGTTTCCACTGACCGGACAGACGACCCAGAAGACTTTTTAGCGAGGCTTTCGCGTGGCGAACATTAAGTCCCAGATCAAGCGCAACCGGCAGAACGAGCATGCGCCGTCAGCGCAACAAGGCGGTCAAGTCGTCGCTCAAGACGTATGTCCGCAACTTCCGCGAGGCCGCGGAGGCTGGCGACGTGGACACGGCGACCGCGGCGATGCGCAACGCCTGCCGTGAGCTTGACAAGGCGGCGAGCAAGGGCGTGATCCACAAGAAGCAGGCCGCCAACCGCAAGTCAGCGATCGCCAAGCGCACGGCCGAGCTGCAGAGCACCTCAGCCTGACCGCTGCTGACCCTGGTGCGGCTGAGCCGCGCCGGCTTATTTGACGACCCCGCGTCAGGCGCTCGGACCGGCCGTAAATCGCGCGCACTCCCACGTTCACCGTCGGTAGAGTCGGCGACCATGCGGATCCTGGTGCTCGGTGGTACGTCGTTCGTCGGCCGCGCCATCGTCGACGACGCGTTGCGCGCCGGTGCGGACGTCACCTTGTTCGGCCGGGGCCAGACCGGCACTGACCTGTTCCCCGGGCTGCCCCGGCTCATCGGCGACCGGGACACCGGCGACTACCGGGCGCTCCGCGACGGCACAGTTCTCGGCGACAAGACCTGGGACGCGGTCGTGGATGTCAGCGGCTACGTTCCCCGTCACGTCGGGCAGGCGATGGACGCACTGGGCGACCGCGCCTGCCGGTACCTGTTCATCTCCAGCCACGCGGTCTACCAGCTCACTGGCGTCGCGCCCGGCTCGACCGAGGACACGCCGCGCCGGCCGCCGGTGCGGGACACCGAGGAACTCGACGACCGCACCTACGGTCCGGCCAAGGTCGCGTGCGAAGACGACGTGGTGGCCCGGTACGGCGCCCGGGCGACCATCGTCCGGCCGGGGAAGGTCGCCGGGCCGCACGACCCCCAGGACGGCCTGACCTACTGGGTCCGCCGGGCCGCGCGCGGCGGGCGGGTGGCGCTCCCGTCCGACCCGGCGCAGCCGGTGCAGATCATCGACTCCCGCGACCTGGGCCGCCTGGTGGTGCAGCTGCTCGCGGACGAGCGCGCGGGCGCGTTCCACGCGGTCGGCCCGGCCGAGCCGGTCACGCTCGGCGGCCTCATCGAGACGTGTGCGCGGGTCGCGGGCACCCGGGTCGAGATCGTGCCGGTGCCGCCCGATCAGGCCCCGGCCCCGGCCCCGTTCCCGCTGGCCCGGCCGGACCGGGCGAGCTGGCCGTCGCAGCAGCGCAGCCCGGCCCGGGCCCGGGCCGCGGGCCTGCCCGCCACCCCGCTGGAGGTGACGGTGGCCGACGTCCGGGCCTGGGACCGCGAGCGCGGCGAGCCACCGCTCACCCGCGGCTTCTCCCCCGCCCAGGAACAGGCGCTGCTCGCGCAGCAGGACAACCGGGCCAGGCAGCCGGACGACCGGGCCACGGCGGCGGGCTAACCCCCGGCGGGTCAGCCCCGGCCGGCGGCTCAGCCCCGGCAGGCGACGATGCGCCGCACGGCACGCTCGAGCGCGTAGCCCGGGCTGGCCGCCTCGCCCTTGATCTGCGCGTCCGCCTCGGCCACCACCTGCAGGGCCTGGGACACGCCCTCCGGCGCCCAGCCGCGCAGCTGCTGCCGGACGCGGTCGATCTTCCACGGCGGCGCGCCCACGTCGGCCGCGAGCGCGGCGCTGGCCAGGCCGCGCGGCGCGGCACCGACCCGGCCGAGCAGCCGGATGCCCTGGGCCAGCGCGCTGGTGATCAGAACCGGCGGGACCCCGGTGGCCAGCGCCCACCGAAGCTGCTCGAGCGCGGCGCCCAGCTTGCCCTCGACGGCCCGGTCGGACACGGTGAACCCGCTCGCCTCGGCCCGGCCCTGGTAGTAGCGGGCCACCGCCGCCGCGTCGATCGGGCCGTCGACGTCGGCCGCGAGCTGGCTGCACGCCGCGGCGATCTCCCGCAGGTCCGAGCCCACCGCATCGAGCAGGGCCCGCAGGCCCCCCTCGTCCGCTGGGCGCCCGGCCCGGCGGAATTCGGCCCGGGCGAAGTCCAGGCGGTCCGCGAAACGGGTGATCTTCGGGCACTCGATCACCGCCGCCTGGGCCGCGGCCGTCTTCCCGGGCGCCGCCTGGCCGGCGGCCTTCCCGGTGGCGGCTCTCCCGGCGGGCTTCCCGGCCGCGCCTTTACCGGGCGCGCCGCCGGTCAGCGACGACAGCAGGGCCTTGCCCTTGGCCCCGCCCGCGTGCGTGACGATCAGCACCACGTCGGGGGCCGGATCGGCCGCGTACCGGACGATCTCGTCGGCGACATCCTTGCCCGCGTCCTGGGCCGAACGGATCACGACCACGCCGCCCCCGCCGAACAGCGACGGGGAGGTCAGCGAGGCGAGCTCTCCGGCGGCCAGGTCGGCCGCGGCCACGTCATGGATATCACCGGCGGCCCCGGCGAGGTCGTCCCCCGGGCCGCCCGCGCCCGGGGCTCCCCCGTCGGCGGCCAGGCTGGCCCGCGCCGTCGCGACCAGGGCGCTGACGGCCCGCTCGACCAGGAACTCTTCCTCACCGACGACGACGTTGACGGCGGCCGGCGCGCCGGAAGCGGTCCCCGCGTCCCCTGAGCGTGTGGTCACGTCCAGCAGCATGCCATGTGCTGGCCACCACCGCAGACGGCCCGGCCGGTCAGGCGGTCAGCAGTTCGGGTTGACCGGCTCGCCGCCACGCCAGATGCGGTACGGCTTGAGCCCGTAGGCCCAGACGAACGCGCCCTCGTGGTCAGCGTCCCACTGCACGATGTCGGCGTAGCGGCCGCGGGCCATCGCGCCCCGGTCGGGGGCCCGCAGCGCATGGGCACCGCCGATCGTCGCGGCCCGCAGCGCCTCGGTGACGCTCATCCCGAAGTACGAGGCGGCCAGCGAGATCACCAGCGGCATCGACGTGAGCCCGTTCCCGCCCGGCGTGTGGTCCGAGCCCAGCGCGACCGCCACGCCCTTGTCGAGCAGCGCCCGCACCGGCGGCTGGCCACCGGTCTGCAGCGACGTGGTCGGGCACACCACGGCGGCCACCCCGGCCCGGGCGAGCGCGGCCACGTCGTCGTCATCGGCTTCTTGCAGCATGTCCGCTGATGCGCAGCCTATTTCGGCGGCGAGCCGGGCGGCGCCGGTACGCGACTGCCCGCAGGCGTGGATGCGCGGCAGCAGCCCGGAACTGCGGCCCGCGCCGAGGATCCACCGGGCCTCCGCCTCGGTGAAGCGGCCGTCCTCGCAGTAGACGTCCACGCTGTCGGCGCCCGCCGCGGCCGCGTCGGGACACCATGAGCTGACGGCGTCGATGTAGTCGGCGCGGCGGCCGAAGAATTCCGGCGGCACCGAATGGGCGGCGAGGAACGTCACGTGCAGCCGGGGCATGCCGGGCTCGCTCTCGAGCGAGCGGAGCATGCGGACGTCGGCGAGTTCGCCGTCACGGGTCAGGTGGTAACCGGTCTTCGCCTCGACCGTGGTGGTGCCGGACAGCAGCCAGGAGTTCAGGCGCTCGCGAACGCCGTTGCACAGGGTCCAGGGGTCGGTGCCGCGGGTCACGGTGACGGTGGAGGAGATCCCGCCGCCCGCCGCGTTGATCTCGGCGGCCGACGAGCCGCCCGACCGCATGGCCAGCTCGGCCCACCGGTTGCCGGCGTACACCGGATGGCTGTGCGCATCGATGAGCCCAGGGGTGACAAGTCCGCCGCCGAGGTTCTCCACGTGGTCGACGTCAACGATGTCGTCCACCACGCCCGGCACACGCTGAGGCAGCTCGGCCGCAGGGCCGACCCAGGCGATCCGCTCATCCTTCGTGAGGATGGCTGCGTTGCTCAGGATCTCAGACCCTGTCCAGAGGCGACCGATGTTGGTCATCAAACGGACAGTCAAGGGTAAACCCCTACACATCGGGAACCAGGGGTGATGGTTCCGTTCGTCATGAGCGGTCACCTGCCATGAGTGCACCTTCGACACAGATGTCGAAGGTACTCCTGGACGCGGATCGCGCGCCTACGTTACAGGCCTTCGCGCGCGCATGCGCCAACCAACATATCGATTCAGTTACCGTATTGCACCTCAAGGACCTCGTACAAGGCTTTTGGCAAAACACAGCCCTTTCTCAGGGGCCCCTGAGAGCCCGTTCCCCGGAGGATGCCCGGCCCGCCCGGCAAGCCGCTCACCTCCGCTTCTGCACGTGCGCCAACCCTGCACTGGTAAGGGCACATGCCGTTGCACTTGCACCGCGCGGCCGGGGCGCCGGGCCGTGCGGCAGCCGCGCCCGACCGGCCGGAACAGTTATTACCGGACGGTAGCTAGAGCAATAGGCTTTAAGAGGCCGGGAAAACCGCACGACCGCGGGATGCCCGGGCCCGGAGGGCGCCGGGCAGCGAAGCCGGTAAGCGCTCCTGGCAATGCTCAAGGAAATCGACAAAGTTCGCCCCCCGGTGCAATCGTTAGCTGCATGCGCAGATAACAAAATGAATAATAACCGGTTATCTGCTCGTTAGCCGGGGAACCAAAATCGTCACCAAGAGTGACCGGAGAAGGGTCGAGGCCCGGCCACCTGACCAGCGTTGGCCCACGTAAATACGGTGCCCACCGGTGACAGCTGAGATGTCCAGGCCAGCGGGACGATTGCGCAGCGTCGCCGTCGCGGCGGAACCGGAGGCGTCCGCGCACCGCCCGCAACGCCCGGAACGCCCGCTTATGTCGGTCCGCGGCGCAGCGCCGCCGGGACGCGCGCGGGTGCCGGGCGATCCCTGTGCCGCATGAGCTTCGGAGCGTCGGAGCCCGTCCGGCGCCGAATGCATTCGGTCAGCCGAGGCGGGACTTCACGGCGTTCAATCCCGGCCCGCGATCGCGTTCCTGCCGGTTCGTGTCCGAAAAGCCGGCCAGACCTGTTTCATCCTGATCGGCCGCGCGCCGCTGCGATTGGCTGACAGTAAAGCGCCCGCGCGCCCGGCCGGTCAGCCGGGCGAGCGCGCGGGCGCGTGAGCAGTTAGCGGGCGGCCCACCCGGCCAGTGCACCGGGGGCCAGCGCGCCGGAGGCCGGCCGGCCGTCGGCCGCGACCATCGCGTCCAGGTCCGGCGTGACCGCGAACCGCGCCAGCTCGGCGGCCAGCGGCAGCGGAACCCGGGCCTGGAGGTCCGTGCCGTCCGGGCCGTGCCCCACGTGCAGGACCTCGCCCTCGTCGTGAGCCCGGGCGACCAGGTCACCACGGCTGTACGGCACCAGCGCCCGGACCTCGCGGTCGCGGCGCGGCAGGGCCGCCTCGAGCGCATCGCGCAGCGCGTCCAGCCCCTCGCCGGTCCGGGCCGAGACCAGGACGCCATGCTCGCGCAGCCGCAGCCCCTCGACCACGATCGGGTCGGCCGCGTCGGACTTGTTGACGACGACCAGTTCCGGCACGCCGGCCGCGCCGATCTCGGCCAGGACGCTGCGGACCGCCGCGAGCTGCGCCTGCGGATCGGGGTCAGACCCGTCCACCACGTGCAGGATGAGGTCGGCGTCGGCCGTCTCTTCCAGCGTCGAACGGAACGCGTCCACCAGCTGGTGCGGCAGGTGCCGGACGAACCCGACGGTGTCGGTGAGCGTCAGGGACCGGCCGGACGGCGTCTTCGCCCGGCGGACCGCCGGGTCCAGGGTGGCGAACAGTGCGTCCTCGACCAGGACGCCCGCCCCGGTCAGCCGGTTCAGCAGGCTGGACTTGCCCGCGTTGGTGTAACCGGCGATGACCACCGACGGCACGTCCCGGCGGCGCCGCTGGCCCCGCTGGACCTCACGCCCCGTGGCCATCTGGGATATGTCCCGCCGGAGGCGGGACATCCGGGTCCGGATCCGGCGGCGGTCGGTCTCGATCTTGGTCTCGCCGGGGCCACGGGTTCCGATCCCGCCACCGCCGGCCACCCGGCCACCGGCCTGCCGGGACATCGACTCGCCCCAGCCACGCAGGCGGGGCAGCATGTAGGCGAGCTGGGCCAGCTCGACCTGGGCCTTGCCCTCCCGGCTGCGGGCGTGCTGGGCGAAGATGTCGAGGATCAGCGCGGTGCGGTCGATGACCTTGACCTTCACCACGCTCTCCAGGCGCCGCAGCTGGCTGGGCGTCAGCTCGCCGTCGCAGATCACGGTGTCCGCGCCGACGGCAGCCACGATGTCGGCCAGCTCCGCGGCCTTGCCCGCGCCGACGTAGGTCGCGGGATCCAGCCGGCCGCGCCGCTGGATGAGGCCCTCGAGAACCTCGGACCCGGCGGTCTCGGCCAGGCGGCTGAGCTCCCGCAGCGAGTTCTCCGCGCTGGCCAGGCTGCCGTCCGCCCACACGCCGATCAGCACGACCCGCTCCAGACGGAGCGAGCGGTACTCGACCTCGGTGACGTCCTCAAGTTCGGTGGAAAGACCCCCTACCCGGCGAAGCGCCTGCCGTTCCTCCAGGTCCAGTTCACCGGGCGCGGCGGCCGGCCCGTGAGCCCGCTCGGGCTCGTCGTGCTGGTCAGGTCGTGGTCCGGAAACCATGACGTCCGGCCGCTCGCTGAAAAATGCGGTCATTGTCCTCCAAGGACGGGGCACCCCGCCCGGGGCGCCGTATATAGCTCGTTGTCCCCGATAGTGCCACGCGCACACGGGGTTGTCGCTTGTATAAACAACCGCCGCGCCTCAGATGTGCCCGATCGGCCCGGGCTATCTCGGGGGCGATCCCAGGGCGCCCAGGACCGCCGGGAGCTCGCCCTCGTAGACGACGGCCAGGCGGTGGGTGGCCCGGCTGATCGCCACATACAGGTCGTGGCCGCCCTTCGGGGACTGGGCGATGATCCCGGCCGGATCGGCCAGCACCACCCGGTCGAACTCCAGCCCCTTGGCCTGCGCCACGGTGAGCAGGGCGATGGGTGCGTCCAGCGCCTCGGCCCGGTCACCGGGAACGGCGAGCGGAATCGCCGCGGCCAGCTCGGCCATCCGGGTGCCGGGCGCGATCACGGCCAGCCGCCCCTCCCCCGCCGCGGTCAGCTCGGCCAGCTCGTCGGCGGCCACCCGCGCGACCTCGGCGGCGAAGTCACCGGCGGCGCGGACCGCCCGCGGGGGCGCGCCTTCCTCACGCACCGACTCGGGGGCCTGCTCGTCCGGGGCGACCGCCGCGAGGACGTCGGCCGCCACCGCCATGATCTCGGCCGGGGTGCGGTAGTTGACGGTCAGCCGTTCCTCCCGCCACCGGTCCTTGACGTAGCGATCGAGCATCTCGCCCCACGAACGGGCGCCGGCCGCGTTGCCGGTCTGGGCGACGTCGCCGACCACGGTCAGCGACCTGGTCGGGACCCGGCGCATCACCATCCGCCAGGCCATGGCCGACAGCTCCTGCGCCTCGTCGATGATGACGTGCCCGTAGGCCCAGGACCGGTCCGCGGCGGCGCGTTCGGCCGTGGTGAGCTCCGGGCCGGTGTCGCGGTTGCGGCCCGCGATCGTCGCCGCGTCCACCAGGCCCTGCCCGGCCAGGCCGGTCATCTCCAGGACGCCTTCGGCGTAGCGTTCCTCCTCGCGCTGCTCCCGCTCGGCGATGCGGCGTATGGCCCGGTCCGCCGAGTCGTCGGTGCCCAGCAGTTCCGCCGCCTCGTCCAGCAGCGGGACGTCCCCCACCGTCCACTCCCCGGCCAGGCGGGAACGTGACAAAGCGTCTCGTTCGGCAGCATTCAGACCGGTCGCGGCCCGGCGGAGGGCACCTTCCTCGCCGAGCAGCCCGGCGAGAAGCTGCTGGGGGGTGAGGAACGGCCACAGCTCGTCCAGCGCCTTGCGGACCGGCTCCTCGTCCCACAGCCGGGCCCGGACGTAGGGCAGGTCGTCCTCATCGAGCGGCCGCCCGACCGCCTCGGCCTCGGACCTGGCCAGCACGTCGAGCATCTCGGTGACGAACAGCTTGCGCGCCACGTTGTGCGGCCTGCGCAGGGCCCGGGCCCGGGCGCGGGCCCGCTCGCAGGCCTCGGCCGGGATCTGCATCGTCATGTCGTCCACGACGATCTCCAGGCCGCCGCGCGGGATCCGCTGCCGGTCCCTGATCGCCGCCCGGAGGACCTTCACCATCCGCAGATCGCCCTTGACCACCGCGGCCTCCGGGCTGTCCTCGGCGGTCGCGCGCACGCCCGGGAACAGCTCGCCGAGCGAGGACAGCACCACGTCGGTCTCACCGAGCGAGGGAAGCACCTGGCTGATGTAGCGCAGGAAGGTCGCGTTCGGGCCGATGATGAGGACCCCGCGCCGTTCCAGGGTGCGCCGGTGGGTGTAGAGCAGGTACGCCGCCCGGTGCAGCGCGGCCACGGTCTTGCCCGTGCCGGGGCCGCCCTGGACCACGAGCACGCCGGCCAGGCCGTACCGGATCACCCGGTCCTGCTCGGCCTGGATGGTCGCGACCACGTCGCTCATCCGCCCGGTCCGGCCGCGGCGGATCGAGGCCAGCAGCATGGCCTCGCCGACCAGGCCGCGCCGGTCGGCCTCGCTCATCCGGTCGAGGTCGAATACCTCGTCGTCGATGCCGACCACCGTGCGGCCGCGGGTATATAGGTGGCGGCGGCGCAGCAGGCCCGCGGGATCATTGGGCGTGGCCGCGTAAAAAGGGCGGGCCGCCGGAGCGCGCCAGTCAATGAGGACCGGCTCGTATTCCTCGTCGTGCAGGCCAATGCGGCCGATATAAAAGGTATGGTCGCCGGTATCGTCCATCCGGCCGAAGCACAGGCCCCGTTCCACGCCGTTGAACTGGGCCAGCCGCCTGGCCTGCTCGGATGCCGCGACTTCCCGCTCGATACGGGCCGCGAAGGTGCCGCCGGCGCCGCCCCGCCCGTGCACTTCCCGCAGGGCCGACTCGCTCCGCTGACGCGCCGCATCCAGCAGGCGGTACAGCATGGAAACGTAGTCCTGCTCTTTCCGCATGGACTCGGAAAGAGCGGATTCGGTTTGACGATCCGCCATATTTTTTGATATACTTCCAGTCATTGGCCGACGTTAATGTACCGCTATGTTCGGGATATAAAAGCATATCAGGTCCCGGCCTTTGTCCGGTCATTGCCGCGGGCGCAGAACAATCATTCCGAACGAGCGCTTGGTGACAGCCCGTGCACCCCTGCGACGTCATGCGCGCGGCATCGGCATCGCACCGGCTTCCCGGCGGGCTGCGGCCGCCGCCCCGGCGCCCGCGTTCGCCTTCGGCCGGGCCGGGCCTGATTGACCGCGATGCGTCACCGCCGATAGCGTTACCCGCAAGTAACAAAGATCAGATATCCGCGATACCCGCACGCGGCGGAACCGGGCCGCAGGTCCGGGGGCTCGTACCACGGGACCCGATCTGCCTAGGATGTGAAGCAGAACTGCGGAGGAGTAACGACATGCCGGGCACCAATGGCGTTGAGATCACCGGCCCTTCCGGGGATCGCTATGACGAGATTCTCACCCCCGAGGCGATCAGCCTGATCGCGAAGCTCCACGCCGAACTGGGCACCCGCCGCACGGACCTGCTCGCGGCGCGTGAGCAGCGGCAGGCCGAGATCACCGCCGGCGGGACGTTCGACTTCCTGCCCGAGACGCAGCACATCCGTGACGATCCCGCCTGGCAGGTCGCGCTGCCGGCCCCGGGCCTCGCGGACCGGCGCGTCGAGATCACGGGCCCCACCGAGCGCAAGATGACGATCAACGCCCTCAATTCGGGGGCCAAGGTGTGGCTGGCCGACTTCGAGGACGCCAACACCCCGCTGTGGGACAACATGATCACCGGCCAGCTCAACCTGAAGGACGCGCTGGACCGCACGATCGACTTCAGCAGCGGCGGCAAGGAGTACCGGCTGCGCCCCGACGGCGAGCTGGCCACGATCGTGGTCCGGCCGCGCGGCTGGCACCTGGACGAGAAGCACATCCTGGTCGACGGCCGCCGGGCCTCGGGCAGCCTGGTCGACTTCGCGCTGTACATGACGACCAGCGCCCGTAAGCAGATCGACAAGGGCCAGGGGCCGTACTTCTACCTGGCCAAGACCGAGAGCCACCTCGAGGCGCGGCTGTGGAACGACGCGTTCAACATCGCCCAGGACGAGCTCGGCATCCCGCGCGGCACGATCCGCGCCACCGTGCTGATCGAGACGATCCCGGCGGCGTTCGAGATGGACGAGATCCTCTACGAGCTGCGCGAGCACTCGGCCGGGCTGAACGCGGGCCGCTGGGACTACCTGTTCAGCATCATCAAGAAGTTCCGCACCCGGGGCCGGGAGTTCGTCCTGCCGGACCGCAACCAGGTGACGATGACCGCCCCGTTCATGCGGGCCTACACCGAGCTGCTGGTGAAGACCTGCCACCGGCGGGGCGCGCACGCGATCGGCGGCATGGCCGCGTTCATCCCGAGCCGGCGCGACCCCGAGGTCAACGAGAAGGCGATGGCCAAGGTCCGCGAGGACAAGGCGCGTGAGTCATCCGACGGCTTCGACGGATCGTGGGTGGCCCACCCCGACCTGGTTCCGCTGTGCCGCGAGGTGTTCGACAGCGTGCTCGGCAACCGCCCGAACCAGCTCGGGCGGCTGCGGGACGAGGTCAGCGTGAGCGCCGCCGACCTGCTGGCGGTGAGCAAGACGCCCGGCACCATCACCGAGGCCGGGCTGCGCAACGACATCAGCGTCGGCCTGCAGTACCTGGCCAGCTGGCTCGGCGGGAACGGCGCGGTGGCCATCTACAACCTGATGGAGGACGCCGCCACCGCGGAGATCGCCCGGTCCCAGGTCTGGCAGTGGCTGCACAACGACATCGTCCTCGAGGACGGGCCCAAGGTGACCCGGGACCTGGTGGAGCAGATCGTCGACGAGGAACTGGCGGGCATCCGCGCCCAGGCCGGCGAGGCGTTCGACGCCGACCGCTACGGCCAGGCCGCGGCGCTGTTCACCGAGGTGGCGCTGGCCGACAACTACGCCGAGTTCCTCACCGTCCCGGCCTACGAGCGCATGCCGTGACCGCCCCGCCGCTCCCGGCCGCCTGCGCTGCGCTGATCCCGGCGATGACGCAGATCGTCGGGGCGGCCGGCGTGGTCACCGATCCGCTCGAGCTGCGCACCTACGAAACCGACGGGCTCACCTCCCACCGGGCGGCGCCCGGCCTGGTGGTGCTGCCGGACACGGCCGACCAGGTCGCCGCGATCGTCCGGGTGTGCGCGGAGGCGGGCGTCCCGTTCGTCGCGCGCGGCTCGGGCACCGGGCTGTCCGGCGGCGCTTTGCCGCGCTCGGACGGGGTGCTGATCGTCATGTCACGGATGCGCCGGGTCATCGAGGTGGACCCGGCCAGCCGGCGGGCCATCGTGGAGCCGGGCGTCACGAACCTGTCGGTCAGCAAGGCGGTGGCGCCGTTCGGCTTCTTCTACGCGCCGGATCCGTCCAGCCAGGTGATCTGCTCGGTCGGCGGCAACGTCGCGGAGAACTCCGGCGGCGCGCACTGCCTGAAGCACGGGTTCACCGTGCACCACGTCACCGGCCTGGAGATCGTCACCCCGGCCGGCGAGCTGACCTGGCTCGGTGACGGCACCGGGGCCGCTCCCGGCTACGACCTGCTCGGCGCGTTCACCGGTTCGGAGGGGACGCTCGGCATCGTCACCAAGATCGTGGTGAAGCTGACGCCACTGCCCGAGGCGGTGACGACGCTGCTGGCCGCGTTCGGCAGCACCAGCGAGGGCGGGACGGCCGTGTCGTCGATCATCGCGGCGGGCATCTTGCCGGCCGCGATCGAGATGATGGACGCGCTGTCGATCGAGGCGGCCGAGGCGGCCGTGCAGTGCCGCTACCCCGAAGGGGCCGGCGCGGTCCTGATCGTCGAGCTCGATGGCCCGGCGGCCGAGGTGGACACCGAGACCGCGGCCGTCCGCGAGCTGTGCGTCGCGGCCGGGGCCGGGGAGATCAGGGTCGCCGAGGACGCGGCCGAACGGGCCCGGATCTGGGCCGGGCGCAAGTCCGCGTTCGCCGCGGTCGGCCGGATCAGCCCGGCCTACATCGTCCAGGACGGCGTGGTGCCGCGCACCGCCCTGTCCGAGGTCCTGGGCAAGATCGCGGAGCTGTCGGCCGGGGCGCCCGGCGTGCGGGTGGCCAACGTCTTCCACGCCGGCGACGGGAACCTGCACCCGCTGGTCCTGTTCGACGACAGCTCGCCGGACGCGAGCGAGGCGGCCGAGGTGGTGTCCGGCCAGATCCTGGACCTGTGCATCGAGGCCGGCGGCTCGATCACCGGCGAGCACGGCGTCGGGGTGGACAAGTCCAAGTACATGACCCGGATGTTCGCCGACGACGACCTGGACACCATGCAGTTCCTCCGCTGCGCGTTCAACCCGGCCAACCTGTGCAACCCGGGCAAGATCTTCCCGACCCCGCGGCTGTGCGGGGAGGTCCCCGGAGTGCACCGCGCCCGGGCTCCCCATCCGGCGGTCGCGGCCGGCCAAGTGGACCTGTTCTGATGCCTGATTCGCCTGCTCCCCGGCCCGCGCCGGTGACCGAGGCTGCCCGCGCCGGTGACCGTGGTGCCCGCGCCCACCGCCTGCGCCGACCCGGTCACCGCGGTCCCCGCTGCCACGGCCTGTCCGGCGCCGGTCACTAGGGTCCCCGCCCCCACGGCTTGCCCCGCGCCGGTCACCAAGGTGCCCAGGCCCACAACGTGCCC
The DNA here is from genome assembly GCA_963718475.1 of uncultured Actinomycetes bacterium. Taxonomy (GTDB): domain Bacteria; phylum Actinomycetota; class Actinomycetes; order Streptosporangiales; family Streptosporangiaceae; genus CAVQZM01. The sequence continues at coordinate 224,879 of CAVQZM010000026.1, read as the reverse complement.
GGCACCGGTGACTCCGGTCCCCCCGCCTCCCTCCCTCGCGCCGCTGCCCGCCGCGGGCACCCAACCAGCCCAAGGGCGCCATCGGGCCGCTTCTGACCGGCCCGAAGATGCCGCTGCGCATGCTGATTTTGACGCCGAACGAGGACGGATGGGGGCCCGATGACCGCTGCGGAGGTGGTCGCGGCGCTCGGCGGGTCCGGCGCCGTGGTCAGCGACGCTGGGCCGGCGGACGCTGTGGCGGGTGTGGCTCCCTCCTACGTCGCCTTCCCGGGCACGGTGAGCGAGGCCGCGGGGGTGATGCGCGAGGCCGCCGCGCTGGGGATGGCCGTGGTGCCGCGCGGCAGCGGGAGCCGGATCTCCTGGGGCGTGCCGCCGAGCCGCTGCGACCTGGTCGCGGACATGACCCGGATGGACCGCGTCCTCGAGCACGCCTCCGGCGATCTGGTCGTCCGGGTCGAGGCGGGCGTCAGGCTCGGGGCACCTGGCCGAGGTCCTGGCCGAGGCGGGACAGCGGCTGGTGCTGGAGGGCCCGGCGTCGGCGACGGTCGGCGGCGTGATCGCCACCGGCACGGCGGGGCCGCTGCGCCTGCGCTACGGGACGCCCCGCGACCTCCTGATCGGCATCACGGTGGTCCGCGCGGACGGGCACGTGGCGCACGCCGGCGGCAAGGTGGTCAAGAACGTGGCCGGCTACGACATCGGCAAGCTGTTCGCCGGGTCGCACGGCACCCTCGGGCTGATCACCGAGGCCACGTTCCGCCTGCATCCGATCGCGCCGGCTTTGTCGTATGTAACCACCGAGTACGACGATGCCTCCTCGGCCGCCGAGGCCGTGCTCTCGGCCGCCGCGTCCTCGCTGGTGCCGTCGGCCGTGGAAGCCGACCGTCCGCGCCCCGGGGCGCCGGTGCGCGTCGGCGTCCTGCTCGAGGGCACCGCGCCGGGCGTCAGCGAGCGGGCGGCCAGGATGACGGAGCTGCTCGGCCAGGGCGCGGAGACGACGGAATCGGCGCCGGACTGGTGGGGCCAGCGGGGCGAGGCGGCCGCGAACCCGGGCGCGAACCTGGGCGGCACGCTGATCCGCGTCGCGTTCTGGGCCGGGAAGCTGCGCCAGACGCTGGAGATCATCGACATGGTCGCCGTCGACGCGCGCGTCAAGCCGGCGGTCGGCGGCTCGGCCGGAGCGGGCGTGCTGTACGCGTCCCTGGACGGCGGCGAGGACGCCGGACAGGTCGCCACGTTCGTGCGGGCCCTGCGGGCCGCCTCGGGAACGGGCGGCCCGGCGCGCGGCAGCGTCGTCGTCCTGAACGCGCCCGCCCCGGTGCAGGAGGCCGTCGACATGTGGGGCCCGGTCCCGGCGCCGGACCTGATGCGCGCGGTCAAGGACCAGTTCGACCCGGACCACCGGATGGCGCCGGGACGCTTCGCCGGAGGGATCTGAGTGGACAGCAGCAAGCTGCGCGGGCTGGCGAGTGACTGCGTGCACTGCGGGTTTTGCCTGCCCGCCTGCCCGACCTACCAGCTGTGGGGCGAGGAGATGGACTCGCCCCGCGGCCGGATTCACCTGGTCACGCAGGTGCTGGACGGCGCGGAGCTGACCGCCGCGACGGCCGAGCACTTCGACCGCTGCCTGGGCTGCATGGCGTGCATGACCGCGTGCCCGTCCGGCGTGCAGTACGACCGGCTGATCGAGGCGGCGCGGGCCTGGACGGCCGAGCCCGGCAGCGTTCTGCCCGGCGAGCACGTCGGGGAGGTGGCCGACGCGGCCAACCAGGGGGACGGCGCGGGCGGCGGTTCGATCGATGAAGGCGTCAGTGGCGCGGGGGCGGTCAGCGGGGATGCGCCCGGCAGCGGGCCTGGCGCGGCCAGCGGCCCCGTGGGCGGGGTCGGCGGCGGCGTCGGGCGCGGCGGGGCCGGGGCTGGTGGCGGGCACCGGCCACTGCGCGACCGCGCCGCGCGCTCGGCGATCTTCGCGATCTTCCCCTATCCACGCCGGCTCCGGGCGTTCACCGGTCCGCTGCGCGCGCTGCAGCGCACCGGCCTGGACCGGCTCATCGCCCGCAGTGGGCTGCCCGGCCGCCTGTCCCCGGTCCTCGGCGCGTCGATGAGGCTGGCGCCCCGGCAGGAGACGCCGGTGCCGCACGGGCGCCTGCCCGAGCGGGTCGCGGCGCGCGGGACCCGCCGCGCGGTCGTGGGGATGCTCACCGGGTGCGTGCAGTCGGTGTTCTTCCAGCAGGTCAACATCGCGACCGCCCGGGTGCTCGCGGCCGAGGGCTGTGACGTCGTGATCCCGCGCGGCCAGGGCTGCTGCGGGGCCCTGTCGCTGCATTCGGGGCGCACCGGGGAGGCGGCCAGTTTCGCCAAGCGCCTCATCGAGACGTTCGAGCAGGCCGACGTGGACGCGATCGTGGTCAACTCGGCGGGCTGCGGCTCGGCGATGAAGGAATACGGCGAGCTGCTGGCCGACGACCCGGCCTGGGCCGCCCGCGCCGCGGCGCTCAGCGCCAAGGTCCGCGACTTCGCCGAATACCTGGCCCGCCTGTTCGAGACCTCCGGCGGCCCCGTGGCGCCCCGGCACCCGGTCCGGGCCCGGGCCGCCTACCACGACGCCTGTCACCTGGCCCACGCCCAGCGGATCACCGCCGCGCCGCGGGACCTGCTGCGCGCGGTACCCGAACTGGAGGTGGCCGAGGTCCCCGACGCCGGCACCTGCTGCGGCTCGGCGGGCGTCTACAACCTGCTGCAGCCGGACGCGGCCCGCGAGCTCGGCGAGCTGAAGGCGGCTTCGGTGCTGGAGACGGGCGCGCAGCTGCTCATCTCGGCCAACCCCGGGTGCTCGCTGCAGATCGCGTCGGCTCTGGCCGCCCGCGGCGAGCACATCGCCGTCGCGCACACCGCCGAGATCCTCGACGCCTCGATCCGGGGAGTTCAGCTCCGCGGCGTTCCTTGGCCCGGAGTTCCGGCCGTCTGACGGTTACCGGGCCGGGGCCTGCCACAGCGTGGGCTGCTCTCCGTCCTGGGTGGCGGTGAAGCCGACACCGGTCAGGTCGGCGCCCGAGGCAGCCAGCCCGGTGATCTCCTGGACGCCGGGCCCGCTCAGGCCGGTGCCGTGCGGCGTGTTCGCCGCCCACTGCGCGCCGTCGGGTGAGGTCCAGACGGCCACGTCCAGGCCGCCCGGCCGGCCGTACGTGCCCACTGCGGTAAACCCGCCGGCCGTCGCCGTCACCGCCGTGACGGCGGCCGGGCCGTGCGGCCCAGGAAGCGGCACCGGCAGCGGCGCCGGGCCGCCAGGTGGCGCCGTCATCGGCGGACACTTCCGCGAAGGCCGCCTCGGCCCCGGACGCGCTGGTCTTCTCGCCCAGGGCGACGACGTGGTGGCCGCTGACGGCGACCTGCTGCAGTTCCGCGCTGGCTGAGCCGCCGGGAACCGGGAGGCTGGTCACGTGCCAGGCCTGGCCGTCACCGGACGTCCACACGGCCGGGTGCATCCCGCGCAGGCCCACCGCGACGAATCCGGACGGCCGGGCCGCGACGCCCAGCATCTGCCCCGCGCCCCCCAAGGCCTGGCGCACCCGGGGCCGACGCCCCCGGGACCGGTCGGCCCACGCGGCTCCACGTGCCGAGGTCGCTGGACCACCAGGCGACGGGGAACGTGCTGGCCCCGGTGACCTGGGCGCCGACGATCACGTAGCCGGACTGGCCCGCTGCGGCGCCGGCCGCCGTGAGGTCCGTCCCGGCGAAGGTGCCGGGCGCGGCCCGCCACCCGGTGCCGTCCGCGGAGGTGACGACGACGGGTTGCTGCGCCGTCCCGGCCACAGGGCCGCCGGTCGCCAGCCATCCCGCCGGTCCGTGGGCCACACTGGTCAGCTCCTCGGAGCCCGCCCGGGGCCGGCCGCGGCGGGCCCGGCCGCTGGCGCGGGCCCGGCCGCGGCGCGGGCCCGGCCGCTGGCGCGGGCCCGGCCGCTGGCGCGGGCCCGGCCGCGACGAGTGACCACGAGCCGCGGCCGGTCCTCGACCAGATCGCCGGCGCGCCGCCCGCCTCACCAACCGCGACCTGCCGGCCCGCCGAGACGCCGACCGCGTTGACCGCGACCTGGGAGATGGTGGCGCCGGGAATGGCGCCAAAGTCCACCGCCCGGGTTCCCTGCCCCGGTGCGGCCACGGCGAGATAGGGCTGCTGGCTGTCGGTGCCCGCCACGGATCCGGCCGCGATCACCGCGCCGCTGGCGGTCACCGTGGCACCGGTGATGGCGTGGGACGAGGTGCCGAGCGCGGCCGCCTGCTGCCACGACGCGCCGTCGGCGCTGCGGTAGGCGGCCAGGTGGCCGCCGGGTCCCTGGCCGACGGCCGTGAACCCGCCCGGGCCGCCCTTGACCACGCCGATCTGCAGGCCGCCCGGCGCGTCAGCGTCCCCGCATAGCGCCAGGCCGAGCCGCTGGCGGACGTGTAGACGACGCCATCCGGCCGGGCGCGCACGGACTCGCCGTGCCGGACCGCAGTGGTGCCGGGCCGGATGGCGATGAATCCGGCCGCGTCCGCGGCGATGCCGCTGAACGAACGGCCGGCGCTGTGGCTGACCGGCACCGGCGACGGCCGCCAGGACGTGCCGTCGTCCGTGCTGAGCCAGGTCCCGGCGGAACGGATGACGACGGTGTGCCGGTGCGTGCCACGCCCGGCCGACGTGGTGGTGGCGACCTGGCCAGAGATGACGACGTCGTGGCCGCGGGCGGCGGCGTAATTGATGTTGAGCACGCGGGCACCGCCGGCCGGGAGCGAGAGTTGCGGGGCCGTCATCCGCTGCCAGTGCACCCCGTCCGGGGAGGTCCAGATCACCGCGGTACCTTCGGCCGCGTTCTGGCCCGCCGCGAGGAACCCGCCGGCGGTCTGAGTCAGGACCCACACCTGGTCGCCCGTGTCGGCAGGAGTGATCCCGGAACTGGAGGACAGGGTCCAGGACTGCCCGTTCCGGCTGGTCCAGACGCCCTGCGGGCCGACCGCGAGCCAGTCGCCGTTCCCGCCCGCGATCAGCTGCGCCGGATGCCCGGAGCCGGCGCGCCGCCCCCCGGAGCCCGGACCGCCGAAAGCCGCCACGTGCTCCCGCCATCGCGGGAGACGAAGAACTGGGCCCGGGGCACATCACCGCCCGCCTGCGAGCCCACGGCCACCACCGTGTCCCCGGAACTCGCGACCCGGCTCACCGACTGGAAGACGCCCCGCCCGGCCGCCGCCTGACCGCTGCCGAACATGCCACCCGCCAGCCGGGCGGCCGGATAGCCGCGGCGGCCCGCCCGGCCCGGTGCCGAACGCCGCAAAGCCGGCCGCGGCGCCCCCGGCGACGATAACGACGGCCGCGGCGGCCAGCAGCACGCCCCGGCGCGTTCTCCACCGCCGCGCGCCCGGGCGCGTTCTCCACCGCCGCGCCCCCGGCGCACAGTCCGGCCCGACGCCTGCCGGAGCGCCGCACCCGGAGGCGCGAATGTATGACTCCAGGCCGGCGCCCGAAAAGTTTCACCCCCACCGAAAAGTTCACCCCCACCGCGAAAAGTTTCACCCGCACGCAAAGGTTCACCGCCGGGGAAAGTTTCAGCTTGTGGGGAAAGGTTCACCGCCGCGTGAAGGTTCGCCCTGGGGCGAGCTTTCGGGGCTGGGTATGGGGTCACGCGGGGGGGACGGGCGGCGCCACTCGGCTCCGGCGGTGCGCCAGGCGGCCTGGGCCTGCTGCCAGACCGACCGGGCGGGCGTCGCGGGGCGCGCCGGGGCAGGTCGTCCGGCGGCACGAATCCCGGGCCGCCCGGGTGGCCACGCAGCGCCGGGGTGCCGTCACCGGCCGGTGGCGCACCCGCGTCATCTTCGGCGCCGGGGACATCGAAGGCGTTCCCGGAGTCCGTCATGATGCGCGGCGGATGCTCGGCGTCGTCTGTCGTGCTCACCAATGGCCCTCAAGCGTTCGGCAGGGGCTCAGTGGTGGCACGCGGTCGCATGGCCGCCCGCATCACGGATCATGCGCCCGCCCCTGCGCCGGCGGTTGTTCCCAGCTTCCCCCGGCGCTGATGTTACTCGCCTGTCTGGTGATGACAGGGGCGCATTGACCGGACCGGGATACCCGCCGGGCCAGGCGCCGTCCCGGGTCAGCGCTGTTCGATGCGCTCGGTGATCAGCCCGTACCGGACCGCTTCGTCCACGGCCAGAATCCGGTAGCGCCGGGCGTCGTCCCGGATCTCATCGACTTCCCGGCCCGTCACGCCCGAGAGCCGGAAGTACAGCGAGTCGAGCATCTCCCGGACCTGCGCCTCGCGTGCGGCGAGCGCCATCATCGTGCCGTCGAATTCCACCCTCGGCTCGGACAGCGCGAACACGGCGTTGGGATAGGCGCGGCGCTCACCGCAGGCGGCCAGTACGCCGAGGGCCGCTCCGCTGATCTGGCCGGCCACCCGCGCCTGGACCGGTACGCCCACCACGTCGAGCACGCCCATGACGGTCAGCGCGGCGGTGAGGTCGGCGCTGAGGTTCTGCAACTCGAACCGGATCCGGCCATCTCCCTCGGCATCCAGGGTGAGCAGCTGGGCGCACAGCCGGGTCGCCGCGTCGTCGTCCAGATGGCCGTGCGCCATCACGATGCGGTGCTCGAACAGCCGGTCGTACAGGCCGGGGCGGGACGGATCGAACCAGACCCGCGTCGGCGCGACGGCTGGATTCGGCCGGGGCTCCGGCGGCGCCGGCGGCCCGGGCGGACGGCCCGGCCAGCCCGGTATCTCCGGCAGGCCGGGGCGCGGCGGCCCGGGTCGGAACGGGTCCTCGGCGCGCGCCGGGCTGGCTGACCGTACCGTCATCAGATTGCTCCTTCCGCCGCATGCACGGCAGTCAGTCCTGCACTTTCCAGGTGATCTCGGTACCGAGGGCGGCGGCGTAGCGCTCCAGCGTGGAGGCGCGGACATCGACGTCACCCGACTCGAGCCGGGCCACGGCCGACTGCGAGGTTCCCATCCGGGCGGCGACTTCCGTCTGCGACAGCCCGGTCTCCTGGCGCCGAACGGCCAGCTCCCGCATGAGCCGGCCGCGGTCCTGCGACATCCGCCGCAGCGCCATCTCCCGGAACCCGGGCAGCAACGGCACCCGCGCCGCCCCTGCCTCGTCGCCTACGTTGCCGGCGGCATAGGGGCCAGCTGCTCCGGCCAGGCCGCCGGCCTCGCCTGTGTTGCCTGCAGCGTGACCCTCGGGGTTGCCTATCCCGGCCGGTCCGCCGGCCTCCATGGGCGGTCCAGCCACCCCTTCCTCGTTCATACCGCAAAGGGTATCTCACATTTGAGATCGCTGAAACGAGATCACCAGCGCGTAGCCCGGCGGCGCTCGGGGCCGGTTTCCATGATCATGTGAAGAAAACGTCGTATTTAGTGGCAAACAACACATGATCATGGGAGCTGCGAGCCGCGGTGATGCCGCTGTGACCTATGTGGTTGCTGGGGCGGGATGACGCCGGCTTACGCTGCGCTTCAGCGGTGCCCCCCGGCCGACGTGCCCGATAGCGCCATCGAGCACCTCCAGCGGGCCCATGGCGCCTCCGAGCACGTTCGAGCGACCGCGAGGGCGCCATTGCGGTTGCTAGGTGCGACGCAAAGGTCCATTGCGGGCGCCGGGGGCGCGGGCCTGCGGCGCGGCGCGGCGGGGGCGCCGGGGGCGGCGGGGCGGCGCGGTCGCCGGGGCGGCGGGCGGCGCGGGCACTGGGCGGCGCGGCGGGAAGCGCGGGCGCTGGGGGCTGGCCGACGCGGGGGCGGTGGGCGACGAGGCAGCGGGAAAGGGCGGGATCGGGGCGCGGGCGGGAAGCCGCGGTGGTTAGGGACGGCGCGGCATGCTCGGGGGCATCCTCACGCCGCGCCGTCCCCGCCCCGCCAGCCTCGTGTGCCGGAGCGCCGAGGCTGCCAGGGAGCTGTGAGGCCGTCGCTGATGACGGCGACGGGCCAGGAGGCCTCGGCCCACACCGTGCGCCCGGCCCCGGCGTCGCTGAACCCCCATTGGCTGGCGCACGCGGCGACGAGGGCCAGGCCCAGCCCGGACACCGGCAGGTCGTAGACGTCGCCGGGCTCGTCGCTGACCGGGCCGCCGGCCCGGGGCTCGGTGGGACCGCCGGCGTCGGTGACGGACACCCGGGCGACACCGCTCCGCGGGCACGCCACCTCGACGCTGAAGAAGCCACCGTCACCGGAAGCGGTGTGGACGATCGCGTTGGCGGCCAGCTCGGACGCGCACGAGACGAGGGCATCCCGGGCGGGACAGCCCGCGAGCAGGAAGGAGACGAACCGGCGCACCTCCGCCACCTGCGCGGGAACTCCCGCAAAGACGCGCAGCCAGCGTGTGCCCGGCTCAGGACTCGCCGGATACACGCTGGCACCGGCCGGATTCGCCGCCATTCCTCCGCCACCCCTCGGACGCTCAGCGTTTGTTCGGTAGAACCGCTACCCAGCGCATGCATTCAGTGCCAAGCTGTGACTATACTGCCGCACGAGCACGCAAGATGCAAGCTTGTGAGTTACAGCCCCGCATGATGCAGGAATCCGTTGATCCTGCACAGCGGGGATGAAAGGCAGTGGACATGGCCGACCACATCCCGACCGTCCGGCAGCGGCGCCTCGCGCAGGCCCTGCGCGAGCTGCGGCACGAGGCCGGCCTGACCCAGGACGCGGTCGCGGCCCGGATGGGATGGCACTCCTCCAAGCTCTTCCGGCTCGAGAACGCGCGCAGCCCCCGGGTCGACTGGCTCGACGTCCGCGAGCTCATGGACCTGTACGGCGTGACGAGCCCGCACCGGGAGGCGCTCATCCAGCTGGCCCGGGACGCCCGGATGATGGGCTGGTGGACGCCGTACCGGGACGTGTTCACCGGCTCCTATGTCGCCCTGGAGGACGAGGCGTCCGCCATGCGCCTCTACTGTCCCGAACTGGTCCCCGGGCTGCTGCAGACCGAGCACTATGCCCGCGCGGTCATCCGCGCGGTCCGTCCCGGCTACGACGACGAAAGCGTCGAACGGCGGGTCACCGCCCGGCTCGTCCGGCAGAAGGCGCTGCTGGACCGGGAGAACTCACCCGAACTGCTGTGCGTCCTCAACGAGGCCGTACTGCGCCGCCAAATCGGCGACGGGCACCTGATGGCGGCGCAGCTTCGCGCGCTGGCCGACGCCGCCACCCGGCCGCACCTGGCCCTTCAGGTGCTGCCGTTCGGCGCCGGGGCCCACGCCGCGCTGGAGGGCGGGTTCGTCCTCATCGAGTTCCCAGATGAAGAAGACCCCGACGTTGTTTATGTCGAGGGCATAATGGGGGACCTCTATCTAGAAAGCGTCGAGGAGATAAAGCGTTACCAGCTGGCATTCGAGCGTATTCAGGCGATTGCTCTCAGTTCACGGGAAACCCTGACGCTGATTTCCGCGTTGGAGAGAGAGCAAGGATGAGCGGGGAGAAATGGCCGGGGCAGGCAGGCCGCTTGCCCTGGCACGTCAGAGGCGGTCACCCGCCACGAGAGCCAAGGAGCAGACGCGATGGGGGAAACCGGCACCGCTAGCACCCGGTGGCGTAAGTCGAGCCACAGCGGCGGCGACAACAACTGCGTAGAAGTCGCAGGAACCGGCATCACTATCACGGTCCGCGACTCAAAGAATCCACGCGGTGGCATGCTCAGCTTCCGCCCCGTTGACTGGAAGGACTTCACCCGGAATATCCGGCGGCGATCTGTTCCGGCCTGATTTCCCGGCGTGACGAAAGGGCGGTCACGCGGCGAAAATGCGCCACCCGGCGGCACCGCGTGACTTCCCTGGGCCGCGCCGGGCGGGCACACTACGGGAAAGGCATGATCCCGTAGTGAGGAGGGCCAGTGCCCGGAACATCACCGCAGGCCGGCGGGCTCAGGCGGTCGCTGTCCGTCTGGCAGGCGATCGGGCTGTCCATCGCGCTGATGGCGCCCAGCATGGCCGCCAACATCAATCCCCAGGCCAGTGCGGCCACGGCCGGGCGCGCCGTCCCGCTCGCGTTCCTCATCGCGGCGGTCGGCGTCCTGCTCGTCGCCTACGTGTTCGTCCGGCTGTGCCAGTACTTCCGCCACTCCGGGTCGGTGTACGCGTTCGTGGGGGCGACGCTCGGCCCGCGGGCCGGGGTGGTCGCGGGCTGGGGCCTGCTCGGGACGTACACGTTCTACGCGGTCGTGACCTCGACGGCGGCCGGGATCTTCGGCACCGCGTTCCTCAACGCCGTCGGCGCGTGGCCTCATCCGCCGTCGTGGGCGCCGTTCCTGCTCGCCGGGGTGGCCCTCGCGCTGACCCTGCTGCTCGCGGTGCTGCCGGCCAGGCGCGGCACGAACGTCCTGCTGTCGGTGGAAGGCGCCACCGTGGCACTGATCTTGATCGTCAGCGCCGTCGTGCTGGTCCGGCTGCTGTCCGGCAGCGCGCCGGGCGGCCGCCACTTCACGCTCAGCGTGTTCCAGGTCCCGGCCGGGACCAGTTTCTCGCCGCTGTTCCTGGCCGTGGTCTTCGGCTTCCTGTCCTTCGCCGGCTTCGAGGCCGCCTCCACCCTCGGCGAGGAGGCCAGGCATCCGAACCGTGACATCCCGCGGGCCATCCTGGGCACGGCGATCTTCGGCGGCATCTACTTCGTGCTGGTCACCGCGGTCGAGATGATGGGCTTCGGCACCGGCAAGGCCGGGGTGGCCGCCTTCGCGAGCTCGCCCTCCCTGCTGGGCGAGCTGGGCACCAGCTACGTCGGCGCGTGGGTCGGCGACGTGATCACCCTCGGGGCCACGGTGAGCGCCTTCGGGTGCTGCCTCGCGTCGACCGTGGGCGCGTCCCGGCTGATGTACGCCCTGGCCCGGGACGCGGCCGGCGCGCGCGGCCTGGGCCGGGCGTCCGGCACCGGCGCGCCCGCCACGGCGACCGTCCTGATCACGGCCTTCTCGGTGGCCATCTTCGTCATCTACATCGCCGCGTTCCACGCCACCGCCGCGGAGAGCTTCGCCTGGTCCGGCACGATCGGCACGCTCATCCTGCTGGTCGCCTACGTGCTCGCGACGATCGGCTGCCTGATCCTGGTGTTCGTCCGCCGGAGGCTGCCCGTACCGATGTGGCAGGTCGTGGTCCCGCTCGCCGCGCTGGTCGTGATCGGCTACACGCTGTACCGGAATGTCATCCCGTATCCGCCGTCCGGGCCGGGGCGCTGGTTCCCGGTCGTGTCCGGCGGATGGCTGGCGGCCGCGCTGATCGCGGTCGTCGTGGCGCCGGGCTTCGCACGCCGGCTCGGTGCGGCGCTGACCGCCAGCGAGGGAATCGCCGCCCCGGAAGCGGCCGCCGCCGCGCCGTCCGCCTGCCTGTCCGGCGGCGGACCCGGCCCGGGATCAGGCGTCCGGTGCCTGACCAGGCGGGCGGCCTGCTGCCGTTCGTGGCGGACCTGCCCCTGCTCGACCATCACTGCCACGGTGTCATCCGCCGCGACCTCGACCGCCGCGGCTTCGAGGCGCTGCTTACCGAGGCAGGCGACGCCTACGGCCGCCAAGCGCCCGCCGCGCCCCAAGCCCGTGATTATTCCGAACGAGACGGTGGTTCCCCTGATCCGCCCCGCCGCGGTCCCGGCGGAATAGCGCCCGGTGGCGTGACCCTGTTCGATTCGCAGATCGGCCTCGCGGTGCGCCGCTGGTGCCCGCCGGTCCTCGGCCTGGCCGCGCACGCCGCGCCCGGCGCGTACCTGGATCGTCGCGCCGAACTGGGCGCCGAGGAAGTGAGCCGCCGGTTCCTGCGCGCGGCCGGCCTCAAGGGCGTGCTGGTCGACACCGGCTTCGAGCCCGAGCCGCTGCTGTCACCGGCGGAGATGGGCAAGCTGGCCGGGGTGGAGGCGCACGAGATCGTCCGGCTCGAGCAGGTCGCGGCGTCCGTCGCGGCCGGCGGCGTGAGCGCCGGCGGGTTCGCCGGCGCGTTCCGCGACACCCTGGCCACCCGGGTCCGCGGCGCGGCCGGCGTGAAGTCGGTCGCCGCCTACCGCGTCGGCCTGGACCTGCCCGGCGAGCGGCCCACGGAGACCGAGGTGGCGGTGGCCGCCGCCCAGTGGCTCGGCGCACAGGGTAACGGGCGCAACGGGCCCCGGCGCCTGGCCGACCAGGTGCTGCACCGCTTCCTCATCTGGTGCGGCGTCGACCTCGGGCGGCCCGTCCAGTTCCACGTCGGCTACGGCGACCGCGACGTCGACCTGCACCGGTGCAATCCCCTGCTGCTGACCGGGCTGCTGCGCGCGATCGAGCCGACCGGGACGCCGGTGATGCTGCTGCACAACTACCCGTACCACCGTGAGGCCGGCTACCTGGCCCAGGTCTTCCCGAACGTCTACGTCGACGTCGGCCTGGCCACGCACAACCTCGGGCACCGCGCGGCCGCCCTGATCGCCGAGACGCTGGAACTGGCGCCGTTCGGGAAGTTCCTGTACTCCTCGGACGCGTTCGGCCTGCCGGAGCTGTACTACCTCGGCGCGGTCCTGTTCCGCCGCGGCCTGTCGGATCTCCTCCGCGCCGGCCTGGACGACGGCGCCTGGACCGAGGACGACGCGGTCCGCATCGCCCGCCAGGCCGCCGGAGGGAACGCCCGCCACGCCTACCACCTTTCCGATCTCTGACCTCCGTGTCCCCAGCGGGCCGCGGCAGTAACGTGGCGGGATGGACCTGAGTCCGGGATTGCGGGCCGAGACCGTCGTCGCGGTCGGCCCGGGCGATACCGCTCAGCATGTCGGCAGCGGAGACGTGCCGGTGCTGGCCACGCCGCAGTTGCTGGCGCTCGCGGAGGCGGCCACGGTCACGGCGGTCCGCGACGCGCTCGCGCCGGGCCGCACGTCCGTCGGCACCCGCGTCTACCTGGAGCACAAGGCGGCCAGCCCGGTCGGGATGCAGGTCACGATCGCCGCCGAGCTGGCCAGCGTCGACGGACAGCGGCTGGTCTTCGACGTCACCGCCACCGACGCCCGCGGCACGGTGGTCGCCATGGGCACGATCGAGCGCGCCATCGTCGACCGGGAGAAGTTCCTGTCCCGCCTGCCCGGATAATCCGCGCGGCCGGCCCGGCCGGCTCGCGGAGCAGGTCAGCCGGGCAGCCAGCCGGAGCACACGTCGCCTTCGGCGACGATGACGGCCGGGCCGGTCAGCAGGCTCGTCGTGGAAGTGAGCGTGACGGTGAGATCGCCGCCGGGAACCTGGATGAGCCAGGTCCCGTCCCGCTCCCCAGCCGCTTCGGCCGCGGCGACGGCGGCGGCGACCGCGCCGGTCCCGCACGAGCGGGTCGGGCCGGAGCCTCGCTCGTAGACGCGCATCTGCGCGGTCCGCTCGCCGGTCAGCCGGACCAGTTCGACGTTGGCCCCCTCGGGGAACAGCGCCGGATCCAGCACCGGCGGCGCGCCGAAGTCGAACACGTCCAGCGGGGAATCGGCGACGCAGGCCAGGTGCGGGTTGCCCAGTGAGACCCGCAGCCCGGCACACTCCACGTCGCCGACCAGGGCCCGGCCGGCGCCGAGCACGGCCGGTGCGCCCATGTCCACCGTGATGCGCCCGTCGGGCTCCTCCCGGACCAGGCGCGTCCCGGCCCGGGTCTCGATAGCGAACTCGGGTCCGGTGGCCAGCCCGTGGTCGAGCAGGTAGCGGGCGAACACCCGGATGCCGTTGCCGCACATCTCGGCCAGGCTGCCGTCGGCGTTCCGGTAGTCCATGAACCACTCGGCGGCCAGTCCCTCGCGGGCCGCCTGGTCCGCGGCCGAGCCGATCGGGGCGGCCTCGTCCGCGGCCAGCGCCGTCGCGGCCGCCGACGTCAGCGTGCCGACCCCGCCGTCCGGGACGCGTGACGCGCCCGGGCCGCTCTCGGTCAGCGCCGCGGCCAGGACCTCGACCTCGACCACGCGCAGGACCCCGTCGGCGCCGATGCCGGCCCGGCGGTCGCACAGCGCACTGACCAGGGCGGGCGAGAGGTCCAGCTCACCGTCGGGATCGGGCAGGATCACGAAGTCGTTCTCCGTGCCATGTCCCTTGGCGTAGCGCATGCCCCCGATGATATCCACGGCGGCGGCGCGGGCCGCGGCCAGGAATCCGGGCCGTCGAAACGGTGAGCACGGCGCCGTTCGCACCGTGCTCACCGGGAACTGACGTGGGCGGTGCCCGGCCGTCGCCGTCAGCCGCTAACAGGTGGTCGACCACGCCCAGAAGAACTGTCCCTTGTAATTCTCGTACTGATGTAGGAAGTCACTGCATGACTGGCCGCTGAGAATATTGTAGAAATATCCCCGGGCCGATTCGCTGTTGCCCGAGCACTGCCTGGTGCTGCCGGAGGCCTTGTAGCAGTAGAAATCGATGGCAGTGCTGCCGATCCACTCCCACCCGGTCGCTACGCCCGTCCCGGTGATGCTATGGCCGACGGATGTATCGTGATAGGTGACGATGACATTGTTGTAACACCAGTAGGTCACCATATTGAACGAGAAAAGGGTGATACCGAGGACGTCTTTGTTGTCGACGTAGGTGGTCGAGGTTTTGCACGTCTCGGCCGCACTCCTCGATGCGACAGCATGTGACGTGCTGGCCGCGGAGGCGGCGGTCGCTCGGTCGGCGTGCGGGGGGGCGGGCGCTGCGCCGGCCCGGCACTGAAAGCCAGACTGGCTGCGGTGGCCACGGCGGCCAGCAGCAGCAAGGAACCTGAACGTTTGCGCATCACTTCAATGCCACCTTTCACAGGTGTTTATTACGGCTGGATGCGGCGCTTTTCGGTCATGCCGTTACTGCACCCTTGGCCGCGCCGCTAACCGCTCCCGCGCGCCAGTAAGTCATGGCCCGCGGCGACAGAGCCGGTCCTGATCTGCCGGTTGCACCCTCTCTCTTTGAGCCGGTATGGTCGATTGAGGCCGACTTCGTGGGGAAATGCGACCTTCACTTCTGTAGAGACCTCCGGACCGTCCCGGTGCTGCACCGCGACACAAGAAATCTCGGAGGATTTCGGCTACGGGGAAGAATTCGCTGGTCAACCTTGCGGGGTTCGGCATGCTGATATCGGAAGTGTCCGAGGATGTGTTCGCCGAGTACGTCAGGCGAGTGAGGGCGACACTGCATCGCCGGATGTACCAGCGATGCGGGGACTGGCACCAGGCCGATGACCTGGTCCAGAAAACACTGGTCATCCTGTACACGCACTGGGATGCCGTGGCCGACGTGGACGCCCGCACCTCATACGCCACGACGGTCATGGTCCATCTGCTCGCGCGCGAGCAGACAAGCCGGTACGTCAGGTCCGAGCAGGTCCAGGACCGCCTGCCCGATTGTCCGGAGCCGGATGTGGCAGAACGGCTCGCCGAGCGTCTGCGGGTCCAGCTGGCCCTGGCGCAGTTGCCCTACGGTGAGCGGGCCGCTGTCGTCCTGCGGTTCTGGGCCGGACTCAGCACCGAAGAAATAGCGACCGCTCTGGGATGCCCAGCCGGTACCGTACGCAGCCATCTCTGCCGCGCCTTTGCCCGGCTCCGGACCGCGTTGCAGGAGACCGCGTGAGAATCGGGTGCGCCGGCTCGCCGGTTATCAGCGCGCCGGTAAGTGGCGCGGCGGGTCCGCGCGTAACTGAGACGTGGGCCAGCAACCGATGGACTTCGCCGAGTTCTATGCGTCCGCCAAGGACGACTGTCTGCGCGTCGTGCTCGCCAGCGTGGGCGACAGCGGATCCGCTGAAGACCTGGTGGCCGAGGCGTTCGCCCGGGCCTGGACGGCGTGGCGCAAGGTGAGCAGGCATCCGGCGCCGCGAGCGTGGGTGGTACGCACCGCGCTGAACATGAACGTGTCCCGCTGGCGGCGCTACCGCCGCGAGGTAACCATCCCCGAGGAGGAGGCGATGGCGATCCCGGCCAAGCAGACGGCAGGTGCCGCCGACGTGCTCGACAGCGACCTGTTGGGCGCGCTGATGCGCCTGTCGGTACGGCAGCGCCAGGTCATAGCGCTGCGCCTGTTCCTCGACCTGGATACCGCCCGGACCGCCGAAGTGCTCGGCGTAGCGCCGGGCACCGTGACCGCGCACATGGCGCGAGCGATCGCACTGCTGCGCCAGGAGTTTTCCCGACCCCAGCACCGGGAGAGTTGACGATGAACGACGACGAACTGATCACCAAGGTGATGGAGTCGCTCGCGCAGGCCCGCATGACAACCACGCTGGACTCGGTGGTGCAGCGCGGCCGGGCCCGCCGCAACCGCCGACGGCTGACCGGCCTGACCGGGGCGGCCGTCGTGGTGGGCGGGTCGCTGCTGGCCGTGTCGCTGCTCGCCGGCGGCTCCGGCCCGGCCCCGGCCCGGCTGACGGCCTGGACCGTAGCCAGGCAGCCCGGCCAGCACCGTGGCCGTCACCATCCGCGAACTGCGTGACCCGGCCGGGCTGCAGGACAGCCTGCGGGCCGCGGGCGTGCCCGCCACCGTCCGCTTCAGTAACCAGAATCCGCCCGCGTGCCTTTACTACCCCGGTCCGCAGGCGCGGCTGTCCAGGCTCACGAGAGAAATCTTCCCTGACACGGGGGCGGCGCAGATACAGAACGGAGCCGCGTTCGACATCGAGACGTCGGCCCTGCCGCACGATGCCGGCCTCTGGATCAATGTGGACGCACCCCAGACCGGGTCCGGTTCGCAGGGCGCCAGCGCCGTCGCATTCAGCGTGAGCGAAGCACTTGTCTACCGGAGCGGCCAGTGCCCGTCGTCATGAGGCGCCATGGCCCGGGGCCCGGGCCCGGGCCGTTGCCGGTACGCCGGGGCCGATGAGAAGCTTGGCCATGAATGCCTTCGACGCCGAGACCTACCTGCGGCTGGTGGGCGAACGCGCCCTCCTGGACCGGCAGCCGGGCGGGCGGGACCAGGCCCACGCACTCATTTCCGAGGCGGCAAACGCGCTCGTCGCCGCCGGGGCCACCGCCGCAGCCGCCGCTCAGGCGGCCGTGGACGAATACGCTCTGGCCCTGGCCCTCCGCGAGCCGGACTGGGACGGCGCGGCCATATTGATCCGGCGCCCGGTCCCGCCGGGGAACGTCGCCCGCCGCGGAAGGTCGGCCGGCAGCGGGTGGCGCGCAGTGACCGGGTCATCACCCTGCCGGGGGGACGGCTGCACCTGCGCTACATCAGGCTGGCCGACGATGCGACCACCCTGTACGTGACCGTGAAGGACGGATCCCGGCCCGGCTCCCCCCGGACCAGCGGCCAGGGCGCCGGGCCCTGGTGGGGAGACGAGGGGCCACTAGAGGTGACCGTGGCCGACGACCGCGGCACAACGGCCGTGGCCGGATTCTCCGGGGGCGGCGCGGGGGCGGCCTGGCTCGGCCAGTTCCGGGTGAGCCCCGCGCTTTCTCCGCAGACGAAGTGGATCAGCGTGCTGGGGGAACGAATCGAGATCGCCGACGGACCGCCCGCCGCCGAGGTTTCCGTCCAGGCCCGGCCGGCCGAGGATCCAGCCCGGCGCTACGTGTGGCAACGGGTGGCGCAACTGGCGCGCCAGCCCGGCGCGCCCGCTCTGGCCGGCATGGCGACCGAGACACTGCGCGCGGCCGGCGCGCTGTCCGCCGGCGACCCCGTGGGCCAGGAGGCCAGGGACGTACTCGACGCGCTGAGCCGGCCTGGCACCGGGTCCCCGGTGGCCACCCGGATCGCCGGCCCATGGGGTTCGCTCCTGGCCCGGCGGCACGTGGCGGACGGCCCGGTGGGGGCGGTCGTGATAGGGACGGTCACCCCGCCGTTCGACGGGATGGTGGCCGTGGTGACGAGCATGGCCTCATGGCGCAGCGGATTCAGCATCGACGTGGAAGTCGTCCCCAACCCGGCCACCGGGCGGCTGGGCGACCGGGTGGGACAGCCACGCCTGACCTGGTGGGCCGAGGACAGCCTGGGCCAGCCCTACCTTGGCTCGATCACATCCTGGAACGCCAGGGACGACGGAGGCGACGGCCAGGTCGATTACTCGCAGGCCCTCGATCCCCGGGCGGCCACGCTCACGCTGACGCCCACCGCCCTAGCGTCGCGCGCGATCATCCCCGTGCCGCTTACCTCGATGGTGGGCCCGTGAACCTCCCATGGTGGCACGGCCTGTCACCCGCGGAAACGACGATCCGCTGCGCGGCCGGCCGCCACCGCCTGCGCTGGGCGGCGGGCGAGATCAGGGCCGTCGACCATGACGATGTCCCGGCCAGCCAGGCCGCGGCTGAACCGGGACGGCCGCAGAGTCCCTGCCTGGAGGTGCTGAGCGCCTGGTCCCGCCACGCTGGCGACCTGGAGGTCCTCGTCCTCGGCAGCCGGGGGCCCGGGGACGATCTGCCCGCCCGGCTCGACGCATCCACCCGGGCGCCCATGACGCCACAGCCCGAGGGAAGGGGGCCCGGCGGAGGGGGGCCCGGCGGAGGGGGACCCGGCGGAGGCGGTCCCGGCGGAGGCGGTCCCGGCGGAGGCGGTCCCGGCGGAAGGGGGCCCGGCGGAGGCGGTCCCGTGGGCCCGGAGACGGCGGGACGGCCCGTGACGGCCCGGGCGTCATCCTCCGATTACACGGTCCCCGGCCCCCGGGCCGCCGCCGACCCCGGAACGTGACCTGATCATGCTGCTGTCCCTCGGTCCCGCCGTGCAGGCCCGGCTCGTCGCGACCGCCGCGGCGGCCTGGGCCCGGCAGCTCCGTTCCCCGGGCGACCGCACCCGGGGCGCAGGCCCTGCTCTGCACGCGGCGCTGTACGGTCGCGTGACCGCGGCTCTGCGGGCCTGGACCGGCCGGCCGACCTTGACGTCGACCTGACCATGATCGGGGAACAGGATCGGCCGGGCGTAGTCGGACACGGGGACCGGGTGGAGGTCCGGCTGCCCTTTGCCTGGATGGCCGACGTGTGGGCGAGGGGCCTGACGATCACCGGGGACCGGTTCTGCCTCACGGCGGCACCCTCCGGCCCAAGCAACTGGCTCGTGTCCACCGTCGGCCGGGACTTCGGGCCGCCGCGCGAGGCCACCGTGGCTCTGCCGCCACCGGATCGCTGACGGCGCGGCCGCAGGCCCGGGAGGGCCCAGTCAGGCGGGCTCAGCCCACCGTGTCCAGCGCACTGGTCAGCAGGTCCGTGCCGGGGGCCGCGTCGAGCCAGGTGATGCGGGGGTCGCGGCGGAACCATGACTCCTGGCGGCGGGCGAACCGCCTGGTGGCGCGGACGGTCTCGTCGCGGGCTTGCTCCAGCGTCCACTCCCCGGCCAGGTGACGCAGCATCTGGGCGTAGCCGAGCGCCCGGCTGGCGGTCCGGCCCTCGCGCAGGCCCTGCGCCTCCAGGCGCCGGACCTCGTCCTCGAACCCGCTCTGCCACATGACGTCGACCCGGCTGGTGATACGCCGGTCGAGTTCGGCCCGGGGCACCTGGACGGCGATCTGCACGGCCGGCCGGGCCGTCTCATACGTCGGCAGGGTGGCGGTGAACGGGCGGCCCGAGATCTCGATGACTTCGAGCGCGCGGACGATCCGGCGGCCGTTGCTGGGCAGGATCGCGGCGGCGGCGGCCGGGTCAAGGCCGGCCAGCCGGGCGTGCAGGGCCGCGGCACCGTCGCGGGCCAGCTCGGCTTCCAGGCGCTGGCGGACCTCCGGGTCGGTCCCGGGGAAGTCCAGGTCGCCGAGGGCGGCGCGGATGTAGAGGCCGGACCCCCCGGTCAGGATCGGGACCCGGCCCCGGGCGGCGACCTCGTCGATGGCCGAACGGGCCAGGCGCTGGTATTCGGCGACACTGGCCGGCTGCCGGACGTCCCACACGTCCAGCAGGTGGTGCGGCACGCCGTGACGCTCGGCCGCCGTGAGCTTGGCCGTGCCGATGTCCATGCCCCGGTAGAGCTGCATCGAGTCGGCGTTGATCACCTCGCCGCCGGTCGCCTGGGCCAGCCGGATCGCGAGCGCCGACTTCCCGGCCGCCGTCGGGCCGGCGACCACGATGACATGCCCGCCCATCCGGCAAGTCTGCCATCCGCGCTCGCCCCGGCGCGCTGCGTCAGGGTTCACGGTGCCAGGCCGCGACCAGGTAGGAGACCTCGAACGGGGCGCCCGCGTACGTGACCTGCCCACGAAAACCACCGTCCGCACCACCAGCACCTACCGCACCACTGACGACCGCCGCACCATCAGCACCTGCCGCACCACTGGCAATCACCGCATCACCAGCACCTCCCGCACTACTGGCAACCGCGGCTCCACCAACATCTGCGGCACCCGGCGCGCCAGCCGCATCCACCGCGGCACCGGCCATGACCTGCCAGGGCGCCCGGCCGGAGGCCAGCAGAGTCGCGGACCGGGCGGGGTCGAGCGCGGCGAGGGCCTGAGCATCGGCGCCGGCGAACGCCGCGGCCGCCTCGGCATCGTAACGGTCCGCTTCCGGGTCGGGGGCGCCCGGGACGCCGCGCGCCCGCCGCGCCGGCCCGTCCCCCATGACCAGCAGGGCGACCCGCGGCGCGAACGCGGCGAGGCGCGCCCCGGCGGCCAGGCACTCCCCCGGCGGGGCCGACTCGGCGATGGCGTAGAGCCGCACATCGCCCGGCCCCGGGCCCAGGCCAGCCCGGCCGACCCGGTCCACCAGCCAGCGGCCGATCGTCAGCGAAAGGGGCAGGACCGGCGTCCCCTCCCCGCCGCCGAGCGCCGAGCGAGTGGCCGGGTCCGGTGCGTCGGACCAGACGCCGAACTGGCTCAGGCAGCCGGCCGAGGTCAGGGGGTATTCGGCGGACTGGGCGGCCCCGCCGGCGACGACCAGCACGTCGGGTCGCAGGCGGAGCAGGCCGACGACGACCTCGTCACATGCCGCCCGCAGCCGATCCAGTTCCTTCGCGCCGTCCGGCTCCGCGGGTCCGTCCGGGCGGCCTCCCGTCACGGCGGGCACGAGAATCGGCGGATGCGGGCACACAGCCGCCCCGATCAGCATCGCCCGCGGCCGCCGGTTCCATGATCGTGCGGCAAAAACGTCGTATTTAGCGGCCAACAACCCATGATCATGAAAGAAGGGGGGCCCGCGGCGGAAAACAACCCATGATCATGGACGGAAGAGGGTCCCGCGGCCGAAAACAACCCATGATCATGGACGGAAGAGGGGCGCGCAGCGGCAAACAACCCATGATCATGAGAGCGGGAGCGCGCAGCGGCAAACGACGCATGATCACGGAGAGCCGGGGTCGATCAAGGCCGGGCGAGCGTGGGCATGCCGAGGGTCACGGGCTGGCGGCGGGTGTCACCACGGTCGCGTTCGGCATCATTGCGGGCTTGGCGGGCCTCCCACGCGTCACCGGCACGCGTCCGCCGGACCGACAGCGGTGCCCCGTCGGCCACCAGGTAGTGCGGCGCCGCGCGGGTGACGGTCACGGTGACCACGTCCCCCGGCCGCGGGCTGGTGTCCTGCGGCGTGAAGTGCACCAGGCGGTTGTCGCGGGCGCGGCCGGACATGCGGTGCGTCACGGCGTCCTTGCGGCCCTCGCCCTCCGCGACCAGGACCTCGGCCTCGCGGCTGACCAGCCGCTGGTTCTCGGCCAGCGTGATGTCGCCGACCAGCGCGACCAGCCGGTCGTAGCGCTCCTGCACCACCTCGGCGGGCACCTGGGCGTCCATCGTGGCGGCCGGCGTGCCAGCGCGGATCGAGTACCGGAACGTGAACGCGCCGGCGAACCGGGCCTCGCGCACGAGGTCCAGGGTGTCGGTGAAGTCCTGTTCGGTCTCACCGGGGAAGCCGACGATGATGTCGGTGGTGATCGCGGCGTCCGGGATCGCGGCCCGGACCCGGTCCAGGATCGACAGGTAGCGGTCGCGGCGGTAGGCGCGGCGCATCGCCTTCAGCATCGTGTCGGAGCCGGATTGCAGCGGCATGTGCAGGTGCGGCATCACGTTCGGCGTCTCGGCCATCGCGTCGATGACGTCGTCGGTGAAGTCGCGCGGATGCGGGCGAGGTGAACCGGACCCGCTCCAGGCCCTCGATCTCCCCGCAGCTGCGCAGCAGCTTGCCGAACGCCAGCCGGTCGCCGAACTCGGCGCCGTAGGAGTTCACGTTCTGCCCGAGCAGCGTCACCTCGATGACACCCTCGCCGGCCAGCGCGCGGACCTCGGCCAGCACGTCGCCGGGACGCCGGTCCTTCTCCTTGCCGCGCAGGCTCGGCACGATGCAGAACGTGCACGTGTTGTTGCAGCCCACCGAGATCGCGACCCACGCGGCGTAGGCGGACTCGCGCCGGGCCGGCAGCACCGACGGGAAGGTCTCCAGCGACTCCTCGAACTCGGCCTGCGCCTCGTCCATGATCCGGGCCCGTTCGAGCAGGGCCGGCAGCGAGCCGATGTTGTGCGTGCCGAACACGACGTCCACCCAGGGGGCGCGTTCGGTGATGGCTGGTCCGCTCCATCTGGGCCAGGCAGCCGCCGACCGCGATCTGCATGCCGGGCGTGGCGTTCTTCACCGGGAGCAGGTGGCCCAGGTTTCCGTAGAGCCGGTCCGCGGCGTTCTCCCTGACCGCGCAGGTGTTGAACACGAGGACATCCGGGGTGGCATCGCCGGCGGCACGCTGGTATCCCGCGCCCTCCAGCAGGCCGGCCAGCCGCTCGGAGTCGTGCGCGTTCATCTGGCACCCGTAGGTGCGGATCTCATAGGTCCGGGTGGCGCTCATCTCGCTAAAAAGGGTACGCGCCCGGAGGGCCGGCTGCCGCGCGCGCGCCCGACCGTGGCGGTTGCACCCTAGCCGCGGCCCCCAGCCGCCTAGCGGGCGAACTCCATGGCCCGGGACTCGCGGACGACGGTGATCCGGATCTGGCCCGGGTAGGTCAGCTCCTCCTCGACCTGCTTGGCGATGTCACGCGCGATGACCTGGGCCTGGATGTCGTCCACGCTGCTCCGGCTTGACCATGACCCGGATCTCCCGGCCCGCCTGCATGGCGAAAACCTTGTCGACGCCCTCGTGGGCCACGGCGATCTGCTCGAGCCGCTCCAGCCGCCGGACGTACGCCTCCAGCGACTCCCGGCGCGCGCCGGGGCGGCCGCCGCTGATCGCGTCGGCGGCCTGGGTGAGGACCGCCTCCACGGTGCGCGCCTCGACCTCGTTGTGGTGCGCCTCGATGGCGTGCACCACGTCCTCGGGCTCGCCGTACCGGCGGGCGATCTCGGCGCCGATCAGCGCGTGGCTGCCCTCCACCTCGTGGGTGAGGGCCTTGCCGATGTCGTGCAGGACCGTGCAGCGCTTGAGGAGCCCGGCGTCCATGCCCAGCTCGCTGGCCATCATCCCGGCGATGTGCGCCGACTCGATCAGGTGCTTGAGGACGTTCTGCCCGTAGGACGTGCGGTACCGCAGCCGGCCGAGCAGCGAGACGAGCTCCTCGTGCATCCCGTCGAGGCCCAGGTCGACGAGGGCGTC
Source organism: uncultured Actinomycetes bacterium (assembly GCA_963718475.1). GTDB lineage: Bacteria > Actinomycetota > Actinomycetes > Streptosporangiales > Streptosporangiaceae > CAVQZM01. The sequence goes on along the minus strand of CAVQZM010000026.1, from coordinate 201,500 downwards.
CTCGCCGGCGCGAACACAGAGCTGCTCGATCTCGGCCTTGCCTCGCTCGTAGGCCTCCTCGATGCGCTGCGGGTGGATGCGGCCGTCGAGGACCAGCCGCTCCAGGGTCAGCCGGGCGATCTCGCGGCGGACCGGGTCGAAGCAGGACAGCAGGACGGCCTCGGGCGTGTCATCGATGATGAGATTCACGCCGGTGACCGACTCGAAGGCGCGGATGTTCCGGCCCTCGCGGCCGATGATCCGGCCCTTCATCTCGTCGCCCGGCAGGTGGAGCACGGAGACGACCGACTCGCTGGTCTGCTCGGTGGCGACCCGCTGGATGGCCAGCGACACGACCTTGCGGGCGCGCTTCTCGCCCTCGGCCCGGGCCTGGTGCTCGATCTCCCGGATGGATAGGACGGCTTCGCGCTTGGCCTGATTCTCGATGGCCGAGACGAGCTCGCCCTTGGCCTGGGCGGTGGTCAGGCCCGCGACCCGTTCGAGCGTCGCCGCGCGTTCCTCGTCGAGCCGGTCCAGGTCGGCGGCCCGGGCGGCCAGGTCGCGCTCGCGCTTATCGAGCTCGGCGGAACGGTCTTCCAGCCGGCGGATTTCCTTGTCGAGCCGCTGCTCGCGCTCGGCCAGGCGGTTCTCCCGGCGCTCGAGGTCGCTGCGCAGCTCGCGGACCTCGTCCTTGACCGCCCGGATCTCTTCTTCGACCTCGCGGCGGCCCTGGGCAGCCTGGTCGGCCGCGTCCTGCGCCCGGCCGATGATCGCCGCGGCGTCGGATTCGGCGCGCACCCGGATCTGTTCGGCCTCGTGGTTGACCTGTTCGATGGTGGCCTGATCGGCCGGGCTGGGCAGGCCGGCCGGAGCGGTACCGGCGGTGCCGACAGCGGTGGTACCGGCGGCGCCCGCCGCGGCGGTATCGGGAGGAGCGGTGCTGGCTGGAGCCCTCAGGGTGAGCGCCGAGGAACGGCGCCATACGATGACGAGCGCGAACACCGTAGCGAGCAGCCCGATCACCATGAACGCGAGTGCAATTCCGCCGCTCACAGTCACCCCTTTCCGCCCATCAGGTCCCGGACTCCGGGCACCGCGATTGCGATACCAGGGGTATGCCCTGGCGCGAGGGGTACTGCACGCCGATGGTGCGTGCGGCTGTAACTGGCAGGGTCGCTGCAGCGGCCGCTGGCTGCGGCTGAGCAGGTCGTCACGTTCGTCTGTCTATGATCATCCGCGCAGCGCGGAGTAACACCTCGCTGCCGGCAGGTTAAGCGCAGATAACGTTTTGAGCAAGCAACCGACACCAAGCTCCCATGCGCGCCGAACCGGGACAGTGGCGGCCGGGCACCAATCTCCCGCAGGTCAGAATGAGTTTCCCGGGTCAGATCTAGAGCTGGTCCAGGGCGGTGTCCGGATCCGGCTCGGAGAGATCCGGCTCCGAGAGGTCGGGCTCGGGGACTGCGGCGGCCAGGTCCGCTCCCTCACGCTCGAGGGCCTCCCGGACGACGCGGTAAGCCAGCGCCGAGCCGTACCCCTTACGCGCGAGCACACCCATGAGCTTCCGGACCCGGACCTCGGGCGGCTGTCCGCGGGTGGCGGCGGCCTTTCTCGCTATGAGCTGCCGGGCCGTCGCGGCCTCCTGGTCGGGGTCGAGCGTCTCGACGGCCTCCTGCACGTCGTCGTCGGCGACTCCGCGCCGGCGCAGCTCGGCGGACAGCGCCCGGCGGGACAGCCCCCGGCTGTAATGCCTCGACTCGACCCAGGCCCGGGCGAACGCGGGGTCGTCGATGAGGCCGGCCTCGGTGAACCGGTCCAGCACCGTCTCCGCCGCCCGGTCGGGCACCCCGCGCCGCCGGAGGGCGTCCGCGAGCTGGGCCCGGGTCCGGGGGGTCAGGGTCAGCAGCCGCAGGCAGATCTCCCGGGCCGCGGCTTCCGGGTCCTCGGCGACCCGGGCCGCCGCCCGCCGGCCGCGGCGTTCTCGGCGGTCCCGGCGTCCTGGGTCGGCGGTCCGGACCCGCGCGGGATACGGCCCGGGACCGCGTGCGCTCAGACCGCTGGCGTCCGGCCGGCACCGCCTGCCCCTCCGCTTACGCCGCTGATGCTGGGGACCCGGCCCGCCGCGGCCTTGCCCGCACCGGCGCCGTTGGCCGCTCCGGCCGCTCCGGCGGCGGGGGTGGCGGGCGCACCGCCGGGCACACCATCCGCCGCGGCGGGGTCGGCGTCGAGCCTCGGCCCCACGCCCAGCTTCTCCTTGATCTTCTTCTCGATCTCGTTGGCCAGGTCGGGGTTGTCCTTGAGGAACGTACGGGCGTTCTCCTTGCCCTGGCCGAGCTGGTCGCCCTCGTAGGTGTACCAGGCGCCGGCCTTGCGGACGATGCCCTGCTCCACGCCGAGGTCGATGAGGCTGCCCTCACGGCTGATGCCGATGCCGTAGAGGATGTCGAACTCCGCCACCTTGAACGGCGGGCTCATCTTGTTCTTGACCACCTTGACCCGAGTCCGGTTGCCGACCGCGTCCGTGCCGTCCTTGAGCGTCTCGATGCGCCGCATGTCGAGCCGGATGGAGGCATAGAACTTGAGCGCCTTCCCGCCCGTGGTCGTCTCGGGACGAGCCGAACATGACGCCGACCTTTTCCCGCAACTGGTTGATGAAAATCGCGGTGGTCTGGGCGTGGCTCAGCGCGCCGGTGATCTTGCGCAGCGCCTGGGACATGAGGCGGGCCTGGAGGCCGACGTGGCTGTCGCCCATCTCGCCCTCGATCTCCGCCCGCGGCACCAGCGCGGCCACCGAGTCGATGACGATGATGTCGATGGCGCCCGAACGGATCAGCATGTCCATGATCTCCAGCGCCTGCTCGCCGGTGTCCGGCTGGGAGACGAGCAGCGCGTCGGTGTCGACGCCGAGCTTCTTGGCGTACTCGGGGTCGAGCGCGTGCTCGGCGTCGATGAACGCGGCGATCCCGCCGCCTTCTGCGCGTTCGCGATGGCATGCAGCGCCAAAGACGTCTTCCCGCTACTCTCCGGTCCGTATATCTCGACGATGCGCCCGCGCGGGAGGCCGCCGAGGCCGAGCGCGACGTCGAGCGAGATCGATCCGGTCGGGATGACCTCGACGGGGACATGCCCCTCCTGGCCGAGCCGCATGACCGAGCCCTTGCCGAACTGCCGCTCGATCTGAATGAGCGCGGTTTCGAGGGCCTTGTCCCGGTCGCCGCCCTTCCGACGCTCGGCCTGCTGTTCGCTGCCATGGGAACTCCCTGTCGGGTTCGTTGCTATCTGATCCGCCGGCGTCCGCCTGCGGTGTCAGTGCAGACGCTACGCGCCACCACTGACATTTCCGGGGACCCAGCGGCTGTTTCGTGCATTTGCGCTGCCCAGGCCGCGGTGCCCGGTCACGCCGCCGGGCATTTCCGCCGCCGCCCGGCGCGCTCTCGCTCCTCGTGCGGGGGGTCCGCACGCGCTTACTGTAGGCGAACTACTGTTCGATCATAAGCATGACACGCCGATCCGTGGGCGGAATCAGCCACTGCACTACCCTGCTAAAGGTTGAAACGACAACTACCGAAGGGAACGACGAATGCCGCTCGATGAGGAGACCGCACGTCTCGCCCGGGGAAAGAACCTCGCGACCGTGGTGACCCTGATGCCGAATGGCCAGCCGCAGGCCCAGCTGACCTGGATTGACGCCGACGGCGAGCACCTGCTCGTGAATACCGAGCCGCAGCGGCAGCGCTCCAAGAACCTGGCCCAGGACCCGAGGATCACGGTTCTCATCCACTCCAGCGACGACCCGTGGGACTGGTCCGAAGTCCGCGGGCATGTCGCGGGCACGGTGACCGGCCAGGAAGCCCGCCAGCACATCAACGACCTCGCGCACAAGTACCTGGGCGTCGAGGAATACCCCAATCCGGTCGGGCCGGAAGGCCGGATCATTTTCAAGGTCGCCCCGGACAAGGTGAACACGCCGAAGTCGATGGGCCGCTAACCCGGAGCCGGGCCTGCCCGCTTTCGCCAGGCCTTCCGGGCCCATGGAAGCGGGCGGGCACCTGGCTGAACGGGAGGCTTCTATCGCAGCTGGCCGAGCGCCGTCACCGGCCACCGCTCCCCCACCGGCCTCTGACCTCGCTGGGCGCGACGGCGCGCGGCTGGCCCGGCCAGCGCCGTCAGCGAAGGCTCTCCGGCACGTTGAACGCCTCGCACACCGCGCGCCACACCGTCTTGACGTTCTCCCCGTCGGCCAGGGCGCGGTTGACCGTCCGCCCGCCCAGGCCCGCCAGCACGTAGTCCTGGGCGACGCTGTCGGCGTAGCCCTCTCCGAACTGCGCGTTCATCTTCTCCCAGAACACCGTGAGCCGCACGCCGCCCAGGCTACAGCGGGCCAGGAACCGGGTTTCCAGACGCTTCCGCCCCCGCGCCGGCGCCGCCCGGAGCACTTTTGGCCGACCCGTGAGAAAAATCCGCGCGAGGTGGGTACATAACCATCGCGAAGATCGTTATCTCAACGAGGAGCACCGATCACCAGCGCGGCACGCCTGGCGCCATAGTGCAGGCCCGGCACGAGAACCGAATTGCGGAGCGCGGATGTCGTCACCTGCATGGGGCGCCCAGGCGCCGATGGGGCCTGGCCACAGCACGTCCGGTGAGACGCCGGGCCCGTCAGCCGAACCGGTCAGCGGCGAGGGCCCCGCCGGGCCCGCGCGGCGACGCCCCCGGCGGATCCTGGCCGCCGGCCTGATCGTGCTCGCCGCCGTCGTCGTGGCCGGTGCGGCCGTCGGCGTCGCGGCCCTGGTCACGCACGGATTCCAGCGGCAGGCCACCGTCGAGTACCGGCAGGCCGCCGTATTCAGCCTGCAGGTCGGTGAGTGCATCAATCTCACGCCGAACGGAAACGTGGTGCACGTTCTTTCCTGCGCGCAGCCCCACGACGCGGAGATTTTCGGGACCTTCCACCTCGGCGGGACGGCGTGGCCCGGCGCGGCCAGTGTGCAGCAGGAGGCCGCGTCCGGGTGCACGAGCCGGCTGAGCGGTTACGTGAACCCCCAGCTGTCCGGGGCGAACCTCACCCAGTCCTACGTGTATCCGGGCGCGCAGGCCTGGCAGGCCGGGGAGCGGAGCGTCATCTGCGAGGTCCGCGCGACCAGCGGCTCGCTGACCGGCTCGGTGCGCAGCGGCGTCGCCGGGTGACACATACGCGACCACAGAGGTCCCTCTGTATATCCTCTAGCTAGCTACAAAGGTCCCTCTGTGTACATAGATGGGCCCAGCGCCCCCACGTGACCTCGGGTGACAAGACTGTCCGAGGCGCGTTGCAAGATGGGTAGATGCCAAATAGCCCGGATGCCGCCGCGCCGCTGGAGGGCTTCTCCCCTGCGGCGCGGGCCTGGTTCTCGGGCGTCTTCGCCGAGCCGACCCAGGCCCAGGCCCAGGCGTGGGAGGCGATCGGCAAGGGCGAGGACACGCTGGTTATCGCGCCGACCGGGTCCGGCAAGACCCTCGCGGCCTTCCTGTGGGCGCTGGACCGGCTGTCGGTGACGCCGCCTCCCGAGGATCCGCAGCGGCGCTGCCGGGTCCTGTACATCTCGCCACTGAAGGCGCTCGCGACCGACATCGAGCGCAACCTCCGCGCCCCGCTCACCGGGATCCGGCACGCGGCCCGGAACCTCGGCCTGCCCGAGCCGGACATCCGCGTCGCGGTGCGGACCGGCGACACCGCCGCCGAGGAGCGCCGGAAGCTGGCCAGCAAGCCGCCGGACGTGCTGATCACCACGCCGGAGTCGCTGTTCCTGCTGCTCACGTCCAGGGCCCGGGAGACCCTGCGGGGCGTCGAGACGGTCATCCTCGACGAGGTCCACGCGCTGGCCGGCAGCAAGCGCGGCGCCCACCTGGCCGTGTCGCTGGAGCGGCTGGACGCCCTGCGGGCCGGCGTCCCCGACCCGGAGGCCGGCCGCGGGCCCGGCCCGGCCCAGCGCATCGGGCTGTCGGCCACGGTCCGGCCGGTCCCGGAGGTCGCGGGCTTCCTCGGCGGGACGCGGCAGGTGACCGTGGTGCAGCCGCCGAGCGAGAAGCGGCTCGAGCTGACCGTGGTCGTCCCAGTCGAGGACATGACCGACATCGGCGGCCCGGAGGAGTTCACCGGCGGGGAGCCTGGCTCGCCGAACGGCCAGGGCGCCGAGGGCGGCGATCCGGCGCGGTCGCGGTCGATCTGGCCGCACGTCGAGGCGCGGGTGCTCGACCTCATCGAGCAGCACCGCTCGACGATCGTCTTCGCGAACTCCCGCCGGCTCGCCGAACGGCTCTGCGCCCGGCTGAACGAGCTGCACGCGGAGCGAATAGCCGAGGCCCCGGCCTGATCCCGGCGCCCGGCGGGCGCCTGGCCCCGGCGCAGATCATGGCCCAGGCGGGATCGACCGCCGGCGCGCCGGCCGAGATCTGGCCCGGGCCCACCACGGCTCCATCGCCCGGGAGCAGCGGCCCGAGATCGAGGACGCGCTGAAGGCGGGCACGCTGCCGCGCCTTCGTGGCCACGTCCAGCCTGGAGCTGGGCATCGACATGGGCGCCATCGACCTGGTCGTGCAGGTCGAGGCGCCGACCTCGGTCGCCTGCGGGCTGCAGCGCATCGGCCGGGCCGGCCACCAGGTCGGGGACGTCTCGCGCGGCGTCATCTTCCCCAAGTTCCGCCACGACCTCTGGTCGGCCGCGGTGGTGGCCGAGCGCATGCACGCCGGCCAGATCGAGGAGACCCGGGTACCGCGTAACCCGCTCGACGTGCTGGCCCAGCAGATCGTGGCCATGGTCGCCGTGGACGACTGGCCCGTCGACGAGCTGGAGCGCGTGGTCCGGCGGGCGGCGCCGTTCGCCGACCTGACCCGGCCGGCGCTCGAGGGCGGTGCTCGACATGCTGGCCGGGCCGCTACCCGAGCGACGAGTTCGCCGAGCTGCGGCCCCGGCTGGTGTGGGACCGGCTGGCCGGCACGCTCACGCGCCCGGCCCGGGCGCCCAGATGCTCGCCGTCACGAGCGGCGGGACGATCCCGGACCGGGGCCTCTTCGGCGTCGTTCACGGCCGGAAACGCGGGGTGCGGCGGCGCGGGTCGGCGAGCTCGACGAGGAGATGGTCTACGAGTCGCCGGGTCGGCGAGTCTTCCTCCTCGGCGCCACGTCCTGGCGCATCGAGGACATCACGGCGACGCCGTCCTGGTCACCCCGGCGCCCGGCCAGCCGGGCAAGCTGCCGTTCTGGCACGGCGACACGCTGGGCCGGCCCGCCGAGCTCGGCGCCGCGATCGGCCGGACCTGCCGCGAGCTGGCCGAGGCCAACCCGGAGCAGGCGGCCGCCGCGCTGCGCGAGGCCGGCCTTGACGAGCTGGCCGCGGGCAACCTGCTGCGCTACCTGGCCGACCAGCGGGAGGCCACCGGCGCCGTGCCCGATGACCGGACCCTGGTGGTGGAGCGGTTCCGGGACGAGCTCGGTGACTGGCGCGTCGTCCTGCACAGTCCCTACGGCGCCCGGGTGCACGGGCCGTGGGCGCTGGCCATCGCGGCCCGGCTCCGCGAGCGTTACGGCGGCATCGACGTGCAGGCCCTGCACACCGACGACGGGATCATCATCCGGGCCCCGGACAGCCGACGAGCCGCCGCCGTCCGGTATCGCGCTCATCGACCCGGACGAGGTCGAGCGACATCGTCACCGCGGAGGTCGGCGGCTCAGCCCTGTTCGCCGCCCGGTTCCGGGGAATGCGCCGCCCGCGCCATGCTCCTGCCGCGGCGCCAGCCCGGGCCGCGGACCCCGCTGTGGCAGCAGCGTCAGCGGGCGGCCCAGCTGCTGGAGGTGGCGAGCCAGTACCCGTCGTTCCCGATCGTGCTGGAGACGTACCGCGAGATGCCAGCAGGACGTCTTCGACGTGCCCGCCCTGGTCAGCCTGCTGCGCGACATCGCCGGCCGGCAAGTCCGGATGATCGAGGTGGAGACGTCCACCCCGTCCCCGTTCAGCCGGTCGCTGCTCTTCCGTTATGTGGCGCGCGTTCATGTACGAGGGCGACGCGCCGCTGGCCGAGCGGCGGGCCCAGGCCCTGACCCTGGACTCGGCGCCTGCTGGCCGAGCTGCTCGGCCAGACCGACCTGCGCGAGCTGCTCGATCCGGCCATCGTCACGGAAACCGAGCGTGAGCTGCAGCGCCTGGCGCTGGACCGCCGGTGCCGCGACCTCGAGGGACTGGCCGACCTGCTGCGCACGGTCGGCCCCCTGTCGGCCGACGAGGTGACGCACCGCTGCACGGAGCCCGACGCGGCCGTCGGCTGGCTCGCGGAGCTGGCCACGACCCGGCGCGCCCTGGAGGTCCGGATCGGCGGGCAGCCGCGGTGGGCGGCGATCGAGGATGCCGGGCGGCTGCGCGACGCACTCGGGATCCCGCTCCCGCCCGGGGTACCGGAGGCGTTCACCGAACCGGTGCCCGACCCGCTCGGTGACCTGGTCGCCAGGTACGCGCGCACCCACGGGCCGTTCACGGCGGACGCCGCCGCCGCCCGCTACGCGCTCGGCGTCGCGGTCGTCGCGGGAACGCTGCGCCGGCTGGCGGCGGCGGGCCGGATCGTCGAGGGCGAGTTCCTGCCCGGTGGACACGGGTCCGAATGGTGCGACACGGAGGTGCTGCGGCTGCTGCGGCGGCGGTGCCTGGCCCGGTTGCGCAAGGAGGCCGAGCCTGCCCCGCCGGTCGCCCTGGCCCGCCTGCTGCCGGCCTGGCAGGGCGTGCGGCCCATCGAGACCGGTACGGGACCCGACGGGTACCCGGGCCGTCGCCCGGCTCCCCGTTTCACCGGCCCGGCCGCGGTCCTGGAGGCGGCCGACCAGCTGGCCTGGGGCGCTGCCGGTGCCCGCGTCGGCGCTGGAGACGCTGGTGCTGCCGTGGCGGGTGCCCGGCTACTCCCCCGCCATGCTGGACGAGCTGACCACGGCCGGCGAAGTCGTCTGGACCGGGGCGGGCTCCCTGCCCGGCGGAGACGGCTGGCTGGTGCTCGCGTCCGCTGACGCGGCGCCGCTGCTTTTCCCGCCACCGGCGGAGATCACGATGACGCCGCTGCACGAGGCGGTGCTCGCCGCGCTGGCCGACGGCGGCGGCCTGTTCTTCCGGATGCTGTACGACCGCGTGGTCACCCGGCTCGCCGGCCAGGCCAGCGGGAAGGCGCCGTCCGACGCCGACGTCGCCGCCGCGATCTGGGACCTGCTGTGGTCGGGCCGCCTGACGAACGACACGCTCGGCCCGCTGCGGACGGTCCTGGGCGGCGGCCAGCCGCGCCGCACGGCCCAGGCGTCGTCGGCGGCCCAGGGCCTGCCGCTCGATGCGCCAGGGCAGCCGTCGCCCCGGCTACGGACGGCCGGCGATGCCGTCGCGCACCGGGCCGCCAACGGTCAGTGGCCGGTGGTCGCTGCTGCCGGAGCCCAATCCCGATCCGACCCTGCGCGCGCACGCCCGCGCGCACTCCCTGCTGGACCGGTACGGGATCCTGACCAAGGGCGCGGTCACCGCGGAACGGGTCCCGGGCGGGTTCGCCGGCGTGTACCCGGTGCTGCGGGCCATGGAGGAAGCGGGCCGGGCCCGCCGGGGCTACTTCGTCGAGGGCCTGGGCGCGGCCCAGTTCGCCATCCCCGGCGCGGTGGACCGGATGCGTGCGCTGGCCCAGCCGGCCGACGGCTCGGGGGCGGCCCTTGACCCCCTGGCGGACGGGCATGACCGGACGGGCGGGCAGGCCGGACCGGTCATCGTGATGTCCGCCGCCGACCCGGCCAACGCGTACGGCGCGTCGCTGGCCTGGCCCGACCGCCCCGGTGAGACGCCCGGCGGTCACCGGCCGGGCCGGAAGGCCGGAGCGCTGGTCGTGCTGGCCGACGGGGATCTCGTGCTGTACGTCGAGCGCGGCGGCAAGACCCTCCTGTCGTGGACCGACGACCCGGGCCGGCTCAGCCCCGCGGCCGCGGCCCTGGCCGCCGCCGTCCACGGCGGGGCGCTCGGCCGGCTCACGGTGGAGCGGGCCGATGGCGGCACGGTGTACGACTCCCCGCTGGCCAAGGCGCTCGAAGAAGCCGGCTTCGCCCCACCCCCCGCGGCCTCCGCCTCCGCCGCTAGCCCGGCGCGCTGGACTTAGCCGGGCGCCGCGCCGCGCTCAGAGCTGCCGGAGTAGCGAAGCCGCCTCGGGGCCGCGGTCCCAGGCTACGAACAGGTGGTCGTGAGCCAAGCCGGCGATGACGTTGCAGCTGATGCCCGCGTCGGCCAGCACACGGCTGACCGCCGCGGTCAGCCCGATGTCGCTCAGCGTGGAGTTGATCGTGAGGGTGATCCGCGCCGCCACGTAGCCGTAGCCAAGCCCGGCGCGGTCCGCCTCGTCCCGGGTGGTCACGAGCGTGGTCGCCTCGTCCTCCCGGATGACGGCGAACGGCTGGACGCCGGGCGGCACCTCCAGGGCCGAGACGAAGACGTAAGCCTCCGCGTGCAGCCGCGGCTCGATGTCCTTCCACCCCCGAGCGGGTGTGGCGCTCTCGCCCGGCCCGCCGCCAAGCCATTTCTCCATCACGTGACGGTACCTGTCCATTACCGCTAGCAGGAATCCGGCCAGCCGGGCCAGCCGGGAGAGCAAATTGCCGCTGGCGCCGATGCCCGGGGCCGCATGCGCAGACATCGTTGGAAGCACCCCGGAGGACTGGCCACTCCACACGCCCCCGCCGGAGACGCGCCATGAGGAACACGAAGAGGTCGTGCTCGATACCTACGCGCACTTCCTGCCGGATGACGATGACGGCGCGACGGCAGATCATGAACGCGTTGTTCAGGGCGGCCGATGGTGCCTCAAGTGCCCCGGAGATGCCCTCGGAGCTCTTTCCATGATCATGTGGTGTTTTCCGCCATATATGACGGTTTCTTCACACGATCATGACCGGCGCATCCCCGGGCGCAGACCCGAACCCGCTGGCCACGCACAGGCCCGGATCCGCTGCCGCCCGCTCAGGCGCGGGGCTCGGGTCGACCACCAGCAGCAGGCCGCGCAGGCAGGCGTCGAGGGCCAGCCCGGCGATCGCGATCGTGATGATGCCGGCGAAGACGACGCCCATGTTCAGGTAGTCGCCCGCCTGGCTGATCAGATACCCGACCCCGCTGGTGGCGGCGAGCATCTCGGCCGCGACGATGCTCGTCCACGCCCCGGCCATGGCGAAACGCATCCCGGTCACCATGCCCGGCAGCGCGGCCGGGATCTGGACGTGCAGCAGCGTGTAGGCCCGCGAGGCGCCAAGCGTCCGGGCGCAGAGCCGCTCGTTCCGGGACCTCGTCGAGTGCCGCCACGGTGGCGACGGCCATGATCGGGATCACGCCGAAGACGATCAGCACCTCCTTGGGCATCTCGCCGATCCCGAACCACACGATGAACAGCGGGATGAAGGCCAGCGGCGGGAGCGGCCGGATGACCTCGATGACCGGATCGACCAGGTGGCGGACGACCCGGTTGGCCGACATCGCCGCGCCTGCCGCGACGCCGAGGACGGTGCCGATGGCGAAGCCGATCATGATCCGCTCGAGGCTGATCAGCAGGTCGTCGCCGAGCGGCTTGCTCTGCGAGGGGTGGGCCGGGTCAGGTAGTGCGCGAAGCTCCGGGCCGTCTGCGTGACCGAGGGCAGGATCACGGCATCGTGCAGGATGGCCGCGGCAGCCTGCCACAGGAGGAGCAGCACGACGAGCCCGGCCGCGCCGGTGCCGAGGCGGCGGGCGCGGGCCCGGCGGACCTCCCGGCGGTGCACGGCCAGGTCGAAGCGGTTATCGGCGTCCGTGCCATCCGGGACGTCCGGTGCCGCGGCGATACCGTCGGCGGCCAGCGTCTCCGGCGCCAGCGATCGCCATGACGTCATGGTTCACTCTCTTTCCGGTTCGGTGAACGCTCACAGGTCCAGGGCTGCGCGGATCGTCCGCTTGGTGGCGAGGAACGGCTCGGTGTAAACGTCGAGCCCCTCGCGCGGCCGCCCCAGCGGAACGTCGACGATCTGCTGGACTGTCGGCGGCAGGCCGCCCATGATCGCGACCCGGTCGGCCAGCAGGACCGATTCCTCGATGTCGTGAGTGACGAAGATGATCGTCATCCGGTACCGCTCCCAGATCCGCAGCAGGAACTCGTGCATGCGCAGCCGGGTGATGGCGTCGAGCGCGCCGAACGGCTCGTCCATCAGCAGCAGCGACGGCCGGGTCATGAGGGCGCGCGCGAAGGCAGCCCGGTGCCGCATGCCGCCCGACAGCTCGTGCGGGACGACGTCGCCGAACTGGGCCAGGCCGACCGTCGCGAGCATCGCGTCGGCCTCGGCGTCCAGCTCGGGATCGTCGCGCTCGTCCAGCCCCCGTGACCGCTGCGCCCGCGGGCCGAAGAGGACGTTCTTCCTCGTGGTCAGCCACGGGAACAGCATCGGGCTCTGGAAGAGGATGCCCCGGTCCGGCGCGGGACCGTGCACGGGGCGGCCGCCGACCGTCACCGTGCCCTCCTCGCAGTCGAGCGCTCCGGCCACCATCCGCAGCAGCGTGGACTTCCCGCACCCAGACGGCGAGAGCACACGAACTCGCAGGCCCGGATGTCGAGGTCGACCCCGGCCAGCGCCACGGTGCACCGACCGCGCAGGCGGAAGGTCTTGCCCACCGAGCTGATGACGACGTCCGAGCCCGGCCGCCCGGCCTCGCAGGCGCCTGGCCCGCCGGTGGCCGGATCCGCGGCCTCGCCGCGCGGGCTGGCCGTCAGCGGACAGTGGGACCCGAGCGCCGTTGCTTCCGCTAGCAGCCACCGGACAGTGCCTTCTTGACGAACGTAGGGTCCACGTGCGCGGCGATGGTGGCCACCGGAGGCACGGCGGTCAACCGGCCCTGCCCGACCAGGAATTGCCCGGTCTGCTGGTAGGCCTTGACCAGCGGGCTCGTCGTGTCGCCCGGCCGGGAGCCGAGCCAGTAGAGCTGCTGGCTGAGCGGGATGAACGGGTACGCCTTGCGTGGCAGATCGATCTCGCAGGCCGGGACGCCCTGAACACCGGCGCTCTGGGCCAGGTACTTACCGGACTGCGGGCCGGTCAGCAGCCGGGTGGCCGTGGACCTCGGCGCAGACGTATTTCTGGACGAGTACGGGATCGCTGGCGACCAGGCTCTGCGACACCGCGACCACGTCGATTCCCGGGATGCCGAGCTCGGCGATCTGCTCGGCGTTGATCAGCGGGCGGCCGCCCTTGGCGGTGACCGACGTCGCATAGCCGCCGTACACGTATGCGGCGGCGACGGCGTGGGACAGGTAGGCGGCCGCCACGGCCTGCTCGCTGCCCATCCCGACGACCTTGACCGAACCCCTCAGGTGCTCCAGCGCCAGCCAGCCCTCGAGCTCGTAGTCCTCCGACGAGCCGACAAGCACGCCGACCGACTTGCCGGCCAGCTGCTGGGGCGAGGTGATGGACGACGGCACGAGCAGTTGGTCGGAGTCGAAGCTCTGGGCCATCACCATGTCGATGCCGGTGCCGGTTCCGATAGCGCCGACGGCCGGCGGGTTGCCGACGCCGCTGATCGCCTGGAGCGAGCCGCTGCGCATCTCGGCGACGGCGGTCACGCCGGCCGTGAACGGCACCCAGCGGACCTGGGCCGGGATCGTCGCCTTCAGCGCCTTGTCGCTGACGATGATGCTGTCGGAGTTGGCGACGGTCCCCGTCGGATAGCGAGATCGTGAAGCCGGGCAGCGGCGCCGCGGAACCGCCCCCGGTGGCGGCCCAGATCGAAACGGCGGCGATGACCGCGACCGCGGCCGTGATGGCGGCGTAAATCCGCCGCCGCTTGCGCTTGTAGAGCGGCGTGCCCTTGCGCGCCGGAATGCGGGTCTCGGCGGAAGTGCTCATGGTGTGGCCCCTGTCGGTCGGAATGTGGGAAGCGGTGCAGCCCGGTCCCTCCGGGACACAGGGCACTCGCCACGAAGCACAAGTCGACATGACGCCGTTCCGCACGGTCGCAGGTAGCCATGACGCGATAATCGCAGCCACCCGTCCGTAAATCAATAATTCCGACCGATTTTATAGATAAAGAGCGTGGCCCGCCGCTGAACGGCGGGAAGCGGAAACCCGGGCTACGCGGACGCTACGCCGGCGTCTCGGGGGCGAGGACCTCGTTCCACTCGCGGATGGTCCAGTCGCTGACGACCCCGTTCTGGACGAACGGGTCTCCCCCGACGAACTCCTCGGCCGCCTCGCGGCTGGTGAAGACCGACATGGCGGCCGGGGCGCCGGTGTCGGTGAAGCGGCCGATCATCAGGAGCAGCCCGCGCGCGTGGAACTTCTCGTACCACGCGCAATGGTCGGGGAAATTTTCCTGCGCCTTGGCCATGTCGGCGGGCGGCCCGTAGAACACGACGTACTTCATGAAACCTCATCTGCCGAACGAGACGGTGGTGGCACTTCACCCTCCGGCGCGGCCTCGGCGGCGGCGGCGAAGCAGGCCAGGATGCGGGTCCATCCGCGCTCGAAGGAGCCGCCTGCGTAACCGCCCGGCAGCGCGCAATCCTTGGCCAGCTGCTCCTCGGTCAGCGCTTCCCAGCCCCGGTGCTCCACCGCCACCCGGGTGAGCGCGGGGCCGAGCGCCGTGAACTGCAGCTCGACTTCGGTCGCGACCGACGTCATGTTCCAGCTCATCACGAACCGTTCCGGGGGCTCCCAGGCCCGCAGCGTGCCCCAGTCGACCTGCGTTCCGTCGTCCCAGGTCTCGTAGACCCGGCCGCCCGCCCGCCGTTCGAACGTGACGTCCCGGACCTGGTCCCGGCCGGCCGAGAACGGCGTCACCGGCCACCAGACGCCGATGGTCCGCACGAACGTGTCGAACGTATGACGCACGTCGCTGCGCACCACCGTGGACTGGCGCACCGGCGGCCGGCGCAGCGCCGTGACGGTGGCCGGCGATCCCGGCTCATTGGTCGTCGCCATGCTCGTCCTCTCCGGACCCCGGGATCCGCCCGGGGTACCCGCTCGTGCTGTTCACAAAGTCCCGGAACCGGTCCAGGACGACGGCCCAGAACCCCGCGATCCTCCGGTAGGGCGGCCACGCCGCGTCATCCGGCGCGGGCGGCCTGGTCGTCATCACTGATCCCGCGTTCGGCCTCGACCAGCCGACGGGCTACCTCGAGGGAGTCCGCCCACATATCATCGAGGAACTGCCGGAGTCCGGCCAGCCCCTCTGGCCGGGCCCGGTACAGGCGCCGGGTGCCGTCCCGGCGCTCGGCGAGCAGCCCGGCGTTCTTCAGGACCGTGAGGTGCTGGCTGACCGCCGTCCTGGTTACCTCGAAGGCCGCCGCGATCTCGCCCGCCGCCAGCTCGTCGCGGGCGACGAGCCGCAGGATGGCCCGGCGGCGCGGCTCGGCCAGCGCGCGCAGCGCCTCATCCGTCGCCTCGTCGCCCGTCCAGCCACCCTGCGGTCCGCCGCTCATCGCGTCCTCCTCAGGCCCACAGGCCGACCGGGTTGCCGTCCGGGTCGGCGAATATCGCGAACCGGCCGAAGTCGCCGGGCAGGTCCGTCGGCGGCACGAGCCGCTTGCCGCCCAGCTGCTCGGCCCGGTCCAGGTACCCATCCAGGTCGTCCACCCGCATGTAGATCTTGACCCCGGCGTCCTGCGGGTCCGACGACGGCCCGATGCCACCGCCGACCGCCCCCTCGCCCGCGCCCGTGTCGACCAGCGCGTATCCGCCCATCGCCGGGTCCGCGGCTACCTGCCAGCCGAACAACTCGGCGTAGAACTTCTGCGCCCGCTCGGCGTTGGGGCTGATGACCTCGAAAAACGCTACCGGCTGTCCCATGGCCGCACTCCTCTCACGTAAGTGTCGCTACTCGCTAACGTTAGCCGAAGCTAACGTTAGCACGCAAGAGGTCAGTGAGCGCCGGACCGGTCAGTGGACGTACGTCATCAGGTTCTTGCGCCAGGTCATGATGATGCAGTTGCCGTAGTGATACGTCCTGGCCGGTGGCCCGAACGCGGCGCGGGCCTGGTAGTAGATGGGGGAAATTCCGCCGCCCGGATCGGTGGTCGCCACCACGAAGCGGGCGTCGTGCAGGCGCGGGTCATACCAGGACAGCTCTGACTGGTAGTGGCTATGCGTCGGGATGTCGTGCGGCCACAGCAGGGTCCGCACCTGAATGCGCCCCCCGCTGTCCAGCGTGGTGGTGTTGGCCTGCGGGTACTCGGCGAAGCCCTCATGGAGGTGATGGGCGCCCAGGAAGTCGGTGAGCCCCTGCCCCCAGGCGGGCTGGACGGGCTGCGACAGGCCGTGGCCGAGGGCGAAGACGTAGCCGAGCAGGACGACGGCCAGGGCGGGCGCCAGCTTGGCCCGGATGATCCGCCCGGTGGCCAGGCGGCCGGCCAGGACGGCGCCGAGCGGCAGCACCGCGGAGATCTGGCGGGTCCCCCAGTAGGTCCCGGGCAGCACGCTGAACGTGTAGGCGGCCAGGTTGACCACGATCGCTGTGGCCAGGACCTGAACGACCAGGCTCTGACGGCTGAACCGCCGGATCGCCAGCCAGAACCCCCATCCGGCGACGGCCACGCCGACCAGATGCAAGAGGGCCAGGGCCGAGCCGATCCCCAGCGTCTGCTGGAAGAAATCGGCGCCGTACACGCCGAGGATGCCTTCGACCGTCAGCCAGACGTGCGACGGCATCTGCGGGACGGCCGCGAACGTGGTCCGGAGCGGCATCTGCGTATATCCGCCGTGAGCAGTGATCAGGTGGCTCACGGCCGCTGCGACTGCGCACCGACAGGATGGCCGCGGCGGCCAGCGACAGCTCGTACCACCGTGACCGTCAGCGGCTCGGAGTGCTGGATGACCGAGCGATAGGCCCGCATAACGCACACCACCACCAGCGGCACGACCGCGATCGTGACCGCGATCCGGTCGCCGACCTCCACCACCGCGAGGATCAGCCCGGCCAGGACGGGAACGTACCAGCGCCGCCCGGCCCGGTCGATCAGCAGCCAGACCAGCAGCAGGGGAACCTGCGTGCCGAAATGGTCCGGCGACAGCAGGAGGATGATGGCGCCCTGCTGGAGTTGCGGGGCCAGCATGATGCCGACCGTGACGACCACGCGCGCCAGCGCCTTGGCGCCCCGTGGCCTGGCCCTTGGCCAGCAGCGCGGCCAGCAGGACCACGAGCGTGTAGGTCATCGCCGCGGCGACGTGCACGACGTCCGGGCCGAAGCCGCGGATGTACTCGATGGCCATGAACTGCGGCAGCTCGGTCGTGTAGAACGTCACGTCCGTGATGTTCCAGCCGTGCAGGAGGAGGTTTCCGTGCAGCATGTCCTGGGCCATGAGCGCGACGGACGCGAAGTCGGCAGTGACCGGCGTCGCCCGTGACAGCCGCAGGTAGACGGCGAACAGCACCACCGCCGCCGCGACGAACCCGGCCGGCCACGCCCACCGCGCCGCGGCCGTCCGGCCGTCCCGCCCCGCGGCCGTCCGGCCGTCCCGCCCCGCGGCTTCCGCTTCCGGCGAGACGGCCCCGTCCCCCGCGGCCACAGGCGGGGTTTCCGCGCTCCCGGCCGAAGACAGATGATCCTCTGGTTCGCTGTTGCCGGGGATGACCTGCGGCTGGGTCATCGGCGCGTCCATCGCATGGTGCGAGAGCGTAAAAGAACTCGCCCGATCAGCCAAAAAGAGTCCGGGAAATGTAACCGAATTATTACCCGGATGCGAGATGACGCCCCTGACGGCAGGCCCGGTCCAGCCGAACAACTCGGTTAAGAGGCAGGCGGGGCTCCGGGCGTCGCGGGGACGGTGGGTGGCGGGCCGAAGTAGGTCAGGAGGTTCTTGTTCCAGGTCATAACGGTGTAGTCGCCGAAGTTGTACGTCCGGGCGGGCGGGCCGAACGCGGCCCGCGCCAAGCGGTAGATGCGCGAGCGGTTGCCGTTCGGCGGGTGCATGGCCACCACGAAGTTCGCGTCGTGACGGTGCGCGTCGTACCAGGAGAGCTTGGTCTGGTAGTCGCCCGGTACGGGGACGCCGTGCGGCCACTGCGGGTCGAGCATCTGGACCCGGCCCCCGCTGTCCAGGGTTACCGTGTTGGCCTGGGGATATTCGGCTATGCCGTAGCTGAGGTGGTGCCTGACCAGCCAGGCGCTGAGGTCTGAGGCGTAGGCGGGCGTCATGGGCTGGGTGATGGTGTGGCCGAGGGAGAAGACGTAGCCGAGCAGGACGACCGCCAGGGCCGGGGCCAGCCGGGTGGCGACGATCCGGTCCGGCGAGCCAGGCCGGCCAGGACCGCGCCAAGCGGCAGGACCCCGGAGATCTCCCGCGCCTGCCAGAACGCCCCGGGCAGCACGCTGAAGGTGAACAGGACCAGGTTGACGACGATGGCGGCGGTCACGATCTGCACCGCAAGGTCCTGCTGGCGGAGGCGCCGGGCCGCCAGCCAGAAGCCCCAGCAGGCCAGGGCCACGCCCACGAGGTGCAGCACGATGAACGCCGCGTCCACGTTCAGGGACTGATTGAAGAAGTCCGCGCCGTACAAGCCGAGGATGTCCTCGATCGTCGCCCAGATGTGGGCGGGCATCTTCGCGATGGGGGCGAAGGTGGTGGGGAGCGACTGCGCCAGGAAGCCGCCGTGCGCGGCCATCAGCTTGGCCGCGACCGAGGCGACGCCCAGGGCCAGTATCCCAGCGCCAGGCCAGGGACAGCTCGTACCAGCGGTCCCGGAGCGGCTCGCGGCGCTGCACCACGGCGGCGTAGGCCCGCACGCCGCACACGATGACCAGCGGGCCGATGGCGACCGCGGCGCCGATGCGGTCGCCGACCTGTACCACCGCCAGAGGCAGGCGGCCACCGGGCACGTACCAGCGCGGCCTGGCCCGGTCGATCAGCAGCCAGACCAGCAGCAGCGGGACCTCGGTGCCGAAATGGTCCGGCGAGAGCAGCAGGATGTTGGCGCCCTCGGGGATCTGCGGGGCCAGCATGATGCCGCCCGCCACGAGCATCCGGGCCAGCGCCTGCCGGCCCCGGGCGTCGCCCTTGGCCAGCAGGGCGGCCAGCAGCAGGACCAGCGTGTAGGTCATGGCCGCGGCCACGTGCACGACATCCGGGCCGAAGCCGTGCAGGTACTCCACGGCCATGTACTGCGGCAGTTCGGTGGTGTAGAAGGACACGTCCGTGAGCATCCAGCCGTGCAACAGCAGGTTGCCGTGGAGCATGTCGTGGGCCATGACCGCGACGGAGGCGAAGTCGGCGGTCACCGCCGAGGTCCGGGACAGCCGCAGATAGGCGAGGAAGAGGAGCACGGCGGCGGCCAGGAAACTGGCCGTCCAGACCAGCCGCGGGGGAATGGCAGGCATCCCGCCCGGGCTCCCGGCCCGGCCGGGCCGCGATTCCGCCAGCCCGGCAGCGCTTTCCTCGGGCGGCCCCGGGGCGATTCCGGTGACCGGGCTGGTTCCGCTTTCCGTGATGGTCGCCGCCCCCGGGCGGCCGCCTTCCAGACTGTCCCCTCGCATAGAGCGTGATCGTAGGGAAAATGCCCGGCCAGGGCGGCGTCTCGCGGAAAGTGTGACCATTTCATTACGGAGGCAGGACGCCGGTGAGCCACAAGAGCCGGGCGTCCTGCCGGGCGGCGCGGGCCACCACGGCCTCGTTCGGCTGATTAATTGTTTCTCTTCCGGCCGGAACCGTGAATCCTTGCCGGAGTCGTGGATCCTTGCCGGGGTCGTGAATCTTTGCTGATGGGGTGAATCTTTGGCTGAGGGGGGTCAGACCGAGGCGAGGAGGTCGGCGCGGGCCTGGTCCACGGCGGCCAGCATGGCGCCGCACAGGACCGGCGGGCCGGTCACGCTGGTGGGGACGACCCGGGGGCTGGCCGGGCAGATGCGGGCCACCTCGGCCGCCACCCGGTCCGCGAGGGCCGTCCCGCCGGCCAGGCCCACCCCGCCACCGAGGACGACGAGGCCGGGGTCGAGCACGACGGACACCGAGGCGACGCCGAGCGCGACTCGGCGGGCCAGTTCGCTCAGGAACTCACGGGCCCGGGCGGCCGACCCCGGCGCCCCGCCCCCGCCGCCGGGCGCCCCGGGGTCTCCGGCCGCCGCCACGGCCGCCCGGACCGCCTCCTCGGCAGTGGGCGCCGCGAAGCCGAAGACCCCGGCCAGCATCCGCACGACGCTGGCGCCGAGCAGCGACTGAAGCCCGCCGTTGGCCGGATGCCGGACGTCCTCCTGCAACGGTGCCCCGGGAACCGGCAGGTAGCCGATTTCGCCCGCCGCCCCGGCGGCGCCCCTGTGCACCTTGCCGCCGAGGACGGCGGCCATCCCCAGGCCACCGCCGATCCACACCAGCACGAAGTCGTCGACGCCCTGAGCGGCGCCGAGCGGAGCGCTCGGCCGTCGCGGCCAGGTTGACGTCGTTCTCGATGATCACCGGCCGCCGGAGCGCGCCGCGGAGCGCGTCCAGCACTCCCTCGTGCCAGTCGGGCAGGTTGATCGCGAGCTTCGGGTCGCCGGTCCGCGGGTCGACCACCCCCGGGCTGCCGATCACGAACGCGCTCAGCCGGCTCATCTCCACCCCGGCGCTGCGGCACGCCCGCTCGACCGCCCCGCGGACCAGTTCGACCGGGTTGGCGGCACCGTTCGGGTTGACGCTGACCTCGGCCACCACCCGGCCGGTGACGTCCGCGACGCCCGCGCTGACCAGGTCCAGCTCGACGTACAGGCCGGCGACGTAGGCGCTGGAGGGAACGACGGAGTAGAGGGCGGCATTCGGCCCGCGGCCGCCCTCCTGCTGGCCGACGACGGCGACCAGTCCGCGTTCCTCCAGCCGGGCCAGCATCTGGGCCACCGTGACCTTGGAAACCCTGGTCTGCTCGCTGATCTGGGTGCGGGTCAGCGGGTTCCCAGGAAGCAGCAGGTCAAGTGCGGCGCGGTCATTAAGCTCCCGCAGCAGGCTCGGTGTGCCCGGTCGGCGCTCCATCACGGTCCCTTCCCTATCCCCCGGCCGCTGCCGCGGGCCGTCTGTATCTCAATCCGGCAACGGCACTATCTTATAGGAAAGTTTCCGATTAGTTTTCTCAGTACGGCCGTGTCTCCCCTATCTATACCGAGCGTTCCCCCCGGGGAAGGAGAGCCAGTGAGATCCAGGAAACCATCCGCCGGGCCCGCAGGGCTAGGCGCCATGGCGCTCTGCGCGGCGGCCGCCCTCGCGGTCGCGGGTTGCGGCTCAGGCGGCACGACGTCATCGTCCTCGTCGTCGGCGCCTGCACAGCTCACCGTGTGGCGCATGGGCGCCTCGACACCCGCCCAGGCCACATGGATGAACGGCGTGGTGTCGCAGTTCCACCGGGCCTATCCGGCCTACGCCAAGACCAAGGTCAAGGTGGTCTGGGTCCCGTGGACCAGCCGGACCACGGAGTGGACCACCGCGCTGTCCAGCGGCAAGAACGCCCCGGACATCACCGAGCTCGGCAACACCGACACGCCGACCGAGGCGTCCCTCGGCATGCTGGCCAACATCGGCGGCAGCGTCGGCGCCTGGCCGGAGAAGTCCGACGTGGTCTCCGGGATGCTGGCCAACGACACGCAGAACGGCAGCGTCTACGCGGTGCCGTGGTTCGGCGGCGTGCGGGGCGTCTGGTACCGCAAGGACCAGTTCGCCGCGGCCGGCATCAAGTCCACCCCCACCACCTGGGCCCAGCTGGTCAGCGACGCCAAGACGCTGATGGCCAAGAACCCGGGCAGTTACGGCCTGGGCGCGCCGAGCAACTTCACGAACGGGATTGTAAGTTTCATCTGGGGAGCCGGCGGCCAGGTCGCCGTGCAGAAGAACGGCAAGTGGACCGCGGAGCTGAATTCATCGCAGTCCGAGGCCGGCCTCAAGGCCTACGCCGACCTCTACCTGACCGATCACGTGTCGCCGGCCAAGTACATCGGCCAGACCGAGCTGGGCAACCCGGGCGCCACCTCCGGCGGGGCCAACGAGGACTTCGCCCTGGGCAAGCTGAGCATGTACATCGACGGCCCGTGGGCCGCGCCCGAGCTCCAGCAGGTCAGCACCAAGTACCAGGCTGACTGGGCATCGTTCCCGATCCCGAGCCAGAACGGCCCCGGCCCGGCGCCTGCCTTCGCCGGCGGCTCGGACCTGGGCGTCTGGGCGGCCAGCAAGTACAAGACGGCCGACTGGGACCTGATCCAGATGATGGACAGCAAGGCCAACGCCTCGACGTTCGCCAACCTGCAGGGGTTCTTCCCGCCGTACACCTCCCTGCTGACCGGCGGCGCCTACGGGAGCAGCCCGGTCATGTCCGGGTTCGCCAAGGCCGCCACCGTCTCCCAGATCTCGCCGCTGAACGCCAAGAACTGGGCCACCGCTGATGCGACCGACCAGATCATCCCCACGATGATGAAGTCCCTCATGCAGGGGGCCAACTTCACCGCTACTGTCAATAAAGCCAACACTCAGCTGCAGAACGTGCTCAACACCGGGACGGAGAGCTGAGCACCACGCATGGCTGACACTGTTGACAACCGGCTGCCCATGTCCCCGGACACCGGGGACATGCGGCCACGGCCTCCAGGTGCCACGGGCCTGAGGCGCTTCCCGGGATGACCGGGACCAGCCGCCGGGCTCCGTTGACCCCGGGCGCCGGCGGCTATCCCCCCCAGCCGCCGGTGCCGGCCCTGGCCCGGGCCCCGGGCCAGGGCCGGAGCGTTCATCCGGCGGCATCGGCTCGCTCCGTACCTGCTGCTCCTGCCCTCCTTCGTCGCCATCGGCCTGGTGCTGGTCTGGCCGACCATCCAGATCGGCATGCTGTCGTTCCAGAACTACGGGCTCGGCCAGCTGTCGGGCAGCCTGCCGACCCAGTGGGTGGGCCTGAGCAACTTCACCACCATCCTGACCGACCCGGAGTTCTGGCTCGCGCTGCGGATCACGGTGGTGTTCGCCGCGGTGGTCGTGACCCTGACCCTGCTGACCGGCACGCTGGTCGGGCTGCTGCTGCACAACCTCGGCCGCCGCATGGCCACGTTCGTCAGCTCGGCGGCCCTGCTGGCCTGGGCGACCCCGGTCGTCAGCGCGTCGGTCGTCTTCTTCTGGCTGTTCAGCCCGGACGGCGGCCTCGTCGACTGGACGCTGAGCAAGCTCCCGCACTGGCTGGGCGGCGGCGCCCACTGGGCCGGCTTCAACTGGACGACCAGCGGCGCCCTGCCGGCCTACACGGTGCTTACCGTCATCGTCGTATGGATGGGCTTCCCGTTCATCGCGGTGACCGTCCTGGCCGGCCTCAAGACGATCCCGGCCGAGCTGGTCGAGGCCGCGCGGGTGGACGGGGCCGGGCCGTGGCGCTCGTTCTGGCGGATCACCTACCCGCTCATGCGGCCGATCTTCCTCGTCCTGCTGCTGCTGTCGATCATCTGGGACTTCGGCATCTTCACCCAGACGTACCTGATCACCGGCCAGCTCGGTAACCGGGACGAGTACAACCTGTCCATCTACGCCTACGACAAGGCGTTCACGATGCCGCCCAGCTACGGCATTGGCGCCGCGCTCGCGCTCGTGCTCACCGTCATCCTGCTCATCATCACGGTCGGCTACGTCCGTGCCTCCGTCCGCCAGGGAGCGATGCTCTTGACCGCACCGCCGCAGGCGCTGGGACGATCCCGCCCGCATCCACGGCCGCGCCCGGCACCCGGGAGGCCGCGGGCGGGCCGGACCGCGCGCCGCATCGCCCTCAACGGCACCGGTGTCATCGTCGCGCTGATCACGCTGTTCCCGATCTTCTGGATGGTCTCGACCGCGTTCAAGCCATCCTCGGAGATCTTCTCGCTCACCCCGCACCCGCTGCCCGCCCATCCCACGCTGGGCAACTTCTCCGCGATCATGAACGGCCGCGCGGCCGGGCTCGGCATCTCGCTGTGGACATTCGCCCGCAACAGCCTGTACGTCACGGTCGCGACCGTGGTCCTCGCGTCGGTCGTCTCGCTGCTGGCCGCGGTGGCCGTGGCCCGGTTCCGGTTCCGGTTCCGCGCCTCCTACCTGGTCATGCTGCTGATCGTGCAGATGCTCCCGGCGCAGGCGCTGGTCATCCCGCTGTTCGTCGACTTCCGCGGGCTGGGGATGCTGGACAGCCTGACCGGGCTCATCCTCATCTACGCCGCCCAGGCCCTGCCGATCTCCATCTGGCTGCTGCGCAACTTCGTCGCCGCGGTGCCGAAGGACCTGGAGGAGGCGGCCGCGATCGACGGCGCCAGCCCGGCCCGGATCTTCTGGCGGATCCTGTTCCCGCTGGTCGCACCCGGCCTGGTCGCGACGAGCATCTTCTCCTTCATCACGGCCTGGAACGAGTTCATCTTCGCGCTCACGTTCCTCGGCACCGACCAGGGCAAGTACACGCTGCCCATCTACGTTCAGTACTTCTTCGGGCGGGGAACCGCGGACTGGGGGTCCATCATGGCGGCGTCGACGATCTACACGATCCCGGTGGTCGTGTTCTTCCTGTTCGTACAGCGCCGCATGGTGGGCGGCCTGGTCGCCGGGGCGGTGAAGGGATGATCCGCGACCCGGAACTGGCCCGCCTGGCCGACGCGGTCCTCATCCCGCCGTTCCCGGGGCACACCCCGCCGCGGTGGGTCCTGTCCGCGCTGGAGGGCGGGCTGGCCGGCGTCACCCTTTTTGGCCCTAACGTTGCCGACCCCGAGCAGGTCGCCATGCTGACGGCCGCGCTGCGCGAGGCGGCCGCGGAGCCGGTCATCGCGATCGACGAGGAAGGCGGCGACGTCACCCGGGTGACGTACTGGAGCGGCAGCCTGTATCCCGGCAACGCCGCCCTGGGCGCGGTCGACGACCCGGACCTGACCACGCGGGTCCACGCGGCCATCGGCGCCGACCTCGCGGCGCTCGGGATCAACGTGGACCTCGCCCCCTGCGTGGACGTCCTGGTCACGCCGGACAACCCGGCCATCGGCACGCGGGCGTTCGGCGCCGATCCGGCGCTCGTTTCCCGGCACGCGGCGGCCGCCGTGGCCGGTCTTCAGTCGGCGGGCGTCGCCGCGTGCGCCAAGCACTTTCCCGGTCACGGCAGTACCCGGACCGACACGCACGAGGCGATCGCCACCATCAGCGGTGACCTGGCGGACCTGCGGCGGCGCGACCTGCCCCCGTTCCGGGCGGCGATCGCGGCGGGCACCGCGGCGGTGATGCCAGGTCACCTGGTCCTTCCCGAGCTGACCGGCGACCTGCCGGCCAGCCTGTCGGCCGCGGCCATGACCGGCCTGCTGCGCGGTGAACTCGGGTTCACCGGCGTCATCATCTCCGACGCGCTGGAGATGAGGGCGGTCAGTGACCCGTTCGGGATACCCGAGGCCGCGGTGATGGCCGTGATGGCCGGGGCGGACCTGCTCTGCCTGGGCCGTGACACCAGCCAGGAGGTCTACCTGGCCGTAGGCGCCGCGCTGTCCGACGCGGTGCGGGAGGGACGGCTTTCCGGCCAGCGGCTGGAGGACGCCGCGGACCGGGTCGCGGCGCTGCGGGCGTGGCTGGCGGCGGGAGCGGAGGCCCGGCCCGCGGGGGCCCCGGCGGCCTCGCCGGTCGCGGCGGCCCCGCCGGTCGCGGCGGAGGACGGCGGAAGGGCAGCGGAGAACGGTGGGACGACGGCCGAGGGCGGCACGCACGTCGGCCTGAGCGCGGCCCGCCGCGCGCTGCGGCTGTCCGGCCCCCGCCCGGTGCTGGCCGACCCGGTCATCATCGAGGTCGTGCCGCGCGAGAACGTCGCCATCGGCCAGGCCGCGTGGGGCCTCGGGCCGTGGGCCCGCCCCGGCAGCGTCCGCCGTTTCCCGGCCGCCGGGATCGCGGCCGAGGCGCTTGACGCAGCCGCCGGGCACTCGCTGGTCATCGTGGTGCGCGACGCCCACTGCAGCGAGAACGCCCGGGCCCTGCTGACGGCGGTGCTCGCCGAACGGCCGGATGCCGTCGTGGTCGAGATGGGCCTCCCGGTCTGGCAGCCGCCGGCCGGAAGCTGCCAGGCCTACCTGGCCACCTACGGCGCCTCCCGCGCCAACGCCCAAGCCGCCGCCGAGATCCTCGGCCTAACCGGCCCGCGACCCCGGGCCGCTAGGCCCGGGTGAGCGGCCGGTCTTTACGGTCCCACCGCACGCGGGTACGGACAGGCGCCCGTACCGGCCCAGCGACTCCAGGCCTCCGCCCGGGTGAGCGGCCGGTGCATGGCGAGCACCGCACGGGGCGTCGCGGGGGGCTCCGGGGGTCGTCCCCGGGCTAGCGCCGGCTCGCGCAGGCGGCCGCGCTCGGCGGCCTTGGCCAGGCGGCGGCTCTCTTTGAGGGACCGGCCGCGGGCCTGGGGCGGGAGCCGCCAGATCGTGGTGCCGCCCATCAGGTTGTAGGTCCGGATGCGGACGACCGGCGCGCCGGGACGGGGGCGGGCCAGGGCGCCGCGTTCGTCGTTGCCGCCCATGATCGAGAGGCCGCTGATCTCCACGTCCACCGTGTGGGGGAGGTAGATGTTCGCGCCGCCCATGACCGAGATGGCGTTCAGGGTCAGGCCGCCGCCCTCGATCTCGGCGTCGCGCAGGTCGATCTCGTCCCCGCCCATGACCGCGATCGCGTTGACCACCGACGCCGGCCGGAACCGTCCCCGCCGGTGCGAGCCGCCCATGATGGCCACCATCCAGCGGACCGGCCGGCGCCGGCTCACCGGCGCGACGGTGTCCTCCACCGGGAGGTCGTTGGTCACGGTGGCCAGATCGGCCCTGGTCTTGGCCTCGAGGACCTGGCCGGCGCGTTCCTCGAGCTCGTCCAGGGTCAGCCGGCCAGCCGCCGCATGGGTGCCGAGAAGCTCCAGTGTGGCGTCGCGCTCCTGGTCAGACACGCGCAGCTCGCCGCGCGGCAGCGGCTGTCCGGGTTCGTTCACGAGCGTTCCTCCGTCAGTGCCCCATGGGTACGGCGGAGCCGGCGTCCCGCACGGCGCGGGGCCACGCCGGCCTGAGAATTACGCTACACGCCAGCGCCCCTCCGGTCCCCCGCCCAGCCGTCGCCCGTCGCGGTTCTTCCATGATCGTGTGTTGTTCTCCGCTGCCCCGCCGCCCCACTTTCATGATCATGTGAAGCTTTCCGCTCGATGCGACGTTTTCTCCACATGATCATGGCCGGGACCCGCTCGCGGCGGTGCCCGTGTGGCTGAGGTGGGTGGCGGGAGGAATGTGACTGCGGGTCGCGCGGGGGCAGAAACGTCGGATCAGTGCCCCCACGTCGTCGGCAGCGTGGGCTTCCGGCGGCCGGACAGCGGCCGTTTCAGCCGCTGATTCGCGCGCCGATGCAAGGATTAACGCGCTGAGGTTGCATAATGCTGGTCATGCGGCTTTCAGCCCGCGCGGACTACGCGTTGCGTGCGGCAATCGAACTCGCCTCGGCCACCGACAGCCATGTGACCGCGGACCGGATTGCCCGCGCGCAGCAAATTCCCGGCAAGTTCCTCGAGACGATTCTCACCCAGCTCCGCCGGGCCGGCCTGGTCCGCAGCCAGCGCGGTCCGGAGGGCGGCTTCTGGCTGGCCCGGCCGGCCAACGAGATCTCCCTCGCCGACATCATCCGCGCCATCGACGGGCCGCTGCTCGGTGTCCGCGGCGAGCGCCCGGAGAACATCGAGTACCCGGGCGTGGCCGAACCGCTTCAGCAGGTGTGGATCGCCCTGCGCGCGAACGAGCGGGCCATCCTCGAAGAGGTGACGCTCGGCCACATCGTCGCCGGGGAGCTTCCCCCCAGCGTCCGGCTTCTCGCGGACAACCCCCAGGCCTGGCTGGCCCGCTAGAACGCCTACAGAACGCAAACGGCGGGCGCGGTCTCACCGCGCCCGCCACGTTGCGGGTAAATCGTGCTTACCGGGTCAGGGTCAGACCGGCACCATGTCGGTCATGTCGCGTCCGTGAGACTCGAGCGACCCGAACCGGCGGCCCGGGCAGGCCGACATGTCGTCGCCGCCCATCGCCGCCGTCCGCACCACGCCGACCGTCACCTCGCCGCCAGCCGGGAGCGTCGGCTCCCGCGGCGCCTCGAGCACCGGCTCGTTCTGAAGCTCGGCGAGCGCGAAGTTGTCCGAGACCTCACGGAAAACCTGTGAGAGCGGTGTCCCCAGCGCGCTGCATATGGCCTGAAGCAGCTCGGATGACGCCTCTTTCTGCCCGCGTTCGACTTCGGACAGGTAGCCGAGCGACACCCGGGCTGAGGCGGACACCTCTCTGAGGGTGCGACCCTGCCGCAGGCGTAGCCGACGCAGCACGTCACCGAGCAAGTGACGAAGCAATACCACCGTCGCACTCCTTCCCGAGGCAGAACCGTCACTATCCAAGGTACCTGTCCTGGCGACAAGTCCGGGAGTCCGCAACGGTCCGTTTCGCTCCTGACGTAACGCTGTAATCAGCGGATGTCTTCCCGAAGCCGGCCGAGCAGAAGAGCCAGTGACCTGTCTACCGTCAGCCTACGGATCCTGTCTCGGTCTCCGTCAAGTGCGAGGGTGCGGACCACCGTGTCGTCGTCCGCGCTGACCGCGATGTGCACGGTGCCGACCGGCTGCCCGTCCTGCGGATCCGGCCCGGCGACACCGGTCGTGGCCAGGCCGAACGTCGCACCGAGCCGCTGCCGCACGCCCACCGCCATCGCCGAGGCCACCCCCGGGTAGACGGCGCCGTGCTCGTCGAGCATCCGCTGCGGGACGCTGAGCAGCGCCGCCTTCAGATCGGTCGCGTAGGCCACGACGCCGCCGCGGACGGCGAGCGACGCACCCGGAACCGTGGTCAGCGCCGCGGCGACGAGGCCCCCGGTCAGCGATTCGGCCACCGCCACGGTCTGGCCCGCGGCCCGCAGCAACTCGATCACCTGCCCGGCCAGGTCGCTCGTGTCCTGGCTCCCCGCCCCGTCCTCCGTCATGTTCCTCCCTCACGGCCGCCCGGCCGCCGCTGCTCAGGCTC
This sequence comes from uncultured Actinomycetes bacterium, assembly GCA_963718475.1. Lineage (GTDB taxonomy): Bacteria > Actinomycetota > Actinomycetes > Streptosporangiales > Streptosporangiaceae > CAVQZM01. Next base: position 172,545 of record CAVQZM010000026.1, on the reverse strand, counting down.
AGGCTCAGGCTCGGGCCGGGCCGCGGCGGCGCAGGCGGGCCGCCTGCACCACATAGTCGGCCCCGGTCACCAGCGTGACCACGACGGTGATCGCCATCACAACGTCCCGCAGCACGCCGGGCGGGCCCGGCAGCACGTACAGGCTGATGGCGATCATCTGCAGCAGGGTCTTGAGCTTGCCGCCCCGGCTGGCGGCGATCACTCCGCGCTTGATGACGGCGAAACGCAGGGCGGTGACCCCTACCTCGCGCAGCAGGATCAGCGCGGTGACCCACCAGGGCAGTTCGTGCAGGATCGACAGGCTGATCAGGGCGGCCCCGGTCAGCGCCTTGTCCGCGATCGGGTCCGCCACCTTGCCGAAGTCGGTCACCAGCCCGCGCTGCCGCGCGATACGCCCGTCGAGCAGGTCCGTCGCCGACGCGATCCAGAACAGCGCGAACGCCACGATCCGCCAGCCCGTCCCCCCGGCGAACAGGCACGCCACGAACGGCGGAACGAGGACGAGGCGCGAACACGGTCAGCATGTTCGCCACGTTGACCAGGCCCGGCGCGGCGCCCGGAGCCACGCCCGGTGCGCCGTCAGGTCCGTCGCGCGGCCCGGGAGGCTGCGGAGCCGCCCCGGGGGCGGTCAATGCTGGTCCGCGGACGGCTCGGCCGTGGCGATCAGGTCGACCCCGTCGGAGGAGACGACGGTGGCGCGCACCAGCTGGCCGGGCACGAGGTCCGCCTGGGACTGGACGGTGGTCACCCCGTCGACTTCCGGAGCCTGATGGGCCGACCGGCCCTCGAACCGCCCGTCGTCCAGGCGCTCCTCGATGAGGACCTCGACGGTCTCACCGACGCGGTCGGCACCGCGCTGGGCCATCAGCTCCTCGGCCAGGCCGGCCACCTCCTCGACCCGCCGGGCCACTTCGTCGGCGGCGAGCTGGCCGGGCAGCGACGCGGCCTCGGTGCCGTCCTCCTCGGAGTAGCCGAAGACGCCGATCGCGTCCAGCCGGGCACTGCTGAGGAACAGCTCCAGCTCCCGCAGGTCGTCGGCGGTCTCGCCCGGGAACCCCACGATGAAATTGGACCGGACGCCCGCCTGCGGGCAGGCCGCCCTGATCCGGTCCAGCAGTTCGAGGAAGCGTTCCCGGTCGCCGAACCTCCGCATCGCGCGCAGCACCGGCCCGCTGGCGTGCTGGAAGGACAGGTCGAAGTAGGGGGCCACTCCGGGCGTGCTGGTCATGACGTCGATCAGGCCGGGGCGCAGCTCGGCCGGCTGCAGGTAGCTGATCCGCACGCGATCGATGCCCGGGGTCGCGGCCAGCGAGGGCAGCACCTCCTCGAGCAGGCGGAGGTTACCGAGGTCCTTGCCGTAGGAGGTGGAGTTCTCACTGACCAGGAACAGCTCCCGAACGCCCTCGCCGGCGAGCCATTCGGCCTCCGCGAGCAGCTCGGGCGGCCGGCGGGACAGGAACGCGCCGCGGAACGCGGGGATCGCGCAGAACGAGCACCGCCGGTCGCATCCCGAGGCGATCTTGAGCGGCGCCACGACCCCGTGCGAGAGCCGGCGGCGCATCGTCCTCGGCCCCGACGGCGGCGCGAGGCCGGGCGGGAGGTCAGCTCGACCTCGGCCTGGCCGGCGGCGTGAGCGGCGCCGGCCTGGCGCGGTCGGCCGGGGCTGATCGGCAGCAGCGTCCGGCGGTCCCGGGGGTGTGCGCGGTCCGGCGCTGGCCGGCCAGCACGTCGTCCAGGCGTTCCGCGATGTCGCCGTAGTCGTCGAAGCTGAGGATCTGCGCCTCGGGCAGCGCGTCGGCGAGCTCGCCGCCGTACCGTTCGGCCAGGCAGCCGACCGCGGCCACCTTGGCCCCGGACTCGGCCGCGCTCAGCAGCTCGTCGATGGACTCCTGCTTGGCGGCCTGGATGAAGCCGCAGGTGTTGACCATCACGACGCTCGCGTCCTCGTCGTCGGCGGCGAGTTCCCAGCCTCCCGCGGCCAGCCGGGCGGCTAGCTCCTCGGAGTCGACCTCGTTGCGAGCGCAGCCGAGGGTGACCAGGCTGACGGTGCGGCGGGCGCCGCGATTCGGACTCGAAGGCACACCGGCAGATTACGGCACGCCCGCCGATGCCGGTTACGGCCAGCCGGCCCGAGGGCCGGCTGGCCAGCACCGCTAGCCCGAGACCTTATGGGCGGGGCCGAAGCTGAGCGTGACCGGCTGGCTGGTCCCCGGCGACTGCTTCTTCCCGTTGACGGTGAGGACGACGCCGGCCGGATTGCCGAGGCGCAGGCTCACGGTGCGCCGCTCTTTCCAGGTCTGCGAGGAACCGGCCGGGATGACGCCGCTGTAGATCGTGTTGCCCTGGTCGTCGGTCAGGAAGACCCAGCAGTCCTCGACGGCGCTCAGCTGGATGACCACCTGACGGCTGGCGGCCGAGGCCGGCTGCGTCGGTGTCGCGGACGGCGTGGCCGAGGGAGACGGTGAGTGGCTGTGACCGGGCGACGGGAGGGTCGCGGCGGCCGTGCCTCCGGTGTTGTGCGAAGGCGACGACCCGGCGGCGAGGCGGTAGCCGCCGTAGCCGAGCACGATGAGCAGCGCGAGGATCATGGCCACGCTCCAGTTGAGCGACCGCCGTTCCTTGATCCTGATCGGTGTCGACGGCTCGAAGACGTCGGCGGCCCGGATCGCTTCCGGCGCGCCGTGCGCCTCGTCGTACTCGCGGATCAGCGGCTCGGGGTCGATGCCCACGACCGCCGCGATACTCCGGATGTGGCCCCGGGAGTAGAAGTCGCCGCCGCACGCCGAGAAGTCGCCCTGCTCGATGCCGCGGATGATGGTTTCCCTGATGCGGGTCCGCTGGCTGACCTGCGTCACGGTGAGACCGGCCTGACGGCGTGCCTCCGCCAGCGTGTCACCGATGCTCACGCTGCGCCTCCACTGGCTTGTCGTACGTGTCGTCTCCGCGTACGGGAGCCATCACCAAGTGTAGACATCCCGTAGCGGTAGAAGATGAAGCCACTGTTACTCATGAGCGACGATCTGGTCAGCGCCGAACGGCTCCCGCCAGACGCCGTATCCCCCCGTGACGTCTTCCTCTCGCAGGCTATCGCGGCCCGGGCGCGCGACGACCGACGCCACACGGCGGGCCGCGCATGCCCGTCACGCAGGGCCGGCCCGGACGCGCGTCAGTCCCCGCGCAGCGAGCTCAGCACCTCGCCGAGGTCGTCCGGCTTGATCAGCACGTCCCGCGCCTTGGATCCCTCGCTGGGGCCGACGATGCCCCGGCTCTCCAGCAGGTCCATCAGCCGGCCCGCCTTGGCGAACCCGACCCGGAGCTTGCGCTGGAGCATCGACGTCGAGCCGAACTGCGTGCTGACCACCAGCTCGGCCGCCTGCACCAGCAGTTCAAGGTCGTCGCCGATGTCGGAATCGATGTCCTTGGTGCGCTCCGGCGCGGCGGCGACGTCCTCGCGGTACTCGGGCTCGGCCTGCTTCTTGCAGTGCGCGACGATCTCGCGGATTTCCTTTTCCGACACGAAGGCGTTCTGCAGCCGCATCGGCTTGCTCTGCCCCATCGGCAGGAACAGCGCGTCGCCCTGGCCGACCAGCTTCTCCGCGCCCGGCTGATCGAGAACGACCCGGCTGTCGGTCAGGCTGGAGGTGGCGAACGCGAGCCGCGACGGCACGTTGGCCTTGATCAGCCCGGTCACCACGTCCACGCTCGGCCGCTGGGTGGCCAGGACCAGGTGGATGCCGGCCGCGCGGGCCAGCTGGGTGATCCGGACGACGGAGTCCTCCACGTCACGCGGGGCGACCATCATCAGGTCGGCCAGCTCGTCCACGATGGCCAGCAGGTACGGGTAGGGCCGGTAGACGCGTTCGCTGCCGGGCGGCGCGGTCAGCTTGCCGCCCCGGACCGCCTTGTTGAAGTCGTCCACGTGCCGGAACCCGGAGGCGGCCAGGTCGTCGTAGCGCCGCTCCATCTCGCCGACAACCCAGTCCAGAGCCTCGGCCGCCTTCTTCGGGTTGGTGATGATCGGCGTGATCAGGTGCGGGATGCCCTCGTAGATGCTCAGCTCGACCCGCTTGGGGTCGACCAGGATCATCCGCACCTCGTCCGGGGTGGCCCGGGTCAGCACCGAGGTGATCAGGCCGTTGATGCAGACCGACTTGCCGGAGCCGGTCGCGCCGGCGATCAGCATGTGCGGCATCTTGGCCAGGTTGGCGACGACCGTGTGGCCCTCGACGTCCTTGCCCAGGCCGACCACCATCGGGTGCTGGTCGTTCACCGCGACCGGCGACTTCAGCACGTCGCCGAGGCTGACGATCTCCTTGTCGAGGTTGGGGATCTCCACCCCGATCGCGGACTTGCCCGGGATCGGGGAGATGATCCGGACCTCCGCGCTCTTCACCGCGTAGGAGATGTTCTTCGACAGCGCGGTGACCCGCTCGACCTTGACCGCCGGTCCCAGCTCGATCTCGTACCGGGTCACCGTCGGGCCCCGGGAGAATCCTGTGACCTGGGCGTCGACGTTGAACTGCTCGAACACCTCGGACAGCGCGGCCACCATCGTGTCGTTGGCCTTGGTCCTGGCCTTCGGCGCCGAGCCGGGGCGCAGCAGCGCGGCGGGCGGCAGCGTGTAGCTGCCGTCGGCCTCGCCGGTCAGCGTGAGCTGCTCCGGCCGCCGGAACGGCTCGTGCGGGGCCAGCGGCGTGGCCGGGTGGCCCGCACCGGCGGCGCCTGCCCCGGGCCCGGTAGCGGGCGCAGGGTGGCCGTCGTCGGGTGATGACGCCCCGGGCAGGAAGCCGAGCGCCTCCAGCAGGCCCTCGTCACTGTCGCGCACCGCCCCGGCCGCTGCGGTGCCCGCCGCGGTCTCGGCCGCCCCGGGACCGTCGTGGCCCGCCGCGGTCACGTCGTACGGCTCGGCGGCGCCGCCCCGCCGCGGGCGCCCGTCCTGGCCGAGCAGGGGCGTGTCGTAGGGCTTGACCCGGTCCCCGGCCTCGATCGCCGCGCGGCCGCCGCGGGCGGCCCGGGCCAGCTGGCCGCGGACCCGCCGGACGCCGCGTTCGGGCTGGTCCTCGTCCTCGTCGTCGTCCAGGTTGTCGTAGCCGGTTTCGCCGAACACGCGGTTCCGGCGGCCGAAGTACTCGGCCGCCTCGATCAGGCGGTCGGGGATCCGGTGCAGTGGGGTGCCGGTGATGACGAGCACGCCGAACCCGGCGACCAGCGCGAGTATCGGCGCCGCGACCCACGACGTCAGCGCCTTGACCAGCGGGGCGGAAGCGGCGAAGCCGACCAGGCCGCCGGCGTGCCGCATGACGGCGGCGCCGTCCGACGGGCTCGGCGTCCCGTTGGCGATGTGCACCAGGCCGAGGGCGCCGATGCTGAGGGCGGTCCAGCCGATGACCACGCGGCCGGTCTCGGAGTTGCGGTCGGGGTGGCGCAGGTAACGCCACGCGAGCAGGGCCGCGAGCACGGGCGCGGCCCACGCCGCCGAACCGGCGGCGCCGCGGATGGCGGCCGAGATGGACCGGCCGGCCAGGTTGTCCATGCGCCACCAGAGGCTGGCGGCCAGGATGATCGCGATGCCCAGCCAGAGCAGCCCCACCCCGTCCCGGCGGTGCTCGGGCTCGAGGTCACGCGCGCTGCGCCCGAACCGGCGCGCCCCGAAGCCGACCGTGCCGGCCACGACCATCCACGCGGCGGCCAGGGCATGGCCCAGCCAGGAGATGAGGATCAGGATCGGGTCATGCGTCGTGCGCGGCGGTTCCGGCCGGCGTCCCTTGCCCGTAGTGCGCCCGGTTCCCTTGCGCTTGCGGGCCGTGGATGAGCTTCCGCGCCGCGCCGGCTTTTTCCCGGATACCGAACGGGAGGTGGTGGCACGTCCCGTCGAGCTGCTGGCCTTCTTGCGGGCAGGCCGGTCTAGCTCCGCGCGGATATCCTCCATCGATCCGCCGCGCGGGCGGGTGGTTCCCTTGGGCGCACGGGTGGCCATGATGACAAGCTAACGAAAAACCCGGCCCCGCCGAAGAACCCGCGGGGTGTGTCGCCCCCTTCCGCCGAGGGCGTAGCTGTGCTGGCCCGGGACGACCCCCGAACCCCGCGGCTCCGCGCCCCGCTGCGGTGCTCGCCGACACACCGGCCACTCGCCGGCACTGCTAACGATCGCGTGTCCGTAGCGCTGGAGTCAGGTGTTGGCGGGGACGGTGGTGCCGGGGCCGCGGCGGCGGACTTTTACCAGGTCGCGGCGGTGGTCGGGGAGGGTCTGCTCGGCGGCGCCCTCGACGGTGAAGCCCGCGTCGGCGATCATCTCGAGGTCCTTGCTGCCCGCCTGGCCCTCGCTGGTCAGGTAGTCGCCGAGGAAGATCGAGTTGGCGACGTGCAGCGCCAGCGGCTGGAGGCTGCGCAGGTGGATCTCCCGGCCGCCGGCCAGCCGGACTTCCGCGTCCGGGCACACGAACCGGACCATGGCCAGGATCCGCAGGCAGCGCTGGGGCGTGAGGTTCCACTCACCGGACAGCGGCGTTCCCTCGAACGGGATCAGGAAGTTGACCGGCACCGAATCCGGGTCGAGCTCCCGCAGCGCGAACGCGGCGTCGGCCAGGTCGGCGTCGGTCTCCCCCATCCCGGCGAGCAGGCCGGAGCAGGGAGAAAGGCCGGCCGCCGCGGCCTGGCGCACCGTGCCGACGCGGTCGCTGTAGTCGTGGGTGGTGCAGATGTCGCCGTAGTGCGCCTCGGCGGTGTTCAGGTTGTGGTTGTAGGCGTCGGCCCCGGCCCCGCGCAGCCGCTCGGCCTGGTCCTGGCTGAGCAGGCCGAGGCAGGCGCACACCTCCACCTGCGGGTGCCGCTCCTTGAACGTGGTGATCATCTCCGACACGCGGGTGATGTCGCGGTCGGCCGGGCCACGCCCGCTCGCCACCAGGCAGACCCGCTTCGCGCCGGCCGCCACGCCGGCCTCGGCCGACTCCAGGACCTCGCCGGGCTTCAGCCACGTGTACTTCAGCACCTCGGCGTCCGAGCCGAGGCGCTGTGAGCAGTAGAAGCAGTCCTCCGGGCACAGCCCGCTCTTCACGTTGACGAGGAAGTTGAGCTTGACCCGGCGGCCGAAATACCGCTGCCGGACCCGGAAGGCGGCCGCCACCACGTCCAGCAGCTCGTCGTCGCTGCTGGCCAGGACGGCCAGCGCCTCATCCCGGGTCGGCAACCCGCGGTCCAGCGCCTTCGCCGCCAGCGCGTCAAGCCACTGCATGTCCCATCCTCTCGTCCGGCCAGTCAGATCGCACCAGGCCAGACGCTATCAGCCGGAGGTTCATCGCCCGCGCCTGCCGAGGGCCGTATGGGCGAGTAGTGTCACCATCGTCTCGTTCGGTCAATAAATAGACGGAGTTCGCCCCGATGCGGATCGCCATCCTTGACGACTATCAGAACGCCGCGCTGGCCAGTGCCGACTGGGACAGCCTGCCCGGGCAGCCGGACGTCACGGTGTTCCGCGAGCACATCGCGCGGCCCGACGCGCTCGCCGCGGCCTTGGCGCCGTTCGACGTCATCGTGGCGATGCGCGAGCGGACCCCGTTCCCGGCGGAGGTGTTCGCCCGGCTGCCGGAGCTGCGGCTGCTGGTCACCACCGGCATGGCCAACGCCGCCATCGACCTGGCCGCGGCGCGCGAGCACGGTGTCACCGTGTGCGGGACCGGCGGGAGCGGCGCGGGCACGGCCGAGCTGACCTGGGGCCTGATCCTGGCTCTGGTGCGGCACATCCCCGAGGAGAGACCGGCGGATCCGGGAGACCGCGCGGGCCGGCGGGGCGGCCCTGGCCTCGCGCGGCGGCTGGCAGCGGACCATCGGCACCGGCCTGGGCGGCAAGCGCCTCGGCGTCGCCGGCTTCGGGCGCATCGGGCGGCAGGTCGCGGCGATCGGGCAGGCGTTCGGCATGAAGGTCTCCGCATGGAGCCAGAACCTCGACCCGGAGGATGCCGACCAGGCCGGCGTCAAGGCGGTGAGCAAGGAGAAGCTGTTCTCCCGATCCGACATCGTCACGATCCACTACAAGCTCAGCGAGCGCAGCACGGGCCTGGTCGGCGCGACGGAACTGGCCATGATGAAGCCGACGGCCTACCTGGTCAACACCTCCCGTGGGCCGATCGTGGACACCGACGCCCTGCTGGCCGCGCTGCGGAACGGCCGGATCGCCGGCGCGGCGCTGGACGTCTACGACACCGAACCGCTGCCGCTGGGCCACCCGCTCCGCTCGGCGCCGAACACGGTGCTCACGCCGCACCTCGGCTACGTCACCGACGACTCCTACCAGGTGTTCTACGGCGAGGCCGTCGAGGACATCGCGGCTTTCGCCAAGGGCACCCCCCTCCGCGTCCTCAACCCCTGACCCGCCGCTCCCCCGGCGTCCGTGCGCCGACGTCCGCGCGCGCCCCCGCGTCCCCGTCGTGACCGCGCGCGCTTGCTACGCCCGCCCGCGCCGCGCCCCACAGCGTGCTCGTCGGCGCCATCGAGCACGCGCTAACGACTACGGCGGCGCCTCTGTGGATGCCCTAGCATCCACAGAGGCGCCTTCGTAGACATCGGAAAGGTCCGGCGGGGGGCGCGCGCGACTCCCCGGCGCCCCCGCGCCCGCCCGCGCCCCCGCGCCCGCCCGCGCCCCCGCACCCGCCCGCGCCCCCGCACCCGCCCGCGCCCCCGCACCCGCCCGCGTGCCGTGCCGCGCCTCGCCCGCCCGCGCCCCGCGCCCACCCGCGTGCCGTACCGCGCCTCGCCCGCCCGCCCACCCGCGCCCCGCGCCCGCCCGCGCCTCGCGCAGCATTCATAGGTTTCCGACCTGTTTAGTTGACATTAGGCCCACTGCGGTGCTGTGCTTGGGGTGGAGGCCGTGGAGGAGGGAGCGGGTTAGATGCCAGCGAGCAATACCCGCGATCCGCTGGACGGGGCGCTGCTTGACCGGCTGGGCCAGCGGGCCGACGGCTACCAGGCCGACCCGGGCCTCCTGGCCGAGGACCTCCGGCTGCTGACGGACCGCGGCTACCTGAAGATCGCGGTCCCGGTGCCGTTCGGCGGGGCGGGCCTGACCCTGCCTCAGGTCGCCTGCGCCCAGCGGCGGCTCGCCTATCACGCCCCGGCCGCCGCGCTCGCGGTGAACGCCCACCACGCCTGGGTGGGAGCGGCCGCCGGCGCGCACGCCGGCGGGGATTCCTCCGCGGACTGGCTGCTCCGCGAGGCGGCGCGGGGCCGTCTGTTCGCCGGGCCCGGCGGCGCCGCGGATGGCCTGGTGGCCGCGGAGGCGCGCGGACCGGCCCAGCCGGCCGGCGTGGCCGACGGCGGGCGTCCCGGCCGCGAGGTGCCAGGCCCCGCCGCAGCGGGCTGGGACTGGCTGGGCGTGCGGGCGGTGGACGACAGCGAGCCGATGCGGCCGAGGATTCTGCACGCGTTCATCCGGCGGTCCGGCCCCGCCTGCCGGCTGGCCCGCGTCACGGCGCCCGGGCCGCCGGGTGACCCGTTCATCGCCGGGGTGTTCGGCTGGGGACTGCCGCTGGACGGCGAGCTCTGCTACGCGATCGCCCGGCGCGCCTTCGACCGGGCCACCGAACGTACTCGCCTGCGGGTTGCCGCCGACCGGGACGCGGCTTCCGCGCCTGGCGACGCCTGCCTTCCGGCTCACCTGGCCGACGCGGCGCTCCGGCTCGAATCCGTGCGTGACCAGCTCGACGCGGTGCTGCACGGCTGGCGCGAGCGGGCCCGCGCCGGTGGTGCGGCCAGCAGCCTGGACCCGGGCGGCCTGTGGCTGATCAGGCTGTTCACGGTGCGGCACGTGGCCGCGATCGGTGCGCGGCGGGTCGCGGAACTGTCGGCCCAGGCCCTCGGCGAGGCCACGGGCCGGATTCCCGCCTGAGCCGCCGTCCGCCCGCACCGGCACCGCCGGCCCGGCCATCCAGTGGCCGGGACGGCGGTCAGTGGGCGCTCAGACCTCGACGACGACCGGGATGATCATCGGGCGGCGGCGGTAGTTGTCGCTCACCCAGCGGCCGATGGTCCGGCGGATCAGCTGCTGGATCTGGTGCGCGTCGGTGATCCCCTCGGCGGCCGCGTGGGCCAGCGCCTCCTCGATGCGGGGCCGCACGTCGCGGAACGCCACGTCATCGATGCCGGAGCCGCGGGCGTGCATCTCCGGAGAGGCGACCATCTTGCCGGTCGTGGAGTCGAGCACGATCACGACCGAGATGAACCCCTCCTCGCCGAGGATCCGCCGGTCCTTGAGCTGCTCGTCGGTGACCTCGCCGACCGACAGCCCGTCCACGTAGACGTAACCGCACGGCACCGCGCCGGTGATCTTCGCCTGCCCGTCCACCAGGTCGACGACGACGCCGTCGTCGGCGATCACGATGTTCTGCTCGGGGACGCCGCTCAGCGCGGCGAGCTGGGCGTGGGCCCGCAGGTGGCGCCACTCCCCGTGCACCGGCATGAAGTTGCCCGGCCTGGTCACGTTGAGCACGAACAGCAGCTCGCCGGCGTGGGCGTGCCCGGACACGTGGACCAGGGCGCTGCCCTTGTGCACCACGTGGGCGCCGAGCCGGGTCAGGCCGTTGATCACCCGGTAGACGGCGGTCTCGTTGCCGGGGATCAGCGACGAGGCGAGGATGACGGTGTCGTCTTCGGCGATGCGGATCGGGTGGTCACGGCCGGCCATCCGGGACAGCGCGGACATCGGCTCGCCCTGCGAGCCGGTGGAGATCAGCACCACGTCCTGAGGCGGCATCTGCTCGGCCTCGCGCATGTCGACCAGCATCCCGCCCGGGATCCGGAGGTAGCCGAGATCCCGCGCGACGCCCATGTTGCGCACCATGGACCGGCCGACGAAGGCGACCTTGCGCCCGTGCTCGGCCGCGGCGTCCAGCACCTGCTGGACCCGGTGCACGTGGCTGGCGAAGCACGCGACGATGATGCGCTTGGTCGCCGAGGCGAACACCTGGCTGAGCACGGGCGCGATGTCCCGCTCGCTCCGTGACGATGCCGGGCGACTCCGCGTTGGTGGAGTCCGACATCAGCAGGTCGACGCCGTCCGCGCCGAGCCGGGCGAACCCGCCGATGTCGGTCAGGCGCCGGTCCAGCGGGAGCTGGTCCATCTTGAAGTCGCCGGTGTGCAGCACGAGGCCGGCATGCGTGCGGATGCCGACCGCGAGCGCGTCCGGGATCGAGTGGTTCACGGAGAAGAACTCGAGGTCGAACGGGCCGAACCGCTGCCGCGTGCCCTCGGCGACCTCGGCGACGACCGGGGTCAGGCGGTGCTCGGTGAGCTTGCTCCGGACCAGCGCGAGCGTCAGCCGCGACCCGACCAGCGGGAGGTCGGCGCGCTCGCGCAGCAGGTACGGCAGGGCGCCGATGTGGTCTTCGTGCGCGTGGGTGAGCACCACCGCGTCGATCAGGTCGAACCGCCCCTCGAGGTAGCGGAAGTCCGGCAGGATCAGGTCGACGCCGGGCTGGTCGGGCTCGGGGAACAGGACACCGCAGTCGACGATGAGCAGCCGGCCGTCGTGCTCGAAGACGGTCATGTTCCGGCCGATTTCACCGAGGCCGCCGAGCGCGACGACCCTCAGGCCCCCAGCGGGCAGCGGCGGGGGCAGGGGAAGCTCGGGATGGGGATGACTCACTGCGCTGTGGTCCAGTTTCCCTCGTCCGGTGCTCGGGTCAGGTCGTGGCCTCCGTTGGTCATGCTCTCGCTCACTCCTTCGGTTGGGTCATACAAGTCTCAGTGTCCCCGGTACTGGCGGGAACGGAACGCCAGGGTGCTCCCGGTCGCGCGAGGTGCCCACGTCAGGCGCCGCTGCCCGTGAGCTTCACGCCGCCGAGCTCGAGGTCCTCGCGCAGCCGCCGGATCTCCGCGTCGGTCGCGTCGGCCAGCGGCAGGCGCACCGGCCCGCCCGGCAGCCCCAGCATCCTCAGGGCGGCCTTGGTCATGACCAGGCCCTGGTTCCGGAATATGCCCGTATACACGGGAAGCAATCCAAAGTGCAGCTCGCTGGCCCGGCCGGTCTGCCCGGCCTCGAACGCGTCGATCATCTCGTGCAGCCGGTCGCCGACGATATGCCCGACCACGCTGACGAAGCCCACGGCGCCCAGGGACAGCCACGGCAGGTTCAGCATGTCCGTGCCGCAGTAGTAGACCAGGTCGGTGCGGGCCAGCACCTGCGACGTCGCGGCCACGTCGTCCTTCGCGTCCTTCACGGCCACGATCCGGGGGTGCTCGGCCAGCTGGATGAGCGTCTCGGTGGCGATCGGCGTGCCGGTTCGGCCCGGAATGTCATACAGCAGCACGGGCAGGTCGGCGGCGTCGGCGACCGCCGTGAAGTGGGTGACCAGCGCGTGCTGGGGCGGCTTGCTGTAGTACGGGGTGACGACGAGCAGCCCGTCGGCGCCGGCGCGCTCCGCCTGGCGGGCGAGTTCCCGGCTGTGGGCGGTGTCGTTGGTCCCGACGCCGGCCACGATCGAGGCCCGGTCGCCGACGGCCTCGACCACCGAGCGCAGCAGGCGCTCCTTCTCCTCGTCACTGGTGACGGGTGACTCACCGGTCGTGCCGCTGATGACGAGGCCGTCGTTGCGCATGTCATCGACGAGGTAGGTGGCGAGCCGCGCCGCCCCCTCGTAGTCGACGGCGCCATCCGGCGTCATCGGGGTGATCATCGCCGTCAGCATGCGGCCGAACGGTGCCGTGGCAGGCGCCGCCGTTGCGGCGGCTGGCGCGGGAGTCGTCGTCATAATCCGACCGTACCCGGCCGCCGCCCGCCTGCGTAGCCGGCGTGCCGCCGCATCCCGCCTCGATCCTGCCAAATTCGCCCCGCGAAGCCCGGGATGAACACGGCTTATTGTTCGCTATGAGCTCCCGTCCGCCGAGCGTGCCAGCCAAGCTGCTCGCGCTCCTCGATGCGTTCAGCCACGAGTGCGGCGCCTTCAGCCTGTCCGAGCTGGCCCGGCGGACCGGCCTGCCGCTCACCACGGCCCATCGTCTCGTCGGTGAGCTGGTGCGCTGGGGCGGCCTGGAGCGCGGCGAGGACGGGCGGTACCGGATCGGCCTGCGCCTGGTCGAGCTGGCGGCGCTGTCCCCGCGCGGCCACGGGCTGCGTGACATCGCGCTCCCGTTCATGGAGGACCTGTACGAGGCCACCCACCAGAACGTCCAGCTCGCCGTCCGCGACGGCACCGACGGGGTCTACCTCGAGCGGATCGCCGGGCGTCATGCGGTGCCGGTCCTGACCAGGGTCGGGGCGCACTGGCCGCTGCACGCGACCGGCGTCGGACTGGTCCTGCTGGCGCACGCGCCGGCCGACGTGCAGGAGGAGGTGCTCGCCGCACCGCTCGCCGCGTTCACCCCGTTCACGATCACGGACCCGGCCGAGCTGCGCCGGACCCTGGCCGAGGTACGCCGGACCGGCTTCTCGCTGAGCGACCGGCAGATCACCGACGACGTGTTCTCGGTCGCCGCCCCGGTCGCGGGGCCGGACAGCACCTGCGTGGCGTCCCTGTCGGTCGTCGTGCCGGTGACCGACCCGCACCGGGCGTCCTGGGCGCCGGCCGTCCGCGCGGCGGCGAACGGGATCTCACGGCAGCTCAGAGGTCAAGGACCAGGCGGGGCGTCCTGGCCCGGGACACGCAGATCATCATGAGGTCGCAGGCGTCGCGTTCGGCTGGGTCCAGGACGCAGTCGCGGTGGTCGGGCACGCCCGCCAGCACCCCGGTCTCGCAGGTCCCGCAGGTTCCCTCCTCGCAGGAGGAGAGGACCTCGACGCCGGCGCCACGGAGCGCGGCGAGGATCGAGGTTCCGGACGGGACCTCGACGACGCGGCCGCTGGCCGCCAGCTCAACCTCGAAGGGGGCGTCGGCGGACGGCCCGGGGGCAACCGGCTCTGGAGCAGCCGGGCAGCCGGCCCGGCCGGCCCGCCCGGGGGCGGACCGCCCGGCGGGCGGGCTTGCGGCGGGCGGCCCGGCGGGGCGGAAGCGCTCCAGGTGCAGCGTCCCGGCCGGCCAGGCGGCGCACCGTTCCTCGGCCGCCCGGAGCAGCGGCTCCGGACCGCAGCAGTAGACGGCGGCGCCCGGCTGCGGGGAGCCGAGCGGCGTGTCCAGGTCCAGCAGCCCGAATTCGTCCTCCGGGCGGACCGTGACCTGACCGGGCCACGCCGCGAGCTCATCGAGGAAAGCCATGGACGCGCGGCGGCGTCCGCCGTACAGGAGGTGCCAGGGCCTGCCCCGCCGGCTGGCCTCGGCCAGCATGGGCAGGATCGGCGTGATGCCGATGCCGCCCGCGATGAACAGGTAGCGATCCGCCTGCGCCAGCGGGAAGTTGTTCCGGGGCCCCGTCACCGTGAGCTCGGCGCCGATGCCGAGGACCTCGTGGACGAACGCCGATCCGCCCCGCCCGGCCGGCTTCGCGGAGGACGGCGACGCGCCACCGCCGGCGGTCGGCCGGGTCCCCGCACAGGGAGTACTGGCGGATCAGGCCGCCCGGAAGGTGGAGGTCGACGTGGGCGCCGGGTTCCCAGGGCGGCGCAGCGCGGCCATCGGCCGGCTCCAGGGCCAGCCCGGCAACGTCCTCGGCCAGGCTCGTCTTCTCCGCGACCCGCATCAGCCGGGTGGCGGGGATCGGCCGTCCGCTCGCGGCGGCGGGCGGCCCGGGCGCGGGGGCGGCCGGACCGCAGGAGGCCTCGGAGACGGCTGCGCCAGTCATCGGGCGGCTCCTGCGGTGCCCGCGCCGGCCGGGACCGGGCGGTCGAGCTGAGGCTGCGCGTGCCCGTCGGGATGGGCGAGCAGCCACGACCAGACCTCGACCGGATCCTGGCCCAGATGCTCCGCGCCGCAGTGGCACACCCCGAGCAGGTCGTCGGTGCCCGGTGTCCAGACGATCTGGAAGACCGCGCCGGTCACGAGGCCGCCACCCGCTGGGCGCTCGGCGCCGCCTGCCCGGGCCCGGCCGCCTGCCGGCGCCGGCGGCGCTGACCGGCGGCCCGTTGCCGGCCGGCTGGCTGGCCGCCTCGATCTGCCGCTGGATCAGACGGCGCGCGGCGAGGCCGCCCGTGTCGATGTTGATCGACAGCTCCTGGTAGCTGGCGCCGTCCCGCTGAAGGATCTCCTCCAGCGTGTTGAGGCAGGCCACGTCCTGCAGCACGACCGTGCGGTTGTTGTCGGCGAGGAACTGCGACACCCCGGCGTCATCGAGGGCGAAGTCGCGGGACGAGCCAGAAGTCATGCGTCGAGTGCTCGGTCTCGGGGGTGAGCGCGTAGACGACCTCGACGTGATAGGCACGGTGTCGGTGCCGTCCTCGGGCGGCAGCACGCCGACCGGAGCGATCCGGCTGTGCAGCAGGTACAGGCACGGCGGGTAGTACTCGATGTCCTGCCAGCGGGTGATCCGCCCGCTCAGGCCGGTGGAGTCGGCGTAGAACGGCGGGCACTCCGCGTCGTCCATGTGCCGGCTGACCTGGACGACGCCCGCCTCCTCGTCCGCTTCGGTCCTGATCGGCGTCTGGCGACCTCCGGGGTGCCGATGTAGCCGCCGTGCAGGTACGTCTCGTGCGAGAGGTCCATCAGGTTGTCCAGAGCAGGGTGTGCCGCGCGGCCATCGGCTCCAGGCCGCGGACGGCCGTCACCCGCCGGCGGCCAGCCACGGCGCGCGCGGGATCGCGGCTGACGCGGCGCCAGCGCGGCGTCGCCGATCCAGACCCAGATAAGCGAGTCCTGCTCGACCACGGGGTACGCCTTGACCCGCGCGGTGCGCGGGACCCGCTTCTGGCCGGGTACCGCGACGCAGTGCCGGTGCCGTCGTAGGTGAAGCCGTGGTAGCCGCAGACGATGGTGTCGCCGTCCCGGTTCGACTGGGACAGCGGGAAGCGCCGGTGCACGCACCGGTCGGCGAGGGCCACGACCTGCGCCGGCCGAATTTCGGTAGAACACGATGGGCTCGCCGCAGATCGTCCGGGCGAACAGCTCGCCGGGTCACTTCGCTGCCGTAGGCCGCGACGTACCACTGGTTGCGCGGAAACTCCGTGCCAGGCGACATTTGGTCCCTCCAGCCCGCTGGTCACCGGCGCCACACGCCGATGTCACCAACATCACAAGGCGCGGGCTCCGCGCGATAGGCGCCTTCCATCTATCGGAAGAGACATCCCGAACAGGCCGCGGCCAGGAGGCTCGCGCGCCGGGTGAAGAGGCACGGGGCGCGGACTGTCACCATCGCCTCGTTCGGCTAATTAAGGGTTGAGGGGCGCACCGAATCCGACCAGCGGCAGATCGGTGGGCGGCAGCACCCGGAATCCGGCCGGAATGGCGGCCTGCCGGATCGCGGCGTGGAGGGCGGCCAGGTTGGCCGGGGTCGGCAGAAGCCACCGGAAGTTCTCCACCCGCACGCTGTTCGGCCCCCAGGGCGGCAGGAAGGTCGTGCTCGCCCGCAGTGGCAGGTAGGCCGACGGATCCACCCAGAGCGTCTCCGGCCCAGATCAGGCGTGCGCCGCTGCCCCGCTGTCAGACCCCAGTGCTATATCTCGCGGTATGCGAGTGATGGATCTCCCGGCGGATGATCGACCGCGGGAACGGCTGCTTTCCCGGGGCGCGGAGGCGCTGGCCGACAGAGAACTGCTGGCGCTGCTGATCGGATCGGGGACCGCCGGGACCGATGCCATCGACCTGGCGGCCCGGGTCATCGCGGTGTGCGGTGGTCTTCCCCGGCTGGCCCGCGCCGACCCGCATGCGCTGATTGCCCCGGCCGGGATGGGACCGGCCAAGGCCGCCCGGGTCGCGGCCGCGTTCCAGCTGGCCTGGCGGGTGGAGCGGGAGCTGGCACCGCGCTGGGTCGGCAGTCCGGCCGGCCTCGGCCGGCGTCGCGGCGCCGCTGCTGCGCGGCCTGCGGGCCGAACGGGTCGTGGTGGTCAGCTGCGATCAGGCCGGCAAGGTGCTCCGCACCATCCGGCTGACCGAGGGCGGAAGCGACCGGAGCCTGATGCCCGTCCGTGACGTCCTGGTGGCGGCCCTGTCGGCCGGGGCCGCGTCGTTCGGCGTCGCGCACAACCACCCGAGCGGGACTCTGGAACCCAGCGAGGCGGACCGGCGGGCGACGGCCCGGCTCCGCGACGGCGCCGAGGCGGTCGGTCTCCGTTTCCTCGGCCACGTGATCGTGACGGAGAAACAGTGGCGGAGGATTCCGAGCTGACGCGCGGGGCTGGTCAGATGCCCAGGCTGCGGCCGATGATCTCTTTCATGATCTCGGTGGTGCCGCCGTAGATGGTCTGAACCCGGGAGTCGGTGAACGCGCGGGCCACCGGGAACTCGCGCATGTAGCCGTAACCGCCGTGCAGTTGCAGGCAGCGGTCGACCACGCGGTTGCACAGCTCGGTGTTCCACCACTTGACCATCGAGGCCTCCTCCGTGCTGAGGCGCCCCCGTTGTGCTCCATCACCGCCTTGTCGGTGAACGTGCGGGCGTAGGCCAGCTCGGTCGCCATCTCGGCCAGGAGGAACCGGTTGTGCTGGAACTTGCCGATCGGCCGCCCGAACGCCTGCCGGTTCTTGGCGTAATCCAGGGTGTCCTCGAACACCTTCTCCGCCCCGGCCAGCGCCGACGCGCCGATCGTGACCCGCTCCCGCGGCAGGTTCTGCATAAGCGCGACGAACCCGCCACCTTCCTCACCGAGCAGGTTCTCCCGCGGCACCCGGACGTCGGTGAAGAAGAGTTCGGAGGTGTCCTGGGCGTGCAGGCCGATCTTGTCGAGGTTGCGGCCGCGCTCGAAGCCGGCCATGCCGCGCTCGACGACCAGCAGGCTGATGCCCCGGTGCCCGGCGGCGGGATCGGTCCGCGCCACCACAATCACTGAGTCGCAGAGCTGGCCGTTGGAGATGAATGTCTTCTGCCCGTTGACGACGTAGTGGTCGCCGTCGAGGACCGCGGTGGTGCGGATGCCCTGCAGGTCGCTGCCGGCCCCGGGCTCGGTCATCGCGATGGCCACGATGTTCTCGCCCGAGCAGTAGCCGGGCAGCCACCGCTCGGACTGCTCCGGCGTGCACAGCCGGCGCAGGTAGGGCCCGATCATGTCGTTGTGCACGCCGAACGCCGGGCCGGTCGCCCCGGCCCGGGCCAGCTCCTCGTCGAAGACCAGGTAGTACCGGTAGTCGGGGTTTCCCCGCCGCCGTACTTCTCGTCGATGTCGATGCCGAGCAGCCCGGCGCGGCCGGCCGCCAGCCATACGTCGCGCGACACGACGCCGTCCCGCTCCCACTGCTCGTGGTACGGCGTGATCTCCTTGCTGATGAACGAGCGCACCATGTCGCGGAACGCCTCGTGGTCCGCGGTGAAGATGTCACGCCGCATCGGGCGCCTCCCCCTTGCCGGGCGGTTCAGTGGCCAGTCGACTGAACCGAACGTAACATCCCCCGGCGACCGGTCAGGCGGTCCCAGATGCGGGCAGGCCTCAGGCGGCGTCGGTGATGGCGGCCACCTCACCCTGGTCCAGCTTGATGCCAGCGGCCACGATGTTCTCCTCGACGTGCTCCGGGGACCCGGAGCCGGGAATCGGCAGGATCTGCGGCGACCGGGCCAGCAGCCAGGCCAGCACGATCTGGCGGACGCTGACCCCGTGGCGGCTGGCGGCCTCGGTGACGGCCGGCACCCGGTCGGCGTCCTGGATCGGCGCCCACGGCAGGAAGGCGAGTTCCTCCTGCTCGCACAGGTCCACCAGCGGTTCCGACTTCCGGTCGGCCACGTTGTAGCGGTTCTGTATCGACACGATGGGGGTGACTTCTTCCGCCGCCCGGAGCTGGTCTTCCGTCACGTTCGAGACGCCGATGTGCCGGATCTTCCCCTCGTTCTTGAGCAGGACGAGGGCGGCGATCGATTCGGCGATCGGCACCTTGGGGTCGGGCCGGTGGAACTGGTACAGCGGGATCCGGTCGAGCTTCAGCCGCCGGAGGCTGCCCTCGCAGGCCTGCCGCAGGTGCTCGGGCCGCCCGTCCGGCTCCCAGCGGCCGGGCCCGGGCCGGACCAGGCCGCCCTTGGTCGCGATGACCAGGTCGTCCGGATAGGGGTAGAGGGTCTCCGCGATCAGCGTCTCGCTGACCTCCGGCCCGTAGGAGTCCGCGGTGTCGATGAAGTTGACACCCAGCTCCACGGCCCGCCGCAGCGCGGCCTTGGCCTTCTCGCGGTCCGGCGGCTCACCCCAGATGCCGTCACCCGTGATCCGCATCGCCCCGAATCCGAGGCGGTTGACCGTCAGGTCGCCGCCGACGTCGATGGTGCCGGCCTCGGCCGCATTAGGCATGCCGTTCATGCGATACCTCCTCGCCTGTTGGTCCCAGCTTCGCAGGTGTCCCGCGGCGGCCGCACCCGGGAGGGTCTTCTACGCAGGGCGCACCCGGGAGGGTTCCCTACGCGGCCCGGTCGTACCGCCGTACGCGCCGGTTGCGGGTTCCCCATCCGGGCCGCCGCCGCCGCGCCGAACCGCGGACCGGCCAGTGCTCGCGGGCGCGGGCCTGGTGCTCCTCCTGCAGCTCGTTGCGCAGCCGGTCCAGCAGCCTGAGCAGCTCACCGCGCAGTGACCAGTCCGGCAGCCCGGGCGTGGGCCCGGAACGCAGCATGTCGGCCAGCTGGTCATGGATCTCGGCGGCCCGGGACAGGCGCTGCTCGAGCTCGCTTTCCACCTGCTCGCTGTGGGCGCCGCCGTCGACGGCGGCGGCGATGCCGGCGCGGACGTGATCCCCGATCGCCCCGACGGCCGCGGCCAGCTCCCTGATCTCCTCGGCCAGGCAGCCGCGGATATCCGGGTCACGCAGCGGGCTGTCCAGACCGGGCCGCGACGCGTCATCCATCCACCGCGCGATGACCCGCACGGTCACCGCGGCGTGCTCCAGTGTCTCCAGCCCGGTGCGCAGCGGGATCCCGGCTTGCGGCAGCATCCGGGCCCGCGGGTTGAGCCGGAGGCTTTCCTCGGCCTGGTTCAGGGCTTCCTCGACCCGCTGGATCTCGCCGCCCAGGGCGCGCGCCCGCGACAGCCGTTCGGCTGAAGTCCGGCCGTCCGCACCGGCGTCCACGTCACTGGCCATCTGGTCCAGCAGGCCGGCCAGCTGGCCGCTCAGGTCGTCGACGGCCTCCTCGGCCGGCTGCAGCCGGACGGGGGCGAACAGCAGGCCGCCGACCATACCCGCGCCGGCGCCGATGAGCGTCTCGATGATCCGGTCAGTCGCGGCGGACGTGCTCCCGACCGACGACAGGATCAGCATCGCGCTGATCGGCACCTCGAGCAGGTCGTTGCCGAGCCGCAGCACCAGACCGACCGCGAGAGCCACGGCGATCAGGAGGCCGAGGCTCCACCAGGTGAACCCGACGAGGACCGACAGCCCGATGGCGAGCAGGACGCCGCTGAGCACGCTGATCACCCGCTGGGCCGCGCTGCGCAGGGTGTGGGACAAGCTGACCTGGACGACCAGCAGAGCGGTCAGCGGCGCGAGGATCGGCCCGGAGTTGCCGGCGACCTGCCGCGCGATCAGGTACGCGAAGACCGCGGTCAGGGTCAGCCGCGTGATGTAGGCGGCGCGCGGCTGGGCCCGGTGCCGCGCCAGCGTCAGCGTCTCGGGCGTCGCGCGTGCGACGGCCCGGACCGTGGTGCCGACCGGGCCGTCCGGCAGCCGGTGGATGACGGCGCCGCCGAGCGCCGAGGGCAGGCTCCGCGGATCGGGACGGAGCGGCGGGCCCGGAATCACATCCGCCGCGGGGGCCATGTGGCCGTCCCAGTTCGCGTCGGTGCCGGGCTTAGGGTCCTTATCCGGGGTTACGTAGAGGCCGGAAGCCGTGTCGTCGTCGGGGTAGCGGACGGTGTCTGGGTCAGAGGTTCGCCTCCAGTTCTTCAAGCTCACCAGGGGTGCAAGCGAACCGGGGCCGGGAACATTCCAGCTTTTGCTCTAGATGCGGCCAAAATTTCTGCAGCGTCAATCGGCGGCGGCGCCCAGCGGCCTCCGGCGGCAGGGGCGTCAGGCCGCGCTTGGCTCCCGCAGGTAGGTCGCCCATTGCGGATCGCCGTCCCGCGCGACCCCGATCAGCCGCCAGTGCGCGCCGCGCGGCACGGCCGGCGTCGAGGCCAGCGTCCAGCCGAGTTCCTCCAGCAGCCGGTCGGCCTTGCGGTGGTTGCACGTGGTGCAGGAGGCGACGCAGTTCTCCCAGGAGTGGGGGCCGCCCCGGCTGCGCGGTACCACGTGATCGATGGTCTCCGCTTTCCGGTCGCAGTAGGCGCACCGGTAGTTGTCGCGGCGCATCAGCGCTGCCCTGGTCAGCGGAACCCGGTTGCGGTACGGAATCCGCACGTACCGGCGCAGCCGGATCACCGACGGAGTGGCCAGGGTGACCGACGCGGAGTGCAACGTCGCTCCGGCCGAATCGTCGTGGACTATCTCGGCTTTCCCGCTCAGCACCAGGCACACGGCGCGGCGAAGCCCCACAGTGGTCAGCGGCTCATACGTGACGTTGAGCAGCAGGACTCGTCGCACTCCCACCTCCGCCGGGCGATGTTGCATCAGAGGAGCACCGTGTTCCTAGTGTGTCCGCTGAATCGCGCCACCGCTACTACATAAGAGTAAACATGCGGAGGGTGTCGCTGGGCCGTCAGCGTCCGCCGCCCGGGTGCGCGCGCCGCCGCCCGGTCGCTGCCCGCGCCCCACCGCGCGGGCAGCCGTCGCACCCCGCCCGTCCGGTTAGGGTGCCTGTCATGACCGCAGATCAGTACCCGGATGCCCGCCGGCTCGACCTCGCCGAAGACCTGTTCGGCCACCGTGTGCGCGACCCGTACCGCTGGCTCGAGGACGCGGCTAGCCAGGAGACGCAGGACTGGCTGCGGGCCCAGGACGAGCTGTTCGGCGCCCACCGGGACGAGCTGCCCGGGATCGGCGCGCTGGCCAGCCGGATCCGCGAGCTGACCGGGACCGGGTACATCGGCACCCCGGCGTGGCGGGAAGCCCGGCAGTTCTTCACCCGGCGGCTGCCCGGCCAGGAGCACGGGGCCCTCCTCACCGTGGACCCCGGCGAGGCGGCGGAGCCGGGGACCGGGCGGGTGCTGATCGACCCGGCGGCCATCGACCCGAGCGGGCGCACCACGCTCGATGGCTGGCAGCCGGACAAGGAAGGGCGCCTGCTCGCCTACCAGCTGTCCGAGGGCGGCGACGAGGAATCGATGCTCCGGGTGCTGGACGTGGAGACCGGTGAGCAGGTGGACGGGCCGATCGACCGCTGCCGCTACTCCCGCGTCGCGTGGCTGCCCGGCGGCAAGGCGTTCTATTACACGCGGCGGCTGCCGCCCGACGCGGTGCCCCCGGGCGAGGAGCAGTATCACCGCCGCGTGTACCTGCACCAGGTCGGCTCGCCCGCCGAGGATGACGTCCTGATCTTCGGCGAGGGACGCGACAAGACCACCTACTACGCCGCATCGGTCAGCCGGGACGGGCGGTGGCTGACGATCAGCGCGTCCCGCGGCACCGAACCCCGCAATGACCTGTGGCTGGCCGACCTGACCGCCTCGGGCCCGGCGTCTCCCGACCTGAAGCCGGTGCAGGAGGGGGCGGACGCCCGGACGGGCGCCCGGATCGGCCGGGACGGCCGGCTGTACGTGTTCACCGACGCCGGCGCGCCGCGGGGACGGCTCGCGATCGCCGATCCGGCCGACCCGCGCCCCGAGACGTGGCACGACCTCCTTCCCGAGGATCCGGAGGCCGTGCTCGAGAGCTACGCCATCCTCGACGGCCCGCAGGCGCCTCAGCCGGTGCTGGTCGCCCTGTGGACCCGGCACGCCATCAGCGAAATCACCCGGCACGACCTGGCCACCGGCGAGCGGACCGGAGCCGTGCCGCTGCCCGGCCCGGGCACGGTCGGCGGGATCAGCGAACGGCCGGAAGGCGGTCACGAGGCGTGGTTCGCCTACACCGACAACACCACGCCCACGACGGTCATGCACTTCGACGCGCGCACCGGCGAGACCCGGGTGTGGGCGCGGGCGCCCGGGTCGGTGGCGGCCCCGCGGGTGAGCGCGCGGCAGATCACCTACCAGTCCAGCGACGGCACCGACGTGCGGATGCTCGTGGTCAGCGGCGACGCGGATGCGGGCGCCCGCCCGGACGCCCCGCGCCCGACGATCCTCTACGGGTACGGCGGTTTCGGCATCAGCCTCACCCCGGGCTACTCCTCGACGATCCTCGCGTGGGTCGAGGCCGGCGGCGTGTACGCCATCGCCGGGCTGCGCGGCGGCAGCGAGGAAGGCGAGCTCTGGCACCGGGCCGGGATGCTGGACCGCCGGCAAAACGTCTTCGACGACTTCCACGCCGCGGCCGGGAAACTGATCGCCGACGGGTGGACCACGCCCGCGCAGCTCGGCGTCTACGGCGGCTCGAACGGCGGCCTGCTGGTCGGGGCGGCCATCACCCAGCGCCCGGAGCTGTACGCCGCCGCCGTCTGCTCGGCGCCGCTGCTGGACATGGTGCGCTACGAGCGGTTCGGGCTGGGCGAGACCTGGAACACCGAATACGGCACCGCGGCGGACCCGCAGCAGCTGGGCTGGCTGCTGTCCTACTCGCCCTACCACCACGTCACGGACGGCGTGCGCTACCCGAGCGTGCTGTTCACGGTGTTCGACAACGACACCCGGGTCGATCCGGTACACGCCTGGAAGATGTGCGCGGCGCTCCAGCACGCGACCTCCGCCCCCTGGCCCGAACGGCCCGTGCTGCTGCGCCGGGAGGCGGACGTGGGCCATTCGAGCCGCGCGGTGAGCCGTTCGGTCGCCCTGTCCGCCGACGTCCTGGCGTTCCTGGCCCGCCACACGGGCCTCTCGCTGCCAGAGGATCCGCCACCGGCTCCCTGAACGCGCGAGGGGCGCGGGCTCCCTCCGGTGCGGGCACTCCCACCGGGCAGGTACGGGAACTTTGCGTGCCCGGCAGCAACCGCAATGACGCCTTTCCGTACATCGCGCGCGGCTGGAGCGGCGCCGAAGTAACCTCTGCGCACGTAACCCCGCCAAGGGCGCTCACGCTCCGGAAAGGATCTTGTGTTTCTCAACCCTCCCTTCAAGGGCCTTAATCTGTCCCAGGTGCCCGAGACGCTCAGCGGGAGCTGCGGGCGCAATCCGGGTAACGCCTGCCGGCTGGTCTGGGACATCTCGCACAACGGCGCGGCGGCCAAGCTGACCGCCGTCTACCTGGCCGGCCCGGCTCAACCTCATCTTCCGCCTGGCGTGGCTGGTCTTGCTCGCGCTGCTCGCCCGCGCGCTGGTGCACCGCCTCATCAACCGGTCACCGACGCATGCGGCGGACACGCCGCTGGCCACCCGCCTGCGCCAGGGCGCCGGTGCCCGCGCCGTCCGGCTGCCGTGGCGGCGCCGTCCGCGCGGCGCCGCCGCTGACCCGCCGGGCGCGGCGCCGAGACGACGGCCGTCAGCGCCATCGACTCGCACGAGGCCGTCACCACGGCTGCGATCCACGAGGCGGCCACCGAACGGCGGCACCAGCGCGCCCACGCCCTCGGGTCGATCCTCGGCAGCGCGGCATCGGTAACGATCTTCGCGATCGCCGGTACCATCGCCCTGGGCGACCTGGGCGTGAACCTCGCTCCCGTTCTGGCCAGCGCCGGCGTGGTCGGCGTCGCCGTCGGTTTCGGCGCGCAGGGCCTGGTCCGGGACTTCCTGGCCGGGATCTTCATGCTGCTGGAGGACCAGTACGGCGTGGGCGACGTCATCAACATCGGCGACGCGACGACGGGAACGGTCGAGGCGGTGAGCCTGCGGACCACACGGCTGCGGGACGTGAACGGCGTGGTCTGGCATCTGCGCAACGGCGCGCTGGAGAAGATCGGGAACGAGTCGCAGGGCTGGGCCCGCGCCGTGGTCGACATGCCCATCCCCCTGGAGTGGGACATCCCCGGCACGCGCCAGATCATGGAGAACGCCGCGGCCAGCATGTGGCGGGACCGGCGCTGGCGCAAGATCATGCTGGAGAAGCCTGAAGTCTGGGGCGCGCAGAACATCACCCTCACCGAAAGCAAAGTGGTGATGCGGGTCGCGGCCAAGACCCTCCCGCTGCGGCAATGGGAGGTGGCCCGCGAACTGCGCGAGCGGGTCCTGGTCGCGCTCGACGCCCCGGCCGCGCCCGGGCCGGGGGCCGGAGCCGGCCGAGCGGGTCCCGGTCCCCCGCAAGACGGCCCGCCGCCCGGCCGCATCCGGCGCCGGGCGGCCCACGCCGGCGGACACCGGACCGAAGACGTCAGGCCCTGATACCGAACGAGACGGTGGTTCCCCGGAGCTTCCCGCTGGGGCGGCCGAGCCCACCGGCGGCCCCAAGACCAGTCGCACGGAGGCCGACGACGACACGATTGCGCACGGCTAGGCGCCGCGCCGGCGGGACCCCCTTAGGCTGGATGGAGTCATGGGAACTCAACCAGCCGAATCCGCCGGCCGCGACGGCGTGCCGGAAAGCCAGTCCGCGCCCTCACCGGCCGGGCCGCCGGTCAGCTTCTTCGAAGCGGTGGGCGGCGAGGAGACCTTCACCCGCCTCGTGCACCGCTTCTACGAACTGGTCCCCGACGACCCGGTGCTCCGGCCGGTGTACCCGGCCAAGGACCTGGGGCCGGCCGAGGAGCACCTCCGCCTGTTCCTGATGCAGTACTGGGGCGGCCCGCGAACCTACGACGAGCTGCGCGGGCACCCGCGGCTGCGCATGCGCCACGTGCGTTTCGTGATCGGCGAACCCGAACGGGACGCCTGGCTGCGGAACATGCGGACCTCGCTCGACGAGCTCGCCCTGGACGAGGCCCTCGACACCCAGCTCTGGGACTACCTGGTCATGGCCGCCCACAGCCTGGTGAACAAGCCGGCCGACCCGGGCCGCCCCGACCTGGGCCTCACGCCGCGCTAGCCCGGGGGGGCGACCCCCCGGACCCCCCGCTGCGCTTCGCGCCCCGCTTGGGTGCTCGCCGACACACCGGCCACTCACCGGGCCGGAGGCCCGGTGAGTGGCCGGTAACGATCGCCTGGCCGTGGCGCGTACGGTGGCGACCGTAAGCGCCGACCGCTCGCCCCGGGCCGGTGGCCCGGGACTCGCGCCCGGTCAGGTGCGGGTCAGCTTGCGGTAGGTGACGCGGTGCGGGCGGGCGGCCTCGGCGCCGAGCCGCTCGATCTTGTTCTTCTCGTACGCCTCGAAGTTGCCCTCGAACCAGAACCAGTTCGCCTCGCCTTCCCAGGCGAGGATGTGGGTGGCGACCCGGTCCAGGAACCACCGGTCGTGGCTGGTGATCACGGCGCAGCCCGGGAAATCGAGCAGCGCGTTCTCCAGCGAGGACAGCGTCTCCACGTCCAGGTCGTTGGTCGGCTCGTCGAGGAGCAGCAGGTTGCCGCCCTTCTTCAGCGTCAGCGCCAGGTTGACCCGGTTCCGCTCACCGCCGGACAGGACACCGGCCGGCTTCTGCTGGTCCGGGCCCTTGAACCCGAACGCCGCCACGTAGGCGCGGCTCGGGATCTCCGTGTGGCCGACGTTGATGTGCGCCTCGCCGTCGGAGATCGCCTCCCAGACGTTCTTGCTGGCGGCGATCCGCTCCCGGCTCTGGTCGACGTAGGAGATCTCCACCGTCTCGCCGACCCGGATGTTCCCGGCGTCGGGCTTCTCCTCGCCGACGATCATCTTGAACAGCGTGGTCTTGCCGACGCCGTTCGGGCCGATGACGCCGACGATGCCGTTGCGGGGCAGCGAGAAGCTCAGCCCGTCGAACAGCACCCGGTCGCCGAACCCCTTGACGAGGCCTTCGGTCTCGACCACCAGACTTCCGAGCCGGGGGCCCGGCGGGATCTGGATCTCCTCGAAGTCGAGCTTGCGCCGCGAATCGGCCTCGGACGCCATCTCCTCGTACCGCTGAAGCCGGGCCCGGCTCTTGGCCTGGCGGGCCCGCGGGTTCGACCGCACCCACTCCAGTTCGTCTTCGAGGCGCTTGCGCCGCTTGACGTCCTTGGCCCCCTCGACCTTGATCCGGGCCGCCTTGGTCTCCAGGTAGGTGGAGTAGTTGCCCTCGTAGGGGTAGGCGTGGCCCCGGTCCAGCTCGAGGATCCACTGCGCGGCGTTGTCCAGGAAGTACCGGTCGTGGGTCACGGCGACCACGGTGCCCGGGTAGTTCTCCAGGTGCTGCTCCAGCCACTGGACGCTCTCCGCGTCCAGGTGGTTGGTCGGCTCGTCGAGCAGCAGCAGATCCGGCTGGGACAGCAGCAGCCGGCACAGGGCGACCCGGCGGCGCTCACCGCCGGACAGCTGCGGTGACGGTCGCGTCGGGCGGCGGGCAGCGCAGCGCGTCCATGGCCTGCTCGAGCTGGCTGTCCAGGTCCCAGGCGTCGCGGTGGTCGAGCTGCTCCTGGAGCCGGCCCATTTCCTCGAGCAGCTCGTCGGAGTAGTCGGTGGCCATCTTCTCGGCGATCTCGTTGTACGCCTCGAGCATCGCCTTGGTCTCGGCCACGCCCTCCTCGACGTTGCCGAGAACCGTCTTGTCCTCGTTCAGCTGCGGCTCCTGCGAGAGCAGCCCCACGGTGAACCCCGGCATGAGCCGGGCCTCGCCGTTGGACGGCTGCTCGATTCCGGCCATGATCTTCAGCAGCGTGGACTTGCCGGTACCGTTCGGCCCGACGACGCCGATCTTGGCCCCGGGCAGGAAGGACAGCGTAACGTCGTCGAAAACTACCTTGTCTCCATGCGCCTTCCGCACAGCGCGCAACTGGTAAATGAACTCCGGCATGGCACCAAGCGTAATCGGAACCGCCGGCAGGCCTAGCCGTCAGGCTGCGCTGCGCGGCCTACGCGGTCGGCTCGGGCGTCTCGTCGTCGCTTCCCGGCGCGTGGGACGGCCCGTCCGGTGAGTACACGCAGACCTGATCCCGGCCGGCGTCCTTGGCCCGGTACAGGGCCAGGTCGGCCGCGGCCAGCAGCTCGAACAGGTCGTCGCCGTGGACGCCGAGGACGGCGATGCCGATCGAGATCGTGACGCTCATCGGGACGCTGTCGGTGTAGACACTCATCACGCTGGCCCGGTGCCGGAGCCGTTCGGCGATCTTGCACGCCTCGTCGGCGTCGGCGCGGGGCAGCAGGACCACGAACTCCTCGCCGCCGAACCGGCCCACCACATCAGAATCGCGGACCTGCTGGCGAAGCTCGGTGGCCAGGCCGCGCAGCACGTCGTCGCCGGCCAGGTGCCCGTAGGTGTCGTTGACCCGTTTGAAGTGGTCCACGTCGGCCAGGAGCAGGGCCAGGCTCTCCCCGGCCCGCAGCGAACGGGCGATCTCCGCGTCGGCCTCCCGCTGCCACGCGGTCGCGTTCAGCAGCCCGGTCTTGGCGTCGGTGCGCGCGGCGGCCTGCAACTGCTGATGCATCAGGCTGCGCTGCAGGACGATGACCGGCGGCAGCGCCACGCACAAGAGCACGGGGCTGAGGGCACAGGCGATGGTGACGAGAACGCCGACGCAGATCTCGGTCAGGTCGAGCAGCATGCTCTCCCGGTCCCACAGGACCTCGGCCCAGCGCGCCTGCGGCTCGGCCGTGTGGGCGGCGACCGCCACGAGGAAGGTGTTCAGCACGCTGAACAGCGCCGCACAGCCGACCGCGGCCAGCACGGCGACCGGCCGCATGAACCAGGCATGCGGCCCGGGATAGGCGAGCCACGACACCGACCTGACCGGGGCGGCGGCCAGGCCCGGCCAGGCGGAAGACGGTCGAGGCCGACGCGCCGGCGATCCCGAGCGCCGCCGAGCTGAACAGCCGGCGGTACAGCGGCGCGCGCCGCACGCGCAGATAGACCAGGACGCCGAGGGCGAACGGCGCGATCAGGGCGTAGACGGGCGGCAGCAGCAGTGCGATGGGCAGCCACCAGGCCGACAGCAGGTCACGCGAGACGCCGGTCGGCTGGCCGAGGCGCCGTGTCGCCTCGATGCACACCGCTCCGCAGGCCAGCAGGGCTACAAAGAGTGACAGGTCGGCCGTCCGCACCGGCGCGACGGCCAGCTGCCACCCAGTGAGCCCGAAATCGCACGCGATGACCGCGAGCACGTAGGCGACGGCACCCAGCGGCAGCGCCAGAATCGGCCAGCCCTGCGGGCGGGCCACCAGCCGCAGGAAGCCACGGAGAGGCATGCGCTGGCTTATTGAATGGTCGGCTGCTGACATGCCTCCCGCCCATCACTCATCCGGACTATATGACCACTGTACGTGGTCGGAGTCATCTCTGTATCACTTTAAGTAACATGGTAAGCGCAGAACGTGTACTTGGCGCCATGAACCTGTATGGTGGATGCCGCGCGGGGTGATTACAAGGGGTCGATATGCTATCTGCGCTGCGTGACTCCACCCCGCGCGGCCACCTGGCAGAAAACCTCCATGAGACAGGTGCCAGTTACACGAAGAGAGTGGGTTCCATGCGAGGGGTCATCTGGGTCTGACTCCGGTGCCGCTAGTTCGCCGCCGGCTCCGTCGCTGATTCGTCCAGCTCATGATCGAGATCGGCTATCGCCTGATCGTCGAACATCTCGGCTGCGTCGCCGTCACCGCCCTCTCCGGCCGTCCCGGCGAGTTCCGGCTCGGCCGCGTCGTCCAGGCCGTCGAGCCCGGACCTGATCGCCTCGCCCCGCGCCGCGGCCGCGAGTCAGCGCTCCGGGGGTTCCGGGTGAAGTGGGCCATGCCTCGCCTGAGGTCGAACCCGATGGTCTCGGCTTCGACTTCTACCTCCGACCTCTGGCGCCCGCTACGGTCCTCGTAATGGTCGGTCCGGAGCTTGCCCGCGATGATCACGGGCTGTCCCTTGTGCAGGCAGGTCGCCGCGTTGTTGGCCAGCGACCGCCAGCAGCTCACCGTGTAGAACGAGGTCTCTCCGTCGCGCCACTCGCCGGTCTCCTGGTCGATCTTGCGGACGCTCGAGCCGATCCGCATCTTCGCGACCGGGATTCCGTCCTTCACGACGCGGATCCTGGGCTCGGTCGCCACGAAGCCGAGATAAGGTCACGCTATCCACCTTGGTTCATAACGATCCTCCTGCGATCTGGCGGCGCGGCGCCGCCGGTGGCTGGAACTGCCGCGGCGCGGATGCCGCCGGGACACTTCCACGGTGGCCGACGGCCGGAGGATCAGGACAGTCCAGGCGCAGGCCTGTGGATAGCGGGAACGAGCCGCCTCGGCCTGTGGACAGAGATTTCCGCCGGTCGGTGGGCTGCGGCATAATGGCCGGCCGCCCGAGGCCGGATGAGGCGGGCCGCGCAGCGGCTCCCCAGCCGGGCCCGGGCCTCGACCGCCGGTCAGCGGCCTGACCATGCCGTCCAGGAAGGCCATGTCGTCGTTGCTCAGCGAGAAGCCAAACACGGCGAAGTTCGACGTGATCCGCTCCGGGTCACCGGACTTCGGGATCACCGGAATGCCGTGCTGCATGTGCCACCGAAGCACGACCTGAGCCGGTGTCACGCGGTGCCGGGCCGCGATCTCGGCCAGCGTCGGGTCACGGAGGTTGGCGTTCTTCAATGGGCTGTAGCCCTCGACGATGACCCCGCGCTCCCGCATCGCGCCCAGCAGCTTCGGGTCGTGCCGGGACAGGCCGTACGGGATCTGGTTGACCGACGGCCGCTCGCCGGTGGCGTCGACCAGCTCGTCGATCTGGCCAATGCTGTAGTTGCTGACCCCGATCGCCCGGGCCAGCCCGTCGTTTCGGACCGCGATGAGCTCCTGCCAGACGCGCACCAGGTTCCTGCGGTCCGGCGGCCAGTGCACCAGCCACAAATCCACGTAGCTGGTGCCCAGCGCCCGGAGGCTGGCCGCGATCGCCGCCCGCTCGCGGCCCGCGTCGCCCGGCAGGAGCTTCGTGGTGATGAACACGTCGCCCCGGTCGAGGCGCGCTGTCGCGCACCGCGCGGCCCACCTCGGCCTCGTTCCGGTACATGGTCGCGGTGTCCAAGTGACGGTAGCCAACCTCGAGGGCATACCGGATTGCCTCATGCCCGCGCTTCCCGCGAAGCTGCCAGGTGCCCAGCCCGATCATGGGCATGGCCACGCCGCCGCCCAGGTCCACCTCGGAGATATTGCGCGCTTCTGCCATGCAGCCATTGTCCCAGCCGGGAAAGAGCGCCGATGGCGGACGGCTGGTACGTTCGGCGCTCGTGCGGCGAATCTCGGTGGTCGGCACCTCGGGGGCGGGAAAATCCACCGTCGCCCGTGAGCTCGCGCTGAACCTCGGCGTGCCCTTCGTGGAACTCGACTCGATCTTCCACCAGCCCGGCTGGGCCGAGCTGCCCGCCGAAGACTTCCGCCGCCGCGTCGCCGATCTGGCCGCGGACGACGGGTGGGTCGTCGACGGCAACTACAGCGCGGTCCAGCCGCTGGTCTGGGAGCGCGCCGACACGGTGGTCTGGATCGACCTCCCGCGGCGCGCCGTGATGCGCCAGATCGTCTGGCGCACCCTGCGCCGCGCGGCCGGCCGCGTCGAACTCTGGAACGGCAACCGGGAAAGGTGGGCAAATCTCTTCACCTGGGACCCGGAGAAGTCGGTCATCTCCTGGGCCTGGCACAAGCACGCGGTCTATCGGCAGCGTTATGCAGCCGCCGCCGGCGACCCGGGCCACGCCCACCTGCGCTTCGTCCGCCTCCAGACCCGCGCCGAGGTCCGCCGGTTCCTCGCCGCGGCGCGCGGCGCCGCACCGCCCGGCGGGCGGTGCGGCGCATAAGGCGGGCCGGGTCAGGCCGCGACCAGCTCTGACGGCTCGGCGATGACGTCGACCAGGGCGCCGTTGCGCACGACGGTGATCGCGAGCGGCTTTCCGATCGCATCGGCGAACATCAGGCGCTGCAGGTCCTGCGCGGTCGCGACCGGATGCCCGGCGGCGGACAGGAGCAGGTCCCCGGGCCGCAGGCCGGCCCGGTCGGCCGGGCCGCCCGGCACGACCTCCGCCACGCGCAGCCCGGTCGGCCGGCCGATGCGCTCGCGCCAGGGCTCCGAGAGCGGGGCCGGCACGGTGACCAGGCCCAGGTAGGCGCGCCGGACCCGCCCGTCACGCATGAGCGCCGACATGATCCGGCGGGTGGTGGTGTTGATCGGGACGGCCATGCCCAGCCCGATCCCGGCCACCGCCGTGTTGATGCCGACGACCCGGGCGCTGGCGTCGGCCAGCGCGCCGCCGGAGTTCCCGGGGTTGAGCGCGGCGTCGGTCTGGATGACGTCCTCGATCAGCCGGCTGGGGCCGCGGCCACCGGTCGGGATCGACCGCCCGAGCGCACTGACGACGCCCGCGGTCACCGAACCCGCCAGCCCGAGCGGATTACCCACCGCGACGACCAGTTGGCCCACGACGAGGCCATCCGCCTCGCCGAGCTCCGCGGGCGGCGGCGTGGACCCGCTCGTGCGCAACACCGCCAGGTCGGACAGGGGATCGGCGCCGACCACGCGGAACGGGGCTGATGAGCCGTCGGAGAACGAGGCGGTGCCGCTCTGCGCCTGGCCGACGACGTGCGCGTTGGTGAGCAGGAAACCGTCGCCCGTGAAGACGACGGCGGAGCCGAGGCTCTCACCGGACGAGCCGCCCGGTCCCCGGCGGGGAACGCGCAGGCTCGCCACCTTAGGCGTGAGCTTCTCGGCGACTCCACAGACGATTTGGGAGTAGACGTCCAGTGGCGGGTCTGCTGTCATTGACCGCCTCCGATTGGGTCTGATTACAGTATTACAAGCCAACAGACCCGCCCCCGCCCAGCTTCCCGCCCCCCATTAAGCCCAAAGCAGAACGCCGAACGAGCGCGTGGTTCCCCTCCCCGCCACCGTCGCGCGGGGCCGGGCGGCGGGGGTCAGGCGCCGGCGGCGGCGGTCAGGTCGGTGCAGAACCTCGCGTATTCGGCGAGTTCAGCACCTGCGGGGACGACGACCAGGTCGCGGGCCACGGCGTCGATGCGCGCCCGCATGACGCCTTCCAGTCGTTCCCGTTCCCGGTCGGCCGACAGCGTGACGACGTTCTGGCTGCCCGATGTCGTCAGCCAGCCGAGCAACAGCAACGCGACGATCATTACGGCGAGCCAGGGCAGCAGGACGACGCTGCCGAGCAGGCCCGGCGGGTGCGGGCCCATCGCGTGGAAGACGCCGACGGCCACGATCACGCCCATCCAGCCGATACCCGCGATCACCAGGGCGACCAGCAGCCACTGCCAGATCCGGACCAGGCGCCACCAGCCGGGCACCGGCTCTTCCGCCGGAATGCTGTCGCTGACCGCCGCGCTGAGCGCGCCACGGACCTCGTCCGCGCGCGAGCGGGCCGCCGCCCGCACGGTCCGCGGCCACGGGTCCGGGAGCCCGGCGCCCACCGCGTCGGCGAAGACCGTGATGGCGCTGTCGATCTCGGATTGCTGCGCGTCGGCGCCGGCCGCCACCGCGGCTCTGGCCTCGTCCCGAAGCAGGCCGAGGTGCACGGCGCGGACCGGGTCACGGCGCCCGGACCATCCGGCCAGGCGCCCGGCCGGCCAGCTGAGGTAACGGGCCGCGTGAATCTCGCGGACGTCTTCCAGCGCGTCCGTCACGGCGTCGAGGCCCGCCGCCCGGGCCAGCGCGTCCGCCACGTCGAGCGCCGGCCCGGCCGGAACGCTCTCGATCGCGGTCCTGGCCTGGCCCGCGCCGTCCGCCCCGAGCCCGGCGCGATCGTCCGCCTCGGCCCGTGTCTGGCAGGCTTCGTCCCACGATGGGCGTCCGTCCTGGGACGCGGCGGGCGTGGGCGCGGCAGCGGCCAGTGACACCGGGGCAGGCGGCGGCCCCGGGGCGAGATCTCGCCGGCCGCGCGCCGGGCCACCGCGGCGGGATCCGTCGCGTACGCGCCGAACTTCGCCAGGAGGGTGTCGATGTCGGCGGCGATCCGCTCGGTGGCCGTCTGCCGGGCCGAAACCGACTCGGCCAGCACCTGGCGCAGGTCACCCAGGCCCGCGCCGGTGGCCGCCGACACCAGCAGGACGCGCACCTCGCCCAGCCCTTCGGAATCCAGCAGCCGGCGGAGGTCCTCCTCGCAGTCCTGGATCTGCTGCGGGGTGAGCAGGTCGCACTGGTTGAGCACGACCGTGGTCACGGCGCCGTGCCGCGCCAGCGGCGACAAGAAGCGGCTGTGGACGGCGGCGTCGGCGTACTTCTGCGGGTCGAGGACCCAGATCATCTGGTCGGCCAGGCTGATCAGGCGGTCCACGGCCGAGGCGGCACCGGCCGCGACCGAGTCGTGGTCGGGCAGGTCGAGCAGGAGCAGCCCGCTGAGCGCGGCCTCGCCGGCGTCCAGCGCGCTGGCCCGCGCGTAGCGATGCCGCCGCTCCACACCCAGCCAGTCCAGCAGCGGCGCTGCGCCCTCCATCCCCCACACGCAGGCATGCGCGTAGCGGGTCGCCGGGCGGGTCACCGCGGCCGGGGAGAAGTTGGCCCCCGCCAGGGCGTTGAACAGGGACGACTTCCCGCTGCCGGTCCCGCCGGCCAGGGTGACGACGGTATGCGCGGCGGACAGCGTCAGCCGCTCACCGGCCCGTTCCAGCAGGTCCTCGGCGTCGGCCAGCAGTTCCGGGCTGAACCCGCCGGGACCGCTGCGGGCCGAGGCGATCTCGACCAGCGACGACAGCGCCGACAGCCGGGCGGGCAGGCTGGTCTGCGGCAGCCCGGCGAACGGGGGCGCGGTAGTGGTCACTGCAGCGCCCCGAGCATGTACGCGGCCTGGTAGAGGCGGACTCCCGCGACCTCATCGCAGGTGCCCGCACCGTCGATGACTTCAGAGAAGCGGAGCAGTTCCTCGTCGAGTAGCAAGCGCGCCCTCTCGTTAAGCTCAGCGCGGGCGGTCTGGACCACGTCGTGCACCGGCTTCTCGCCGAGCACGGCGGTCACGATCCGCCGGGGAAGGGTCAGGATGTCGCTGTCCTCCGGTGACGCCGCGGCGTGGCTGCCGGTCCCGCTCTCGCCGAGGATGGCGAGCACCATGAGCAGCGCCAGCGAGTCGTCGTCGAGCGATGCCGACCGGGCGGCTGACCGCTTCCCGCGGCCAGGCGTCCTGGACGAGCCGCAGCACGTGATCCTGCCACGCGCTGACCGCCCGGGCCGCGCGCAGCGGCAGGTCGGGGGCGGACCGTCTGAGCACGCGCGGGGTCCGGCGAGCCGGCGTCCTCCGAACCGCCGAACGCCGAGGCGAACAGCCGGTCCGCCTGCTGACCGGAGGACCGGCTCCGTTCGGCGTCGGCGATCATGGCCGAGCCAGGCCGGATCGGTGCGCCAGCGCCCGTCCGCGTCCTCGGCCGCGCGAGCGGCGGCCGCCACGATCTGCGATTCCAGCGCCGCGCGCAGCGCGGTCTTCATGGCGATCGCCCGCTCCGGCACCTGCCGCTTGCGGGCCCGCTTGCCCTGGCGCGCCGGCTTACGCGACCGCAGGGTTCGCATCAGGTCGCCGGTCACGATGAAATCCTGCCACCGGGCCAGCACCTCGCCGCGCAGCAGCGAGCCGTCCCTGGTGCCCTTCTGCACCGCGGCCAGCGCGTCCTGGTACGGCGCCTCCGCGGCCATGCGCAACCGGGACCGCACGGCCAGCTGCGCCTCGGCGTGCGCGGCGAGCGCGGGCACCCGGGCCTTGAACGTGTCGAGCACGCCGGACATGGTCTGGGTCAGGACGGCCACCCGGCGCTCGTCCTTGCGGGCCGTGTCGGTCAGCCACGCGCGGATCGGCGAGAACGCGTCGGGCGGGAGCATGCCGGCCGCGACCCGGGTCTCCGGGATGACGAACCGGTCGGCGTCACCGATGCCGTTGGCGTCCAGCATGGCGGTGAAGTGCCCGACCAATTCCGAACGAGCTCCGGATGGCACCCTCGACAGCACGATCCCGAGCGACGCCCCGCGGTCCCTCGCGTGCTGGAGGACCTGCCAGACCGGTGCGTCCGCGTACCGGCTGGCCGAGGTCACAAAGAGCCAGAGGTCGGAGGCGTCGAGAAACTGGTACGCGAACTCGTGGTGCGCCTTGACCACCGAGTCGATGTCCGGGGTGTCGAGCAGCGCGACGCCCTTGGGCATGCCCTCGGTCGCGGCCAGCACGAGCAGCCCGTCCCGGCCGGGGCGGGCCAGGCCCTCCTGGCGGACGCGCGGCAGGCTGGGCAGGAAGTTGTTCTCCGCGAACCAGTCCACGTCGTCGGGATGGCAGGCCAGGACGGGGCTGTTCGTGGTGGGCCGGCGGACGCCGGTCGCGCTGACCTGCATGCCGACGATGCTGTTGACCAGGGTCGACTTCCCGGCGCCGGTCGACCCGACCAGAGCGACGAGGATCGGGGCGGCGGAACGGCGCAGCCGCGGCAGCAGGTAGTCGTCGATCTGGGACAGCAGCTTGACCCGCTCGGCCTTGGCCTCGGCCAGGCCCGGTGCCTCGTACAGCAGCGGGATCGCGGCGATCCGTTTCCGCAGGTTCAGCAGGGCGGATTCCAGCGCCCGCGCGTCCACCCGGACATGCGGCCCGACGGCCGGATCCGGGCTGGGCGCCGCCGTGCCCTCGTCTTCGGCCGCGACCTCGGGCTGATCCGCGGCGGCCTGTTCTCCGGCCGCGGTGGACTCGTCTCCCCCAGCCGGGGCCTCGTCTCGCGGCCGGGGCTCTCTCCCCCAGCCGGGGGCCTCTCGTCTGCGGCGGCCGGGGCCTCGTCTCTGGCCGCCGCTCCGGACTGGGCCGCGCTTTCCTCCGCCGCGCCCGATTCGGCGCCCAGCGCGGCCGGGGCCTCCTCGGGGGACGGCGCAGCCTCGCCGACGGCGGCTGGAGTGACGCCGCCCTTGGGCGTGGACGGCGTTCTCACGCCCGGTCCGTCCCTGGCGTGGCCGGGCCAGCGGAATTCACGTCGGCACTTCCGGGCATACGAGGCTCCATGCCCCGCCTGAGCTCGGCAATCTCCGCTGCGACGTTCACGACCTCACCTATCACGACAACGGCCGGGGGCCTGACCCCCTCTTTAAATACCCTAGGCGCGACCGTGTCCAGCGTTGCGACAATTGTGCGCTGCGTAGGCAGAGTACCGTTCTCGATAACTGAAACGGGTGTGGTGCCGGCCCGTCCGTTACCGATAAGTGTTTCGGCCACCGCGGCGAGGCGCTCGACCGCCATCAGGAGGACGAGCGTGCCCCGGGAAGCAGCGAGCGCGGGCCAGTTCACGGTGGAGCGCTCGTCGTCCGGAGCGACGTGCACCGACACCACGTGGAACTCCTGCGCGACACCGCGGTGGGTAACGGGCACGCCGGCGGCGGCGGGAACGGCCACCGCGCTCGTCACGCCGGGTACGACCGTCACCGGGACGCCGGCCTGCAGGCACGCGAGGACCTCTTCCGCGCCGCGGCCGAAGACGTACGGGTCGCCGCCCTTGAGCCGGACCACGAACCGGCCGGCCTGGGCGTGGGAGATGAGCGCGGCGTTGATGTGCTCCTGGGCCACCGAGCGGCCGTAGGGGATCTTGGACACGTCGACGATCTCCACGTCCGGCGGGAGTTCATCCAGGACCGAACGGGGCGCCAGCCGGTCGGTCACCACCACGTCGGCCTCGGCCAGCAGCTGGCGCCCGCGGACCGTGATGAGGCCGGGATCGCCCGGGCCGCCGCCGACCAGCGCGACCCCGCGCTGGTGCCCGCGTCCCCGCCGGGCGCCCAGGGTCCCCGTCCGCAGGCCGCCGATGATGGCGTCCCTGATGCCGGCGCTGCGCCTCGGGTCGCCGCTCAGGACGGCGACCCGGACATCGCCGGCCAGCCCGGTCGCGGGCGTCCAGGCCGCCGACGCGCCGGCGTCGTCGGCCCGCACGGACCAGGTCCGGTTAGCCTCGGCTTCGGCCGCGACGGCGGTGTTGACGGCCGGGTCGCTGGTGAACGCGCAGACGAGCCAGGCGTCCGCGGCGTCGCCCGCGGTGTAGCCCCGCCGGACCCAGTCGATCCGCCCGGCCAGCGCGAGATCCTCCAGCGACCCGGTGACCTCCGGCGATACCAGCGTCACCTCGGCGCCCGCGTCGAGGAGGGCGGGGACCCGGCGGGTGGCGACCGCCCCTCCCCCCGCCACCACGACCCGCTTGCCGTGCAGGCGCAGCCCTAGCAGGTACGGCTGATCCTCAGCAGTAGCCATCGCCGGCGCATTTCCTCAGCACGGTGTCGGGGCTCCTTCTTGCTTTAGGTCTTGTCGCTCACGCCGGCCGAGTCGAACGTCGCAACCTCGCGTAGCGCCCGCGCCGCGCTCTGGACGAGGGGAAGGGCCAGCAGCGCGCCGGTTCCCTCGCCAAGCCGCAAATCGAGATCCACCAGCGGGCGCAGCCTCAGATAACCAAGGGTAGCGGCATGTCCCGGTTCGGTACTGCGATGGCCGGCCAGGCACGCGCCGACGGCGTCGGGCGCGATGGCCACGGCGGCGAGCGCGGCGGCCCCGGCGATGACGCCGTCCAGGATGACCGGGACCCGCAGCGCGGCCGCGGCCAGGATGAAGCCGGCCAGCGCGGCGTGCTCGTAGCCGCCGAACGCGGCGAGCACGCCGACCGGATCGGCCGGGTCCGGCTGGTGCAGCGCCAGCCCCTGCCGGATCACCTCGATCTTCCTGGCCTGGGCGGCGGCGTCGGCCCCGGCGCCCGCGCCGGTCACCGCGGCCGGGTCACTTCCGGTGAACGCGCAGATCAGCGCGGCCGAAGCGGTGGTGTTCGCGATCCCCATGTCCCCGGTGACCAGGCACCGGTTCCCGGCGGCGACCAGGTCCCGGGCGACCTCGATGCCCACGGTCAGCGCCGCCTCGGCCTGCTCGCGGTTCATCGCCGGCCCCTGGGTGAAGTCCGCCGTGCCCGGCCCGACCTTCCGCGGGAGCAAGCCGGGGGTGGGCTCCAGGTCGGCCGCGACGCCGGCGTCGACCACGACGACCTCGGCTCCGGCCTGGGCCGCGAACGCGTTGACGACCGCCCCGCCGGCCAGGAAGTTGGCCACCATCTGCGCCGTCACCTCCTGCGGCCACGGGCTGACCCCCTGGGCGTGCACGCCGTGGTCACCGGCGAACACGGCCACGGCGGCCGGCTCGGGAAGCGGCGGCGGGCACTCGCCGGACAGCCCGGCCAGCTGAACCGAGACGTCCTCCAGCACGCCGAGTGAGCCGCGCGGCTTGGTCATCCGGTCCTGCCGCTCGCGGGCGGCGGCGGTGGCGGCGGCATCCAGCGGGCGGATCGCCGCCCGCACCTCCTCCAGCGGATTGACTGGTTCCTCGCCGGGCAGCCCCCGGTGGCCGTATTCCTCGGCGTGCACGGCCCACGCCACCGGCCGCCGCCGCGCCCAGCCGGAGGTCGCGAGCTCGGGTTCCGTGCCGAACTCGCGTACGTAGCCGGCGCACAGGTACGCGACGACGTCCAGGTGGGCGGGCAGGCCGAGTTCGGCGGCCAGCGCGCGCTCGTCGAAGAAGCTCACCCAGCCAATGCCGAGTCCCTCGGCCCGGGCCGCCAGCCACAGGTTGGCGACGGCCAGCACGCTGGAGTACCCGGCCGTCTGCGGCTGGCTGTGCCGGCCGAGCGTGTGGCGGCCGCCACGGGTCGCGTCGCAGGTCACGACGATGTTGACCGGCGTGTCCAGAATCGACTCGACCTTCAGCCGGCCGAACGCCCGCGCCCGCGCCCCGGGCAGCCCGGCGGCGTAGGCGTCGCGGTTACGCCCGGCCAGCGCGGCGATGCGCTCACGCCGCTGCCGGCCGGTGATCACGATGAAGTCCCACGGCTGGGAGAACCCGACGGATGGCGCCTGATGCGCGGCGGTCAGCACCCGGCGCAGCACGTCATCCGGCACCGGATCGGGCAGGAACCCCTGCCGCACGTCGCGCCGCTCGCTGATCACCCGGTAGACGGCCTCACGCTGGGCGTCCGGGTAAGGTTCGGCCCGCTCCAGACGACTCGCCAAGCCGAGCTCCCCCACCGCCGACACCCCGCTCCCCCCGCTAGCCTCCCCAGCCAGCGACGCCCCTCTCGTCCCGCTGACTTCCCCAGCCGACGGCATCCCTCTCGCCCCACTCGGCTCCGCCGCCGATGACGCCTCGCTCCCCCCACTGGCCTCTCCAGCCGGCGACGTCCCCCTCGTCCCGCTGACTTCCCCAGCCGACGGCATCCCTCTCGCCCCACTCGGCTCCCCAGCCTGCGACGCCCCACTCGGCTCCGCAGCCGGCGGCACGCCTGGCGCCTCGCCGCTCATCCGAGCCGCCCCGGACCGCTCGCCCGCCCGGCCTTTTCATGATCGTGTGGCAAAAACGTCGTATTTGGCGGAAAACAACACACGATCATGGAATCTCGGGCCGGGCGGAGCGGAAAACAACACACGATCATGGAAAACCCCTCGCCGACCGTGGGGCCATTGGGGCGCAAGTTACTTAGTGGCATTTTTATCGCTTTCTGTGAGGTGGCCCTCCATGATGCGGCGGAGCGCGTCGGCGAAGCGGTCGTTGGTGGCGCGGTCCCGCACCGCGACGCGCAGCCAGTCCGGGCCCAGCCCGGGGAACGTGTCACCCCGCCGGACCGCGAAACCGGCCCCGCGCAGCCGCTCCCGCACGCCCACTCCGCCCGCCGACGGCTCCTCCCCCCGCACACTCAGCCCGCCCGCCGACGGCTCCTCCCCCCGCACACTCAGCCCGCCCGCCGACGACGCCTCTCCGCGCACGCTCAGTCCACCCGTGCCGAACTCCCCCGGTGTGGTCAGTCCACCCGCGACCAGCGCCTTCTCCTGTACTCCCCCTCGGGCGGCAACGTGCAGCAGCAGGAAGGACGCCCGCGCCCCCGGGGTCACCACGACGCCAGGAATGCCGTTCAGGATGGCTGCCAGCCGGTCTCGTTCGGCATTCATCTGCCCGGCCCATGCGGTCGCCTCTTCCTGGGCGCGGGGCTCGCAGCAGGCCATGACCGCGGCCAGCGCGGGCGTGGACACGGCCCACGGGGGGCGCGCCCCGGCCATGGCGTCGACGTGCGCGGCGCCGGCCAGCACGTCGCCGGCCCGCAGTCCGGCCAGGCCCCATGTCTTGGTCAGGCTGCGCACGACGATGAGGCCGGGAACGCCGCGTTCCCCGGCCAGGCTCTCCGGCTCACCGGGCACGCAGTCGGCGAACGCCTCGTCGACGAGCAGCAGGCGGCCCGGCCGGGCCAGCGCCCTGATCGCGGCGGCGGGGTGCAGGACCGAGGTGGGATTGGTCGGGTTGCCGATTACGACCAGATCCGCGTCGTCGGGGACGACCGCCGGATCGAGCCGGAACTCCCCGCCCAGGGTGACCCGCTCGACCGGGTGCCCGGCCGCCCGCAACGCCGCCTCGGGCTCGGTGAACTGCGGATGCACGATCACCGCGCGGCGGGGCCGGAACGCCCGGGCGACCAGGGTGAACGCCTCGGCCGCCCCGGCCGTGACCAGCACCTCGGCCGGGGGCCGGTCGTGACGCCGGGCGACCGCCTCGGTCGCGGCGCCCGGGTCCGGGTAGGCCGCGAGGCCGGCCACCGCCGCATGGATCCGGTCGGCCAGCCACGGCGGCGGCGTGCCCGGGCGGACGTTCACGGCCAGGTCGACCAGGCCGTCGGCCAGTTCGCGGTCACCGTGGAACGCCAGCCCCGCGTCGGGTGACGGCCGGGCGTCGGCGGGACAGGTCTCAGCTCGCATCGAACGGAACGGCATCAGCGGGCACCAGCGGCAGGCCCGGCCCGTGACCGTGGCCGACTCCGCGGCCGTGATCGTGGCCGTGGCGGCCCCGTGGCTGTGGCCGTGGCCGTCGTCGTGGTCGTCGGGATGGTCGTGGGGATGCTGCGGGGCGCCGACGCGGTGCGCGAAGCCCGGCATGGCCGTCCGGTACACGCACATGTCGCAGTTCATCCGGATGTCCCCGGCCAGCGCCTCCCGGTAACGTTCGGCAACCAGCGCGGCGATCTCCGGGCAGTCGCCCAGCACGTCCGTGCACCGGACCTCCAGCCCCGGATGACCGGCGGCGTACTCCTCCGCCTGGGCGGTGATCCGGTCCGGCAGCACGCCGGGGAACAGGAAATAGCGGGCCAGCACGATGCGGCGGGCGCCGAGCCGGCGGCATCGCTCCAGGCCTTCGGCCACGCCGGGGCGGGCCAGC
The DNA here is from genome assembly GCA_963718475.1 of uncultured Actinomycetes bacterium. GTDB lineage: Bacteria > Actinomycetota > Actinomycetes > Streptosporangiales > Streptosporangiaceae > CAVQZM01. The sequence goes on along the minus strand of CAVQZM010000026.1, from coordinate 130,448 downwards.
GATACGAACGCGGTCTCGGTGAACTCGTAATCCCGGCCCTCCCACAGCAGCCGGGACACCTTGCACACGTCGGCGTTGGCGTCCGGGTCGGTCGAGCCGCGCCCGACGACGAGGACCGCGGGCGGCGGCTCCATGCCGTCACCGGCCCCGGCGATCCGGTCGGCCAGCAGCCGCAGCAGGACCGGGTGCGGGCCGAGCGGCCGGCCGTACCGCACGGTCAGCCCGGGATGGCGGGCCGCCTCCCGGGCCAGTGCCGCGGGGATGTCGCCCTTGGAGTGCGCCGGCCGCCGACAGCATCAGCGGGACGGCGACGACATCCCGGTGCCCGTCCCCAGCCAGCGCGGCCACGGCGTCGCGGATCGGCGGCGCCGACAGCTCGATGAAGCCGCCCGCGACGTCCGTGCCGTCCTGGCGGCCCGCGGCGGCGACGCGGCTGGTCAGGGCGGTGAACGCCGCGACCCCGGCCGGGTCGCGGGTGCCGTGGCCCGCGACGAGCAGGGCCGGCTTCACCGGCCGTCCCCGCTGGAAGCGGACCGCTGGCCGGGGACCCGCCCGGTGGCCGGCGGCACCTGCTGGCGGGCCACCCGCAGCAGCGCGTTGAACGCGGCCGCCGCGACGGCCGAGCCGCCCTTCTCCGAGACGTTGCTGAGCCCCGGCAGGCCGCTTTCCCGCAGCGCCTGCTTGGACGCGGCCGCGCCGACGAACCCGACCGGCAGCCCGATCACCAGCGCGGGCACGACGTCGCGGCGCAGGATCTCCTCGAGCGCGGTTGGCGCGCACCCGACGACCCACACCGCTCCGGGCCCGGCCTCGCCGAAGGCCAGCCTGGACGCCGCGGCCGAGACGGTGATACCCACCGTGCGGGCCAGCCGGGCCGCGAGGGAATCGCCGATCTTGCAGATCACCGGGTAGCCGGTGATGCCCGACGCCACCATGGCCACGTCGGTGACGACCGGCGCCCCGCGGGCGATGGCCGACACCCCGGACGCCAGCGCCTCCTCGTCGCAGACCAGGTCGGTGGCGTAGTCGAAGTCGGCGCTGGCGTGGATGACGCGTTCGGTCACCGCGCGGGTCAGCGGCGGCAGGTGGCTCAGGTCGATCCGGGACCGCATGATCCGGTAGGACTCGGCCTCGATCGGGTGCTGCCCGCCGTCCGCGTGCTCGTTTCCGGTCATTGTTCCGCCTCGCCCTCCGGCAGCGCCTCGCCCTCCGGCAGCGCCCCGCCCTCCGACCGCGCCCCGCCCGCCAGGTCGATCGCGTCGACGGGGCACACCTCGACGCACTCGCCGCAGCCGCTGCACAGTCCGGCCAGGACGACCAGCCGCCGGTCTCCACTCTCGCCCGGGCGGATCGCACGCTCCGGGCAGGTCAGCAGGCACGCACCGCATCCCTGGCATCGGCCGGTGACCACCGCGACCTGGGGCGCCGGGGACAGGACCGGGGTCACGGCGCACCGGCCCAGCGGTACTCGCGGGGCGTCACCATACGGCCCGCCACCACCCGGGACCGGGACGATCCGACGATGACCAGGGTCCGCATGTCGACGACGGCCGGGTCGAAATCGGCGAGCGTGCTGATCGACACGGCTTCCCCGGGCCGGGAGGCGTCCCGGACCCAGCCGACCGGCGTGTCCGGCGGCCGGCACGCGGCGAGGATCGACAGGGCCCGCCGGAGCTGCCAGGTCCGCTCGCGGCTGGCCGGGTTATAGAAGCAGGCCACCAGGTCGGCCTCGGCGACGGCGGTGATCCGGCGCTCGATCGCCGCCCACGGGGTGTGCAGGTCCGACAGCGAGACGACGGCATGGTCGTGGCCGAGCGGCGCGCCGAGGACCGCGGCGGCGGCCAGGCCCGCGGTGACCCCGGGCACCCCGACCACGTCGATCTTCTCGTCGGCCTGTTCGAGCGCCGGGCTGGCCATGGCGTAGATGCCGGCGTCGCCCGACCCGATCAGGGCGACCGCCCGGCCCGCGGCCGCCTCGGTCACGGCGGTCGCGGCCCGTTCCTCCTCGCGGCCGAGGCCGCTGGCTCGCACGGTGGTGCCGGGCCGGAGCAGGTCGGCGACCTGGTCGACGTACTGGTCGAGGCCGACCACGACGGAGGCGCGGCGCAATTCGGCCACGGCCCGGGGCGTCATGAGGTCGCGGGCGCCGGGCCCGATGCCGACGACGGCCAGCCGGCCGCGCGGCCGGGACCGGGCGACGGCCACCGTGGCCCGGGCGCTGGCCCGCTTGGTCACTACCAGCGTGCCGTCGTGTGAGGCGCGCACGGCGGCGGCCTCGGCGACGCTCGGCGTGCCGGTCGCGGCGCGCACCGTCTCGCTCGGATGCGGCACCGGGACGGCGGCCAGTTCCGCGGCCGGGAAGAACGCGAGCCGCCAGTTACGCCGCCGCACCGCCTCCACCAGGCCCTCCTCATCGGCTTTCAGATCCACCGTGGCGGCCAGGGCGACCGAGCGCGGCGAGAGCCCCGCGCCCGCGAGCGCCTCGTCCATCAGCGCGCCGGCCTCGTCCGCGGTGACGCCGCGGCTAGCTCCGACCCCGACCACCAGCGACGGGGGACGGCAGACGACGCAGCGCCGGCCGGCCAGCACCGCCGTGCCGTCGGACACGATGATCGCGGGCACGCCGGGCTCGGGGCGGCCGGCCCGGGCCACGTTGGGCGGCAGCGGCGGCAGCGGCCACTCAGCGTCGGCGGTCAGCGTGACGCGCTCGCCGGACAGGATCGCGGCTCCGACGCCGGCCAGGTCGCTGCCCGGCTCCACGGTGAAGCCCAGGTCGGTGCCGAAATCGTCCAGCGCCACGCAGCCGGCCGCGTCGCTGGCGGTCGTGACCACGGCCTCGCCGCCGAGCATCAGGGTGACACGGCGGGCCAGTTCGTTGGCCCCGCCCGCGTGCGCGCCGACGACTGGTACCGCGTAACGGAGCGCCTCGTCGACGCAGACCACGCCGGGATCCGAACGCTTCCCGGTCAGCAGCGGCGCCAGCAGCCGGACGGTGGCGCCGACCGCGAGGAAGCACACGATGGCGTCACATTCGGCGAACGCCCGGGGCAGCGCCGAGGCGGCGGGACCGTCGTAGCGCGCGGGTGTCGGGCCACGCCTTCGCGAGCCGTTCCGCGGCCCCGCGGCCCGCCTCCGTGGTGGCGATCAGGCCGATCATGCCCGCTCCTCTCCGTCGGCACCGGCGCTGTCCTCACCGGCACCTCCCGGGCGGCCCAGATCACGAAGACCGGGTTGACCGCGGCGAGCCGGAGGGAGCCGCCGGGCAGCCCGGCCAGCCGCGCCGCCTGGATCTGGCTCCCGCGGCCCGGTAGCCGAACCCGGCCAGCAGCTCGCACACGCCACGGACCCGGTCCACGGAGGCGAGGGTCACCACCACCCGGCCGGGCCGCCCGGCCCGGACCGCACTGGCCAGCACGTCGTCGTCTCCCCCGCCGGCGAACACCGCGTCGGGCGCGGGCAGCCCGGCCAGCACGCCGGGGGCCCGGCCGGCCACGACCCGCAGCAGGGTGCCGTACCGGGCGGCGTTCCGGCGGATGCGGGCGCACTGTTCCGGGTCGGACTCGATCGCCACGGCCCACGCGCCGAACCGGGCGCATTCGACCGCGACCGAGCCGGAGCCGGCCCCGACGTCCCAGATCGTCCGGCCGGGACCGGGACCCAGCTTGGCCAGGACCAGCGCGCGGACCTCCATTTTGGTGATCATGGAGTCGCGGTGCTCGAAGTCCTCCTCGGGCAGCGCCCACCCGCCCGGCGCGCCCAGGTGCCCGGCCAGCCACCGGGCCGCCCGCCCCGCTCGCCCCGCTCGCCGGCGGCGGCCGGGCGCCTGCCGGATACCTCCGGGGCCAAGGCGATGAGCACATGCGGATCCATGACCTCCCCGGCCGAATCCCCGGTGATCTCACGCACCCGCTCGCCGGGAGCGCCGAGACACTCGGCCACGTAGACCTTCCGCCCGGCGGCGAGCAGGTCGGACCTGAGCCGTCCCGCGCCGGACTCAGGCGGCCCGGTCAGGACGGCCACCTTGGGATGGGCCAGGGCCGCGGCCAGGACCGGCCCCACCTCCCGGCCGTGCGCGGACAGCACCAGGGCGTCGTCCCAGTCCAGCCCGAGCCGGCCGAACGCCAGGGCCACGGACGAGACCGCCGGGATGACGGCCGGCGCGGCGCCGCGGGCCCGCAGCGCCCGGACGATGCCGAAGAAGCCCGGATCCCCGGACGCGAGCACGGCTACCGGGCCCTTACAGTCACAGATCGCGTCGAGCGCGGCGTCGAGGCGGGTGATGACGATGCGTTCCGCCGATGCGGGGGCGCCCACCGCGTCGAGATGCCGCCGGGCCCCGGCGACGGCGGCGGCCCCGGCGACGGCCGCGGCCGCGGCGGGGGGCAGGGTGCCGCCGTCACATCCGATCACGGTGACGGGCGGCGGGCCGCCGCTCACGCCGGCCTCCCAGGCGGGGCAGGCGACGCGGGCGGGGCGGGGGGCGCCGGCACCTCGGGCGAGGCGGCGATCTGCTCCCGGCCGCTGAAGTCGACCATGATCACCTGGACCGACGCATCGGGCGCGGCCGGGCCGTCCGCCTGCCGGCTTGCCGTGGCCGCCTCGGCCAGGAACCGGGCCAGTACCTCGGCGACCCGGGAGCACAGTCCGGTCGCGGCCGCCTCCAGCAGGCCGGCCTCCTCCCACAACTCGGCCGCGTGCCGCGCGGTGTTCGCCGCCTCGACCCGGGCGGCCAGGTCGGCCCGGCCCCCGGCGGCCAGGGTGATCTCGCCCAGCAGCGCGTGCGGCACCCGGGACCGGGTGTAGTGGGTCATCAGCACGCCGCCGGCCAGCTTGGCCAGCTTCCCGGCCATGCCGACGAAGACCACCCGGCCGACGTGATGCTCGGCCACCCGGCGCAGCGCCGCCCCGGTGAAGTCGCCCACCTCGATGAAGCAGACCTCGGGCAGGCCGGGCAGCAGGGCCATCGCCGCCTTCTCGGTCCGGCCCCCCGTGCACAGCACCGCGGTGCGTCTCCCCCTGCGCGGCCAGCACGGAGATGGCCTGCTCCACGCTGGCCCGCCAGGACGCGGTCGAGAACGGCCGCACGATGCCGGTCGTGCCGAGGATCGAGATGCCGCCGATGATGCCCAGCCTCGCGTTGGTCGTCTTGCGCGCCATCCGCTCGCCGCCGGGCACGGAAATCACCACCCGGACGCCGGAGGCGGCCAGGTCGACGGCCTCGCCGACGGCTTGCGTGATCATCGCCCGGGGCACCGGGTTGATCGCCGGGGCGCCCAGTTCCAGGCCGAGGCCCGGCTTGGTCACGACCCCGACCCCGACGCCGCCGTCCAGCTCGATCCCGGCCGGATCCCGCCAGCTCACCGTCGCGGTGAGGTGCGCGCCGTGCGTGACGTCCGGGTCGTCGCCGGCGTCCTTGACCACGACCGCCTCGGCCTGCTCCGCGCGGATGCAGGACCACGACGCAGGACTCGACCGGGAACCGGACGCGCGGCCCGGACGGCAGCGGGATCTCCACGTCGCCTGCGATCTCACCGGTGCGCAGCGCGGTCGCCGCGGCCTTGGCCGCCGCCGCGGCACAGGTCCCGGTGGTCCAGCCGGTGCGCAGCGCGCGCCCGCGGACCTTGGCTGTCCGCGGCAGGTCCGGCTCGCGCAGCTCGGGACCGCTCATGGCCCGCCGCCGTCCCGGGCGCGCAGGTCCCGCCGCGCGCCGGCCTCGGCCCGGCGGAAGCCGTGGAAGTGACCCGGGTGGTACAGGTGCGAGCGGGTCCCCCCGGCGGCCAGGGCCGGCCCGACCAGCACCAGGGTGTGCTTCCACAGCTTGCGGGCCTTGATGGTCGCGGCCAGGTCCTCCAGCGCGCACTCCAGGATCAGCTCGTCGGGCCAGGTGACCTGGTAGGCGATGACGCACGGCGTGCCGGCCGGGTAGCCGCCGGCCAGCAGTTCCTCCTGCAGCTGGCCGGACCGGGCCGCCGAGAGGAACAGGGCCATCGTGGTGCCGTGGCGGGCGAACTCGGCGACCCGCTCGCCGGGCGGCATCGGCGTCTTTCCGCCGCCGAGCCGGGTCAGGATCACCGACTGGGCCACCTCGGGGATGGTCAGCTCCCGGCCGATCCGGGCCGCGACCGCGGTGAAGCTGGAGACACCCGGCACGACCTCGGTCGCCAGCCCCAGCTCGGCGCACCGTTCGAGCTGCTCCTGGACCGCTCCCCACAGCGCCGGATCGCCGGAGTGCACCCGGGCGACACTCAGCCCCTCGGCGGCGGCGCGCTGATAGTAAGGCAGCACGCCTTCCATCGGCAGGCTGGCCGAATCGACGACCTCCGCGCCGTCCCGCGCGTGCTCCACGACGCCGGGATGGACCAGGCTGGAGGCCCAGATCACGATGTCCGCCCCGGCGATCGCCGCCGCGCCGCGCAGGGTCAGCAGGTCCGGGGCGCCGGGGCCGGCGCCGACGAACCAGGCCTTGCCGGTCACGGGGTGCCTCCGGACGGCCGGGCCAGGCTGCTGCCCACGCCCGCCCGCCGATCCCGGCGGGCCGGGACGATCAGCGTGGACAGGTACGGGACGGCCGGCAGGCGGGCCAGGTCCGCGGCGGGCCGGATGTCCTCGCCGGGCAGCCCCAGCCGGGACCCGACGACCGCACCGTCGAGGCGGCCGGCCTCGGCGAGCAGGCCGAGGACCTCCTCCGGAGACGGGCCGGCGGCCGCGCCGAGCTTGTAGCCGACGACAGTGCCGGGCCGGCCGAGCGCGTCCCGCAGCGCCCCGGCCCCGCCGGTGAGCGGCAGCAGGATCAGCGGCTCGGCGCCCTCGGCCAGCACGGTGCCGGCCGAACGCGCGGCCAGATCCTGCATCGCAGTGATGCCGGGCACGGTCTCAACGCACACGTCGCGGACCATACCCCGGACCGTCTGGGCGAGATAGCTGAACGTCGAGTACAGGTTGGGGTCCCCAATGGTGCCGAACGAGACAGTGGTGGCACCCGCCTCGAACGCGCGGGCCACCTCGCTGGCGGCCGCGTGCCAGGCCGAGGTCCGCCGGGCCGTGATCCCGCCCCGGTCGTTCAGGGCGAAGGCGACGCGGCGGATGCGTTCCGGCCCGATGTGGGCCCGGATCGTGGTCTCGGCCCGTCCCGCGGCCGGTGATTCGTCGCCGGGCCCGGCCATGACCGGCACGAACACGACGTCGGACTCGCGCAGCACCCGGACGGCCTTCACGGTGACCAGTTCCGGATCACCGGGCCCGACGCCCACGCCGATGAGCTTCTTCACGCACGGCTCCCGGAGGTCACGGGCGTCGCGCCGGCCGCCGACGCGGCGCAGGCGGCGGCGAAACGGGCGGCCGCGCGGGGTAGCCGGCCCAGTGGGTGTGCAGGTACGACGCGTGCACGGCCCCGGCGACATGGCCTTCCCGCCGGATGTCCGGCTCACCGGCGCCAGTCCCCGGGCGGAAGCTGCCACGCGGCGGGCTCGCCGTGGCCCGGGGCGGCGGCGGTGCGGTGGAACTCGTGGGCGCGGACCACGTCGCCCGCGGCGGCCAGCACGGAGTCCGCCTCGGCGCGGGCCTCCCGGTAGCCGAGGGTCAGCCGGCCCGTCATCGTCGCGTCGACCGGCAGGACGCCGCACATGGGCTGGCCGTCGAGCGTGCGGGACAGGTAAAGCAGCCCGGCGCACTCGGCCGCGACCGGGACGCCCCGCGCGGCGGCCGCGGCCACGTCGCGGCGCAGTGGCTCGTTGGCCGACAGGCCGGCCGCGTGGACCTCGGGGAAGCCGCCGCCCAGGACCAGCCCGGCCGTGCCATCGGGCAGCCGCTCGTCGCGCACCGGGTCGAACACGGCCACGTCCAGGCCGGCCGCGGCGAGCAGTTCCGCGTGCTCGGTATAGGAGAAGGTGAAGGCCGCGCCGCCCGCCATCGCGACCACGGGACGCACCACTGGCGGAGTCGTCGGGGCGGACGTGGCGCCGGCCAGGGCCTCGGCCGGATCCCATCCGCGCCGGGCAGCGGCGGGGCGCTGCGGGCCAGGGCGACCAGCCCGTCGAGGTCGCAGGAGCCGGTCACCAGCGCGGCCAGCCGGTCCATCGTCTCGGTCGCGGCGGCGGCCCGTTCGGCGGCCGGGATCAGGCCCAGGATGACGGGACGGGGCGGCCACTGCCGTCCGAACGCCGGATCGCGCCGTAGACCGGCATTCCGGCCGAGGCCAGCGCGTCCCGGAGGAGGCGTTCGTGCCGGTCGGACGCCGACCCGGTTGAGGATCACGCCGGCCACCGTGGTCCGCGGGTCGAACCGGGCGAAGCCGGTGGCGACGGCGGCGACCGAGCGGCCGGCGGACGATGCGTCGATGACCAGGACCACCGGGGCGGCCAGCAGGCGCGCGACGTGCGCGGTCGAACCGAACCCCGGATCCCCGGCCCCCTCCCCCGACCGCGGCTGGGTCCCGTCGAACAGGCCCATCACGCCCTCGACGACGGCGACGTCCGCGCCCCGCGCGCCGTGCCGGAACAGCGGGACGATCCGGTGCTCGCCGCACAGGAACGGGTCCAGGTTCCGGGCCGGCCGGCCGGTGGCCAGGGCGTGGTACCCGGGGTCGATGTAGTCCGGTCCCGCCTTGTGGCCGGAGACGGCCAGCCCGCGGGCCCGCAGCGCCGCCATCAGGCCGCAGGCGACCGTCGTCTTGCCGCTGCCCGAGGCCGGGGCCGCGATGACCAGCCGGGGGACGGCTACCATTCGATGCCCTTCTGCCCCTTCTGGCCCTGGTCCATGGGGTGCTTCACCTTGGTCATCTCGGTCACCAGGTCCGCGCAGGCCAGCAGGTCCGGGTGGGCGTCGCGGCCGGTGATCACCACGTGCTGGTTCCCCGGGCGGGCGCGCCAGCACCGAGACGACCTCCGCGACGTCGACCCAGCCCCACTTGATCGGGTAGGTGAACTCGTCGAGGACATAGAGGCGGTAGGTCTGCGCGGCGAGATCCCGGGTGATCTGGGCCCAGCCTTCGGCGGCCTGCTCGGCGTGGCCGCCGGCGTCGCGCTGGATCCACGACCAGCCCTCGCCCATCTTGTGCCAGGTGACCGTCGCCGCCCTGCCCGGTGGCCGCCAGCGTGCGGAGCGCGTGCTCCTCGCCGACCCGCCATTTGGCCGACTTGACGAACTGGAACACCCCCACCGGCCAGCCCTGGTTCCACGCCCGCAGGGCCAGCCCGAACGCGGCGGTGGATTTCCCCTTGCCGGGACCGGTGTGCACGATGACCAGCGGCCGGCCGCGCCGCTCGCGGGTGGTCAGCCCGTCGTCCGGGCACCTGCGCCGGCTGTCCCTTCGGCATCAGGCCGCCGTCCCGGCGTGGGCTGGCCTGCGGCCCGCACTGCCCCTGCGCGCGTCCCGCACGACCCCGGCCGAGCCCGGCCGCCGGCGGGCAGGTCGGCCAGGCTGACCAGCGCGGCGCCGAGCCGGGCGGCGAGCGCCGCGGCCAGGCCCAGGCGGACCGGGCCGGCCTCGCAGTCGACGACGACGGCGGCGATCCCGGCCAGCCTGGCCGTGGCCCGGGCCAGGTCGGCGTCGCTGCCGCTGGTGGCGCGGCCGTCGGTGACGATGACCAGCAGCGGGCGGCGGGCCGGGTCGCGGAGTCTTCTCCGCGGCCAGCACGCTCGGCCGCCCGGGCCAGGCCCGCGGCCAGCGGCGTCCGGCCGCCGGTGGCCAGCGTGGCCAGCCGCCGCGCCCCCGCCTCGACCGACGAGGTCGGCGGCAGGACCAGGTCGGCCCGGGCGCCGCGGAACGTGACCAGCCCGACCTTGTCCCGGCGCTGGTAGGCGTCGAGCAGCAGGCGACAGCACCGCGCCCTTCGCCGCCCGCATCCGCTGCCGGGCCGCCATCGAGCCGCTCGCGTCCACCGCGAACAGCACCAGGTTGCCCTCCCGGCCGACGCGGACGGCCTCGCGCAGGTCGCCGGGCGCGAGGATGAAGCCCGGGACCGGGCCGGGGCCCGCGCGCCTGGCCTTCCGGGCGGGCTGGGCCGGGGCGGCCGCGCGCAGCGTCGCGGGCAGGTGCACCGAGGTCGAGCCGGGCCGCCGGGCGGCGGGCCCCGACGGTCCGGCCCGAACGGCGTGCGCGCGGGTGAACGGCGGCCGGGCGCGCCGCGCGCCGACCCCGGGCACCGTGAGCAGCCGGGCGCGGAAGGACGGGGACGCCGGGACGGAGCTCCTGGCTGGCGCGGCTCCAGCGCCGCCACGTGTTCGTTCGGCATCCTGGGCTTGATCTTGTGGTCCGGCAGCTTGCTCGCCCGCGGGGGCTGGTTCGCCCGGCCACCATGCTCATCGGCACCACCGTCGGCCGCGGGCGCACCGGGCTGGTCGCCTGGCGGGGGCGGGGTGCCGCCGCCACCGGGCGGCGAGCCGGGGCCGTCGGGGTCCGGGGGCTCGGGCCGGTCCGGCGGCGGCTGCTGAGCGCGTCCTCGAGTTCCTGCTCGTCCAGGCCCGGGGCGTCGAACGGGTCGCGGCGCCGCCGGTGCGGCAGGGCGAGCCGGGCCGCCTGGCGGATGTCGTCCACCGTCACCTCGTCGCGCCCGTGCCAGGCGGCCAGGGCGATGGCCGCGCGCGCGGTGACCAGGTCCGCGCGCATGCCGTCGACGCCGAACCGGCCGCACACAGCGCAGATCTGCCGCAGCGCGGCGTCCGGCAGTACGACCCGCGGCAGCCGGGCCGCGGGCCGCGGCCACGGCGGCGGCCAGCTCGCGGCCGTCCGCGTCGAAACGGGCCGCGAAACCGGCCGGGCCGGCCTCGTAGGCCAGCCTGCGGCGGACGACCTCCGCACGCTCGTCGGGATCCCGGCTGGCCGACACCTCCACGGTCAGCCCGAACCGGTCCAGCAGCTGCGGGCGCAGCTCGCCTTCCTCCGGATTCATCGTCCCGACCAGCAGGAACCGGGCGGCGTGCCGGACCGAGACCCCCTCCCGCTCGACGTAGCTGACGCCGAGCGCCGCCGCGTCGAGCAGCAGGTCGACCAGGTGGTCGTGCAGCAGGTTGACCTCGTCCACGTACAGCAGGCCGCGGTGGGCCGCCGCGAGCACGCCCGGCTCGTAGGCGGTGACGCCGGCCGACAGCGCCCGCTCGATGTCCAGCGAGCCGGCCAGCCGGTCCTCGGTCGCGCCGACCGGCAGCTCGGCCAGCGTGGCCGGGCGGGACAGCGCCGGGGCCCCGGCCGGGTGCGGGCCGTCCGGGCAGTCCGGGTCGGGCTCGGCCGGGTCGCAGGCGAAGCGGCAGCCTTCGATGACCCGGACCGGCGGAAGCAGCCGGGCCAGCCCGCGGACGACCGTGGACTTGGCCGTGCCCTTCTCCCCGCGGACCAGCACCCCGCCGATCGCGGGCGAGACCGCGTTGAGCAGCAGCGCGAGCTTCAGGTCGGCCATGCCGACGATGGCCGGGAAGGGGTACAGCGGCGTGCCCGCCACCGGCCGTGATGTCTGGCCGTCACCGAACGTGAGCTCGCTGGCCGTCATGAGATGTCGTCCTTCCCGGGTTTCCGCGCCGTCGCTGCTCACAGCGTTACTGCACAGTGCTGCCTCACAATGCTGCCTACACAGTGCTGGCTCACGGCGGCCGGAGTCTCCTGGCTCCCGGATCGGCGCTCGCCCCCGCCTTCCCGCCGCGTGGTCGCGGCAGTGGCATCACTGGGGGGTTACTCCCCGGTTACAGTTGCGGGACAGCCCCGGATTCGCACCGGAGTTCCTCCGCATACCGCCTCGCCTCAGCATGACACATTTGCCGAGGTTGCGGGGACCGCCCCGGGTGTCCCCGGTACACTGACCGGGCGCCTCGGCCCCGTGAGCGCCCACGGGTGGCCCGCTCTGCAGTTCTTCCCCAGGTATTCCTCAGCAACGGCCAGTAACGTACCCGCGTTGCGAAACGAACCGGACGAAGACTGAACTACTCCCGAATGGAGCATGAATGGGGAACGATTTCCGCTCCCGCGTACTCGTTACGGGCGGTGCCGGATTCATCGGCCGGCGGGTGGTCGCCGCACTGCTCGCGGCCGGCGCCGAGGTCACGGTGGCTGACCTCAACCCGTTCCCCGGTGACTCGGTGCCGACCGTCGTCCGGCGACCTCTGCGACCCGGCCGTCGCGGAGCGGGCCGTGCCGCCCGGGACGGACACGATCATCCACCTCGCGGCGCGGACGTCCGTCCTGGAGTCGGTCAAGGATCCCGAGGCCACCTACCGGGTCAATGTCGGCATCACCGCCAGCCTCCTCGAGCTGGCCCGGACCCGGGGCGTGCGGACGTTCGTGTTCGCGTCGACCAACGCGGTGGTCGGTAACGCCGGCCAGGCGGTCATCACCGAGCAGGCGCCGCTGCGGCCGCTCACCCCGTACGGCGCGACCAAGGCCGCGTCCGAGATGCTGATCAGCTGCTACACCGCCGCCTACGGCCTGCAGGGAGTCCCGCTCCGGTTCTCCAACGTCTACGGGCCGGGCATGCAGCACAAGGACAGCTTCATCCCGCGGCTGATGCGCGCCGCCCGCGACGGGCACGGTGTCGAGGTCCGCGGCGACGGGACCATGATCCGCGACGTCATCCACGTCGACGACGTGGTCAGCGGGATCTTCGCCGCCCTGCGGTCGGACCACACCGGGCCGGCCATCCTGGGATCCGGGCAGTCGGTCACCGTGAACGAGATGGTGGAGACGGCCCGCCGGGTCACCGGCGCGCCGATCCCGGCCACCCACGTCCCGATCGCGCAGGGCGAGATGCCCGCCGTCGTGCTCGACATTTCCACCGCCCGCGGCCTGGGCTACGCGCCCACCTACGACCTCGAAGCCGGGATGGCGACCGTATGGCCCGAATTCGCGCCGGAGACGGCCCCAGTCGGCGGAGACAGTAGCGGAGGCAGCCCGATGACGCCCGTGACCCGCACCGACAACGCGGCGATCGACGACGCGGCCGTCCGGGCCATGGCGGACGCCTACGGCGACCGGCTGCGCCGGCTGCCGCCGGTCGCGCTGGTCATCGCCGCCTACAACGAGGAGGGCGCGGTCGGCCCGGTCGTGCGGGCCCTGCCCTCGAGCGTGTGCGGGCTGGAGACGGCGACGATCGTCGTGTCCGACGGCTGCGTGGACGCCACGGCCAAGGAGGCGGACGCGGCCGGGGCCCTGGTCGCCGACGTCCCGGTCAACCGCGGCCAGGGCGCCGCGCTGCGGCTCGGCTACCGGATCGCCCGGGACGGCGGCGCCGAATACATCGTGACCACCGACGCCGACGGCCAGTACAACCCGGCCGAGATCGAGGCGCTGCTGTCGCCGATCCTGGCCGGCGAGGCCGACTTCGTGACCGGCTCCCGGCGGCTGGGCAGCGAGGAGACCAAGGACCCGATCCGCCAGGCGGGGGTCCGGTTCTTCGCCGCGACGATCAGCCTGCTGACCGGCCAGCGGATCTCCGACACGACGTTCGGCCTGCGGGCCATGCGGGCGGAGGTCACCGGGGCGGTGCTGCTGGAGCAGCCCCAGTACCAGGCGTCAGAGCTGCTGATCGGCGTGATCACCCACGGGTACAAGGTGGCCGAGGTGCCGGCCACCATCCACAAGCGGCGGGTCGGGGAGAGCAAGAAGGGCCAGAACCCGCTCTACCACCTGCACATCCCCGGGGTGAACAACCTCTTCTATGGCCTGCGGTTTGCCCGGGTGGTGTTCGGCACGTGGTTGCGGGAGCGTCAGCGGAGGTCGCGCGGGCCGTCGCCGGCCCGCTCCGGTGCCCCGGCGTCGGGCACCATGACCAGCGGCTCGGCGCCAGCCGGATCGGAGGCGCCGGTGGCCTCGCTCGACGAGCTCATGGACGGCTCGACCGGGGGGCGCGGAGACCGGTCGGCGAAGAGGACGTAGTGGAAAATCACGAACCGGGCCCCGAACGTCAGGCAGTTGGCCGCCAGGTAGGTGCCGTCGGTGATCAGGATGCGCTGGACGCCGTCGAACTCGGCCGACTCCGCGAGGTAGACGCCGAGCTTGGCCGCCAGTCCCAGGATGATCCAGGCGCCCACCGAGACCAGCCAGAACGGCAGCGTCTCCTTGAGCAGCTGGGGCTTGCCCTTGCGTTCCCAGGCCCACCGGCTCAGCACGTAGCTCACGCCCGCGCCGATGATCGCGGCCAGGCCGCCGGAAATTCCGGCGGTCATGTTCGCGGGGCCGATGAAGATGCTGAGCGCCACCTGGCTGGCCACGACCGAGGCCACCGCGACCAGCGCGAACCGCGTAAAGCGGATGCCGACGTTACTACGCGCCTTGCGCAACAGCGCGGCGCCCATCCGACTCGATACCAATGCCATTGATGTCCTAGGTTACGTGACCGACGATAACGACTACCGATGAGGACCCGGAGAGCAGGTACAGTGCCGACGCCACAGGCCAACAGCGCCCTGGTGGCTGCAGGCCCGCCGTCTGGCGTCACAGCCGCACGGAAGCACGCTACCGTGCCTTAAAGACAGGCGCAGCCAATGCGGCCACGCCATGGGCTGGGAAAACGCTGAGTGAAGCGCAAAGGCCCGCCGCCTGTGCCGGATGGCCGGCTACACACAACCAAAGCGACACAACCAACAAGGTGGAAGACGGAGCATGAAGATCTTGGTGTTGGGCGGGGACGGGTACCTCGGCTGGCCGACGGCACTGCACCTGTCGGAGTGCGGCCATGAGGTTGCCGTGGCTGACAACTTCGTACGCAGGCACTACGACAACGAGCTGGGCGTCGAAAGCCTGGTTCCGATCGAGCCCCTCCAGACCCGGATCGCGGTGTGGAAGGAACTCACCGGGAAGACCATCGGCTGCTACATCGGCGACCTGACCGATGCGATCTTCACCTATCACATCATCGAGGACTTCCGGCCGGACGCGGTGGTGCACTTCGCCGAGCAGCGGGCCGCGCCGTACTCGATGATCGACCGCCAGCACGCCGTCTACACCCAGCAGAACAACGTGGTCGGCAACCTCAACGTGCTGTTCGCGATCGCCGAGATCGACCCGGAGATTCATCTGGTCAAGCTGGGCACGATGGGCGAGTACGGCACGCCGAACATCGACATCGAAGAGGGCTGGCTGGAGATCGAGCACAAGGGGCGCACGGACCGGGTCCTGTTCCCGAAGCGGCCCGGCTCCTTCTACCACCTGTCGAAGGTGCACGACAGCCACAACATCGAGTTCGCGTGCCGCATCTGGAACCTGCGCGCCACCGACCTCAACCAGGGCGTCGTCTACGGCCAGCAGACCCCGGAGACGGCCCGCGACGAGCGTCTGGCCACCCGGTTCGACTACGACGCGGTGTTCGGCACCGTGCTGAACCGCTTCGTCATCCAGGCGGTCATCGGCCACCCGCTGACCGTTTACGGCGCCGGCGGCCAGACCCGCGGCATGATCGACATCCGGGACACCGTGCGCTGTATCCAGCTCGCGTGCGAGAACCCGGCCGACCGCGGTGAGTTCCGGGTGTTCAACCAGATCACCGAGTGGATGTCGGTCAAGGAGATCGCCGAGACGATCAAGGCGGCCAGCCCGGAAGACGTCACCGTCGAGAACATCGACAACCCGCGGGTCGAACTGCCCGAGCACTACTACAACGTGGCCCACACCAAGCTGATCGAGCTCGGCCTGGAGCCGCACCTGCTCTCGGACACCCTCATCGAGTCGCTGTTCGAGATCACCAAGCGGTACGCGCACCGGGTCCGCCCGGAGGCGCTGCGCCCGACGGTGAACTGGCGGACGCCCACCGCGTCTTCCTGACCCGGCAGCAGTCAACGGGCGCCGCGCGGCATGGCCGCGCGGCGCCCGCGTGTCATCTAGCCATGCCCATCAGGCGGCCAGACGTCCGCCGGCGTGGTCGAAGTACGCGCCGTGTCGGTGACGACGTTGGTGAACTGGCCGAACAGCTCGAAGCTGATTACCCCGAACATGCCCGCCCACGCGGTCAGCGCGCCGAGGACGATGTCGTCGGGCACGCCCGGCATGACCGTCTCGCGGAGCCGGGCGGCGTCCTCGGTCAGTGCGGCCGGTACCGGGCGGCTGGGCGGGGCCGCCTTGAGCGCGCCGGCCGCGTGCGCGTCGCTGACCAGCCGGCCGAAGACGACCGCGGTCCGGCTGGCCGGGCCGATGGTGTCCGCCGGGGCCTGATAGCCCGGCACCGGCGACCCGTAGATCAGCGCGTACTCGTGCGGGTGGGCCAGCGCCCACTCCCGGGCCGCCCGGGCCCCCGCCAGCCAGCGCCCCGGGTAATCGTCGCGGCGGCAGGCCGCGTCCGCCGCCTCGACCGCCTCGCCGATCGCGTTGTACCCGTCGATGATGAGCGCCGTGAGCAGGTCGTCCCGGCTGGGAAAGTACCGGTAGATCGCCGACGAGACCATTCCCATGTCCCGGGCCACGGCGCGCAGCGACAGCCCCGCGGCACCGCCGGCTGCCAGGTGGCCGCGGGCGATGTCGGTGATCTCGCGGGTGATCTCGGCCCGGACCCGCTCCCGCGCGGTTGTGCGTGGTGGCATGCCCCGACCATAGCAGAGCGCCGAATACAAAACAGAGCACTGCTCTGGAAGTGAGCGCGGCGGCAGGGCGGCGGGCCGCGCATGGCGGGCGCCTGGGCGGGAAGAGCAGACCATAGGACAGCCCAGCCGCCAGGAGCAGGGCCAATACACCGCGCCGGACGGCCGGGGGCATCATGGAGAAGGTCCTAGCCATAAGAGGTGGACGATGACCGTTGTCGTAGGCGTGGACGGCTCGCGCAACTCACATGCCGCCATCCGGCTGGCCCGCGAAGAGGCAAATTTCCGGGGGGTCCCCCTGGTCGCCGTCATGGCGTACACCGAAGGCGCGGCGGGCGCACCGGCGGCCGGCCGCTTTCCACTCCCCGCAGCCCGGACAGCAGCGCAAGATCGCGGAGACGGCCCTGCGCCAGGCCGTCGCCGAGGCGCTCCGCGGTGAGGACGGCGGCGTCGAGCTCCGGACGGAGGTCGGGTCACCCGGGCACGTGCTCGTGGAAGCGGCCCGCTCCGTCCAGGCCCGGATGCTCGTCCTGGCCACCCGCAAAGAGCACGCCCCGTCCCGGCTGCTCGGTGCGGTCAGCCGATATGTGCTGCGCAACGCTCCATGCCCGGTCCTCGTCGTCCCCGAGGCGAGCAAGGGACTGTGACGCGATGAGGGCCCACGACGGACCGGGACGAGAGCCCGCGTGGCCGGAGTGGCCGGCGGTTCCCGGTTGCGGACCGCCGCGCATTAACCCGGCCGGCGGGGTATGGCTAGCGGTGAGGAGGTGACGCTGATGTCGTGGGCATCGCAGGCGGGGTCCCGCCCTATTCCATCCCGAACGACATTTCGGCGGGTGGCCTGACCGTCATGGCGATCGTCATCGTGATCTGCCTGGGCTTCCTGCTGATCCGGTCATGCTGGCCGGGCGGGAGCACCCGCAGCGGCGGCCGGACCGGCCGGCGGGCGAGGTCCCCCGGTCCTCGGCGGCGCGCATCGCGGCGACCCGCGGAGCGTGGCCCCGCACCGGGACGAGCCCGCCGAGCCCGTGCCGCGGGGATCCGGCGGCGACGAAAGGTAGCCCGGTCATGGCCGCGAAACCTGAGGCCGTCGTGAAAGTCCTGCTCGACCGCTACGGTCACACCTACGCCGAAGACGCCGGAATCCGGCTGGCCGACAAGCCGGCGCCGCTGTACCAGCTGCTCGTCCTGGCCACGCTGCTCAGCGCCCGCATAACGGCGGACATCGCGGTCCAGGCGGCCCGCGAGCTGTTTGCCGCCGGGTACACGACACCAAAGGCGATGCGCGAGGCGAGCTGGCAGGACCGGGTCGACGCGCTGGGCCGGGGGCATTACCGGCGCTACGACGAGCGGACCGCCACGATGCTCGGCGATGGGGCCGGGCTGCTGGAGGACCGATGGGGCGGCGACCTGCGCCGCCTCCGCGACGAGGCCGGCGGCCAGGCGACGCGGATCTGGTCGCTGCTGCAGGAATTCCCGGGCATCGGGCCCTCGGGCGCGGACATCTTCCTGCGGGAGGTGCAGGCCGTCTGGCCCTCGGTCGCCCCCTATCTCGATGACCGGGTGATCGAGGGCGCGCGCCGGCTCGGCCTGCCCGCCGACCCCGGCCAGCTGACCAGGCTGGCCAGGGACCAGGACGTCGCGCGGCTCGGCGCCGCCGTGATCAGGGTGTCCCGCAGCAAGGACGCCGCCGAAGAGATCAAACGCGCCGCCGCCTAGCATGCCGGGATGCGGCCGCACCTATGAGCAGGCCGGTTCTGTCCCGCTACCGATCGCGCGGTACTTCAGGAAGCTCTAGGCGGGTGCAGCCGTCCATCATCCCGGGCCGCCAAGAAGGACAACGCGGACGGAAGCTGAGGCGGCTCCCGGGAGGACGGGTGGGGTGGTCCCGGGAGCCGCTACCTACAGTGTCGTCCGGATCCCGGCAATTCCAGGCATATGTTCGCTTTTTATGTCGGCGCGTGACCGACGTTCGTCAGGCCTGAGACCAGCCGGGCATGGGGAAAACGGACAGCAGGTCCCGAACCTCGCCGGCGATGCGGTCCAGCGCCGCCTCGTCGTCCTTGGCCGCCGCCGTGATGGCGTCGTCTATCCAGGCCGCGATGGGCGCCATGTGCTCCTCACCCAGGCCGCGCGTGGTAATCGCGGGCGTGCCGAGCCTGATGCCGGACGGATCGAACGGCTTCCTGGTGTCGAACGGAACGGTGTTGTAGTTCAGCTCGATGCCGGCCCGGTCCAGGGCTTTCGCTGCGGGCTTGCCCCCGATCCCCTGGCGGCTCAGGTCGACGAGGATCAGATGATTGTCGGTGCCGCCCGAGACGAGGTCGTAGCCCCGCGCCGCGAGCGCCGCCGCCAGCGCCTGGGCGTTGGCCACCACCTGGTGCGCGTAGTCGCGGAACTCCGGCTGGGCCGCCTCACGCAGGGCCACCGCGATGGCCGCCGTGGTGTGGTTGTGCGGGCCGCCCTGCAACCCGGGGAACACCGCCTTGTCCAGCGCGGACGCGTGCGCCTGGGTCGACATGATCATCGCGCCGCGCGGTCCGCGCAGGGTCTTGTGCGTCGTCGTAGTGATCACGTCGGCATGGCCGGCCGGTGAGGGATGGGCTCCCCCGGCGATCAGCCCGGCGATGTGCGCGATGTCGGCGACGAGCAGCGCACCGGCCTCCGCGGCGATCTCCGCGAACGCCGGGAAGTCGATCGTGCGCGGGATGGCGGTCCCGCCGCAAAAGATGATCTTCGGCCGCTCGCGGCGGGCCATGTCGCGGACCTCGTCCAGGTCGATCCGGCCGGTGTCGGCGCGCACCCCGTATTGCACGCTGCGGAACCACTTGCCGGTCACGGAGACCGGCCACCCGTGGGTCAGGTGGCCGCCCATCGGCAGCGCCATCCCCATCACCGTGTCGCCCGGCTCGGCGAACGCGAGATAGACGGCCAGGTTGGCCGGCGAGCCCGAGTACGGCTGGACATTGGCGTGCTCGACGCCGAACAGCGCCCGCGCCCGATCCTGCGCGATGGTCTCGATCGGGTCGATGAACTGCTGGCCTTCGTAGTAACGGCGGCCCGGGTACCCCTCCGAGTACTTGTTGGTCAGCACGGTGCCGGAGGCCTCCAGCACAGCGGCCGACACGTAGTTCTCTGATGGGATCAGCCGGACCTTCTCGAATTGCCGGCGGGCTTCCCCCTCGATCAGCCCGGCGATCTCCGGGTCCGTGCTGCTGACATGCGGAATGGGCGGCTGGTGCATATCGACCTCCTCGCCACGAGGCTACAAGCGGGACGCCGGCGGCGGGGAAGGACACCACGCGTCCGGTAGCGTCATGGCGTGGCTCAGAAGATCATCCTCGACTGTGACCCGGGCATCGACGACGCGCTGGCCATCGCCTTCGCGGCCGGCCACCCGGCCGTGGAACTGTGCGGTATCACGACCGTGGCCGGCAATGTCGGCCTGGACCTGACCACCTCGAACGCGCAGCGGGTCTGTGAGTTCATCGGCGCGGCCGGGACACCGGTCACCCCCGGCAGCCCGGCGCCGCTGCTGCGGCCGCCGATCGACGCCCGGAAGATCCACGGCGAGAGCGGCCTGGGCGGCGTACGGCTGCCCGACCCGGCGACGGAGCCGTCCGGTGGTCACGCCATCGACTATCTCATCGAGACGATCGGCGCGGCGCCCGGCGAGATCACCCTGGTCGCGACCGGCCCGCTGACCAACATCGCCCTCGCCGTGCACCGGGAGCCGCGGCTGGTCACCCAGGTCAGGGACTTCGTCATCATGGGTGGCTGGCCGCCGGGGTAACGTCACGCCCGCGGCCGAGTTCAACATCCTGAGCGATCCCGAAGCCGCCGCGATCGTCTTCCGGGCCGGCTGGACGGTCACCATGGTGGGGCTGGACGTGACGCTCCAGGCCCGGGCCACGGAGCCGGTACGGGACCGGATGCGGCCCCTGGGCCGCCTGGCCAGCGAACTGCTGCTGCCGGGCCTGGAGAAGTACGCCACCGACGCGGACCCGCTTCCCGCGCGGCGGCGAGCCGGAAGCGCCCGGGACGGCGAGACCGGCGCACCAGCGGCGCCGGGCGGGCCGGCCGTCCATGACGTGTGCGCGGTGGCCCACGTCGCGGAGCCCGGCCTGCTGGGCTGTCACCCGGCCCGGGTCGAGGTGGAAATCTCGGGCCGCTGGACCTCGGGGATGACCGTCACCGACTTCCGGGCCGGGACGGGTGAGTACAACGCGCTCGTCGCGACGGAGATCGATGTCACCACGTTCTGGGACGTGGTGCTGGACGCCTACGAGCGGCTGGCCCGCACGATGGGTTAGGCGCGCGCGGCGGCGGGGCCGGCGGCCTGCTCGATCTCCTCGTGCATCCAGACCGCCCGTTCGGTGACGTCGACAAGATCCGCGTACGTCCAGTAGTGGCTCTCCCCGGCCGGGGTCTGCAGCGATATGGCGCCATCACGGCACCAGACCGTCAGGCCCCGTGAGACCCACAGGACCGACATGTCGGCGGCGGGCTTGTCCGCGCGCACCAGCCGGCCGCTGAGGCCCCGGGCAGCCAGCATCGGCCTCGAGTTCCCTCATGGCCTGGCCCGCGCTGAGCTGGCGGCAGCGGTCGATGGCCGCGGTGTCCACCGGAGCGCCGTCGGTACTGCCGTTCTGGCCGGGACCGCGGTCACCGGGCACCGGAATGGGAAGGGCGAACCAGACGGCCTTGCCGCGGACCCGGCGCACGCTCAGCCGCGCCCGCGTGAGGTGATGGCCCCATCGGCCCTGCGACAGCTCGTGGACGACCTGAAGCCCGCGTCCGCTGACCGCCTGGGCCGGTGCGCGGACCGGGCTGTGGCCGGGAGCGCCGCCCGCCTTTCCAGCCCGGGTAGGCGTCGAAGATCTTGCAGACCAGCTCTCGTTTCGGCCCACTGCCCCGCAGGTACAGCCACAGCTCGGGCAACGCCGCCACGGTCGGCCGGAGGCTGCCGCGTGAGCCGTAGCTTTCGTACGCGTGCAGCGTGTTGGCGGCGAGTTCGCTGGCCATCGTGATGCCGTCGTAGATGACGTCGGCCGTGATCCCGGCCTCGCTCGCCGCGTCGCGGTACAGCTGCCGGGCCGTTTTAGCGCACGATGCGTCGAGCGGCAGAGGCCAGGCGCAGCAGGTGCCGGCGATCAGACCACGCAAACCGCCCATCTGCTGTTGCCTCCCACAGGGTCGCCGCGTTTGGTCGCTCGCTGCGACGCTGCCACCAGCAACCACGAATCATGATGCCAGGCTTGCAACTTCCAAACCTGTGAAACACAGATTATGAGTAAGGTAGAGCGTTTCGCAAGAGTTCCCCCGTAGATCACCAATGCATTTCCGCCGCGCACGTGTCCCGGCTATGGCCGACAGCAAAACGCACGTGTACAGTCACAACGGCGGCCGACCCATGAGGCCATACGCCACGTGGTGCAGCGCCGGGCCTTGAGACAGGCTCAGTAATGGATGAATCCCCCGGGGATGCAGCCCGGGGGATTCACCCATCCCCCCGCTACGACACCTAGATGTCGTAGCGCCCCCCCTTTACATCCGCCAGGAACCTGGCGAACATGGCGCGGTCGACGACGTGAGCGCCGCCTTCCGGACGCTTGCTGTCCCTGACCGCCGCGACGTCAGGGAGGTTGGCCGCGATTTCCACGCAGCCTCCGTTGTGTGAACTTCGGCGGGCCTTCCGCCAGACAGCTTGAGACAGGTCAGTCATCACTCACTCCAGTCGCTTAGCGAGACGCTCGAGGTAGGCCACCGTGTCGCTGGGGTCGAGCGCCCCGTCGCAGGCACGATCGAAGGACTGAACGTAGCCGTTCACCGACTCGGGCTTGCTGACCTCCTCGATCACGTAGTCGGTCTCCACGAAGACGAGGCTGGGTTCCCCGCCATCGAAGCCAAAGATGTTGACCATCGAATGCGCGCCGCTCGGCGGGCCGTCCTCGAAGCGCTGGACGCGGAGTTCGACGTTGCGGCGGCCGGCCATGCCGGTGAGGTGGCGGAGCTGCTCCCGGCGGTCGCCGGAGGTTCCCCACCGGTACAGCAGGGACGCCTCGGTGATGACGGCGCTGAACGTCGGCGCCGTCTCGGCGCGGTCGAGGATCTCCTGCCGCCGCTGCCGCGCTTCGAGCGCCTTACGCCGCCACGCGGGCGGCCGCGGCCCGGTCCGCAGCAGCGACTCGATATAGGCCGGCGTCTGCAGCAGGCCGGGCAGGATGAGCGGCATAAAGGCGTGGATCGTGCTGGCATCGTTCTCGTATCCGGGGAACTCGCTGTCGAAGATCTCCGGGTAGTCGCGCCACCAGGGGCGCGCCCGGGCCTTCATGGCCAGCTCTTCCACCTCGTCGCGCTCGGCGCTGTCCACGCCGTAGATGCGGAGCAGGTCCCGGACGTCGCTCATCTCGGGACGCTTCCACTGATTGGCCTCGAACCGCCCCACCTTGCCGCGGCCCCAGTTCAGGATGTCGCAGACGTGGTTGGCGGTGTAGCCGGTGGCGACGCGGAGGTCAGCCAGGCGCTGGGACAGCTGGCGCTTGGCGATCGTAGCGCCACGGGCGTCATCCGCCATCCGGCTGCCCTCCTTGACCCGATGTCAACTTCAGCATTAAGAGTACCCAACTTGCGATTCGCAAATCTAGATTTTTAATAACCCGATCGCGGCCGAACGCGGCTCGGTCCCGAATACGTACCCGTTTCCCGCCCTCCCGATCTGCCTTCCCGCCGCCGGAGCGCGCCGGCCCCGCCCCGGCTCCCGGCCGGGCTCCGGCCGCCTCCCGGCCAGGGGCTCCCGGCACCCGCCTCCCCGCCTACCGGGGCTCCCGGCGCCAGGGGCTCCCGGCCAGGGCTCCCGGCCAGCGGCTCCCGGCACCCGCCTTCCCGCCTGCCAGTGTCCCGGCGCCCGGGCTCCCGGCACGCCCGAGCGCGCGCCTCGGCCCCACTGCGGCGCCCGCCCGCGCCACTCCAGTCACACCCGCACCCGCACGGCCGGGACGCCCATGATCGTGTGAAGAAAACGTCGTATACCGCCGTTGGCCAACTCTCAAAAAAACGGCCCCGCCCGCCGGCTCGTCATCGAATGGACAGCCCAACTCTGAGATCACGAGGGCTAGCGCGGCCAACGTAACCGGCCGCGCTAGCCAGGGAAAGGTGGCACCAAGGAAGGAACACCCGCCCAGGCCGGGGCCGAGCGCCGCCGCACTCGTCCCCGGCCGCGCCGGCCAGCACGGAAGCAGCAGCAACCAGAGGGGTGGCCCGCCCACCCTCCCACCGGCCAGGGGCCGCGCGGGACCGCCCCCCGCGACTCCGAACACGCAACCAGCAAGACCACCCTTCGGGGCCGGGTGAGCCTGCTCATGCCCGGCAGTTCGGCATAGCACTGATACCGATAGTCACCCCAGCGCAGATCATATGTATAGCGTTCTGGCGTAGATTACCGTCCGTGCGCGCGGGCACGCCACAACATGCAACTCACCAGGTGTGGTGTGCACATTAGGGGGTGCGCGAGCTCGATGTTATTGCGGGCGTAAGCGCGAACCATTTGCCGTCGATACCCTGGCCGTGCGGCGGACGCTTAGGCGTGTCGTGGGCGTAGGTGTAGAGAGGGTGCCCGTTGTATTCAGCTTGCCAGGCCGTTCGGCCCGTCGTGGAACTGACATTACCCGGTTCGAGATTGACCGGCGGCAATTGCCCGGAGGGCATGTTCCTGGCGGGCAATGGCCGCCATGTCTTGGTGCACGGCCCTGCGCATGTTATTTCCGTCGGATGTCGGCCGTGTTGTAGTAGAGCGGCGCTGGGCCTGCGTACAATACGAAAACGTGATGCCCGGCGACGGTCGTGTAGATCGGCGCAAGCGCAGGCGGGGATGGGGATTTGATGGATCGGGTGGTTATCGCAGGCTGCCATAGCCAGCAGTACCGCCGCCGCCAGGATGGGGCGCGCTCCGGCAGCCGTTTTAGTCAAGATCGCGGGATCTTGGGGAGGTCGGGCAGCTGCGGTGAGCGGCGGGCTGATGCCATCAGCCACTTGCCGCTGGCTGCGCTGATCACAGCGATGTAGAAGTTTGCGAGCCGGGGCGGGGGCTGGTTGCTGGTCATGCCCGGCCGGATGAGCCGATACCAGCCATACGAGCTGGGACTGGTGGCCGTAGAGAGGGATCGCGGCGTTTGCTAGCGACGCTCCCAGCACTTTCGAGCCTGCGGGCAGCTGCCTTAGCGCGGATTGCTCCGCCGTCGTCTGTGACGTGGCCGCCTGCGGCTGCATGCTCGTGGCGGGCACGGTCGTTATATGCAGGCTGTTCCCGGCCGTCATGGCAGCCAGCATTTCGGGTGACACCGGGTTGCCCTGAACGGCCGCAGCGTGTGCGGCAGGAGCCGACGAGAATGTCCCTGTAACGGCAGCTATGACCGCGCCGATGATGATCAGAATGCCAGCGGCGGCGCCACCGCGGGCCCACCTGGTCTTGCTCTCGCCCACTGTTCTCCCCAACCACGTGGTTCCGCGCATCATTCGCCGATACTCCTGCCTGAGCTTACCCAGCTATCAGTATGAGCATGCATGATCCCATGTCACAAACTGGTTTACACCGGTTTGGAACCAAGGCGTTTCGCCACCCCAGCTGGTTTGCGGAAGGGTCTGGGTGTCGCCATTGAAGTTGTACCAGCCTCCAGAGACATAACCGTGCATGTCGCTTACATAATTGCCGTTGTAGTTTCCGCCGGGCATCTGTGAGGCTTGCGTGTGTATTTCGGCGTACACGTTGGCGCTGTTGGGTGTAAAGTAGTTCTGGTACGTATTGACCACTTGATTATTCGCCTCAAACGTGAAGCCGCTATTAGAGTTCCACAGCATGTCATAATAGATCTGAGAGTTGATTGAATATGCTGGGTAGAAATCGTTATGGTACGCGCCGCTGCCCAGTGAATACTCGTCAAACGTGTACCGGACGCCGCCCGGGGATTCCCACCATCCGACCTGCGTGTACAGACTGTTGTTTGAGGTCGTCACCAGCATTACCCATTCGGTAACGGTATCGCCGCTCGTGTTGTACACGAATGGTGAGTAGTTCCCAATTTTGGCGTATACACCTCCCATGGTTTTCCCGGGTTGGCTAAAAGCCCCATCAAAATAGTAGCTCACATAATTGTTGGATCGCCCCGGGTTGCAGCCATCCCCGCCTCCGGACGCGCTTGCTTGGCTGCCCGGGATGGCGGAAACTATGCCGACTGACAGGGCGATGGCGGCCGATACCCGCACGAAGCGAGATGGCAGCATCCGTGAGCCAGTGCCGCCACCGTTGCGGATTACTCTGCGGATCAAACGGGGACATGTGTACTTGCCGGGCGTCATGTGCTGCCGTCCTTCGGTGCGGTAGGTGCAGCTGAGTCGGAGACTGGTAATGATCGCGGCGGCCGGATATGGCATGGTGCTGGCCTTGCCGAGCCCAGGGCAGCAGGGACGTTCGCGCTTGAGAATCGATTCCAGGTGGAAGCGTGCCGATGGTCGACTATGGAGAGAAGTTGAGTTTATCTGTGTACGAAAACGACCATACCTGTCGCCATGCTCACACACAAGAGCCACGACGCCCTGGCTGGCGCGGGCACCTTTATTGCATAGCGCGGCGTCTTGCGCGGCGGTGGGTGCCCCGTATGGCGCGGGACCGGCGTCAGGCGGGCGGGCCGCCTCGCTTGTCGTTTCTGCTTCCGTAGCAGGAGGACGAGTGGACCCGCGCTCGCCTTCCGGCCGCCTTGGTGCCTTCTGTGCCTGGCGTGTGCGGTCGGCTAGGTTGGGCCCGTTTGGAGTCGTAGATGTGCCCGGTGGGTGCCGCAGCAGCGAGCAAAACGGTTATCAACACACTAGCCTGGGTGATCTCGCTCACCCGTCCAACCTGCTTGCATGCGCCTTCCGGAGGTCCGCCACCAGGTAACCGAGCACTGACACCGTCACACCCGGTCGTGTTCATCGACGCCAGCACCGGGGCATTCATCGAAGGCACCGCTGGATCATAAGCGGTCGCCACCCAATGGCCATTAGGTGCCCAAGCGGCCAGGCGCGCCCGCCCACACAGCAGCCGGACACCGGCCGCACAAACCCGTACAACTTACCCGCCCGCCCGTGCGGGCACTGTACGGGGCACACATACAGCGGCTACCGCCGCTGGCCTGGCCGGGTGCCGTCCAACCCGCTCCGCCAAACACTTCCTGACCTCACCCCCACAACCCGGGGCCGAGGTCAGGAAGCAACTCCACAGAACGGCACCCGGCCAGGCAAAAACTACGAACAAGATCAAAAACAAGGTCAAAACCGTGGGGAAACCCCGAACCCCGCCCCCGGCACCCCAAGCGGCCCCGAGGTTCAAGGTTCCCCCACACCCCCTCCTGACTCCTGCCCGCAAAATCAAAACCAAGATCAAAACCTAAGTGACTCACCGCGCATCACCGGAGGAAGCAGCAAAGGATCTCGGCACACACAGATCAGTGACCGGGAAAGAAGAACCGGTTAAACAAACGACCGAGACGCCACACACTGCGCCGATCAGATGACGTTACGCAGGCCCATCCGCTTGGCGAAGGCTGTCAGCGCCTCCGGGGGAACCCGGGCCGACGACAGCAGACTCGCCACCGTGTCGCGGCTGCTCGGGTGATACCGCACCATCAACGGCGCAAGGCGCTCCGCAACCAGCAGGCAATCCAGCGCCCGCCGCCAATGCCCGGTCGCCGCATACGCCCGGGCAAGATCAATACCGTGATGCGCGTGACGCTCAGGCAGCAGCGCCGGCGACAACACCAGGCCAGCGCCCCGCCGCACCGCCTCGTCATAATCACCCAGCTCCACCGCCACCGCCACCGCGTGGACTTCGACGTTGGAGGCATTGAACGCCAGCGCGTACTGATCGGCCTTCCCTGCTGCCGGGGCCAGCTCCCGGGCCATTCCCCAGTGCTCCCAGGCCATCGCCGCGTCCCCGGCCCGTGCCGCCGAAATAGCGCACCGAAGATGCAACGCCCCATCCACCTCGGGTGCCTGCGCCAGGCCGAGCGCAGACTCAGCGACCGCCAGGCCCGGCCGGTACGAACCGTGCGTCAGCAGCATCAGCGCCCGCGACAACGCCACCAGCGCCGGGAGATTCGGGTCCTCTGCGTGCTGCGCCGCCGCCCCGGCCCGCTCGATAGCCAGCATCCCAAGATCGTTGTAACCCATCCGGCGGGCCAGCGACGAAGCGATCGCAAAGGACCGGTTCAGCAGCAGGAACACCTTCGCGCCGCCGCCACCGTGAGCATGCGCCGTCAGCTCATCCAAAACCGCCGGCAGCCTCTCGCCCAGCTCCACATGCCGCGTCGCGCCCTGCAATTCGACAAGCCGCCCGACTTCCGTCTCCAGCTCATCAACCGGCCTCGGCGCAGCATCAAGCTCGGGCATCAGATCAGGGAACGACACCGCCCGCCGAATCTCGCCAATCGTGGCCTGCACCCGATCAGAGGGCCAGTCCGGCACCAGGTACGGCTGCCCGGTCAGGTCCGTCACGTCAGCCCGGAGCGCACGAGCCACCGCCCCGATAAAGACCGGGGACGCGGGAACGTGCCCGGCTTCCACCTTGCTGAGCAGGCTATGTGACACATTCGCCCGCCGCGCAAGGCCAATCTGCGTCAAGCCTCGCGCCTTCCGCAGCCGCGCGACCCGAGCGCCGATCCGGTCTTTGTCAGTCATTACGCCTGGTCTCCAAGGGGTTTCAAGGCGTTTGCAAATTACCCGCCATCCGCACATCCATGCTGCTCTCATCCGACCACGAGCCGCAACCGGAAGACAGCATGGATAACACCGACACCGCCGCCGCCGCGACCGCCCAAGCGATCGAGGCTGCCTTCGGCGGGCACTGGGGGGTCTGGCTCAGCGAAACCGGCCGCTGGTGGGGTGCCTGCACCGAACCGCTAACGGGTGAAGAGATAAGCGCCGGATGTGTCCCATTCGTCCAAGCCGAAACACCGAGCGAACTCACCGCCCGGCTACACGAACAAGACGGGCTCCGCGCACCATCTGCACGAGGCGGTGCCCGGGTGCAGCACGCACCGAACGCCCGCCCGGCCGCTGATGACGACATGAGCCTCGATGATCTCAGGCGCATATACGCGACGCGCTGGGAAATCGCGCCCATCACCGGAGGCTACCGGGCCGTCCCGCGCGAGACACCCGGGCACACTCCCATACCGCGCTACGGTCACACCCCCGCAGAGCTGGCCGAATCCATCCGCATCGTGGAGGCCCAGCCATGAAGCCGTGGGCGTGGGACGCGTTCACTCACCGCCCGGCACCAACGCCGGGCATGCTGGCCGAACTCGCCCAGCTCCGTGCCGCGCTACCGGGCTACGACGTGATCGTGACCTGCCACAGCCCCGCCTACCGGTTCGAGGCCACCAGCCGCCCCAGCCGCACCGGCCCCGGCCCGTGGTGCGTCATCAGCACCGACCCCGCCGACCTATGGCGCGAACTCGCGCCGCGCACCGACCACGGCGCGGACACCGCCATTCGTGCCGCCCGCGCCCCCTAAGCCCTCACCCGCGCCCATCCCGTTTATGACCACTGGCAGCGCGAAGACCCGGCACACCGCCAAGTGAAAACCGGGCCTCCGCAATGCCTCCCCATAGCCCATGAAGAGGTGCCACCAGTATGCCCCCCGCACCCCCCCACCGACCCGGGCACCGCACCACCCGCCGCATCGCCGCCCTCACCGTGGCCACCGCCGCGTTCACCGTCCCCGCGTGCGCTGCCACCGGCCCCGGCAGCGCGCCCGCCGGGCTGACCAGTATCACCGTGGGCGCGCTGCCGATCGTTGATGACGTCCCGGTCTATCTGGCCCAGCAGGAAGGGTATTTCCGGCAGCAGGGCCTCAACGTGACCATCAAAACCGTGGCGCAGTCCACCCTGGCGCTGCCGGACCTCCTGCACGGCTCAGTCGACATCATCACCGGCGCCAACTACGTCTCGTTCTTCCGCGCCCAGGCCAGAGGAATCATCAGCCTCAAGATCCTGGCCGACGGCGAAGACTGCGTGACCGGCACGCACGTCATTTTGGCCCTCCCGCACTCAGGGATCACCACCCCGGCCGGGCTCGCCGGAAAGAACATCGCCGTCAACATCCTCAACGACGTGCAGACCATGATGACGGATGAGACCTTAAAAGCCGACGACATCAATGATCTGCCGCACTACGTGGCGATCCCGTTCGCGGACATGCCCGCCGCCCTGGCCCGTCACCAGGTCCAGGCCATTTACGAAGTCGAGCCGTACAAGTCCGGCGCGGAAAACACCCTCGGCGCTAACACGATCCTCGATACCTGCACCGGGTACAACGCGAACCTGCCCATCGCCGGGGCCGTCACCACCGCCGCGTGGACACAGCAGCACCCGGACATCGCCCGCGCGTTCCAGCGCGCCATGGCCCAGGCCGCCGACCTGGCCGACACCAACCGGCCAGTCGTGGAAAAAGCGGTCGTGCGGTTCTTTCACGTCAGCCCGCAAATCGCCGCGCTGGTCAAACTCGACCAATTCCCGGCCGCGCCGGACGCCGCGCGGATTCAGCGGATGGCCGATCACATGCACGCCTCCGGGCTGCTGGCCCGCCCGCTCAACGTCGCCCCCCTCATCTTCCGGTGAGCCACCATGAGTAAAAATCCGCTGCCGGTGCGGTCCCCGCTGGACGTGCTCCGGCTCGGCTTCCCCGACTACCGGATCACGATGCGGGCCATCTGCGGGAAACTGTTCTACCTCGCCGAAGCTGACCGCCCGCACGTCCAGCCCCGGTTCGCCCAGGCCGAAACCACCGAACGGCTCCGCGCCAAACTGGGCGCCCCGATCCGGCCGTTCATGTCGGCCTCGGAACCGAGCATCCCCCGGGTTTATGACTATCTGCTCGGCGGGAAAGACAACTTCGCCGCCGACCGCGAGCAGGCCGCCAAACTGCTCAAGGTGTTCCCCCGCGCCGCCTCACTGGCCCGCGAAAAGCCGGCAATTTCAGCGCCGCGCCGTCGCCTACGTCGCGGGCCGGGGCATCCGGCAATACCTCGACATCGGCTGCGGCCTGCCGACCACCCCCAACACACACGAGACGGCCCGCGACATCCAGCCGGACGCGACCGTCGTCTACGTCGATAACGACGAACTGGTCCTGTCCCACGCCCAGAACATCCTGGCCAAGACTGAGGGCGTCCTGTCCGTGGCGGGAGACGTGGAATACCCCGACGAAATCCTTTACGACTGGCGTATCCGGCAGGCCGTGGACTTCTACCAGCCCATGTGCCTGGTCATGACCATGACGCTCCACTTTTACGACGCCGAGACGGCACGCCGGATCGCCGCCCAGTTCATCGGCGGCATCCCGGACGGCAGCTACGTCATCATCTCCGTGGGCCAGCTCGAAGGCGAGGCCGGCGAGCAGTTCACCGCCGAATACCACGCCGGGCAGCTCCACCACCACGGCCAGGATGACGTAGCCAGCTTCCTGGACGGCCTCGAACCCGTCGGCCCCGGGATCACCGAGGCCCGCCGATGGCGCGCCCCCGTCGCCAGCCTCGAAGGCAGCCGGCCCGGGCACATCTGGGCCGGCCTCGGCCGGAAGACGGAAACCGCGCCATGAACAACCGGCCCCCCACCCTGGAATCCCTCATGCTCGCCTGGGGCGATGCGTACATATTCGCCTACACCCGCGACCGGTGGAAGGCCATCCGCCGGGACGGGCTGATGTTCCTCGCCGCCGATACCCTCACCCAGCTCGCAGCGGAAATCGACGCCGACCACAGGAACAACCCCGTCCTGGACGAGTGCGACGCCCTGGACACCGCCCGCGACTACCTGACCGCAGAAAACGGCAGCCCGCCCGAATGCACCGACGAGCTTCTTACCCGGGCCGTCCACGCCGCCGAAGCCATCACCCGCCGGGCGGCAGAAAACCGCCTCATCCTCAGCCACCTCCGTGCGATGTTCCCCGGCTGGGACATCGAGTACTGCGACCCGATCAGGGGATGGATCGCCCGGCGCAACGGCGCGAGCATCTGGGAAAACTCGGCGCTGGACATCCGCCTCGCGCTCACCTTGATCGAGCAGAAACAAGACCACGGCACCGGCACCCCGGAGGGGCCGCAGCCCCCAGACGGCCCCTGACACGCTCACCCACCGCACCCACCCCGATACACCAGGTTGTATCCGTCCGGCGGCCTGGCGGCATCCTGGCGCGGTGACGGTGCCGCCACGATCCGTACCGCAAAGGGCTTCCGGGCCGGGCAGGGAGACGGTAGAACGTTGTCGTATGGAGCCGCAGCAGCCGGGGGGCCGCGTGCTGGCTGCCCGCCGCGCCGACGCCGGGATCGGTGCGCCTGGGGGCACGTGACATCACCGGCCTGGTCTTGTGCGCCGAGCATTACGGCGCGCCCTACGACCTGCTCGCCGCCGCCCTGGACGTGCAGCCGGCGCGGCTGCGCGGCGATCGTGGCCCGCTGGCGGCACGCCGGGTACGCCGCCACCGGCACGCTCGGCCCCGGCCCGGCCTGGTGCTGGCTGACCCCGGCCGGCATGGCCGCTGACCGGCCTGGCCTTCCCGGCCACCCGGCCCGCGCTGGCCCGGCTGGCGCACATCCGCGCCGTCCTGGCCGCCCGGCTGTGGCTCCAGGACGGCCACGGCCTACCGGGAGCACAGCGCGTGGTGGCGCAGCGAACGGCGCATCCGCGCCGCCGCCGGGCGCCGGGTCGGCATCGCCCACGTGCCCGACGCCGAGATCCACTGGCCCAGCCTGGACGCCGCCCCGTACGCCGGGCAGGTCTGGGCGATCGAGGCCGAGCTGACCCCCAAACCGCTCACCCGCACGACCGCGGATCATGCGCGGCCTGCTGGCCCGCACCAGCGACTACGGCCCCGGCGGGGACCGCACCGGACCGGCCCCCGCTACGCGCAGGTGGTCTACCTGACCGCCCCGGCCGCCCGGCCCGTCGTAGGCCGCGCCGCCGCCGCCTTGCCCGCCGCGCTGCCGCCCGCGTGGTGGCCCGGGACCTGCCCGAGGGGGCGCTGCTGTGAGCGTGTGGTCCTGGCTGAAACTCACCGCCGCCCTGTGGCTGATCCGCAAAACCGTCAAGCTGTTCGGGTGGCTGCTCGTGCTGGCGGTCGCGGTCGCTGCCTGGCCGTTAACGCGTGGCCGCCGCCGTGGGGTATCTGGCTGCGTGGCTGCGCGGGCTGGCCGCCGTCGCGGCTGTGGCGGGCCGCCGCCTGGTCGCTGCCCATGACCGCCGTCTACGCCATCGGCCAGGCCGCTACGGCTGCACGCCTGGCAGGCCGTCGCCCTGGCCCCGGCCAGCGACTGGGGGCACGCCTGGCGGCTGCTCACCGCCCGGCACATGCTGCGCGGCCGGGCTGCTGGTCGCACCCGTCGCGGTCCCGGCCGGGCTGGCGCTGGCCGGGGTGGGGTGGGCGTGGCGGATCTACGCCATCAGCGCCGGGCTGTCCGGGCGGACCCCGGCCGCCCCGATCATCTTCGACGCCCGCCAGTGGCGGCGGCAGGCCCGCGCCGCCACGCGGCCGGGCCGCCGCCCCCGGCGCGGTCCCGCTGCTGTCCGGTGCGCG
Organism: uncultured Actinomycetes bacterium; assembly: GCA_963718475.1. GTDB lineage: Bacteria > Actinomycetota > Actinomycetes > Streptosporangiales > Streptosporangiaceae > CAVQZM01. The sequence continues at coordinate 97,351 of CAVQZM010000026.1, read as the reverse complement.
GCGCGATCGTGATCGGCGCGACCATCCGCACCGTCCGGCACCGCTGGCAGCCCGTCTTCACGATCGTCCCGGCCGCGCTGATGCGGCACTGCGTCATCGTCGGCTCCTCCGGCTCCGGCAAGACGAACCTGATGATGCGGCTGTGGGCGGCGTGGTTCGCCGCCGCCCTGGCCGCCGTCACCGCCACCACGCGCCGCGGCCCCTGCTGGCCGCGCTGGACTGCAAAGGCGGCCCCGACGCCCGGGTCAAAGCCGAACGGACCCGCCGGCTGCTGCACGGGGCCGGGGCGCGCCGGGTCGCCATCTGGCCCGACGAGGCCCGCCTGTCGTCTGTGGGTGCTGCCGCCCCGGATCTGGGGGTGCTGCTGTTCCAGATGATCGAGACCGGCGACGGGGCCGCCGCCTACTACGGCGACGTGATGCAAGCCGCCGTCAACCTCGCGCTCGCCGCCCCGCCCGGCCCCCCGGCAAACGCGGCCGGATTCCTCGACCGGTTCGACGCCGGCTGGCTGGAAACCGCCTATGGGGACGGCCTGCACGACGCCGCGCTGCCGCGCATCCGGTCGGCCCGCCCGCACCTGGGCGACATCCAGTTCCGCTACGCCACCCTCCTGGGCCGATTCGGCCCGGCCCTGGACGGCCCCGGCACCCTGGCCGACGCGGACGCCTGGTACTTCATCCTCGAAGGCACCCGCGAGCACGTCCGTCGCCGAGGCGCAGGCCATGGCGCTGACCGAACTGGTCGCCCACGCCGCCACCTCGACCGGGAACCGAACGGCGGGCGATCCTGCTGGCCGCCGACGACTACTCGCGCCGTGTCCCGCCGCGTGCCCATCTCCAACCTGTACGAACGCGGCCGGTCCCTCGGCCTCGGGGTGCAGGTCTCCGCCCAGTCCTGGCAGGGCCTCGGCGCGCGACGACGACGAGCGGTACCGGATCGCCGCCACCGCCGACGGCGGCATCTGGCTGATGCACACCCCCTACCCCGAGCCTCTGGTGGAGCTGGCCGGAACCCGCCGCGTGCTGGAATCCGCGCACAAGCTCATCGGCGCGGCCTGGGGGGATGAGGGCACCACCCGCGTACAGCACGCCTTGACCGCCGACCCCGACCTCATCCGCCGACCTGGCCACCGGCCAGGCCTGCTACATCCACCGCGGCAGCGCCACCTTCGTGCAGGTCGCCCGGCCCAAACCCTCCCCGCTCACCCTCACCGCCGCCCGACCCCGCCGCGCCCGCCGAGGTCATCGTCCACCCGCCCGGCCCTCGCCGAGGAGACCGCCGCCGGACTGCGGCCCGGCTCGATGACGTGCTCGGACCCGGAGGCCCCGCCATGACGCCGACCCGTTCGAGGCGCTCGGCCTCCCAGCCCGCCCCGGACCTGACCGATCGAGCAGGTCCGCGCCGCCTGGCGGGCCATCGCCACCGCCACCCACCCCGACCGCGCACGACGGCGGCGACGCCGCCTGGTACACCGCCGCCGCCACCGCCTACGCCCAGCTCCGCTCCCCCTGGGGACGCACCGAGGCCTACGCCGACCTCGACCGCCGCGCCCGGCGCACGTGCCCGCCCCGGCCACCGCACCGCCGCCCGCCGCCCCGGCATCGGCCTGCTCCGGTCCGCCGCGCTGGTCCCGGCCCGCATCCGGCACGGCCGCCCGCCCGCCTGCTGATCCGCGCCGTGATGGCCGCCGCGCTGTCGCCTGCTGGTCCTGCACGCTGATCCCCGGGCAGGCCGCCGGTCCCGCCGTCGTGGCCGGGCTGATCACCTGGTTCGTGCTGACGCCCGCGCGTGACCTGGCCCCGCCGCCGGGCCGGTGACAAACCAATGCCTCCGGCGGGGGCCTCCGGCTCCGGGATGCTTGACCGGACAGGTCCAGGCCGCCAGGCCGTAGCGGGCTGGGGCGGAAGGCCAGCCGTCCCGCCGCCGTCATCCCGGGCCGGGCCGAGCAGACCGGCCGGGCCTGCCCAGGTCGTTCAGCCGTGGGGGCTCCACCCGGACATGCCCGGCCTGGCCCGCTCCCCAGGCGGCGGGACGACGGCGACGGGATGACCGGCCAGCGCCGGGAACTGCGCTCACGCGCATAAAAGAAACCACCGCCACGGAAAGGAGCGCAACAGGAAATGAGCCAGCGACCAGAACAGCGGACCAGGAAAACGCAGGATAGGCCGGAAATACACGCCAGTAATTCACCAGAAATGCCTTAAAGGCCGCGCATTATCAGCTACAATTTGAGAGAGGAGGAAAGGCCGGGCGGGATGAAAGTCCGGTTCAAAGATCCGGATCGAGACCGGGCAGGAAAGCCGCCAGCGCTGGACGCGCCGCCAGGCCGAGGCGATCAGGGAGCTACTTGCAATGGGCACGCCAGCACCACAGCAGCCAGCACAGCCGTGACCGCCACCGCCGGCCGCGCCGCCGAGCCGGTCCCGGTCGCGCTCGCTGGCCCGGACCTCCACCCTGGCACTTGCAGGACCCGCGTCGCGTCGCTGCAACCGGCAGCTCCGCTCCTGCCAGGAATGGCTGCCCGCCGGGCTGGTACATCGCCGCCCACTACTGGGACATCGAGTCCGGCGGCCTCGACCTGGAGCAGCGCAGCCAGGGCCAGGCCTGGCAGCAGTTCGCCGCCGCCGGCATCCCCCGCGACGGCGGCATGGCCGACCTGCTCGCCGAAGCCCACGCCCCGCGCCCCGGTTCGCCGCCGTGGTCTGCGAAGACATCGAACGGTCCGCCCGCGACACCTTCAACGCGCTGAAACTGGAAAAGGAACTCTCCCGGCAGGGCATCCCGCTATTCGCCACCGACGAGCCCGCCAATATCGAAGGCGATCAACGCCACCACCGTCCTGGTCCGCCGGGTCAAGCAGGGCGTCGCCGAATGGTTCCGGCTGCAGCTCAAGGAAAAAGCGTGGAAAGGGCTGCAGGAGCACTCCCTGGCCGGCTGGAACATCGGCCCCGCCCCCTACGGGTACCCCGCCGAGCGCATCCCGCACCCCGTCCCGGCCAAAGCCGCCCAGGGCCGCACCAAAACCCGCCTAGCCCTGGACCCCGTCCGCGCGCCCCGTCGTCGCCCAGATCTATCACTGGCGCGTCACGGACAAGCTCGGCGTCCCCACGATCGCCGCCCGGCTCAACGCCGACCCGGCCGCTACCCCGCCCCCGGCCGGCACCGGGCTGGACCGCGCCCGGCGTGAGCGCCATCCTGCGCCAACCCCAAATACACCGGGCTACATGGTCTTCGGCCGCACCCGCAAGATCACGGCGCAAGCCCGGCCCGTCCCCCGGACCAGTGGATCTGGTCCCCCGAGCCCGCCCACCCCGCCATCATCGACCGGGCCACCTGGGACGCCGCCCAGCAGACCGGCGCCGAGCGCGGCAACGCCCGCGACGCCGAGACTGCCCACCACCCGGCCCGGCCGCCGCTACCTCGCTGCGGTCCCGCATCCGCTGCCGGCCTGCCAGCGGCGCATGTGCGGCCTCAGCCCGCACCCAGCCAGCACCGGCCGGCACCGTACATCTACTACCTGTGCCCGCACAACCCGGCCAACCCCCGCCACGCCGCCGCCCACCCCGACCACCCCGCACCGTCGCCGTCCGCGAAGACCTCCTCATGGCCGCCATCGCGCGGCTTCTTCACCGAGCGCGTCTTCGGCCCCGACCGCGCCGCCATGCTCGCCGCCCAGCTTCCCCGCCACCGCCGCCGCGCCAGCGCCCGCGCGACCGCCAGGCCGCCGCGCCTGCGCACCGAGCTCGCCCGGATCGACACCGCCGAACACGGCCTGATCACCGAACTGGAAGCCCCCGCCGACCCGGCCGACACCGCCGCCCACGCCTACCGCGCCCGCATCCGCGCCCGGTTCACCGAACTGCACGACCGACCGCACCAGCACCGAAACCCAGCTCACCGCCCTCCAACCGCCGCCACCCGGCCGGCAACGACCCCGCCCTTCTCGACGAGCTCCCCGTCGCTCGGCGACGTCCTCACCGACGCCCCGACCCGGATCAAGGCCACTCTCTCGCCGCGTTCGACATCCAGGCCCTCTACAGCCAAGACATGCACCAGGCCACCATCTGGGCCACCCTCACCGACGCCACCCCCCGCACCATCACCGCCCTGCTCACCGACCCCCGCACCGACGACGACACCGGAACCGCCCCGGCAGGCAGCACCCCCGCCAGCCAGGCAGCCCCCGCACAAGATCACTTTGGGGACTTGGCCAACGACCGTATTTGGCGGCAAACAACCCACGATCATGGAAACCCAGGCCTCGTCTAGCGGAAAACGACCCATGATCATGGGCGGCCCGGCTCCTAGGCGGGGTTCGCCGCGCGGACACGGGCCCGGCATCCGCGGCCGCTAGGTCCCGGCGCCCCGGGCGGCGTCGTCGAATTCGCCGTTGCGCGCGCCGTCGAGGAAGCACTCCCACTCGTTGCGGTCGAAGACCAGCACCCGGCGCTCCGGGTCGCCGGCCACGCGCATCAGCACCCAGTCGGCGGGCGTCTCCGGCACGCTGCTCCCGCCATCGCCGGCTGGGCCGCTCCCCCGGACGAAGGCCACCTCGATGCTGCCGTCTCCGACGTCGTTTCCCGGGCCCGAACGCTGCCAGTCCAGCGTGTCCGGATCGATCCCGAGATCGTCGGTGGTGGGCTTGGCGTTCACGGCCGCCTGGCTACCCCGCAGTACAGCCAGCGCGAGCCCTCGCTGTCCGCGAGCACGGGGTCCTCCGCGCCCCAGACGCCGGTGAAGCAGAGGTCGGTCTCAGCGCCCTCGTAGGGCGGAACCAGCTCCAGGCCGTCGAAGAACCGCGCCACCTCGGCCTTGGAACGGAAGTACAGGTGCTCCGTCGCGGTGTCGAAGACGGCCCGGAACCCCTCGGCCGACGCCGGCGGCTTGTGGTCGTCGGTGAGGTGCGACAGGGACAGGTAGCTCCCGGGCACCAGCGCGTCCACGTACCGCCGGACCAGGCCCCACGGATCCGAGCTGTCCGAGACGAACATCATGACCCCGGTCAGCAGCAGGCCGGTCGGCTGGCTGAAGTCGATCAGGTCACGGACCGTGGGTGCTCGAGAATCGACTCGGGGTCGCGCAGGTCGCCCAGGATGGCGCCGATCGACTCCTCGCCGGTCAGGATGTCCTGGCTGTGCAGTTCGACCATGGGGTCGTTGTCGACGTAGACGACGCGGACGTCCGGGATCACCTTCTGCACGACCTCGTGGGTGTTGCCCACGGTCGGCAGGCCCGAGCCGATGTCGATGAACTGGCGGACGCCCCGGTCGGCGATCCACTTGGCCGCCCGCTGATGGAAGCCCCGGTTGGACCAGGCCGCGTCCCTGACCTCCGGGACCGCCGACAGGATCTGCTCCGCCGCCTGCTTGTCTCGTTCGAAATAGTTGTGGCCGCGGAGCATGTAGTCGTAGATCCGGGCCGGGGTCGGCACATTGGTGTCGACGCCCGCGGGGACGTGCGAAGCCTGGGTCATTCTCGCCTCCATGACTGCCAGTTCATAGTCTGGCACGGGACGTGCGAATCACGAACTCTCAGATCGCAAATGTGCGGCCCGGCGGCCGACGGCGATCAGCGCGCGGTTCTTCACGTCGGGCGCACGGAATCGCCTCACGCGCGGGGCGGTCACGGCCGCCGGGCCACTCCGCAGTACAGCCAGCGCGAGCCGTCGGTGTCCGCGGCGACGGGGTCTTCCGCCCCCCAGAGACCGGCGAAGCACAGGTCGGGCTCGGCCCCCTCATACGGCGGGACGATCTCCAGGCCGTCGAAGAACCGGGCCACCTCGGGCTTGGAGCGGAAGTACATGTGCTCGGTGGCGTTGTCGAAGACCGCACGGAACGCCTCGGCCGCGGCCGGCGGCATGTGGTCCTCGGTCAGGTGCGACAGCGACAGGTAGCTGCCCGGCGCGATGGCGCTGACGTAGCGCCTCAGCAGGCCCCACGGATCCTGGCTGTCCGGCAGAAAGTGCATGAGACCGGTCATCACCAGCCCGAGCGGCTCGCTGAAGTCGATCAGCGCGCGGACTTGCTCGTTGTCCAGGATCGAGGAGGGGTCGCGCAGATCGCCGAGGATGGCGGCGATCTTCTCCTCGCCGAGCAGGATGTCCTCGCTGTGCAGCTGCACCATCGGATCGTTGTCGACGTAGACGACGTGGACGTCCGGGATCACCTTCTGCACGACCTCGTGGGTGTTGCCCACGGTCGGCAGGCCCGAGCCGATGTCGATGAACTGCCGGATGCCCTGCTCGGCGATCCACTTCGCCGGCCCGCTGGTGGAAGCCGCGATTGGCAAAGGCCGAGTCCCCGAGCTCCGGCGACGCGGCCAGGATCTTCTGCCCGGCCCGCTGGTCCGGTTCGAAGTTGTTATGCCCCCGGAGCATGTAGTCGTAGATCCGCGCGGGCGTCGGCACGGTGGTGTCGATCCCTGGGGGTATGTGCGAAGCCTGGCTCATCCTCGCCTCCAATCACGGCCAGTTCATAGTCTGGCACGGAACGTGCGAATCACGAACTCCGCGATCACATCCGCGGCCTCGGGAGGCAGCCGTCAGCCGCCGGCCTCCAGGTCGCCTTCCATGTCGAGGTAGACCTGGCGGAGCTGATCAAGCGTCTTGGGATCCGGCTCCGCCCACATGCCGCGCTCGGCCGCCTCCAGGAGGCGCTCCGTGATGCCGCGCAGGGCCCACGGATTGGATTTTTCCATGAACGCACGGTTCTCCGCGTCGAACACGTACGCGGCGGCGAGCCGCTCATACATCCAGTCCGACACCACGTGCGCGGTCGCGTCGTAGCCGAACAGGTAGTCCACCGTGGCAGCCAGCTCAAACGCGCCTTTGTAACCGTGCCGGCGCATGGCCGCGATCCACCGCGGATTGACCACCCGCGAGCGGAACACCCGGCGTGTCTCCTCGGCCAGCGTCCGGGTCTTCACCGCGTCGGGCGTGGCCGAGTCGCCGATGTAGGCGGCCGGGCTGTGCCCGGTGAGCGACCGGACCATGGCCACCATGCCGCCGTGGTACTGGAAGTAGTCGTCGGAGTCGGCGATGTCGTGCTCGCGGGTGTCCGCGTTCTTCGCCGCCACCGAGATCCGCGGCGAACGCGGTCTCCATGTCGGGCCGGGCCGGCGCGCCGTCCAGGCCGCGGCCGTAGGCGTAGCCGCCCCAGACCGCGTAGACCTCGGCCAGGTCGGCGTCGTCGCGCCAGTTCCGCGCGTCGATCAGCGGGAGCAGGCCGGCCCCGTACGCGCCCGGCTTGGAGCCGAAGATCCGCGTGGTGGCCCGGCGCCAGTCCCCGTGCGCGGCATGATCGGCGGTCGCGTGCGCACGCAGGTAGTTCACCTCGGCCGGCTCATCCAGCGCGGCCACCGCGGCGATCGCATCGTCGAGCATCCCGATGACGTGCGGGAACGCGTCGCGGAAGAAACCGGAGATGCGCAGCGTCACGTCGATCCGGGGCCGGCCGAGTTCGTCCGGCGGGATGACCGCGAACCCGGTGACCCGGCGCGATACCTCGTCCCAGACCGGGCGGCACCCGATCAGCGCCAGCACCTCGGCGATGTCGTCGCCCTGCGTGCGCATGGCAGAGGTGCCCCACACGGTCAGGCCCACGCAGCGCGGGTAGCGGCCCTCGTCGGCGAGGTGCCGGGCCAGCAGCGATTCGGCCAGTGCCGCCCCGGTGTCCCATGAGTTGGGCGACGGGATGGCCTTCGGGTCGACGGAGTAGAAGTTCCGCCCGGTCGGCAGCACGTTGACCAGGCCGCGAGTGGGCGACCCCGATGGTCCGGCCGGAACGTAGCCGCCGGACAGCGCCCGCAGCACCGCGCCGATCTCCCCGGTGGTCCCGGCCAGCCGCGGCACCACCTCCGCGCACGCGAATTCCAGCACCCGCGCCACCGCCTCCAACTGGTCACGATCATTTTCCCGAACGAGCCCGGGTACTCCCCCGCCTCGCCCTGCGGGGCCTGTTCGCGCGGGGGTGAAAGGTTCACGGCGGAGTGAAAGGTTCACGGCGGGCGGCGGGCCGGCGGACGGCGCGGGGGCGAGGACGGCGGCGGCCGGGGACGAGGGGACGGCCGGGGGCTGTGGGGCGAGGTGGCAACCGCTACGTCGGAGGCGCGCGCGGAGTCCCAGTCGGCGGCGGCCATGGCCTCGACCAGGGCGCGGGCGGTCTGCTCGTAGCGGTCCGCCTCCGCGCGGGACGCGGCGTCGCTGCCTTCGGCCAAGCCCAGGGCGGCGCGCAGGCCGGGCAGCGCTCCCCAGCGGGCGCTCCAGAGCTGGGCCGAGCGCAGGATGACCAGGACCAGGTTGAGTAGGGCCTCGCCCGGCCGGGGCCTGGCCGAGGATGTGCAGGCCGTCCCGGATCGCGGCGTCCTTGACCTCGCACAGGTAGCCGTCGATGTGCAGCACGAAGTCGTCGAACTCGGCCGAGCCGGGCTCGGCGTCCACCGCGAGGTCGTGGTGCAGCTGCGCGGCGCGCACCAGCGACCAGATCTGGGCCCGCACCGCGGGGAGCTTGTCCGGATCCAGCGCGGCCACGGTCGCGTACTCGTCCAGGAGCTGCTCCATCTTGGCCAGCTCGCCGTAGGACTCGGCGCGGGCCATCGGCGGCACGAGGTGGTCGACGATGACCGCGTGGGCGCGCCGTTTGGCCTGGGTGCCCTCGCCCGGGTCGTTCACGATGAACGGGTAGATCAGCGGCATGTCCCCCAGCACCGCATCGGGCGCGCACCGCGCCGACAGGCCGAGCCCCTTCCCGGGCAGCCATTCGAGGGTGCCGTGCTTGCCGAGGTGGATCACGGCGTCCGCGCCGAACTCCTTCTCCAGCCACCGGTAGGCGGCCAGGTAGTGGTGGGACGGCGGCAGATCCGGGTCGTGGTAGATGGCGACCGGGTTCTCCCCGAATCCCCGCGGCGGCTGGATCATCAGCACCACGTTGCCGAACCGCAGGCAGGCGAGCACGATGTCGTCGCCGTCGGTGTACAGCTCGCCCGGCGGTTCTCCCCAGTGGGCGATGACGCGCTGCCGCAGATCGTTCGGCAGACGGGAAATCCACGAACGGTAGGCGGACAGCGGGACCCGGGCCGGCGCGGCGCTGAGCTGTTCTTCGGTCAGCCACTCGGTGTCGTAGCCGCCGGCCGCGATGAGGGTGTGAATGAGGGTGTCGCCGTCTTCGGGGAAGCCGCCGCCGAGGTCGTCGCCGGCCTCCCGCATCGCCTGGAGCAGCCGGACCGCCGAGGCGGGCGTGTCGAGCCCGACCGCGTTGCCGACCCGCGAATGCTTCGTGGGGTAGGAGGAGAGCATGATGGCGACGCGCTTGGCCGGGTTCGGAATGGCGGCCAGGCGCGCGTGCCGGACGGCGATGCCGGCCAGCCGGGCGGCGCGTTCCGGGTCGGCGGTGTAGACCGGGATGCCGTCGGGGCCTTCCTCCTTGAAGGAGAACGGGACCGCGATCAGCCGGCCGTCGAATTCGGGGATGGCGACCTGCATGGCCGCGTCGATCGGGCTCACCCCCCCGTCCGCCTCCTGCCACTCGGCCCGTGAGCTGGTCAGGCAGAGGCCCTGGATGATCGGGACGCCGAGCTCGGCGAGCACGCCGGCGTCCCAGTCGCCTTCCGCGCCCGTGCCGGCGGAGGCCGAGCCGCCCGCCGCCAGCACGGTCGTGATCACGGCGCTGGCCGGCCGCAGCAGCTCGGCCAAGCCGGCGTCGGCGGAACGCAGCGAGGAGCAGTAGACGGGAAGCGGCGTCGCCCCGCGCCCGGCGATCGCGGCGCACAGGGTGTCGACGAAGGCGGTGTTACCGGACAGCTCGTGCGCCCGGTAGAAGATCACGGCGACCGTCGGCCGGGCGCCGTCACCGCGCTGCGGGCGGCTCGGGCGCGGATCGGCGGCGCGGGATCGGCAGCGGTTCCGGGCGCGGGCAGCCGGTGGACCCCGTAGGCGGGCGGCGGATTCGGGCGGGGCGAATCCCTCCCCGGTGAGCAGCACGGTGTCGGACAGGAACGCCGCCAGCTCGCGCAGGTTGGCCGGGCCGCCCTCGCGGAGGTAGCCGAGCGCGTCGGCGGCCACCCCGGCCGGGACGGTGGACAGCGCCATCAGTTCGGCGTCCGGCGCGGCCTCGCCGCCCAGGGCGACCAGCGGCAGCCCGGTCGCCCGCAGCGCCTCGAGGCCGGCCGGCCACGCCTGCCGCCCGCCGAGCAGGCGCACGACCACGATGTCCGCGCCGTCGGTCAGCGCGGTGAGCGCCCCCGGGTCGTCGAGGGGAATCCGGACCGGGTTGGCGGTCCGGTACCCGGCGCCGGACGCGCGCGCGGCAAGAAGTTCGGTGTCAGCGGTAGACAGCAGCAGGATCGTAACCACCCCCCGATCCAACCACGCCCTCCCCCGTCCCCCGCCCGCACTCCGCCCGCACTCCGCGCCCCGACCAATGTCCACGGAGGTCCCTCTGTGGTACGCCCTAGCAACTACAACGGCGCCGCTGTGGACATAGGGAACCCTCGCCGGCGCGCTAGAGGGGGCGGAGGAAGGCGTCTAGCTCGGCGCGGGTGGGGGCGGTGGCCGGGCCGGGCCGGGTGACGGCCAGGGCGGCGGCGGCGTTGGCGCGGCGGGCCGCCTCCTCGGGGGTGAGCGCCGGCGGCCAGGGCGGCCAGGAACACACCCGAGTGCGCGTCGCCCGCGCCGGTGGTGTCGACCACGGTGACGTCCGGGGTCCGGATGTACGTGACCCGGTCCCCGTGCGCGACGACGCACCCGGCCGCGCCGGCCCGGACGACGACGCCGGCCGGGCCCGCCCGGCCCTCGTGCCCGTCGTCGGCGCAGCAGCCGGGCAGCGGCGCCGGCCGGGTCACTGCTCCCGGACAGCAGGAAGGCCTCGCGCTGGTTGCAGCTCAGCCAGTCGCAGCGGGCCAGCACCGGGCCGAAGATGTCCTCGGGGATGTCGGCGGCCAGCGGGCCCGGATCCACGAACAGCAGCGCCTCGCCGGGCAGGCCCGCGGCCCAGGCGCCCAGCACCGGGCCCGACCCGGCGGCGGCCAGGCCGTAGCCGGACACGTACACCGCGTCGCCCTGACCCACCGGCACGTCGGCCCAGGTCCCGGCCTCGTGCACGGCCTCGGCGCCGAGACTGGTGACGAACGTCCGCTCCCCGTCCGGCTCGACCAGGGCCACGTCGAAGCCGGTGTCGCGGTGCTCGTCCCGGGGCCGCAGGATCCCGATGCCCTCGGCGGCCAGGGCGGCGCGGACCAGGTCGCCCCATGGGCCGGTGCCGTGGCCGCCGGCGTAGAGCACCGGGAGGCCCTGCCGGGCCGCGGCGGCCATGATGTTGAACCCCCCGCCGACGGCCGTCGCGGAGGAGGTGGCCAGCATGTCACCGCCTCGTTCGGGCAGGGCCGGGACCCGTCATGATCAGGTCGACGATGGCCTCGCCGGCGAACACCAGCCGCCGGATCGCCGGGCTCCCCACGGGTCCCAGGCTCACTGTGTCTCCCGGCGCCGCGAGGGGCGGCCGCGCAGGCGGAGCGCGAGCAGGCTGTCGGCCAGCCGGGACAGGCCGAGGCTGTTGGCGTGGATCACCGCGACCGCATCGGCGGGGAACGCGGCCAGGCCGTGGCACGCGCCGCTGATCGCCCCGGCCATGGCGGCGATCGTGTCGCAGTCGCCGCCCAGCGAGGCCGCGAGGCGGCACGCCCGCCACGGGTCGTCGGGCAGCACGCTCAGCGTCGCGAAGGCGGCGGGCACGGATTCCTGCGTGGCCAGGCTGGTGCCGACCAGCCGGTAGATCAGCTCGGCCGCGGCCAGCGGCGGCCGGGCGGCGGTCAGGCCGGTGGCCCATTCGATGCGCGCGGCGACGTCGGCACCGGCCACCCAGTGCCCCCGCCGGGCGCCCAGCCGGGCGGCGGCCACGGCGACCTCGGTCGCCTCGGGGACCGTCGCGCCGGCGATCCCGGCGCTGACCGCGGCGGCCACCGCGGCCGCCCCGGCCAGGGCCAGCCCGGTGTTGTGGGTGACGCGGCTCGCCTCGACCACCCGGTCGACCAGGCTGGCCAGGCTGTCGGAGTCCATCCGGCCGTCGGCTCCCGCGACGCTCACCGCGATCCCGACCGGGGCGATCCGCATGGCCGCGCCGTTGGTGTCGCCGCTGGCCCCGGCCTCCTCCGGCGGCGTACCGGCCTGCACCGCCGCCACGGCGCGCCGGGTCGACGGGCCGAGCAGGTCCAGCGACCCCCGGGCGGCCATGTCCGCTTCCCACCCGACGAGCGCCGAGGCCAGCTTCCGGGCGTCGACGGTCCCGCCCCCCGCGACCAGCAGCCGGCCGAGCAGCACGGCCTGCTCGGTGTCGTCGGTGACCGTGCCGGCCGGTTTCCCGGCGGCGATGGGGTGATCGGGCGGGGCGGGCTCGAACCAGGTCAGGACCCCGCCCCAGCGCTCGATAATCTCCTGCCGGGACAGCATCTGGGTCGGCATGCCCAGGGCGTCGCCGATGGCCAGCCCGTACAGGGCGCCCCTGGCCCGCTGGGCCATGTTGTCAACGTGGGCCGCCGCGGCACTGGGAAGATGGACCATCACGGCGATGTTTCAGCGGGAGACGTCGGGCTGTCAAGTTGTGGCACCGCGGTCACGACTTGCCCGCCCGGGAGGAGCGTGAGGTGAGCACCGCAACGCAGCAGCGCGCCGGGGGCATCGAGCTCAACGGCATCAACGTCATCGGCGAGGACGAGCGCCGGGGCACGCCGCGGCAGCTTTTCTGGCCGTGGTTCGCGGCCAACATCTCGGTGCTGGGCCTGAGTTACGGCTCGTTCGTGCTGGGATTCGGCATCTCGTTCTGGCAGGCCTCCGTGGCCGGCCTGATCGGGATCGTGCTGTCGTTCCTGCTGTGCGGCTTCATCGCGCTGGCCGGCAAGCGCGGCTCGGCGCCGACGCTGATCCTGTCCCGGGCCGCCTTCGGGGTGCGCGGCAACAAGCTCCCGTCGGTCATCTCCTGGATCCTCTGCGTGGGCTGGGAGATCGTGCTGACCGCACTGGCCACGCTGGCCACCGCGACCGTGTTCGCCCGGCTGGGCTGGGGCGGCGGAGACGGCACCAAGATCATCGCTTTCCTGATCATCACCGTCCTCATCGTCGGCGGCGGCGTGCTCGGCTTCGACACGATCATGCGGCTGCAGGCGGTCATCACCGTCGTCACCGCCGTCCTGACCGTCGTCTACTTCATCCTGGTCGCGGGCAAGATCCACTGGACCACCGTGTCGCACATCCACGCCGGCCCCCCGGCCGCGGTCATCGGCGCCGTCGTCTTCGTCATGACCGGCTTCGGCCTCGGCTGGGTGAACACCGCGGCCGACTACTCGCGCTACCTGCCCCGGCGCGCCTCGAGCCGCGGGGTCATCGGGTGGACCACGTTCGGCTCCGCCGTCGCTCCCGTCTTCCTGCTCGGATTCGGCCTGCTGCTGGCCGGCTCGTCGGGGGCCCTGAGCACGGCCATCTCGGCCGACCCGATCGGCGCCCTGACCACCATCCTGCCGACCTGGTATCTCTTCCCGTTCGCCATCGTGGCCGTGCTCGGCCTGGTCGGCGGGGCGGTGCTGGACATCTACTCGTCCGGGCTGACGCTGCTCGCGGCCGGCCTGCGGGCCCCGCGGTACGTGGCGGCCATGATCGACGGCACCCTGATGATCGCCGGCACGATCTACGTCGTGTTCTTCTCCCACAACTTCATCGGCCCGTTCCAGGGCTTCCTGATCACGCTGGGCGTGCCCATCGCCGCCTGGTGCGGGGTGATGCTGGCCGACATCGCGCTGCGCCAGGCGGGACTACGCCGACCAGGACCTCTACGATCCGCGCGGCCGCTACGGCGACGTCCGGTGGCTCCCGGTCGCGCTGATGGTCGTCGGCACCGTCGTGGGCTGGGGCCTGGTGACCAACACCTCGGCGACCTGGCTGAAGTGGCAGGGCTATCTGCTCGGGCCGTTCGGCCTGGGCGGCAAAAGCGGCACCTGGGCGTTCGCCAACCTCGGTGTGATCGTGGCGCTGGTCATCGCCTTCGCCGGCTGGCTCATCGCCGGCCGCCGGACGATCCGGACGCAGGAGAGCCCCAGCTCTCCGGACGTCACGGTCGGGGTGGGCGGCTGAGAAACGGCCGGGCCAGGCCAGGGCCGGGCCGGTCAGAGCACGCTGGTGCCGTACATCTCGCCGAGGGGGTCGGCGATCAGTTCGACCCGCGCGCCGTCCGGGTCGCGGAAGTAGAGCGACGTCCCGCTTTCGGCCTGGTAGGGAACGCCGGCCGCGTCCAGCTTGCCCTGCAGGTGCTGCCACGATTCCGGGGTGACCGAGATCGCGAGGTGATGCAGGCCGCCGAGCACCTCGGCGTACGGGCCCAGATCGAGGCCGGGGAAATCGAAGAACGCGAGCAGGTTCCCGTTGCCCACGTCGAAGAAGAAATGGCTGGAGCCCTTGTAGTCCCGGTTCTCGAAGATCTCGGTCAGCGGGAACTCCAGGACCCCCTGGTAGAACCGGATCGTGCGCTCGACGTCCGAGCTGAGCAGGGCGGTGTGGTGCACGCCGCGGGCGCTGCTGACGGGCCGGCTGGCCGCCAGGTAGGCGTCCCGCAGCCGGGCCCGCTGGGCCTCGAGCGCGGGCAGGTCGATCGGGGTCTCGGTCATGTTCGTCTCTCTGGTTCGGGTATCGGCGACATGACGATTATCCGGCCGCCCCGCCGCGCCAGGCCAGACGCGGCGGGGCGTCCAGCCGCGCCTCAGGAGACCATGTTGTCGAAGTCGCCGTCCCGGAGGCCCTCGATCAGGGCCGCGATGGCCTCCCGGCGGTAGATGAGCGCCGGGCCCTGGGGATCCCTGGAATTGCGCATCGCGACGGTCCCGGCGCCGATCCTGGCTATCTCCACGCAGGCCCCCTGGGAATTGCTGCGCTGGCTCTTCCGCCACGCCGCCCCGCCAAGGTCTCCGGCCGACATGCCGTTATAGATGCCGTGCATCCTCGTGTCTCCTGACATTGCAGTGACCACATAGCCGCGGGCTGCTCCTGATCACGAGCACAGGCCTGGCGCGCCGCTACCCGGGCCGCGTCCTGCGGGCCCGGACGCGCCTCATCATATTGATCTGCACGTGCATCGGCATGAGCTTCCGCAAACTCATCCGCAAGTGATTCAGCATGCGCATACGCACGTGCCCCGACTACCGCTCTGACATGTAACAGCTACAGATACCCGGCCCGTTAAGAAATAAGACGATGGCCCCGTAGCGGCGGGAAAGCGCAGCACAGGGGCGCGGGGCAAGCCGGGAAAGCGCCGCATGCGGGGCGGGGGGCCGGGAGACGCCGCACAGGAGGCGGGGCAAGCCCGGGAAAGGGCCGCACGAGAGGCACGGCAAGCAGGAAAAGCGCCGCACAGGAGGCGGCGCAGCAATGAGTAAACGGCCCGCAGGCGGCTTAGCCGCCTGCGGGCCGTGGGCAATGCGGCCGCGTCAGAGCGCGGCCGGCCGCGGCTGGTGTCAGCGGCAGGCGGCTGGTGTCAGAGGCCGGCGGCCGAGCGGAGCTGCTCGACCCGGTTGGTCCGCTCCCAGGAGAAGTCGGGCTCGGGCAGGCCGAAGTGACCGAACGCCGCGGTCTGGGAGTAGATGGGACGCAGCAGGTCCAGGACCGAGATGATCGCGCCGGGCCGGAGGTCGAAGACGTTCAGGACGGCGTCCTGGATCCGCTCCACGGGCACGTGCTCGGTGCCGAAGCACTCCACGAACAGTCCCACCGGCTTGGCCTTGCCGATCGCGTAGGCGACCTGCGTCTCGCAGCGGTCGGCCAGCCCCGCGGCGACGACGTTCTTGGCCACCCAGCGCATCGCGTACGCCGCGCTGCGGTCCACCTTGGATGGGTCCTTGCCGGAGAACGCCCCGCCGCCGTGCCGGGCCATCCCGCCGTAGGTGTCGATGATGATCTTGCGGCCGGTGAGGCCGGCGTCGCCCATCGGGCCGCCCACCTCGAAACGGCCGGTCGGGTTGACCAGCAGCCGGTACCCGGTCGTGTCCAGGTCGAGGGCCGCCACCACCGGGTCGACCACGTATTCCTTGACGTCGGGAGCCAGCAGCTCCTTCAGGTTGATGTCCGGTGCGTGCTGGGAGGACACCACGACCGTGTCGAGCCGCACCGGCTTGTCACCGGCATACTCGACCGTCACCTGGGTCTTGCCGTCGGGCCGCAGGTACGGCACGGTCCCGCTGCGGCGGACCTCGGACAGCTGCCGGGCCAGCTGGTGGGCCAGCATGATCGGCATCGGCATGAGCTCCGGCGTCTCGCGGCATGCGTAGCCGAACATCAGGCCCTGGTCCCCGGCGCCCTGGCGGTCCAGGTCCTCGGTGCCCTCACCCTCGCGGAACTCGTAGGCGTCCTCCACGCCGAGGGCGATGTCGGGCGACTGGGACCCGATCGACACCGACACGCCGCACGAGGCGCCGTCGAAGCCCTTGGCCGAGGAGTCGTAGCCGATCTCGAGGATCTTCTCCCGGATGATGCCGGGGATGTCCACGTAGGTCCGGGTGGTGACCTCACCGGCCACGTGGACCTGGCCCGTGGTGATGAGCGTCTCGACGGCCACCCGGCTCTCGGTGTCGTCCTTGATCATGGAGTCGAGGATCGCGTCACTGATCTGGTCGGCCATCTTGTCCGGATGACCCTCAGTGACCGACTCGGAGGTGAAGAGGCGACGTGCCACGAGACTCCCTTTTCTGTAATGCGGGCTCGGCCGAAGTTTATCCATGATCACGCCGCTGGGGGGAACGCTGATCAGGCCTGCTCAAAACGTACTAGACGTCTTCCGTAATCTGATCAGCCCGCACCGGGCTGTGATACCGGCCCGGCACACCGGCTCGCTCACCCCAGCCGGGCCACGACCAGATCCAAGACAGTATCAGCCAGGGCCCCCTTCGGGCCGCGCGAAATCTTAGTTTGGGTCCCGTCGGCCCCGACCACCAGCGCCTCGTTGTCGGGAGTTCCGAACGCCAGCCCGTTTCCGACCCGGTTGACGACGAGGAGGTCACAGCCCTTGCGGGCCAGTTTCGGCCTGGCTGTCGGCGAGATCCGGCTCGGTCTCGGCCGCGAACCCGACGATGACCTGGCCGGCGGGCGGCCCGCCGGCTGGCGCCCGGCGGCCAGCCGGCCCCGGCGGTGCCGCGGCGCGCGGACAGTTCCGCGAGGATGTCGGGATTCTTGACGAGCCGGATCGGCTCCGGCTCCGACCCGCTCTTCTTGATCTTCGAGTCACTCCGGGCCGCCGGGCGGAAGTCGGCCACGGCGGCCGCCATCACGACCGCGTCGGCATCGGCCGACTCGGCCAGCACCGCGTCGCGCATCTGCCGGGCGGACGTCACCCGGATGACCTGGGCCCCGGCCGGATCGGGCAGCGACACGTTGGCCGAGACCAGCACCACCTTGGCCCCGCGGGCCACGGCGGTCTCCGCGAACGCGTACCCCTGCCGGCCGGACGACCAGTTACCGAGGAACCGGACGGGATCGAGTTCCTCACGGGTCCCGCCCGCCGATATGACGACCTTCCGCCCGGCCAGGTCCTGGCCCAGCCCGCCCGCTCCCCGCGCCAGCACCCGCATGGCGGCGGCGAAGATCTCGGCGGGTTCGGGCAGCCGACCGGCGCCGGTGTCGGCACCGGTCAGGCGGCCGCTCGCCGGGTCGAGCACGATAGCGCCGCGCTGGCGCAGCAGCGCCACATTCGCCTGGGTCGCCGGGTGCTCCCACATCTCGGTGTGCATGGCGGGTGCGTACAGCACCGGGCACCGGGCGGTCAGCAGGGTCGCGGTCAGCAGGTCGCCGGCCATTCCGGCGGCGGCCCGGGCCAGGAGATCCGCGGTGGCCGGGGCGACGATGACCAGGTCGGCCGACTGCCCGAGCCGGACATGGGGCACCTCATCGGCACCGGTCCACACGTCCGCGGTGACGGGCTGGCCGGACAGCGCCGCCCAGGTCGCCTCGCCGACGAAGCGCAGCGCGTCCGGAGTCGGCACGACCCGGACCTGATGGCCTGACTCGGTCAGCCGCCGGAGCAGCTCACATACCTTGTAGGCCGATATGCCGGCGGCGACGCCGAGAATCGACCCGCGGTGCCACGTACGCGCCCCGGCCTGGCTAAGCGGCCGTCAGCCCTCGGTGCGCTCGACCGAGAGGAGTCCGTCCCGGACCTCGCGCAGCGCGATGGACAGCGGCTTCTCCTGCACGCGGGTCTCGACCAGCGGGCCAACGTACTCGAGCAGGCCCTCGCCCAGCTGCGAGTAGTACGCGTTGATCTGCCGGGCCCGCTTGGCGGCCATGATCACGAGCTGGTACTTGCTGTCCACCACGTGAAGAAGATCGTCGATCGGCGGGTTGATAATGCCATCTGCGGCGGGGGTCCCTGCCACGTCACGCCTTCCGTAATAAGAAAACTCACTGCTCATGCGATGAGCCGAAGACCAAGGTTATCACCTGCCGGCACACCTCCTGGACGGACGTGTTGACCAGCGTGAGATGGAATTCGCGCTCCGCCGCGAGCTCCTCGCGGGCCACGGCGAGGCGGCGCTGGACCACGTCGGGAGGCTCGGTGCCCCGTCCGGTGAGCCTGCGGACCAGCTCGTCCCAGGACGGCGGGGCCAGGAACACCAGGCGGGCGTCCGGCATGCTCCGCCGGACCTGCCGCGCCCCGGCCAGGTCGATCTCCAGCAGGCACGGGACGCCGGCCTCGAGTTTCTCCTCGAGCGGCTGGCGCGGCGTCCCGTAGTAATTGCCGGCGAACTCCGCCCATTCGAGCAGTTCGCCGGCCGCGACCATCCGCTGGAACTCGTCGGTGGCGACGAAGTGATACTCCCGGCCGTCCACCTCGCCGGCCCGGGGCCGGCGCGTCGTAACCGAGACGGACAGCCAGATCTCGGGGCAGGTCCGCCGCAACTCCGCGACGACCGTGCTCTTCCCGACCCCGGAGGGCCCGGAGAGCACGATCAGCCGGGAGAACGTCCGCGAGGCACGGCAGTGTCCGCGGCCGGGGTCTGCGGCTCCGCCGGGGGCGGCGGAGTCGCGTACATAACCTCCGGGCTGGGCGACCATGCCCCCGTACCCTACCCCGGATTCTGTCAGCCGCCTCAGATGTCCGATCCGAACTCATGCTCAAGCGCAGAGCGCTGGTTGGCTCCCAGTCCGCGGACGCGGCGGGACTCGGCGATGCCAAGCCGTTCCATGATCTGCTTGGCCCGCACCTTGCCCACGCCGGGCATCGACTCAAGCAAGGCCGAGACCTTCATCTTGCCAATGACGTCATCGGTCGAGCCTTCCTTGATGACGTCGGACAGCGTGGTGGCTCCGCGCTTGAGGCGATTCTTCACCTCTGCGCGTTCTTTGCGCGCTCTGGCGGCCTTCTCCAAGGCCGCCGCGCGCTGGTCAGGAGTGAGGGGAGGAAGAGCCACTCGAGGTCACCTCGGGTTTCGTCGGAAAAAACGTTGGTGGGGGGGAAACTAGCGAGTGAGGGTACCTTTCGGCAACGCGAATCCCCGTTTATGTCATCATTAATTTACGGATATTACTCTGCGTGTTGATTCCCTTACTATCCGACACCAAGCAACGGTCACAAGCTCTCCGTTCGCCTTGCGCACAGCGGGACTGGACCGCCGTACGCCGGGGCGGCCAGGCCCCGGGGCGATAGCCGTTCACCGCCAGAGTAAGCCCGCTGACGCGGTTGCCGAACGGGGCGGCGAAGATTACGCCGTCGGCCGGCGGCGAATCCGCCAGGCGCCCGGCGCACACACAGAGCCGTCCCGGATCGCGGATTTGGCGGCGCCGGATCGCGCTTATCATGACGGTCGTCACACCACTCAAGCCGATAGTCGATACCCGGAGTCGCGCCACTCGGCGGACACCAAGGCGGACTCGCTCAGCAAGAGCCATGCAATCCCATCGAAACGGGGCCGCTCCGGGAGTAACACGGCAAGTAAATATTTTACCTTTCAAGGCGGTCCGCGGCCTAACGTGATGGCTAGCGCACACACAATGTTGTGCATACGGATCGGTCTCATGCACGTTAGCTGCCGGCACCGGCCCGGCCGTTTCACCCGAGTTGCACCCGGCTCTCCGGCTCAGCCGGACGCGGGTCCTTTGACCGGCCTTGTCGGGATTTGGCAGCCCCACCTCTCACCACGGGCCATTTGCCCCGGCCCGTTCCGCCGCCCGGCCCGCTCCGCCGTGCGCTCACCCGCGGGCGGGCGTGAGCCGCCGCAGGGAGGCCGCCACGGCGGCCGCTGCCGCGCCCGGGTCGGGCGCCGCGGTGATCGGGCGCCCGATCACGAGCAGGTCGGAGCCGCTCCGCAGCGCCTCCTCAGGCGTGGCCACGCGGGCCTGGTCGTGAGCGTCGCGCCGGCCGGCCGCACTCCCGGGGTGATCAGCGTGATCTCCGGCCCCACCTCGGCCCGGACGGCGGCGACCTCACGCGGGGAGCAGACGATGCCGCGGGCGCCGGCTTCGACGGCCAGCGACGCCAGCCGCAGCACCGAATCGCGCACGCTGCCCGTCACCCCGGTCCGCTCCAGCTGGGCCTGGTCCAGCGACGTCAGGACGGTGACGGCGGCGATTTTGGTGTCCGGGGCGGCCTCGACGGCGGCGCGGATGACGTCCGGGCCGCCGATCGCGTGCACGGTCAGCAGGTCCGGGCGCAGGCGCGCGACCGCCCGTGCGGCCCCGGCCACCGTGGCCGGGATGTCGTGCAGCTTCAGGTCGAGGAAGACCCGGACGCCGCTGGCCCCCCTGATCGAGGCGACCACGGTCGGGCCGTACCGCAGGTACAGCTCAAGGCCGATCTTCACCGTGCTGACGTGCGGCGTCACCAGGTCGGCCCAGCGCGCGGCCGTCTCAAGGTCGGGCGCGTCCAGAGCGACGGCGACCGGCGCGGGGTTGCTCAAGGCCCCTCCTCCAGATTCCCTCATCAATGTTCCGGTTCGCCCGCACGGGCGCCGCATCGCGCACGCGGCACGGCCGGGCAGGCAGCCGCGCGGCCCGCGGGACGGCGGGTGTTAACGCTCACACCGCAGTACACATCGTCACCCGCTTAGTTCAGGCACTGATGCCGCGCCGGCGTCCGGCCCACGGCACCGATACATATTAATGAGTGATGCATCGAGCCGGGCTGCGGGAGATGCATGTGTCGCCTGGCGCTCTCAGGGAGACCGGAGGACGTCCCCGAGAGTAATGCACCAGCGACTCGATTGCGGCGTGCATACAACTTCGTGACATGGCCGTTTCCCTCCCCGTGGCTGATCAGGCCAGCGGCCGCCGCGCGGGCGCCAGCCTGCCGGCGGGCTGGTGAGCGAGGCCCATCACGTCCGCCAGGCGCTCCGCGCCGCGCCGGGTCAGTTCCTCCTCGAGCTCGTGCTGGATCCGCGCGCACGCCGAGGGGTCGTGGAAGATCGCGGTGCCCACGCCGACCAGGGAGGCGCCGGCCAGGATCAGTTCCAGCGCGTCGCGGCCCGTGCGCACGCCGCCGATGCCGATGATCGGGACGTCGGGCAGCGCCTGGCGCACCTGCCAGACGCACCGCACGGCCACCGGGCGGATCGCGGGGCCGGACAGGCCGCCCGTCACGCCGGCCACGGCGGGCCGCATCGTCTCGGTGTCGATCACCATGCCGAGCAGGGTGTTGATCATGGACAGGCCGTCGGCACCCGCCGCGACGCAGGACCGGGCGACCGCCACGATGTCGGTCACGTCCGCCGACAGCTTGGCGAACACGGGGATGTCATACCGCGCGCAGCGGCGCACGGCCTCGACCACGCGGGCCGCCGCGTCCGGCTGCCAGGCGAAGACCTGGCCGCGGTTCTCGGCGTTCGGGCAGGCCAGGTTGACCTCGATGGCGGTGACCCCGGCCGCGTCGGACAGCCGGGAGGCCAGCTCGGCGTATTCGCGCACGGTGCCGCCGGCGACCGATACCACGGCCCGGGCGCCCCGCGACAGCAGCCACGGCAGGTCGCGCTGGAGGAAGGCGTCGATCCCGGGGCCCTGCAGGCCGACCGCGTTGAGCATCCCGCTCGGGGTCTCGGCCGTGCGGGGGGTCGGCCGCCCGGCCCGCGGCTCGATCATGATCGATTTGGTGACGACCGCGCCCACCTTGGCCACGTCGATGAACTGCGCGAGCTCGCGGCCGGTCCCCGCGCACCCGGCCGCGGTGAGGACCGGACTGGGCAGCTCCACGTGGCCGAGCCGGGCCCGCAGGTCAGCCGGCATGCCCGGACTCCCTCGGCACCCGCGGCGGCGCTCCGGCGGCCCGCCCCGGCGCCTCCCGGGCCGGCCGCCCGCCCGGGTTCTCCCGTGACGGCCGGCCGTCCGGCGCCTCGCGTGACGGCCGCGGTGGCTTCCAGCCCGGGGCGCCGAGCGCGTCGAACGGGATCGTCCCCACGTCGTCCCAGCGGACCAGGTCGCCGCGGAACACCGGCCCGTCGACGCACGAGCGGACGATCCTGGTGATCCCGTCCGATCCGACCACGGGCAGCGCGCAGGTCATGCAGACGCCGGTGCCGCAGGCCATGGCCTCCTGCACGCAGGCCTGCACCGGGATGTCGTACCGCCCGGCCAGCGCGGTGACGTCGCGCAGCGTGGCCAGCGGGGCGCAGGCGTAGATGACGTCGGTGCGGGCCTCGTGGATGACCTGGCTGAGCATGTCGGTGACCACCCCGCGCGCGCCCAGCGACCCGTCCTCGGTGGTGATGGTGGCGCTTCGCGCGGTCCGGCGGGCCCGCAGCGCGCCGAACACCCGGTCCGCGCTCTGGCCACCCAGCAGGAAGTCGACCTGGCAGCCACGGCTGTGCAGCCGGTCGGCCAGCGGGAACAGCGCGGCACTGCCGTACCCGGCCCCGACGAGCAGGCAGCTTGCGCTCTCCCGCGGGACCGGGAACGGCCGGCCGAGCGGCCCGACCGCGTCCAGGAGGTCCCGGCTGCGCCGCGCGGCCAGCCACCTCGTGCCCGGCCCGCGGGCGCTGAAGACGAACTCGACGGTGCCGCCGTGGTCGGGCCGGACGTCGTGAATGGAGAACGCCCGGCGCAGCAGCATCGACGTCTCCGGGCCGCCGACTGCGATCGTGATGAACTGGCCCGGCTTGAACCGGGTGGCGATGGCCGGGGCCACCATCGTCACCGCGTGGTAGGCGTCGACCCGGCGCACGGTGAGCACCGGCCCGCTCACCTGAACCGGCGCCACGCTCTGCTCACCATCCCTCGATGACCTGGGTGTCATTTACCCGGTGCTGCGCATGCGCTCGGCGTGCTCCTGCAGGGACCGGACGCCCACCTCGCCGCGGATGATGGCCTCGATGCCCTGAACCGCGGCGGCCAGGCCCGACACGGTCGTGACGCAGGGGATGCCCCGCCGGACGGCCGCGGTCCGGATCTCGTAACCGTCCAGGCGCGGCCCGGTGTGCCCGGGGCTGCCGAACGGCGTGTTGACGATGAGGTCCATCTCCCCGTCCAGGATCCGGGTGACGACCGTCGGCTCGCCGTCCGGCGCGGGGCCATCGCCGTGCTTACGGACGATCTTGGCACGGACGCCGTTGCGCCGCAGCACCTCGGCGGTGCCCTCGGTGGCCCAGATCTCGAACCCGAGGTCGGCCAGGCGCTTGACCGGGAACACCATCGACCGCTTGTCCCGGTTCGCGACCGAGACGAACACCCGCCCCTTGACCGGCAGCGACCCGTAGACCGCCGCCTGCGACTTCGCGTACGCGGTGCCGAACATCTCGTCGATGCCCATCACCTCGCCGGTCGAGCGCATCTCCGGGCCGAGCACGGTGTCCACGCCCTCGCCCTGGGAGTTCCGGAATCTGCCGAACGGAAGCACGGCTTCTTTCACGGCCACCGGGGCCTCGAGCGGGAGAGTGCCGCCGTCGCCGGAGGACGGCAGGAGTCCCTCGGCGCGAGGCCGGCGATGGTGGCGCCCAGCATGACCCGGGCCGCGGCCTTGGCCAGCGGGACCGCGGTGGCCTTGGACACGAACGGCACGGTGCGGGAGGCCCGCGGGTTGGCCTCGAGCACGTACAGCACCCCGGCGGCCAGCGCGTACTGGACGTTCAGCAGCCCGCGCACGCCCACCCCGGCCGCGATCCGCCGGGTGGCGTCGCGGATGTGCTCGATGTCGGCGCGGCCCAGCGTGATCGGCGGCAGCGCGCACGCCGAGTCGCCCGAGTGGATCCCCGCCTCCTCGATGTGCTCCATCACGCCGCCGAGGTAGAGGTCCTCGCCGTCGTACAGCGCGTCCACGTCGATCTCGATCGCGTCGTCCAGGAAGCGGTCGATGAGCACCGGATGCTCGGGGCTGGCCTGCGTGGCCCGGTCCACGTAGGCGGCCAGGGTCTCGTCGTCGTAGACGATCTCCATGCCGCGGCCGCCCAGCACGTAGGAGGGGCGGACGAGCACCGGGTAGCCGATCTCCCCGGCCACCAGCTGGGCCTCCTGGGCCGAGGTGGCGGTGCCGTACCGCGGCGCCGGGAGGCCGGCCTCGGCCAGCACTTCGGCGAACGCGCCGCGGTCCTCGGCCTGGTCGATCGCCTCGGGGCTGGTCCCGACGATCGGCACGCCCGCCGCTTCCAGCGCCCGGGCCAGGCCGAGCGGCGTCTGCCCGCCGAGCTGGACGATGACGCCCGCCACCGGCCCGCTAGCCTGCTCCGCGTGCACCACCTCCAGCACGTCCTCGAGCGTGAGCGGCTCGAAGTACAGACGGCCGGACGTGTCGTAGTCGGTCGAGACGGTCTCGGGGTTGCAGTTGACCATGACGGTCTCGTAGCCGGCGTCGGCCAGCGCGAACGACGCGTGCACGCAGGCGTAGTCGAACTCGATGCCCTGGCCGATCCGGTTCGGCCCGCTGCCCAGGATGATCACCTTCGGGCGGTCGCCCGGCGGCACCTCGGTCTCGTCGTCGTAGGTGGAGTACAGGTACGGGGTGCGGGCGGCGAACTCGGCCGCGCAGGTGTCGACCGCGTGGTAGACCGGCCGGACCCCGAGGCCCCAGCGCACCTCCCGCACGCCGGCCTCGCTCATCCCGCGCAGCTGGCCGATCTGCGCGTCGGAGAACCCGGCCCCCTTCGCCACCCGGAGCGTCTCCGGATCCAGGGAACTGGAACCACGTACTCGTTCGGCAAGCTGTTCGATCTGTTCGATCTGGTCGACGAACCACGGGTCGATCGAGGTCGCCTCGACCACGTCGGCCACGCTGGCCCCGGCGCGCAGCGCCTCGTGCATGGTCGCGAGCCGGCCGTCGTGCGGGGTCGCGCACCGGCGCAGAAGCTCCGCCGTATCCCCCGGAGGATTTTCCCATCCGAACGAGGCACCCTTGGACTCCATCGAACGGAGCGCCTTCTGCAGTGCCTCGGGGAAGGAGCGGCCGATGGCCATCGCCTCGCCGACCGACTTCATGTGCGTGGTCAGCCCCGGGTCGGCGCCGGGGAACTTCTCGAACGCGAACCGCGGGGTCTTGACCACCACGTAGTCCAGCGCGGGCTCGAAGCTGGCCGGCGTCTCCCCGGTGATGTCGTTCGGGATCTCGTCGAGGGTGTAGCCGATGGCCAGCTTGGCCGCGATCTTCGCGATCGGGAAGCCGGTCGCCTTGGACGCCAGCGCCGAGGACCGGGACACCCGCGGGTTCATCTCGATGACGACCATGCGGCCGGTCCGCGGGTGGACCGCGAACTGGATGTTGCAGCCGCCGGTGTCGACGCCGACCGCCCGGACGATCGCGATCGCGGTGTCGCGCATCCGCTGGTACTCGCGGTCGGTGAGCGTCATCGCGGGCGCGACGGTCACCGAGTCGCCGGTGTGCACGCCCATCGGGTCGATGTTCTCGATCGAGCAGACGACCACCACGTTGTCGTGCCGGTCGCGCATCAGCTCGAGCTCGAATTCCTTCCAGCCGAGGATCGACTCTTCCAGCAGGACTTCGGTGGTGGGGCTGGCGTCCAGGCCCGACCCGGCGATCCTTCGCAGCTCCTCTTCGGTCTTGGCGATGCCAGAGCCCGAGCCGCCCAGGGTGTAGGAGGGCCGGACGACGACCGGGTAGCCGAGTGCTTGCGCGGCTTCGAAGCACTCGTCCAGGGAGTGGCAGATCCGGCTCTGCGGCACCTCGGGCGTGGTGCCGGGGCTGTCGGCGCCGCCGCCCAGCGGCGGCAGGCTGGTCACGATCTCCTTGAACCGCTCGCGGTCCTCGCCGGCCTTGATCGCGTCGATGTTCGCGCCGATGAGTTCGGTGCCGTAGCGGGCCAGCACGCCCGATTCGTGCAGGTCGACCGCGGCGTTGAGCGCCGTCTGGCCGCCGAGGGTCGGCAGCACCGCGTCCGGGCGCTCCTTGGCGATCACCTTTTCCAGGACGTCCTGGGTGATCGGCTCCACGTAGGTCGCGTCGGCGAACTCCGGGTCCGTCATGATCGTCGCCGGGTTCGAGTTGACCAGGCTGACCCGGATGCCCTCGGCCTTGAGAACGCGGCACGCCTGCGTCCCCGAGTAGTCGAACTCGCATCCCTGCCCGATCACAATCGGCCCCGACCCGATGACCAGCACCGACTTCAGATCACTGCGCCGCGGCATCACGCACCCCCTCGCTCACGACGCGCCCGGAACCGGAACGTGTGCAGTTTCTGCTGCTATAGCAGCAGAAACTGCACACAAATCGCCTGATGATCATTTAGCACGCTCCATCTGGGCGCAGAACTCCTCGAAGAGGCCCGCCGCGTCGTGGGGGCCGGGGGCGGCCTCCGGGTGGTACTGGACGCTGAAGACGGGGCGGTCCAGCATGCGGAGACCTTCCACCACGCCGTCGTTCAGGTTCACATGGCTGACCACGGCCGCGCCGTAGGGCGTGTCGAACGGCTTGCGGGCGGCCTCGGGCACGTGGGCCCAGACGCTCCCGGCCGCCTCACGGGACGCGCCGGCCTCAGCGGACGCGCTGGCCCCGTTCGCCTCCCCGGCCTCTGCCGCCCCGCCGGCCTCACCGGCAACGCCGGCCTCACCGGCGTCGCCGGGCAGCGCGGCGGCGAAGCCGTGGTTGTGGCTGGTGATGTGGACGCCGCCGGTGGCCAGGTCCATGACCGGCTGGTTCACGCCGCGGTGGCCGTAGCGCAGCTTGTAGGTGCGCAGGCCCAGGGCCAGGCCGAGGATCTGGCTGCCCATGCAGATCCCGAACACCGGCACGCCGGCCTCCAGCACGCCCCGCATGGCGTCCGCCGCGTAGCCGGCGGCCGCCGGGTCGCCCGGGCCGTTGCTGAAGAACACCCCGTCCGGCGCCGACTCCAGGATCGCGGCGGCCGGGGTGTCGGCGGGCAGGACCCGCACCTCGCAGCCGAACCTGGCCATGTAACGCGGGGTCGAGGCCTTGATGCCCAGGTCGACCGCGGCGACCCGGAACCGGACCGGGGTTCCGGCCGGCGGGCTGACCGTGTACGGCTCGGGCGTGCTGACCGTCCGGGCCAGGTCGGCGCCGACCATCCCGGGGCTGGCCAGCACCCGCTCCAGGAGCCGGGCCGGGTCGGATTCCGTGGTGCTGATCGCCGCGCGCATCGCGCCCCGTTCCCGCAGGCGCCGGGTCAGGGCGCGGGTGCCGCGGATCGCGATGCCGGTGATGCCCTGGGCGCGCAGTTCGTCGTCCAGGCCACGGACCGCCCGCCAGCTTGACGCCAGCCGGGCCGGCTCACGGACGACGTAGCCGCCGACCCAGATCCGGCGGGATTCCGGGTCCTCGTCGTTGACGCCGGTGTTGCCGATGTGCGGCGCCGTCATCGCGACGATCTGCTGGGCGTAGGACGGATCGGTCAGCGTCTCCTGGTACCCGGTCATCCCGGTGTTGAAGACCATCTCGCCGAACGTCTCGCCCTCCGCGCCGAACGCGGTGCCGGGCAGCGTCGTGCCGTCTTCCAGGACCAGGAGCGCGGGCGGCCCCGCGTGGCTGGTGGTCATCGGTATTCCCTGTCTCCCTCGCGGTGCGTCGTGCCGGAGGCGCGCTGGCCAGCACTGCGCTTGGTCGTGCCGGAGGCGCGCCAGCTAGCACCGCGGGAGGTCAGCTTCCCGTCGAGCACGGTCGGTGCGCCGCGCAGGAACGTGGCTACCACCCGGCCCGGCAGCGCGACCCCGCCGAACGGCGTGTTGCGGCTCTTGGAGGCGTGGGCGGCCGGGTCCACCGGTTCCGGCGGCGCCGCCGGGTCATACAGCGTGAGGTTGGCCGGCCCACCGGGGCCGGGCAGGTGGCCGTGCCCGGTCAGGCGGCCGATGCCGGCCGGGCGGACCGACATCCGGTCCGCGACCCCGGCCCAGTCGAGCAGGCCCGTCTCCACCATTGCCTCCTGCACCGCGCGCAGCGCGACCTCCAGGCCGGTCATGCCGAACGCGGCCTCCGCCCATTCCGTGTCCTTGGCCTCCGCCGGATGCGGGGCATGATCCGTGGCCACGCAGTCGATCGTCCCGTCGGCCAGCCCCTGGCGCAGGGCCTCGACGTCGGCCGCGGTCCGCAGCGGCGGGTTGACCTTATAGACCGGGTCATAACCCTGAACGAGCTCGTCGGTGAGCAGCAGGTGGTGCGGGGTCACCTCGGCGGTCACCCGCCAGCCCTTGGACTTGGCCCAGCGGATGATCTCCACCGACCCGGCGGTCGACACGTGGCAGACGTGCAGGGCCGAGCCGACGTGCGCGGCGAGCAGGCAGTCCCGGGCGATGATCGCCTCCTCGGCGACGGCTGGCCAGCCGGCCAGGCCCAGCCGCCCGGACACCTCCCCCTCGTTCATCTGGGCCCCCTCGGTCAGCCGGGGGTCCTGAGCGTGCTGGGCGATCACCCCGTCGAACGCCTTGACGTATTCGAGCGCGCGGCGCATCAGCAGCGGGTCGGACACACAGTGGCCGTCGTCGGAGAAGACCCGGACCCGCGCGGCGGAGTCGGCCATCGCGCCCAGCTCGGCCAGCCGCGCGCCCGCGATCCCGAGGGTGACCGCGCCGACCGGCTGGACGTCGCAGTGCCCGGCCTCCCGGCCCAGCCGCCAGACCTGCTCGACCACGCCGGCCGTGTCGGCCACCGGCTCGGTGTTGGCCATGGCGTGCACGGCGGTGAACCCGCCCAGGGCCGCGGCCCGCGTGCCGGTCTCGATGGTCTCCGCGTCTTCCCGGCCGGGCTCGCGCAGGTGGGTGTGGAGGTCGACGAGCCCGGGCAGCGCCACGAGCCCGTCCGCGTCCAGGACCTGGGCACCGGCCGCGGTCAGGCCCTCGCCGGTCTCGGCGATCACCCCGTCGCGGAGCAGCAGATCACTGCGCTGCCCGCCGGGCAGCCGCGCTCCCCTGATCAGCCACGTCTCGGTCACACTCACCGCGCTTTCTTCCGCCGCCGCAGAAACTTTGCCTGCATCGGAAATCTTTCACTCATTTCGCAAATATTTCTCGCTGGACAAACATTTGCCGGGACGGAGAATTTTTCGCTCATCGGGGGTCCTCGGGGAACTCCGCGCCGCCGAGGAGCAGGTAGAGCACGGCCATCCGGACGCTGACCCCGTTCGCGACCTGCTCCACGATCGTGGACCGGTCGGAGTCGGCCACTTCCGCCGCGATCTCCACCCCCCGGTTCATCGGTCCCGGATGCATCACGATGGCGTGATCGGGCAGCAGCCCCATCCGGGCGGCGTCCAGGCCGTACCGGCGGCTGTACTCGCGGACGCTCGGGAAGTAGGCCGCGCTCATCCGCTCCTGCTGGACGCGCAGCATCATGATCACATCGGTCTTCGGGAGCACGGCATCCAGGTCGTAGCTCACCTCGCACGGCCAGCCGTCGACGGCCAGCGGGACCAGGGTGGGCGGCGCGACCAGGGTGACCTCGGCGCCGAGGGTGTTGAGCAGGAGGATGTTCGACCGGGCCACCCGGCTGTGCAGGACGTCGCCGACGATCGTCACCCGCACCCCGTCCAGCGCGGCGCCGGGCCGGCCGTCCGGTGCGCGCAGGCCCAGCCGGCGCCGGATGGTGAAGGCGTCGAGGAGCGCCTGGGTGGGATGCTCGTGGGTGCCGTCGCCCGCGTTCACCACGCTTCCCCGGACCCAGCGGGCCAGCCGGTGCGGCGCACCGGACGCGAAGTGCCTGATGACCACGGCGTCCGCGCCCATGGCCTCCAGTGTCAGCGCCGTGTCCTTGAGGCTCTCCCCCTTGGCGACGCTCGACCCCTTGGCCGAGAAGTTGATGACGTCGGCGGACAGCCGCTTGGCGGCCGCCTCGAAGGAGATCCGCGTCCGGGTCGAGTCCTCGAAGAACAAGTTGACGACGGTGCGCCCGCGCAGCGTCGGCAGCTTCTTGATCGGCCGGTCGGACATGCGGGCGAGCTCTTCGGTGGTGTCCAGGATCAGGAGCGCGTCATCCCGGCTGAGGTCCGCCGCCGAGAGCAGGTGCCGGTTCATACGTGCGCCCCTTCCCGCTCACCGAGGATCACCGCGTCCTCGCCGTCGGTCTCACTGAGCAGGACCCGTACCACCTCGCGCTGCGACGTCGGCAGGTTCTTGCCCACGTAGTCGGCGCGGATCGGCAGTTCGCGGTGACCGCGGTCGACGAGGACCGCCAGCTGCACCGAACGCGGCCGGCCGAGGTCGATCAGCGCGTCGAGCGCCGCCCGGACGGTGCGCCCCGAGTAGAGCACGTCATCGACGATGACGACCGTCCGGCCGTCGATGCCTTCCGGCGGCAGCTCGGTCCGGCCGAGCGCCCGGGCCGGGCGCAGGCGCAGGTCGTCCCGGTACATCGTGACGTCGAGCGATCCCCACGGGATGGCCTGGCCCTCGAATTCGCCGGCCCGCTCGGCGAGCCGCCGGGCCAGCGGCACTCCCCGGGTGGGAATCCCGAGCAGCAGAACGTCGTCAGCGCCGTGGGTGCGCTCCAGGATTTCGTGCGCGATCCGGGTCAGTGCCCGCCGGATCTCCGCGGGCTCGAGGACCCGCTTGTGGTTCGCGTCGCCTGAGCCGCCAGCGGGCGGGCTGGTTCCCCCGTCGCCCGCACTGCGCGCATGCATCATTCGCGACCTCCTTAACCGCCTCGCTGAACGGTCCTTAAAGGAAATCTGTCGAGATTTAACGTATCAGGGCTGGTGCGACGTTAACGACGACGACGCGCGGCGTGGGTCAGGGTGAGCGCCCGGTAATGACGACGTTGGCTCGCAGTTACCTCGGGGTAGCAGTGTGATTTGAGTCACATTCACAAGGTCTACCAGAACGTCACAAGGGTCCGCTGATCATCCTAAAAAGGGCATGTGCAAACGGTAAAAGCCCGGCCACGCCTAGGTTCCCGCACGCTGAGCGCGGGGTAGATAACGCTCCGGTAGGACGGGCCGGTTACCGGGTAGGTTCAACCAGTTTTTGCCATTCGGCTTGACCTTGTCGTGCTCGCGGCTTACCGTCACTGTCCGTAACCGTTACCGTAAGCTACGACTGGCCGGGGGGCCACAAACATGCCATCTGAGTACGCGAAGACCCTGGGCGCGCGGCTGCGCGCGATCCGCACACAGCAGGGCCTGTCCCTGCACGGGGTAGAGGAGAAGTCACGCGGCCGCTGGAAGGCCGTCGTCGTTGGCTCTTACGAGCGCGGCGACCGGTCCGTCACCGTCCAGAAGCTCGCCGAGCTCGCCGAGTTCTACGGCGTACCCGTCTCGGAACTGCTTCCCGGTGACTCCACCCCGACGCCGCTCGCACCGACGCCGAAGCTGGTCATCGACCTTGAGCGGATGAACGAGCTGCCCAAGGAGAAGTCCGGCCCGCTGGCCCGCTACATCGCCACCATCCAGAGCCAGCGTGGCGACTACAACGGCCGGGTGCTGTCGGTCCGGCAGGAAGACCTCCGGTCGCTGGCCGTGATCTACGACAAGTCGCCGGCGGATCTCACCGAAGAGCTCATCAACTGGGGCGTGCTGGACGCCGAGGCTCGCGGCGCCATCGACACGCTCTGACGGCTGGCGCCCCTCCGGCCTCCCGCTGGCCGAGGGCTGTCACCGTGGCCGGGTTTGTGCCGCGCATCGTCCCTGCCACCCGGGTCCGGCTATGCCGGACTCCACCGGTCCCCCCGCACCGGTAATACGCCCGTCATCCGGCTGCTGTTTTCGGCGCGGCGCGCCGCCGACACCCGGCCCGGTCCACGACCGGGCCGGCGTCACCCGGCCGTGCGGAGCGGCAGCGGCGACTGGCCGGGCACGTCAAGCGCCGTCTCGACGACCGACAGGAATATCTCCGCGTCACGCAGCAGGTCGTCGGCCTCGCGCGCGGTCGCGGCGCGCGACAGGCCGGCTTCCGCCGCGGCGCGCTTGCTCGCCCCGGCTGCGAAGAACGCGGCCCACTCCGCGAGCGTCGGCTCGACTTGCGGAAGCAGTTCCCAGACGCTTCGGGGGCGCCTGCGGCGTGTTCCGCCGGCGGGCTCGCCACGGGCGGCGACCACCGCCGCGGCGGCACGCAGGGCGGCCAGATGAGCAGCGACATAGCGGCTCGCCGGCGCCGTCTCGCCGCTGGCATCGGCCAGTCCGCGCCGCGCGGACTCCAGCAGCGCCAAGGCCGACGGCGCGACGCGGCACCGCGGTGGGCCACCCGTCCGGGTCCCGGCACATGCCGGGCCGCGCGACTGCGCTGAGGTGAGTGCGTTCACTATCGCCGTCCCTTCTCCCTTGCCGAACCGTGCCAGGCGAGGAGCTTCCCCTCACCCCGCCTGGCACGGGGCCCGGCCGCCCGAGGGGGGTTCGGGCGGCCGGCACCTCGCACGAGCTATTCGAACACAGTTTCGCTCGCGTGTCCAGCCGGCTGGCAACTGCGTTCGAACATAACGCGGGGGTCTGACATTCGGGCCGCGCAGCGGCCGGGAGCCTGTCCCGGGGCCTGCGCGCCTGGGACGATACGGTTAGCTACTTTTGTGCGGTGGTGGGTGGTGCCATGGAGTGAGCGCGAACCAATTCGGTGGCCCGGGCGTCTTTGATACGGGGGGTTTCGCCAGCGACCGGGGTGTGCGCTGATCCCTGGCCGCGGGCGCGGGCCACATCGGGTGCCGGGATATTCGCGAGGTGGAGGTCTCAGCCGGCATGGAGCCGTCATCGGGGGAAGGGCATTGACATCGCACGGGCCGTCGCGCCGCACTCTGCTGCTGGCCGGGCTGGCCGGGGGCGTGGGAGCCGCGGCGGTTCCCGTCACGGACGTGCTCCGCGGACTGGCCCGGGACCGCGCCGATTCCGAGCCCGGCTTCGTCGCGCAGGAGTACTCGCTCAATTCGGGCTGGCTGTTCCGCGAATTCGCCAACGGCGCCGACCAGGTGGGCTACAACGAACGGGAGTTCCTCCCGGTCACGCTGCCGCATTGCGTGACGCCGCTGTCGTGGCGGGACTGGAACCCGGCGGCATGGGAGCGCATCTGGATCTACCGCAAGCACGTCGACGGCGCCGGGCTGCTCGACGGCCGGGTGCTCATCGACTTCGACGGGGTCATGGTCAATGCGGCGGTGCTCGTCAACGGGCAGGTCGCCGGCAGCCATCAGGGCGGGTACCTGCCCTGGTCGACGGAGGTCACCGGTTACCTCAAGGCCGGCGACAACCTGATCGCGGTGGTGGTCGACTCCCGCTGCAGCCCGGTACCGCCGGAAGGCGTCCCCGGTGATCCCGGCTCGGTCGACTTTCTCCAGCCGGGCGGTATCTACCGCGACGTGCGCCTGCGGGTCCTGCCGGACGCGTTCTTGTCCGACGTGTTCGCCCGGCCGGCCAACGTGCTGACCAGCGACCGGCATGTCGACATCCAGTGCACGATCGACGCCGCGGCCGCGCCGGACGCGCCGGTACGGCTCACCGCCACCCTGTCCGACCGCACCCGCCAGATCGCTGTGGTCTCGCAGACCAGCCATGCGACGCCGGCCGGGACGTCGGTCGCCGCGCTGCGCCTGACCGGGCTCGGCGCCATCGAGCTCTGGTCGCCCCAGAACCCGAAGCTGTACGAGCTGACGACCACGATCTCGGTGCCGAACGGCGGCACGCACTCGGTCAGCCAGCGGATCGGATTCCGGGAGGCGACGTTCCGGCCCGACGGGTTCTTCCTCAACGGCGAGCGGCTGAAGATATTCGGCCTGGACCGGCATCAGCTGTTCCCCTACACCGGGATGGCGATGCCGGCCCGGGTGCAGCGCCGGGACGCCGAGATCCTCAAGAACGACTTCAACTGCAACATGGTCCGCTGCTCCCACTACCCGCAATCACCGCACTTCCTCGACGCCTGCGACGAGCTGGGCCTGATGGTGTGGGAGGAGGCGCCCGGCTGGCACCACATCGGCGACGCGGCCTGGCAGGACCTTGTCGTGCAGAACGTCCGCGACATGGTGGTCCGGGACCGCAGCCGGCCGTCGGTGATCATCTGGGGCACGCGGCTGAACGAGGTGACCGGCTACGCGGGCCTGTGGAACCGCACCCGCCAGGTCGCCCGGGAGCTGGACGGCTCCCGCCCGTCGTCCGGTGCGATGGGCCACCAGCACGAGAAGTTCTGGAACGAGGACGTCTTCGCCTTCGACGACTATCACCTGGATCCGCTGGGCAACGCCCGGCTGCTTCCGCCGCTGGACGGGGTGCCGTACCTGGTCACCGAGTCGGTCGGGGTGCAAAAACCGCAGCCGAGGCACTACCGCTGGATCGACCCTCCGGCCCTGCTGGCCAGGCAGGCGCGCCTGCACGCCCAGGCCCACGACATCGCCCAGTCCGACCCCCGCTACGCCGGCCTGCTCGGCTGGGCGGCATTCGACTACGCGTCGCTGATGGGCCCGGGCGGGCAGCGGGTCAAGTGGGCGGGCGTGGCGGACGGGTTCCGGGTGGCTAAGCCGGGCGCCGCCATCTACCTGTCCCAGGTGGATCCCCAGGTCCGGCCGGTGATCGTGCCCACGTTCTTCTGGGACTTTGACGGCGGGGCCGCGCCGGGCGAGGCCGCTCCGGGCGGCCCCGGGCCCGGCGCCATGATCGCCAGCAACTGCGAGCGGGTGGAGGTCTTCATCGGTGGCGAGCGCGCCGGCAGCGGAGGGCCCGTCCTCGACGCGGCCCTCTACGGCCATCTCGCCTACCCGCCGACGCTGGTCGACCTCACGTTGACCCGGACCGACCGTCCCGAGCTGCGCATCGAGGGCTACGTCGGCGGCGAGCAGGTGGCCGTCGTCCGCATGTCAGCCGGGCCCGCGCGGCGACCACCTCGGGATGACCGCCGACGACACTGTGATCGCGGGTGACGGCTGCGACGCCACCCGTGTGGTGTTCCGGGCGCTTGACGCCTACGGCAACCAGCGCAGGTTCCGCACCGGGGAGGTCACGCTGCACGTGGCGGGGCCGGCCGAGCTCATCGGGGACAACCCGTTCCAGTTCGGCGCGTACGGAGGGCTCGGCGCGGTCTGGATCCGCTCGCGGCCAGGGAAGTCGGGCCCGGTCACCGTCACCGCGCACCATCCCGTCCTGGGCCGGGCTCAGGTGCAGCTGAATGTCGCACCGGCCGGCCGCCAGCGCCTCGCGTGACCAGCCGCCGATCATTGGCCGCGGATCACGGGCCGCCGGCCACAGCTCGTTCGGGATCAAAATCACGCCGCGGCGCGGAGGCAAACTGGCCGGGATACGAACGCCGGATACCGGTTTGGCTCTAGTGTGTATCCGCCTACTCTCGGTTCGGCTGACAATTGCTGATAACTCCCATCGGTTTAGTTAGGTTAACCGCGTGACAGCACCGTCGGCTCCGCGTCCGGGCCTCGGCGAGCACGAGCAACCCGGCCTCCCGGCCGGATCTTCCCCGTCCCGGCGCGCCGTCCTCCGCACCAGCGCCATCGGCGGAGTGGCCCTGGCCTCGCTGCGCGCCTTCGGCCGGGCCGGTGCCGGTCCGCGCCAGAGTCCCGATCCGGTGCAGCAGGCCCGGCCCGGGCCGGAGAACGCACCGCTGGGGCTGCCGGGGATGCCGACCGTGCTGTCCTCGGCCACCGCGATGCCCCAGCCCGCGCGCAGCTACCAGTTCAACCAGAACTGGCTGTTCGGCGGGGTGTACGTGAACGGCTCCGAGGCACCCGGGTATGACGACCGGGGATTCGCCAGGGTCACGCTTCCGCACACGGTCGCCCCGTTGTCGTGGGGAAACTGGGACCACGCGAGCTGGGAGAAGGTGTGGATCTACCGGAAGCACTTTGACGGGTCCGCCGTCGTCGGCGGCCGGGTGTTCGCCGACTTCGACGGCGTGCTGGCCAGCGCCACGGTGGTCGTCAACGGTGTGACGGTCAGCACGCACCAGGGCGGGTACCTCCCGTGGTCAGCCGAGCTGACCGGCCATCTCACGCCGGCCGGCAACGTTCTGGCCGTCATCGTGGACGCCCGCCTGCTGAACGTGCCGCCGGACAACCCGGAGCGCGGCGCGGGCTACACCGATTACCTCCAGCCCGGCGGCATCTACCGCGACGTCACCCTCCGCGCCGTACCGGATGTCTTCATCTCCGACGTGTTCGCGAAGCCGGTCAGTGTGCTCACCCCGAAAAGGAGGGTCGAGGTCCACGCCACGATCGACGCCGCCACCGTGCCCCGCGGCCCGGTGCGGGTCACCGCGGAGCTACTCGACGGGTTCCACCCGATCGCCAGCGCCTCGGCCACCGCGACGATCACGGCGAGCGGGACGACCACCGCGAAGCTCACGATCACCGGCATCGGCGACGTGACCCTGTGGGCGCCGGACACGCCGAAGCTCTACACCGTCCGGACGACCCTGTCCGCTATCGACGCCCCCGCACACACCTTCGAGGTCACCACCGGGTTCCGCGAGGCGGTCTTCCGACTCGACGGCTTCTACCTCAATGGCGAGCGGTTCGAGATCTTCGGCCTGAACCGGCACCAGCTGTTTCCTTACCTCGGCATGGCGGCCAGCGCCCGGCTGCAGCGCCGGGACGCGGAGATCCTGAGGAACGAGCTCAACTGCAACATGGTCCGCTGCTCGCACTACCCGCAGTCCCCGCACTTCCTCGACGCCTGCGACGAGCTGGGCCTGATGGTGTGGCAGGAACCGCCCGGCTGGGGTTACGTGGGCGACGACGCCTTGCAGGCCATCGTGCTGCAGAACGTCCACGACATGGTGGTCCGCGACCGCAACCGGCCGTCGGTGATCGTCTGGGGCACCCGGCTCGAACGAGACGCCGAACTACCCGGCGCTGTACGCGCAGACCCGCGAGCTCGCCCACCAGCTGGACGGCACGCGGCAGACGACGGGCGCGATGACGCACCACTCCACCGACGGCTGGGCCGAGGACGTGTTCGCCTACGACGACTACCAGCACCGCGACGGCGACGCGGTGCTCGAGCCGCCGATGCCGGGTGTGCCGTACCTGGTCAGCGAGGCCGTCGGCGCGCTGGACGGGTCGCCGACCTACCGCTGGATCGACTCCGGCGCGGTGCTGGCCGAGCAGGCACTGCTGCACGCCCAGGTGCACAACATCGCCCGGTCCGACGCCGCGTTACGCCGGCCTGCTGGGCTGGTGCCGGGATCGACTACGCCGTCGATGAGCGGCGGTAACCGCATCTGGGACAGCTGAAGACGCCCGGCGTCGTTGACACGTTCCGGGTGGCGAAGCCCGGCGCCGCGTTCTACGCTCGCAGGGGACCCGTCGGCGCACCCGGTGATCCTGCCGCCTTCTTCTGGGACTTCGGCCCGGAGTCGCCGCCGCGGCCCCGGCCCGGCGCCATGATCGCCACCAACTGCGACCGGCTGGAGATCTACGTCGACGGGCACCACGTCGCGACCGGCACCCCGGACAACGCGACTACGGCACCTCGCCTACCCGCCGGTCTTCGCCGACCTCACGCGTCGACGGCACCGCCGGCCCGAGCTGCGCATCGACGGCTACGTGCGCCGGCAAGCTGGCGGCTCGGTGCGGATGTCCGCGGACACCGCACGGGACCGCCTGGTCCTGACCGCCGACGACACCACGATCCTGGCGGACGGCTCGGACGCCACGCGGCTGACGTTCCGCGCCCTGGACGCCTACGGCAACCAGCGGCGCTACGTCACCGGCGACGTCACCCTGTCCATGGCCGGCCCGGCCACGCTGATCGGCGACAACCCGTTCGCATTCGGGGCCTACGGCGGCGTGGGCGGCGCGTTTGTCCGGTCCGAGCCGGGCCGGACCGGCCTGGTCACGATCACCGCCGAGCACGCCACCCTCGGCCACGCCACCGCGCGGCTCACCGTCACGCCACCGCGCGGCCAGCAGTTCCTTTAGCAACCGCCTGTTACAGAGAAATCCGATGGGTAGGCGCGGCCGCCCGCGGGCAGACTTGCGGGCGTGCTCGCGCGCACGACGACGTGAGGAGGTGGGCCGATGCCGGCCACAACGGTGGCGGTGCGGCGGAGGAGCGCGGTTCCCAGTTATCTGTTCGGCGCCCTCGGCGGGCTGCTGTTCGGCTACGACCTGGGCGTGGTGGCGGGCGCGCTGCTTTACATCAAGCCCGACTTCGGCCTGAACGCGGCCGGGGAAGGCTTCGTGACCAGCTCGCTGCTGCTCGGCGCGATGATCGGGGCGCTCGGCTGCGGCGGTCTGTCCGACCGCTTCGGCCGGCGGCGGGTGGTGCTGGGCGCGGGCGTGCTGTTCGCCGGCGCGCTCGTGGCGGCCCTCGCTCCCTCCTTCGCGGTGCTGCTCACCGGTCGGCTCGTCATGGGCCTGGCCGTCGGCGCGCTGTCGGTGTCGGTGCCCATCTACCTGTCGGAGATCACGCCGCCGGCCAGCCGCGGCGGTCTGTCCGGCCTGAACCAGCTGATGATCTCGAGCGGGATCCTCGTCGCCTACCTGGTCGACCTGGCCCTCGGCCCCGCGCACGCCTGGCGGTGGATGTTCGGGCTCGCCCTCGTGCTGGCCGCGGCCCTGCTGGCCGGCCTGGCCTTCCAGCCGGAGAGCCCGCGATGGCTGGTCCGGCAGGGCCGGGTCGAGGAGGCCCGCGCGGTGCTGGCCCGCAACCGGACCGCGGCCGAGGCGGACGCGGACATCGCCCGGATAACGAGCGCGGCCGGCCGGGCAGCCGCCGCGACGAGCTTGCCGCCCTGCTGCGCACCCCCGCGCTCCGCCGGGTGCTGCTGATCGGCGTCGGCCTCGCGTTCCTGCAGCAGATCATCGGGATCAACACGATCATCTACTACGCGCCCACCATCTTGACCAAGCTGGGCTACAAGAACTCCGCGGCGATCCTGGCCAACGCCGGCCTCGGCGGCCTCACCGTGGTCGTGACGATCGTCATGCTGCTGTTCGTGGTCGACCGGATCGGGCGGCGGCGCCCGCTCATCCTCGGCGCGCTCGGCATGGCGGCGTGCATGGTCCTGCTGGGCCTGACGTTCCTCACGGCCGGGTTCAGCCGCGGCGGCGCCGCCGGCTGGCTGGCGATCGCCGGGCTGGCCGGGTTCAAGACCTGCTACTCGCTGAGCTGGGGCGGGATGGTCTGGATCATGCTCGGGGAGATGTTCCCGCTGCGAGTGCGCGCGCCGGCGATGGCCATCGCCACTTTCGCGAACTGGACCGGGAACCTCCTGGTCGGCCAGTTCTTCCCGCAGTTGCTCGGCGCCGGCACCGGCACGGTGTTCTTCATTTTCGCGGGCGTCGCGGTGCTGGCATGCTGGTTCGCGGCCCGGTGGATCCCCGAGACCCGCGCGAGAACCCTGGAGCAGATCGAAGGCGCCCTTGCGCCGGCCAGCCACTACGAGACGGACGAGGCACTAGCAGCGAAGGGAAATCTGAGCTAATGGGATGTGAGGTCTCCTGGTTCGCCGCACTGTGCGACGACGATTACGAGTTCCTCGGCGTCGCCGACCCGGCGCTCCAGTCGAGCTGGGAGCACTGCCGGAACATCGCGCTCACGGCCGAGACGGGCGGTTACGACAACCTGCTGCTGCCGTCCGGCTACACGATGGGCATCGATTCGGTGAGCTTCGCCGCCGGGATCGCGCCGCTCCTGCACCGCATGCAGCTTCTGGTGGCGGTGCGGCTGGGCGAGATGTGGCCGCCCCAGCTGGCCCGCCAGCTCGCCACCCTGGACCAGATGCTCCGTGGCCGGCTCACGATCAACATCATCTCCTCCGACCTGCCCGGCCAGAAGCTGGAGTCCGGCCCGAGATACCGCCGGACGCTGGAGATCATGCGCGTCCTGCGGGACCTGCTGGACGGCAAGCCGGTCGACGTCCACGGCGAGTTCGTCAACCTCACGCTCGACCCGCCCCGGCTGCGCCCGGCCGGCGGATGCCCGCCGTTCTACTTCGGCGGCCTGTCCGAGGCCGCCCGTGAGGTGGCCGCTCAGGCGGCGGACGTGTTCCTGATGTGGCCGGACACCCTGGCCGGCGTCGAGGCGGTCATCACCGACATGCGGGCCCGGGCGGCCCGCTACGGGCGGGAACTGCGGTTTGGCTACCGGGCGCACGTGATCGTGCGCGAGAGCGAGGAGGAAGCACGGGTGGCGGCGCGGCGCCTGCTGTCCCGCCTGGACGCCGGTACCGGTGAGCAGATCCGCCGCCGCTCACTCGACACCACGTCGGCCGGGAACGCGCGGCAGCGTGAACTGCGCGAGGTCGCCAATGACGAGGGCTACGCGGAGCCGAACCTGTGGACCGGCATCGGCCGGGCCCGCTCCGGCGCGGGCGCGGCCATCGTCGGCGATCCGGATCAGGTGCTGGCCAAGCTGCGTGCCTACCAGGACCTGGGGATGGAGGCGTTCATCCTGTCCGGCTACCCGCACGCAGCCGAGGGCGACCTGTTCGCGCGGCACGTCCTGCCCCACCTCGACCACGGGCCCCTCTTCGAGCGCTGAGACCCGCCGCTTCCCACCGGCCGGCGCGGCTTTCCATGATCATGGGTTGTTTTCCGCTGGGCTGCCCCACTCCTTCCATGATCATGTGGACTTTTCCGTTAAATGCGACGTTTTCAACACATGATCATGGTCGGCGGCTCAGGTGCGGTGCCAGTGAGACTGGAGTCATCGGAGTGACTGGGGAGGCGGCGGCGGCGCCCCCGGGAGCGCCGGCCAGGCCCGCGCCGGCCAGGCCCGCGCCGGACAGGCCCGCGCCGCCAGGCCCGCGCGGCCAGGCCCGCGCCGCCAGGCCCGCGCCGCCAGGCCCGCGCCGCCAGGCCCGCGCCGCCAGGCCCGCGCGGCCAGGCCGCGCCGCCAGGCCGTGCCGGCTCAGGCGGTGACGTAGGCGGCGGACTCGCCCTTGACGGCGGTGCTGCGCGATCCGTCCACGCCGACGGGGACGTCGCCGGCCACCGTGACCCGGTGCATCTGCCGGGGCAGGTCGCCGTAGTCGTCGATGGCGTAGTGCTGGGTCGCCCGGTTGTCCCACACGGCGACGTCGCCGGGGGCCCAGCGCCACCGGACGGTGTTCTCCAGCCGCGTGACGTGCCGCTGGAACAGCTCGAGCAGGTAGCGCGAATCCGAGCCGGACACCCCGAGGATGCGCTTGACGAACTGGCCGAGCAGCAGGGCGCGCTCGCCGGTCTCCGGATGGACGCGCACCACCGGGTGCTCGGTCTGGAAGATCGTGGACAGGAAGACCTCGCGGTGGTGCCGCTCGTCGCGGTCGGACTTGGCGCCCGACGCCGCCGCCGGCCTGCTCCGCGTAGTCGTATTCGTTGGTGTGCAGGGCCCGGAGGCTCTCGGCCAGGGTCCGCAGCTCCGGAGCCAGGCTCTGGTAGGCGGTCGCGGTGTTCGCCCAGGCGGTGTCGCCGCCGTAGGGGGGCAGGGTGATCGCGCGGAGCATGGAGACCGCGGGCGGCCGGTCGACGAACGTGACGTCGGTGTGCCAGGCGTTGGCCTTGCCCCCGCCGCGCTGGGCGTCCAGTTCCAGAACGTGCGGCTCCTGCTCGGTGCCGGGCACGGTCGGGTGGGCCGTGGTCAGCTCGCCGAACTGGCGGGCGAAGCGGCCTGCTCCGCGTCGTCCAGGTGGCCCTGGCCGCGGAGGAAGACGACCTTGTGCTCGTGCAGGGCCTGGCGGATGATGGCGAATACATCGCCGGGAAGGTCAGCGGTCACGCGGACGCCCATGATCTCGGCGCCGATGTGGCCCGCGATCCGCCGGACGTCGATGCCCGGAGCGCTGATGGACATGGGTCTCCCTCCTGCCAGTGCGGCCCGCTGGCCGCCACACCGCCGAGCAAACACCCGCGTCAGCCAATTGTCAATTATTTAGATGGGTTTTATCGACTACGCCCGGCGGGCGGGTGGGAGCGCTGCGGACGCCGGCGACGGGCGGGGTCCCGTAAGCTCATGTAGATGGGGCCAGTGACGACGCTGACGGAGCTGGGCGCGGCGCGCTTTACCGCGGCCATCGACAAGATGCTTGCCGTGTATACGGCGGCGATGCGGCCGGTGCCGTCGCAGCTGGCGGGACGGCGCTCGATCATGGCGCGGCACGCAGCCAACCCCGGTTTCCGGGCCCTGACCGTCCTCGACGGCGACGGCGAACCGGTCGCGTTCAGCTACGGATTCCACGGCGAGCCGGGCCAGTGGTGGCACGACATGGTGAGCTACGCCCTGGCCGCGACGGCCGGGGCCGACCAGGCCAGCGAGTGGCTGTCCGACTCGTTCGAGGTCGCCGAGCTTCACGTGATGCCCGCCTACCAGAACCGGGGCCTCGGGCGGAACCTGCTGCTCCGGCTCACCGCGGAGCGGGACGAGCCGAGCGCCGTCCTGTCCACGCACGACTCGGAGTCATCCGCCCGGCATCTGTACCGCAGCCTGGGCTTCACCGACCTGCTGACCTCGTTCAGGTTCTCCGGCGGTGACCCGCTCTACGCGGTCATGGGCGCCACGCTGCCGCTGCGCGACACCCGCTCCTAACCAGCCGCAGCCCCGGCCGCGGTCCGGGCGGCGGCCGCGCGCTCGCGCAGGCCGAGCCGCTCGTAGATCTCCCGGGTCGCCCGGGACCAGTTCAGCGTGTAGAAGTGCAGCCCGGGCGCACCCTCGGCGAGCAGCCGCTCGCACATCGCGGACGCGTAGTCGACGCCGATCTCCCGCACCGCCGCCCGGTCGTCGGCCACGGCCTGCAGCCGCTCGTACAGGTCGGGCGGGATGCGGGCGCCGCCCAGCTCCACAGCCTTCTGGACCACCCGCACGCTGGTGATCGGCATGACGCCCGGGATGATCGGCACGTCGCAGCCGTGGGCGGCGACCCGGTCCCGCAGCCGCAGGTAGTCCTCGGGGTAGAAGAACATCTGCGTGATGGCGAAGTCGGCCCCGGCCCGGCATTTACGCACGAAGTACTCGATATCGGAGTCCAGGTCCGGCGAGCGCGGGTGCTTCTCGGGGAAGGCCGCCGACGCCGACGCAGAAGTCACCTACCGACCGGACCAGCCGCACCAGCTCGTCCGCGTAGGACAGGCCGTCCGGATGCGCCACCCACTCAGCGTTCGGGTCGCCGGGCGGGTCACCGCGCAGCGCCAGCACGTTCCGCACACCGACCGCCGCGTACGAGCCGATGATGTGCCGGAGCTCCGCGACCGAATGGTTCACGGCGGTCAGGTGCCCCATCGGGGTCAGCGTCGTCTCGGCCGCGATCCGGCCGGTCACCCGGACGGTGCGGTCGCGGGTGGAGCCGCCCGCGCCGTAGGTCACCGAGACGAACGTCGGACGCAGCGGCTCGAGCTGCCGGATCGCCCGCCAGAGCTGCTGCTCGTCGGCCTCGGTCTTCGGCGGCATGAACTCGAACGAGAACGACTCGCCCCCGGCCGCGATCAGGTCCTTGATCAGGGCGGCGTGGACCGGCCGGGACGGGCGCGGCGGCAGGCCGACGGGGCGGGGGGACGGCGTGGGCTCGGTGGCATGCCGCCCAGGGTAGCCGCCAGCCGGGCGGCCCGGCCAGGCCCGCCCGGCCCGCGCTGCGGCACTGAGGGCGCCCGCCCGGCCTCGCTGCGGCACCCAGGGCGCCCGGCCGTGTCCCGCCCCCGCAGGCCGCCCGGCTGCTATGCCACTGCGCGCAGGCGGGCGGCGAATTCGGCGGCCGCGGCGGCGGGATCGGGAGCGTCCGTCAGCGCCCGGACCACGACCACCCGTCGCGCGCCCGCCCCCAGCACCTCATCCAGGTTGCCGAGCGTGATCCCGCCGATCGCGAACCACGGGCGGCTGGTGCCCAGCTCAGCCGCGTAGCGCACCAGCGGCAGGCCCGGAGCGGGCGCCGGCTTGGTCGGGGTCGGCCACACCGGCCCGGTGCAGAAGTAGTCGACCCCGGGCGCGGCCGCCTCGGCCCGGGTC
The DNA here is from genome assembly GCA_963718475.1 of uncultured Actinomycetes bacterium. Classification (GTDB taxonomy): domain Bacteria; phylum Actinomycetota; class Actinomycetes; order Streptosporangiales; family Streptosporangiaceae; genus CAVQZM01. The sequence goes on along the minus strand of CAVQZM010000026.1, from coordinate 53,119 downwards.
TCCGGCTCGGCGTGGCTGGACCGCCCGATCAGCGGCCCGGGGCCGATGATCGCGCGGGCCGCCGGGACCGGCAGGTCGTCCTGGCCGAGGTGCAGGATGTCCGCGCCGATGGCGTGGGCCAGGTCGGCGCGGTCGTTGACCGCGAGCAGCGCGCCGTGCTTGGCGCACTTGCCGCGGAACACCTCCAGGAACGCGAGCTCCGGCCCCGCCTCGAGGCCCTTCTGCCGGAGCTGGACGATGTCCACTCCGGCCCCGAGCACCGCGTCGAGGAAGTCCGGCAGGTCACCCTGGCGTTCCCGGGCGTCCGTGCACAGATACAGCCGGGAATCCGCCAGCCGGTCCCGCAATTCCGGACCTGTCATCGCGGTCAGGCGGGCTGCTCCGTGGTGGCGGCCAGGCCCGACGAGCCGCAGTTCGACGCTGATGTTGCCGCGCGTCGCCCGCGAGTAGGGGCAGACCTGATGGGCCGCGTCGGCGACCTCCCGGGCCTGCTCGGGGCCGAGGTTCGGCACCGCGATCTCCAGGGTGACGATCAGGCCGAACGCCTCGCCCTCGGGACCGATCCCGACGTGCGCCGTGACCCTCGAGCCGCTCATGTCCGCCCCGGCCCGGCTGCCGACCAGCCGCAGCGCGCTGTGGTAGCAGGCCGCGTAGCCGGCGGCGAACAGCTGCTCCGGGTTGGCGCCGTCACCCGAGCCGCCCATCTCGGGCGGCAGGGCGAGATCCAGGTCGATCCGGTTGTCGGACGAAGTGACGTGGCCATTGCGCCCGTCCCCGGTGGACGTGGCTTCGGCGGTGTAAAGGATCTTGTCAGGCATGACCAACCAACCTAGTGGCTCCGGATCGGACTCGCGCAATAGCTGACGCCGGGCGTTGCGCTGTCGATCAGCTCGGCAGCGTTCTGGGACATGTTAACGAGAAACGGCCCTGGTGCGCGGCCGGGCCAGCCGCTCGCCGGCCGAAAGCAGCCGCCGCAGATCAGCCGCCGAAGTGAACTGAACGGCGGCGATCCCGGCCGCCCTCGCCCCGGCCACATTCGCCGCGATGTCGTCGACGAACAGGCAGTCGCGCGCGGCGACGCCGAACCTTTCCAGCGCCAGCGCGAAGATCCGCGCATCGGGTTTGCACAGGCCCACGGAACTGGAGATGACGACGTCCCGGAAATGGCGCAATACCGGATATGACTCCAGGGTGACCGGGAACATCTCGGCGGCGAAATTAGAGATCGCGTACAGCTCCCGCCCGGCCTCGGACAGCTCGGTGACCAGCTCGCTCGTGCCGGGAACCGGGCCGCCGAGCATTTCCGGCCAGCGCCGGTGGTAGGCGCTGATCCACTCGTGATGCTCGGGAAACCGGCGGCTGAGTTCCGCGACCGCCTCACTGAACGGGCGCCCCGCGTCCATCTGGGCGTTCCATTCCGGGCTGCACACCTCGGACAGGAACCATTCCCGCTGCTCGTCATCCGGGATCAGCTTCCGGTACAGGTGCCGCGGGTTCCAGTCCAGGACGACACCGCCGAGATCGAAGATGAGCACCGGCCTCGATCCGAGCCAGGCCGGCGAATTGTCGGCTCGCGCCACGTCGGGCCCGCGGCGTCCGTCCAACGTCACACCCCTTCTCGTTCGGCATCCGGTTTCTGACCTTGGAACTGACCGGCCGGCGGCAGGACCGGCAGGCCGGGCGGCGGCCCGGCGGTGATCAGCCGGGTCAGCGCCGCGGTGTCGAGATGGTCCGCGACCAGGTCGCCGAGCACGTCGAGCCGCGCCTCGCGGAGCTTCGCGAAGTCGGTGCCGGGCGCGGGGCTGAAATCCCGGCCGGCCTGGGCCGCGACCTCGGCCAGGAAGGCCCGCCTGAACTCGTCGTTCTCCAGCGTGCCGTGCCAGCTCGTGCCCCAGACCGCGCCGCCGGGGCCGGCCCGGCAGCCGTCCAGGAACGGCTCGCCGCCGGCGCCGGTGAGCCGGACGATGCCGTGGTGGATCTCGTATCCGGCCACCGCGGCGCCGAGCGCGCGGCCCTCCGGCAGGCCCAGCCGCTTCTCGGCGCCGAACTCGACCCGGACCGGCAGCAGCCCCAGCCCGGCCACGACGCCGGCGCCGGACTCGACCGGGTCGTCGATCTCGCCCGCGAGCATCTGGTAGCCGCCGCAGATGCCAAGGACCGGCAGGCCGGCCCGCGCGCGCTCGGCGACGGCGGCGGCGAGCCCGCGCTCCCGCAGCCAGCCGAGGTCGGCGACCGTGGCCCGGGAGCCGGGCAGCACGACGAGGTCGGCGTCGGCCAGCTCGGCGGGTTCGGTGGCCAGCCGGACGAGCACGCCCGGCTCGGCGGCCAGCGCGTCGACGTCGGTGAAATTGCTGATCCGCGGGAGCCGGATGACGCTCACCCGCAAGACCTCTTTTCCGAACGGGCTGTGGTTTCCGCCAGCCGGCCGCCGGGGCGGGACAGCGCCAGCGAGTCCTCGGCGTCCAGCCCCAGGCCCTCGGTCCACGGCAGCACGCCGAGCATCGGGCGCCCGGTGAGCTGGCCGAGCATGCGTGATCCCGCTGGTCAGCAGCTCGGGCGCGCCGCGGAACTTGTTGATGACGAAGCCCGAGATCAGCTCCTGGTCGGCCGGGCCCAGCAGGGCGAGCGTCCCGTACATGGCGGCGAACACGCCGCCGCGGTCGATGTCCCCCACGACGATGACGGGCAGCCCGGCGCCGCGGGCCAGCCCCATGTTGGCCACGTCGGTCTCGCGCAGGTTGATCTCCGCGGGACTGCCGGCGCCCTCGCAGATGACGACGTCGAAGTCGCGCCGCAGCCGGGCCAGGCTGTCCAGCGCGACCTCCCGCAGCCGGCCGGACATGGACCGGTAGGTGACCGCGTCCGTCTCGGCGACCGGGTGACCGAGCAGGACCACCTGGCTGCGCCGGTCGCTGCCCGGCTTGAGCAGGACCGGGTTCATGTCCGCCGTCGGCTCGACGCCGGCCGCCGCGGCCTGCATGACCTGCGCCCGGCCGATCTCGGCCCCGCCCGGGGTGACGAAGGAGTTGAGCGACATGTTCTGCGCCTTGAACGGCGCGACTTTCAGGCCCTGGCGGGCCAGCCAGCGGCACAACCCGGCCGTGAGCACGCTCTTGCCCGCGTCGGAGTTCGTCCCCGCGACGAGCAGGGCCCCCTTCACCGCCGACTCCCCTGCGATCCGGCGGACCATGATCGTGTGATGAAAACGTCGTATAGGGCGGAAAACATCACATGATCATGAAGCGACGGGCGCGGGGGAGCGGAAAACACCACATGATCATGGACTGAGCGCCGCTTGGCGGCCGGGATGGCGACGGCGGCGACGGCGGCCAGGGCGGTCGCGGCGATGGTGACGGCGCGGGACAGGCGTTGCGCGCGGCGGATGTCGGCTGGGTCCGGCGGGCGGCCGTCGCCGAGTTCGGGGCGGTGCTCGGTCACACCGGCGTAGGTGCTGGAGCCACCCAGGCGCAGGCCGAGCGCGCCGGCGAACGCGGCCTCGGGGCGGCCGGCGTTCGGGCTGGGATGACGCCCGCCGTCGCGGATCGCGGTCCGCAGCGCCGCGGCCGGGCTCCCGGCGGCGGCCGGGGCGCACGCGGCGGCGAGCACCGCCGTCACGCGGGCGGGAGCCCAGTTGGCCACGTCGTCCAGGCGGGCCGCCGCCCAGCCGAACCGCTCGTACCGCGGCGAGTGGTAGCCGACCATCGCGTCGAGGGTGTTGACGGCCCGGTACGCGGCCAGGCCCGGCAGTCCCGCGACCGCGGCCCAGAACAGCGGGCGCGACCGCGGCGTCGCTGGTGTTCTCGGCCACGGATTCGACGACGGCCCGGGCCAGGCCCTTGGCGTCGAGCCGGTCCGGGTCCCGGCCGCACAGGCCCGGGAGGGCCTCGCGCGCGGCGGCCAGATCGCCGGTGTCCAGGGCCACCGCGACGCGTTCGGCCTCGCGGCGCAGCGATCGGGCGCCGGTCACCGCCCACGCCGTGGCGGCCACCGCCGCACCGCGCAGCAGCGGCCGGCCGCGCGTGAGCCGGTGCACGGCCACGGCGGGCAGCGCGGCGGCCAGCACGCAGGCGCCGGCGTAGGCCGACCCGCGGAGCCGGTCGTCGGCGTAGACGCGGTCCTCCAGCCGGCCGGCGGCGCGGCCGAAGGCCGCCACCGGGTGCCCGCGCCGGGGGTCACCGGCCAGCGCGTCCAGCAGGACGCCGCCGGCCAGTCCCGCGGCCAGCGCCCAGTCCCGCTCACGCCGGCCGGTCGCCGGCCTCCCCGTCCACGTCACAGCACCCGACCCTAAGGGGAAGCCGCCGAGCGCGGAACCGCCAGGGCAGATGCCGCGGGTCCCGCGTGACGCGGGCCCCGGCCACATCGACCAGACCGATGTTTTGTGTGCGCGGACGGCCGGGTCAGCGCAGGCGGGCCTCGATCTGCGGCCGGTTGCGTTCCAGCCACAGCACCGAGCGCGTCAGCCGCCCCCCCACCCCCTCGTCGAGCATGCGTGCCCAGGCCCCGCCGTGGGCCCTCGCGCGCCGTGCGATCGTCGCCTGCGAGCGCCGCAGCCACCGGGAGGCGACCGGAACCAGGCGGGCGCGTTCGACGTAGGAAAGGTCGTACGCCTCGCAAAAGACCGCTATCCGGGTCACGGCATCGGCACCGCGCAGGGCCGGATCGCGGTCGGCCGGGTCGGCGATCGGCGCCCAGTACCGCAGGGTCTGAATGATGTCGACGAGCCGGGTGCCCGGCCGGGCCAGATCAAAGTCGATAAACGCGTAAGGCCGCACCCCCGCGGACTCATTACGGAAAATTACATTCTCAAGATTTATGTCACAGTGGCAGACAATGGTGGCGGGACTGTCCACGAGTGCCGTTAGCTCACCGTCCCAGCGGGCCCAGGGCGGCGGGGCGAAGCCCGCCACCGCCTCGTGATAAGCGCGCTGCAATTCGGCCAGCGCGACCAGCGTCGACTCGGCCAGCGCGTAGCCGGGCAGCGGGCGCCGCGGCACCTCACCATGCAGGTAGGTCAGAACCTCCCGGTTCTTCGCGTCGATGCCGATCACGCGGGGCGCCCCCTCGAAACCCACCTCCTCGAGGTGCCGCAGCAACGCGTGCACGGCGGCGGTATGCGGCCGGACCGGGCGCCGCACGGTGCCGCCGACGCGGACGACGCCCTCGGTCATGTCGCCCCCGTGCAGGGGGATCTCAACTTCGTCGGTCGTCATGCCAACGTGGGGGGACGCGACAGGCGCACCATCCGGGTGAAAGGCGGTCCCGTCCGGGCGAAAGGCCGCCCCGTCCGGGCGAAAGCCCGCGCCGTAGGCGATGTCAGCGGCAGCGGCATCTGTAACCATGTCGCTACATTGTGCATTAATTCCGCTGGAATGCGCCACTGGCCTGGGACTACCATCAGGGGGATCATCGTGATTTCTCGCGAGGTCGCACCGGGGCACCGCCCCGGCGTGGCCGCAGTCGTCCCTGGTGCGGGCGGCAAGGCTCTCACCTGCGCCGCTACCCCGAGCCTGATCGCCGGCAATGAAACCCGCATTTAGTTCATTGCTTACCGAAGTCATGAAAATTGACGATAAACGGTTCCGGGCCCGGTTAGGGAAGCCGGGGGGGGCAAATCGGCCCATCTCCTCGCCCGGCAGCCGCCTTTCGATCCGGCCGCCCCGTCACCCCCGGCCCATTCGGCACCCGAGCATCCCCAGACCCGCGGCCCGGCACGGCACTCACCCGGCGCGGGGACGTCCGGCCGGCGCACCTATGCAGGCGCCGCCGCGCCCGCCCGGGATGGGTACGACGGCGGCACCCGCCGGGTGCGCCTGGCCGGCGCGGGGCACCCGCCTGGTCGCCGCCCCACTCCCCGGCACCCGATCACCTATTTTCGGACATTGTTTCGGGTTCGAAAAATGGATCCGAATTAGCCGGACTGACCTGAGTGACGCATGGTTATTTTTTTGGCCACCCCTCCCCCTGCCCATGTCTGTACGTGGTTTATTTGTCGCCGTAGGTATCCGGCCGTCGGGTCTGTGAAGGCGGATTATGACTACTTCCCCATCGGCGGGCGCACCGACAGGAAAGCGCCTGTGGTTGCTCACACTGGTTCTCACCTGCTGTCTGACCGTTTACCTGATCGTCGCGCCGTTCCTGTATCACCGGATGGCGGTCGCCTGGCCGCTGGTGCTGATCGCGGCGCTGGCCGATGCTGCGGCCGTCGGCACGCTCGCCCTGACGTGGCTGCTGCGCCGCCGGGAGGTGGCCGATCTCGACTCCATGGAACGGCTCACCGAGCAGACGGAACAGCAGCTCACCGAGCGGGCCGAACGTCAGGTGGCCGAGCTCCGGCAGCGTGAGCAGCACCTGCTGCGGCAGTGCGCGGACATGCAGGAACGGCTCAGCGCCGGCTCGCAACTGGTGCACCAGGTGCTGAATCATCTCGTGACCGTGCGGCTCCCGGCCGCCCTGGACGGCAACGGCACCCCCGTGCCGCCCGCGCCAGCCGACGGCATCGACGCCAGCCTGGCCGAACTGATGGACCGGGCGGTCACCGCGGCGGTGCGCGCCGGGGAACGGCAGGAGTCGATGCGGACGGCGCTCGTCGCGCTGTCACGGCGGGTTCAGACGTCGGCCCACCGGATCCAGGAGGAGGCGACGCTGATGGCGGATCGCCATCCGGGCGACGCCGGCGTCCTGGACGTCAGCATGCGGGTCGATCACGCGGCGGCGCAGCAGGCCCGGCACGCACAGAGCATGGCGGTGCTGTGCGGGGAATGGCCCGGCCAGCAGTGGCTGGAACCGCTCCCGCTGGTCGACGTGGTGCGCGCCGCGGCGGGCCGGATCATCGCGTACCAGCGGATCGAGGTGGCCGGCGACCCGGACATCGCGGCCACCGCTCCTGTGGTCGAGCCACTGATCCACCTGGTCGCAGAACTGCTGTCCAACGCCACCCAGTCCGCCCCGCCGACGACGATGGTGCCGGTCACGATCCGTTCCGTCCAGCGTGGCGCGGTCATCGAGATCCACGACTGCGGCGTCGGGCTCGACGAGCACCGGCTCGAGAAGGCCCGGGAGATCGCCTCGGGAGAGCGGGCGGTCGGCCTGGACGAATTGGGCGAGTTCCCGCAGACCGGCCTGGCCGTGGTCGGCCAGTACGTCCGGCATCACGGGTTCCGCGTCGATGTGTCGGAATCGGTGTATGGCGGGGTGCGCGCCGTCGTCGGGGTTCCGGCCGAGGTCGTCGAGATCGTGGAGCCGGCCGAGACGGCGGGCGCGGTGGCTTCCGTGGTGGCGGCCGGGGCGCTCCGGTCACCCGAACCCGTGGATGCGTACCCGGCCAGGACGCCCGCAAGACCGCAGGCAGATGCTCCAGGATCTGGTGGACCTGCGCCGCAAAGAGCCGGTCGGCGACCTGACCAGCGCCCTGATCGCGGCGGCCAACGAGGATCCGGACGCCCTGACCCCCGAGGAACTCATCGACACGCTGTGGCTGCTGCTCACGGCCGGCCACGAGACCACGCTCAGCTTGATCGTGAACGGCACCCGGGCCCTGCTCACCTACCCGGAGCAGCGGGAACTCGCCGTCGCCGGTGACCGCTGGCAGGACGTGGTCGAGGAGACCCTGCGCTGGGACGCGCCGATCGGCAACTTCATGGCCCGCTACCCGCTCGAGGACATCGAGATCGACGGCGTCACCATCCCGGCCGGGACGCCATCCTCGCCTGCTACAGCGCGGCCGGGCGTGACGAGGGCCAGTACGGCGAGGGCGCCGACCGCTTCGACATCAATCACGCGTCCGGCAAGCACCTCGCGTTCGGCGGCGGCATCCATTTCTGCCTCGGCGCGTCCCTGGCCCGGCTCGAGGGCATCCTGGCCTTGCGGGGGCTGTTCACCCGCTATCCCGAGATAACCCTGGCCGCCGACCCGGCCAGCCTGCCCCCGGTGCCGTCGCTGTTCTCCAACTCGGCCCGGACGCTGCCCGTCCGGCTCGGACCGGAGTAAGGCGGCCGGCCCGCCGGTAACCTGGACAGCCTATCCACGACACACAGCGACCTGCCTGTGGCCGACACGTGACCTTTGGCATGCACAATGTTGTGGTTGTGCCGGGCGCCCGTAGCTCAGTGGATAGAGCAGCTGCCTTCTAAGCAGTAGGTCGCAGGTTCGAGTCCTGCCGGGCGCGCCTGACCTGGGACTTTACTCATTCTGGTGGTGTTTAAGCATTAGGGAGTGAGCGCGGCGAGTATCAAGCAGGCGGTCATGGCCGCAGTTCACAGATCGCGGCCGTGAGCTGATGCAGGATCGAGTATGGATCGGCGGGGTAGCTACAGCGCTCGCCAGCAGATAAGTGGCAATTAGGCGCCGTGGTCTGCCCATAGGAGCGGCAAACTGTGGTTGTTGACCTTGCACAGCTACGGGTGGTCGCGGGTGATCGACTGTTAGAGAGGTGCGCGGATCGCGGGCGTGATGGTGGCGCCGCTGAGACGCTGGTGGAGTTGGGCGGCGGCGGTGTCGATGGCGGCGCTGGCTGCTGCTCCTCGGTCAACGAGCACGCGTGTGCGGAGTTCGCCGGTTTCATCGATTGCCCAGGAGCCGATGATCTCGCCGTTCCACCACAGGGTGGGGCCGATGTTGCCGGCGCGGTCGAATACGGCTCGGTGGTCGATGCCGAGGAACCAGTCGCGGTGCTTCCATCCCATGGGGGTGGGGTCCAGGGCGGGCAGCAGTGATGCAACGTGCGTGTCAGCGTCGTCGCGAATATCGTCGGCCAGTTCGTTCGGGTCACCGGCTGGCTCGTCGGGCGTGCCGTGGACGGCGCTGTTGCGGCGGTCGCGCAAGGTAATACCGGGTTGCCCGTGCAGGTCGATCTCCCCAATGGGCAGGTTGCCAGCGCACGGCGGGTGGTGGTCTTGTTCCAGCCGGTCCACCATTGCAGGTCATCGACCGTCGCTGGGCCGAAGCGGGCGAGCCAGCGGTGGGCCAGTTCTTGCTGGGCTTGGTCGATGTCGTGGGTGGGTATCCCGTCTGGCCACCAGTGACCGACGGGTTCCCAGCGATGGTGACGGCTGGTCCAGGCGCCGGTCGGGGTGCTGCGCACGAGACGGCCCTCAGCGCTCATGAGGGTGAGGAGGCTGGTCGTGACGTTCTGCGGCCGGTCGGATGGCGCTCTGACGAGGATGGATGTTCTGAGCTGGGGCTCGCCGGTGCTCAGCTCGGCGCCGGTGGCCGTGCCGCGTTTGCGCAGCGCGAGCTCGACGCGCGATGCGAGGTCATCCAGCCAAGCCTCTACATCACCGTCGATCGGTGGTTCGGTGCCGTTGCGCTCGAGCTGGCTGATCAGACGTGTGCGCAGCATTCCGGCCAACGGTGTGCTGACCGCCGCCTGGATCATCGGGATGTCCTCCCGCGGGAACACGAACAGCGTGCGACGCATCGCCATCCACCGGACCAAACTGCGCCGGTCGTACATGGCCTGGGAGACGCCGGCCAGCGTCGATGCGGCGCTGCGGGCCAGCACCGACAGGTAAACCGACGCAGGATCGGTGGCATGCAGTGCGATCACTGCCCGGGTCACCGACTCCGGGCCGTTGGCATCGCCCGCGAGATGATGACGACGCACCATCGCTCGCCGCCGCTCCTGCACCGAGATCGTCCGCACCATGCACCTCCGTGAGTTGACTCCAGCCCTCACGCGACAGTTCAATATCGATACTTGTATATATCGATATTGACGTGTATCGTTTAGTCCATGAGCAGGAGCGTAGCAGCCCAGCAGACGCAGACACCGTCCGAGGGCAGGCCTCGCGCGAAGGCCGGCCGTAAGCGGGATGACGCCCGTGATGAAGTCATCCTCGACGCGGCGCTGGCGGTGCTGGCTGAGCAGGGCTATGAGGGCATGACGATCGACATGGTCGCCGCGCAGGCCGGCATGGCCAGGGCGACGGTGTACCGGCGGTGGGCGACCAAAGCCGATCTCGTGCTCGAGGCCGTGTCGCGGCTGAGCCACAGCGACGTCAACCTGGACCAGCTGCCGGACACCGGCAGCCTGCGCGGAGACATGACTGCCATGATCGTCCCGTTCGACGACGCGCAGCAGCAGGTCCGTATCCACGCCATGGCCGGCCTGCTATCCCTGGCCAAGACCGACGCGCGTCTCGCCGAGGCCGCGACCGGCTCGGGCATCGGCCCGTGGATCGAAGCCAACCGCATCTTGATGCAGCGCGCGGTCGACCGCGGCGAGTTCCCGCCGGCCGACATCGACACCCTCGCCGAAGTCATCCCGATGCTGTGCGTCTCGCGCGCTGTGCAACGACTGCCGATCACCCGCGAATTCAGCCTCGCCCTGATCGATGGCGTGATCATCCCCGCCCTGCGCGGCAGCGGTCCAACCTAAAGCCCGACCAGCCGAACCCTCTCCCACCAGGTTCAGTCAACCAAGCACCACCCATCGACCTCACCTGAACGAGTCATTTCCAGCATGGCCGGGCGGAAGCATGCCCGGAAACCCATCCACCGAAAGGCACACCATTCATGACCGTCACCACCACCGCCCACGCCAACTTCCGCGGCCAGGCCCGCGAAGCTCTCACCTTCTACCACTCGGTGTTCGGCGGCGACCTGTCGCTGGCCACCTACGCCGACATCCACTCCGTCGAGAGCCCCGACCAGGCCGACCACATCGCCTTCGGGCGGGTCAAGGCCCCGAACGGCTTCGACATCATGGCCTACGACGTGCAGCCCTCCAAGGGCTACAACTCCGGCGAGAACGCCTTCTACATCACGCTACAAGGCAACGACACTGACGAGATCAAGGCCCACTGGGACGGCCTGGCCGACGGCGCCACCACCATCCTCATCCCACTGGCCCCCGCGCCGTTCGCACCCCTCTACGGCATGCTCACCGACCGCCACGGCGTCACCTGGATCGTCGGCGTCGATACCCCCCATGACAGCTGACACCCTGACACTGTTCCGCCCAAGGAGGGCGCACCCACTTCGATTCGCAGCAAGACCGGCCAGGCGCACCGGTCAGCCCATCAAACAGATCGCCGCTAACACGTCCTTCTCACGGTCTCGATCGCCCAGCTGATGGTCGTCTGCAACGCCATCGTCTTGAACCGGCCCAACGACCTTTATCGGCCTTCCTGCCTCTCAATGGCATCGAAGTGATCAGCCGGATGGAGATCGCAATGCATCACACGGTCTCCACTGCACGGCCGCAGGTCACAGCGCCGTATCATATCCGATACACTACAAGTGCCCCTCGCGAAGGGCTCTGAAGATGGCTGAAGTAGACCCTGATACACCGGGACTGGCTCGGCCCGAGCTGGTCCGTGTTCTCGAATCCGCAGCGCGGCTGCAGGAGATCGTTCCCGATGCCGTGCTAGTCGGCGGCTCCGCTGCGGCACTGTGGGCCAACCACCGTTCCTCTTATGACCACGACCACGTACTAGAGGATCTGGGCGCCCGCTTCGATGCGGTTCTTGATGCGGTCGAGGCGACGGACGGGTGGGTGACGAACCGGGTGACCCCCGGCAAGGTCATCCTGGGCGAGCTAGGCGATATCGAGTCCGGCGTCCGCCAGCTCATCCGCAACAGGCCATTGGAAGTCACTGAGGTGACACTGCCATCGGGACACGTGCTCCGGGTACCGACGCCAGACGAGACCCTGCGAATCAAGGGTTACCTGATTGTCCAGCGCAATCAGGTCCGGGATTATCTCGACGTGGCTGCCCTTTCTGACCGGTACGGGATCTCTCATTCCGCAGATGTGCTCCGGCACATCGACGTCTACTACTCCGACCAGCGCGGTCCCGAGTCGGCGGGCGTCGCGACTCAGCTCGCCCGGCAATTGGCCGATCCGAGACCGGCAGATGCCCGGACAATCCAGCAGCTCGGCCGCTACAAGGGGCTTGACGCACGGTGGGCCAACTGGGAGAACGTGACAGAGGTCTGCCGCTCAGTGGCCGTGGAGATGGTGCAATGACCACCGCCCTCAAGTTCCGCAATATCAATGCGTCTCCGGACGACCCGGTGGACACCTGGCCTTTCGAGGGCATACTCGCGGCAATCGAGCGGGGCACCCTTCCGGACTGGAGTCGCCTGGCAGCCGCCATCCAGGCCGATCCTTGGGGCCCGGTGGCCCAGCAAGTCCTGGAAGCTATCCGTCTATCCCGCCCTTACGGCACTGCCGAGCTCCTGGAGGGAGTAGTCAATCGCGCCCGCAAGTTGGCCACCGATTCGGAACGGGAGGACGTGGCATCTGAGGTCCGCGAACTTGTCGGAAGATCCGGCCTTTCGAAGCAGGATTTCGCCGAGAGGATAGGCACCTCCCGGACTCGCCTGTCGACCTACATGTCTGGGAAGGTCGTGCCCTCGGCGGCGCTGATGGTGCGGATGCGGCGGGTAGCGCTATGCGAGAGCAGATAATTATTCGGATCTCGGTGAGTCCCGTGAGCCTGCTGAGGTGCTCGTTATGGGTCCCCAAGCGGTGGCGCGCAGCGAGTTCTTGCGCGAGATTGCCGGCTGTGCGGGGGCCGGGGTGCTGTGGTCAAGCATCTCGGTGCTGCAGACGGATATGCCGCGCATGCAGACCAGCGAGGCACGCCAGAAATGGCCAGCGCGCGTCTGCCAGAAACGCAAGCGTTTTGCCCCGCAGCAAGGCCGCAGGCATGACGAAGGCCCCCTACCGTCTCAGCTTCGCGAGGGCTATCGGGTAGGGGGCCTCGCGGATCAGGTCAGGACATCGTCGAGTGGAATCTGTATGTCCCCGATCCGACCTGCAGTTGCAGGCACGAGCCCTGCATGCCGAGCACCGTCACGCCGCTGGCACTGCCGATCGGGTCTCCGCTTTCCGTCACTGATTGGGCGCTGGCGGCCGGGACGCACACTGTTGCCCGCGATCCGACCGGGACCTGGGCCGTGAGAGCGAAGCTTGTCCCAGAGCGAGTCCAGTTCGAGCTCACGCGGCCCAACGGCGTGGTCTCGTAGCCCGACGCGGAGGTGAGGTCCCCAACCGGGGACGGCTTGATCTGAACCGTGCGGAAGCCTGGGGAGGTGGCCTGGATCCCGGCGACGCCAGCGAACAGCCAGTCGTCCACTGTTCCCATGAAGGCATGGTCGCGGGAGCGGGCCGAATCGCAGGTGGAGTTGTCCCACGCCTCCCACATGGTGGTGGCGCCGCACTGCAGGAACCACTGCCCCCAGCCGGGAGCGGTCGGGTTGGTGGCGACCTGGTAGGCGAGGTCGCCATAACCGGCCGCCGTCAGCATCGGGAGGATGTACTTCGACCCGTTGGCGCCGGTGGCCAGGTGATTGCCCTTGGCCACGACGTCAGCGGCCAGGCCGTTCGCGATCGCCTGGCGGTCCTGTGCCGGGGCGAGCCCGAACGCGAGGCCGAACACGTTGGCGCTCTGGTCGTAGGCAGTGGAGGTAATGACGCCGTTTGGTCCGCCAAGCGCGTGGGAGTCAAGCCCGAGCGGATCGCGGTATTCATGGTTGGCGGCGTCGTAGAACTCGTTGTTGACGGCCGTGCGGATGTTGGCCGCGAGGCTGTCATACTTGCTCGCACCGGAGGTGCTGCCGATCGCGGCGGCCATGATGGCCAGGTCTTCGGTCTCGCGGTAGAGGAACATGCTGCCCAGCATCTGGCTGGAGGGCGGGTTGGCGTTGCCGGGAACCACCCAGTCGCCGAACGTCGTGCCCTGGTAGATGTAGCCGTTCGGCGCGATCTGGTTTGCCATGTCATCCACGTAGGCCGCCATGTGGCTGTAGTCGCGGCGGATCACGGCGAGATTGTCGTAGTTCTGGAACATGTTGTATTCGATCAGCAGGAATGAGCCTCCCCACAACGGGTCAACGTTGTCGCCACCGGGCTGCGTCGGTACGAGCCACCCGATGTTGCCCGCCGAATCCTGCGAGTCGTCGAAGTTCTGCATCATGTGGGCGTAGTAGGCCTCGGCGTCGAAGTTATCCATCGCCGAGGTGGAGTAATCCCCGTTGTCGTTGGTCCAGCCGCCCTTCTCATACACCGGGGTGTCGCTGCCGTAGGAGTACTGGTTGTTGAGGATGGTGTTCGCCATCGCGGTGTGCATGTCGTTCAGCAGGCTGCTCGAGCTGGTGAAGTTACCCGACGTGGCCAGTGCCGTGTGCGCCACGATCCCGGTGATCGACAGGATCTTGGGCAGGGGTAGCGTGCACGGGGTCGCGACACCTGACGGGCAGGAGTTGGTGGTCACCTCCACATACCGGTAGCCCTTCCAGCCGTACTTCGGCTCGAACGTCACCGGGCCACTTCCCTTGAAGGTGTAGCTGTCCACCTGGCCGGCCTGGCCGTTGCCCTCGCTCTGCACGGTTCCGTCAGAGTTGAGCTTCTCGGAGTAGACGATGGCGACCGAGGTGCCGGGAACGCCCTGCATGGTGATCCGCGTCCATCCCGACGTGGTGATCCCGAAGTCGTACACCTTTGTGTCCGGTATTGGTTCGGTGACCTTGACTGGCTTGACCGTGCCGGTCTCCTGGACCGGTGGGATCATCTGCGCCTGAAGCATTCCGGCGGGCGCTGGCAGCGCTGCGGCATTGACCCAGCCGGTGTCGTTGTGACCCTGCGTCCACCCGGGCTTTTCCTGGTACGCGCCGTACTCTTCTGACGCCGGTGAGTTGAAGCCGGTGGGTCCGGTCGCGAGCTGCCACGTGGGGTCGCTCGCCACCTGCGTGGAGGTGCCGTTGGCGTACTGTACGTCGAGTTCGAGCTTGAGCTTGGGCTGGGCCGGCTGCCACGGCTCGCCGCTGGTCGGATAGTCGTCTGCCCCTCCGGCGTAGAAGCCGCTGCCGAGGCTCGCGGCGATCTCATTGGACGAGGAGTGCAGCAGCTTCGTGACGTCGAAGGTCGTGTAGTCGACGGTCTTGTTGTAGGAGGTAAATGCGGTGTCGAGCTTGTCATTGCTGACCGACCGCCCGTTGATGTACAGGTACGGGTAGCTGAGGCCTGAGACGTAGAGGCGCGCTCCGGTGATCGCCTGGTTCCCCAGCGCGAAGTTCTTGCGCAGCAGCAGCTCACTGCCCACGCTGACGCCGGTGCCCCACGGGCCGCTGCCGTCGGGATCGACATTCAGCGCCGGAACCCAGGCGGAGTCATTGAAGCCGGGGTTCTGCCAGCCTTGCGGGTCTTGCTGCGATGCCTTCCAGGTGTTGTCGGTCACCAGGCCGGTTGTCGTCCCGTCGGTGTATTCCAGGCCGAGCTTGCCGATCCAGCTCCCCGGGCCTCCCGCGTTGGTTGCCGCAACGGCGATTGTGTTAGCGCCGGGGTGGAGCTCCTTGGTGATATCCAGCTGCTGGGCTTGTGTCCACGAGCTTGTCTGGCCGCTGGACCGCCCGACCTCGTGCCCGTTGACGTACACCAGCCACTGGTCGTCGGCGGTGATCAGGAAGTTCGCCCGGGCGAGAGTTTGGTTCGCCGGAAGATCGACTTCGCGCCGGAAATAGCGGGTCGCGGTCGGCGCGAGGCTGGCGGGGTTGCCCTCCGGGTACCAAATCCAGTTGGCGCCGTTGAGCGACAGGGGATCCGGGTCGCCGATCCAGCTGCCCTGAAACTGGCTCGGGTTAAGGAACGCGGTCTCGAACCCGGCGGGCTTGCTCCAGGCGGAAGCATTGCCGTAGTTGTCCCACACCCGGACCTGCCAGTCGTAGCGAGTCCGGGACGCAAGCGCCGGACCGCCATAGGGGACGCCGAACGACTGCCCGGAGTCCACGACGTGCGAGTCCCAGACCAGGTCTTGGCCGCTGAACAGGTTGTTCTCGTCCTTTGCGACGCGAATCTCGTACTTGCTCTGAGAGACCCCGCGCGCCGCCGAGGTGACGACCCAGCCAAGCCGAGGCTGGCTGGCGTCGATCCCGAGCGGGTCGGTCATGTCTTCGGTGGTGAGCGAGCTGGCCCGGGGCGCCGGCAAGCTGGCCTGGGCCACCGGACCCGCTTGCCGGGATGACTGCGCGCCGGCCGCGGAGGCGCCGGTGAGCGTCAGCCCCAAAAGGGTCAGGGAAAGTACACCTGCGGCGACGGCCCGCAATCGGCGTGTCAGCAGCCCGCTGGCGGGGCCGGATCGATGCGATGAAGGCGCCCTGCGGCGCAGTCTCTCCCTCATCCTGTCACTCCTGCCTCGGAGACGGTGGTGCGCGGCTCTGTTCCCTACCTGTGGCGCCGACGATGCGCCCGTAATTGAAACGCTCCAATATTCACCTATACGGCCGTCTCGCACACTAATCAACAATCCCGTCCGCATCCGGCCAAGACTGCTCGGATCAGGTAAGCTGCGGGGCCAGCTCCCGGTCGAGCCGGCGTTCGGGGAGGATCCATACAGCCATTGGCGCTAGCGATGATCTTGTGAGCCGGCAGACGGCGGGTGAACGCAACGGGCTAGTGAACCGGTTCGAAGAGGCGTGAGCAGTAGCGGCAGACGCGGTCGATGATCTGGCCGGGGTCTTGGTCCAGGTGAAGGGCCGGGCGCCTTTGTTGATTCACGTGGACCGCCAGGGCAGGGTCGGTCTGGCGGTCGATCTCGTCCAGGAAGTCGCGGAAGCCTGCCGCCCGGTGCTGGGCGGACAGCTTGCCGATCACATTGCCGGTGGCGCTTTCGCGGGCGCAGGCATATGACGATCACAATGCCACAGAGGCCGGCGCTGGCGATCGCGCGGCCTGGCCCGATTATTCCGGCAACCGCGCCGGCGAGCGCGAAACCGGGTGCTTGCAGGGTGAGCAAGCCGGCCATGTTGACTGCCATTGTCCGCGCGAAGAGATGCTCCGGAGCGGCTGAGGCACCAGACGCCCAGCAGATCGCCAGCGATGAGCCCTGCCGGAAGCGCGGTCAGCCACTCATCGAGTCCGCCCAGGCCCGCTGGCGCGCGGTCAACGCACCCCACCTGGTCGCCCTGGTCCGCGCTGGCGCGAGGTTCGAGAACGGCCAGCTCGTCGAACGACCCGACGAATCGGGAGGTGATCAGCAAGCCGCGTGACCAGGGCGGGCATGAGACCGGTCGGCATGTCGGTCAGCGGGAACTTCCGGGTCAGGTTCGGCTGCTCGACGGGGTGGGGTGCATGGATGGACTCAGACATGCAGGGTGGGCCGGTAGATGAGCTCTTGGGTGTGGCCGTCGAGCGTCCGGCTCTCGATCAGCTCGAGGTCGAAGTCGGCCGCACCCTGGAAGATCGGGTCCAGTCCGGTCTGACCGGTGATCACAGGGAAGAGCGTCACCTGGACGCGGTCGACCAGGCCGGCGGCCATCAGCGCCCGGTTCATCGACAGGCTGCCGTGCGAGCGCAACGGCACCTCGGACTCCGCCTTGAGCCGGGCGACGACGTCGACGGCGTCGCCGCTCACGACGGTCGCATCCGGCCAGTCGAGGGGTCCTTCCAGTTTGGTCGACACCACCGTTGCCGGCAGGCTCCTCATCCGGGTGACCCATGGGTCACGCACCTCGGACTCCTCGGTGCTCGAGGCCAGCATCCGCGCGAACGCCCGATACGTGTTGGCCCCGAAGACCATCCGCTGCTCCTGGTCGTACAAGGCGAGGCGGTGGTCGAGCAGCTCGGGGCCTTGCTTGCCCCAGTAGCCGCCCCAGTTGCCGCTGGCGGCGCCGAAGCCGTCGAGGCTGGAAAAGACGTCGAAAGTGTAGGTAGCGGTCATGATGCTCTCCTCGAGTGCGGTTGATCGGGTGTGTGGATACAGACCGGAAACCACGGCGAAACTCATCGCCGTTGGACTCCTGGAGTGCCCTTCGCGTCCCAGTGCCGCAGTGTCCAGGGCCGCAGCTGGTCAACCTGACGGACTACTGGCTCGCTGAGCTGGCCAACTGCGGGCTCCGTCGCCCGCCCACGGCAGCGTCCCCCCAGGCTCGAGGCCGACGTCCGCAAGTTGATCAGGACCTGGAACAAACACCCGGACCGACCGGGCGGGTCAAGACCGCCGACGAGATCCTGGCTGCTCTCGACATTGTTGCTGGCCTCAGTCACTCGCACGGCGGGGCTGCAGCCGCGCGGCCCCGTCGCCAGGCCAGCGTGCCGTGCGCGTCCACTGGATGGCCGATCTCGCGGATCAGCCCGGGGCGGATACTGGCCCACTGAGCCGACCGGGTGCGTCACTGGGCTCGGGTGAGCAGCTCCATGTTGTGGCCGTCAGGGTCCTCGAAGTAGACGCCGCGGCCGCCGAACATGTGGTTGACCTCGCCGGGCTGCTGGTGCATGGGGTCAGCCCAGTAGGCGATGCTCGCGGCGCGCAGCCGGGCGAAAGCCGTGTCGAAATCGCTCTCGCCGACCAGGAATGCCAGGTGCTGACTGCGGACGTTGTCCCCGTCGGCGAAGTCGAGCGTCACCCGGTTAGCCAGCCGGACCGGCAGGAACGGGCCGTCCGGAGCGCCCACCGGGACGCCCAGGATAGCGGCCAGGAAGTCAGCGGACGCCGCCTTATCGCGCGCCCAGACGATCGTGTGGTTCAGCTCCGCGCTCATGACTGCTCCTCTGCTCGGGATTCTCAGCCGGGCCTGGTGGCCCCGCGTGGTATGAGTCAACCGCCGGGCCCGGGCCCGGCAACATGGCACCACGATCGCCTCGATCGCCCGCGTCACGGGCTACGCCGACGAGTTCTCCTTCGCGGCCGCCTTCAAACGCGAAGTAGGGGTCGCACCCGGCCAGTACCGGGCCCGCAGCACGGGACCGCCCGGCTAACGACAGCTGCGTCGTAAGCGGCCGCCGATTTCGGCGCCATCAGTCCGGGACTCAGCTGAAGTGCACTATCCGCGCCCAGCGAAGCTTCATACGCGCCGCATCGGGGCCGTGCTCCAGAGCGCCGAATTACGCGGAGCCCAGGTCAAGGTCATCGCCCCCAAGGGCCGCTTGATATCGAAGGTTCTGGTACCAGTAGAAGATTCCCACGGCAACAACGGCCACTATCGAGCCGATGGCGAACCCGACTGGCTTGGATGACAGCTGCGTCACCCCAAGCGTGATGCCAGCGCCCGCGACGACACTGTTGAGGACGGCGATCATGCTGGCCATCGTGAACACTCCTTTGGTCCCCATCCACATTCGGCGGCCTCGGTTAGTGCTCGGTGGTCGCTTCGCGGCGTTCGACGCCAGCGTTCCGTCGGCTTCGCCCGTACTGCGCGAAGGGAAGTAAGACGGCGCGTCGGGCGACAGCGTCCGGTAGAACGAGCGAATATGCGCGATGCTGGTCAGCATCGCGACATTTTCGACGCCGGTGTCGACGAGCCTCACGATTGTGAAGATTCCGAGCACGACTATAACTGGAATCACTGTGCTGACGAGAGGCGCAAGGGCCTGGGTGCCCGATGTGAATCCGATCGCGACCAGTGAGCTCGACAGGACCATCAAATAATGCGATGCGCGCGCTGATGCCTCGGTCACGGTCGTGCTCGCAGCGGTCTGCAGGACGAAGTGCTCTGTTGTGAGCGCCGTCATGAACGTCGATCGTTCTGCGTCGCTCGGTTCTGAGGCCGATATCTCAGTCACAGCATCCCAACATTACAATCCTGATCACGGCTTTAGCGTGTGGCCAGGTGCGGGTGAGTTTATGTGGGCTGGGATCCGGTGGTCGGGGCGGCCGTCTTTGGCAAGGATCGAGTGGTCTTGTCCCGTCGCCCGGTAGAGGCGGAGTCCCGCTTCTGCCTGTACATCCTCCCGGGTCCATGCGGCACCGCAGTGTGCGAGCGAATGGCGGGAGAAGACCTCGAGCCCGCGGTCAAGGACGGCGCCTGTCGCTTCCTGGGCCACGGCCGCCACGTATACGCCCTGGCCGGTGCCGATGCGCACCTGCGAGTTGAAGATCACGATACTTATCTGGGGTCTGACCGCGATGTTGCGCGAATGCGCCGCGTCCGGTGAGGAGACCCAGAAGAATTCCCCATACCCCGAGTGCGCGAAGTAGACAGGCGAGGCCCACGGCCGCCCGGTCTCATCGGCGGTGGCGAGCACCATGTACAAGCTGGCGTCGATGATGCCTCGCGCGGTCTCTCCCGGGTTCTCGGTCATAGCGGTTCACTCTTCCACGATTGCTGGCTGGCAGGCAGGCGGGCGGAACGCCGCCGGTCCCGGCCGCCCCGGCCCCAAAGCTCCCGGTCTCGCCCGGCCGCGGTGAGGGTCCGCACGTTACCTGACTCTGCGGTAGGTGAGATCGAAGTCGTGCTCCCAGGTTGAGCCGTCGAAGGACCTCTCCCAGGTGCCCCGGATGGTGTCGCTGTCGTCGCTGAATCTGCCGGTGAACCGCTGCGAGAAGTTCAGCGGTGAGAAATCCGGCGAATCTCTCAGCAGTTCCCAGGTGCCCTCAGCCAAACTCATCGCATACAACCGGGTAGTGCCGCGTGAGTCGAAATAGTGCTGGGTATACGCGCCCGTGCCCGGGTCAAAGGAGACGATCGCCAGGCTATCGGGGGCGCCGGGAAGCCCGGCTTCCGTGCGCTGCATGAGGAACCGCCCGTCAAGGGCCCACTCAAACACGCTGTATGCCCCAGAGCCAATTTCGCCGCCCGCCTGCTGCGCTCCCGTAGGCTCTTGTGCCGCGGCCGGTGCATCACCTGGAAAGGATGCCTCCAAAGCCCACTCACCGGTAAAAATGTTAAGGCGCTCCAGCGCCTCGTGCCGAGCTGGCTGGGCCATCCTGATCGTTCCTCCTCCTGGTCAATGACGTGCTTCCCGACGGATATGACGACGGCTGATGTCAGCACTCATCGGCCCGGGGCCGGCCCCGCCATGCGCAGCGACGCCCGCATAGCCCCCGCCTGGCCGATACCGTCGAATTAGGGAAACGCCACGGCCGCGGCGGCGCGGCCAGCCTGGCGCAACCTGGTCGAGACCGTCACGTTCCTCGGCTTCCTGCTGCCCGACCGTGGTCACCATCACTACCGGCTCGGAGCGCTCGGCTTTTTGGCGCACCCGGCACTGGCCGACGCGAACGGCCAGTCGGGTGACTACGGCCTCATGGACCAGCAGGCCGCCCTGTCACAGGTTGCATCGCCGCAGGCCAGGGGATTGTTCGAAAGGGCGATCGTCGAGAGCGGGGCCTACAACCTCACGCAGGCATCGCTCTCGAGCGCCGAGGCAGCCGGTGCGGGCTTCGCGGCCAAGGCGGGATGCGCCAGCCAGACCGCGGTCTGCCTGCGGAGCCTGCCTGTCTCGACCATCCTGGCCAGCCAGAACGCGGCCGGCTACACGCCGAACATCAATAGTGAGGTGCTGCCGGAGACGCTGAAGACCGTATTCGCCACCGGCAACTTCAACCGCGTCCCGATCATCAACGGCACGAACCGCGATGAATGGCGGCTGTTCGTCGCGGTCAGCGAACTGGCGGGCAACCCGGTCACGGCATCGAACTACCAGAGCATGATCTCCTCCACGCTCGGGTCTCCCCGGCGGTGGCGGCAGTCATCGCGGCTAAGTACCCGCTCAGCGCGTTCCCCAGCCCATCCATCGCCCTCGGCGCGGTCGGCACCGACGCCATCTTCGCGTGCCCCGCGCTGACCATCGATCAGTCCGTCTCGCACTTCGTGCCGACCTTCGCCTACGAGTTCAAGGGACCCTCTCGGTACAGCAGCACCAGCTAGCGGCAATCATGAAGGGGTACTGGACGAAGCGAGCTAGCACGGCCGGGCCTGCACCCGTCACCGTCGTGACCTGGAAGTGATGTCAGTGATCGCGCAAGAGCTCGGGTACACGAGAGCGGAGGATACGCTCGGCGCCTTCGGCGAGTTCGGTGATCACCTCAGCGGCCGGGCGTGCTGCCCGGAGCAGGCCTCGGCTGGTGGCGAGGATCGGCGCCGTGTCGAAGTCGTCGGTGGCGACCGCGTCGGCCAGCTGCTGCAGGGCGCGGCGATCCCGCATCAGATCCTCGGCCCTTTCGCTCCACGTGCCGGTGAAAGCGTTGGCCAGGGTTCGCATCGGGTACTCCTGCGGCCAGCCCGGCCGCAGCGCCCTATCGAACAAGGAAGACAGCACGGTGTCGTCTACTTCTGCCGAGCGCAGCCTGTCGCGGGCGGCTCGGGCGACCACAGCCTCCTGACTGAGCAGCAGCGGGGTGCCGACCGTGTGCACCCACGGCGCCGGCGACGAGGACGGCCGCCAGAGCCCCCGGCGTGGCGATGCCCCCGGCCGCCAGCAACGGCGTGCCGGTCTCCTGCTGCAGTCGTTGCAGCAGGGGAAGCATGGCCACGGTCCCGGTGTGCCCGCCTGCCTCGGTGCCCTGGGCCTCGATCAGGTCGACGCCTGGCCGACACAGCGTCGCACGCGGCCTGCGGGCTGTGCACCTGGGCCGAGACCAGGACACCGCCGGCATGCAGGCGCTGCACGTCACGTGACCGGATCGGCCCAAAAGACAAGGACACCAGTGCGGGCCGCTGCTCGATCACCGCTTCCACCAGTTCAGGACGGCCCGGAAGCGCCCAGGCGGTCAAGCCCACCCCGAACGGCAGCGCGCCGCCGTCTCCGGCGATCTTCGCCTCCTGGACCAGTACCCCGACCGGCACCTGGCTGCCGATTCCGAGCATCCCCAGGCCGCCGGCCTGACTGACGGCCCGCGCAAGCCGCCGTTAGGCCACCCGGTCATCGATGCGCTGATTACCGGATACCGGATACCGGATACCGAGCCGCTCAGTCAGCCATGTCCTCAGCATTCGAACCCCATCCCGCTGTGTGCACGGTCCCCGCGCCGCGCCCAGGCACTGTGATCATCCTCAGCACCGCGGGCCGCGCTGACCGCAAAGTGACCCGTCCGGCTGGCCCGCTGCCGGGCCAGGCGCCAAACGGCTCCACCCGGCGGTCACCAGCTCTGGTGAGGGGCACGGAGGCCGGAGTTGGCCGCCGCAGAACGGGCCGGTCGATCCGGGCCGGGTCAGTGAACCGTTGCGGAAATCCACGCTAGCCGGCAGGGCGTGGGCCCTGCTGGCTAGCGGCTGGTTCGTGCCGGAGCCGGCTCGAGATCCGGATCGGAAATTCGGCCCGGCGCCGGGCGCTAGTTCTCCCCGGGTCAGAAACGCTCCGGGGTGTTCCGCAAGCTGCTCACCCGGGCCTGGGCGTCGTTGCACTCGGCGACGATCGCGGCGACGCGGCGGCCGATGCGAGCCAGTGGACCCTGTATGCCTTGCGTCACGTTGTGGTTCATCGTTCCTCCTCAGTTTCCGGCCATCTCATCGCCGGTCACCATTGAGTCTCGCCGTAAGGCCCTCCTTGGCGCATTGGAGGAAATCCCTATTTTGCCTGCTGAGATAGGTCTTAGCCGGGCCTGAAACCGGCTTACCCGGAGCTTAGCGCGCCTTAGCCGGCCTGGCGTGGATTTCGGCATCGGTTCCCTGGCCCTCGGACCGGGCGATTTCCCAGCGCGGCCCGCGGCCGCGCCAGCAACTCCCAGCTTGGCGGTGGGGCCGGTACCGTAGTCATCTCGCTGATCGGTCAGCGGACCGTCTTTGCGGGCAGCAGGCCGGGGCGCTGAAGCCCGGCAATCACGGCGCTCCGGGCTGGCCGACGAGTATTTTC
Organism: uncultured Actinomycetes bacterium; assembly: GCA_963718475.1. Lineage (GTDB taxonomy): Bacteria > Actinomycetota > Actinomycetes > Streptosporangiales > Streptosporangiaceae > CAVQZM01. Next base: position 29,607 of record CAVQZM010000026.1, on the reverse strand, counting down.
CACTCTGCGGGCGCACGCTTGGCGTCAACCTTGCCATAGCTGTCTTTTACACGCAGATCGATTTCTACCTGTTCTTTCTCGGCAAAGCAGGCACGGAGATCGAAGCAGTCAGATCAGAGGTTGCCTACAACGGCAATGAATTCGGCTTGACATGGTATCTGATACACCCGGGAAGCGGCGCATCCAGAGAGTACGGGCGTACCTTGGGCTTGAGGAATCTTGCATGGCTGGAGGCCGAAGAAGGTAAGGATTCCTGGCGAAGACAACGAATTCACGGCCATCTACCAGGGCTTGCACATCCTGGGCGAGGTCAGGTGGTTCGACAAGCCGATGGACGGCGGCAAGATGCGCGAGTTCCTGGCGAAGCTGGATCCGCGGCCGCAGACGATTGGGCTGTTCATCTCTTGCTCGGGCGTGAATGATGGAGGGATGAGCGTCGGTCCTCCGTCGCAGTCTGATGAACAGAACTGGCGATTCTGCACCGCGCAGCGGCTGAATTTTCAGCCGCTGTCAATAGCTCGTAATCGGCGTTCCGGACTAGCTTAGGCTGACGCTCATCGCTGGGAGTCCTGTGCGAGCGCCGCGTCGAGGAAGGTGAGGCGATCGGTGGCTTCGGTGATGGCCTTAACGGTTGGTTTCCCGTGGCCGTGGCCGGCTGCGGTGTCCACCCGCAGCAAGATCGGCGCATCGGCTTCTTGCGCGGCCTGGAGCGCGGCGGCGAACTTGAGCGAGTGGCCGGGCACCACACGGTCGTCGTGGTCGCCGGTGGTGAGCAGGGTTGACGGGTAGCGGGCGAGCCGCACGTTGTGCAGGGGGAGTACCGGCGCAGCCACTGGTATCCGGCGGGATCCTCAGGGTCTCCGTATTCGGTTTTCCACAGCCAGCCGACGGTGAAGAGGTGGAAGCGGAGCATGTCGAAGACGCCGACATCGGCGACGGCCGCGCCGAACAATTCAGGGTGCTGGGTCAGGCAGGCGCCGACCAGGAGGCCGCCGTTGGATCCGCCGCTGATCGCGATGCGTTCTGGCCTGGACCACCCGGAGTCCGCGAGCCATTGCGCGCACGCGCAGAAGTCGTCGAAGACGTTCTGCTTGCGTCCGCGCCGGCCTGCCTCATGCCAGGAGCGGCCGTATTCACCGCCGCCGCGCAGGCTTGCGACCGCCAGCATCCCGCCGCGCTCAAGCCAGACGGCCCACGGCACCGAGAACGACGGAGTGATGGAGACTCCGACACCGCCATACCCGTAGAGCAGCGCCGGAACCTCACCGTTACGAGGCAGGTCGCGGCGGCGGGTAAGGAACATCGGCACCGCAGTTCCGTCCGCGGAGATAACACGGACCCGCTCGGTCACGAACTTGCCCGGATCCAGCGATGCGCTCGCCCCGCGTACGAGGGTGGTCTTCCCTGAACGCAGGTCGTGGGACCACAAGCTCGCCGATTCGGTGAAGGACACTAGCTGGTAATGAATGAGGTCGCTTTCGGAAGTTCCCTCTATCGCCTCGTGCTCGATCGGACTGCCGGCCAGGGTGGTCATTCCCGGCAGCGGGATGTCGCGGACGAATGTGCCGTCGAGCTTGAATACCCGCAGCAGCGAGCAGGCGTCGCGCAGGTAGTGACAGACGAGGCGGTTGCCGAAGAAATGGGCTTCGAGCAACGTGTCGGCGCAGGCCGGGACCACCTCACGCCAGTGTTCGCGGCCCGGATTCTGCAGGTCGATGGCGACGATCCGCCGCTTGTCGGCGTCATCGGTGAGCAGGTAGAACGTGTCATCCTCGCTGGCCGCTACGGCAGCCTCGGCGGCGCTGTCCGGCACCAGGACGCGGAAGCCGGCCTCGCGGCACTCGAGATCGAGCACCCGCACTTCTCCGCCAGGACCGATTCCGTGCCCGAGCGACAGAATGAGATAGCGGCCATCCGCACTGACCGCGATCTCCGGGTACAGCGTCGTGTCTTCCGGGGCGAAGACCAGTTCGTCCTCGGCCTGGCATGCGCCGGCCCGGTGCATGAGGATCCGCTTCCTGCGGCTTGCATCCTCGTACTCGCAGTCAGGTCGAGGCGCATCCATCGCGGCGTAGTAGAAGCCGGAACTGTCCTTCCGCCACTCGGCTACCGGAGACTTCGACCATTCCAGAACGTCATCCAGATCGGCGCCTGAGACCACCTCCCTGACCCGCCAGGTCAGCCAGTCTGATCCCGACGTGCTCGTCGCGTAGGCGACCTTCGACCCATCCGGGCTGACCGAGATAGCGCCTACCGCGACCGCGCCGTCGGCGGACAGCACGTTGGGGTCGAGCAGCGGACGGCCCTCGTCGCCCGGGGCATCCATGACGTACAGGACCGACTGGTTCGACAAGCCAGAGTTGCGGGTCTGGAACCAGCGCCCGCCCCGCTCCAGGGGCACCCCGGATCTCGGATAATTCCATCGCTCGGTGAGCTGGGCGCGGATCCCTTCCCTGGAAGGCACCGTCGCGAGCAGTGACTCGGTTAGCTCGTTCTGGGCGATCACCCAAGATCGTGTCTCCGCGTCACTGGCGTTCTCCAGCCGCCGATACGGGTCGGCGACGACGTCGCCATGGCAGTCGTCGACATCATCAACACAGCGAGCGAGTGGGTAGCCCACTGCTGCGTTCCCGGAACTCGCGGCATCCACCAACCCTGGTGGGACGGACAGTCGTCCAGCCGCCTCCTCAGCCCGCGTCATTCGGTCAGTGTGCCACCATCAAGCCGATTTAGCTACATACTTGAGCCTGCCTGACTCAACAAACCTGCTACCAATCTGTGGCGGCGCCAGCACTCCCGTCCCGCGTGGTGTAGGTCTTGCCGGGGGTCCGCGCCGCGATCTTCCGGCGTGGCAGCGGCGCTAGTGTGCAAGCGGGATGGCGGCCAGGGCGGCGCGTCGTACTCAGCCCGGAGGTCATGATGTCGCTCTCAGAGCAGGCAACGACCTATATGGTCGCGGCGGTGAGGGCCTACGGCGAAGCAGTGCTGAGCGCCGGGCAGGCTCCGGATGTGGATGCAGGGGTCCTACTGGGCCAGCGGCTGATGCACCAGATATTCGGGATCCGCGACCCGGAAGAGCGGCTGCCCCGGGTGGTAGAAGGCTTGATCACTCATCCCGAGGATGGGTCGGCGGCCGAGGCGGAGCTGGCAGACCACCTGTGGCATGCACTGTCTGACGATCCTGACCTGGAAGCCGCGGTCAGCCGAGCACTGATCACGTCCTACCAGCGGGAGATCGCGGCCGGGAACCTCCAGGCCATGGTGGACCTGGGAGACCTGCTGCAGTGGCGGGAGGACTATGACGGGGCGCGAGCCGCCTACCAGCGTGCCGTCGAGGCCGGAAACACCCATGCGCTGATCGACCTCGCTCACCTGCTACACGAGGATCTGGACGATGCCGAGGGGGCACGAGCCGCGTTCCGGGAGGCGGCCGATGCCGGGTACCCCATGGAATCCTGAGTAGCAGCCGGTAGATCACGCGCCTTACCGTTCAGGGCAGCGTGCCCGCTGCGTGCCCGATCAGGCAGGGCCGCGTTTCGGTCCAGTTGACCATCAGCCGGCGCTCGGCGAACAGCCACTGGCCGTTCTGCTTGACGAATTCGTCGAGATAGCGGATGGACGCGATCATCATCGTGCGCTGCCCGTCCTCGCCGACCGAGAGGTGATGGGCCAGGCAGTAGCTCTCCCCGGTTGCCCGGTTCCCGTCGAGGGAGACGGTGCTCTGCCCGTTGAAGTGCATGGTGGCGGCGTAGGTGTTGAGGTTGTCGAACACGGGGGCGAGCGACTCGCGCCCGGTCAGCTGCTGAGTCGGTTCCGGGGCAGTCGCGTCCATGAACACGACGAACCGGGTGTCGGCGGTGAACAGCGCCATCTGGCCCTTGGCGTCGCGCCGGTCCGCGCAGTGGGCGTAGGCGTCGATCAGCTCGCGGATGGCCAGCCGGTCGGCGGCTTCCTGCGGTGAGATCGTCGCGCGAGATGTCATGCCGGGTCCCTTCGTGAAACTACCGATTGCGGCGGTCCGCCGGTCACTTGCGGTAGCTTCCGTGGCGGAACTCGTCAGTGAGGGCCGGGTGGGACGGTTGCCAGCCGAGTTCGGTGCGGGCCCGGGCGGCGTCGGTGCCCTGGTCGAGCAGGAGGACTTCGGCGAAATAGTCGCCGAGGCGCGCCCGGGCCTCCTCATCGGAGCCGGGGGCTGCTCCCGGGGCGCCGGTGGCGACCGCGGCCGCCTCGGTGAGTTCGGCCGCGGTCTGGTTCAGGCCGTTGCCGATGACGTAGCGGCCGCGGGCCGAATCATCTTCCAGGACGCGCCGGAAGGCATCGGCCAGGTCCGCGGCGTGCACGGTGGCCCAGTGCTGCTGTCCGGTGCCGAGCATGATCAGGTTGCCGGCGCCGTCCCGGGGTGAGCCGAGGAGCAGCCCGGGGATCCCGCCGCCGCCGTCGCCGTAGGCGACGCCGGAGACGATCACCGACACCGCGCATGCCTGTCTCGCCGAGCACCCGGCGTTCGATCGGCTCCTTCCAGGACACCATCGCGGGCGCCTGGACGGGTGAGTCCGCGGTGATGGCGGTGTTCTCCCCGTAGATCCACAGGCCGCTGATCTGGAGGTAGGGCTTGCCGGTGCCGCCGAACGCATCGATCACCGCATCGACCACGGCGGAGTCCAGGTCAGCGCTGGTGGCGTCGCCGGGGCTGGCGGTGTGGATGGCCCCGTCTGCAGTGGTCAGCAGGGTCGTGACCGCCGGCCGGTCGTACAGGTCGATCACGACCGGTGTGGCGCCGCGGGCCTTGACGATGTCCGCCTGGGTGTCGTCGCGGACGAGGGCGGTCACCTCGTGGCCGTGGTCCTGCAGTTCGGTCAGGACGTGAGATCCGATGAACCCTGTTGCACCGGTGAGTGCGATTTTCATAGCTGGACAGCCTCCTGTTGTGTTGACTTGACTCGTTCAAGCGAATCCTGGATCTTGATGACGCCCGGGCCGGACCCTGCGGACTTCGAGGAGGTCGAGGCCGAGGGCCTCGATCTCGGCGAGGACGCCGTAGAGCGCCGCGGCGTCCGGCAGCAGGCCGGTGAGCACGGTTTCGGCACCCTGCTGCTGGGGCACGAGCGCCGGGAACGCCGTCAGCAGGGTGGGGCCGAGGTGGCCGTTGACCCGGATCTGGTACAGGACGGGGTCATCACCCATGGGCTCATGATCGGGAGCCGTCAGGTGAACCGGCATCACCGGAATCCGGTGATCGTGGGGCGCTCAGGTGCGGCCGGATGACAGCAGCCGAAGCTCACGGCCGCGCTGCACGGCCGAGGACCGGTCGGTGGCGCCGAGCTTGGCGTAGATCCGGCGGATGTGGGTGTTGACGGTGTTCAGCGAGACCGACAGCTCGCCGGCGATCTCGGGCCGGGTGAGGTTCGTCGGCAGGTAGCGCAGCACGCGCAGCTCACTCGGGCTGAGCTCCTCGGCCGGCCCGGGCCGGCTGGCCCGGCCCGGCCGGGGCACCGCCATGGACGGCGTCGAGGATGTCGGCGGCCAGCGCCGCGTGCGACGTCCCCTGCGGCGGCAGGGCCTCCAGCAGCTCCCACGCACCGGTCATCGCGAATGGCAGGATCAGCCGGTCCGGCTCGGCGAGGTTCAGCGCCCGCTCGACAGCCCCCCGCGCCGCGCGCTCATCTCCTAGGTCGCGCCAGGCGAGCGCGTCCAGGAGATGGGCATCGACCCGGGTGAGGTAGGGGTTGACGGGGGCGGTGCCGTCGAGGACGGCCTGGAGCTCGCGGCGGGCGCCGGCGGGGTCCTGCTCGGCCAGGCGGATCACCGCGGCCGCGTTGCGGATCTCGCCGGCGGCGGCCTGCCGGTCGTCGAGGGCGGCGAGGGCCGCCCGCGCCTGGTCGACCATCCCGAGCCGGGCCTGGGTGGCCATCGTCCAGGCGGTCACCCGGGAGGTCAGCGCGTGCTCACCCACCATGAGCGCCTGGACCCGCCCGGCGGCGGCGAACTCCGCCAGCGCCTGGCGGTGGTGGCCGCGCGCCGCCGGGAGAATCGCGGAGATCAGGCGCACCAGCAGCCGGATGCCGGGTTCGCCCCCGGACTGGGTGGCGCGCCTGGCGCGGTCCAGCCACTGTTCGCCGTGGTCGAACTCGCCCGTCCAGATCAGCGTCCCGGCCAGCGTCGCCTGCGCGGGGGCGATCACCGGCTCGGCGTCCCAGCCGTGCCGGGCCGCCTGCGCTATGGCGTCCTCGCAGCGCTGCCGGGCCAGGGCGAAGGAGTGGCGGGTGGAGGCGAACCCCAGATGGGCGAGGCAGGCCACCTCCAGGTAGGGCCGGCCGATGCCGCGGGCGAGGGCGGCGCCCTCCAGGAGATGCCGCTCGCTGTCGGCCAGCCGCAGCGACCACGCCTCGGTGACGCCCAGGTTCAGGAGCGCGACGGCCCGCAGGTCGCCGCCGAGCGCGACGTCGGCGTTGGACTGGCCGACGGCGGGCGAGGGAAGCGCGCCTACCTGCTCGAACACGCCGTCGAAGTGCCCGCGCAGCCGCGCCGACAGCAGGTCCAGGGACGCGATGGCCATCCGCAGCCGGTGGCGGCGGTCGGGCGGTGTCGTGGCGGCGTACGACCTGGCCACCTCCAGGTGCGCATCCGCCTGGTCGAGGCGAAGCTGGTCCAGGTCGGCGATGGCGTGCACCAGGGCCAGCCCGGGAGAGTCCTCAGCGGTCCGCGCCGGGAAGGAGCGCAGCAGCGCCGCCACGGTTCCGGCCTGCCCGTCGAGGGTGAGGCTAAGGGCGTGGTCGGTGAGCAGGTGGGCCGCCTCGGCCCAGTCACCGGCGGCCTGCAGGTGGCGGATGGCGTCGGCGGCCTGGGCGTGCTCGGCGAACCACTGCGCGGCGAGCCGGTGCAGTTCCGGGATGTCCCCCGCCATCGTGCGGCGCAGTTCCAGCCGGAGCAGGCCGCTGAACATGTGGTGGTAGCGGAACCAGGTCCGGCCGGGGTCGAGCGACACGACGAACGCGTTGGCGTCCTCCAGGTCGAGCAGGATCCGTTCCGACCCGGTGGCGCCGGTGAGCAGGTCGGCCAGCTCGCCGTTGACCCGGTCCAGCAGGCAGGTGCGCAGCAGCAGGCCCTGGACCTCCGGCGGCTGCCGCTCCAGCATCTCGGCCATCAGGTACTCGGCGACCGTACGGTCGCTGCCGGAGAACTCGGCGACGAACCGTTCGGGGTCGGGGTGCCCGGCCAGGGACAGTACGGCGAGCCGGAGCCCGGCCGCCCAGCCCTCGGTCCGCTCGTACAGCATCGCGGCCACGCGGCCGGGCAGCGCGATTCCGGCGGCGGCCAGGAGCTCGCGGGCCTCGTCCTCGGTGAAGCGGAGCTGCGCGGCGCGGATCTCGGCCAGTTCCCCGGCCAGCCGCAGCTGGTGCAGGCGCAGCGGCGGGTCGCGGCGGGTGGCCACGATCGCGTGGACGCCCGGGGGCAGGCTCGTCAGCAGCGCCGTGAGCTGCTCGGCGGCCTCGGGGGAACTGAGCTCGTGCAGGTCATCGATGACCAGGACGAAGGGAGCGCGGGACGCCGTGAGCTCGGACAGCACCTTGTCCACCATGGCGCCGCCGCTGAAGCCGGGCGTCACGGGCGGCGGCTCCGCGCCGTCCGTGCCGGCCGCGGCGCGGACCGCGCCCAGCACGGCGAGCCAGAACAGCTGCGCGTCGTGCTGGCCCGGCCGTACGGACACGAAGGCGATACGGCGGTCCTGACCCGGCCGGTCGGCCCACGCGTGCAGCAGCGACGTCTTCCCGCTGCCGGCAGGCGCCGAGATGATCGTCACCTGCTTCTCGGCCGAGCGGTCCAGCGCGGCGACCAGGTCGTGGCGGTCGATCAGCCCAGGCCGGCCCCGGCCCGGCCCGCGGGCTGAACCCGCTGCGGCCGGTGTGCTGGCCATCGCGCCATTAACTCCAGGCACGCGGTCAGCGTAACCCATGCAGATCACCGGATTCCGGTGACGACCTGTCACTTTCCCAGCGGTGAATCTGAACACACGCCGAACGGCGCACAAGGACCGCTCGCAGGTCCACGCCTGATCACAAGTAGCGAGCCGGAGGGGCCTCGTCACCGTCACTCGACGGCATCGAGGGCCGGACCTGGCCGAGCCGACAGGAGACAGCGTGACGGAGCACGGACAGGAACTCGGTGGGTCCTTCGCGCTCGGCCCGCGGCGCTTCAACCTGGCGGATCAGCGATCCCTGGACGTCCTCACCGAATGCGCGGAACGGGACATCGCCTTCGTTCCCTTCTGCCCGCTGGGATGGCCCAGGGAAGTGCGGCACCAGATGCTCGGGAGCCCGTGCTCGCCGCGCTGGCGGCACGGCTGCGCGCGACGCCGGCCCAGGTCGCCCTACGACCGCGCTAGGCGGATGGCTGACCGGCCAGTGGATGCCGGTGACCCGATGAGAGCCCCGGAGCGCGGGGTACGATCTTCAAACCAATGGAACTCCGTCACCTCGAGCATTTCGTCGCCATAGCTCAGGAAAGCAGCTTTACGCAGGCGGCGCGGCGGCTGCACCTGAGCCAGTCCGCGTTGTCCATTTCTATCCGGGCGCTGGAGCGCGATCTCGGGGCCCAGCTGTTCGAGCGCACCTCCCACGAGGTCGCGCTGAGCGACGCCGGGCGTGCTTTGCTGCCCGAGGCGTGCCGGATCCTCAGCGGTGTCGACGTCGCGAGGAAGGCCGTGGGAGATGTCGGAAGCGGGCTGCGCGGCGTTCTCCGGATCGGTGTCATGCAGGCCCTGCCGCTGGTTGGCGTGGCCGAGATGCTCGCGCGCTACCACAAGGAACGGCCGCTGGTCGAGATCCGCCCGCGGGCCGCGCCGGGCGGATCCGCCGCGCTGGCGGAGGACGTCCGCAAAGGTGACCTCGACGCGGCCTTCGTGTGTCTGCCGGGCGGGCCCCCGGCTGGCGTGGCGCTCACCCCGCTGGCCGCCGAGCCGATCCGGCTCGTCGGCCGCCCGGACCACCCGCTGGCCGTGCGTACGTCGGTCGCCATCAGTGAGCTGGGGAACGAGAGGTTCGTTGATTTCCCGGTCGGATTCGGCGGCCGGGCGTCCGTCGACATGGAGTTCAGCCGGGCCGGCCTCGAGCACCAAGTCACCGTCGAGGTGTGGGACCTGTCCACCCTGGTCGAACTGGTTCGGGCCGGGATCGCCCTGGCCACCCTGCCCCTGTCACTGCTGCTGGGCCAGGGCCGCCTGGCGGTAGTGGACCTGGAGCCGGCGCCGGTCTTCGAGATCGCCCTTGCGCTGCCCTCGGACCGGCCGACGAAGGCAGCGACGCAGGCGTTCATCGATCTTGTGGCCGAGATGAGCCCGGGTACAGGCGACGGTACATCCCGGTCTTGACTGGCTCGCGCTGCCGCGTCGGGGACCGAGCTGTTGATTCTGCGCATGGCAGGTATTGACCTATTTCATGGTTCCTGCCAACTCCTAGACGAAATACCGACCCAAACCTCAGCAGTTGATGGGATAGATCGCAGGCATTGACATCTTTCATAGCAATGCTTATCACGTATTCATCGGTTGCCGGTAACGTTGCAGAGGGACTATGCCAGGCAAATCATGGGTGGTCCGCAGATGCATAGTCTGCACCGTGACCCAGGGCCTGGTGAGCATATACCTGTCTTACCCCCATGGAAAGGAAGGGTGAATCATGGCAATCGAACTGGTGCCGCTGTGCACGATGCGGCTTCAGAGCAAGCCGGCGATCGAGGTCGGCACGGGCCCGGCCGGAAGACGACTGATCATCGACTGCATAAGCGTCGAGGTCAAAGGCGACCGCCTGTGCGGGCAGATGGAGGGAAGAACTACTGGTGACTGGATTCTGATCGGCCCCGAAGGTACCGGAACGCTTGACGTCCGCGAGACACTTTGCACCGATGACGGCGCAATCATCTACGTGCAATACCACGGCCGTCTGGACGGATCGCAAGGCCTGAAGCCCCCGCTGACGTGCTACGTCGCGCCGCGCTTTGAGACCGGTGACGAGCGTTACGCGTGGCTCAACCGGATTCAGGCAGTGGGCAAGGGCACGATCAACGAGGACCTGTCGGTTGACTACGAGTGGTATGAGGTTCGCTAGCGGAGGTTCGCCGCGCGCTTCTCGGGCCTGGCCTTCGGCCCGGCCGTCCCCGTCAGGCCCCGGACAATAGCCGCCTTCCGGCTGGGGTCGACGGCGCAGCAGACGACGCCGTCGACCTCGGCCCGCTGGGAAATGGTCATCTTCGTCTGGGTGATCGCCTAGCCTTAGCGCGTCATTGAAATCTGCTAATGGCTGCTATTCGCGTCATCAATGCGGGGCTCGCCGCAGGGTTTCTGCTTTCAGGAACGAGAAACGCATGAAAGAGGCCGATAGCTGCCATGCGCCGAATCAACCGCCCGGTCCCCGCGACGACCGGGTAAGCCCGGCAGTCGCGGCAGACTCATGCCATAGGCCGCGTTCACGTTGGTCCTGTCGGCCTCTGGCCCCCACTCACCGCTACGAGCGCCCGCGCCCGCGGGCATCCAAACCGGACGGAACGACAGAAATGCTGACCACAAGCAATGGCCGCTCGGCCGTCACCAGGAACGGGACAGACGGCAGGCGGACCGATTCCGGGGGCCACGCCGCCCCCTGGACCCGCCACGGCGGGATCACCGGGGAGGAGGCGGCGCTGAGGCGGGTGGCGACGCTGGTGGCCCGCGGGGCGCCGCCGGATGAGGTATTCGCCGCGGTCACCATGGAGGCGGGGCGGCTGCTGGGCGCCCACCACGCGCGGATGAGCCGGTATGACCCAGACGGCTCGGCGCAGGTGGTCGCCACGTGGAGCAGCAACGGCGCCGCCCACACCGTTGGCACCCGCACCCCCTTGGGCGGGCGGAACCTGTACACGGTGGTATTCCAGGCCGGCCGGGCGGCCCGGATCGACGACTACGCCAGCGCCTCGGGGCCGGCCGCCGCCCTCGCCCACGACCTGAGCGTCCGCGCGTCGGTCGCCGCGCCGGTCACCGTCGAGGGCCGCCTGTGGGGTGCCATCTTTGTGGGCTCCACGCAGGAGCCGCTGCCGGCCGGCACCGAGGCGCGGCTGGCCGGGTTCACCGACCTGGCCGCTACCGCCATCGCCAACGCCGAGGCCCAGGCCGCCCTCACCGCCTCGCGCGCGCGGGTCGTGGCCGCCGCCGACGCTGCCCGCCGCCGGATCGAGCGGGATCTGCACGACGGCGCTCAGCAGCGCCTGGTCTCCCTCGGCCTGCAGCTGCGGATGGCACAGACGGCACCACCTGGCCCCGGGGAGCTGGTGCAGTGGCTGGGCGGGGTGGCCGACGAGCTGGCCGAAGTGCTGGACGAGCTGCGCGAGATCGCTCGCGGCCTCCACCCGGCCATCCTGGCGCAGGGCGGGCTGCGCCCAGCGCTGAAGGCGCTGGCCCGCCGCTCCGCCGTCCCGGTCGAGATGGACGTGAAGGTCGAGGGGCGGCTCCCGGAGCCGGTCGAGCTCGCCGCCTACTACGTGGTGGCCGAGGCGCTGACCAACACCGCCAAGCACGCGCACGCCTCCGTTGCCGAGGTCCAGGTGGCCACCAGCGGCGGCGCCCTGCACGTGCGCGTCCGCGACGATGGGCGCGGCGGCGCGCAGTTCGGCCTCGGCTCTGGCCTGGTCGGGATCAGGGACCGTGCCGAAGCGCTCGGCGGCCGGATCTCACTGCACAGCCTGCCCGGCGCGGGCACGGCCGTGGATATCACCCTGCCCCTCGGCGACCCCACCGGCCCGCAGCCGCGGGCAAGATCCCGTTCCGACGCCGGGTGACTTACCGCTGTTCCCGTAGGCGATAGTCGGCGTGCAGGTTGCGGACAGGATCCTCACAGGCAAGGAGTCAACCGATCCCAGGCTCCGGACGCAGGACGCAGTTCGACGATGGCGATTGGGCGTTCGGTCTTCTTCTGGTATTGCGTGTAACGGCCTTTGTTGACGGTGTTGACGATTGTCCAGCGACGGTCGTAGCCGGGGTCGTCGGGCAGGGTGGGACGGGCGGTGGCGCGGTGGCGGTGGCGGCCGATCTGGATTTCGCAGCCGGGGTTGGCTTGCAGGTTCGCCAGCCAGGTCGGGGGTTTGGGTGCGCCGCCGTTGGAGGCGACGATCAGGTAGACGTCGCCGTCGCGGGCGTAGGTGAGCGCGGTAGTGCGGGGCAGGCCGGTGCGGCGGCCGGTGGTGTGGAGCAGCAGGGTGGGGTTGCCGAAAAGCAGCCGGTGGCCGAGGTACCCGTCGGTGTTCTGGTAGATCCACTGGTGGGTGCGCAGGATGTGGTGGTAGAGGCCGGTCATCGGGAGCCCTTCCGGTGGTGCGCCACAATCGCGGTGAGGAGCGCGTCGAGGGAGCGCAGGAGGCGCTGGTGGGTGAAATCGTCCGGGGATACGAGTAGCAGCCGGCCTGATTCCCACAGGACGGCGAGCAGGTGGTGGGCGACCAGTTCGGGATCGACGGGGTGGCCGGCGATGCCTGAGTCACGAAGTGCCGCCTCGAATTCCCGCAGGAACCGGGCGCGGGCACGGTTAACGCGCTGGTGGAACGTGGGCGTGCCGCTGTCGGCAATCATGAAGATGGCCCGCCACCGTTGCGGAACCTCGGCCACCGCGCGCAGGTAGGTGTCGAAGAAACTATGGAACGCGGCGGGAACATCCTGGGCGGCCGGACCAGGAACGGCGTCAGCGATCTGGGCCAGAGCCCGCTGTTCCTCGCGGTCGAGTGAAGCGCGCAGCATGTCGTCGGTGCACGTGAACTGGCTGTAGACCACGGGGCGGGTGACGCCCGAGCGGCGGGCGACCGCGTCCATGCTCACCGCGCCGACGCCGTCGGCGTTGATGATCTCGAGCACGACATCCAGCAGTTGTTCGCGCCGCTGCTCGGGCAGTAGCCGGGGTGCGTACGGGCGGTTGCGTCGCGTGGTGGCCTCGGTCATGCGGGTTGTCCTCCCAGCCGCACTCACCTGTCCTGACTGAAGCTACATCAGTGTAGCTTCAGTTGTGTAGCTTTAAGCTACACAACTGAAGCTTCGTGGCAGCCCGACGCCGGCGACGCCCTGACGGACGACGAGCTCATAAACGGACGACGAGCTCATAAGAAGACGGTTTTGACTGAACCGGCCCTGGACTCCCGGCGCCGGCAGCGATCGGGAGCAGGGACACGAGTGGCCAGGACCGGCGGGGGGTGCTGACGTTGCTGGCCACCAGGCACCGGGCTACTGTCACCATGTGAACGCACCAGGTACCGGTGCCAGCGCCCCCGGCGGGGGGGTTGGCCGTGATCCACCGCCCGATCAGGCGCGGCTGGGTCAGCTGGCCGAGGAGCAGGCCGCGCTGCGGCGGGTGGCCACGCTGGTGGCCCAGGCGACCCCACCGGAGGAGGTGTTCGCCGCGGTCGCCGAGGAGGTCGGGCGGCTCCTGGCGGCCGACTTCGCGATCCTGGTCCGCTACGACCCGCCGGACACACTCGAGGTCGTCGGCGCCTGGACCAGAACAGGCGCCCCGGCACCGACCCCGGTCGGCGGCCGGCTGCCGCTCGGCGGCCGGAACGTGACCACGCTGGTGTACCAGACCGGCCGGCCGAATCGGATCGACTACAGCGACGTCTCCGGCGTGATCGGCCAGGTCGCCTCCCGCGACTGGGGGCTGCGCTCCTCGGTCGGCGTGCCGGTCAGCGCGAGAGCCGGCTGTGGGGCTGCATGGTCGTGGCGTTCAGCGGCCAGGGGCTGCTCCCGGCCGACACCGAGGCGCGCCTGGCCTCCTTCACCGAGCTAGTGGCGACGGCGATCGCGAACGCCGACAGCCGCGCCGAGCTTGCCCGGCTGGCAGAGGAGCAGGCGGCGTTGCGCCGCGTCGCGACGCTGGTGGCACGCGGGTTGCCGCCGGAGGAGGTGTTCGCGGCGGTCGCTCAGGAGGTCGGGCGGCTGCTTCCGGCCGGATACGCGCACCTGGCCCGCTACGAGCCCGACCGTACGCTCACCACCGTCGCCGCATGGGGCGCGGCCACGGTCGGCTTTCCCGTGGGCAGCCGGCGGATCCTTGAGGGAAACAACCTCGGCACGCTCGTGCTCGAGACGGGCCGTCCGGCCCGGATCGACCACTATGCCGATGCCTCCGGCGCGGTCGGTGCCGCCGCCCAGGCGGCGGGCCTCCGCTCGGCGGTCGCGACGCCGATCATCGTCGAGGGCCGTCTGTGGGGCCTGATCGTGGCCGGCTCGATCCTGGAGCAGCCGCTGCCCGCGGACACCGAGGCGCGGCTGGCCTCGTTCACGGAACTGGTGGCGACGGCGATCGCGAATGCCGAGTCACGTGCGGCTCTCACCCAGCTCGCCGAGGAGCAGGCGGCGCTGCGGCGGGTGGCCACGCTGGTGGCGCAAGGCGTGCCGCCCGTCGAGATCTTCTCGGCCGTGAGCGACGAGGTCGCTCGCCTGTTCAGTGCGCAGGCAGCGGTCCTCAGATTCGAGCACGACGGCCCGGCAATCGTCTTCGTCGGCGTCTCGAAGACCCTCGAACTCCCGGTCGGGACGCGATGGGAGTTCCAGCCGGGAATGACTTCGGCGGAGGTCTATCGCACCGGATGCTCCGCCCGTATCGACGCAATGGACTGGTTGTCGGCCAGCGGCTCCGTCGCGGGAGCCGCCCGTCGCCTGGGTATCGTCTCGACGGTCGCGAGCCCGATCGTTGGCGAAGGCCGTCTGTGGGGCGCGATGACCGTCGCGTCGACAGACGAGCTTCTGCCGTTCGGTCTGGAGGGACGCCTGGAGAAGTTCACCGAGTTGCTCGCCACCGCGATTGCGAATGCGGAGAGCAGGTCAGAGCTGGCCGCCTCGCGCAGGCGGATCGTCGCCGCGTCGGACCAGGCTCGCCGGCGGATCGAGCGCGATCTGCACGACGGCACGCAGCAGCGACTGGTCTCGATCGGACTGACAGCGCGCGCCGCGGAGGCCGATGTTCCTGCCGACCGGGACGACCTGCGAGCCGGCTTGTCCCGCATCACGGCGGAATTGGCCGACGCGGTGGCAGAACTGCAGGAGTTCTCGCGCGGGATCCACCCGGCGATCCTGTCCGAGGGTGGCCTTGGCCCGGCTCTGCGTACGCTCGCCCGCCGTTGCGCCGTACCGGTCGACCTTGATGTCACGACGAACGCGCGGTGCCCCGAGCCGATCGAGATCGCGGCGTACTACGTCGCGTCCGAGGCGCTGGCCAACACGATGAAGCATGCGCAGGCCTCGCGCGTCGAGATTTCGCTCACCACGCGCAACGGCAGACTGCTGCTGTCGATCCGCGACGACGGCGTCGGCGGGGCAACTCCCGCGCGCGGTTCCGGCCTGGTCGGCCTCACCGACCGCGTCGAGGCCGTGGGCGGCTCGATCCGCGTCCACAGCGCGGCCGGGGCCGGGACGCACATCACAGTGGATCTTCCACTCGAGTACGAGGGGGCTCAGGGTGCCGGTTGACGTGTGCGGGGCCAGCGGGCCGGCTAGTCCTCTACTCGCAGCACGATCGCGGTGCCGGTGTGTTCCAGGCAACCGCGTCCACCGACAGCACCGACCTGGACAAGCTCATCAAAAGTGGCGCGAAGGTCATCGTCTACCGTCTGGGACAGGAGGTAGGCCCCGGGAGACGGCGGAGCCACAACCGTGATGATCAGCTGTTGTAGATCTGCAGTTCGGAGAGCTGCCCGGCGGGCCAGCCGGTGTTGGCGGTGAAGGTCAGCTTCACGTACCGCACGGTGGCGGCGGGGAAGGTGATGCTGGCCGTGTTCCCGGTCGAGGGATCGAAGGTGTAGCCCGCCGACGGCGCCAGCGTGGTGTAGCTGGTGCCGTCGGTGCTGCCCTGGACGGTGATCGTCTGGGTGCGGGTACCCCACGCGCTCGACGGCGGCAGGTCCATCACGATCCGGCCGATGCTCACCGCCGAGCCCAGATCCGCCTGCAGCCACTGCGGGAACGCGTTATTCGTGCTCTCCCAGTAGGTGCTGGTGTTGCCGTCCACCGCGTTCGCCGGCCCATACGTCTGGCTGTAGCCGCTCGCCGTCACCGGCAGGCCCAGCGCCAGGTTGGTGCCCGAACTGGTCCCGGTGCCGGACAGCGCGACGGTCAGCGGGCTGCCCGGCGGCGCTGCTGGCCACCGACAGGGTCCCGCTGGCCGCGCCGCTGGCCGTGGGGGCGAACTTGACGCTGACCGCGCACGAGCCGCCCGCTGCGATCGAACTGCCGCAGGTGCTGGTCTGGCTGAACGGGCCGCTGACGCCGACCGAGGAGACCGACGACCGCGCTGCTGCCCGGGTTGGACACCGTCACCGTCTGCGCACCGCTGGCCGACCCCACAGCCACACTCCCGAACGACAAACTCGACGGCGACGCCACCAGAGCACTGCCACTGCCGCTGGTCCCGCCGCCCGGGAAGACCTCGAATTCGGAGAGCTGGGCGGAGCTCCAGCCGGTGTTGCCGGTGAAGCTGAGCTGCACGTACCGGGTGCTCGTCCCGGACGGCAGGCTGATGGTGACCGTGTTGCCGGTGGCGGGGTTGAAGGTGTATCCGGCCGAGGCGACGATCTGGCTGAACGCCGACCCGTTGGTGCTCCCGAGCACCGACAGCGTTTCGGTGCGCGTGCTCCACGCGCTCGAGGGCGGCAGGTCCAGCGTGATCGACCCGACCGACTGCACCGAGCCCAGGTCCGACCGTGATCGTCTGCGGGTACCCCGCGCCATCGGAGCTCTCCCAGTAGGTGCTGGTGTCGCCGTCGACGGCGTTCGCCGCGACATACGTCTGGAAGGAACTGCTCGCCGTGACCGGCTGGCCCAGTGCCAGGTTCGTGGTGGGGGTGATGCCCTTGCCCGAGAGCGCGACGGTCAGCGGGCTGCCCGGCGCGCTGCTGGCGACCGACAGCGTGCCGGTGAGGTTACCGCCGCTCGTGGGGGCGAACTTGACGCTGACCGTGCAGGAGCCGCCCGCCGCGATTGAGCTGCCGCAGGTGCTGGTCTGGCTGAACGGGCCGCTGGTGCTGACCGAGGAGACCGAGGCCGCGCTGCTGCCCGGGTTGGACACCGTGACGGTCTGCGCGCCGCTGGTTGACCCCGCGGTCACATCGCCGAACGACAGGCTCGACGGCGACGCTGCCAGCGCGCCGGGCTGGACGGGATCGGGGAAGGTGGTGAGCACCGGTGTGGTGCTCCAGCCGGAGTTGCCGCTGCCGAGATTGAAGGTGAAGGCGCCCGCGACGTTCTGCGGGTAGCTGTAGTTGTAGGCACCAGGCACGCCGACCCCGCTGGCGGTCACGCCGCTGAAGCTGCCGGAACCCTGGGTTTCGGCCTGCATGACGACCGTGCCCACGTTCTGAACGGACACGTTGCTGACGTTCACCCCGGTGACGGCGTTGCCGTTGCCGCTGCCGCTGACGAACTCCATCGCTTCGTAGGGACTGTCGAGGATCGCGCCGCCGCTGTAGTTCACGGTGACGTTGCTGAACGCGGAGTCGTAGGCGTCGAACCGGACCGCGCCCATCGGGTGGCTCCAGTTCGGGTTATAGGCGCCGGTGCGGATCAGGTAGTTACCCGAGACGGTGATCGTCCCGGACAGCGGCGTGAACGGCGAGAGGAACTGCTCGTTGGAGATGGCCAGGCCGCTCCCCAGGGCGTTGGTGTCGGCGATCACGTTGTTGGAGATGGTGTTGTTCGACCCGCCGTAATCGGCGATGCCGTTGGCCAGGCTGGGCTGGACGATCGTGTTGTTGCTGAACGTGATGTTGGAGTCCGCTGTGGGGTAGGACCAGATCGCCAGCCCGTCGTCGCCGGTGTTGCGGAGGAAGTTGTTCTTCACCGTGCAGTTGCTGGCGTTGCCGTTGAAGTTGAGCCCGTCCGCGTCGGTGGACTCGATCACGCTGTTCTCCACCGTGCAGCCGCTGTTCCCGTACTGCAGCCAGAAACCGACGTTGGTGTCCTGGATCCACAATCCGTTCACGGTCCACCCGCTGCCCAGCGATCCGTCGATAGCGTTCGCCGTGCTGTCGTCGTGGCGGCCGACGGTGCTGCCGAGGATCGCGAAGCCACTGAGGTTGACCGGGCCGGAGACGGCCGAGGTGTTATCGATGAGCTCATTGGTCTTGATCTGCGAGTACCAGTCGCCGGCACCGACGATGGTCGCCTTGCTCACCTGCAGCGCGGAGCCGACGAGGTAGGTGCCCGGCGGGATCCAGACCGACTCCCCGGCGGCGTTCGCCGCGGAGATCGCGTTGCGGAACGCGGTGGTCGAGTCGTTCGCGCCGGTCGGGTCGGCGCCCTGGCTGGTCACCGAGATCGAGTTGGCCGGCTGGGTGGCGGCGGCCGGGACGTTGTAGAAGTCCGCCACGTCGATCGTGTAGGGCACGGCGGTGTCGGCCGAGTCCGCCTGCAGGCGCACCGTGGTGCCCGCCGCGAGCGTCTGGCCGAACATCATCCGCACGTCGTCGTAGAACTTGTGCGTCTTGCTGCCCATGATGTTCGACGTGGTGATGTAGCTGTAAGCGGAGGTGAGCGAAAGCTCCTGGCTGAGCTTGCTGCCGTTGACGTAGACCGACAGCGTGCCGGATGCGCCCTGGTTGAGGGCGTAGTGCACGTCGACCGCGTTGGCCGGGCTGGTGAGGGTGAACTGCACATACTGACCCTGCGCGGTCAGCTGCACCGCCTCCCGCCCGGAAGCCTCGGTGGCCAGGTCGCCCTGGGTGAAGTCCGGGCCGATGACCTTGCCGTTGGTGCTCGCCTTCTCCGCCTCGTACTCGGTGAACGGGACGCTCGCACCCGTGCCGCTCGGGACGCTGAAGGGGGACTGGGGCCAGTACGGCGGAGTGCCCGGGCCGTTCTGGGCGAGCGCGGGGCCCGCGATGAGCATCCCGAGCACGGTGACGAACGTGGTGACGACGGCTAGGGCCGCTGCGGTAAGCCGCATGTGGCGGTCAGCCGTGGCGGGCCGATGGCCTGCTGACCTGTGACGAATGGGCATGGGGGGCGTGCCTTTCACTGGTGACGGGTGGACCTGTGCTGCAGGCTCTCGAACCGGTTCACCCAGTAGTCGGTCCGGTTCAGGTAGGCGGTCTCCGCCGCGGTGCCGGTCTGGCCGTAGGCGCCATCGAAGGTCAGATAGCCGTACCCAGACGGCGGAGTGGAGGTGGCTGGCTCGATCTCGGTGCCTTCGTGCCACTCGTTGAAGGACGTAATCGTGACCCAGGTTGGCAGCCCGC
Organism: uncultured Actinomycetes bacterium; assembly: GCA_963718475.1. Classification (GTDB taxonomy): domain Bacteria; phylum Actinomycetota; class Actinomycetes; order Streptosporangiales; family Streptosporangiaceae; genus CAVQZM01. The sequence continues at coordinate 10,371 of CAVQZM010000026.1, read as the reverse complement.
CGGTGCTGGTACCCAGCGCGTTGTTCCATTCCGTGTCATACGTCGCGCCGTTGTCGCGGTCCAGCGTGGAAGTGGTGGTGCCGGGAACCGCCCGGGTGTTGATGAAACCTGGGCCGACCGAAGGTGCCCAGATCAGGCCGTGCTGCTTGCAGTAGGCGCTGGCCTGCGCCCAGCCAGGTGCGGTGTCGCCGGCGATCGCGTCGTAGGTGTACATGCCGCCGAAGTAGGCGACCTTGGAGGTGTCGGTGGTCTGCGCCAGGATGATGTTGTTCTGGCCGACCTGGGCGAGCGGCGACCAGTCGGAAATGGCGAGGCTGTCGAAGACGTAGAACACGGGCTTGTTCCCGTGCCGGGCGTCACGGTAGAACGCGGGGCTGCTGCCGTAGGCGGAGTCGATGTAGTTGATGTCGGAGACAACTGAGGCGGCGGTGCGGCCGGAGTAGGGCTCGATGTGGAAGGCGACCTTGATCCCGTACTTCGCGGCCACGTTCATGATGCCGGCGACATGCTGGTCCTCATATGAACCCTGGCCCCACCAGCTGTAGATGATGACACCCACACCGGCTTGCCTGATCCATTGCATCTGCTGGGCGACGGCGCCGTTGTCATCCCCGGAGTCGTACGGGCCGAGCACCGGGTAGAAGTTCGAGCCGATGTCGTCCGGCGGCGTGTGGCCACCCTGCTGCCAGTGCCGCCAGCTGCCGTAGAACGACGGGTTACCCCACCAGGGGTAGTAGAAGATCTGGACGTTGGCGGGCCGGGCTGCCGAGGCCTGCGGCCGTACCGTCTGCTGCGCCCCGGCGGGCTGGGCTCGCGTTATTGTCCGGCCGAACGCGGCGAGCAGGATAAGGACGGCGGCGAGAGTGAACGCCCGTTGTTTCATCGCGGCCCCCGGGGCTGACCGGGCTTGCAGCGGTGGGCTTGAGCGGACGTCAGTGATCTCATGGCCCGTCCTCAGCGGTGAGGTGGTATCTGCGACAGCACAGTTGGGTCAGGCTCACCGTACAGAGCCTTGCAGGGTGTAGCAAGCCTCTGACTGAAATAAGAAAATTCTTGACAGCTATCTGAAAGACAGCGCTACCCGCCTACGCTGGCAGAATAAAGATCATATGAATCAAAGTTGATCTACCAGATTTCCGCGGGATTATCGACAGGTCTGGACATCGTGACGGGGGCGCGGTACAACACGTCCGATGTGTTCGGTGTGATGTCGCCTTACAGGTAGTAGCCGCCCCTTGCGCCCGGGGAGGACTCATGTCCGCTCGATGCCCCCTGCACTGCTTTCTCACCACCGCCACCGCCTGCCTGCTAGCGGGGGTGGCGGCGCTGGCCACCGCCACGCTCGGCAGCCCCAGAGCGTCTGCCGCGACCGTCACCACCGCCTGGCAGAACGGGGCCTTGGCACCGGTCTGCGGCAAGGGTCGGGCGATATAGCGTGGCCTTCGTGGCGGTGAATGCGGAGCAGGCCAAGGACTGGAACGGGGCCAGCGGGCGGGAGTTCATCGAGCAGCGTGAGCGGCATGAGCGGATGCTGGGTCGGCTGAGGGCGCGGTTGCTCGCCGCCGCGCAGATCCGGGACGGGGAGAACATTCTGGACATCGGGTGCGGCTGCGGTGATGTGACCATCCTGCGGCACGTGCTACCCGCGGCGGGCACGCTCTGGGCGCCGACTTCTCCCGGATCCAGGTGGCCGAGGCGCGTGGCTCGCCGCCTGTGCTGGCGTCGCTAACGCCAGGTTCGAGTTCGCTGACGCGCAGGTGCACCCGTTCCAGGCCGGGGCTTTGATGTGGTGCTGAGCAAGCTTGGGTGTGATGTTCTTCGATGACCCGGCGGCGGCGTTCGCCAACCTGAGGAAGGCGCTGCGGCGCGGCGGCAGGCTGGCGTTCCTTTGCTGGCGCACCCGCGAGGAGAACCCCGTCTTTACCACCGGGTTCGCCGAGGCCGCAGCGGTACTCGGCCTGCGCGAGCTGCCCGGGCCGCGGCTGCTTTCTCCCTCGCCGACACCGGCCGGATGGGCGCGTTGCTGAGCGGCGCGGGGTTCGGCGGCATCGAGTTCGCGAAGGCGGACGAGCCGATGCTCATCGGCCGGGACGAAGGCGACGTGCTCGAGTACGAGCGTGCCTCCCCACCGCCACCGAGATCCTGGCCGGGCTGAGCCCGGCACAAGCCGCCGAGCTGACCGGACAGGTCCGGGACCGCCTGGTGGTGTACGCATCGCCAGATGGCGTGACCATGCCTGGCGCGGCCTGGCTAGTCACGGCGCAAGCTGTATGAACCTGCCCTGCTCCTAACGGCACCCACCGCTTCGGTTCACGCGAGCGGCGGCACCGGATCAGCCGATTCTGCGCGCCTGTAACGGACCGAACGAAGGAACTGTTCCAGCTGGCTTGCGGCTTCGGTGTTCGTGCGTGTGCTGACGTGCTCTGGTAACGCTGCACGGGATGGATGGCGTGCCATTCATCGCGGCGGAGATCGCCTGGGGCAAGGCCTGGACCGCAGCTGCTGGGGAGGCCACCACGCATCAGGCAGCCAAGGCCACTGCGGTGCCCCAGTTCGCAACCGCTGACCATGCGCAGGTGCTGCTGTATGAGCTGGGGACCAGAAACAGGCCGCCGGGTCTGGTGCTTGAAGACATCCTCCGGAGGACCGGCGGTGTCGATGAAACCACGATCTATCTGTCGCCAAGGTTGCGGCAGGAGATCCGTGAGGCAGCCGAGCTGACCTCAGATGAGCAGCTCCTTAGGATTGCGGACCTTTCCGAAGTGCCGGTGTCATTGGAGCATCTTCGGCATCTCGATCCGCAAACCCGGATAGTTGTGGGTGCGCGGCTCGATATCACTCCAGAGGAGAAGCGACCGACTGGGCCGCCCAGGCTGGAGTTTCCGCCCGATCCGAAAACGACAGTGATAGTCGAGAACTGCACCACTCCGGAAGTCCCGACGGCCGCCATCGCACCGAGCGGTATGCGGCCAGCTCGTATCCTGACCGGCCCGGAAGCGGAGGCCCCAGGCAGTGCCTAACTAGCCAGCTCCGGCCAGTCAGGAGCGCGCGTGGTCCAGCAGCTGGGCCAGCTCGTACAGGCTGCTGATCTGAAGGTCCGCCGGAATGCCCTTGAGCCCTGCCACCATGGCGCCGGCCGCCCGCCGGCCGTCACCCCCGGCTCGGCATCTTCCACGACCAGGCAGCGGCCTGGGTCGGCCGCCAGCCTCCGCGCGGCCAGAAGGTACGGCTCCGGGTCCGGCTTGCCTGCCCGTACGTCGTCCACCGTGATCAGAACCGGGACGGCCACGCCAGCGGCGGCGAGCCGGATCCTGGCCAGCTTCGCGTCGGCGCTCGTCACGACCGCCCAGGCCAGCTGGAGCCGCTCCAGCGCCGACAGCAGCTCACCGGCACCGGGCGCGGCCGCTACGTCGGAGACGTCGACATACTGCAGCGCCAGCTGGCGCGCCGCGGCGGCCGCGACCGCCGGGCCGGAGAGGTCCGGCCGTAGCCGGCGGACGGTACGCTCGGCCGGGCTGCCGTGCAGGTCCGCGGTACCGTCGAGGTCGACGCCGTACTCACCGGCCCACTCCCGCCAGGCACGCTCGACTGCGGCATCGGAATCCACCAGCGTGCCGTCCATGTCGAGCAGCACAGCGTGCACTTCGGCCAGCTCCATCAGCCGTCCTTGCCGGCCACTCACCGGGGAGGCAGCGGGGTCGAGATGCCGACCGGATGGCACCGGCCGCCTGGATCACGCTGCCAGTTGGCGTCCCGACCGCGATCCGGTCCGTTGGTGCCTGCCGGGCCTGCGCCACCCGGGATATCGCTCGTTACTGCACACGCGTATGCATGACCCCGGATGGGCTCCATGCCCTCCGCCATGAGCTGGGCGTGCTCGGTGTAGTAGAGGTCATCGTCCCCGGGTCGTTCGCATAGAAGAGTTCCTCGAAGGCCCGGGTGAACCGCTCAAGTTCCCGGGAACCGAATGCCGGCAGCGACATGGTCTGCTCCTAGCGTTTCAGCTCGTGAACGTGGGTGGTCCGGCATTGGCGGTCAGGAGCGGCAAGACTATGTCATCGACGACATGACGGGCGAAAACGTCGTCGAGTTCTCCTGCGGTCATTATCTGGCGGAACACCTGCGCCTCGATCACTTCGTGAACGAGGCTCGCCAGCTTGCGGCGGGCGGCGGGCGGGGGGCAGTTCCCCGCGCCACTAGCCGGTATCGCCGAGAGCTGGGCGGCCTAGCGGCGAAAGCGACGTTCAGCCCAGGGTCATCAAGTCCCGGTCAGTTCACCCTGGGGGTGACCTGCCCGGTCTCGTAAGCGATCATCGCCGGTGAAGCCCAGTCGTGGTACGTGGGTAGGTTCGGGGCGTGGCGGATCAGCAGGTGAGGCTTGTGGACCCCGACCCGGCATGGCCTGACCGATTCGCTGAGCAGCAGATGCTGGTGGAAGACCTGCTGCGGCCGTGGTTGTCTGGACCAGTCGAGCACATCGGCTCCACCGCGGTTCCGGGCTTGCGGGCTAAGCCGGTAATCGACATGCTGGCGCCGGTGGCTCACTGGCTGAGGCGCGGGCGGCGGTGCCGGTGCTGGCCGATGCGGGCTGGGTGTTCTGGCCGGAGGATCCGTGCGGTTATTACCGGCTGTGGTTGCTGCGGCCGCGACCGGAGGCTCGGACCCATCACCTGCAGGTGGCCGAGGGCGAGCACCCTCACGCCAGGGCACTGCTGGCGTTCCGGGACGTGCTGCGCGCTGATGCCACGCTGCGCCGCGAGTACGCCAGCTTGAAGGAACGGCTTGCTGAGCAGCATCCTGACCGCCGTAACGCGTACAGCAATGCCAAAGGCGCCTTCATCCACCGGGCGCTGCGGCGGGCAGGCATCGACCCACCGCCACGGCAGCTGCTGCCCGAATAGACCCGCCGCCCGCGGAATGTGTGGACTCCGAGCTGAACCACCAGAACTTCGTGGCCAAGCTGGACAACCTGGTCGAGCCTGCGCCCGAGCCCGAGAACGCCGTCCTCGTGGATCAGTCACTCCGTCGCGATTTGCCGCACGCCGATGTCCTTCCGTCGGGTCACCGCAGAACCGGGAACACGAGATGGGTGACCCGGTCGCCTTGGACGCAGACCGTCGGGTTGCCGAGCAGGACGTCTTCTGAGGAGAGTTCGCCGAAGAAGGGCCGGTTTCCCGCGCCCATCACCACCGGCACCAGGTCGATGGCCACCTCGTCCAGCAGCCCCAGGTCCAGGCACTGCCGGGCGATGGTTCCCCCGGTGACTGCGACGACCGCGTCGCCGGCGAGTTCCTGGGCCCGTGCGATCGCGGCCTCCACCCCGTCGGTCGCGAAGGAGAACGGCGCGTCGGGGTGGGCGTCGACCCAGTCCTTCGGGACCCGGTGCGTCACCACGACAACAGGGACGTCCAGGGTGTGCCGGCCCTGCCAGCCGTGCGTCACGTCGAACAGCGTCCGGCCACAGACGAGCGCACCCAGCGAGGGCACCCACCGCTGCCAGTGCTCCGAGCTCGGCGGGGTGAGGTGGACGGTGAAGTCCCCGGCGGGGGTCGGGATCGCGACCTCGCCGTTCTGCAGCCAGTCGAACAACCGGCCAATGGTGTTGTCCTGCTTGGCGACGTACCCGTCGAGAGACATGATCGCCTGCGCCTGCACTATGCCCACGGAGTGCCCCTCCTCAAGAGTGCTGGGGTCGGTAGACGTGGACGACGACGCCGCTGGGGAACGGCGTGGTCTCGACGAGGTCCAGATGCCGTGATTCCGGCAGTTGGCCGAACAGGGCCTGTCCGCGGCCCAGGGCCAGCGGCTGGACCAGTAGGCGGTACTCGTCGATTAGGTCGGCCGCGGCGAGCGCGCCGGCCAGTCGGCCACCACCCCAGACGATCACGTCCGGGCCGGGCTCGGCCTTGATGGCGGCGATCTCGGTCGTGAGTTCGCCCCGCGCGACCCGGGTTTCGGGCCAGTTGGCCTCGGCGTCGCTGAGCGTCTTGGAGAACACGACCTTTGGGATGTCATTCATCGGCGACGCGTACGGGTCGTCGGACTGCGGCCAGTAGGACGACATCTCCTGGTACGTGATGCGACCCATGAGGTGGGCACCGGCCCGGCTAATGCGGTCGAGCTTCCACTGCTTCAGTTCAGCGCCTTCGGGGACCGCGACCCCCGGGTGCTCACGGTCGCTGCCGACGAACCCGTCCAGCGACATCGACATGTACAGAATGACGTCTCGCATGAATGCCTCTCGTTGCTCGTGTTCGTTACCATGTGCTGGCTCGGCGCTGATCACGCGCCAGGCCTGGGCCGGGTGTCCTCAGTTATCGGCCAGGACGCGGTAGGTGAGGTGTTGCGCGCACGGTGTCATCTCGGATTCGAGCAGCTCGAGGCGCACCGTCGCGTCGCCTGGGAAGAGGGGAGTGCCGCCACCGAGGATGAGGGGTGCCACATGGATGGTCATCACGTCGACGAGACCGGCTTGGAGGAACTCGTAACACGTGCTCCCGCCACCCATGATGACCACGTCCTTGTCGCCCGCGGCGGCCTTCGCCTGCCGGATGGCGCTGGCCGGGCCGTCGGTCACGAAGCGGAAGCGGCCGGCGAGCCGGACCTTCTCGGGCGCCTCGTGGGTCAGCACGAACACCGGCGGTTCCGCAGACTGGTATTGGCGTGCACCGTACCCCACCTCGTCTGACCAGCCGTGCGGGCCATCGACGATGTCGAACAACCGCCGGCCCATGACCACCGCGCCGGTCCGCTTGAACGTCGTGGCCAGGATCGCCTGCTCGCGCGGCGTCTGGCTGAACACCCACGCGTGCAGTGCCTCGCCGCCGACGCCGAGGCCGTGCTCGAGGTCCACGCCGGGCGCGGTCACGTACCCGTCGAGCGACATCGTGATGTCCACGACCACCCGCCCCGGTCGCAACACCTCGGCCAGCCGTTCCATCGAATCGCGGACGCCGTTCTCCATGCCGGCCGCGACCATCTCATCGCGCTCCTCGACCGAGCCGAACACGCTGCGCATCGTCAGCCGGGTCCGGCCGTCGATGCCCTCGAACCGCGCCGTTTCCAGGCTGACTTGTTCCGGCATGCCCTCGTACTCGAAGGTCTGCACGATCAGCTTGTCCGGCACGACCGTGTGGAACACGCCGCGAAACCGGAATTCGCCCTCTCTGCTGCGGTGCACGTAGCGGTAGCTGCCACCGGTCCGCGCGTCATGTTCCAGTACCTCCATCTGCATGCCGCGCGGGCCGAGCCAGCGCGCCACCAGCTCCGGGTCGGTGTGTGCGCGGAACACCAGCTCCGGCGGAGCGTCGAACTCGCGCACGACGTCGATGTAGGGGGTACCAGGCTGGGCGGTGATCGTCGTCGGGTTCATCTCTGCTGCTCCTTCAACGTGCCGAGGACGTCGTCGAGGCGCCGGTACTGCGCCTCGACCGCCAATCTGTAGGTGTCGATCCAGCTCGTCAGCGCCTCGAGTGCCACGGGGTCCAGGCGACACGGCCGCCGCTGGCCGTCCCGGCTCCTGGTGATCAACCCGGCCGCCTCCAGCACCTGGATGTGCCGCGACACGGCCTGTTTGGTGATAGGGAACGGCTCAGCAAGCTCGTTGACCGTCGCCTCGCCACGCGACAGCCGCGCGACCATGGCCCGCCGGACCGGGTCGCCCAACGCGGTGAACGCCCGGTCGAGTTGCTCATCGTCCGTCTTGTCAACCGGCATCTTTATCAACCTATCGCTTTATCAACGAGTTGATTGACTATGGCATGCCGAGCCGATTCCGTCAAGGCACGTCCCACGTCACTGGACGCCCGGCGCCGTCTTCACGAGGCTGGCTTTAGCCTCGTGTGGACACCGGACTGGGCGTGGTGGGCCCCCGCTGACCTTCGGCGCCTGTGCCCTGGCGTGCGAAGGGCAACCTGTTTGGCCGGTGGAGCACCAGCGCAGGTCCGAAGATCAGTAGCGACGGGCATCCCGTCACGGGCACGGTGCTGTACGCGGCGACGTCACTACCGGCATCCCGGTCATCGCGGACTGGGTGGCCAGCCGCCTGCAGCACCTCGCAAGCCTCATCCAACCGATCGGCCGGGACGAGGACGAGGTCGCCGTCGTAGCTCGAAACCACCCAGACCGGCAGGCCACCGGCCGCCAACCCTAATCCGGGCTGGAGATGCCAGCGGTTCCGATCGTGGGACCGCCGACCGGGTGACACCAGCTTGACCAGGCCGCCTCCGACCTGACCAGCGATTGACCGCCGATACTGGTTTACATGCGGATCGCTATCCGAGTGAGGCCGGGCTCGGCGCGTCCCGGTGTCGGCGGCGAGTACGACGGCGCCCTGATCGTCCGTGTAAGCGCGCGGGCTGTGGATGGCAAGGCGACCGAGGCAGCGCTGGCCGCGGCGGCCGATTCGTTCGGTGTCCGCCGCAGCGCCGTCCGCCTGGTTTCCGGAGCCTCCAGCCGCACCAAGATCGTCGACATCGACATCAGCGATCGGGGCATCCTCGCGGCCCTGCTCGCCATGCCCAGTCGCTAGGACCGTGACAAGATGGCGCAGCCGTACGGCCGTCACCACCGATCTCATAGCCAGGGCGGAGCTGCGCGTGCCTGACATGAGCACGTATCGAGCACGTGCAGAACGAGCCGATCTGTACGGTTCGCATCTATGACGTCAGAGATCTCAGGGCCGCACGTAACGAATGCCTCTTGTGTCAAGGAGTTCTGTCGGCCTTTTCTGCCGGGGTGTGAGGTGCCCTTCGGGCGCTGTGGTTTGATCAGCGGTCCCTGGCCTTCCTCGCGGCCGAGTGTGGCCGTCGTCTCGCCGGCACCTCCAGGTCGTTCGTCCTCGCTGCGCTGCGGGCGCTCCACCTGGACCTGCGGCGTCGCCGGCGGCAGGGTGGCAGCGATCGAGGAATGGCCAGCCCTGCCCCGGCCGCGGGCGGGACCAGGCGGCGGGCCGCCGGTCACGGCCGTAGGGTGGTGACCGGGTCCGGGAGTGGCCTGTCCGAAGAGCCGGTGTCTGGGGTGTGAGCCGGCCGCGCTGGCTGCAGAGTCGTTCCCCTGCTGCCCTCCCGGGCCCCCGCCGCGGGCTGCGGCCCGCCGGGCATCGGCCTGCAGGCAGGCGAAGATCGCATTGCTGACCTGCCGTTTCAGCGCGCGCAGCGCCTCTTTGGGGGTTTTGCCCTCGGCTAGTTTCTTGTCGTAGTAGGCGCGGCCCCGGCTGTGCCGGTGGCGGATCTGGGTGACCGCGGCCATGTGGATGGCGTGGCCGTGCCGGCGGTTCCCGCGCCGGGACAGCCGGCAGACCTTGCGCGGGCCGGAGGACACCTCGATCGGCGCGGTCCCGTTGCAGGCGGCGAAGTGGTCCCGGCCGCCGAAGCGGGCCACGTCGCGGACGTCGCCGATCACCGCGGCGGCGATGACCGGGCCAACCCCGAACAGCCCGGTCAGGCTAGTCCCGGCCGCGGCGACGGTGACCGCGAGCTTCTTGCGGGTCTCCCGGATCCCGGCATCGACGCGGCGCAGGTCCTCCAGGAGGGCCGCGGCCAGCTCGCAGCGGGCCGCCTGCACCGCCCCTTCCGGCCTGAGCGCCTTCAGGACCCGGCCGGCGCGAGCTGTGGTGATCGCCTTGGGCACGCCGCCGGGGATCAGCTCGCCCAGCACCGCGTGCAGCCGGCAGACGACCTGGGTGCGGGTCCGGCCCAGGTCACGGTAACGCTTGGACCAGATCTTCAGCACCGCCGCGTGATCATCGGGCCTGACCTGCTGGACGCCGGCTGAGCGCAGCGCCGCGACCGCGACCGAGCGGGCATCGTCGGGGTCGTTCTTGTTCACGTCCCCGGCGGCCAGCAGCCGGACCCGCGCGCCGAGCTTAGGCTGCACATCGCCACCCGCTCACCGGCTGACACCAGCTGCTGGGCCAGCAGGTGGCCGGTGCCGCCGGCCCCTCCACTGCCCAGGCCCGCTGCGGCCACGCCTGCGCCCAGGCCAGCAGCCGCTCGGTCTGCGCCACGCAGGCGCGGACCCGCAGCTCACCCAGCGGCTCCTCCGCCGCGCCGACTGCCACCGCCGTATGCGAGGCCTTGTGCGGATCCACCCCGATCATCACTGCCGCCATGCAAAACACGCTCCTTCCCTTCACGGCGGGCAAGGACCCGTGGCGGGCACGCCTAATTCCAGGACCATTGCGGAGCTCACGCCTCTTTTGAGCCACGCCACGGCGAGGCCCCGGCCAGCTGGCACGTCGTTCGAAAGCCAAACCCAGCAGGGCGGCAGGCGGATCGAGAGCCAGGCCAACCGGGACCTCTCAACGCTACGACCTGACTCACTGCCATCCCGGCCAGGGCTCGTACCGTCTACCAGAAGTCTCGATTAGAT
>CAVQZM010000025.1:0-57523 GCA_963718475.1 uncultured Actinomycetes bacterium | reverse complement strand
GACGACCCGTGGCCGGTTCCCGCAGCTACAAGGAGTCGCATCAGTTCGTCGACCTGGTCAGCATGTTCGCACCGATCACGAAATGGTCGGCCAGCGTGCCGGGCGCAGAACGCGATCCCCGAGATGGTGCGGAAGGCGTTCAAGCTGGCCCAGACCGAGCGGCCGGGCGCGGTCTACCTGGCCGTTCCGGAAGACGTCGACGAGGCCGGGGCCGACCCGGCGCTCGTCCGCTGCCGCGCAACATCGTCCGCCCCGAGGCGCCGTCACCAGCGCAGGTCACCCGCGCGGCGGAGGTCCTGCGTGCGGCCCGGTGCCCGATCATGCTCGCCGGTCATGGCGCGGCCCGCGCGGCCGCCGGCAGGCGCTCGCCCGGTTCGCGGAGCGTTCGGCATCCCGGTGGCCACCACGTTCCACGGCAAGGGCGTGCTCGCCGACGACCACCCGGACGCGGTCGGCACCATCGGCTTCATGGCCCACGACCACGTCAACTTCGGCTTCGACGACGCCGACCTGATCATCGCGGTCGGCTACGAGCTGCAGGAATTCGACCCGGTCCGGATCAACCCGGCCGGGGACAAGAAGATCATCCACATTCACCGCTTCCCGGCCGAGGTCGACGCCCACTATTCGATCGAGGTCGGGATCGAGGGCGACATCAGCGCGTCGCTCGACGCGCTGACCGCGGCCGCCCCCGGCTACCGGGCCGAGCGCCGGCACCTCATCCCCTCCCCCAGCTGCTCGCGCGACGAGCTCGACCGCGGGCGAGCCGACGACCGGTTCCCGCTCGCCCCGCAACGGATCGTCGCCGACACCCGCGCCGCGCTCGGCCGCGACGACGTCGTGCTGGTCGACACGGGCGCGGTGAAGATGTGGATGGCCCGCCTGTACCCGACCTACGCCCCGAACACCTGCCTGATCTCCAACGGCCTGTCGACGATGGGCTTCGCACTGCCCGGCGCGCTCGGGGTCAAGCTGGCCAAGCCGGACGCGAAGGTCCTCGCCGTGGTGGGCGACGGCGCGTTCCTGATGAACTCCCAGGAGATCGAGACCGCCACCCGCGAGAACATCCCGCTCGTCGTCCTCATCTGGCAGGACGACGGCTACGGGCTGATCGGCTGGAAGATGGACCTCGAGGTCGGGGCGCACAGCAACGTCGCCTTCACCAACCCCGACGTCGAGGCCTACGCGGCGAGTTTCGGCGCCACCGGCTACCGCATCCGGGCCGCCGGACGAGCTGCTGCCGACGCTGCAGAAGGCCCTGGCGGGCGGCGGCGTCTCGATCATCTCCTGCCCGGTCGACTACCGCGAGAACCTCGAGCTCACCACCAGGCTCGGCGGGCTCGACGAGAGCCTCTGAGCGAGCCCGTCGCCGATGGAACTACGCGAGATGCGTGCGTTCGTCGCCGTGGTCGAGGAGGGCGGCCTGTCCGCCGCGGCGCGCCGGCTGCACCTGAGCCAGCCGGCCTTGTCTCAGACCATCAGCACGCTGGAGCGCCAGCTCGGTGTGCAGCTCCTGCTGCGGACCAGTACCGGCGTGCAGCCCACCGACGCGGGCATGACGCTCCTGGCCGAAGCGCGCGCTGTGCTGGCCCGTTACGATCAGGCGGTGGCGGCCGTGGCCGGGCAGCGCACGGCTGACGGGAACGTGCTGCGGCTCGGGATCCCGCTGGAGCTGCCCGCCGATCTGCTCGTCCAACCGCTGGCTGATGTCGCCGCGGCCTATCCCGCCACGCGGGTCAAGGCGCGCCATCTGTCGACCTCCGCCCAGTTCGCCGCCTTGCGCGCCGGCGAGCTGGACGTCGGGCTGGTGCGCGAGCATCCGGTCGGGCCGGACCTGGACGCGGTGCTGGTCGTCGAGGAGCGACTTGGTGTCCTGCTGGCCGCCGAACGGGCGGAGCGGCTGACCGGCCCGGACGGGGTCCGCCTGGATACGCTCGCCGGGCTGGACTGGGTCGGTTTCGCCCGCTCCGGGAGCCCGGCCTGGTACGACGAGCTCACCGCGATCCTGCGCAGTCATGGTCTCGACCTGGGTTCGCCCGCGCCCGACGGCCAGGAACTGATCGCGGACGTCAAACTCGCCGCGGTCACCTCGGGCCAGGCGTTCGCGCTGGCCCCGCCGGACTGGCCGCAGCCGATTCCGGACCGGGTCGTCTGGTTGCCGCTGGCCGGCCATCCGATCGTCCGGCGGACGTGGGCGGTGTGGCCAGCCACCTCCCGCCGTCGGGACGTCGGCCTATTCGTGGCGGCGCTCGGGAACTTATGGCGGCCATAGGCCGGCCGAATTGCTTACCCGGAAGTCCTGGACCCACGCCTGGCTTACACCAGCCGCTGAGGCGGGCGATTCGCTGGTGCCTCGGCGGCAGCCGTATTCGGGCAACAGAACAGGTGAGCAGAAGAGATGACGTCAGAACTGTCAGGAATTTCGGCGCTGGTGACCGGCGGTACCAGTGGCATCGGCCGGGCTACCGCGGTGGCGCTGGCCGGACTGGGTGCGCACGTCGGGCTTTCCGGCCGGGACGAGACGCGGGGCAACCAGGTGGTCAGCCAGATCGCTGCGGCCGGCGGACAGGCGGAATTCCTCGCCGCCGACCTGAGCGACGAGGCCGCCGTGCGCCGCCTGGCCCGGCGCGCCACCGAACGGCTCGGCCAGGTGGACGTGCTGGTCAACAATGCCGGTGTCTTCCCATTCGGCGCGACCGAGCGCACGACCAAAGCCGAATTCGACGCGGTCTTCGCGATCAACGTCGGGGCGCCGTACTTTCTCGTCGCAGAGCTCGCACCGGGAATGGCCAAGCGAGGCCACGGCGCGATTGTCAACGTGACGACGATGGTCGCCGAATTCGGTGCGGCCGGAATGGGTCTCTACGGCGCGAGCAAAGCGGCACTGGTCCTGCTGACGAAGTCCTGGGCCGCGGAGTACGGCCCGCAGGGCGTGCGGGTCAACGCGGTCAGCCCCGGGCCGACCCGCACCGAGGGCACCGCACCGATGGGGGAGGGCCTCGACCAGCTGGCCGCGGCCGGTCCGGCGGGACGCCCCGCGTCGCCCCAGGAGATCGCCGAGGCCATCGTCTTCCTGGCCGCTGACCGATCGAGCTTCGTCCATGGTGCGATCGTGCCGGTCGACGGCGGCCGGATCGCGGTGTAGGCGTTCTCAGCCGGCCTGTCCCGTGGCCTCTCGCCGCGGAACAGGCCGGCGTGACACCAGCGAGGCTTGGCGGTGGTTGGGACCCCTCGAGTCACGGCCGCACCATCCCCGGGGCCGTCGCCCATGATCGTGTGAAGAAAACGTCGCATTTAGCGGCAAACATCACACGATCATGGAAGACCCGGGGCGGCTCAGCGGAAAACCACACATGATCATGGAAAACCCGCGCGCGGCCCGGACCGTCACACGGTGTCGACCGCCAGCCGCACCACGATCCTGATCACGTATGACCCCAGCGTCGCCGCGCTCGCCGACGACGTCCTGTCAATGAGCGGCACGGCGCGGCAGCCGGTTAGCCGGTTTCCGCCTGCCTGACCGTTGATTCCCGCACCACCAGCTCGGGGTCGAACACGATCTGCCGGTGCCGGTGGGTCTTTCCGTCGGTCGCCTCCTCCAGCAGCATCTCCATGGCGGCCTTGCCCAGCTGGGCGCGGGGCTGCTGCACCGACGTCAGCGGGACCGCCGCGGCCGCGGCGAACTCGATGTCGTCGTAGCCGACGATGGCCAGATCGGCCGGGACCGACAGATGCCGGCGAACCGTGTCCTGGAGCAGCCCCAGGGCCAGCAGGTCGTTGGCGCAGAACACCGCGGTCGGGCGCTGGTGCGGTGAAATGGCGGCCAGCTGCTCGCCGGTGGCACGTCCGCTGGCCACGTCCAGCCGGGGTGTCTCGATCAGGGTCAGGGCGCTGTACGGCAATCCGGCCGTCTCGATGGCGGTGCGGGCACCCGCGAGACGCTGGCTGACCTGGGGGATCGACGTCGGGCCGCCGACGAAACCGATGTGCCGGTGGCCGTGGGCGACCAGATGCGAGACCGCCAGTTCGCCACCGACGCGGTCGTCCACCGACACCGAGCACTGGCTTTTGCGTGCGCCCCGGTCGACCAGCACCACGGGGATGTCCCGGCGGCGGATCTCGTCGATGGCCGCGGTCTGGTTCCCGACCGGGGTGATGAGAATCCCGAACGCGCGCTGTTCCTTCAGCATGCTGAGGTAGTGGTGTTCGCGGGCGGGGTCGTCGGCACTGTTGCACAAGACGACCGCCAGGCCGGAGGCGACGGCGACGCTTTCCGCCCCGGCGGCCAGGTCGGTGAAGAACGGGTTGCTGACGTCGAGCACGACCAGGCCGACGGTGCGGCTGCGGCCCGCCCGCAACTGGCGGGCCGCTTCGTTGCGGACGAAGCCGAGCTCGTCTATCGCGCGCAGCACGCGATCCCGGGTGGACGGAGACACCCGCTCGGGCCGGTTCAGGACGTTGGACACGGTGCCCACGGAGACCCCGGCCCGGGCCGCGACGTCCACGACGCTGGCTGACTCGCTCACCTGGCCCCCTTCGCGGACCGGATTGAAACGTCTTACTGATATCAGCTACGCAGCCCGCGCGTGTCGCCGCCTGGACAGCTCACCGGGGTACGGCGCCCTGCGTGTTTTGAGGATAAACCTTGCGGTAACGAAAGCGAAACAACCTATTGACAGTGCCGGCGGCCCAAGCCTACGTTGGACCAACTGGAAATGAAAGGTTTCAGAAGAGGAAGTGCGGCATGGCGGAGTCCGCTGCTCGGCTGGTCCTCGAACAGGCGACCAAGAGCTTCGGCGCGGTCAAGGCCCTGGAGGACGGGTCGATCACCTTGCTCGCGGGCGAGGCGCATGCACTGCTCGGCGAGAACGGCGCCGGGAAGTCCACCCTGGTCAAGATCCTCGGCGGGGTCCACCGGGCCGACTCGGGCACCCTGCTCATCGACGGCCAGCCGGCCGAGTTCAGCGGGCCGCACGACGCGCAGGCCGCCGGCGTGGCGATCATCTATCAGGAACCGTCACTGTTTCCCGATCTGACCGTCGCGGAGAACATCTTCATCGGCCGCCAGCCGCAGGGCCGCGGCCGGTCCATCGACCGCCGGGCCATGGAACGCGACGCGGCGGAAATCTTCGCCAGCCTGGGTGTCGCGCTCAGCCCGAGCCGGCTGCACGCGCCCTGTCCGTGGCCGACCAGCAGATCGTCGAGATCGCCAAGGCGCTGTCGTTCGATGCGCGGGTGCTGGTCATGGACGAGCCGACCGCCGCCCTGACCACGGTGGAGGTGCAGCGCCTGTTCAGCGTGATTAAGACCCTGCGCGAGCGGGGCGCGGCGGTGCTGTTCATCTCCCACCGCCTGGAAGAGGCCTTCGCGTGCTGCCAGCGGGTGACGATCATGCGTGACGGGCGGTTCGTCCGGACCGCGCCGATCAAGGACGTCACCATCGACGACATCATCCGGTCGATGGTCGGCCGTGATCTTGATGCCCTGTTCCCCAAGACGAAGACCGAGCCGGGCGAGGTCATCCTGGAGGTCCAGGACCTGTGCAGCCAGGGCGTCTTCAGCAACATTTCCTTCACGGTGCGCCGCGGCGAGATCGTGGCCCTCGCCGGGCTCGTCGGGGCCGGCCGTACCGAAGTGGCGCGGGCCATTTTCGGGATCGACAAGAGAACGTCCGGGACGGTGCGCCTGGCCGGCCGGGAACTGCCCAACGGCTCCCCGCTGGCCGCCATGACGACCGGGATGGCGCTGGTCCCGGAGGATCGCCGCCAGCAGGGCCTGGTCATGGACATGGGCATCGACGAGAACGTCGCGCTGGCGTCGATGTCACGGCTGAGCCGGTTCGGCCTCATCTTTGGTTCCAGCGAACGCAAGCTCGCCGCCACGTGGGCGGGCAAGCTGCAGCTGAAGTTCGGCCGGCTGCGTAACCCCGTGGCCACCCTGTCCGGCGGCAACCAGCAGAAGGTCGTCCTGGCCAAATGGCTGGCCCGCGACCCGCAACTACTGATCGTCGACGAGCCCACGCGCGGCATCGACGTCGGCACCAAGGCCGAGGTGCACCGCATCCTCGACGGCCTGGTGGCCGGCGGCATGGCCGTCCTGATGATCTCGTCCGAACTGCCGGAGGTGCTGGGCATGGCCGACCGCGTGCTCGTGCTTCGGGAAGGGCGGCTCACCGCCGAACTGACCCGTAAGGAAGCCAGTGAAGACACCATCATGCGCGCCGCGACCGGCCAGGACGCGGTGATCGTGGCATGACGACGGCGGTCGCTCCCCCCGAACAGCGCGCCTCGGTGACCCGGCCGGGCAATCTGCTCCGCGCCCGCGAATTCGGCATCGCGCTGCTGATCGTCATCGTCGTCGGCGTGACGGGCATCCACAATCACAACTTCCTCAGCGCCAACAGCCTGCAGCAGCTGCTCAGCGGCGCGGCCCTGATCGCGCTGCTGGGCGTGGGCGAGACGCTGGTCATCGTCACCCGCAACGTCGACCTGTCGGTCGGCTCGGTGCTGGGACTGTCGGCCTACGTCGTGGGCGACATGTTCAAGTACCACAACGTCCCGGTGTGGGCCGCTTCGTCATCGGCGTCGCGGTCGGCCTGGCCTGCGGCGCCGCGAACGGCTTCATCGTGGCGGTGCTGAGGGTCCCGAGCCTGGTCGTCACGCTCGGCATGCTGTACGTGATCCGGGGCATCGACGGCGTCATCGTCAACGGCAACCGGATCGACCCCGGGTCGATCCCCAACGCCTTCGCCGCGGTCGGGTACAAGAACCTGCTGGGCATCCCGTGGCTGGCCATCATCGTCATCGTGGTCGTCGTCATCGCCGGGTACGCGATGCGCTCCTACCGGGCCAGCCGTGACCTGTACGCGATCGGGTCCAACCCGGACGCGGCCGCTCTGGCCGGCATCCCCATCCAGCGCCGCGTCTTCACCGCATTCCTCATCAGCGGGGGGCTGGCCGGAGCGGCCGGCGCGCTGTTCCTGGCCCAGCACACCCAGATCGACAACAGCGGCGGTCTCGGATACGAGCTGACCGTGGTCGCGGCCGTGGTCGTCGGCGGCGTGGCCATCTTCGGCGGCAGCGGGACCGTGGTGGGCGCGGCCCTCGGCGCGCTCCTGCTGAACACCATCAACCAGGCCCTGGTGGCCTCGCGGATCTCGGCCTTCTGGAACGAGGCGATCGCCGGGGCGCTGCTCCTGGCCGCGATCGGCTTCGACCGGTGGCTACTGCTGCGCAACACACGTAAGGCCCAGTCCGCGGAGGGGGCGCATCGTGAGCTCTGAGACGGTGGCCGGTACGCCTAGCCAGCAGGCCGAAGACCAATCAGGCGGCGACGGCCGGCGGCAACTGTGGCGCGGTGCGCTCCGGTGGGAGTCCGGCCTGGTGCTGGTGCTCGTCGGGGTGCTGATCTACGGCTCGGCGGTGTCGTCCTCCTTCGCCACCCAGAGCACGATCTTCTACTTCGGGATCAACACCGGCTACATCGCGATCATGGCGCTGCCCATGATGTTCATCATCATGACCGGTGAGATCGACCTGTCGGTGGCGTCGATGCTGGGGCTGGCCGGCGCGGTCGTCGGCGACCTGTGGCATCACGGATGGGGGATCTGGCCCGCGTTCGGCGTCGCGCTCCTGGTCGGGCTGGCCGGCGGCGCACTCAACGGCGTGCTGGTCGCCCGGGCCGGCCTGCCGTCCATCGCGGTCACGATCGGCACCCTGACGCTGTTCCGCGGATTGGCCGAGGTCCTGCTCGGCTCGCAGACGATTCCCGGAACCGGCGACCGGCAGTTCCCCACGTCGCTGACCAACATCGGGGCCCAGTCCATTCCCGGCACCCAGCTGTCGTGGTCGCTGCTCATCTTCATCGTCCTGGCCGTGATCTTCGGTGTCGTCCTGCACTTCACCCCGCTCGGCCGGTCGATGAAAGCCATCGGACTGCAGCCCGAGGCCGCGCAGTTCGCCGGCATCCGGGTCCGCCGGATCAAATTCGGCCTGTACGTGCTGAGCGGCCTGCTGTGCGCCTTCGCCGGCATCCTGCTCACCATGCAGAACGCGTCGGTCAGCTACAGCGCCGGCACCGGGCTGGAGCTGACCGTCGTCGCCATGGTCCTGTTCGGCGGCGTGTCCATATTCGGCGGCCGGGGGACCGTCATCGGCGTCGCGACGTCGGTCGTCATTTTCGGCAGCCTGCTGCTGATCCTCACCCAGATCAACGTCTCACCGGACAAGCAGAACATCGTCACCGGCGCCCTGCTGCTGATCAGCGTGATCGTGCCCAACGGTGGCGAGAACCTGCGCCGCCTGCGGGCGCGCCTGAAGCGTTCCCGCACTGCTGTATGACCTCCCGCTCCGATATTCACCAAACCGAGCTTCAACCCGGAAAGGCACAACGATGAGCCGACCTGTCACGGCGCGCCGGCTGGCCGCCGTATCCATGACCGCATTGCTGGCCGGCGGCGCGCTCGCCGCCTGCAGCTCGACCACCAACAGCTCCTCCGCCAGCGGCGGCGCGTCCTCCTCATCCTCCGCGGGAACTTCCGGGACGGTTAAGAAGGGCCTGACCGTCTACTTCATTCCCAAGGACACCCAGAACCCGTACGAGGTTCTCGCCGATCAGGGTGGCGCGAAGGCGCTGGGCGAGCTCGGCGGCAAGGTGGTGGTCAGCAGCGGCACCCAGGACACCGCCGCGGCGCAGATCCCCTCGATCCAGGCGGCCATCCAGGCCCACGCCAACGCGATCGTCATCGCCGGCAACGACCCGTCGGCCCTGTGCCCCACCCTGAACCAGGCCGCCCGGCAGCACATCGCGATCGTCTCGTTCGACTCCGACGTCTCCTGCGGCACCTCGCCGAATCACCTGTTCATCAACCAGGCCGACACCAAGACCATCGGGACGTCCGAGGTCGACCTGCTGGCCAAGCAGATCAACTCCACCGGCCAGATCGGCATCCTGTCCGCCGCGGCCAGCGCCACGAACCAGAACGCCTGGATCAAGTACATGAAGCAGGAGCTGACCAAGTACCCGAACATGAAGCTGGTCACCACGGTCTACGGCAACGACGACCCGGCGACCTCGCTCACCGTCCTGCAGGGCATGCTGTCGGCGTACCCGAACCTCAAGGGCATCATCTCCCCGACCACGGTCGGCATCTCGACCGCCGCGCAGTACCTGTCCACCCACCCGAGCGTGGCCAAGCGGGTCACGCTGACCGGCCTGGGCCTGCCCTCGGAGATGAGCAAGTACGTCAAGAGCGGCACGGTTCAGTCCTTCGAGCTGTGGAACCCGTCCAACCTCGGTTACCTGGCCGGGTACGCCGCCGCGGCTCTGGCCTCCGGTACCGCGACGCTCTCCACCGGCTCCAGCTTCAAGGCCGGGACGCTCGGGTCCTACACGGTGCTCGCGCCGGCCGCCGGGACGGGCCCGTCGGTCGTCCTCGGCCCGCCGACCGTGTTCACCAAGGCCAACATCGACAACTTCCACTTCTGAGGTACGGCGCGCCCGGCCCGCCGCGAGGGCCGGCCGGGCGCCCGCCCCGCCGCCGGAAAGGGGTGGCCGCGACGATGGCCCGCTACTGCTTCCTCCTGCAGGTCCGTCCCGAACTGCTGGACGAGTACCGCGAACGGCACGCCGCGGTCTGGCCGGACATGCTGAAGGCCCTGGCCGGCAGCGGGTGGCGCAACTACTCGATCTTCGCCCGGCCGGACGGGCTGCTGGTCGGCTACGTCGAGGCCGACGACCTCGAGGCCGCGCAGCGGGCCATGGCCGTCACCGAGGTCAACACGAGGTGGCAGGGCGACATGAGCAAATACTTCACCGGCCTGGACGGCCGCGGGCCGGCCAAACCCGACGAATCGTTTCTGCTGCTCGAGGAGATCTTCAACCTCGACGAGCAGCTCGCCCGCCTGGGCCAGCACGAGAGGGGCTGATCATGAGCACAGAGACGCACACGCCCGGCCCGGTCACGGGACTGGAGCGCATCAGCCCACGGCGCACCAAGGTCGGGCTGGTCGCGGGTGGCCTCGGTGCGTACTGGCCGCAGTTCCCTGACCTGCTCCCGCAACTGCAGGCCTCGGCCCGGCGGGTCAGCGAGCGTATGCGGGCGCTGGACTGCGACGTCGTCGACGCCGGGTTCATCTCCGACGCCGCCGACGGCGCCCGGGCCGCCGAGGAACTCCGGGTGGCCGGCTGCGACCTCATCGTCGGCTTCCTGACCACGTACATGACCGCGTCCATGCTCGTCCCGGTGGCCCAGCGCAGCGGAGCCCCGGTCCTGCTGATCAACCTCCAGCCGACCGAGGCCATGGACCACGCGAACTTCGACACCGGCCAGTGGCTCGCCTACTGCGGTGCGTGTCCCCTGCCCGAGATGGCCAACGCATTCGGCCGGGTCGCAGTGCCGTTTCGTTCGGTATCCGGGTATCTCGAAGACGAACGGGCGTGGGCCCGGATCGGCCGCTGGATCAAGGCCGCCGGCGTCCGCGGGGCGCTGCGCACCGGCCGTCACGGGCTGATGGGTCATCTGTATCCCGGCATGCTCGACGTATCGACCGACCTGACCCTGATCACCGCGAACTTCGGCGGCCACGTGGAGGTGCTTGAATTCGACGACCTCCGGGTCCGGGTCGCCGCCGTCACCGACGCCGAGGCGGACGAGCGGATGGCGCTGGCCCGCGAGGTGTTCGAGATCGACGGCACGGTCCAGGAGGAAGACTTCCGCTGGGCCGCCCGGGTCTCGGCGGCCTGGACCGTCTGGCCGCCGACTTCGGCCTGGACAGCCTGGCCTACTACCACCGGGGCCTGGAGGGCGAGCAGCACGAGCGGCTCGGGGCCGGCATGATCCTGGGCGCGTCGCTGCTGACCGCGCGCGGCATCCCGGCCTGCGGTGAGTACGAGCTGCGCACGTCGCTGGCGATGCTGATCACCGACCGGCTGGGCGGAGGCGGCTCGTTCACCGAACTGCAGGCGCTGAACTTCAGCGACAACGTGGTCGAGATGGGCCACGACGGCCCGGCTCACCTGCAGATCTCCGAGCGCCGTCCGCTGCTGCGCGGGCTGGGCGTCTACCACGGCAAGCGCGGCTGGGGCGTCTCGGTCGAATTCGACGTCCGGCACGGCCCGGTCACCACGTTCGGCGTCGCCCAGCAGCGTGACGGATCATTCCGCTTCGTCGCCTCAGCCGGCACGGTCGTCCCGGGGCCGCTGCTGCAGATCGGAAACACCACGTCGCGGGTCGACTTCGGCTGTGACCCGGGCGAATGGACCGACGCCTGGAGCGCCACCGGCATCTCCCATCACTGGGCGCTGGGCACCGGTGACCTCATGCCCGAGCTCCGGGCGACCGCGGAACTTCTCGGCTCCGAACTCATCGAAGTCGCGCCGTAGCTGTACGTCCCGGGACCCGGGACTGGAGGAGGTTAGTCCGCTCATGGTCGATGTTGAGGCGGTCAGGGGGGTGCTGCGCGGGCAGCACATCGAGTTGCCGTCGTGGGCGTTCGGGAATTCTGGTACCCGGTTTAAGGTGTTCGCTCAGCTGGGGGTGCCGCGTGATCCGTTTGAGAAGGTGGCGGATGCGGCGCAGGTGCACCGGTACACGGGGGTGGCGCCGACCGTCGCGCTGCATATCCCGTGGGACCAGGTCGATGATTATGCGGTGCTGGCCGCGGCGGCCAAGGAGCAGGGCATCACGGTCGGGACGATCAACGCGAATGTGTTCCAGGACGATGACTACAAGCTGGGCAGCCTGACCAACCCGGACCCGCGGGTCCGGCGCAAGGCCCTGGATCATCTCCTCGAATGCGTTGATGTGATGGATCAGACCGGTTCGCGTGATCTGAAGTTGTGGTTCGCTGACGGCACCAACTACCCGGGCCAGGACAGCATTCGCGGCCGCCAGGACCGGCTCGCCGAGGGACTGCGCGCGGTGTATGAGCGGCTGGGCGGGCATCAGCGGCTGATTTTGGAGTACAAGCTGTTCGAGCCGGCGTTCTACTCCACTGATGTGCCGGATTGGGGGACGTCGTTCGCGCACTGCCTGGACCTGGGGGAGCGGGCCCAGGTGTGTGTGGATACCGGGCATCACGCGCCGGGGACGAACATCGAGTTCATCGTGGCGTTCCTGCTGCGGGCCGGGAAGCTGGGGGCGTTTGATTTCAACTCCCGGTTCTACGCCGATGACGATCTGATGGTGGGGGCGGCGGACCCGTTCCAGTTGTTCCGTATCTTGTTCGAGGTGCGGACCGGCGGCGGGTTCGATGCGAGCGCGGGGATCGCGTTCATGCTGGATCAGTGTCACAACATTGAGCCGAAGATCCCGGGCCAGATCCGGTCGGTGATGAACGTGCAGGAGGCGACGGCCAAGGCGCTGCTGGTGGACCTGGACGCCCTGGACGCCGCGCAGCGGGCCGGGGATGTGCTGGGCGCGAACGCGGTGCTGATGGACGCCTACAACACCGACGTCCGCCCCCTGCTCGCCGAACTCCGGGCCGAGATGGGCCTCGACCCGGACCCGATGGCCGCCTACGCCGCCTCCGGCTACGCCGGCCGCATCATCACCGACCGCGTCGGCGGCCAGCAAGCCGGCTGGGGCGCCTGAGCCAGCCGCACCGATCTGAAGCCAGCACCGATCTGAAGCGAAACGATCTGAAGAGAAGGCATGGACAGCACCGAAAACACGACGGTCAGTGAGCTGATCGGCCGGTCCAACCGGCTCGGATCCGACCCGCGTAACACCAACTACGCGGGCGGGAACACCTCGGCCAAGGGCACCGCGCCCGACCCGGTGACGGGCCGGGACGTCGAGCTGGTCTGGGTCAAGGGCTCCGGCGGCGACCTCGGCACGCTCAAGCCCGGCGGACTGGCCGTCCTGCGGCTGGACCGGCTGCGGGCCCTGACCGGCGTGTACCCGGGCGTGGAGCGGGAAGACGAGATGGTCGCCGCGTTCGACTACTGCCTGTTCGGCAAGGGCGGCGCGGCACCCTCCATCGACACCGCGATGCACGGCCTGGTCGAGGCGCCCGCACGTCGACCACCTGCACCCGGACTCGGGTATCGCCCTGGCCACGGCGGCTGACGGCGAGGCGCTGACGGCCGAGTGTTTCGGGGACCGGGTGGTCTGGGTGCCGTGGCGGCGGCCCGGTTTCCAGCTCGGGCTGGACATCGCCGAGGTGGCCCGGGCCAATCCCCAGGCCATCGGCTGCGTGCTCGGCGGTCACGGCATCACCGCCTGGGGCGCGACCAGCGAAGAGTGCGAGGCGAACTCGCTGGAAATCATCCGGACGGCCGAGCAATTTATTACTGAACGAGGCACCCCGCAGCCTTTCGGGACGGTGATTGAGTCCTATGGAGCGCTGCCCGAGGCCGAGCGGCACGCACGGGCCGCCGCCCTGGCCCCGGTCATCCGGGGCCTGGCGTCCACCGACCGGCCGCAGGTCGGCCACTACACCGACTCCGACGTCGTGCTCGACTTCGTCAGCCGGGCCGAGCACCCCCGGCTGGCCGCGCTCGGCACGTCGTGCCCCGACCACTTCCTGCGGACCAAGGTCCGCCCCATGGTGCTGGACCTGCCGCCGTCCGCGCCGCTCGACGACGTCATCGCCCGCCTGAAGGAACTGCACGCCGCCTACCGGGAGGACTACGCGGCCTACTACCAGAAGTACGCGACCCCCGACTCGCCGGCCATGCGAGGCGCCGACCCGGCGATCGTGCTGGTACCCGGGGTCGGCATGTTCTCGTTCGGCAAGGACAAGCAGACCGCGCGGGTCGCGGGCGAGTTCTACGTCAACGCGATCAACGTGATGCGCGGCGCCGAGGCTATCTCCTCCTACACGCCGATCGAGGAGTCGGAGAAGTTCCGCATCGAATACTGGGCGCTGGAAGAGGCCAAGCTGGCCCGGATGCCCAAGCCGAAGCCGCTGGCCACCCGGGTCGCCCTGGTGACCGGGGCCGGTTCGGGGATCGGCCGGGCGATCGCGCACCGGCTCGCCGCCGAGGGCGCGTGCGTCGTCGTGGCCGACCTCAACGCCGACAGCGCCGCGTCGGTGGCCGCCGACATCGGCCGGGCCGACGTCGCGGCGGCCGTAACGGTGGACGTCAGCAGCGAGGAGCATATCGCGGCGGCGTTCGCCCACGCCGCGCTGGCCTTCGGCGGCGTCGATCTGGTGGTGAACAACGCCGGCCTGTCGATCTCCAAGCCGCTGGCCGAGACCACGCTGCGGGACTGGGACCTGCAGCACGACGTGATGGCGCGTGGCTCGTTCCTGGTCTCGCGGGAGGCGGCCCGGGTCATGCGCGCTCAGGGCCTCGGCGGGGACATCGTCTACATCGCCAGCAAGAACAGCGTTTTCGCCGGCCCGAACAACGTCGCCTACGGCGCGGCCAAGGCCGACCAGGCCCATCAGGTCCGGCTGCTGGCCGCCGAACTGGGCGGGGACGGCATCCGGGTCAACGGGATCAACCCGGACGGCGTCGTGCGCGGTTCCGGCATCTTCGCCGGCGGCTGGGGCGCGCAGCGCGCCGCGGTCTACGGCGTCCCCGAGTCCGAACTCGGCGCCTTCTACGCCCAGCGCACCCTGCTGAAGCGGGAAGTGCTGCCCCAGCACGTCGCCGACGCGGTGTTCGCGCTCACCGGCGGCGACCTTTCCCTGACCACTGGCTTGCACATCCCGGTCGACGCCGGAGTGGCCGCGGCTTTCCTGCGTTAAGAAACAGCAGCGCGCAATAGGACCCCACTGACAGAAAGGGAGCCAATGAGCGGAGTCGTAATGGCCGAATCTGCAACGCGGCTGGATGATCAGGAGATCGAGCTCATCCGGTTGCTCGCCGAGGGCCTGACCACCGACAGAATTGCGCGGCGGCTGCGCATCAGCGAACGCACCGTGCGCCGCCGGACCCGCGCGCTGTGCGATCGGGTTGGTGTGCCGACCGCCGTCCAGGTGGTGGTCTGGGCGGCGCGGAAGGGAATGCTATAAGGAATGGCCGGTTGCGGTCATTGGTCTTCCCGTGAACCATCCTCGCTGTTAGCGTCGGCAGCGGCTTTGGGAGGCATCATGAGAAGACCATTCCTCGCCGTCATCGCGGCGCTCGTTCTGGCCATCACGATGGGCATGGTCAGGCCGGGGACGGCCTCCGCGGCCACAACCAGCACGCTAACCAATTTCAATGGCTCCGGTCAGCAGGTCGTCCGGTTCGACACTAACGGCAACGCCGTGGACGCCCACGACGGCCAGCTGGCCCGGTTCGGCAACAGCTATTACCTGTATGGCACCAGCTACGACTGCGGTTACCGGTGGCAGACCAACTCCACCTTCTGTGGCTTCAAGGTCTACTCCTCGCCCGACCTCGTGCACTGGACCGATCGCGGTTTCGTGGTTAAGCCCTATCAATGCGGGCTCTGCTTCCGCCCGCATGTCATTTACGACCCGGCCACGAGTAAGTACGTGCTGTGGACAAATGACAGCAGCACCGCCCCGGGTGACTTCCGCGTCTATACCAGCGATTCACCGACCGGGCCGTTCACCCAGCAGAGCCTCCCGCATCTGGCCTACAGCGACTGCGGCTGGGATTTCGGCCTGTACCAGGACCCGGTGACCGGCCGCGGCTACATGGTGAACACCGACTGCCCGGACGGCGCCCACGGTCTCATCGTGCAGGAACTGAACCCGGACGACCTGTCGGCCGACGGGCACTACTCGGTGATCCACATGCCCGGGCCGGTCGAGTCGCCGTCGATGTTCTACCGGAAGGGCACGTATTACATCGTCATGTCCGACCCGACGTGCGGGTACTGCACCGCGACCGGTACCGGCTACCTGACCGCGCGCAGCCCGCTCGGCCCGTGGACCGGCGCCAGCAGCTCGAGCCCCTGGACCATCCAGAACGGCGCTCTGCACGTGACCGGCGGCGAGATCGCGGTCTCGGCCGCCGGCGCGTCCTGGACCGACTACACGTTCGCGGCCGACGCGACCCCCCTGCAGACCGCGACCCAGAACGGTGTCTCGTATGCGCAGGCGGGCCTGGTGGCGCGGATGTCGGACGGAGGCAGCGGCTACGGCTTCCTGCTGTCGAACTACCCCTATAGCTCGCCCGCGGCGCCCGGCTACATCGTGTTCATCAAGTTCTCGGGCGGAAACCCGGTGTCGGTCCAGCCGACCGCGCTGCCGTTCGCGGTGACCGGCGGCACGGCCTACCACGTCGCCATCACCGTCTCCGGCAGCACGATCACCGCCTCGGTCAACGGCACCACCGTCGACACCGTGACCGACAGCAGCTACACCGCGGGCAAGGTCGGCTTCCGCGAGTTCGGCTCCAACAACGAGCAGGCCATCTTCGACAACGTCAAAGTGACCGCGCCGGACGGAACCGTGCTGCTGGCCGACGACTTCTCCGGCGACCTGTCCAAGTGGGACGCGCCGCCGTCGAGCATCCAGTCCCGCCTGATCAGCAACGACTCCTGCGGCGGGCAGCCGTCGTTCATCGCCCCGCCGATACCGCAGCGGCACGGCGGTCCGATCTACCTGTACGGCAGTGACTTGTGGGACGGCAGCCCCAACGAGGCGCTGGCCAACTACTTCTGGGCCCCGCTGCAGTTCGGCGCGGGCGGCACGATCAAGCCGATCACCTGCTCGCCCAGCGTGAACGTGGACCTCGCGGTCGGCCACCCCGGCCGGCAGGCCCGGGTTCCCGGCCTGGACCAGACCAGCGGCGCCGACGGGTTCACCACCGCCTGCGACATCGCCGGCTCCACCGAGCGGATGCAGACCTTCACCGCGGGCCGGACCGGCATCCTGCGCGAGGTCCGGCTCACCGCGTTCCAGGAGGCGACTCCGGCGTGGACCGGCCAGCCACCAAACGCGCCGCTGACCCTGCGGCTCGTCACGCTTACCCCCCAGGGCGGGATCGGCCAGGTCCTCGCCCAGCAGTCCCTGGCCACCAGTGCGGTCGGCTGGTCACCCCGCGACCAGGTCATGACGCCGGGTGTGCCGGTGACCCGGGGCACGAGCTACGCGATCGTCGCGTCGTCGTCCACCACCCAGGGCTGCTACGGCGTCGCGACCAGTGACGCCAGCCCCTACCGCGGCGGGCACGCCGCGACCAGCAGCGACGGCGGCCAGACGTTCACGGCCCAGCCGTCGAGCGATCTTAAGTTCCTAACCATTGTGAAGTAACTATCCATTATGAAGTGACGAGAGCGAGGCACACCCGATGAGAAGGCGATGGCTGGCCCTGCTCGCGCTCCCGGCCATGCTCGGGGCGGTCATCGCCGCGGGTGTGGCGCCGGCCCATGCGGCTCCCGTCCGGGCCAGCGGTCCGGGCCACGTGGCGCTGAGCGCGGCGGGCGGAAGTGAACTGCCCGCCACGACCATCGTCAACGGCGACGGTCACGGCGCGACCATCCGGTTCGACACCAACGGCAACGCGATCGACGCGCACGACGGCGAGATCCGGAGGTTCGGCGACCGCTACTACCTGTACGGGACGTCGTACGGCTGCGGGTACGTCCGGCTGGAACGGCCGGTCACACCCTGGTGCGGGTACCGCAGCTATTCCTCTACCGACCTGGTGCACTGGACCGACGACGGGCCGCTGTTCGACGCGACGACGCCCTACTGGCAGTCGCGGTGCGACAGCGCCACCCTGTCCTGCTACCGCCCGCACGTGGTGTACAACGCGGCGACCCGCAATTATGTGCTCTGGATGAACTCCTACGATGTCCCGGCCGACTACCACGTCCTGGTGTCCCGCTCGCCGGCCGGCCCGTTCACCGAGGTCGCGCTGCCGCACCTGGCCGTCAACGGGGGCGGGGACATGGACCTGTTCGTCGACGGCGACGGCACCGCCTACCTCGCGCATTCCGACACCAGTTCCGGCTACGACATCGTCGTCGAGAAGCTCGACCCGACCTACACCACCGGGACCGGCCAGTTCACCCGGGTCGGCCTGCAGATGACCGAGGCGCCGTCGCTGTTCAAGCGGGGCGGTACGTACTACCTGGTCCTTTCCGATCCTTACTGCGCGTACTGCGCGGGTACGGGCGCCTCATACCTCACCGCGCCTTCGCCACTCGGGCCGTGGAAGACCGATCTGCGCAGCGACGCGGAACTGTCCGGCGGCATGGTCAAGGTCGCGGGCCGTTCGGCCTATCTCGACGTCGGCCAGGCCTGGACGGACTACGACTACTCCTTCGCCACGGTGCCGCTGCAGACCGGCACCGGCGCCGGCTTCAGCTACGCCCAGGCCGGGTGGTTGTTCCGCGCCCAGAACGCGAGCAGTACGTACGCCTGGATTATCGGGAACTACCCGCACCCCGGTGCGCTCGGAGGAAACCTGACCAAGGTCGTCTACTCCGGCGGGCAGATCGCCAGCGCCGTCACCGAGCCCCTGCCGTTCCCGATCGTGGCCGGCCAGCGGTACAACATCCGCACCTCCGTGCGCGGGAGCACGCTGACCACGTGGATCAACGGCACGCTGGTCGACACCACCACCGATGCGACGTTCAGGGCCGGCACGGTCGGGTTCCGTGAAGACGGCACGGAAAGCGCCTGGTACGGCGACGTACGGGTGACCGCTCCGGACGGGACCTCACTGTTCGCTGACGATTTCGCGAGCGCCGCCGACCTGGACCACTTCGTCGGCCTGGCGCCCCGGCCGCGCGGCTTCCCGATCAGCAACGACTCGTGCGGCGGGCAGCCCGCCGACGTCGCGGTGCTGCCGGGCCGAGGCGGCCCCGTCTACCTGTTCCAGAGCGACCGGTGGAACAACGGCGATCAGAACGAAGCGCTGGCCACCCACTACTGGGAGCCGCTGCGGTTCGGCGCGGACGGCTCGATCCAGCAACTTCGCTGTGGCCCGTCCTATACCCTCGCGCTCGCCGGGCTCAAGGCGGGCCACGACAACCTGCCGCCCAACCTGGACCAGACCAGCGGCTCGGCCGGTTTCCGGGCCTTCTGCGACGTGGCCGGCGGGCTGGCGCGGGCGCAGACCTTCGTCGCCGGACGGTCCGGCGCGCTGTCACGGCTCGCCGTCGAGACCTTCCAGGCTGGCCATCCAAACGGGGCACTCCAGCTCGCGGTGACATCCGTCACCGCGGCTGGGAGCCCGGGCACCGTGCTATGGTCCGAGGCCGTGCCGGCCAGCCAGACCAGCTGGTCACCGCGGGAGCTGACCGCCACGCCCGGCATCCCGGTGGCCATGGGACAGCGCTACGCGGTGGTGCTGTCCGCGCCGGGGCTGACGAACGGCTGTTATGGCATCACCTACTCCGACGACAACCCCTACGGCCCCGGCGGCGAGATATACACCACGGACGGCGCGACCTGGCATCAGGAATCAGGCCGGGATCTCAAGTTCAGCGACTCGGTGATCACACTGGCCGCGCACACAGGGAAACCCTGAATGGGCCAGTCCTTCGCCGCGGTTGATCTGGGCGCGTCCTCCGGCCGCGTCATGCTCGCCGATGTCGGGGAGCGCGGCATCGAACTGCGACGAGGTGCACCGGTTCGCCAACCGCCCGGTCACGGTGGCCGGGACGCTGTACTGGGACCTGCTGGCCCTGTGGGGCGGCACGATCGACGGCCTGCGTATCGCCGCACAGCAGACCGACCGCGTAGCCGGCGTCGCGGTCGACTCGTGGGCGGTGGACTATGCCCTCATCGATCCGGATGGCGTCCTGCTCGGCAACGCGGTGCACTACCGGGACCGGCGCACCGACGGCGTCGCGGCCGCGCTGAGCGAGGTCATGCCCCCGGAGCGCCGCTACGCCCGGGACGGCCTGCAGCCGCTGCCGTTCAACACGGTGTTCCAGCTCGCGGCGGCGCGGGACACCTGGGCCGTGCGTCACGCGGCCCACGCGCTGCTCATCCCGGATCTGTTCGGGTACTGGCTGACCGGGGAGCTGGCGTCCGAGCAGACCAACGCGTCGACCACCGGCCTGCTGGACACGCGGTCCGGCCAGTGGGATGCGGACCTGTTCGCCGCGCTCGGGCTGCGCCCTGACCTATTCCCGCCGGTCCGGCCGCCGGGAACAGTGCTCGGGCCGGTCCAGGCCGGCGTGGCGGCCGATTGCGAGATCGGCGACGCGGTCGTGTCCCTGGCCGGGTCGCACGACACGGCATCCGCGGTGGCCAGCGTGCCGGCCACCGGCGAGAACTTCGCCTACATCTCCTGCGGCACCTGGTCACTGGTCGGTGTCGAGCTGGCCAAGCCGGTCACCACCGAGGCGGCGCGCGCCGCCAGCTTCAGCAACGAGCTCGGTGTCGACGGCACGGTGCGCTTCCTGCGCAACGTGATGGGACTGTGGCTGCTGCAGGAATGCGTGCGGACGTGGCAGCGCCACGGCGACGTCATCGACCTGCCGCGGCTGCTGGCCGAAGCCGGACAGGTGCCGGGCGGCCGTATCGTCGTCGATCCCGACCGGCCGGAGTTCCTTCCCCCCGGGGACATGCCGGAGCGGCTGCGCGCCGAATGCCGCCGGACCGGCCAGCCGGTCCCGCGAGACGCGTGCCGAGATCACCCGCTGCATCCTGGACAGCCTGGCCGAGGCCTACCGCCAGGCCGTGCGGCAGGCCGCCGCGACTGTCCGGCACCGAGGTCGAGGTCATCCACCTGGTCGGCGGGGGAGCGCAGAACGCGCTGCTGTGCCAGTTGACCGCCGACGCCTGCGAGCTTCCCGTCGTGGCCGGGCCGGTGGAGGCGGCCGCCTACGGCAACGTCCTGATCCAGGCCCGGACGGCCGGCCTGCTCACCGGCGGCCTGGCCGAGATGCGGCGACTGCTGCGCAGCACTACGACGTACCATCCCGGCCCGCGCTCCGCCGGCTGAGGGCGGCCACGTATAGCATTCAGATGGTTGCTATATACGGAGGTCTCTCATGCCCATGCCGGACCGCATCGAACGGACCATTGAAATCGCCCACCCGCCGACGGAGGTGTGGGACGCGCTGACCAGCGCCGAGGGCCTGGGCGGCTGGTTCGGCGACCGGGCCACCGTCGACCTGCGCCCGGGCGGCTTGGCTTACGTCGAGTGGGACCTCGATGACGACTCCCACAAGGCGACGCTGACGATTGCCGTTGTGGAACCGCCGAAGCGGTTCGCCTGGACCTGGGGTATCCAGGGCCTGCCCGACACCGATCCGCGCCGGACCTACGTCGAGTTCACTCTCGTGCCAAACGGCGCGGGGACGCGGCTGACCGTCGTAGAGTCCGGCTTCGCGCAGGTCCCGGACGGGCTGCTGGAGACCGCGTACCAGGGCAATGTCGATGGATGGCGCCGGGAACTGGGCCACCTCGTCAGCTACCTTGATGCCGCCGCCTGACCCGGAGGACGTCGCGGAGGCGGTCTTCACCGCCCTCGCCGAACGTACGCGGCGCAGTATCCTCGGCGCCCTCGTCACGCACGGGCCGTCGACGGCGACGGACCTGGCTGCCCTGCTGCCCATCTCGCGGCAGGCGATCACCAAGCACCTCGAACTGCTCGCCGATGCCGGTCTGGTCCTCGCCGAGCCAGGCGAGCGGCGCCGGATCCGGTACCGCGTCAACGCCGCCCCGATGACGATCGCCCAGGCCTACCTGGCCGCCCTGGCCCGGGACTGGGACAGCCAGCTAGCCGGGCTGCAACGAGTGCTGGATGAACGCGCGACTCAATCCTCCCCGGATACGGCTCGTCAAATCAGCCGGCTCACCCGCCACAGAGCGTGACGTCGAGCCCTAGCCGACCCCGCGCCCTTGACGCAACCACCTGGTTGCCATAATGTATAGCAATCAGATGGTTGCTATACATGGACGTGCGCACGCGGGCGGGGGTCTCACCCGCTGACGGCCGTCCGGGCTTCCGCGGAACGCGGACCGCCCGTATTTATCAGGAGGGTGTTATGACAATCGCCGACACAGCAGTTCTGGTGACGGGGGCCAATCGCGGCATCGGGCGGGCGCTGGTCACCGAAGCCCTGAGGCGAGGCGCGAAGCGGGTCTACGCCGGCACGCGCCAGCCCCTGGCCCACCCGGATGGGCGCGTCACGCCCCTGATCATGGACGTGACCAATGCCGCGCAGATTCAGGCCGCTGCCGGGAGAGTCGAGTCCCTCGATATCCTCGTCAACAACGCCGGCATAGCGCTTTACGATGACCTCAGCGATCGTGCCGTACTCGACCAGCACCTCGCCGTCAACCTCTTCGGCACCTACGGCGTGACCCAGGCTTTCCTGCCGTTGCTGACTGGTTCCCGGGGAGCCATCGTCAACAATCTGTCGCTGAACGCCTTCGCCCCCATGCCGGTCATTCCGGCCTACTCGGTCTCCAAGGCGGCCGCGTTCAACCTGACGCAATCGCTGCGTGCTCTTCTGGCCGGACAGGGCGTGCGGGTCCATGCCGTCCTGACCGGCCCCACGGACACGGATATGACCCGCGGCTACGCCATACCGAAGTCCTCGGCGGAGTCCGTCGCGCGAGCCATCTTCGACGGAGTGGAGAACGGGGAGGACGACATCTTCCCCGATCCCCTGTCACAGTCCGTGGCTGAGAGCTGGCGCAGCGGCGCCATCAAGGCGCTCGAGCGCCAGCTGGCCGCGCTCGTCGAAGCAGAGCCCGTCAAGGCCTAGCAATGCTGGTCGTACGGAAGGTGGAGATGCCGCAATGAAGACACCCCCGATCGTGTCACCGCAGGAGTGGGAGACGGCGCGCCAGCAACTGCTGGTGAAGGAGAAGGACCTGACCCGCGCCCGTGACGCGCTGGCCGCCGAGCGCCGGCGGATGCCGTGGCTGGCCGTGGAGAAGGAGTACGAGTTCGACGGGCCCAAGGGCAAAGCGAGCCTGCTCGACCTGTTCGAGGGCCGCCGTCAGCTGATCGTCTACCGCGCCTTCTTCGAGCCCGGCGTGTTCGGCTGGCCCGATCATGCCTGCCCCGGCTGCTCCCTGGTCGCCGACCAGGTCGCCCACGTCGCCCATCTGAACGCCCGTGACACCACTCTCGCCTTCGCATCGAGCGCGCCGCAGCCCGACATCGAGCGCGTGAAGGCGCGGATGGGCTGGAAGATGCCGTGGTACAGCCTGACCGATGGCTTCGACGCCGACTTCGGCGTGGACGAATGGCACGGCACGAACGCGTTCATCCGCGACGGCGACAACGTCTTCCGCACCTACTTCGTCAACAACCGCGGCGACGAACCAATGGGGGGCACCTGGAGCTACCTCGACCTGACCGCGCTCGGACGCCAGGAGGACTGGGAGGACTCGCCCGCGGGCTACCCCCAAACCGCACCGTACGCGTGGTGGAAATGGCACGACGAATACGGCGACGCCACATGAACGCCGACGCCGGCGGCGTGCGCGCTCGGGCAACAGCGACGGCAGCCGGGCTGACGGCGACGCTCGGGCTCGCCGCCGCGTGCTGGGCGGTCGCGGTCCGGCAGATGAACGGGATGGACATGGGCGTCGCGACCCGGCTCGGTTCGTTCGGGTTCTTTGCCGCCGTGTGGGTGGCGATGATGGCGGCGATGATGTTGCCGGGCGCGGCTCCGGCCGTCGTGCGACGCGCTCATGCCGGCGGCGGGGTACGCCCCGTGCCGCTATTCGTCGGGTCCTACCTGGCCGTCTGGGCACTCGTCGGCGTCGCGGTGTATGCGCTGTACCGGCCGCATGGGTCGTTCGTGGCCGGCGTGGTGGTGATCGCGGCTGGTGCTTATGAGCTCACGCCGCTCAAGCAGCACTTCCGCCGGCGCTGCCGCGACACCGTCCGGTCGGGATGGGAGTTCGGGCTCTGTTGCGTCGGCTCGAGCATCGGGCTGATGCTGATGCTAGTGGCGCTGGGCGTCATGAGCGTCACCTGGATGTGCGTCATCGCCGCCCTCGGCGTGACCCAGAAGCTCCTGCCTGCGAAAGCCGCCATCGACGTGCCGGTGGCGCTGGCGATCGCCGGGCTTGGAGTCCTGATCGTCATCGCGCCCTCGTCGGTTCCCGGGCTGATGCCGCCGATGTGACGGTAACGACATGATGCAGCTCGTGAGCTACCTGCGGCATGGCGAGCGCTAGGACAAAGGAGAAAGACAATGACCGCTCATGAGACCGGAACACGTGAGGAGTGGCTGGCGGCCCGGCTGGAGCTGCTTGAGGCCGAGAAGGCGCTGACGCGGCGGAGCGACGAGCTGGCCCGGCGGCGGCAGGAGCTGCCGTGGGTCCGGATCGGCAAGGAGTACCGGTTCCAGACCGACCAGGGCCCAGCGTCCCTCGCCGATCTGTTCGCCGGACGCTCGCAGCTGCTCATCTATCACTTCATGTTCGGGCCCGACTACACGGCCGGTTGCTCGTCCTGCTCGGCGATCGCGGACGGCTTCGACGGCTCCGTCGTCCACCTGGCCCATCATGACGTCACGCTCTGCGCGGTGTCGCGGGCTCCGCTCGCGCAACTGCAGTCGTACAAGCGGCGGATGGGCTGGAGCTTCCCCTGGGCGTCTTCGTCCGGCAGCGATTTCAATTATGACTTCCAGGCGGCGGTGACCAAGGAGGAGTGGGAGTCGGGAGCCGCCGAGTACAACTTCCGCACGACGGACTTTCGGCCGGCCGCCGGTCAGGACAGTCCCGGGCTCGACGAGTTCGCATCGAGCATCGTCGGAACGGACTGGGCGACGTACCGGCGAGAAGGACCCGGCGTGAGCGCGTTCGTGCTCGAGGATGGCTTCGTCTACCACACCTACTCGGCGTACGAACGCGGGCTGGACGGCCTCTGGGGCATGTACCAGTGGCTCGACCGCGCGCCCCTCGGCCGCAACGAGACCGGCTTCTGGTGGCGCCGCCACGACGAGTACGACAGCCAGTGAACAGAGGTGCGCTTTATCCGCCCGCGGTCACGGCTTTGAGCTCGTCGAGCGACTCCCGGATGAGTTGCGGCAAGTCTGCCTGGCTGGTTTCGCTGATCCAGCGTTCGAACGCGATCTTGAAGACAGCGATCCCGGCCTCGGCCGTCAGACTCGCGGCTGGGTCTTTGACGCCGCGCTGGCGCAACACGCCGGCCATCGCCGAGGCGAACGCGGCCAGCTTGATCAGCTCGCGCTCTTGCAACTCCGCATTCGCGGCAATGACGGTCTGGCGCTGCCGGGCGTAGTCGCGGCGCTCCTGGAGCAGGGCGCCAGCCGCCTCGAGGGCCGCAGCGACGGCGTCGATCGGCGCGGCGGAATCAAGCGTGCCGGCCAGGGTGCCCACGAGGAAGTCCTGCAGTTCACCCGAGCCGAACAGGACCTCCCGCTTGTCGGCGAAGTGCCGGAAGAACGTGCGCTCCGTGAGCCCCGCCCGCCTGGCGATCTCCGCCACTGTGGTCTGCTCGAACCCGCGCTCGATGAAGAGCTCCAGCGCCGCCTGCTCGAGACGGCCGCGCGCGTTCGGCTCCCATCGGCCCATGCCCCGATCGTACTCGATGACAGCGGCTGACATCAGGTGTTATAGTGATGACAGTAACTGACATCGATCTGCCTGAGCGCAGGGCTTGCGCCGAGGACAGTCGATCACATGGAGGTTCTCATGCGCGTATTCGTTACCGGCGCGTCCGGCTGGATCGGCTCCGCCGCCGTTCCCGAGCTCATCGGCGCGGGCCACAAGGTCACCGGGCTGGCCCGCTCGGATGCCTCGGCCGCCGCGCTCACCGCGGCCGGGGCGCAGGTGCAGCGCGGCACGCTCGATGACCGTGACATCCTGCGGGAGGCCGCCGCCGCGTCGGATGGCGTGATCCACCTCGCGTTCAAGCACGACATCGCCTTCTCCGGCGGCTTCCAGGACGCGGCCGACGCCGATCGCCGCGCCGTCGAAACATTCGGGGAGGCGCTGGCGGGCTCTGACCGGCCGTTCGTCATCGCCTCCGGGACGCTCGGGCTCTCGCTGGGGCGGCCGGCGACCGAGCGGGACGGGCATGATGCCGAGGCGGGGGCCGCTATGGCCGAGGGTCCGCGGACTCGATGGGAGACTTCCGAACTTGTGCTCTCCTTCGCTTCCCGTGGCGTCCGCTCGTCAATCGTGCGGCTCCCCCCGACCAATCACGGCGACGGGGACAACGGCTTCATGGCCGCCCTGGTCGGCATCGCCCGCGACAAGGGCGTCTCCGGCTACATCGGCGACGGGACCAACCGCTGGCCCGCCGTGCACCGGCTCGATTCCGCGCACCTGTTCCGCCTGGCGGTGGAGAAGGCGCCGGCGGGATCGACGCTGCACGCGGTGGCCGACGAGGGCGTGCCGATCCGCGACATCGCCGAGGTCATCGGCGCCCACCTCAACGTGCCGGTGGTCTCGATTTCTCCCGGGACGCAGCCGGGCACTTCGCCTGGCTGGGGGGCTTCATCGGGCTCGACAGCCCGGCCTCGAGCGCGCTGACCCGCGAGCTGATGGGGTGGCAGCCGACCCAGCCCG
The DNA here is from genome assembly GCA_963718475.1 of uncultured Actinomycetes bacterium. Lineage (GTDB taxonomy): Bacteria > Actinomycetota > Actinomycetes > Streptosporangiales > Streptosporangiaceae > CAVQZM01. The sequence goes on along the minus strand of CAVQZM010000025.1, from coordinate 31,145 downwards.
GGCTCATCGAGGATCTCGACAAGGGCCACTACTTTGACCGCCCATCCGCCTGAGCTAGGGCACGGGCCCGTCCGTCACGCGCGGGTCGCCGAACCCGGCGATCCGCGCCCTGACGGGCGGCAGCGCGGGCCGGCGCGCTAGGAGGCACCCTACGTCTGGCCATCCGCGGCCCACACGGACGCGGAGCGTCCGTGGGCGTTCCTGGAGGTGGCCCGGCAGCCATCCCGGGGCCTGGAACAGGAGCACGCGATGAGAACCCTGTCACCGGCATCTGCCCTCGCACCCGATCGCGGCGCAACCCGGCTGGGCGTGCCTGCCTCCGGGAGGAGGCCGTGAAGATCGTGGTAACCGGTGCGGCCGGCTACATCGGCGCTGCCACTGTTGCCCGGCTGCTGGATGCCGGGCACACCGTGCGTCGTAGACCGAGTGCCCCAGGGAAAGCCGCCGACGCCCGGCTAACTTCCGGGCTTGGCCGATGATGGCTGTTAGGTCTTCGGATAGGTTCTGGCCCCTGTTGAAGCCACGCTCCTCGATTATCGCGGCCGATGCCCTGGCCTCATCCAGGTCGGCATCCGACGCGGCGGAAATCAAGTAGCCGAGATCCGTGAGATCCTGGTGACGGCCAGCCAGGGCCTTGAGTGCGATCAGGTGCCCGATCGACGCGACCGGCATCTGGATGTCCGGCAGGACCTCCAGACGGTCGGCCCTGCGGACGATCTCGTCCTCGATGCCGGAGTTCGCGAAGAGCAGGTCGATGAAGGCGCTCGACGTGCCCGCCGTCGGCCGCACCAGCCGCGCCGTCGCCAGCCGGTTCACGTAGTCCTGCTCGACGAGCGATGCCAGCGCATAGCCGCGGACCTGCAGGCGGTTGACGATGCCCTCGGCTTCCTGATCGTCGGTGACGGCGACGGCGAGGTCCACGTCCTTGGTGAACCGGGGCTCAGCGCGGAACGCCACCGCCAGTCCTCCGATGACGGCCCACCGGGCGCCGATGGCGTCTAGATCCGCGGCGGCCTGCCTGAGGACCGCGTCGACGGACTGCATGCCGCCCTACCCGCGCGCCGGGAGTCGCAGGCGATCGCCCGCCTCGCCGCTCGGCCCGCGGAGCCACGCCTGCACTCTGGCCTCGATCTCCTCATCCGAGGCCAGGGGGTTCTCGCGCCGCATGCGCTGCCGGTACATCCGCACCCCGGCATCGCACATGTCGAAGACCACCCGGAACTTCTCCACATCAGCAGCGGCCATAAGCCAATTGTAGGCGGCGTCGGTCCATCTGGCCCGCCTAGACGCACTGGACAGCAGCGCTAGGCCGCAGTCCCGCCCAGTCATTAATCATGTCTGGGGTATTCATTTAACCGGAGTAGGCTCAGCGGGTGGATCTACCGCGTGCTGGTGCCCATTACCCGCGATCTACCGGCGAGTTCCAGGCCTGGTTCGGTACTGACGCGGACTGCCTGGACTACCTGGAAGGGCTGCGCTGGCCTGGCGGTTTCACCTGCCCGTCGTGCGGTCACGCCGGGAGCTGGCGGCTCGGCGATGGCCGGTATGAGTGTTCGGGCTGTAAGCGGCGTACCTCGGTGACGGCGGGCACGATCTTCGACCGCACGCGGACGCCGCTGACGGTGTGGTTCACCGCCTGCTGGCTGTTCGCGACGCAGAAGGATGGCATCTCGGCGCAGAGCCTGCAGCGGTCGCTGGAGATCGGCTCCTACCCGACCGCGTGGGCGATGCTGCACCGGCTGCGGTCGGTGCTGGTGCGGCCGGGCCGGGACCGGCTCGCCGGGACCGTCGAGGTCGATGAGACGTTCATCGGCGGGCAGGAGCCGGGACTGCGGGGCGGCCGGGCCCGGGGCAAGAAGGTGCTCACCGGCATCGCGGTCGAGGTGCGCGAGCCGAAAGGGATCGGCCGGTGCCGGATGGTGGTGCTGGACGATGGCTCAGCCGCATCGCTGCACCCGTTCGTCACCAGCGCCGTCGAGCCAGGCAGCAAGGTCATCACTGACGCGTGGCAGGGCTACCGCGGGCTGGAAGGCCTCGGCTACGCCCATGAGCGGCGCAGCCAGCAGGCTGCCCGCGCCCGCGGGGACGACCCCGGTGAGCTGCTGCCCGCCGTCCACCGCATCGCCTCACTGGCCAAGCGGTGGCTGCTGGGCACCCACCAGGGCGCCGTGGACGAGGCCCACCTGCCCGCCTACCTCAACGAGTTCGCCTTCCGGTTCAACCGGCGCCGCTCGGCCAGCCGCGGCATGGTCTTCTACCGGCTGCTCGAGCTGGCAGCTGCCCATAACCCGGTCCGCTTCCAGGATCTCCTCGCCAGCAAGCAGCCGCAGGCCCAGCCGCCCCGGCCGCCACAGGGAAGGGGCCACCCGCCAAGCCTGGACCGTCCCGCAGCGAACCGGCCGTGGAGGACAGGCGAACTCCAGACGTAGATGCCAATCCCGCTCCGGTTAAATGAATACCCCAGAATCATGTATTGGGTTGGCAATCATACTTGCCGACCCGTGTGCGGCTATGTGCTGCCAGCTTGATCGGGTTCGGGTAAAAGGAGTGGCAGTTTGCTCGTCGTCGCCGGCGCGGCGTTGCCGGCCACAGCAGGTTCGCCGTGCCGGAGACCTCGCTATGACGGGAGGCAGGAGGCTCAGCCGTCATCCACGGTCAGGAGGATCCCACGCGAAATTACGGCTCACGTGATGCCGCATCGCTGGGCGAGTCCGCGCAGTTCCGGGCTGGTCCGGCCGGTGATGAGCTGGCTGCGGATCAGGTCGCGGATGGCGGGCCGGGCGTGGACGTCATGGGGGGCTTCGTGCTCGGCGGCGAGCAGTGCCTGGATGCTGTCCTCGCGCCGGCCCCACTGGGCGTATGCGCGCGCGGTGTCGGTCCAGTACCGGGCCCGGCGCTCGGTGGTGGGCAGGCTCATCGGCGGAACCTGGGCTGCGGCGGTGACCGCCGCTCCCGGGTCACCGGCGTAGTTTTCCGCGGCGAGCAGGTGGCCGGCGGAGATCAGCCGGGGGAGCCGGTCGGCCAGCCGGCCGTACCGGCAGTGGTGAAAGTCGGCCAGCGCGGAGGCCAGTCCTGAACGCAGCTCGCCAGCGGAAACCGCCGAGGGGACGGGGGCGAGGCCGAGCATGGCGTCGCGGACCCGGCTGATGAGGATGTCGTCGAGTCCGGCGTCCGGTGATTCCGGCCGGTATGCGGGAGGGGTGCCGCGGCTGATCCGGGTGCTCGCGGCGCCGGCTGCGGTCAGGGCCAGGCTGGCCAGGAGCTGCCGCCGTCGCACATCGTCCTCCTCGCCGTCGTCCCGTCCGGGCTTGCCTGTCACGGTAGAGGAAGGGCGGCGGGACGGGGTGGCAGTCACGGCGGCCAGGTGGCCGTGTCGCCCGGATCCGGGAGATGGGGCCAGGCCCCGGACGTGCTGCGGGATGGTCGGCGACGGGGCCAACCGCTGGCCCGCCGTGCACCGGCTCGATTCCGCGCACCTGTTCCGCCTGGCGGTGGAGAAGGCGCCGGCGGGATCGACGCTGCACGCGGTGGCCGACGAGGGCGTGCCGATCCGCGACATCGCCGAGGTCATCGGCGCCCACCTCAACGTGCCGGTGGTCTCGATTTCTCCCGGGGACGCAGCCGGGCACTTCGCCTGGCTGGGGGGCTTCATCGGGCTCGACAGCCCGGCCTCGAGCGCGCTGACCCGCGAGCTGATGGGGTGGCAGCCGACCCAGCCCGGGCTCATCGAGGATCTCGACAAGGGCCACTACTTTGACCGCCCATCCGCCTGAGCTAGGGCACGGGCCCGTCCGTCACGCGCGGGTCGCCGAACCCGGCGATCCGCGCCCTGACGGGCGGCAGCGCGGGCCGGCGCGCTCCATCCCCGCATCTGCTCGCAGTATTCGATGTCCCAGTCGGGGAACAGCGCGCGGAGCTGGCTCAGGATGAGGTGATTTTCTGCCGCCCGGCGAAGGATGGCCTCGGCGGCGCGGACCGCCTGCATGAGGAGATCGTCGGTGCACTCGGGTGGGCTGTCGTGATCGGCGGTCAGGTAGCTGCGGGCGGCGTCCAGGGCATCACACTCGGACAAGACGGGGTTGTTCCCGTAGTCGTATTCGATTTCCGCTTCGAGCTGGGTGAGGGTGCCGGCGGCGAGGAACAGGAGCCCGTCGCGGCGGACAGGAAATTTTGTACAAGTTTTGGTACACTAGTGCTATGACTGGTCGTCCTGCAGTGATCCAGGTTCACCCGCTGTCGGACGTCCGCGCGCGGCTGTCGGGGATTCTCGCGCGCTTCCGCCGGGAGGGTGCCGCGGCCGAGCCGGTAGCCTTCGGGTCGCACCGCAAGCCCGAGGCGATCCTCCTGCCCTACGAGGTCTACGAGCGGTACGAGGCGCTGGCACGGCAACACGAGCGGTTGGACTGGGCGCTGTCAGCGGCGCAGTCGGTGCAGGTCGAGTTGCCCGGAGCGTTCAGCCCGGAGCATGACCGAGAGGTCTCGGCCTACGTGGACGGGGAAATCAGCGCGGCGGAACTCTACCGCAGGACCGTCGCCCGCTACCGGCGGCCGTAAGTGCCCGACGACCCGTACGCCGACCCGGCGACGGGCGTCCTGCGCAACAAGCTCGGCTTGGCCACCGCCGCAGAGCTTGCGGCCGCAGAGCGGGAGATCACTCACGCCGCGCTGATCCTGCTGCGGGAATCACCGGTCCGCCCTAGCTACGACCTGCCTCACCTGTGCGAGATCCACCGCAGGATCTTTGGCGACATCTACGACTGGGCCGGGCAGGTCCGTACGGTCGCCATCGCCAAGGGAAGCCTCTTCTGCTTGCCCCAGTACATCGAGCCTGCTGCGGCCGAGATCTTCGGCCAGCTCGGCAAAAATGATTTCCTCCGCCGCCTAGCACGGAAGGAGTTCCTCGACCGGCTGACCTACTACCTCGGCGAGGTCAACGCCGTCCACCCGTTCCGCGAAGGGAACGGCCGGGCACAGCGCGCCTTCTTCGAGCAGCTGGCCAGTGAGGCCGGTTACACTCTCGACTGGCAGCACCTCGACGCTAACCGCAACGTCGCAGCGTCAGTCGCCATCATGCACGGTGACGCTGACCCGATGCGCAAGATGCTCGACGAACTCACCGAAAAGCGATAACCGGGAGATCGCCAATTACGCGGGCCGCGAGCCGAGAATCTCTTGGCAGTCATCGCGATCCCCATGTACCGCGCAGCTTGTGACCGACCCTTCTGGCTTTGGCTCAGGCGCCCGTCTGACGTTCCACGGACCGCTTTCCGCAGGGCGTGCTGACAGGCTGGCCGCTTTCCGGCCGAGTCGCCTTCATCGGAGACCGAATTTCCCTGCCATAAACGACCGATAAGGCTGAATGCCGGAGGCCAGTGGGTTAGCGGCGCCAGAGGTAGGGCGTGGTGGTGGACACCTTGAGGAAGCCGTAACGCTCCAGGATGGGCTGGAGTACTCGGTGGAGTCGCTGTTGATGAGGGTCTTGCCCAGCCGTAGCGCCAACCGCGCCCGCTCTGCGGTCAGAGCGCGGTAGATCCCGCGCCTACGCCACTCAGGCAGCGTCGAGCCGCCCCAGATGCCAGCGAAGCTGGTGCCGGGCACCGGCTCGAGCCGCTGGCGGACACGACCTGGCCGTCGGCTTCGGCGACCCACAGCTCCATGCCGTCCCCACGGGACAGCCGACGCAGCAGCGCGTCAGCCATCTCCGCCGCCGCGTCGGGCGGGTCGCCGAAGGCCAGCGCGGACATCGCGGACATCGCGGTCATGGCGCGGACGTCGTTTTCCCGGCTGACCTGTCGCAGTATTCCCGCGCGGGGGTTCCGGGAAGCTTCTCCAGCGGACATCGCTGATAGCGGGACCCTGGCCGCTGCCCGCGCGCGTGCGACAGTCAATTACGGGCGCTGGCGGTCTTGCGGAACACCGTCGAGAACACGATCGTCGCATCGGGCGAAGCTGTACAGCTAGTAGGCGCCCTGCCGGCGGAGGACCGCGGCCATGGTCTTCCAGAGGATTTGCAGGTCGAGGGCGACGGACCAGTTCTCGACGTACCGGATGTCGAGCCGGACCGCCTCGTCCCACGGCAGGTCCGACCGGCCGCTGACCTGCCACAAGCCGGTGATACCCGGCTTGACTTTCAGCCGGCGCCGCATGTCCTCGCCGAAGCGTTCGGCTTCCTGCGGCAGGGCCTGGGCCCGACCAGGGACATCTCACCGATCAGCACGTTGAGGAGCTGGGGGAGCTCATCCAGCGACCAGCGGCGCAGCCACGCGCCGACCTTGGTCACCCGCGGGTCCCGGCGCAGCTTGAACAGCACCCCGGCCGCCTCGTTCAGCGCGACCAGGTGAACCAGGCGCTGTTCCGCGTCCACGACCATCGTGCGGAACTTCCACACCTGGAACGTTCCGCCGTCCTTGCCCACCCGGGTCTGCCGGAAGAACACCGGTCCCCGGTCGTCGATCAGGATGGCCAGCGCGATGACCACACACGCGGGCAGCAGCAGGAACAGCGCCAGGCCGGCCGCCAGCCGGTCGAGCACGCCCTTGATGACCCGCTTGGCCCCGCCCAGCTCGGCCTGATCCACGTGCAGGAGCGGCAGCCCGGCCACCGGGCGGATCGTCGTGCGCGGTCCTGCGACGTCGAGCAGCGCCGGGGCCACGCACAGGTCCGTGCCGGTCTTCTCCAGTTCCCAGGCCAGCTCACGCAGCTGGATACCGTTCATTTCCGGGCAGGCCAGCACGGCCACGGTGTCCGCCCCGAAGCTGTCCACGGCAGTCGACACGCTGGTCAGTCCGCCGAAGACCGGAACTTCCGCCACCTGGGTCAGCCCGGTCGGTCCGGCCACGCACGCGCCGACGATGGACATGCCGTGATAGGTGCTGCGGCGCAGCGTGGCGGCCAGTTCGGTGATCTGATGCGGGTGGCCGACCGCCACGACGCGCTGCAGGCACAGGCCGGTGCTGCGCAACCGGTGCAGGTACTTGCGCAGCCAGTACCTCATGACCAGGTCCAGCATTCCCGTCGTCGGCATGGCCAGGGCCACGTAACCGCGGGCGACGTCCAGCTTGAACGAATAGGAGACGATCGCGACGCCGGCGGTCAGGCTCACCGCCGCACTCAGGATGCGGCGGAACTCGTCGGAGCCGACCCCGATGAACCGGGAGTCATATCCGCCGCCAGAGCCACCGTCCCGACCCACAGCAGCGGAAGCATGCAGGTAAAGACCAGGTACGAGAAGGGCTGAGATCCCTGGCTCAGGAACCGGGCCTGAACCGCCAGCAGCCCCGCGGCCACGCCACACGTGAAATCGCCCGCCGCGGCCCGCCACAGGTAGGCCCTGGTCCAGGCGGCGGAGTCCCGGGCCGCGCGCAGGGCATGATATCCGGGGTGGGATTCGGCGACGATCGACTGACCGGCCACCTTTACTGGCCCCGGTCCAGCCGGCTTATCTTCTTCGCCCCGCGGCAATCCCGGGACGTGATCAGGTATTCCCCGAAGTGATGCCGCTGCCGTTGACCGCTGCGAATTCCGACGCTGACCACGTGGGCCACCTCCCGCTCTGCCGCTGGGTACGACCCAGCGTTCGACCGTCATTACTCCTGGGGCCGTTCAGCGGGTTTTAGGCGCCTCAGGAGGCCTTCCCCAACGGGTTCCCCCCCACTGGGCAGCGACATATCCACCTTGCATGTCAACAGATCCTCCGCGACCGGAGCCTGATACATCGGGAGCCGGGTTCTTTTCGCCACGCCATTTGCGGTCGGCCGATAACTGTCCGTTATATGCGGGCGGAGACTTTCCGGTCGTATCACCACTGGCTGCTCGGCACTCCTATGCCTAGGGGCCGGGCGAACGGCCCAGGCAGGACTGAAGCCAGGGGACGTGCATGCTGCCACTGCATCTGACCGCACCCGCGGGCCGGCCGTTGTCGGTGCTGGCCATCGGGGCCCACCCCGACGACATCGAGATCGGCGCGGGCGGGACGCTGCTCAGCCTGGCCGAGGGCCAGCCGGGGTTGCGGGCTCGCTATGTTGTGCTGACCGGAACGGCCGATCGCCAGCAGGAGGCCCGCGCCGCGGCCGGCGCGTTCCTGCCCGGTGCCGACCTCACGGTCGAGCTGCACGACCTGCCCGAGGGCCGGTTCCCCGCCCTCTGGGGTCAGGTGAAGGAGGCCCTGGAGCAGGTCGCGCAGTCCTGTTCGCCGGATGTCATCATCGCGCCATCGCGCGACGACGCCCATCAAGACCACCGGATTATCGGCGAGATCGTCCCTACCGTCTTCCGCGACGGGCTCTACCTGGCCTACGAGATCCCGAAATGGGACGGTGACTTCGGCCGCCCGTCGGTCTATTTTCCGCTGGCGGCCGATGTAGCGCACCGCAAGGTGGAACTGCTGCACAAGTGCTTCCCCTCCCAGGCGCGCCGCGACTGGTGGGACGACGAGGTCTTCCTCGGCCTGGCCCGCCTGCGCGGCATGGAGTGCCGGGCGCCCTATGCCGAGGCATTCAGATGCGAAAAATCAATGATCGTGCTTCCGGCGTCCCCGCCTGGCACGTTGTAGGAAGGAGATCCGCATGAACATCCTGGTTGACCCGGATACATCCGGCGACGACCTGCGCCAGCACCTCTACGCCGGGAACCTGGTCGTCCTGACCCGCCTGCAGTCCCTTCGTGACTTCGTGGACTACACCCGGGAGGAACTCGCCGAACTGTTCAAGCCGCACGACCCGGAACACGTGCACGAGCACATCGACCCGGCGGAAATGGCCGGCATCCTGGGTGGCTGGAAGCCCCGCTTCATCCACTCCGAGCGGTCGAGGAAGCTGGTCCGCGCGGTCATCGAGGAGGCCGGGTTCCCGGCCGGGGACACCCACTACGACCTGCCCAAGCCGCGTACGTCCTTTCCGGCCGGGCACCTTACGACGGGCGTCGCCTTCGCCTTCCCCTGGCATCGCGACGTCTGGTACAGCGCGCCCGCCCAGCAGATCAACTGGTGGCTCCCCATCTTCCCGGTGCGCGAGGACAACGCCATGAGCTTTGATCTGTCCAGCTTCGACCGGGCGGTGCCGAATAGCTCGGACACCTTTGATTACTACGAGAACAACGCCAGCCGGCTGACGACCGCGACGCAAGTGGCTCGCGAGCGTCAGTCCCGCCCGGGAGCGATCGACCACCAGCCCAGTCAGGAACTGGTCGTGCTGCCCGCGCCCGGCGAGGTCCTGCTGTTCTCCGGCGCCCAGCTCCACGCGTCGATTCCGAATACGTCCGGACGGGCGCGGTTCAGTGTCGACTTCCGGACGGTCGACGTCCGGGACCTGGTGGCCGGCCGCGGCGCGCCGCTGGCCGATGTCCACTGCACCGGCACCGCGATACGGGACTTCATCAACGTGGAGGACGAGCGCCACTTCGACGAGGAGACCGTCACGCGGCTGTTCGGCGCGCCCCCGGCCGGCGCCATGCTGGTGTTCGGCGACGAAGAGGCAGCCCAGTCCGCGAAGTCCGTATAACGGAGCCGAGACGCGTTCCGGCCCTCCCGGGTCACCCGGGAGGGCCGGAACGCGTTGGCGTCAGCGAGCCTCGTGCGCGACCTCGGCGCCCGGCTGGGGGAACGGGCCGCTGGTCTGCCGGCGCAGCATCTGGTCGATGAGGCCGGCCGACAGCAGTTCGCGGATCCGGCGCAGCCGCACGAACCGCGACGAGGTGAAGTCGTCGTGGGTCATCCCGTGCCGGGTGTAGGCGCCGATGAGCTCATTAATCCCCTCCCGGACGCCCCAGCGCAGGTTCAGGTCCGGGAACGTGTCGGTCAGCTTAGAAAAGTCGACGCGGTAGTCGCGCAGGTCCGGGCCGGCCCCGTCGGCGAACGACAGCGCCGATCCCGGCACCGCGTCGCGGACCAGTTCGGCGATGTCGCGGACCTGCACGTTGTCCTCGGCGCGGCCGATATTGAAGGCCTGGTCATGGACGAGCTCGCGCGGCGCCTCCAGCATGGCCAGGAACGCCCGGCTGATGTCCTCGATGTGCACCAGCGGCCGCCACGGTGACCCGTCGCTTTCCAGCCGCACCTGCCCGGTGGTCATCGCCACCGCGGTCAGGTTGTTGACCACGATGTCCAGCCGCAGCCGCGGCGAGGCGCCGTAGGCGGTCGCGTTGCGCAGGTAGGTCGGGCTGAAGGAGTCGCCGGCCAGCCGGGACAGATCACGCTCGGCCAGGACCTTGGTCTCACCGTAGGGAGTGACCGGGGTCAGGTCCGCGTCTTCCGCGACCGCCTGGGACCCCGCCGCGCCGTAGAGACTGCACGAGGACGAGAACAGGAAGCGTTCGACACCGGCTTCCTTGGCCGCACGGGCCAGCCGCAGCGTTCCCTCGAGATTGACCGAATACGTCGCCGACGGGTTGAGATGACCGAGCGGGTCATTCGACAGCGCGGCCAGGCAGATCACCGCGTCGTAGGAGGACAGCTCGCCGGGCTCGGCGTCCCTCATATCGCGCGGGGACCGCGCGCCGGTCTCCTCCGCGGCGGGACCAAGATCGCATCCGTCGTAAAGACCCAGGTCATATCCATCGGTCTCATGTCCGGCCGCGCGCAGGAACGGGACGAGAACCGCGCCGATATAGCCACCATCGCCCGCAACAAGCACCTTCATTGATTGCTCCCAGACCGGAGAATTGAATTCGACGGAGCCGCGACATAACGACCTTGCGTGTAAATGACCCTCCGCGGCCCGGGCCTGATACATCCGGGGACGTCGTATCACCGCTGGATGCTCGGTGCTCATGTGCACACGGGGCCGTCGGAGCGGCCCACGCCGGGATCAGTCGGAGGCGTAATGAAGGTAGCGGTGTTCGGTCTCGGCTACGTGGGGACGGTGACGGCAGCCTGCCTGGCCTCCCACGGCCATGACGTATGGGGAGTCGACGTCGACGCGGCCAAGGCCGGCGAGATCCGGGCCGGCCGCAGCCCGGTGGCCGAGCCGGGGCTGGATGCGCTGGTCGCGCAGGCGGTGGCGGGCGGCACGCTGCACGCCGGGACGTCCGCCTCTGAGGCTCTGGACCGGGCCGACGTGTCCCTGGTGTGCGTCGGGACGCCATCGGCGACCGGTGGCGCCACCGACTTGTCCTACATCCGCAGGTCGGTCGACGACATCGTGGCCGCGCTGCGGCGCCGTGACGCCGCCGGCGTCCGGGCACCACAGCGTGGTCATCCGCAGCACCGTGCCCCCGGGCACGATCGAGGACGTGGTGGCCCCGGCCCTGACCGGCGGCCTGGCCGGCACCGGGCTGGCCGCCGGCGCCGCGATGTGCCCGGAATTCCTGCGGGAGGGCTCCGGCGTCGCCGACTTCTTCGCCTCGCCCCTGGCCATCGTCGGGACCTCGGACCCGCGCGTCGCCGACACGGTGACCAGGCTGTTCGGCTTCCTCGACCAGCCCGTGCGGGTCGTCGATGCCCGCGTCGCCGAGTCGGTCAAGTACGCCTGCAACGCGTTCCACGCGACCAAGGTGTCGTTCGCCAACGAGATGTCGCGGGTGCTCCGGCTCATGGGCGTGGATTCCCGCGAAGTCATGTCGCTGTTCTGCCAGGACCAGGTGCTCAACATCTCACCCGGCCTACCTGCGGCCGGGCTTCGCCTTCGGCGGGTCCTGCCTGCCCAAGGACCTGCGGTCGCTGCTGCACCTGGCCCGCACGAACAGCGCCGACCTGCCCATGCTGGCCGGCACGCTGGCCACGAACGAACTGGTCATCAGCGAAGCCGTGGACCGCGTCGTCGCCTGCGACGGCCGCACCGTCGCCCTGCTCGGTTTGAGCTTCAAGATGGACACCGATGACCTGCGGGAGAGCCCGAACGCGGAGCTGGCCGAGCGACTGATCGGCAAGGGGTTCGACGTCCGCATCTATGATCCGGTGGTCAATCCGGCCCGCCTGATCGGCGCCAACCGCCGCCACATCGAGGCCAAGCTGCCCCATCTGGGGCGGCTGCTCGCGCGCGAGCCCAGTGAGGCGCTCCGGGGAGCCGACGTCGCGATCGTCTCGTCCGCCGATCCCGCGATCATCGACGGCGCTGCTCACGGCCTCGCCGCCTCACCTGCTCGACCTGTACGGGCGGCTGGGCGCGAGCATCGAGTCACTCCCCGGCTACGAGGGGATCGGCTGGTGACCCGGGTCCTCATCATCGTCCAGAACCTTCCGGTGCCGTTCGACCGGCGGGTATGGCTGGAGTGCCAGGCGCTCGTCTCCGACGGGCTACCAGGTCGCCGTGGTCTGCCCCAAGGGCAAAGGCGACCCGGGCTTACCAGGTCATCGACGGCGTCGAGCTGTACAAGTACCGGCCCTATGCGCCGGGCGGCAGCAAGCTCAGCTTCGTCGCCGAGTACGCCTACTCCTTCCTCGCCACGGCCTGGCTGACGCTGAAGGCGCAGACGGTCCGGCCGGTTCGCGGTGATGCAGGCCTGCAACCCGCCGGACATCTTCTGGCCGATCGCCCTGGCCCTGCGCGCGCTCGATCGGCACCAGGTTCGTCTTCGACCATCACGACCTGTGCCCCGAGCTCTTACGAGTCCCGGTTCCCCGACGGCGCCAGAGCCTGCCCTACCGGGCGCTGCGGGCGCTGGAGCGCAGGACGCACCGGACCGCGGACCACGTGATCTCCACCAACGAGTCCTACCGGGACATCGCCGTGACCCGGAGCGGCAAGCCGGCCGCCGACGTCACGGTCGTCCGGACCGGCCCGGACCCGGAGCGCCTGCGGCGCGGTGCAGGCCAGACCCGAGCTGCGCCGGGGCCGCCGGTTCCTGGCCGCCTACATCGGCGTCATGGGGCCGCAGGACGGGGTCGACATCGTCGTCGCGGGCGGCCGACATCGTTGTGCATCAGCTCGGCCGCGACGACATCGCCTTCACGCTGATCGGCTCGGGCGACTGCTTCGACGACCTGGTGGCGCTGCGCGACGAGCTGGGCCTGGCCGGCCACGTGGAGTTCACCGGCCGGGCGCCCGACGAGCTGGTCGCGCGGATCATGTCCACCGCCGACGTCGGGCCTGTCGCCCGACCCGAAGAACCCGCTCAACGACGTGTCCACCATGAACAAGACCATGGAGTACATGGCGTTCGAGCTTCCCGTGGTCGCGTTCGACCTGCGGGAGACCCGGGTGTCGGCCGGCGACGCCGCGGTGTACGTCACGCCCAACGACGTGCATGAGTACGCCAAGGCGATCGTCGGCCCTCATGGACGACGAGTCGACGCGCGCCGAGATGGGGCAAGCTGGGCGGGCCCGGGTCGAGCAGGAGCTCGCCTGGAGCCACCAGGAGCGCGCCTACCTCGGGGTCTACCGAGCGCCTGGCCGCGCGGCGCCACCGCCTCCCGGGCCGGAGGCCTGACGTGTGCGGGATCGCCGGCTGCTACCAGCAGGCCGACGGCCACAAGCTCGTCGACATCATGAGCGACCGGATCGCGCATCGCGGGCCCGGACGCGTCCGGGATCTGGAGCCACGAGGACGACCGCGTCGCGGTGCAGCTCGGCCACCGGCGGCTGTCGATCATCGACCTGTCCGCCGCGGCCGACCAGCCGCTGTCCAAGCACGGCCTGACCCTGGTCTACAACGGCGAGCTGTACAACTACCGGGAGCTGCGGGCCGAGCTGGCCGCCGGCGGCGTCCGGTTCGCCACCAGTCTCGGACACCGAGGTGGTGCTCGAGGCCTGGCGGCGCTGGGGGCCGGACGCGCTGCGACCGGTTCCGCGGCATGTTCGCGTTCGCGATCTTCGACGAGCGCGACCGGCGATCTCTTCCTGGCCCGCGACCCGCTCGGCATCAAGCCGCTGTACTACCTGCCCGCGGCAGCGAGGGCGTGGTGTTCGCCTCGGAGCTGAAGGCGCTGGTCGCGGCCATCGGCGCCGAGCTGCGGATCGAGCCGGGTGCCCTGGTCGCGTCGATGCTCTACTACTGGCTGCCCGAGCAGCGGTGTGCCATCGACCGGGGTGCGAAAGCTGCCCGGCGGCTCGTGGGCCCGCTTCCGCCCGGACGGACGCTGCCAGGTGCAGCAGTACTGGCGGGTCGCGGACGTGGCCGCCGAGGCCGCCGCCGGGCCGCCGGCCGACCTGGGCCCGGTGATCGAGGAATCGGTCGCCGCGCACCTGGTGGCCGACGTGCCGGTGTCGAGCTTCCTGTCCGGCGGCCTGGACTCGAGCATCGTCACCGTCCTGGCCCACCGGGACAGCCCCGGCATCGACGCCTACACGATCACCTTCCGCCCCGAGGACCAGCGGCTCGAGGCCATGCCGGACGACGCCGTCTACGCGCGGAAGGTCGCGGCCCGGTACGGCATCAACCTGCACGAGATCGAGATCTCACCCGACATCGTCGAGCATGCTGCCCCGCATCGTGGACGTCCTCGACGAGCCGATCGGTGATCCGGCCGCGATCAACACGCTGCTCATGTGCGAGGCGGCGCGTGACGCGCGGGGTCAAGGTCATCCTGTCGGGCATGGGCGCCGACGAGCTGTTCGGCGGCTACCGCAAGCATCTCGCGTGCGTCATGGCCAGCAACGTACCGGAAGCTGCCGGCCGTTCCCGCGCGCTGGCGTGCGCTCGGCCGTCAATCGCCTGCCGGTCAGCGTGGCCGGCCGGGGCCTGCGCTACCCGCGCTGGGCCAAGCGGTTCCTGACCTTCGCCGAGCTGCCGGAGGAGCCGCGGTTCCGCCGCAGCTACACGCTGTACGACCCCGCCGAACTCGCCGCCCTGGTCAGCCCCGACCTGGCCGTCCACGTCGATGACGTCATCGGCGAGCACAGCCACGTCTACCACGACAACTCGCTGCCGGACGAGATCAACCGGATGTGCCTGGCCGACACGCGCATGTTCATGCCGGGGCTCAACCTGGCCTATACCGACCGGGCCAGCATGGCCGCCTCGGTCGAGGTGCGGACCCCGTTCGTCGATCCCGTGGTCGCGCAGGCGGCGTTCTCGATCCCGGGCAGCGCGAAGATCCAGGGGCGCCGGGGCAAGGTCGCGCTCAAGCAGGCGGCCGAGAGCTGGCTGCCGCACGAGATCGTCCACCGGCCCAAGGCGTCGTTCAGTGTCCCGCTGCGGGCGTGGGTGCGTAACGAACTGCGCGAGGTCATCCAGGACCAGCTCGTCGCGGGCGAGCTCGTCGGAGTCGGGGATGATCCGCCGCGACGCGCTGTCACGCCTCATCGCCGACGAGCACGCCGGCCGCGAGGACCGCTCCAAGCAGATCTGGCAGCTGCTCACGCTCGAGCTGTGGTACCGCCATGCCCGGTCCATGGGCGTGGCGGGCTAAGACCGTGCCAACCGCACCGTAGACCAGAGGAAACGATGAAGCAGGTAGCGCAGAACTACAAGTCCGGGGAGCTCACCGTCCTCGACGTGCCGGCCCCGGCGTGCCGCCCGGGCGGCGTCCTGGTCCGGTCACGGTTCTCGCTCATCTCCACCGGCACCGAGATGATGAAGGTGACCGAGGCCAAGCTGTCGATGGTCGGCAAGGCCCGGGCCCGGCCCGACCAGGTGCGCAAGGTCATGGATACGGTCGCGCAGCAGGGGCCGGTGGCCACCTACAAGAAGGTGATGAACCGGCTCGACTCCTACACGCCGCTCGGCTACTCGCTGTGCGGCGAGGTGGTCGAGGTGGGACGCGGCGCCGAAGAGTTCCACGTCGGCCAGCTGGTGGCCGCGGCCGGCAACGAGTACGCGCTGCACGCCGAGTACAACTGGGTCCCGGTCAACATGTGCGTCCCGGTGCCCCGCGGGGTCGCGCCCGAGCATGCCGCCTTCTCCACCGTCGGGGCGATCGCCATGCACGGCGTGCGCCAGGGCGAGGTCCAGCTGGGGGAGACCGCGTGCGTGATCGGCCTGGGCCTGGTCGGCCAGCTGGTGGTCCGCCTGCTCGCCGCGGCCGGCGTCCGCGTCGTCGGGCTCGACGTGATCGAGGACCGGTGCAAGCGGGCCGAGCAGGCCGGCGCGGTCGCTCTGCGCGGCGCCCGACGGACGACGGCCTGGCCGCCGTCCAGCAGGCACTGGCCGAGCTGACCAGCGGGCGCGGGGCCGACCACGTGTTCCTGGCCGCCGGGGGAGCGTCGAACGGCCCGGTCGAGACCGCGGTGAAGCTGGCCCGGGACCGGGCCCGGGTGGTCGACATCGGCAAGACCAAGCTGGACCTGCCCTGGAACGCGTACTACGACAAGGAACTGGACGTCCGGTTCTCGCGCTCCTACGGCCCGGGCCGGTACGACGACCGGTACGAGCTGGAGGGTATCGATTACCCGGCCGGCTACGTCCGCTGGACGGAACGGCGCAACATCGAGTGCTTCCTCGATCTGCTGGCCCACCAGGAGATCGAGGTCGAGACCCTGGTCACCGGCACGTTCCCGGTCGAGCAGGCGACGCAGTGTCTACGCCGACCTGGCCTCCGGCGCGGTGCCCGCCGTGGGCGTCCTGCTCTCCTACCCGGCCCCGGCGGCGGACATCCAGGCGCCGTCCACCAGCCGGGTGCTCGCGGCGGACCGGAAGCCCGCGCCCCGCGCCACCAGCGGCGGCCAGGTGGCGGCCGGGTTCATCGGCGCCGGCAACTACGCGTCCTCGATGCTGCTCGCCGCACCTGGCCCGCCTGGCCCGGTGCGGCTGGCGCACGTCGCGACCACGAAGTCGCTGTCGGCGGCCAACGCCCAGCGCCGCTTCGGTTTCGCCACCGCGTCGACCCGCGCGGATGCGGTGCTCGAGGACACGTCGCTGGACGCGATCTTCATCGTGACCCGGCACTCCACCCACGCGGACCTGGTCTGCCGGGCGCTGGAGACCGGGAAGGCCGTCTTCGTCGAGAAGCCGCTCGCGCTGACCCGGGACGAGCTGGACCGCGTCGTCGACGTCGTGGAGAAGACCGGCAACGACCGGCTGATGGTGGGGTTCAACCGGCGCTTCGCCCCCCTGCTCGGCCAGATGAGGTCGCGGTTCGGCCCGCCGGGCAGTGGCTCGATGACCCGGTACCTGGTCAACGCGGGACGGCTCGACGCCGACAGCTGGTACCGCAACGAAGGCCAGCACGGGTCCCGGTTCCTCGGTGAGGGCGGCCACTTCATCGACACCGCCGCCTGGTGGGCGGACAGCCTGCCCGAGGACGTCTACGCGGTCCGGGGCCCGGAGCACGACGACGTCCAGGCCACCGTCCGGCTTCCGGAACGGGTCGGTCGCCACCATCACCTACGTCACGGGCGGTAATTCCCGCTACCCCAAGGAGACGCTCGATGCGGCGGCCGACGGCCGGAGCGCCCGGCTCGACAACTTCCAGCGGGCCAGCCTGTGGACGGGACGCAAGCGGGTCACCACCCGCGCCCGGGGCGGCCAGGACAAAGGCCAGCGGCACGAGCTGGAGCTCTTCGCCGAGGCCGTCCGCACCGGCGGGCCAATGCCGATCTCGCTGGAGTCGCTGGTGGCCACGACCAGTGCCACCCTCGCGGCCGCGGCGAGCCTGGCCAGCGGCCGCCCGGAGCGGGTATGAGCGCCCGCTTCCCGGATCGGCTGGTACGCGCGCCGGGCGGCCCGGATGTCGCCGGCCGAGGTGGCCTGGCGGGCCCGTGACCAGGCCGTGCGGCTGGCCTGGTCCCGCCGGCAGGTGCGGCCGGACGACCTCCCGGCGCACGTGTCACCGCCCGCCGGCGAACGCCGCTTCACCGCCGTGCTGCCGCCGGATGCGGCCGGCCAGGTGCCCGCGGAGGCCAGGGCGGCCGTGCTCGCGGCGGCCGACCGGCTCATGAGCGGGGAGTGGGAGGTGCTCGGGGTCACCCGGACCGACCTGGTGCGGCCCGACTGGTTCTGCGACCCGGTCACCGGGCGGCGCTCCGCGCCGGACCGGTACGCGTTCCGGATCAACCAGCGCTCGGAAGAGCAGGTCGGCAACGTCAAGCAGGTCTGGGAGATCTCCCGCCTGCAGCACCTCACCCTGCTGGCCACGGCCTGGTTCCTGACCCGGAACGAGAGCGTATGCGCGCCGGGTCGCCGACCAGCTACGTTCCTGGTGGCGGGAGAACCCGTTCCTGTCCGGCGTGCACTGGACCAGCGGGATCGAGGTCGGCATCCGGCTGATCAGCCTGGCCTGGATCCGGCGCCTGCTGAACGACTGGCCCGGCGCGGCCGGCCTGTTCGAGCAGGACGGCCTGGCCGTCCAGCAGATCCGCTGGCACCAGCAGTACCTGGCCGGCTTCCGCAGCCGCGGCTCGTCGGCCAACAACCACGTCATCGCCGAGGCGGCCGGGCAACTCGTGGCCAGCTGCGCGTTCGGCTGGTTCCCGGAAAGCGGACGCTGGCGGCGGAGCTCGGCGCGCCTCCTCGAGCGTGAACTGCTCCGCAACACGTTCCCGTCGGGCATCGGCCGTGAGCTCGCCTCCGACTACCACGCCTTCGTCGCCGAACTGGCCCTGGTCGCGGCGGTGGAGACCGGAGCCGCGGGCCACCCGCTGAGCGCCGCCGCCTGGCAGCGGCTCGGCGCGATGACCGACAGCGCCGCCGCCCTGGCCGACGGGCGGATGCGGCCGCCCCGGCAGGGCGACGGCGACGAAGGCCGCGCGCTGGTCCTCGACCCCCCGGCACCGGGGCGGCTGGCCGACGGTGCTGGCGCTCGGGGCTGCGCTGTTCGGCCCGCTGGACTGGTGGCCGCCGGTGACCCCGGACGCGGCCAGCACGATCATCGGCCTCCTGGCCGGGCCGCCGCGGCCGATCGCCGGCCGGCCGCGCAGCGGCCGTCGCGGTTCGCCGACGCCGGGATGACGCTGCTCCGCACGGACGGCGAGGAGGCGCCGGAGATCTGGTGCCGGCTCGACGGCGGCCCGCACGGCTACCTCAGCATCGCCGCCCACGCCCACGCTGACGCCATGTCGCTCGAGCTCCGCTACGGCGGGGTGGACATCCTGGCCGACCCCGGCACCTACTGCTACCACGGCGAGCCGGCCTGGCGGTCGTACTTCCGCTCGACGTCGCGCACAACACGATGGAGGTGGCCGGCCGCAACCAGTCCAGCGAGGGCGGCCCGTTCCTGTGGCTGCGCCACGCCAACGGCCGGGAGATCGACGTCACCGACACCGGCGACGTCGCCCAGTGGACCGGGGAACACGACGGCTACCTAACGCTGCGGCCCCCGGCCCGGCACCGCCGCTCGGTCCGGCTCGACCGCGTGTCCCGGAGCCTGGAGATCGCCGACGAGATCGAGGGCGGAGCCTACGACGTCCGGCTCGCCTTCCATCTCGGCCCCGACATCGAGGCCGAGCTCGACGGCCCGCTGGCCTCGCTGCGATGGGCCCACGCCGTCACCCCCGGCGCGGCCTGGATGGTGCTGCCGCCGCAGCTGGACTGGAGCCTGCACCGGGGCGAGACCGATCCGATCCTCGGCTGGTACTCCCCGTCCCTCGGGCAGCGCATCCCCGCGTTCACCTTGATCGGCCGCGGGCGATGCCTCCCCGGCGCGCCCCTGGTCACCCGGCTGGAGTTCCTCGACGCCGGAAAAACGGAAATAACTGCCTTTACCCGGTCAGAGCGTATCACAGCGCGTCCCAGGTTCTCTCGTAAGTGAGGCGACGAAACATACAAGCGGCGGAGGCTGGATGAGCGGGCAGGCGCTGGACCTGAGGAGGTCCGCGCAGATCGTACGGCGGTACCGGATCCTGGTCGGATCGCTCGCCGCACTGGGTCTCTTCCTGGGCATCGGATACGCGATGGTTAATCCGCCGATGCTCACCAGCAATGCGCTCGTCGTGCTCCCCGTCTCCAACCACGAGGTCGCCACCCAGGTCGTGATCGCCGCCAGCGACCCGGTGCTGTCGCGCGCCTTGCCGAACGCTGTTCCCGCGATGTCGCTGGACACGCTGCGCAGCCGTGTTCACGTCAGCAGCCTGACCGGCAACATTCTGTCCATCAGCGCCCAGGGCCGGACCGCCGCCCAGGCCCAGCGCACCACGAACGCCGTGGCGAACAGTTACATCAGCTATGTCGGCAGCCCAATCAGCGCGATCGGGAGGGTGCAGGCCCGCTTGGTGGCGTCAGCGACAGACGCAACTGGATCGTCAGCCCTCGCTCATCTGGTCACTTTCGCATTGATCGGCGCCCTAGCCGGTGCGGTGGTTGGCGCCCTGGCGGCCTTGGCGCGAGGCCGAGGTGACCGGCGGCTGTGGGTACGCGACCGGATGGCCGACACTGTCGGCGTTCCCGTGGTCGCGTCGGTCTCGGCCGGCCGCCCTTCCGACCCGGCCGGCTGGACGAAGCTGCTCGCCGAATACGAGCCGGGAGTGATCCATGCCTGGAGCCTGCGCCGGGCCCTGAATCAGCTCGGCCTGGTCGACTTGGATCTCAATGGTCCCGGCGACGAGGGCTCGTCGGTCACGGTGGTCTCGCTGGCCTCCGACCGCAAGGCCCTCGCCATCGGGCCTCAGCTCGCGGCCTTCGCCGCGTCTCTGGGCATCCACGTGACGCTGGTTGTGGGCCCGCAGCAAGACGAGAACGCCGCGGCTTCGCTGCGGGCCGCCTGTGCCACGCTGTCGGCCCAGCCACCGGGACGCTCAGGCCACCTGCGGGTGACCGCGGACGATCACCAGGGCCTTGACCGGCAGCCCGGAACGCTCGCCGTCGTGGTCGCGACCGTCGACGGCCAGGCCCCGCGGATAGACGGCACGATGCGCACAGCCGGGACGGTGCTCGCCGTCTCGGCCGGCGTGGCAACCGCCGAGCAACTCGCCCGTGTGTCGGTCAGCGCCGCCGCGGACGGCCGCGGCATAGCCGGGATCATCGTGGCCGACCCGGACCCGGCCGATCACACCACCGGCCGTCTTCCCCAGCCAGCCCGGCCGGCCAGGCGACGGCCGCCGACCCGCTTTACCGGCACGACGACGGAGACCCGACGGTGAAGGACAAGGACCGGCAGGTGCTGCCCTCCCTGAATGGCGACTCTGAGCTGCCCGACGGGCTCTGGCTCTACGACGACTTCACGCCCGATGACGACCAGCCCGCCACCGACTTCGCTGCGGGCCTGACCAGCCTGGGATTCATCGGCGCCGCCCTGCGGCGCAGTGTTTGGCTGTGGTGTCTCACCGCGATCGTGGGGCTGGTCGGCGGGGCGGCCGTGTCCGTGATCTCCCCCCCGGCATATCAGGCCTCGACGTCGATCTTGCTTATCCATAACCCCAACGGCAACCCGGTCGACGAGATGCAGACCGACCTGACCGTGGCGCACAACGCTGCGGTCGCCAAGCGGGCCATGCAGAAGCTGGGGATCCAGGGGAATGTCGACGGCTTCCTGGCCACGTACACGGTCATGAACCAGACTGACCGGGTTCTCCTCATTACGGTCAGCGCACCATCGAGCAGTGCTGCGGTACTCCGGGCCAGCGCCATCGCCACGGCGTTCCTCCAGTTCCGGGCGGACCAGCTGCAGACCCAGGACCAGCTCACGGTCTCCGACCTCCAACAGCAGATCAGCCAGGCCAGGAAGCAGATCTCCGCCCTCACCACGCAGATCAGCGCGCTGTCGGCGCAGCCCGGGACGGAATCTACGCGCCACCAGCTAACGACCCAGCGCAACGATGCGACCGCCGCGCTCGCCGTCCTGCAGCAGACCACCAACGGGATCCAGGCGAGCAACCAGGCGGACTTCGCGGCCGAGACAAAGGGCAGTCAGGTGCTGGACCCGGCCACCGCGATACACCACTCGGCGATGAAATACATCCTCATGTACGCGGTCATGGGACTGATCGTGGGCCTAGCGCTGGGCGTGGCCATCCTGGTCATACGGGCGCTGGTGTCGGACCGCCTGCGGCGGCGTGATGACATCGCCGACGCGCTCGGTGCCTCGGTCAATCTCAGCGTCAGCAACGTCGACGCGCCCCGCTGGCGGCCTAGGATGAGCGCCGCTCAGGACCGCGACATGCGGCGCATCGTCACCCACCTGCGCGACGCCCTGCCGGAAAGCTCCGCGAACGCCGCCGCCCTGGCCGTCGTGGCCGTCGACAACGAGAAGACCGCGGCGCGGTCCCTGGTATCCCTGGCCATTTCCTGTGCCCAGCGACGGCCAGAATGTCCTCGTCGCCGATCTGTGCCGTGGCGCGCCCGCCGCCCACCTGCTCGGAGCCGGGAACCCGGGGTTCGAGGCGGTCACCGTGGACGGCGCGCGCGTGGCGGTGGCCGTGCCCAGCCCGGACGACGTCACGCCCACGCGGCCCGGTCCGCCCGGGCCGCATGCGGGTCCCCGATGCCCGGACCGACGGCGAGCTGTCCGCCGCCTACGGCTCAGCGGACGTGCTGCTCACGCTGATAGACCTGGATCCCTCCACCGGTGCGGAGCACCTCCGGACCTGGGCGACCGATGCCGTGGTGATGGTGACGGCCGGGCGGTCGTCGTGGATGAGGATCCACGCCGTTGGCGAGATGATCCGCTTGTCCCGCACGCCGCTGGTGTCCGCGATTCTCATAGGGGCGGACGAGAGCGATGAGAGCCTCGGCCTGACGCTGGCCGCCAAGCGGGCCAGCCAGGCAGCACGGTTCAGCGGATCGTAGGCCGATGAGTGTATCCGTTACCGCTATCCGCCCTCGCCGTGCGCTGATACAGCCCCGGCGCGCCGCGGGACGGCCGGTCCCCGCCGACGCTAGGGAGCGCTGGGCACGGCGCCGGGTCGGCCTGGCCTGGGGGCTGCTGGTCCTCAACGTCCTGACGTTCTACCCGTCAACGTGGGATGGGCTGCCTTTGCTGCTGCCGATCCCCACCGTGATCGGCAAGCTGATCGCCCAGGGAGCCCTGCCTGCGGCACTCTTCATTGCTGTGACGGTGAATCGCCGCCTCGTCATCCGCCCGAACGTGTTCCTCTGCCTGCTGATGTTGCTCGTGGTGGAGGCGCTCCTGACGGCCGTGCGGCACGAGTACCTCTACGAGACGCTGTTCGGCACGATATTCCGCACCAGCCGCCTGGCCGGGTTCGTGGCTACGCTATGGCTGCTGACGCCCTGGTGGGGCCGCCGTGATCTGCTGCTGGTCCGGTGCCACCTGACCGTCATGGCGGTCGTGCTGGTCTCCGTCCTCTTCGGTCTGCTCATTGCCCCGGGGCATGCCAGGAGCGGCGGCCGGCTTTCCGGCGCCCTCTGGCCCACACCGCCGACCCAGGTCGCCCACTACGCAGCGGTTACGGCGGGCCTGGTGGCCCTGCTGTGGCTGTCCGGACGGCTGGACGGGCGCATCGCCCTGGCGGTCGTCCCGGTGGCCGGAACGATCCTGCTATTGACCCGCACCAGAACGGCCTTGCTGGCCATGGTCGTCGGCCTGGTCATCGCCGGCCTGAGCCTGTTCGCGGCCAGATCGCGGGTGCGCAAGGCGTTCCTGACCATCGGCGTCGTCGGGGCCGTCGCGGCTCTGACCCTGTCCGGCGTGATAACGCACTGGCTGGCGCGGGGAGAGAACACCCAGCAATTGGTCGGCCTCACCGGCCGGACTACGGTCTGGCAGCTCGTTGTCAACCTCCCGCGCAATCCGTTCGAGGTCGCGTTCGGTTTCGGCTTGTCGAACAATTCGCTCAGCGGCCTGCCGATCGACAGCAACTGGCTCGCCACCTACAACGACCAGGGACTGTTCGGCGTAGCCCTGTGCGCGACAGTGCTGATTTTCCTGTTCGTCACCGCGTACTTCCAGCCACGCGGGATACACCGCGCTCTCGCCCTGTTCCTCGTCACCTACTGCCTGGTTGCGTCCTATACCGAGACCGGGCTCAGCCAGCCTTCCGCGTACCTTCTCGACCTGACTCTGGCCGCGTCCCTGCTCGCGGCCCCCCTGACGGCCAGACGGCCGCGACCATCACGCCTGCCGGCAATACGGCCGGTCGTGCCACCGCGTGCCGCTCATTGGGGCTGACCAATCCGGCGAGATCTTGGGCGTGCTCACGGTTCAACGGCGCTGGTCGTATCACCACTGCCTGCTCGCCGCTCATATACATAGGCCCCGAACGATCCAACCGGGTGGCAGCGAACCATGTGAGGTGACAGGTGAAGGTCACATTGGCCGGCCTGGACGCGCCGAGTGGACTCACGCTCGAGAAACCGAGTCGGCGTTTGCGGCCTGGGATTCTTCTGGATCGCGACGGCACGATCATCGTTGACCACGGATACGTCGGCTCGGTCGATCGGGTCGAATTCATTGCCGGGTCACCGGAGGCGATCGCCTGCTTCAATCGGGCGGACATTCCCGTCGCGGTCGTCACGAATCAGGCCGGAGTCGCGCGGGGAATGTATGAGATCGACGATGTCATCCGGGTACACCATTACATCGCCGAGCGCTTGGCCCTGCACGGGGCGCACATCGACCTATTTCTATTCTCCCCTTATCACCCCGCCGGGGTCGTCGAGGCATTTGCCCGCACCAGCGAGGACCGCAAGCCGAGACCGGGCATGGCCAAAGCGGCGGCGGCGGCCCTCGACGTCGACCTCAGCTGCTCATGGGTAGTGGGTGACCGGCCCGAAGACCTTGGCCTGGCCGAGTCGATCGGAGCATCGGCGATCTACCTGGGATCTGAATCATTCGTACGCCCCGGTGTCTGGTCATTCCCGAACCTGGCCGCAGCGGCCCCTTTCATCCTGGAGCGCATCGCCGTATGAGCACACTCGACGATCTTCGGGCTCTCGCGCCACCGGCCGAGAGCATCCGGACGAAGTTCCCCGCGTCGCCGTACACGAGCGCCGCAACGTATTTCAGCGCGTATGCGGAGGAGACCGCCAAGGCCGCGAGCTCGGTCGAGTCGGCCGCTGTTTCTCACGCGGCAGCGATCCTTCTCGAGGCTTACACGTGCGGTGCCACCGTGTTCTCGTGCGGCAACGGCGGCTCAGCTTCGATCGCGAACCACCTGCAATGCGATCACGTGAAGAACGTTCGGAAGTCGACCGATCTTACGCCCCGGGTCATGAGCCTGAGCAACAACGTCGAGCTCCTTACGGCCATCGCTAACGACCTGGCGTACGAGGAGATCTTTACGTATCAGCTGCAAGCCCAGTCCCAGCCCGGTGACGTCTTGATGGCTGTCTCGTCATCGGGACGTTCGCCCAACATTGTGCGTGCGCTCGAGTGGGCCCGCGATCACCGCCTCCGCACGATCGCGCTCACCGGTTTCGACGGGGGCGACGCAAAGACCGTGGCCGAGGTCGCCATCCATGTCGACGGCAGGAACTACGGCATCGTCGAGGATCTTCACCAAGGCATCATGCATGCCCTGGCCCAGTACATCCGCCAGTCAAGAATGACCCCGCCTGCGATCTCGTCGAATGTGTTCTGAACCATGGCCCCTCAAAGCTCAGATATGACCGGAGGGCAACGTACTCCGATGCTTGTCAAAGGAAGCCGAACGCAACATATGCGCGTGGCGATCAACCTCTTGACCGAACACCCCGAAAGCCCATCGGGCGCCCACTGGTTCTGGACAAGGGTGATCCCCGAGATGGCCCATCGCCTCGAATCCGGCGAAGAACTGCACCTGCTGGTGAGCCCGAAGTCACGGCATCTTTACCAGGGATACGGGCCGAACGTCTTCTACATCACCTATCCGTGGTCGAACGAGCGGCGTATACCGCGCACGCTGAGCGAGCACCTGTACTCACCGGTGCGGTTGCCGCTGAGCCGCATCGATGTCTTCAACACGCTCATGGCACCTCTCGTCAACGTCCCGTGGTCGCTGGTCCTCCATATGAAGACGATGCATGCCTTCACCGCTCCCGAAGCCATCGCTCCGCTGCCTCGCGCGTACCGTCGGCTGAACTATCCGCGTTCGGCGCGGGCCGCGGATTCGATCATCATCAACTCCGAAAGTTTGCGCGCGGAGGTCGGGAAGTACCTGGAGGTCGACGAGCGCAAGCTCAAGCTGATCTACGAGGCGGTCGACCACGACCTTTTCCGGCCGGGCGACTGCCGGTGCGGCCCGTGCCCACGTCGCGTCGTACGGCGTCACGAAACCTTTCGTGCTGTTCGTTTCATCGCTATGGCCGTACAAGAATTGCGATGGATTGCTGCGGGCGTGGGCACGAGCCCGCGGTGAACTAGGGGGTCGCCAGCTGGCGATCGTCGGCCCGGGACGTGACGTGAAGTATGTTGCTCAGCTGCATTCCCTCGCGGACGAGCTCGGGATCTCGGAGGATCTCGTCTTTGTCGGCGGGGTTCCGCTCGAGGAAACCGTCCATTTCTACCAAGCTGCGGACGTGTTTGTTTATCCCTCGCTCAACGAGACCTTCGGGCTTCCCATCCTCGAGGCAATGGCATGCGGCTGCCCGGTCGTCACCTCGGACACCAGCGCCATGCCTGAGACCGCGGGCGGGGCCGCAGTCCTGTCCAACCCCAAGGATCCGTCATCCATTGCCCGCGCCATCGTGGACGCGGCCGGGCCCAGGAGGGAACACTTGCGTACCGAGGGCCTGAAGCGGGCCAGCCAGTTCACGTGGGCCGCGACGGGTGCGGCCACTCTCGATGTGTACCGCGAAGCCGCTGACCGCCGACGGCACCGACGCGCATGAAGATCCTCGTCACCGGCGGCGCCGGATTTATCGGATCGCACACCTGTGACCGGCTGCTCGCCCTCGGTCACGACGTCATGGTCCTCGACGCGCTGACCCGCCCGGTTCATCGGGAGGGAAAGCCCGCGTACCTGAGCTCGGACGTGGACTTCTACGAGGGCGACACCCGCAACCGGGACCTCCTGGCCAACCTGCTGCGTCGCGTCGACGCCGTGTACCACTTCGCCGCCTACCAGGACTACCTCCCGGACTTCTCACGGTTCTCCGACGTGAACGTGGTCTCGACCGCCCTGCTTTACGAGATCATCGTCGCCGAGCGGCTGGACATCGCGCGTGTGGTGGTCGCGTCATCGCAATCGGCGATGGGTGAGGGCCTCTACCGGTGCCCGGCCGACGGAGATCAGGTACCGGGAATGCGCCCCGAGAAGGCCCTGGCCGCAGGTCAGTGGGACATCCCCTGCCCGGTCTGCGGTGGCCCGCTTGAGATGCAAGCCACACCGGAGCGGATCTCCAATCCCCAGAACGCCTACGGCATGTCGAAACTCGGCGAGGAGATGGTCGCGGTCAACCTCGGCCGCCGGTACGGCATCCCGACCGCCGCCCTGCGCTACAGCATCGTCCAGGGTCCGCGTCAATCGGTCTACAACGCGTACTCGGGTGCCTGCCGCATCTTCTGCCTGAGTTACCTGCAGGGCATCGCGCCGACCTTGTACGAGGATGGTGCGGCCATCCGCGACTTCGTCAACATCGACGATGTGGTGGACGCCAACCTTCTCGTGCTGGAGGACGACCGCGCCGCCGGCCGGGTCTTCAACGTCGGCGGCGGCCAGGCGGTCACGACCCGAGAATTCGCCGACATCGTGATGCGTCACTATGGCTCCAGCCAGCCGGCGGCGGTGACCGGCGAGTATCGCTTCGGCGACACGCGCCATATCCTCTCGGACATCAGTGCCCTCAGGGCCCTGGGCTGGGAACCGCAGCGTACGCCAGCCGACTCGGTCGCGTCGTACGCCGCATGGCTCAAGGGGATCGACGGCCTGGACGGAGTCCTGGCTGAGGCGAACACGCGGATGCGCAGCCTCGGCGTTGTCCGGAAGGCCGTCCCATGAAGGCTTTCCTTCTCGCCGCGGGAGTGGGCAGCCGCCTGAGGCCGATCACCGACGTCACCCCGAAATGCATGCTGGTCATCAACGGCCGGCCGCTGCTGGATATCTGGCTGGAAGCGTTCGGCCAGGCCGGCGTCGATGAGGTCCTGATCAACCTTCATCACCTGCCGGACGTGGTACGTCGCCACCTGGCCGCGCATACCGGGCCGCCAGCGGTCCGAACGGTCTTCGAGCCGGCGCTGCTCGGCAGCGCCGGCACGCTGGTCGCCAACCGGGAGTGGGTCGACAGGGAAGAACTGTTCCTGGCCTGCAACGCTGACAACCTCACGGACTTCGACCTGCGGTCACTGATCGACGAACATCGGCGCTACGGCCCGATTGCGACCCTGGCCGTGTTCCATTCGGACCGGCCGTGGACCGGGGGCGTCGTGGAGACCGACGCGACCGGCCGGGTCACCGGGTTCGCGGAGAAGCCGAGCCGGCCGGTGTCCGACCTGATCAACGCAGGCGTGTACGCCTTCCATCCGTCTGTGATCGACGAGATCGACCCCGTACCGCCGACCGACATCGGCTACGACCTGCTGCCACGGCTGGTGGGCCGAGCCCGTGCGGTGCCGGTCGAAGGATATTTCCGCGACATAGGCACCCCCGACGCGTACCGACAAGCCCGGGAGGAGTGGCCCGTACGGGCCTCACGATGATTATCACTCAGACGCCCCTGCGTATCGGTCTCCTCGGCGGGGGGACCGACCTGCCCGACTACTACCGTACGCACGGCGGCCGGGTCCTTAACTGCGCGATCGATAAGTATGTCTACGTCATCGTGAAACAGCGCTTCGATGACGACATCTACGTCAACTACTCAAAAAAAGAGATCGTCTCCCATGTCGAGGACCTGGAGCACGAACTGGTCCGCGAGGCCATGCAGATGACCGGTGTGGCTAAGGGGGTCGAGATCACCACACTGGCCGATATCCCGTCTGCGGGGTCTGGTCTTGGGTCCTCATCCGCGGTCACCGTCGGTCTGCTGCATGCTTTGTTCGCTTATCAGGGCCGGCAGGTGTCGGCCGAAGAACTGGCCGAGCGGGCGTGCACCATTGAGATCGAACGGTGCGATAAGCCTATTGGCAAGCAGGATCAGTACATCGCCGCACTCGGCGGAATACGTGACATCCGTTTCGGACCTGGCGATGAGGTAGTGGCCGATGAACTGAGGATGCCGGCGTCCGAGCGGCGAGCTCTCCAGCGCCAGATCATGCTCTTCTACACCGGCATCACACGGAGCGCTAACTCAATCCTGGCCGAGCAGAACGCGAACATCGCGGCCACCCGCCCCCAGCTTGATCTACTACGTGACCTGGCAGAATTTGCTGCCGATCGGCTACGCGGCGGTGATGTGGATGCGATCGGGCCCGCCCTGCGCGAGGGCTGGGAGGTCAAGCGGAAGCTGGCCTCCGGGGTGTCCAACGATCAGGTTGATGGGGCAGTCTCCCGCGCTCTCGACGCCGGGGCCTCGGGCGCGAAGCTGACCGGTGCGGGGGGCGGTGGCTTCCTGCTCGTGATCTGTCCCATGGAGCGGCAACCGGCCGTCCGCCAGGCTCTGGCCCACATGCAGGAGTTGCCGGTGAAGCTGGACCACCTGGGCTCGCGCGTCGTACTCAACGTTCTTCGCGACATCTGGGGTTGACGCACGTCATGGATTCGGGACGGGGGAGCTGTGGTAGGTGCTGCCGGCGTCCTGGCCAAACGGGCCTGTGCAGGCGCCACTCTGCCGCTCGCCGCCTGAACTGCACTTATCCCCGTTCGAAGCGCTTCCTGTCCAGTCGGCCCAGCTAACCGGATTATCGCCGTTGCCCTGGTTCCAGGCGAAGAAGGTCGACGGGCCATTGTAAATGTTGTTCGTCCAGGTGTCGTTCTGGAAGAACGTAAGCTGCGTGGGGACGACCCAGCCCGGTTGCCTGCTAGGGGGCGAGCCGTACTCGCTGAAAATGCCATTGGCGCCGCAAGCGGGCCATGCAGCCTGGTTGCAGTACAAAATTTGCGACGGGTTGAAGTCGATCACGTTCCTGGAGATCGTCACATTCTCTGTCCGCCACAGGCAGCCATTCCACCAGTCCTCGGCAGGTGAGCCGGTCCTGTGGCCGGCATAAGTGGCAGTGCTGACTGAGGCCGATCGGATATTGACCTTGCAGCGGGCGGCCGTGAACGGCCCTGACTGTCCACCGTCGACCAGCGTACACGGCCCATCGAACCCGTCTGTGCAATACCGGTTGGAGCTTTGCCAGAGGAAGATTCCCCCACCGTTATCGACCAGTTTATTGCCGCTGATCGACGACTGCCTGGAATAGGATGCCTGACGGGCGCAGGAGGCTTCCGCGCAGGCAGGTACTCCGCCGAATGTGGAATCGCTGCCGCTCTCACTGATGTAGATGGCAGGCTGCGGAAACGCCGAATTATTCAGCCCGTCAGCCCAGTCATTATGGGCAATATAGTTGCCGGTGATTGAGAAATTGTAAGAGATCTCCTCGATGATCGCTGCACCTTCGTTGCCGGTAAACGTATTGCCAGTCCAGGTGGTATTCGCATTGTTTGTGTCGGCCCAGCCGCCCGGGCCCCAGTTATCATGGATCGAGTTATTCTCGATGGTCACACCATTTGTCTGCCAGAGCTTAAATCCGCCCTGGTTGCCGTCACCGGCAACTTTCCCGCATTCGGGATTCCGGTACCGGGCTGGCACCGGGTTGTGATTGGACCAGCCGATTTTCGAGTTGTTCAGTAGGCCCGAGAAATCGCAAGTGTCGTTGTAGCTTATCTCGTTTCTTTCGATCGTGACGTCATAGGGTCCTCCAGTCAGTGAGTCGTGACCGAATCCATTGGTGTCGGAAGACTGGAAACCGTACTGCCCATTCAAAGTGAGGCAGTTGTCACTAAGAGTGTTCCCGGCGCCAGCCATTATCCCTGCGCCTGGAACATTGAGGGTGATCGTGTTGTAACGAATGTTCCAGCCGGTATTGGCCTCTTGGTTGACTGTGGCGGCGTCAGCATTTGGCCGATACTTCTCAATCGTCAGATATTCGATCGTTACGCCACTCTGGTTGCCGTCGGTTGCGTTGGAGTCGATCGCCTGGCCGCTCGAAGAGTAGTTTCCGCTGAGAACCGTGAGCGCGCCACCTGACCGCCCTCCGACGAACGCATCGTTCTTATCTGCCTGAATGCCACCGATATGTATGCCGGGCAGCAGATAATAAACCGTATCCGGCTTGAGCTGATAGGAGAAGTAGTTGTTGGCGCCAGCCGGCAGGACCGCCCCGGCAGTATCGTGCGGGAAGTCCGAGCTTGGCGTGCCGTAAGTTGGCAGGCCGGCGGTGCCGCTGGAGTAGGGGCCTGCTCTTCCCGTATAGCTGTACGGCGAGTTGAGAATTGACTGGCCACAGACACGCCTGCCGCCCGCCGGGGGGTCGGCTGAGGTAGTGGGAGCGGAACGGGCCGCCCCAGCTGCGGAGCGGTGAGATTGCGGATGGTTTCCGA
>CAVQZM010000024.1:0-134404 GCA_963718475.1 uncultured Actinomycetes bacterium | reverse complement strand
CCCACCGACGCCGTTATCTGTTGTGTGTGTGTGTGTGTGTGTGTGTGTTTTGTTTTGTTTTGCGGGGCGGCCGGGCGGCGGCGGCGGCGCGCGGGGCGGCGGGGCGCGGGCGGGCGGCGCGGGGCGGGGCGGGCGCGGGCGGCGGCGGGGCGGGCGGGCGCGGGGCGGGCGGCGGGGGGGGGGGCGGGCGCGGGGCGGGCGGGGCGGGGGGGGGGGGGGGGGGGGCGGGCGGGGCGGGGCGCGGGCGCGGGGGGGGGGGCGGGGGGGGGGGGGGCGGGGGGGGGGGGGGGGGGCGGGGCGGGGGGGGGGGGGGGGCGGGGCGGGGGAGGGAGAGAGAGAGAGAGAGAGAGAGAGAGAGAGAGAGAGAGAGAGAGAGAGAGAGAGAGAGAGGGAGGGAGGAGGGAGGGGGGGGGGGGAAGGCCACACCCTCACACAGCACAGCCAGAAGCCACAAGTGCTGGACCGTGGCCTGTCGGCGCTGGAGGCGTCGCCGTCAATTCCCCCTCGCGACACTGTGCGACAGCGGCATACGGCGACTGTCGGTGACCTCCGCAGCTCCGCGCCTCCGGCTGACCTCTTCGACGGCGAAGCGTACGCGCGGCGTCGGCGACCCATCCCGTGGAGACTAACGCCCGCGTCGATCGCGGATGCACATCGCCGGGCCTTCAGGCGGATGGCGCCTGCGATGCCATCACGATCATCGCGTTGGGCGACACGGATCGAACCGGGGAAGCCCAATAGCCCTTGAACGTGGGCGTCGCGCCCTGGGAGCGGATGAAGCGCTCGGCAAGATAGAGCTCCCCGTGCTAATGCCAGGCGGATGTTCACTGGATCAGGTGGTGCGGCTCGGCGGCCGGGAACGAGGCCCGCGCCGTCTCCTCGGGCGACTTTACTTGGATGGATCGCCCGGAGCTTGCAGCCACGCGCAAGCTCCGCAGGACATTGTGCAGAAGCCCAGCCGGGCGCGTCCGTCGCCCTTCCTGCAGCGCGGCAGCGTGGCGAAGTGGCCCTGACGTGCGCGTGCACCTTCAGCTCCAAAGAAGGTCGTCGTTTCCGCGGGCCTCAGGCGGCATGCACCATGCGTCATGGGTGTGCAACAACGGGGCCTACAGTCGCCAGCCACCATGCATATTCAAAGGCCTAGTGCACAACGGAGCTGCTGCACCCCGAAGTAGCCAGGTTGTCCAGAGACAGCTTGGCGTCGTCGAGGGCCTGATGACCACCAGTCCGCGCCTACACCCGGCGTGATCCTCGACGCACGAGCACCGGGCCCGGGGCAGGGCAAGGAACCCATGCCGACCAGCAGCGGCGCGGCCAAGGCCACAGGCTCTGGTGCCTGCCCGAGCTCAAGGGCCGGTTCAACGGGACGATGCCGGACGGCTCGGTGACCGATTCATATTAACCCGGAATAACGCCTATTATGTTTATACCTCGTTCAGCATATTGTATAGGTGAACGAAACCCCCAAAAAATATCCAAAAATTTGCGGTTTTATCTCGGAAAAAATGAACCCAACCTATTGAGCTCACTTGAGTTTGTATGGTGGGAGAGTGCAACACGAGTAGCTTGCTGGTTCAATAAATAGATAGATAGATAGATAGATAGATAGATAGATAGATAGATAGATAGATAGATAGATAGATAGATAGATAGATAGATAGATAGATTGATAGATAGAAATTTAATGGCTTGTTGACATCCAGACCCTGAGCCTCATTAAAAATCAGGAAGGTAAATAAAGTTCAAAGTTTGAGAGAGGCAATAATTGATTGTTTCCTAGATGGACGAGCTTCCTTAATTAAAGGAGTAGCCTCTCTCGCTGTTGCCTCTGGCCCACTTAATTGCTATGTTCCAAAGAGAAATAAAATCCGGATGTATGATTTCTAGAATTGATTGATTGATTGATTGATTGATTGATTGATTGATTGATTGATTGATTGATTGATTGATTGATTGATTGATTGATTGATTGGTAGCAGAGAAAGAGCACTGTTGTTGGCGCCGCCGGCGTCTTCGGTGATTGCCGGTATCCCGCCTTAAGGAGAACGCGTTCCTGCTTCTCCCACGAGTGGCCGTTCAGCGGGTAGCCGTGGACCAGGACGACCGGCTGCCCGGTCCCGTGATCCTCGTAGTAGATCTCGATGTCGTTGGAGTTTTCCCGGCCGACGGTGATCTTGGACATGGGTAACCCTCCTGATCGCATATGTGGA
Organism: uncultured Actinomycetes bacterium; assembly: GCA_963718475.1. Taxonomy (GTDB): domain Bacteria; phylum Actinomycetota; class Actinomycetes; order Streptosporangiales; family Streptosporangiaceae; genus CAVQZM01. Next base: position 132,194 of record CAVQZM010000024.1, on the reverse strand, counting down.
GAGCATCGCCGGGCCGGGAATCGGTAAACCCGAACTAGGGCGCGACAGCCGGGCCTCGGGGCGGACCGGCTCGAACAGCTCTACCGGGTTGCCCGACGGGTCATCCAGGATGACCTGCCTGCCGCCGACGCCGGTGACGACCTCGTTGCGGAACCGGGTGCCGCTCTTGCGCAGCTCGCCGACGGCGGCTTCGATGTCGGGGACCTCGATGCTGAAGCGGTTCCAGCCACCCGGTTGCTGCATCGTCCCGTCGGGCATGGCCGCGCCGCCCCCGGCCGGGGCGCCCGGGCCGCCCGGCTTGACCAGGACCAGACGGAGATCGTCGCGGACGAGCATCGCAAACAGATCGTTCGGATGCATCTGGACCTCGAACCCAAGACGGGTTACGTAGAAATCGATCGCGGCATCGACGTCGCTGACGATGTAACGAACACTGACTGAGGCCATCAGGGCCTTCCTCTCCCTATGGTGCCGCGGGCCGTTCGTGGTAACCGGCGACCGGATTCTCACCGCCCGGCCCGTGTGCGCCCTCCGGCCGCTCGACGCCCATACCTGATCATCGTTCGGCAGAGCCGGATTCCGAAACATTGAAATACTGGGCGCATGAGCAACCTGAGCTACTCAGAGTCGGTCATCGTCGCCTGCTCACCGGAAGCCCTCTACGACATGGTCTCCGACGTGACGCGGATGGGGGAGTGGAGCCCCATCTGCACCGGGGGTTCGTGGGAGGACGGTGACGGCCCCCGGGCGGGCGCCTGGTTCACCGGGCAGAACGAGGTGCCCGGGCGGACCTGGGAGACCCGCTCGCAGGTCGTCGCGGCCGACCGGGGCCGGGAGTTCGCGTTCATCGTGGGTGGCGCCTGGGTCCGCTGGAGTTACACGTTCGCCCCCGTTGACGAGGGGACCCAGCTCACCGAGGCGTGGGAGTTCCTCCCACCGGCATCGCCCGGTTCCACGAGAGGTACGGCGACGACGCCGAGGCCCAGATCGCCAACCGCGCCGAGGCCGCCCACACCGGCATCCCGGAGACCCTCGCCGCGATCAAGAAGGCCGCGGAGCCATAGACCCGCCGGACGTGACGGACGCCTTCGGCGCGGTCTTCCGGCGGGTGATGCCCGACTCGCCGTTCAGGGGGATGCCGAAGAATGCCGCCGACGCTGTACCAGGCGCTGCTCACCAAGGCCGCCGACGTCATGCGAGAGGTGGGCGGGTTCAGCGAGGCACCTCTCCTGACCGTCCCGGCCGCCCAACGAGCCCTCAGCCCCGCCCCCGCCAGTCACATGTGTCACATCAGCACCTCGGCCGGGCGGCTCGCGCGTGATCATGTGGTGAAAACGTCGTATTTGGCGGCAAACTTCACATGATCATGGTCTAGCCGCTGGCGGCCAGCAGTTTGGCGATCGCGGTCTCGACCTCGGCCGGGGCGGGCAGTTCGGCCGGCATCGCGGGCACCGTGGGCAGCTGCCCCTCCGACTCGTAGCGGGTGATCAGCCGCGGGTCGATATACGAGCTGCGGGCCACGGCCGGGGTATCGCCGAGCCAGCGCGCCACCTCCTTGACGCTGGCGGATATGACGCGTTGACGGTTCCGTTCGGTCGCCGAGGGCCCCGCGTTCGCCAGCACCAGCCCCATCAGCACGGTGGCGTTCCACGTGCGGAATTCCTTGGCCGTGAAGTGGCCGCGCGCCCGCGTGGCGATGTAGTCGCCCACGTCGCGGGAGTGGAGGGGGTGCCAGCCGTTGCTCTGCTGATAGCAGAACAGGGTCTCGTGGCCGTGGTCGGTGCGCACCAAGGTCCGGATGATCGGCATAACGAGCTCGTCCCGGACGACGATCGTCCGGTGCTTGCCCGCCTTCGCGATGTAGTCGAACATGACGCCGTCCCGCGTCAGCCTCACATGCTCCTTGCGAAGCGTGGTGGCGCCGTAATGATGGTCCAGTTCGGCGTATCTCTCACCGCCGATGCGGAACAGGCCGAGGTCGATCAGCCGGACGACGCTGGCCACCACACGATCGCGGGTCAGGCCGCGGCGCCTCAGGTCTTCTATGGTGGCCGTCCGCAGCGAAGGAAGCGCGCTGGCGAACCGCAGCATGTGACCGAACTTCTGAGCGTCGCGCTGCTCCCGCCACAGCCGGTGGTACAGGTACTGCAGCCGGCCTTTGCTGTCCACGCCGGTGGCCTGGATGTGACCGAGCGGGTCCGGTGAAATCCAGACGTTCTCCCAGGCGGGCGGGATCCTGAGCGCGCTGATGCGGTCGAGCGTCGCTCCGTCGGTGATCTCTGTCCCCGACGGGTCGCGATACCGGAAGCCCGGCTGGGTCCGCTCACGGCTGATGCCGGGACTGTGAGGATCGCTGCGCACCAGCCCGGCCACCGCTGACGCCAGCGACGATGCATCGATGCTCATCGACCAAGCGTAGGCCGCACTGATCCGCGGGCAGATCAGCCAACCTGGTAGCAAAACTGACTCACCTGAGCGTTCCCGCAGCGAGACGAAGCTGACCTGAGACCATCCGGTCGGCCGGTGGGGACTCAGGCCGTGCGGTCGGGTGAACCAACGGCTGGTCAGCCGGCCGCGATCGCAGCGATGATCGCCGGCGGCGTCAGCACCTCGACGGGGCCGGGTTTAGTCCCCATGTCGAGATCGGCGGCGCAGCTTCTACCCATGGGTGGAAGCGCCCATCGGGGCGCGGCAACCGGAAGGATGAACACCATGGACTGGAAGCTGGAAGTTGTGGTCGTCCCGGTGACCGATATCGACCGGGCCAAGAACTTTTACGTCGGCAAGCTGGGATTTCACGTTGATGCTGACACCCGCCCCACGGAAAGCTTGCGGGTGGTGCACATGACGCCACCCGGGTCGGCGTGCTCGGTGGTCATCGGGCCGGTCCAGGTGCCTGAGGGAACCGATCTGGGATCCGCCGGCAGCATGCAGCTGGTCGTCACGGACATCGAGGCCGCCCGCGCCGAGCTGGCCGGGCGGGGCGTCGACGTGTCGGAGGTCCAGACGCTGGACCCCCGCGACGGCGGGAAGTTCGCCTTCTTCCGCGACCCGGACGGCAACAACTGGGCCGTGCAGGAGATCCGGGAGCGCGTCGGGGCCCAGCCTGGCTAGTCGCCGGGCGGCTCACACACTCGCCGCATCCGGGCTGGGCGCCGCGGGTGCGGCCCGCTCGGCCGCGGCGGTGATGTTGCGGAGCATCCCGCCGAAGACGGCGCCGTGGAACGGTGAGATGGACCGCCAGTACGCGTGCCCGGCCAGGCCGCGCGGCTGGAAGATGGCCCGCTGCCGGTAGGTGGTGCGGCCGTCGTCGTCCCGGCCGGCGGACAGCTCCAGCCAGGCCAGCCCGGGCAGCTTCATCTCCGCGCGCAGCCGCAGCAGCGACCCCGGCGTGATGGCCTCGACGCGCCAGAAGTCCAGCGCGTCCCCGACGAGCAGATGGCGCGGGTCACGCCGCCCGCGGCGCAGCCCGACCCCGCCGGACAGCCGGTCGAGCAGCCCCCGCACGGCCCATGCGGCCGGGAACGAATACCAGCCGGTTGCGCCGCCGATGCCCTCGATGACCTGCCACAGCGTGGCCGGATCGGCCCGGACGACGCTGGTGCGCTCGTCCACGTACAGGGAGCCGCCGGCCCACGACGGGTCGCTGGGCAGCGGGTCGCTCGGGGCGCCGGGCGTCCCCGCGGACGACCAGCGGGTGGACACGTCGCCCTCCCGGGTGTGCCGCAGCGCGAGGGCGATGGCCTCCTCGAGCGGCAGGAGACCGTCCGGCGGATCCGGCACCCAGGCGGCGATGTCGTGCTCGCCGCAGACGACCTCGTTCCGCAGCGATTCCACCAGCGGCATGGCCAGCCCGCTCGGCACCGGCGTCACCAGCCCGACCCACAGGGACGACAGCCGCGGGGTGAGCAGCGGCACGGGAACCAGGACGCGCGGCCTCAGCCCGGCGACGGCCGAGTACCGGCGCATCATGTCGGCATAGGTCAGGATGTCCGGCCCGCCGATGTCGAAGCGGCGGCTGACCTCGGCGGGCAGGGCCGCCGAGCCGACCAGGTAACGCAGCACGTCGCGGACGGCGATCGGCTGGATGCGGGTTTCCACCCATCTCGGGGTGACCATCGCGGGCAGCCGTTCGGTCAGGTAACGCAGCATCTCGAACGACGCCGACCCGCTGCCGATGATCACGGCGGCCTGCAGCGCGGCGGTGGGCACGCCGCTGTCCAGCAGGATGTCACCGACCTCGCCGCGCGAGCGCAGGTGCGGTGACAGGCCGCCGGCCTCGCCGGAGATCATGCCGCCCAGGTAGACGATGCGCTTCACCCCGGCGTCCCGGGCGGCGTCGGCGAAGGTCCGCGCCGCGTCGCGGTCCCGCTGCTCGAACGACGGGCCGGTGCCCAGGGAGTGGATGAGGTAGTAGGCCACGCCGGCGCCGTCGAGCGCGCGGCGCACCGCGGCCCCGTCCATGACATCCGCGGCGGCGATCTCGATATCGCCGGACCAGGGCCGGTCGCTGAGCTTGCCCGGGTCGCGGGCCATGCAGCGGACCGGGTAACCCGCGGCCAGCAGTTCGGGAACCAGCCGTCCGCCGATGTAGCCGGATGCCCCGGTAACGAGGCAGCGTGGGAGCGAGGACATGACCGTGCCTCTACCCGTGGGGAATCCGGGCAACCACCAGGCCATATCGGGTGACGGGCGCCGGGCCGGCCGGGTCAGGCGTGGATGACGTCGGTGTGGTGGCAGAAGTGCACCTGCGCGGGCCGCATGGACCGGATCCGCCCGAGCGAGGCCTGCCAGGCGGGCCGGTCGCTGGCCTGGCCGTCCGGCAGTTTCTGGTCATCCGGGCCGGAGTACTGGCGCGGCGTATAGGCCGCGTCCCCGATCAGCACGTCGGGTTCTGCGGCGCCGGTCTGCACGACGACGCTCTGGTGGCCGTCGGTGTGCCCGGGAGTCGCGATCACCGAGAGGCCGGGCAGCACCTCGGTGTCGCCGTCCAGCAGCTCGAACCGGGCGCCCATGAAGTCGAACCAGTCAGCCAGATCCGGCGACTGGCGCCGGGCCCGGTTTAGCTCGGTCCGCTGGACGTGGAAGGCGGCGTGCTTGAACACGGCGTTCTGGCCGCAGTGGTCGAAATGCAGGTGGGTGTTGATCACCAGGGTGATGTCGCCGGGCGTCATGTCCAGCTCGGCGAGCGCGTCCGCCGCCGAGGTGCTGACCACCCGCCAGTCGTTGAGCAGCTGCTCGGGCCCGCCGACGCCGGTGTCGACCAGTGCCGCGCCGCCCGGGTACGTGACGACGAAGCCGTGGACCGGCCATTCGCCGCCCCGGCCGCCGGGCGGCCTCAGCCGGGCCAGGTGCAACCGCTTGACCTCCAGCGACATCGGCGATCCTCTCGTTCGTCGACCGGGCATGGACGTGCATAGGCCCGGATATCCCCGGACAGGTCACGATGGCCTGTCGCGACGGGTGATGTCAACGGGGCCGGGGGAGTGCCGGACGCGGCGCCGCAGCCTTACAGTTTTGCCCATGGCAGACGAGGTGCGGCCGCAGGCTCGCGGCGACGAAACGGCGGTGCCGGGCGGCGAGGTGGTGGCCCGTGGCGGCGAGCTGCGCGCATCGCACGAGGACCGGGACCGGATCGTCGACGTGCTCCGGGTGGCCGCCGGGGACGAGCGGCTCACGGCCGAGGAACTCGACGAGCGAGTCGGGGCCGCCCTCACCGCGCGGACCTACGGCGAGCTCACGGCGCTGGTGTCGGACCTGCCGGCGGCCGCCGGAGCGGCGGTCGGGGTCCCCGACGCGAAGCCGAAGGAGATGCTGCGCATCGAGACCCATAGCGCCAGCGCCCGGCGCGATGGCCGCTGGCTGGTGCCGCAGCGCATGGAGGTGCGGGCGACGAGCGGCAGCGTGACGCTGGACTTCACCGAAGCCGTCATCACGTGGCCGTCGCTCCAGATCGACGCCGACGTGCGCAGCGGGAGCATGACGCTGGTGACGAAGCCCGGCATCGTGGTCGACACCGACGACGTGGCCATCCGGAGCGGCACGGTCAAGGTCCGCGCGCCGTGGAGTCCCGACGTGCCCGTGCTGCTGCGGATCTCGGTGTCGGGCAAGGTCGGCAGCGGCGTCATCACCGCCCGCCCGCCGCGTCCGCCGCGGCGGACGTTCTGGCAGTGGCTGCTGCGGCGCCCCCGGCCCGCGCTCCCGCCCGCCCGGCCCTGACCGGAGCGGCTACACGGGGCGGCCGAGGAACCCGGCCAGCCGGTCGATGGCCGCCGCGTCGTCCGGGACCTTCACCTCGGGGCCGAACGGGGAGCCGGGGCCCTCCGGGCGGGCGGCCAGCTGGTGCCGGGTCGCGGCCAGTGTCCGTTCGGCCAGATCGTCGGGGAAGTCGAGCTGCTGGCCGGTCGCCCGCGCGAGGTCCCACCCGTGGGTCAGGAGCTCGACGATCCGGACATGCACGACGGCCGAACCCGGCGCGCTCCCGAACGGGGTGGTGAACACGGTCTCCAGGACCCCGGGCGCGGCGAACGTCTCGCGCACCTCGCGTCCGGCCCGCCGGAACGCCTCGAGCGGTTCGTCCCCGAGCCGATCTGCGCCGCGGTCCGGCGGCGGCTCCTCCCGGGCCAGCGCAAGGCACATCAGGCTGCCCGACACCAGATGGTTCACCACGGCGCGGACATCCATCTCAGTGCAGGGGGTCGGTGCATCCCACTGCCCAGGCTCGATGCCGGCCACCACCGCGTCGGTGGCCGCGAGCGCGTGGTCGTAGTCCGTCAGGACGACAGCGTCCATCATGTGGTCAGCATTTCAGATGTCCGGGCCCGCGGCTAGCAGGTCGGCCACCTGCCGGGTCAATCTTTGCCGCCTCGGTGAACTATTAGCCAGACGGTGAATCTTTGTCTGATCCGCGGGGAATGTCATGGATGCCGGTGTGGCGCGGCGGGCATGGTGCGCGCAGAATGCTGTTATGCGCAATGGCGGCCGTTCACCTCGCCGGCGTGGGCCCGGCGGCCCAGTCCGCGGGCGCGCGGCCAGCGGCCGGCCCCGGTCAGCCGGACCGCCCGGCTCGCTCATGTCCATTGGCTCCTCCGGGTCGATCCTGTCCATTGGCAGTACCGGGTCGATCCTGTCGATCGGCAGCACGGGGTCGATCCTGTCGATCGGATCAGCCGGGTCGCTGCTGTCCGCCGGGTCGGCCTTTTCGGTCGGCTCGGCCGCCTCCTTCGCGTCGGCGTTCTCGATCGGCTCGATGCTGAGCGTGGCGTCGATCCTGTCCGGGCTGTCCCGCGGCTCGGTCCTCGCCTGGCGTGACACCGGCCGCCGCTGAGCGGGGCCGGCCCACGCAGCATCCGGAGCCGTTCGGCTGGGATATGGGGTCTATCTGCGGCTTTTGCCCGGCCGTGGCCCGGTGATCCAATGTCATACTCGAAGCGCAGGCTGCCGTTGGACACAAACGCCGTGGGGGTGGAACGTGGCTGAGCTGGCTTTGCCGTCCGAGACGGCCGTGACCGCGAGCACGGCCGTCGACCTGGACGTGCTCGAGGAGATCCAGCGGCGGGTGCTGTGGCTGGCGGTGCGGATGGTGGACGCGGCCAACCATGAGCGCGCCACGGGCGACGGAGTGAAGGTGGGCGGCCACCAGGCCTCCAGCGCCTCCCTGGTCACCGCGATGACCGCGCTGTGGTTCGCGTACCTGTCCGCCGACGACCGGGTCAGCGTCAAGCCGCACGCCTCGCCGGTGTTCCACTCGATCCAGTACCTGCTGGGCAATCTGGACCGGCAGTACCTGACCATGCTGCGGGCCCGCGGCGGGCTTCAGGCCTACCCGTCCCGGACCAAGGACCCGGACGATGTCGACTTCTCGACCGGATCGGTGGGGCTCGGCGCGGTCGCGCCGCTGTTCGCCGCGGTGGCCCGCCGGTACGTCGACGCGCACTTCGGCGAGCGGCCGCGGTCCCGCTTCATCGCCCTGCTTGGGGACGCCGAACTGGACGAGGGCAACGTCTGGGAAGCCGTCTTCGACCCCGTGACCCACGGCCTGGGCAACGTCATGTGGGTGGTCGATTTCAACCGCCAGTCGCTCGACCGCGTGGTCCCCGGCGTCCGCATCGAGCACTGGCGCGGCCAGTTCGAGGCGGCCGGCTGGCACGTCGTCGAGGTCAAGTACGGACGCCGGCTGCAGGCCAGGTTCGCCGAGCCGGACGGCGAGGCGCTGCGGGCCTGGATCGACAATATGCCGAACGAGCACTACCAGTCGCTGTTCGGCCTGGTCGGCGCTGAGCTGCGGGAACGGTTCCTGGACGGCGCGCCACCCGGCGTGGATCACCTCATCGCGGACGTCCCGGACACCGAACTGGCCACGCTGGTCACCGACCTCGGCGGCCACGACCTGGCCAGCATGCTGGCCGCCTACGCGGCCTGCGACGAGGTGCGCGACCGCCCGAGCGTGGTCTTCGCCTACACGGTCAAGGGCTGGGGGCTGCCGATCGCGGGCAACCCGCGGAACCATTCGGCGCTGCTGCTGCCGAAGCAGATCGAGGCGATGCGCTCCGGCCTGGGCCTGACCGAGCCGACCGAATGGGACCGGTTCGACGCGTCGACCGCGGCCGGCATCTTGTGCAACCAGCGCCGCGAGGCGCTGCGGCGCGAGCCCCGCACCCCCGCCGTGCCGGTGACCGTGCCGGCGTCGACCGGGACGCGCAGCAGCCGCCCGGTCTCCACGCAGGAAATGTTCGGCCGCACCCTGGTCAGCCTGTCCCGCGAGGAGAACCTGGCCCCGTACCTGGTGATGTCGGCGCCCGACGTGGCCACGTCGACGAACCTGGCCGGCTTCATCAACCGGGTGGGGGTCTTTTCCCCGGCCGAACGAAGGTCATGGGGCGACGATCCGCTCCTGCGATGGTCCGAGGGGCCGAAGGGCCAGCACATCGAGCTCGGCATCTCCGAGATGAACCTGTTCCTGCTGCTCGGGCAGCTCGGCCTGGCCTGGGACCTGTCCGGCCAGGCGCTGCTCCCGGTGGGCACGGTGTACGACCCGTTCGTCTGCCGCGGGCTGGACGCGTTCATCTACTCGGTCTATTCGGGCGCGCGGTTCCTCATCGCCGGCACGCCGTCCGGGGTCACGCTCGCGCCGGAAGGCGGCGCCCACCAGTCCACCATCACCCCGTCCATCGGCGTCGAACTGCCGAACGTGACGTTCGCCGAGCCGGCCTACGCAACGGCCGTCGACTGGCTGGTCTGCGACGCGCTCGGCCGGATCGCGTCCGGCCCCGCGCAGACGACCACGGCGGTCCCGGCGGAGAACGGCGCGTACTACTTCCGGCTGAGCACGCGCCCGCTGGATCAGGAGCCGTTCGAGTCGGCCCGCACCCGGATCGGCGAAGCGGTGCTGCGCCGCCAGGTACTGGCTGGCGCGTACCGTCTTGTCGACGCCTCCGACCTGGCCGCCGGCGGCGCGCCCCAGGTCCACCTGGCCGGCTCCGGCGCGGTCCTGCCCGAGGTGCTGGCCGCCGCTGCGGAACTGGCCGACGAGGGCGTGGCCGCGCACGTCGTCGACGTCACGTCGCTGGACCGCCTGCACGCGGCGTGGCAGCGCACGCTGCGCCATGGCATCCGCACCGCGACCACGCCGTCGATTCCCGGCGCGCTGCGGGCGGCGTTCCCGGACCGCGCGCCGCTGGTCACCGTGCACGACGCCGCCTCGCACGCGATGGCGTGGCTCGGCTCGGCGCTCGGCGTCCCGTGCGTGCCGCTGGGCGTGGACCAGTTCGGCCAGTCCGGCAGCGTCAGCGAGCTTTACGAGCTCAACGACCTGCTGCCCGGCTCGATCGTGAACGCCGCCCTCGCCGCCCTGTCCCTGACCTAGGAACGGGGCCCTTTCGCCCGGGCCCTTTTCGCGGCCGGGAGGGCCGGGGGCGGGGTGGTGCAGCCGACGCAGGCCGGCTGGCTGGCGAAGTAGGCCGGGATGCTCGGTGAGTCGGTGGGCGGGTTGGTGGCCAGCAGCACCGGGGAACGGGGCACCTGGCTGAAGTCAAAGTCCTGTTCGAGGTTGCCCAGGACCGGCTGATCCTCGCGGACGTCGGGGCGCGGGTCGGGGCGCCCGTCGGTGGCGGGGTTGAGGCGCGCGCCGCCGAGAAAGTCGTCCTCGATGAACTTCAGGTAGGCGTCGCTGCTGAGCGTCTGGTGATCGATGTAGCCGCGCTTCGCGTACGGGGAAATCACCAGAGCGGGGACGCGCAGGCCGTAGCCGTTCTGGTCGACGGCCGGGGGCACCACGTGGTCGTAGAAGCCGCCCCAGTCGTCCCAGGCCAGGAAGATGGCCGTCGAGTCCCAGTCGGGGCTTTTCATCGCCGCGTTGACGATCGACGCGACGTAGGCCTGGCCCTGGTGCACGCTGGCCGGCGGGTGCTCGCTGTCGGGCCCGGAGGGAGTGATCCAGCTGACCGACGGCAGCGTGCCCGCCTTGGCCGCCGCGTAGTAGCTGTTCAGGTCCTGGACGTTGTTCAGCTGGTGGTCGGCGTGGACGTCGCCGAAGAGCGGGAGCGGGTTCCAGATTCCCGGCGTCCTGGCGCTCTGCCTGACCGGGGCGCACGTCTCGGCCGAGTCGTCGCCGCAGTCAGGCTGGACGCCGGTCTGCACGTAGTAGGCCCAGCTGACGTGGTGAGCGAACAGCAGCCAGGTGATGTCGGTCCAGGCCAGGTCGATCGAGGTCTGCCCGGCGTTCAGCTCCTGGCTCACCGCGTTGCCGAACTGCTTGGTGCCGTACGGGCCGACGATGTTGTTGACGCAGCTCGTGGGCGCCTGGTTCTTGCAACGGGCCGACCACGCCGAGACCATGTAGAGGTGATCGGGCAGCGACCATGACTTGACCGGCTCGAACATGTGGTCGTCGAGCGCGAAGTCGTTGGCGTAGGTCCAGTAGTCGGGGATCTCGGCGCCCGTGTGATACGCCATCACGTCGGGGGAGCCGCCCGCGGTGCAGGCCGGGTCGTTGAGGCTGCCGCACGCCTTCTTGGCCTGGTCGCGCTGCTTGATGAACCCATCCATCTTTCCGCCGTCGACGTCGGCCACGGCGTTGGCCTCCCCGTGGGGACCGCCCCCGTTCACGTCCGCAGTGTCACGGTAGGGCCGGGTACACCCGCCCGCCGGGTTCGGCACGCACACCGTCGGCGTCCCGTTGGTCACCGGGATCCCGTCCGCGCCGGGGTAGGTCCCGAAGTAGCTGTCGAACGACCGGTTCTCCTGCATCACGACGATCACGTGCTTGATCTTGTGAACGCCGGCCGAGACGAGGTAGGTGCCGCCCGGCCCGCCGCTGACCCGCTCGTTCGGACTGGCCGATGGGGCACCAGATGATGAGGTGCACGCCGCCAGCAAGCCGGCCGCCAGCAGGACGGCACACGAGGTGGCCAGCATGCGGGGGCGCCTGACGTTCCGCAGTCGCATGCGATGACGCTATGAACCCGCCATGGGAGTGTGCTGTGCCCGGCATGTGCTTCCCCTGAGCCAGGATGCAGCGAACTCCCAGCAAGTCGCCCAGCAAGTCTCCCGGCAGCCCGTAGCCTGCCCCCGCCCGTCGCGATGTACACAGCGGTGCCGTTGTGGTGGCTAGGGCAGCTATGGAGGCGCCGCCGTAGCTAAAGGGGTGAGCCTAGGAGGCGGGTGGGGTTGTGCCAGCAGACGGCGCGCAGCCAATCTGCGCCGAGGCCCAGGCGGGCCAGGCCGGCCAGCTGCTCGGCGTAGGGGTAGGGGATGTTCGGGAAGTCGCTGCCCAGCAGGACCTTCCCGGCGTCCCCGAGATCGCGCAGCCGGGGGAGCGCGTCGCGGGGGAAGGGCGCGATCTCGTCGAAGAAATCGGTGAACGCCATCGTGGTGTCCAGGTAGACGCGCTCGTGGTCCTCGGCGAGGCGCAGGAAGGCGTCGTAGTCCGGCGCACCCAGATGGGCGACGACCGCGGTCAGCGCCGGATGACCGGCCATCAGGGACCCGAACGGCCCGGGGCCGGTGTACGTGGTCCCGACCGGCGCGTGCCCGGCGTGGATCACGACCGGGATGCCCGCGTCGGCGAGCAGCCCCCACACCGGCTTGAGCAGCGGGTCATCGGGCGGGAATCCGCCCACCTGAAGGTGGATCTTGAAGATCCGGGCCCCGGCCCCGATGGCCCGGGTGACGTAGCCGAGCACCCCCGGCTCGGGGAAGAACGTCGCCGACGGCACGCAGCCGGGCGCGGTCTTGGCGAACCCGAGCGTCCAGGCGTTCAGGTCCTCGGCCATGCCGGGGCGGTGCGCGTACGCCAGCGCGCTGAATATGCGCACGCCCATGTGCCGCAGATGCGCGACCCGCTCCTCGTCCGGCCACTTGTAGCGGATCGGCCACGGGACGCCGACCAGCGGGCCGGCCTCGTCGAAGTACGCCCACACCCGGCGCAGCATGCGCGGCGGCAGGAAGTGCACGTGGACGTCGGCCAGCCCGGGAAGGCCCAGCGCCTGCCAGAAGGCGGGGACGTCCGTGTCGTCCGCCGGTGCCCCGGGATTATCCTGCGGGGGCTGGTGCACGGTCACTGCGCTGGAGCCTGCTGCCGGGCGATCACGTCCCAAGTATCCCGGATCGCGTTGAGGGGATGTCATGAACCAGATGCCAGCCGGGGCTCGCCCCACCGACGGGATCGTCAGCACCCGCAGCCCGCATTCGGCCGGCGGCACGGTCGCGCGGCTGTCCGAGCTGATCCGGGGGGCGGGCGCCACCCTGTTCGCGGTGATCGACCAGAGCGGCGAGGCCGAACGGGCCGGGCTGTCACTGCGCGACACCAAGCTGCTGATCTTCGGCAGCCCGGCGGCGGGCACGCCCATCATGGCCGCGGACCCGCTCGCGGCCGTCGACCTGCCGCTGAAGATCGTGGTCTGGGAGGACGACAATAGGGCCGTGTGGATGACCTACCTGGATCCGGGCTGGCTGGCCGCCCGGCACGGGCTGACCGGACCGCTGGCGGCGCCGCTGTCCGCGCCCGCCGCGCTGACCGCAAAGGTGGCCGATCCTTGACCGAACGGCTCCGCGCCGACTGCGAGCACTGCTTCGGGCTGTGCTGTGTCGTGCCGGCCCTGTCGGCGTCCGCGGACTTCGCCATCGACAAGGAGGCCGGGCAGCCCTGCCCGAACCTGCAGGCCGACTTCCGGTGCTCCATCCACGACCACCTCAGGGAACGGGGCTTCCCGGGCTGCACCACTTATGACTGCTTCGGCGCCGGGCAGCAGGTCGCCCAGGTCACGTTCGGCGGCCGGGACTGGCGGGAGACACCGGGGATCGCCAAGGACATGTTCTCCGCGTTCACGGTCATGCGGCAGCTCCACGAACTGCTCTGGTACCTGACCGAGGCGCGGGCCCTGCGGGCGGCCGAGCCTGTGCATGACGAGCTGGACGAGGCGCTGGAGAAGGTCGACCGCCTCACGCGCGGCGAGGCTGAGGCTCTGATCGGCCTGGACGTGGGAGCACTCCGCGCGGACGTGAGCCACCTGCTCCGGCGGGCCAGCGAACTGGCCCGGGGCGGGGCCCGCCCCGAGGCCGAGCTCAGCGGGGCCGACCTCATCGGGAAGGACCTCGGCGGCGCCGATCTGCGGGCCGCGGGCCTGAGGAACACCTATCTGATCGGCGCCAATCTGCAGGGCGCCGACCTGCGCACGGCTGACGTGCTCGGCGCGGACTTCCGGGGGGCCGACCTGAGCGGCGCCGACCTCAGCACCAGCATCTTTCTCATCCAGTCCCAGGTCGACGCGGCGCGGGGCGACGCGGCGACCCGGTTGCCGACGGCGCTCAGCCGTCCGGGCCACTGGCAGGCCGCCCGGGCCGGCGGGGCCGGGGCAGGAGCTAGGCGGTCGCGTCGCTGACCGGCTCCTCATTGACCGGGTCTGGTCCGGCCGGCCGGTTCTCGGATATCCACGCGTCGATCAGCTGCCACCAGTCATAGAGCCACTTGACCTGGGCCTCGTGGTCGGCCGCCCGCGGCACCTCGTCGTACGGGATCCGCCACCACCTGGCCCGCACGACCTGGCCGATCGGCAGGTCCCGCCACACGTCACCGACGCTGACCAGCCCGTCCAGGCCGGCGTGGGCCACGAAGATCACGTCTGCGCCGGGGGCCGCGCCGATGGCCGCGAGCGCTCCGCCCGGCTTGGGCGGCAGGAGGTTCGGCATCTGGCGGGCGCGGGCCGCGAGGTCCCGCCGGCCACGAAGCTCCAGTCGCTGGATGCCGCGCTTCCACCGGCCGGGTGTCCAGTTCCCGCCCTCGGGGAAGATCACCAGGGCGCCGGACTGGGCGAGGCCGCTGGCCAGGCGCTCGATCTGCTCGATGGAGGAGTGCCGCGCGTCGTCGCTGCGGGAGATGAAGACGTTGGGCAGGCGGTTGGCCACGACGTCCAGAATCGGGTCGAGCTGCAGCGTCGCCTTCATGACCACCCTGGGCCGGCGGCCGTACCTGGTCAGCAGTTCGTGCACGATCAGGACCGAATCGCCGGGGCCGGCGTGCCGGCTGAGGATGATGACCGGCCGGGCCAGCCGGGCGGCCTGCTCCTCGGCGGTCAGATCTGGTTCGTCGATCTCTATCTGCAAGCCGAACGATTGGGTCGCTGACCGGTACACCAGTGCGAGGAACCACCGCATGATCGCGTAGTGGCGGATCTGGTACGGCTCGGTGCTCAGCCGGCCGCCGAACCCGCTGGCCACCCAGAGGCCGAGGCAGGTGAACAGGGCCATGGTCTCCGCCGCGAGCCAGACGACCGCGAACCACAGCAGGCGCAGGCCGCGCATGCGCCCCGGCCGGGCCCTGGCCACGAGCCCGAACACCGCGGCCACCACGGCCAGCAGCGGGAACAGCACGACCAGGGCGACCGCGATGACGACCACCAGCGGGGCCAGCACCAGTCGGCGTATCAGCCGGGGCGGGAGCATCGTCGTTCCCTTCGCGCGCAGAGTCGGTTCAGGCCAGCGTGGCGAGATACCGTGCCGACGCCGTATATGCCCGCTGGATGTTCACATCCACCCCAGTCTTGCCGCGGTAGCGCAGTTGCGACAGGTCCGGCGGCCGTTGCGTTGCCCCGGAGGGCAGGACGTGCACGCGCACGTCATCCGGCAGCGCCGACATTTCCTCGTGGAAACGGTGCCGCCGGGCGATCTCGAACGAGACCAGGCCCACCTCCCACAGCCGGCGCGGCGCCTCCAGCGGCCGCTCGATCCGGCCGACGTGCAGCACGTACACGGTCCGGGCGCCGAGTTCGATCGCCTTACCCACCGGGATGGAGTCGACCAGGCCGCCGTCGAAGTAGTGCTCGCCGTCCACCTCCACCGGCGGCAGCAGCCCGGGCACCGCGCAGGAAGCCAGCACGGCGGGCGCGAGCGGCCCGCTGCTGAACCACCGGGCGGTCGCCCGTTCGATGCACGCCGCGACGCAGTAGAACGGCAGCTTGAGGTCGGCGAAGTCGGTCGCGGGCAGGCCCTCGTCGAGCATCTGGCGCAGCGGCTCGATCGCGTGCAGGTGGGTGCCGGAGCGGGCCAGCCGGGCGGCCCGGCCCAGCAGGGTCCCGCTGAACGCGCGCTGCAGGTCAGGGCCGTTCCACAGCTGGGTCAGCCGATCCGCGGCACCGGCCGGATCGGCCGCCACGAACGCGCCGTTGATGGCGCCCACCGAGGTGCCGACCACGACGTCCGGGCGCACCTCGGCCTCGGCCAGCGCCTGGAGCATGCCGACCTCGTGCGCCCCGAGCACACCCCCGCCACCGAGCACGAATGCCGTCTTCACCAGCCAACCTCCTCGCCCCCCAGCAAAGCAGAATGTCAGGCCGGCCCGGTAGTTTGACCCCCATGACCGATCGCATGGCGGTGAGCCGGTGGGTCGCCCGCTACGAGGCCGCCTGGCGGACCGCCGGGACCGATGCCCTGGCCGGGTTGTTCGCCGAGGACGCCAGCTATCTTCAATCTCCCTACGAGAAGCCCGTCACCGGCCTGGACGCGATCCGGCGGATGTGGGAGCAGCAACGCGACGGGCCAGACGAGGTGTTCACGCTGGCCGCCGAGATCATCGCGGTCGATGACCCCGCGGCGGTCGTGCGCGCCGAGGTCCGCTACGGTGACCCGGTCACCCAGGAATGGCGCGACCTGTGGGTCCTCCGGCTCGGCGACGACGGCCGCTGCACCTGGTTCGAGGAGTGGCCGTTCTCGCCGCGACCTCCCTCGGCCGCGGGCCAGGACAGCCCAGATCCGTAGCGGATCATCGCGGCTCACCGCCCGGAGCGGGGCCGGGGCCGCCCGGAGCGCTGACCGCCGCGTGGGCAAGCTCGGCCGCCGCGTCGCGGTAGACGTAGTGCAGGAGGCGGTGGGTCTCCTGGGCCAGCCTGAGCCGCTCCTCCTCGATCCTGCGGCGCTTGCGGGCCTGGTTGACCAGGTGCAACGTTCCGCCGGCGGTGATGCACGCGCCGATGTCGCTGGTGACGTTGGTGTAGTTGCCGCCGATGAGCTCGGACTGCGAACTCACCTTGACCCGGCCAGCGGCAGGATAATCAGGTACACACCCAGCAGCATCAGCACGATCACGTGCGGCTTGCTGGACAGGACCCGCGGTACCCACTTCAGCGCCCGATCCAGCGGCGAGGCCGGCGAGTCGGCGGCGAGATCGGTAGTTGACCCGGCCAGGCCGGAACTCACCGGGTCGTCGGGCATGAGTGCTACATCGCTGGATGACACGTCATCACCGTCCAGGACATCGGGGCGAGATTGGCCTCGGGGCTAGGGAAGATACACCCCTTCACCACCGAAGCTGGGCGACCATGTCATAGTCCTCGGCCGAATACCCGACCAGCCCGTCCGACAGGGCGAAAATCCACTCCGCAATGCCCAGCGACAGCGCCAGGCGGCTGCACCGGGAGCAGAAGTGCGGCTCCTCCAGCCGGACCGAGTCGTCCGGTTCCAGCCGCACGTAGATGAGCTTCGCGCCCTGCAGCATCTGCCACCCGTTACCCTCACGCGCCAGCGTGATGGCCCGCTGCTCGGCATGCGTCCGGCAGTGGTCGTGCTCGCCGAACAGTGAGAACTTGCAGTAACAGTGGTCCTCCCCGGGGAACGGCACCCCGTTGGTGCCCCAGGCCAGCATGCTGCCGTCCTTCACCAGCACGGCGGCGTGCCTGGTCCGTGCGTGGGAGTCCTTGGCGAGCTCGGCGGCGCGCTCCACCATTTCTTCCGCGATGTGGCTTTCGTGCCGCTTCAGCGGCCGCCACTCGGGCTGACGCCCTGGTTCCACCTTTACCACCCCTTCGAGCGAAGACTAGTTGTACGCCCCGGACCACTGCCCTGGCCAGCGGACCCGCGCGTCACTGTTGGTTGAATTGGTCACATGCCTTCCGGCCAGCACCCGGTCCCGGGCCCGCCCGCCCGGCCCAGCCTGCCCGCCCCGTCCGTCCTGGCGGATGAGGGCCTGGCCGAGTGGGTCACGCAGGTCCGCCGCTCCGGCGGCCCGGGCAACCGGGTCCTCGGTGCGCATCGTCTGCGCTTGGCCGCCCGGCAGCGGGCCGCCGCCCGTCCCCGCGGTCCTGAGCTGGCCCTGGTCCGGGACCTCAGCACCGCCGGCTGCATCCCGCTGCGCCTGTACCGCCCGGCCCGGGAGCCGCGCCCGCTCGTCATCTACCTCCACGGAGGCGGCTTCGTCATGGGCGACCTGGACTCCCACGACGGGATCTGCCGCCGGCTGGCGCGGGCGGCTGACGTCGCCGTGCTGGCCGTGGGATACCGCCTGGCCCCGGAGTATCCCGCCCCGGCCGCCATCGACGATGCCGTGAGCGCTGTCACCTGGGCCCAGCCGCGCCTCGAGGAGTTCGGGGGAGATCCCGCGTACGGCTTCGGGCTGGCGGGCGACAGTGCGGGCGGCGCGCTCGCCGTGCTGGCCGCAGTCAGTCTGCGCGGCGGGCCCGGGCCCGTTTCGTCGTTGCTGCTCGCCTGCCCGAACGCGGACATGACGCTGTCGGAGCCCAGCGTGGAGCGGGAAGGGCACGGCTGGGGCCTGGACGCCGATGACCTGCGATGGTTCGTCGAGCAGTGGATTCCCGACCCGGCCGATCGTGCGAACCCGGCCTTCAGCCCGGTGCACGCCGCCTGGGCGGCCTTCCGCCCGCCGTGGTCGCCACCGCCGGGCATGACCCGCTGCACGACGAGGGGACCACCCTGGCCCGCTTGATGCGGGAGGCGGGCGCCGACGTCACGTACGTCCCGCATCCCGGTCTGGTGCACGGCTTCGTGGGGCTGGCCGACGTCTCGGCCGCGGCCGCGCAGGCCGGTGACGACCTATTCCGGCAGTACGGCGCGGTTGCGCACCGGGAGTAGCTGGCACCCGCCCCGGGCCCCCACGGCTCAGTTACCGGAGCCACCCGCGATCTCGTACGACCACAGCTCGCTGCTCACCCCGACCGGCGGCGGCGCGTCACCACCGCTTCGTTCGGAAGCAGATCGGTGCCCGTGGCCGAACGCCGGTGAGTGCAGCCAGGCCTGGAACGAGTCCTCGTCGCGCCACCGGGTCACCACCAGCCAGGTGGTGCGCTCGTCGGCCGGCTTGAGGAGCTCGAACCCCTCGAAGCCGTCCTGATTGTCGACGGCGCCCGCCCGCGCGGCGAACCGGCGGGCCAGTTCGTCCCCGCTGTCGGCCGGGACGGTAATCGCGTTGATCTTCACGACAGTCATGTGCTCGATGATGCCAGCCCGGGCGGCCTGGCCCGGGCGCCGGGGACGCGGGACAGGACTGACCCGCGTCCGCCGGCTGATTCCGCCTGGGCCCGGGGCCGCAGGTCTGACGGGCTCAGGCGGATGCCGTCCGGCGCCAGGCGGTCAGCTGCGCAGCAGTGGCTTGCCCAGCGGGAGCGCCTCGCCGCCGGTGGCCTGGGAGGCCACGTCGAAGAAGAGGTACGCACCGAGCGCGGCGAAGACCAGCACCACGTACCCGCCGGCCTTGGTCAGGCTCGTGGAGTTCTGGGTGACGCCCAGAAGCAGCAACAGCAGGGCCACGTCGACCAGCCCGAAGAGCGCCGTGAAGGCCACCGGCAGCCGGAGCGTCGCCAGGGTGAGCATGACGATCACGACCAGCCAGCTGATCAGGAACAGTTTCTGGGTATCCGCCACCGCGAGCAGGGTGATGGCGAACCAGCCGTGCAGCAACCCGAGGACCAGCACGGCGTAACTCAGCCAGAAACCGGCGAAGATGCCGTAGACGGCCGCGACCGCACTCTGGCCCAGGGCCGCGGACCAGATCGCCGCGATGAACAGCCCGGTCGCCGTCGCGGCCAGGATGATGGGCAGCGCCGCGCCGATGGCGGTGGCGGGGACGACACCGACGAGGGCAAGCCCGAGTGCCACCGAGCCCGCAATGAAGGTCGGGAGTCCCATCAGGGACGGATTGCCAGCCAGCGGGCCCACGGCGGCCGCTTGGACGGCCGGGGCTTCTTCCATGCGGGTGCCGGGCTGGCCGGATTCGTTCGCGCCTGAATCGACAGCGGTCATCGCTGCTCCTTCGGAGAAGCACCCCGCGTCATCTGCGGGCTTAAGGCATCCGTACCTCTTGGTTGACCGACTGGATTTCTCACTTTGAATCAGAGGGCACCTCAGCGGGGCTGGCCTGGCCGGCCGCGGGCCCGGCGGGCGGCCGGAAAGCCTTACGGCAGCGGCCGGGAAGACCAGGACGGACAGCACGCCCGCGCCCACCAGAGCCGCGGCATTGGCCGGAAGCATTTCCCGTCCCGCAGCCCGATCTCGAGGAAGCGGTGCATCGGGGCGCCAGCACCGGCGCCCGTTCACTACCAGGGAGGAATTCCCCGCGGTGATCATGATGAACCGCGCGATGGGGAACGATGAGACCGTGGCCGAAACTGATCTGGTGCGTGACGCGGCCGGCGAGCTGTACTCGTCCGACCCAGCCGAGTTCACCGGGCGCCGGGCGGCGCTCGCGGCCGGCGCGCGGGCCTCGGGTGACGCGCCTGCCGCGCGGGCGATCGCCGCGCTGCGGAAGCCGACCCGCGCGGCCTGGGTCGTCAACCGGCTGGTGCACGCCGACCCGGACTGTGCCGTCCCGGCTCGCCGCGCTCGGATCCGACCTGCGCTCGGCGGAGGAGTCCCTGGACGGACGGCGGATCCGTGAGCTGTCGCAGCAGCGCCGGGAGCTGATCAGGGAGCTCACCCGGCAGGCGCTGGCCGAGGCGGGCCAGCGTTCCGCGCCCGCGTCGCTCCAGGAGGAGGTGTCCGCCACCCTCAACGCGGCGCTGGCCGACCCGCAGGTCGCCGGCGACCTGGCCGCCGGGAGGCTGCTGCGATCGGCCGAACACGCGGGTTTCGGCTTCGGGGCGGCCTCTGGTTTCGGTGAGGCCTCCGGCGGCCTCGCTTCGGTTCCGGACAGCGCCGCGCCACCCCGGCGGGAGCGGGCCGAGAAGCCGGCCCGGGCTGGGCGGGAGCGGGCCAAGGCGGAGAAGGCGACAGCGGAGCAGGCGAGGGCGGCCGAACGGGAGCGTGCCGAAGCGGAGCGGGCCCGGGCCGAGCAGCAGCGCAGGCGTGAGGCCGTCGAAGCGGCCCGCCGGGCGGTAGCCGAGGCCGACCAGGCGGTAGAGGCCGCCGAATCAGCCGAACGAGACGCGGCCGAGGCCGTCGAGGACGTGCAACGCGAACTGGGCGAGGCGTACAAGCGCCACGCCGATGCGCGGCGCCAGGCCCGCCAGGCCGCGATCGCCCAGCGGAACGCCCGCCGGGCTCTCGACCGGCTCGGTGAGTAGCCGGGGCCCCGGTGGCTCGGGCCGGTTACCGGTTTCACCTTGAGCTGGTTTTTCGGGCAGGCTTGAGCCATGGCAGACACGCTGACCCTGATGGCCGTGCACGCGCATCCCGACGACGAGGCATCAAGTACCGGAGGCGTGCTGGCCATGTATTCGGCCGAGGGCGTCCGGACCGTGGTCGTTACCTGCACCAACGGCGAATTCGGCGACGCGCCGGGCGGGGTCAAGCCGGGACAGGACGGCCACGACGAAAGCGCGGTTGCCCAGCTCAGGCTGTCCGAGCTGCGCCAGTCGTGCAAGATCCTGGGCGTCACCGACCTGGAACTGCTCGGCTACCACGACTCCGGCATGCCCGAGTGGGACTACAAGGACCGGCCCGAGGCGTTCTGCAACGTCCCCGCCGCCGAGGTCACCGCGCGGATCAGCGGCCTGATCGAGCACTACCGGCCCCAGGTCGTGATCACCTATGACGACAAGGGCATGTACCAGCACCCGGACCACGTGCACGCCAGCGTCACCGCCCAGGCCGCGGTGGCCGAGACCGGGATCCCGGCCAAGCTCTACCTGTCGGCGATGCGCGGCAGCGACTGGCAGAAGATCAGGGAGGCCATGCGCGAGCTCGGCGAAGAGATGCCGGAGATGGAAATAACCGACGAGATGCGCCTGCAGATGGCCGAAACCGAGCAGCGGATCACCACGACGGTCGACATCCGCCCGGTCCTCACCCGCAAGCGCGACGCCCTGGTCGCCCACGCCAGCCAGATCCAGGAGTCCTGGTTCAGCCGGATCCCGCCGGAGATCGGCGAGACCGTCTTCGGCCAGGAGCACTTCATCCGGGCCGAGGACTCCACCGGCGCGCCGCTTCCCGAAACCGACCTCTTCGCCGGCCTCCGCCCCAACTCTTAGGCGGTCTCAGGGGTGCATCAGGAGGGGTCGGCCGGGGGAGGCGGCAAGGGGGTGCTGGGCCAGACGCGCAGCCCGAATACCTGGCCGGCCTCCTCGACCACCAGGCGGGGGATCGGCTCATCTTCGATCATGAAGATCTGCGTGGGCTGGTAGCCCGGGTCGCCGAAGAATGCGATCGATTCCTGATCGCGGCCGCGCGGATCGTAGCGGGGCTCGTAGAAGACCCCCGTGAATCCGGCCAGCCGGAGGGCGTGGGCCCATCGCTGGCAGATGTCGTAAGCGTCGCCGGTTGAGATCCGCCGGTCGAGGCCCCAGTCACCGATGATCTTCGGGTTCGTCATGTCGGCTATCCGCTGGTCCTGCGGCACGTGCAGGTGGGCCAGCGCGCGCTGGTCGATGACCGACTGGGTGAGCAGTGGCAACTCGGCGACGGCCTCGATGAACGCCGTCAGCGGGTCCGTGCCCGTGTAGCAGGTCCCGAACGGCTGGCCGACCTCTGCGGGCGGGTCCCACCGGCAGCCGCCGGAGGTACCGAACCACTCTGGTTCGTGCACGACCTGGTGCACCCGGCAGAGGACGGCGGGCAGCCGCTCTTTGGGCAGCACCGGAAACCGTTCGGCCAGCAAACCGTAGTCATCCGGTGGCTCCGGCAGCGCCGTAAGCCTCATGCGGCCAATCCTTGCGCAGCGCGCTGGGCGGCACGCACGATCGCCTCGTCACCTCCGCCCTCTGCCAGCCAGACGGCCGGGGACTTCCCGCCCAGAAGCCGGTTCTCCTTAGTCGCCCACGCCCCGATCACCAGCGGGTCGATCGCGGGATCAGCGCCCCGGAAGACCTTGATGATCGCCCCGGTGACCGCCCGGACGATCCGCTGGCGGGCGTCAAACTGCCAGACCGGGAACCAGGTCGTCCCGCGGCCCGGGACACCGAGCGCGGAACCGTTCCGCAGCCGCTTATACAGGGCCTGCCTGCTGATTCCCAGGAATTCCGTCGCCCGCCGCACGTCCCACCGGTCGGCAACCGCCGCGCTCCAGGCCAGTGGCGCCACCACGGCCCGGGCGCCCTGCCGGCCGAGTTCCAGCGCCTCCTCCTCCGAGAGGTGCCCGAGTTCACCACTCAGCGCTAGCTCGTCGTGGAACAGCCGCGACAGTTCCTCGTTGAAGCCCTTTTCGACTGCCGAGAACTGGTCCATACGCAACTGTAAACTCGTCGGCCGCGCGCATTGTCAACCCTGTCAACCTTGTGGCGGCCGGGGCCGGCCTTGACAACGCCGCCAGCTCTCTCATACTTAGGTACATGCCTAAGTATGTGGGGCTCGACCGGATGTTCCATGCGCTCGGCGACAGCAGCCGGCGTGCCATGGTCGAAGCGGCTGTCCCGCGGTCCGGCGTCAGTCAGCGAACTGGCCCAGCCGTTCGAGATGGCGCTCCCCACGGTCGTCCAGCACCTGGGCGTCCTGGAGGCGGCCGGGATCGTCACCTCTGCGAAGGTCGGCCGGGTCCGCACCTACCAGCTCGTCCCCGGGGCACTGGCCCCCGCCGCGGACTGGATCAGCCGGCAGCGGCTGCCCGCCGAACGCCGCCTGGACCGCCTCGGCGCTCACCTCAACCGTCCCAGCACCACCACGGCCAAGGAGTGACCGAAATGAACGACACCATCGAGCGCAGCCAGACCCACGCGACCTTCACCTACGACATGTGGGTCGATGGGCGGCACCTGTCCACGTCCCTCACCACGATCGCGCTGGAGCCCGACGGCGACCAGACACGACTGACCTATACCGAGCAGGGCGTCCACTTCGACGGCCTGGACAGCGTCGAGGGCCGCGAAGAGGGCAGCCAGGGACTGCTCGGCCAGCTCAGCTCCTATCTCGCCCGGCCCACTGAGGCCGAGCACTCCCCGTCCGCAGCGAAAGGCAGGACTATCCGATGACGATCGTGACCGCCCAAATGTCCGTCTCGGTTGACGGCTTCTATGCCGGGCCAGCGCACACCGACATGAGGACCTGGCTCGAGGGCCCCGAAGCCGTCGGCTTCTTCCGCGTCACCCGGTGGGCAATCGACGCCGAGACATGGCGCCAGCGCCTGGGCTTCAGCGGAGGCGAACAGAACACCAACTCAGAAGTCATCGCGGAGACGTTCGAGTCGGCCGGCGCTTACGTGATGGGACGGCGCATGGCGGACGGCGGCGAGGTTCCCTGGGGAGATGACCCTCCGTTCCGCGCCCCGGTGTTCGTGGTCACCAACCGGCCCCGGCCGACGCTGCAACGGCAAGGCGGCACAAGCTTCACCTACATCACCGCCGGCATCGAGAGCGCCATCGAGCAGGCCCGCGAAGCTGCGAACGGGAAGAACGTGGCGATCGCCGGCGGCGGCACGCTGCTCCGGCAGGTGATCAAGCTCGGACTGCTGGACGAGCTGGAGCTGCACATCGTGCCAGTGATCCTCGGGAGCGGGATGCGCCTGCTCGGCCCCGAACTCGGCCTGGACACCAAGGAAGGGATCGAACTCACCCCCGCCCGTGTCATCGCCACCCCAGACGTCACACACATCCGCTACAAGGTCAACGGCCGGCGCCCGCTTATCCTCGACAACAGAGGACGAGACGGCGAACCCGCCGTCGCGTGAGTGAACTCGGCGGGGTGAAGTAATAGCCTGGGGGATGTCGGCGGGCACGTGATTAGCCCCGGCTGGTGCCTAGGAGGGCCGGATGCGTATCAACGATGTACTTCGGGGCAAGGGCACGCAGGTCGTCACCGTCACTCCCGACACGACGGTACGGCGCCTTCTGGCGGTGCTCGCCGAACACCGGATCGGTGCTGTCGTCGTTTCGCACGACGGCACGTCGGTCGAGGGGATCGCCAGCGAGCGCGACATCGTCCGGGCGCTGGCCAAGCGGGGCGCCGCGGTGCTGTCTGAGCCGGTCACGGCTATCTACACCGCCGACGTGCGCACGGTCACGCCACAGACCCCGATCGAGGAGGTCATGCGCATGATGACCGAGTACCGGGTGCGGCATGCGCCGGTCGTGGCTGACGGCAGCTTGCGCGGGCTTGTGAGCATCGGCGACGTGGTGAAGAACCGTATCGACGAGCTCGAGACCGAGCGAGCCGCATTGACCGGCTACATTACAGGTACCCCCTAAACGCGCCGCCTCAGCCAGCCGACGGCCCCCGATGCCGCCTCCGCCACGGAGGCAGCATGCCGGAAGTTCCTCTTTAGCTCATCTGCTTGTCGAGGAACGCGAGGGTGGCCGCGGCGAACAGCGGCGAGCTGAAGATGTTGTAATGGGTCAGGCCGGGCAGGATCGCTAGCGCGTGGCCGCCTTTCGGCGGCCCTCGCCCATCCACCCGCCGTCGCGGAGGCCGCCGTCGAGCAGATTGAAGACCTCGGCGTAGTGGCTTGGCGGCGCCATGTCGGCATCGGCGGCGACGATAAGCGTCGGCACCTGGAGACTGCGCACCTCCTGGGTGAAGTCGAAGTCCTTCGACATCGCCTCGCCCATCTTGTCCAGCAGCCGGGGAAAGTCCTCCGGGTGCGGCGCGACCCGCTGGTAGAGCTGGTACATCGGCGTGTCCTTCATGAACTCTGCTGCGGCCGCGTTCACCTGGCCCTGCTGGGCGAGTATCTCCGGATAGATGGCGTCGGGCCGGATGTTGGCCGAGACCACGACGAGCCGGCGCACGGCAGCCGGATACTTGGCCGCTGTCTGGAGGGCCACCCCGCCGCCGAGTGAGTAGCCCACCAGGTCCGGCTTGTCCAGCCCGAGGTGGCCGATGAGCGCCGCGATGTCATCGGCCATGAGCCGCACGTCGATCGGCCGGTCGATGTCGGCGGTCCGGCCGTGTCCCTGCAAGTCGACGGTGATGACCTGGTGGCCGCTCGCCCAGCGCGGGAAGGACCGGGCCAAACATTTCGCCCGACCCGAGCCCGCCGTGCAGCAAGATCAGCGGCCGCCCGGCGCCGTGCGTCTCGTAGTACAGGTTGATGCCGTTGACCTCGGCGTAGTGTCCGGTGCCCGGCGAGCCGGTTCCCCAATCGGTGGTGGTCATTGTGCTGCTCCTCGCGTTATCGCTCGTGGTCTGATGCCGATGCAGACCCTGCTTTCGCCTGAAACTCATCGCCAGTACGGCCTTTACACCTCGGCGGGGACAGGCTGGGGTTTCTGGGATGTGCTGGCAACGGCCCTGGCCAGCTCGTCGCGGCGGACGAGGAGGTAAGTCACGGGGACCCCGCACAGGCCGATCGCGCCGCAGGCCCAGAACGCCCATTGGAAGCCGCTGGTCAGTGCCGCGGCTGGTGCTGCGCCCTGGTGGAGCAGGGTGCTGGCGTGGGTGGCCGCGACCGTGGACGCTATTGCGACGCCGATAGCGCCGCCGAGTTGCTGGGAGGTGTTGAGGAGGCCGGAGGCCAGGCCGGCCTCGTGCTCGGCGACCCCGGCCAGGGCGGCGATCGAGACCGGGATGAAGGCGAACGCGGTGCCGATCCCGACGACGACGAATGGTCCGGCCAGGCTGGACCAGAAGTTCCCGTGCGTGGGCACCTGGGTTGCCCACAGCACGCCGCCGCCGATCATGGCCATGCCGGCCGCCATCACGAGCTTGGCCAGGCCACGGGTGACCAGCGCCTGCGACAGGCCGGCGAAGGCGACCGAGGTGAGCGACGCCGCCAGCCAGGCGAGGCCGGCCTTCAGCGCGGAGTAACCGAGCACCTGCTGCATGTAGAGGGTGCCGACGAAGATGAACGCGAAGAAGCTGCCGCCGAGCAGCACGCTGACCGCGTTGGCGCCCGTCAGCGTCTTGCTCTGGAAGATCCGCAGCGGCATCAGCGGCGCCTCCACGCGCGTCTCGATTACCACGAAGGCGGCGAGCAGGGCGGCCGACACCGCGAGCAGCGTCACCGTCCTGGCGGTACCCCATCCGGCCTGCGGGGCGGTCGAGATCGCGTAGACGAGCAGCGACAGGCCGCCGGTCACGGCGACCGCACCGAACGGGTCGTAGCGCCGGCGTGCTGTGTCGAGCCGGCTCTCCGGCACCATGCGCGGGGCGAGCAGCAGCGCCGCGGCTCCGATCGGCACATTGAGGAAGAAGATGTACTGCCAGCCGGCGTAGCGGGTGAGCACGCCGCCGGCGATCACCCCGACGGTCGCGCCGCTCGCTCCGATGGCGCCCCACACGCCCAGTGCCTTGTTCCGCTCGGCGCCTTCCGGGAACATGTTCATCACGATCGACAGCGCCGCCGGGAGCACGATCGCCGCGCCGAGCCCCTGCAGGCAGCGCATCGGGATCAGGAACGAGTCCGCGGTCGCCAGCCCGCAGCCCAGCGACGACGCGGTGAACACGGCCAGGCCGGCCATCAGGATGCGGCGGCGCCCCAGCAGATCCGCGGCGCGGCCGCCGAGCAGCAGGAAGCCGCCGAAGGTGAGCGCGTAGCCGGTGACGACCCATTGCAGGCTCGATTCCGGCATGTGGAGCTTACGGCCGATGGTCGGCAGCGCGACGTTGACGATCGCGAGGTCCGCGACCGTCATGAAGAACGAAACAGCCAGCACCGCGAACGCGCGCCAGCGATGGACCTGATTCATGCCCCGATCCCCTGGTAGTCCTAGCTGATCTCGCCGGAAAGGCTGTTGCCTTGACATGCGGGCTCCCTGATGTGTGAGCCGGGGGCTAATCCCCGTTCACCTCTGCAGATCCGGGACGCACCGAAAACTGACCGGGAAACCGCGAGGCAGAAAATGCGCGCCGTGCTGATCCTGCGCGACGTGCTGCGCTGGCGGGCGGCGGAGGTCGCCGAGCTGCTCGGCACCACCACCGCCGCGGTGAACGGCATGCTGCAGCGCGCCCGGATGCGGCTCGAGCAGGCGGCCCCCGACGAGGACCAGACGCGATATGCCGCGCGGCGTGCCTCGGAGGCGACCGGTCATGCCGAAGTGAGTGCGGACCGGAAACGGGGCGGTCCGTTGTGTGCTGGCTGGTCAGGGCAGTGTTAATTGCTTGACGGGCGGCGGCGCCGGCATCAGCATCGCGTTGTGGATTCCACGACACAGGCGAACAGGACGGCCTGGGAGGCGGCATCCCAGAAGCACGTCCGCGAGTACGGCGCTCTGCTGGCGCAGGCGGTCTCCGGCTCCTCGCTCACCGGCACGGAGCGTGACCTCCTGCGGGAGATATTGCGCTGCTCGCCCGAGGTCGTGCACCTGCAGAGCGGTCACGGCCTGGATGATGTGGCCCTCGTGCAGGCGGGAGCGCGATCCGTGGTCGGAATCGACTACAGCCAGGTGGCCGTCCGCGCCGCGCAGCGCCGCGCGGACGAACTCGGTGCCGCCTGCCGGTACGTCGCCGCCGTGGTTCCCGCAGCACCGCTGGCCAGCGCGAGCGCCGATCTCGTATACACCGGGAAAGGCGCCCTGATCTGGATGCCCGACCTGACCGGATGGGCTCGCGACGTTGCGCGCCTGCTCCGGCCCTCTGGCCACCTGTTCATCTACGAAGCGCACCCGGCGGTGATCTTGTGGACGTGGGACGAGGACCATCCGCGGATCCGGGAGGATCGCAGCTACTTCGCCCGCAGCCATGTCAACGACACGTTCCCGGCTCGCGGAGCGGTGGAATGGCAGTGGACCCTCGGCCAGATCGTCACCGCCGTAGCGGCGGCCGGCATGGAGATCCTGCACCTCGCCGAATATCCGGAACCATTCTGGCGTGCGGGCGGTGTCTCCGCCGCGGCGTGGAGCGGGCGCATGCCGAACTCCTTCGCGCTGCTCGCCCGGCGGACGCAGTGAACGGCGGACCCGGTTACGACAGCACCCTGAAGGCGCTCATCTGCCCCAGAGGGAGCGTTTGGTGATCGCCTCCAACGTGAGCTTGAGCGGCTGTACCTGGGTCGCGTCAGCCGGTGGTGCTCTCGCGGACGACCAGCCGGTGGGGTGCCCACAGTTCGGTGGGCCGGTGGTTGACCTGGCCGCCGAGGCGGGCTATGAGGCGGTCGACGGCCAGCTGGGCGATCGTCGTCTTGTCGGGTGAGACGGTGGTCAGCGACGGTGTGTTGTACCGGCCGGCCTTGATGTCGTCGAAGCCGGCCACCGCGACGTCCCCGGGCACGCGGAATCCCCGGGTGAGCAGGGTGCGGATCGCGCCGAGCGCGAGCAGGTCGTTGTAGCAGAACACCGCGTCGGGCGGCCCCTCCGGGAGCGTCAGCAGCTGGTCCATCGCCGCCGCGCCGTGGGCGTAGTGGAAGCGGCGGGTGGGCACGATCAGCGACGGGTCGACCGGCCGGCGGCGTGCCGTGTGCGCCTGCCGGTAGCCGCGCGTGCGCAGCTGGGCAGTCTCGCCGGTTTCGTAGGGCTGGTCGCCGATCGCGGCGACGCGGGTGCGCCCGAGGTCGAGCAGGTGCTCGGTCACCGTGCGGGCCGCCGCGACGTTGTCGATCGCGACATGGTCGTAGGCGCTGTCGGCGATCCGCTCGCCCAGCAGCACCAGGGGGCCGTCCGCGTCACGGCGGGCCAGGTCGGCCTGCGACAGCGCGAGCGGGCTGAGGATCACGCCGTCGAACATGGCCGCGCCCGAGTCACGCATGATCAGCTCGCGTTCGCGGTCCGGCTCCCCGTCGGTCTGGTCGATGACGACCGTGTAGCCGTGCCGGCGTGCCGCCGTGACCACAGCGCGGGCCAGCTCGGCGAAGTACGGCACATCCAGCTCGGGCACGACGAGCGCGATCAGTCCCGTGCGCCCCTGCTTAAGGTGGCGGGCCAGCAGGTTCGGCCGGTATCCGAGCTCGGCCACGGCCGCCTCGACCCGGGCGCGCATCTCGTCCGAGACCGGCGCGTAGCCGTTCACCACGTTGGAGACGGTGCGGATCGATACGCCCGCATGGGCGGCGACGTCGCGCAGACGAGACGTCGCCATCTCAGTACCTCCATGGCTGTGGTGGGGTGCAGCTTATTTCAACGATGCAGAGCCGATCAATGACCGCCGAATAATGCCTCCTGACGGCGAGTCGCGGCATGGCGCCGTCAGGTGGCGACATCGACGGCCGTGCTCGCGACGATCTGGCCCGCCGAGACGAGCACTAGGTGCAGGCGGGCGGCAGAGGCACCCGCGGGAACGGGCACCGAGACGTGGACCGGGTCGCTGAGCCGGTACGGGTGCACCTTCACGCTGCCGCCGGCGCTGCCGTCGGCCAGGCACGCCTGCACGGCGGCGGGATCGTACTGCCCGAGCGCCGCGCTCCAGACGGGCACGATTCTCGCGTCGATCGGCGCCGTTCCGTGATGGGAGACCCGCACGTCGAATTCGGCCCGTCCGCCGTCGCCGGCGAGGTCACGCCCGGGCGCCTGCGGGGTGATGTCCGGTATGACGACCGTTTCCGCGTTGGTCACGTTCGGCTGGTTCGACCCGGTGTCCTTGGGGCCGCGGGCGAACGTATAGATGCCGGCCATCTCCTGCTCGATGTCGTACAGCTCGGTCCAGATGTATCCGGAGAGGCCGTCGTACCGGCGCAGTTCCAGGGTCTGCCAGCGCAGATTCCAGCCACGTTCGACGCTGGTGGCGCCCCCGCCGAACTCGCTGTTCAGGTTGGGCCGCCCCGCCGTAAGGCCGGCGCTCGTGGCCATCAGCTGCTTGTCGACGACCACGCCGGGGCCGATGCCTACGGGAAACGTCTTCTCGCCGTCGGCGAGCAGGGCATGTACCTTAGCCGCCCACCCGGCCGGCGTCTCGTCGTAGATGTGCCAGTCGATCAGGTCGGTGGCCACGTGTGACCAGCCCGAGTTGTCGACCACCGGGCGATGCGGGTCGAGGTGCTTGAGCAGGTCGTAGGCGCGCTGGAC
Organism: uncultured Actinomycetes bacterium; assembly: GCA_963718475.1. Lineage (GTDB taxonomy): Bacteria > Actinomycetota > Actinomycetes > Streptosporangiales > Streptosporangiaceae > CAVQZM01. Next base: position 101,676 of record CAVQZM010000024.1, on the reverse strand, counting down.
GGCAGCCTGCTTGGCCGGGTCACCGGGGACGTCCCAGTCCAGTCCCCACTCCTCGTTGTACAGACCCCAGATGACGATGCTCGGGTGGTTGCCGTCGCGGCACACCATCGGCTCGATCTGCGCCTCGAACCGGGCCACGGCGGCCGGTGTGTAGACCCCCGTGCTCGCTGGCTCGGCCCACACCAGCATGCCCAGGCGGTCGGCGTGGTACAGGAACCGCGGGTCCTCGAGCTTGAGGTGCTTGCGGACCACGTTGAACCCGGCCTGGCGCGCGAGCTCGATGTCGGTGACGAACGCGTCGTCGTCCGGTGCGGTGATCCCGGTGCCCGGCCAGTAGCCCTGGTCGAGCACGCCGCGGACGTAGAGGCGTTCCCCGTTGAGGACGAGCTGATCGCCGTCGGTCTCGATGCGGCGCAGGCCGGTCGCCGAGCCGACCCGGTCGGTGCCGTCGTCCGAATCGAGCTGCACCGACACCTCGTACAGGTGCGGGTTGGCCGGGCTCCAGATCCGTGGCGCGCGGATGGGCAGCCGGAGCCGGACCGGTGCCGCCGGATCGGTCACTTCGGCGGTGACGGGCTGCTCGCCGGCCACGGTCGCCTGGACCCGTGCGCCCGCGGCGGCCTGCCCGGCGACCTCGAGGGTGGCGATGATCGCGTCGAGGCCGCGGCCGGGCTCAGCGCCACCGTGGCGAGATAGGTGGCCGGGCGGGCCTCGAGCCACACCGGCTGCCAGATGCCGCTGCTCGGGGTGAACGCGCACACGTCATAGTCGTCGCGCGGGATGCTGCGCTGCTTGCCGTGGACGATGGCCCGTTTGTCCGCGGGCGCCCACACGCGGACGAGCACCGCGGCTCCGGAACGCTGGTCCAGCGCCTCGGTGATGTCGAACTCGAAGGGCGTGTAGCCGCCCTCGTGCTCACCGATCAACGTGCCGTTGACCCAGACCGTGGCGGCGTGGTGCACGGCGCCGAAGTGCAGGACGATGCGCTGCCCGTCCCAGCCCTCCGGGACGGTCAGGCTGCGCCGGTACCACCCGCACTCGAGCCAGTGGGCGCGGATGCCGGATGCCTCCGTCTCCCAGGCGAAAGGCACCGCGACCTGCTCGGACCACCGTCGCTCGTCACCGGCCAGTTCGTCGGGCGTGGCCACCCCGTCCGGGTCTCGCGCGAAGTCCCACGCTCCGTTGAGGCTCAGCCAGGCGTGCGAACGATCGAAGTGCGGCCGGGGATATTCAGGACGTACGGGCGGCAAGGTTTCTCCAAGTCGGTGTGCGGACGGCCGGCCGGAGCCGGTTGCGTGCGGCGGCAACGGTCAGCCGGTAAGGCTGCCCTGAAGGGCCCCGCCGCGGAAATACCTTTCGAGCACCAGAAACAGGACGATGAGCGGGACCACGGTGACCAGCCCGCCGGTGATGAGGACCGGCACGAGCTGGGCCTTCGAGCCGGTCTCGGCCGCCTGCGAGAGCGAGGACAGGCCGACGGTCAGCGGGTAGAGGCCGTTGCGGCTGAAGATGATCAGGGGCAGGAAGTAGTTGTTCCAGATCGCGACGATCGAGATCAGCAGCACGGTGACCAGTCCGGGCACCGTGAGCGGCAAGGCGATCTGGACGAAAATCCGGAACTCGCTCGCGCCGTCGATGCGGGCCGCGTCGATGAGAGCTTTCGGCACGGAGGCGTCGATGAACGTGCGCATCAGGTAGACGCCGACCGGCGACACCATGCTCGGCAAGATCATGCCCCACACCGAGTTGACCAGGCCGACCTTGGCGTACACCAGGAACAGCGGCAGCGCGATCGCCGTGATCGGGACCAGCAGCGTCGCCATGACCAGGTAGAACAGGGCGTTCGCACCGCGGAACCGGAACCGGGAGAAGCCGTAGCCGGCCAGCGCCGACGCCACGGTGGCGCCGATCGCGCCGGCGCCCGCGTAGAGCAGCGTGTTGTCCAGCCACTGCAGGTAGATCCCGGCCCCGCTGACATCGTGGCCCAGGCTGGCCAGGTTGGCCAGCAACCGGAACGGCCGGGCGAACCAGAAGCCCGGCGTGCCGTAGACGTTGGCCTGGGTCTTGGTCGCGCTGATCAGCAGCCACACGAGCGGCGCGAGGATGAAGACGGCAAAGGCCGCGCTGATCAGGGTCATGACGGTCGTGGTGCCGCGCCGTAGCCCGTACCGCTCGACCGGGATCTGGTCCGAACGACGCGGTGGCGTGGGTTCGGCCTGACTGCGCGGGCCGCGCTGGCGGATCACCGGAACTCCCCGTGGTGGCGGCGTACTGCGAACGCGCCCAGCGAGATCGCCCCGATGACCAGGGCGAGCACGATCGCGGCCGCGGCTCCCAGGTTGTACTCGCCGCTGCCCACCGCGGTGTTGTACACGTAAAGGGTGGGCGTGAAGCCGAACGACACCGCCTGGGGCTGGAACGCCGACAGGATGGACGGTTCGGTGAACAGCTGCAGCGCGCCGACGGTGTTGAGGAACACCAGCATGACGATGGCCGGGCGCACCATCGGCAGCTTGAGGCGGAGAATGATCTTGGTCAGGATGAGCCCTCGACGATGGCCGCCTCGGTGATTTCCCGCGGGATCGACTTCAGGGATGCGTAGAGGATCGTCATGTTGTAGCCGGTCCACTCCCATATGACGATGATCACGATGGTCGGCAGGATCATGCGCGAGGAGAAGAAGTCGACCCGGCCGAGGCCGATGTCGCTCATCACCGTCGCGTACGGGCCGAACCGGGGCAGCAGCAGGAACGACCACATGACGGCCGCGACGACGCCCGGTACGGCGAACGGGATGAAATAGACCGTGCGGAAGAACCGGCCGAACTTGACCACCCCGGCGTCGAAGATGGCCGCGAAGAAGAACGCGATGGCCAGTGTGACCGGCACCTGGATCGCGCCGAAGAACAGGACGCGGCGCACGCCATCCCAGAACTCCGGCGAGCCGAACACCGTGCTGTAGTTGGCGAACCCGGAGTAGTGGGTGCCGCCGATGAGCCGGCTGTGTAGAGGCTGGTGTAGATCGCGTAGACGGTCGGCACGATCATGAACAGGCCGAGCACGAGCATGTGCGGGGCGATGAAAACGGCGCCGGGCCACTGCCGGCTCGACCACGCCTGCCGCGCCCGCGCCGGCCGCCCCGCGGTGACGTGGTGAACGTCTCCGCGGGGCGCTGCCGTGGTTCGCGCGTGGTGGTCATGTTCAGCCGCTCGTGACCGTGAATCCCTGAGCCTGGGCGTACTTGACCATCTGCTGCTGGAAGGTCCGGAACGCCTGGGGGAGGGTTTCGGTGCCCTTCGTGACCCCGGCGAAGGTCGAGGTCCACTGGGTCAGGGCGGCGGTCATGATCGGCGGCCACTGCGGGCTGACCATGTGCTGGGCCGCGCTGGCGAAGACCGCGTTCGGGGTCGAGCTGGCCGAGATCGGGAGCTTGGTGTCCTGGAAGGTCGTCGAGTTGAGCAGCGGCAGGTAGCCGGGAAAGGCGCCGGCCACCGGACCGCTGAGGATCTTCCAGGAGTCGGCACTGCCGCCGAACCACTGGACGAACTCGGCGGCCTGCTTGGCGTGCGTGGTGCCCGCGATCACCGCCAGCGTCGAGCCGCCCCAGTTGCCGGAGAGGTTCTGCCCGGCCGTGACCTGCGGCATCGGCGCCGCTCGCCAGTCACCGATGGTCTTCTTGATGCTGAGCTGCATGCCGACCGGGCCCCAGGCCGGGCTGAGGCGGGCCGCGTCGGCGCCGCTGTCGAGGTTGGACCACTGCGCGGGCGAGAAGTCGGCCACGGTGGTCGCCTCGTGCTTGGCGATCAGGCTCTGCCAGTAGCTGGCGAACGCCATCTGCGCGGCGCCGGTGAAGTTGATGCCGAGCTTGTCGCCGCCGGTGTAGGTGAACGGGAAGGCGTTGTACTCCTGCATCAGGGCGAGCACGTCCTGCGGGCTCTCCGGGTCGAGGTTGGTGATCGCGGCCTTGGGGTCGGCGGTGTGCAGCTTGGCCGCCTCGCTGGCGAACTGCGTCCAGGTCGTCGGCACGGCCAGGCCGTTGGCGGCGAACTCCTTGGAGTTGTAGTACAGCGCGAGCGGGCCCAGGTCGACCGGCATCGCGTACTGCGCGGAACCCTGGGTGACCTGCGACCAGGCCACGGGGGCGATATCACCCTTGGACGAGCTGACCCCGTACTTCGACAAGTCGATCAGGCTGTGGGTGATCTCGAACGAGGGCAGCTCGAAGTATTCGATGGTGGCGACGTCGGGCGTCCCGCTCTGGGCCTTGAGCGCGTCGCTGAGCTTGACGTATTCGGCCGTCGTCGCGCCCGCGTTCTCCAGCTTCACGCAGATGCCGGGGTGCGTCTTGTTGAACTCGGCGACGGCCAGGTTGTAGCCCGCGCGCCAGCCCAGAACGTCAGCACCGTGGCGCTGGCTGAGCAGCCGCTGACCGCGGCCGCGGCGCCGAGGAGTCGCCCGGGCCCGGGCCCGGGCCGAGCCGAGCCTGCGGAACTGCTGCAGGCCGCGAGGGAGATCATCGCGAATGCGGCCGCCGTCAGCGAGATCAGCCTGCTGCGGCCCCGCCTGCCCGTGCGGCGGGCGGGCCCGGCGTCACTGTCGAACGTACCCATCGTCATTTTCGCTCTTCTGTCGTCGGCTTGGTGTTAGCGTGGTCTGTCGGTACGGACGGCGGCCCTCGCTGCAACGTTGCAGAACGTTAACCTGGGATATTGCATCGTTGCAAGCGAGCGGGAGGTCACAGTTCGGTCCCGGCCCCCGGCGGGCGCCCCCCCGCTAAACGGCGGGCGCCGCTGCTGGGTCCACAGGCCGTTGCAGCCGTAGATCTGCAGCTGGGTGCCGTCGGCGGTGTTTCCGCTGGGGTCGTCGAGGCAGCGCCCGGACTGCGGGTTCAGCATTGCGCCGCTGGCCTGCTCGCGCCACTGCTGACCGCCGGCCCCGTCACAGGTCCAGAGCTCCACCTTGGTGAAGTTCGCGGTGCCGTTGCCACAATGTCCAGGCACTTGCCGTAGGCGCGCAGCGTGCCGTCCGGCTGCACGCTCCACTGCTGGCCGGGGACGCCGCTGCAGCTCCACACCTGGGCTGCGTTGCCGTTCGTCGAGGTGTTGGTGTTGACGTCGATGCACTTGCCCGTGCTGCCTGGGCCGGTGACCGCACCGGTCGGGCCGGGCGTCACATCGATACCGAATTGGACCTCACACTTGCCATTGCTCAGGTGTGTGCCGGCCATGTACAGGATCGTCGAGCCCGAGGCCGACGGCATGATCGGCGAGCTGTCGCCGGCGCAGGCCGTTTCGGAGCCGTCGTAGCCGCCGGCCGGATTGGTGTCCACCGGAGCGGTGGCCTCGGTCCAGCTCCCTGTGCCTGAGATTGGTGTTGGCCAGCAGCACGGTACCGGACTCATTTTGATTCGTGATCGACCCGTCGCTGCCGTACACCAAGCGTTGCCCGGACACCAGCAGCGTGCCGTTCGGGTCACCGATCGGTGACCAGGCCAGCTGGGGCGTATGCAGGAAGTGCCGCCCATCGCTGGTCTGCACCAGCGAGCCGAGGCTGGAGGCGGGCGACCAGTTCGCCGTCCGGTGACGTCTTGAAGTAGATCGAGCACGCGGTGTCGGGGTCGTAGCCCGCCTTGCGAGATCCTCGAACGTCATGCCGTACGTGCCGTTCGGTAGCTTGATCACGGTCGTCATTCCCGGCCGCTGGACGCCGTCCTGCACCGCGACGTCGTAGACTTCGCTGCCCCAGGTGGCGCCGCCGTCGGTACTCACGACGTGGGCCAGCACCTGGTTGTAGCCGTTGCTCGACGGGCGCTCGTCGGAGAAGTAGCACACCAGGTCGCCGTTGCCCGCCACGGCGAACTCGGGCTCCCAGATGCCATGCCCCTGCGTGTTCGGCTGCCCCGACTCAGACGCGCAGGAACTCCGGTAGCTCCAGGTCGCGCCGTGATCGGTGCTGTAGAAGACCTCGATCGACTGCTGGGTGTAGTCATTGTGGCTCCACGCCGTGCCCGAGGCCAGCAACGTCCCGGCGGGCAGCGAGCCCTCGGCCGGGCAACTCATACAGCGTCGGGCCGTCCAGGTCCCAGCCGTGGACGGTGTCGGTCACGGTCCCGATCGGCGCCGAGGACCAGGTATGCCCGTCGTCGTTCGACTGGTAGATCGGGAAGCTCCCTTTGCTCGAGCCCACGCCGGAGTGCGAGAACGTCGACAGCAGCTCACCGTTGGCCGACCCGCTATGCGCCAGCCGGATGACCCGCGGATAGCTGGCGTCCTCGTTCGGGTTCGCGGAGATATTCGGCGCGTAGAGCACGCCGGTCGTCGCGGCCGAGGCATGGGCGGCAGCCACCACCCCGCCCGCGCCGGTCAGCCCAACCGTGGCGAGCAGCACACTGGCCAGAGCACTCGCGACCCGGGTCACGAGGCGACGGCACGCGCCGTGCGCCGGCCGGGACAGCCTCTGCGGATTGCCCTGCACCATGGTCGCTCCTCGCCAGCCGGGATGGATTGCAACGTTGCAGAGTCACGCGGCGAGTCCGCCTGCAACGATGCAATTGGGGACGCGCCACACCATAGCGGCCCCCGGCCGCCGCCACAAGGGGTCCCGGTAACAGCCGTCCCGGCTGCACACGGGGTGGCGCGGATGGCCGCCGCGTGGCCGATCCGGCCGGAGCGAAGTGGCGTTGGCCGGTCAGGTCACGCGCCGTGCGGCGGCCCGGCGCAGGAACGGCCCGAGGTCCTTGTCGGTGTAGCCGCCGTCGGCCAGGCCCGCTCGCCGCTCGAAGACATTCCGCGAGCCGAAATCTCCGGTCAGCGCCCACGACACCGCGGCCGCGATCCCGTACAGCGGCAGCATGGCCAGGCCAGCGCAGCATGCGTACTGCGTGGCATGCCGCGCCTCATGCGCGAACAGGCGCGTGCTGCCGGTGAAGGCATCATGGTCGAGCCTTGTCACCAGCACGTTTCCCAGACAGAACGCGGCGGCCGGAGGCACCGGCAGCCGGTAGCCCGAGCCCACCAAGAGCCCGTCCCCGGCGGGATGCAGTCGCGCCCGGCCTATGCCAGCCACCACGATGCCGGCCAGCGTGGAGCCGTTAACGACGTTGGCCGCCAGCCGCAGCCGGTATCCAGGGCGCATCCGGTTCCTCCCGCCCAGGGCATCGGCCCTGGGCATTCGGGTCGATTCTCCGCAGTATGACCGGAAGACTCGGCCCGAATCCGGTGAACCCCGCTCGCCGGCGGACTGCGCGTCGCCAGAGCGACCCCCATGGGGGCCTCCGGGAGCCGCGGGCGAGGCGAGGTTAGCCGCCGGGGACGTACCCGAGAGCCTTGTCGACCACGTTGACGAGCGGCTCGCCGGAGCGGTAGCGGCGCAACTGGGCCAGGAACAACTCGGCCAGGGCCCGGTCCCAGCCGCGGAAGTCGCCGGACATGTGCGGTGAGATAATGGCGTTGGGCAGGTCCCACAGCGGCGATTCCGGAGAAAGCGGCTCGTGGGTGAAAACGTCCAGGGCGGCCCCGCCGATCGTGCCGCGCTGGAGCGCTATAATCAGCGCCCGCTCGTCGACCAGTGGCCCGCGGCCCAGGTTGATCAGCCACGATCCAGGGTCCATCAAAGCCAATTCTGATGCGCCGACAATAGCCTTTGTCTTCTCGGTAAGCGGCAAGGCCAGAATGACGAAATCGGACCGGGCAAGCAGCCCGGGAAGCTCGTCAAGAGCGGCGATCCGGCCCACTTCCGGATCGATGCGGGAACGACGCCCGACGCACTGTAGAAATGACACCCGCGCGGTCCAGGATCCGGTTGATTGCCCGGCCGATTCCGCCCGCTCCAAGGACGAGGGCATGCCGGCCAGCGAGCCGCATCGTCTCCCGATGCCGCCATTCACGTTTGGTTTGCAGCCGCATGGTCGTGTGCAGGTCGGCGCATATCCCGGAAACCAGGGCCAGGGTGTATTCGGCCATGGCGGCGTCGAATATGCCGGCCGAATTTGTGACGATCACGTCGCTGCGGGCCAGTTCGGGGAAGAGCAGCCAGTCGACGCCTGCCGTGCCCGCCGCGATCCATCGCAGGTTCTTGCTCCAGCCCCATGATTCTCGCAGCCCGGCCCACGGTTCCCAGGCGAAGACGATCTCGGCCCCGGCCGCGTCGCTGGCCAGGCTCCCCGGGGTGGCGATAAAGCGGACGTCGCAGCCGGGCAATTCCCCGGCCAGCCCCGGCGGCGGCGCACCGGGCGACGCACCGACCACGGCCAGCACGCAGTTACCCGCGTTTGTTACGCCGCTGTTTCCTGGCCGGCTGTTACTCATGACGCTGTCGCTGTCGCTGTGCCCATGCCCTGTTACCTATCCCACTTTCATGCTGATCGTCCAGGCGATACAATTATTATCCCAGGCTCCGGACAGGAAGCATCGGGCCAATGAGTGATATCAGCCAGACCGAGGAGTCCCGCCAGGCGGCCGCCGTCCTGGCCGAGGCGGGTGAATTGATGCGCATTAGCACCGAACGGTCGCTCACCGTGCGCCTCACCGGGTCGCTCGCGATTCACGCGCATTGCCCGGCGCGGGTGCCCCTGCTGCCCGCGCTGGCCGGCCGGCCCTACCGTGATATTGACCTGATCGGGTATTCGAAGCAGAAACGCCAGATCGCCGCGCTCTTCGAGGAGCGCGGTTATGTGCTGGATCCGGCGGTCAAGCAGGCCCAGGAATTCGGCCTCAAGCGGTTCGTCTATGAGCACCCGGACAGCCATCTCAAGGCGGACGTTTTCTTCGACGAGCTGGAGATGGCGCACACCATCGATTTCCAGGGCTGGAACTGGACGCACCGACGATCGCCGTCACCGATCTGCTGCTGACGAAGCTGCAGATCCATGAGATCACCGAGAACGACCTGATCGACTGCGTCGTCCTGCTCGCCGAGCACGAGGTCGGCGAGGCCGGGGGCGCCGTGACCGAGATGATCGACACCGGATACGTGGCCGGCATCATGCGCAAGGACTGGGGCTTCTGCTACACCACTCAGCGCAACCTGGCCAAGATCGGTGACGCCCTGGACCGGTACCCGGTCCTGCCGGCCAACATCACCGGCACCGTGAGGGAGCGGATCGTGACGCTGGGGGATGCGATCGAGCAGGCGCCGAAAACCCAGAAGTGGAAGCTCCGGGCCCGGGTCGGTGAGCGGGTCAAGTGGTACGAGCAAGTCGAAGAGGTAGCCCGCTAACCGACATTTCGCAGAAACTTTCACCCCTGCGGCAAAGGTTCACTCCCACGGCAAACTTTCACCCTCATAGCAAAGTTTCTCTGTCAGAGCGGCTGCCGCGGCTCTGTCGCGCGCGTCCGGAAGGGCGCCGCTGGGCCATCGCCCAGGCCCGTCGGTGGATGCGCTTTCATCTCGCCCACGTAGGCGGCCAGGCGGTCGCGGCCGTCCTCGAGGTGCGAGCGGAAGGCCGCTTGCGCGGCCGGGATGCCGGCCTCAGCGCGGCGAGCAGGTCTTCGTGCTCGCCGGCGATGGAGTTCGGCTCGTGACCGAGTTCGCCCTCGTCGAGCCGGAGGAGGATCAGCAGTTCGGTCGCATGCCGGTTGAAGAAGTCGTACAGCCGGCAGTTGCCGCTGGCCGCGCAGACGGTGCCGTGGAAGCGCAGGTCCGCCCGCGCGGCCAGCGTCGCGTCGTCGCCGGCCGCGTGCATGGCCCGGGCGGCCGCCCCGATCCGGGCTAGCGCGTCGGGGCCGCCGCGTTCGATGACCAGCCGGACGGCGGCGGTCTCCACGGCGATGCGCAGGTCGTAGATGTCGTGGACGTCCTGCGCGGTGAGCTGGACGACGAAGGTGCCGCGCCGGGGCTCGTCGCGCACGAGGCCTTCCTGGCCGAGCAGCCGCAGCGCGTCACGGACCGGCCCGCGGCTGGTGCCGAGCTGCTCGGCGACGCGCGCCTCGACGATGCGGTCGCCGCCGGCTAGCTGCCCGGAGACGATCAGTTCCCGGATGGCGTCGGCCGCCTGGGTGCCGAGAGTCTGACCGCGCAGGGGCTGGAGCGTCGCCATCGGGTTGCCCGCGGTGGGCTGCACCAGTGTCACCAGCTTTCGTTCGGTCGCTTGACTGCGGTCTGGGTGAATGATTTCGGGGTTGGGCAGCGGACGGGGGCGGCCGGGGCCGGGGGGATAGGCCGGCCGCCGGCCGTTCACTCGATCGGGATTTCCTTGTAGCGCTGGTCGATGTTGGTGCCGTGGCTGCGCCGGTAGGCCCGCGCCGCGTAGAAGATGATGCCGCCGGCGACGACGACGATCGCGGCGCCGACGTCGGCGAAGGCCAGGTTCGGCGTGTAGGCGTGGTCGACCAGGATCCGGGCGAACCCGACCGCCACGAACACCACCGCCACGACGCCGAACAGCGAGATGACCGGGACGCGCCCCACCCGCCAGGCGACCGGCGAATTCTCGAACGCCTCGCGCTTGATGAACGGGAAGACGATCGCGGTGATGCTCACGGCCAGGAAGGAGACCGTGAAGCCGAGGAACCCGGAGATCGGCCCGAGCAGCTTGGTGAAGGCGAACAGGCCCAGCCAGACCTCGCCCACGATGGCCGAGATGAGGATGGCCCAGTGCGGCGAGTGATAGCGGTCGTTGACGTCGCCGAGCCGTTCGGGCGCCACCCCGTCGATGCTCCACGCGAGCATGGCCCGGGTCGAGTAGACCAGCGTGGTGGCGCCCACGAAGAAGGCGATGGCCAGCACCCAGCCGAACGTCAGGATGGTCAGGACGACGTTGTTGCCCGCGATGGCGGTGAACACGTTGACGTACGGCGGCGCGGCCAGTTTGTAGTGCGGCGACGTGGCCGAGGCGAGCAGGAACGCCGAGCCGAACGTGTGCCGGTAGAGGTAGGTCAGGACCACCGCCACCGCGCCCATGGTGATCATCGCGCCGTTGATCCCGATCATCTGCCCGCGCTGGACGTTCTTGACCTCGCCGCTGAACGAGACCGCGCCGACCGCGAACCAGATCGAGAACGCCGGCCAGATCATGAACTTGATCGTCTCGGCCAGTGATCCGCTGGCCACGTGGGTGCCGGCCACGATCTGGGCGTAGGCGCCCGGCCGGCGAAGTGGTCGAAGTTGGCCTGGAAGTTGATCGCGCCGGTCGCGGCCAGGGCCAGGACGACGATCGTGATGATCAGGCTGACCAGCGCGACGTAGGAGGCGTAGCGCTGCCAGCGGAAGTAGCGCCCGGCGCCGCGCCCCTGGAGGATGGCGAAGAACACGATCATGAAGCTGCCGGTCAGGAAGATGCCCCAGTCGCTGGCGAACCAGGTCGACGTGCTGAGCAGCCCGGCGCTGTGCTCCTCCACGCCGAGCACGCCGAAGAACGGCGCGAGCGCGTAGATCGCGAGGAACGCGCCGTTGATCCCGTAGTAGAAGATCTGCCAGAACGTGAACGAGAAGCTGACGATGAAGCCGACGGCCGGGTGGATGATCCGGGAGATGAACACGTACTCGCCGCCGGACCGCGGGTAGACGGCGGCGAGCATGGCGTAGCACACGCCCATGGCCACGCCGCCGACGGTGGACAGGATGGTGGCCCATTCCATCGACGCGCCGGGATAGGCGTTCCAGGCCAGCACGATGAAGATCAGGTAGCTCAGCGCGATCTGCTGCCAGCCGTAGAACATGACGTCGTCGGCCTTGACCTGGCGGACCAGGCCGGAGCTCGCGCGGGTGAAGACGCCGGCGGGCCGGCATGGATGTGGAGATGCTCTCTTCAGCCATGGCGTTTTTTCCTCACGCTTAGCCGGTGACTAGCTGGATTCCGCGCAGGCCCTTCTTCGGGTGGATGTCGATCAGCAGCCCGTCGAGTATCCCCTCGCCGTATTCGCTGCCCGGGTTGGCGACGGGGACGCCGCCGAGCTTCTTGATGCCCTTGGATTCGTGAATGTGGCCGTGCAGGCCGAGCAGGGGGCGGTATTTGAGGATCGCGTCCCGGGTGGCGGTGCTGCCGACGGGAATCATCTCCGGGCCGCGGTGACCACCATCTGCAGGTTCTCGTCGAGCCGGGGCGCAAGGTCCAGCCCGGTGCCGATCGGCGGCACGTGCAGGCTGAAGATCGTCTTCGCGGGATCGGCGACCTTGACCGCCGCCTCGTCGATGCGGGCCGCGAGCTGGTCCTCCGGGATGTCGCGCGGGCACGGCCACGGGGTGGGATTGCCGTAGCCCATGCCGAGGATCTCGTAGCCGTCGCCGAGCTCGATGGCGGTGCCGTTCGGGTCCTCGATGACGTCCGAGGTGCGGAGCGCGTCGTCCACCTCGAGAAAGTCGTCGTTGGCCCCGCTGACGAAACACCGCACGCCGGTGCCGCTCAGCTTCTCGTCCGCCTCGGCCAGCCAGTCCCCGACCCGCTCGAGCACCAGCCGGCGGAACAGCTCGTCCACCCGGGCCTGGTCCTCCGCGTACCAGGCCTGCTCGTCCGGGGTCATCTCCATCGAGTACTGGCCCGTGTCGGCGATGCGGGTCTTCAGCCGTTCCATGTCCTCCGGCGCTTCGATCCGCCGCTCCACGCCGAGGAATTTCGCGGTCGAATGGCCGCGCGGCCGCCGGACGATCGGGACGATGAACTTCCCGGTGATGTCGCCGCCGACGATGATCACGTCGGCCTCGTAGAATTTCGCGGAGGCCAGGAATTTCTTCCAGCATTTGCGCGAGGCGTGGATATCGGAGCAGTAATAGATTCGCATAACGCTCCTTGCGGGAACTCGTCGTCAATGATCGCGGTCAGCCGGTCGATGAGCAGGCCGGTGAGGGCCTTGCCGGTTTCCGCGTTCGCCGCGAGGGCGCTGAAGCCGACGCCGTTGGGCCACAGGATGTCCTCGGGCGGCGGGAAGATGTCGTAGCTGACCAGGCGCTGCGCGCCGCCGCCGGCCTTGCGTTCGGCGCGGACGAGTTCCGGGGCGAACGACTCCAGCATCGACGTCTCGGTGATGGAGGCGTGCTCGGTCTCCCAGCCGGGGAACTCCTCACCGAAGATGCGCCGCACGTCCTCGGGCCCGACCTGATCCCACCAGTTGACCAGCAGGACCTTGGACGTGTCGCGGTACGGCTCGATGGCCTGCTCCACGCCTTCCAGCAGGGTCCAGGCGTTCTCGAAATGCCCGTTCAGCACGATGACCTTGCGGAACCCCTGCCGCAGCCAGTCCTCGACCAGGGCGCGCACGACCTGCTCGAGGACCCGGCCGGGCAGGCCCACCGAGCCGGGGAAGTGCCGGCCGCCGCCGCTGCGTGGCCGCGAGTACGCCCCGTAGAACAGGGGCGGGGCGACCACCAGCCGCCGCTGCGCCGCGGTCTCGGTCGCGATGTGGTGGGGGATGAAGCCGTCGGTGCCGAGCGGCAGGTGCGGGCCGTGCTGCTCGATTGCCCCCACGGGCAGCACGATCGGCGTGCCGGCCTTGATCTCGGCCTGGACGTCCGGCCAGGTCATGCGCTCCAGCTGCCGTTGGGTAGCGTCAGCGGCCATGGCCGCTCCCCTCTGAGGAGTTCTTAGAGTCCGTACCAGGAGGTGGCGCCGCCGTCGACGGTGAGCATGGCGCCGGTCATGAACGATGAGCTGTCCGAGGCGAGGAACAGTGCGGCCTCGGCGATCTCCTCCGGGCGGCCGTGCCGTTTCAGCAGGATCGGCTCGACCTGCCGCCGCTCGAACTCGGCCGGGTCGTCGCCCGTGGCGTACCAGCCGCGCAGCATCGGGGTGTCGATCGGCCCGGGGCACAGGCAGTTGACCCGGATGCCCAGTGGCGCGGAGTCGATGGCCAGCGCCCGGGTCAGGTTGACCACGCCGCCCTTGGACGCGCAGTACGCGGCCGACTCGGCCGCCCCCACCAGCCCGAGCTCGGAGGCGGTCAGGATCACCGAGCCGCCCGGCCCGGGCCAGCGCGGGGATGCCGTACTTGGCCAGCCGGAAACAGCCGCCCAGGTTGGTGTCGATGGCCAGCTGATAGTCGTCTTCGGATGTGTCCGGCGCGGTCCCGACCGGCTGGACGCCCGCGCTGGCGTACAGGACGTTCACCTGGCCCCAGCGCTCCTCGGCCGCCGCGACCAGCGTCTCCACCTCGGCGGGCCGCGCACGTCGGTGTCGACGTAGACGGCGTCTCCTCCGAAGGCCGTTATCTCCTTGACCACGGCGGCACCCTGGTCCGGCTGGAGCGCGCCGATCATGATCTTCGCGCCCTCGGCCGCGAAACGCAGCGCGCCGGCCCGGCCCAGTCCCGAACTGCCGCCGGTGATCACGGCGACCCGGCCTTCGAGCTTCCCGGACAGGGCGGTGAGGTCCACGGAGATCTCCCTCGCGACAGCGTTGACTGCACTCGGGTGACGTCCGCTGGAGCACTCCGCTGGCTGCCGGCCAACTGTCAACCGCTGGCACTAGATCAACTGTTAACCGTTAGCAGCGCGTAACAGCGGTGAAAACTGCACGTTAAGGGCGAAGCGGGCGGCCGTCCGGCAAAGCCGCTGGTCATCCGGCTGCGTATCATCGCTGGGATCACATCAGCCCCACCGGGCCGTCAGTGTGCCTGCGGCCAGCCTGAAACAAGGAGATCCCCATGGACTGGGACGGCCGAGCTGTGCTCATCACCGGTGGCTCGCGCGGCATCGGGCTCGCGACCGCCGAGCGGTTCCTGGCCGCCGGGGCGTCGGTCATGGTGACCGGCCGCAGCCAGGAAGCGCTGGCCGCCGCGCTGGCTCGCCTTGATTATCCCGAACGAGCGCGTGGTGCCCGTTGCGACGTCGGTTCGGTGGCCGGCTGCGATGAGGCCGTGGGCGCGGCGGCTGACGCGTTCGGGCGGCTCGACCTCCTGTTCACCAACGCCGGCGGCTACGATTCCGCGCCGCTGGGGGAGATGACCGAGGACCTGTGGGACCAGACCATCGACACCCACCTGAAGGGGACGTTCTTCTGCGTGCGGGCCGCCGCGCCGGCGCTGCGCGAGACGCGCGGCTGCGTGGTCACGATGGCCTCCGACGCCGGGCTGCTGGGGATGCGCGGCGGATGGGCGGCCTACTGCGCGGCCATGGGCGGGGTGGTGAACCTGACCCGCCAGCTCGCCCTGGACCTGGCCCCGGACGTACGGGTCAACGCGGTGGCCCCCGGCCCAGTCGGCACCGAAAAACTGCACGCCGACCTTTCCTCCGCCGTCTATGGCGGTTTTGAGGGCACCGGTGATGCCGTCGCGGCGCTAACCGAAACCCTGCCGATAGGCCGGCTGGTCGAGCCGGACGAAATCGCCCGCGCCGTGTATTTCCTAGCAGGGATGTCAGCAATGACGGGAACGGTGCTGAGCGTCGACGGCGGCACCTCGATCGCCCTGCCCTAGCCGGGCCCTAAGCTGCCGCGATGGCCGCCTGCGGCCGTGGCCCGCACTGCGAACCGCCGTTCACCTACGGATTCCGATTCACATTCTCGGATTCAGACACGATCTTGGCTAAATTAGGCATGATGGTGACGTTGTTAGCCGGGCCATTTGGAGGCCATTGATTGTGTTGCAGCCCACGCTTGAGTCGCTGCGCCGGTGGGACCCGGAGCAGATTGGGCCGTACACGCTGACCGGCCGGCTCGGTGCGGGCGCGATGGGCCAGGTCTATCTGGGCCGGTCCGCGGCCGGGCGGCTGGTCGCGGTCAAGACGATCAAGATCGAGCTGGCCGAGGAGCCCGGCTTCCGTGAGCGGTTCGCGCGGGAGGTCGCGGCGGCCCGGCGGGTGAGCGGCGTGTTCACCGCCGCCGTGGTCGCCGCCGACCCGGAGGCCGACGTGCCCTGGCTGGCGACCGCCTACGTCCCCGCCCCGTCGCTGAGCCGGCTGGTGCGGACGTGCGGCCCGCTGCCGGTCACGACGATCAGGTGGCTGGCCGCCGGATGCGCGGAGGCGCTGGAATCCATCCACGTCGCGGGCCTGGTGCACCGCGACCTCAAGCCGTCCAACGTGCTGGTCGCCCCGGACGGGCCGCGGGTCATCGACTTCGGGGTGGCCCGGGCGGCCGAGCGGATCCAGCTGACGGTCACCCGGGGCGCGGTCGGCACGCCCGCCTACATGGCGCCGGAACAGGCGCGGGACTCCCAGCAGGCCTCTCTGGCCAGCGACGTCTACTCCCTGGGCGCGACGCTGCTGTTCGCGGCGACCGGGCATCCGCCCTACCAGGGCGAGACCGTCATGGACGTGCTGGTCAAGCTGGCGACCGAGCCGCCCGACCTGTCCGGCCTGCCCGGTGAGCTGGCCGGCCTGATCACCGCCTGCCTGGAACGCAGCCCCGGGAAGCGGCCGACGTCGGTGGCCCTCGCTGGCCGGGCTGGGCCCGTTCGCCGAAGCCTCGGCGGCCGACGGGCATTCCTATCTGGCCGGCTCGGCCATGGCTGTCATCGCGGAGTACCAGCGCAGTCCCCAGCCGGTGGCGGTGGACGACGACGCCGAGCCCGTCATCGAGGACCCGACCTCCGCTTCGCACACGGCCCTTCCGGCATCGCTGACCCCGCCGGCCCGGCGCCGCCCAGTGCTGCGCCGGAAGCGGGGCGGCAGCAGCACGCCAGGCGGTGGCAGCACGCCGGGCGGTGGCAGCACGCCCCCGCCGGCCTGGGAGACGCCGCGCGATCACCGGCCCGGCCGCCGCCGGACGATCCTGATCGTGGCCGGAGCGGCGTGCGCCGCCGCGGCGCTGGTCGCCGGGGGAGCGCTCCTGGGGACCTCGCTCTATCCCGACCCGGGGGGCGCGCCGCCCGGCCCGCCGCCGACCCCGCTGACCACCGGTACCAGCACCAATCCAAAGCTGGTCATGGGGCAGCCCTTCGGCGACGGGGTCACCGTCTTCGTGGTCCATGGCAGCGGTTTCGTGCCGGGGACGCAGGTCAAGGTGGCCTTGACCGGGTACGGCGCGTCAAAGGCGGCGGAGACCGTCGACCCGAAGGGGACCTTTAACTACGCGATCGACCAGGGTCATGAGTTCTTCGCGGGACCGATGCCGGTCGGGGTCTACCAGGTCGTGGCCACCGGCCCCGGCGGCCGGACCGCGACGGCGAAATTCAGGGTGCTGCCGCCGCCCGGGCAGCCGCCTCCGCCGCGGTCCGGACCTCCGCCTCCCGCCAACGCTTCGCCGCCTCCTCCGTAGGGCCGGGGGCGGTCACGGGGTATGGGTCCACCAGAGGTCTTCCTGCCGGGAGCACCAGGCGGGATCGTTGAGCCGCCCGAGGTCGCCCCGGGTGATGATGCCGTGCTCGATCAGGATGCGGACCATGACCTCGTCCGAGAGCCGCGTGTCGGCGCCGGTGAGCCCGCGTTCGGTGATCTTGCGCCGCAGCACCTTGATGTGCTCGGCGACGCGCGCCGACAGCCGGTCGCGGAAGTCGGAGTCCCGGTCGAAGCGCTCCAGCTCGTGGTACGCGCCGGTCACCTCCAAGGCGGCCCGGGCGATCTCCGGCGTCCGCGGCAGCGGCGTGGTCGCCGCCGGGTCGAGCAGCCAGGGCCGGCACCACATCAGCGCGACCAGGTAGAGCTTGGTCATCGGATCCAGGTACAGCGGCAGCAGCGTCGCCTCCGCGTCCGGCCGCAGCCGTCCGGCCTCGTCGTCCAGCCCGCCCCAGATCCGGCCGCCCCCGGTGATCGTCACGGCCAGTGACTGCCCCTCGTCCAGCATGGCGCGCGACCCGACGAGCGTCGTCCCGGAGCGGATGAACCATCCGCCGGCCGGCTCGCCGTCGTCCTCCATCCGCGGCAGCCGGATCCGGTATCCGTCGCCTTCGGCGTAGAGCGCGTGCGTGCGGCTGATGTTGGCGATCCATGCGCCTTCGGTCATCACGCTGATCACCCCGGCCCGGCGGGACAGCCCCCGTCCCACGGCGACGGTCAGGTCGGCGTCCGCCCCGCGGCCGAAGACCAGCCGGCTGCCTTCCGGGATCTTGACCGCCAGCCCTGACGGCGTGCTGACGTGCGCCGTCAGCGACGTGCTGGGCTGGATGGACATCGCGGGCTTCCTGTCTGCGGGGCCGGCCGGGATCCGCCGCACCGGTTTTGAGCAGCACTCCTTGCCGTATGGAGTCTAGGCCGGCGCATTATGCCCGGCCGATCCCTGAATCCGGGGATGGTCCGATTCGTGCCGACCGGGTTAGCTATCAGCAGACGGAGTGAGGCGCTGCGAACCGGACGCCGGGATGCTGTCGAGATGTGGCAGTGGGGATTCCGGGCCGGCGCGGGGCACGGCGCGGGATGACGGTGCGGCCAGGATCTGGATGGGCCGCATTGTCGTGGGATTCCGGGCGGTCCGGGGACCGGCGCTTCGCTTCCGGCTTGCGGTGCAGAGCCAGGGCCCCCTTCTTTGGGGAGGGAGGGGGTCCCCTCTGCACAGTGCCATTGGCGCTGCGGGCCGCCCCTGGCGCCCCCGGGACCCGGGCGGTAATTTAGCGGAGCCACGTTGCCCGCGCCCGGAGGTGGGGATGCCGCGAAGTGAGCCGGTCGACGGGTTCCGGCTCGGCTACGACCGTTCCGGGTCCGGTGAGCCGGTCATCCTGCTGCACGGCTGGCCCGGTGACCGGACCGATTACCGCATCCTCGGCCCGGCGCTCGCTGACACGTGCGAGGTCGTCGTCCCGGACCTGCGCGGGTTCGGCGACTCAGACAAGCACGCCGCCGACCCGGCCACCGCCTACGACGCCTCGGCCCAGGCGCGCAGCGTGGCCGGGCTGATCCGCGAACTGGGCCTGGAACGCTCGGTCGTGGCCGGTTACGACATCGGCAGCCGGATCGCCCAGACCCTGGCCCGGGAGAGCCCCGGGCTGGTCCGGGCGCTGGTCGTCGCGCCGCCGCTGCCGGGAATCGGGCGCCGGGTGCTCGACCCGCAGGCCCAGAGCGAGTTCTGGTACCAGGCGTTCCACCGGCTGCCGCTCGCCCCGGCGCTGATCGACGGGAAGCCGCCGGCCGTGCGGGATTACCTGTCCCACTTCTGGGCCCACTGGTCCGGCCCCTCGTTCACCCTCGACGACGGCGCTCTGGCCCACCTGGTCTCCGTATACGGCCCGCCGGGGGCATTCACCGCCTCCATCGGCTGGTACCGGGCGGGCGCGGGCTCGGTGGCCCGGTTCATCGGCGAGCAGCCGCCCGCCCCGGACCAGCGGCTCGCGGTCCCGACGACGGTCCTGTGGCCCGAGCACGATCCGCTGTTCCCGCGGGCCTGGTCGGACCGCCTGGAGGAGTTCTTCAGCGACATCACGGTGAGCTTCGCTGACGGCGCCGGCCATTTCGCGCCGCTGGAATACCCGGCCGAGTTCGCCACCGCGATCCGCGCCGCGCTGGCCAGGGCGTGAGGGTCAGGCGGGCTCGCTGGGTGCCAGTTGCCCGGCCGGATTGATCTGGCTTTCGCGGCGCATGTCATGGTTTGATCGGGGCAGCTGCCCGGGGTCTCGTCCGAGCCGGCCTGAGCGGGGACAGGTGCCCGAACGGTACGGCAGCGGCCAGTGGTCCACGCACCGGAGAACGATATGAGCCTGCCCGCGCGCCAGCAACTGATCCTTGACCAGATCGAGAAGGCCCTCCAGGCGGCAGATCCCGGGCTGAAATCGATGTTCGCCGCCTTCGGCCGGCTGGCGCCGAGGGAGGCCAGGCCGGCGACCGAGGCCATCCCCGTCAGGCGGGCCCGGCGGACGAAGATGATCTCCATCATCATGATGATCAGCGTGCTGGGCCTGATCATGCTCGGCTTCCTCGCTACGAGTAAGGCCTGCCCGGGCCTGTCATCGGACCAGGTCGTCGCCAGCGCCGCGGTGCGGTACGCCGCCTGCAGCAAGAGCACGGACGCCTGGAGCAAGGGCGGACGCTGAGCAGCTACGCTCGCCGGCGTGAAACTCATCTACGACGAGGCCGGCCGCGGTGACTGCGTCGTCCTGATCCATGGCCACCCGTTCGACCGCACCTTGTGGGAGCCGCAGGTCGCCGCCTTGCGCGACGGCTTCCGGGTGCTCGTGCCCGACCTGCGTGGCTTCGGCGAGAGCCCGGTGACGCCGGGTTCGGTGACGATGCGCGAGTTCGCCGCGGACATCGAGGGGCTGCTCGATGACCTGCGGATCACGCGCGCGGCGATCGTCGGCCTGAGCATGGGCGGCCTGGTGACGATGGAACTGGCCGTGTCGCAGCCGGAACGCTACTGGGCGATGGGCCTGGTGGCCACGACCGTGGAACCGGTGACCCCGCGACGGGCGGCGCGGCTGGAACGGGCCGGTGCGGTCGAGCGTGACGGGATGCCCGTCCTGGATCTCGCCGGTAGCCTGGGGCAGTTCGTCGAGACGGCGGATGTAATCGGTCGACCCACTCCGGCACGACCTCCGAGCGGCCCTGGCGGACGAGCACCTCGGTCACCATGGGGCCATGGTTGGTCAGCTGATCGGCGCCCCATTTTCCGGCCCCGTGTGGTGGAACCGTTCGTACGCTCCGGCCAGCGCTTCGTGGCTCATCATGACCTCCGCGGCCGGGGCTTACTGCACGGCTTCCTGGCCTGCTTCGACGGTAAGGCCACCGGATGGAAGGCCTTGGGGACCAGGACCTGATACTGGGCGCCGGTGCTGGTGATGCGGGATTCGAGCAGGGTGTATCCCATGGCCGGCGCGTCGTCGGTGAACAGCCGCTTGCCCGCGCCAACCGTGACCGGGAACACCAGCAGCCGGTACTCATCGATCAGCCCCGCGGTGTGCAGCGACTGGGCCAGCCGCGCACTGCCGTGGACCTGCAGCTCACCCTGGCCGCCCCGCTTCTTGAGGTCGGCCACCGCGGCGATGACATCGCCGCTGAGAACGGTGGTGTCACCCCAGTCGGCGTCGGTCAGGGTGTTCGACGCGACGTACTTCCGGCCGTAGTTCAGCTTGGCCGCGGCGCCATTGGCCGGGTCGGTGACCTGGCTCCAGTACGCGCGCATCGTCTCGTAGGTGTTGCGGCCGAGCAGGATCGCCTCCGTGCGGGCGAACCAGCTCTCCACGATCTCGCCCATGTCGGCGTCGGCGAGCGGGACGAGCCACCCGCCCCGGCCGAACCCGCCGCTGCGGTCCTCGTCGGCCCCGCCCGGACCCTGCATGACCCCGTCGAGGGTCAGGAACGTGTGCACGGTCAGCTTCATCGGCCTCTCCCTGGTCAGGCGGCGCTCGTACGGGACTCCCCCCCCCCCCTCTCACCCCCGCATCGAGCCGAGCACGCCAGCCGCCGCCTTGGCGCTGGCCAGCCTAACCAGCGAGTGGTCTCGCTGACTGGTCCAATTGCCGAGACAAAAATGAGTCCAATCGGCGTTCTGCGACGTGGGCTGGGGTAGCTTCTGGCCGTGGATCTGGAGATCGAGTTCAACGCCGGTGTCCCGTTCCGCCGGCAGCTTGAGGGCGCGCTGCGGGTAGCGATTCGTTCCGGCCGGCTGGGGCCAGGATCGGTGCTGCCGCCCAGCCGGGATCTGGCTGACCAGCTCGGCGTATCGCGCGGCGTGGTGGTCGATAGTTACTCTCAGCTGGCCAGCGAGGGTTACCTGACGGCGAAACGCGGATCGGCCACCCGGGTCGCCTTGCTGCCGGCCTTGGGAACGCCGCCGGCCCGGCGGCAGGTAAGCCCCCCGGATCAGTTCCGGTACGACCTGAGGCCCGGCCAGGCCGATTACTCCGCCTTCCCTCGCGCCCGCTGGAAGGCGTCGCTGGTGCGCGCGCTGCGTGAATTGCCGGACAGACGGCTGGGCTACGCCAACCACCGCGGCGTCGCCGAGCTCAGGAACGCCATCGCCGGATACCTGGCCCGCGTGCGCGGAGTGGTCGTGGAGCCCGAGCACGTCGTGGTCTGCTGCGCGGCGTCCCAGGCGCTGACCGTGCTCTGGCAAGCGCTCCGGAAACAAGGCGGGCGCCGGGTCGCGGTCGAGGATCCCGGCTGGCGCTGGCAGCGGTACACGGTCGAACATGCCGGGCTGGAGGCGGTCCCCGTACGGGTGGACGCCGACGGCCTGGTCGTCGCCGATCTTGCTGCCGCCGACGTCGATGCGGTGGTGATGACGCCGGCGCACCAGTATCCGACCGGGGTCGTCATGACCGCGGAGCGCCGCGCCGCCCTGATCACGTGGGCGCGCGAGCGCGGGGCGCTGATTGTCGAGGACGACTACGACGTGGAGTACCGCTTCGGCCGGGAGCCGGTGGCCTCCCTCCAGGGCCTGGCCCCGGACCTGGTCGCGTTCGTCGGGACGACAAGCAAGACGCTGGCGCCCGCGCTGCGTCTCGCGTGGATGGTCCCTCCCTCGCACCTGATCGACGACGTCGAGAACGTGTTGCTGGTCACCGGGGTGACACCACCGACGCTCGACCAGATCGCCATGGCCTCGTTCATCGAAGACGCCGCGCTGGAGCGCCATCTGCGTTCGATGCGCCGGCGCTACCGCGCCAAGCGGGACGTCCTGATCGACGCGCTGGGCGCGCACCTCCCCGAGGTGCGCATCAGCGGCACCGCCGCCGGGCTGCATCTGCTCGCCTGGCTTCCAGACGGCACCGATGAGCACGCGACAGCGATGCGGGCCCGGAGCTCCGGCGTCGGCCTGCATGAGCTGCACCGCCACTGCACGACTCAGGCGTCATCGCCTCCGGCGTTCCTCCTCGGTTTCGCGTTTCCGAGCGAGTCCGACCTGAGAGCGGCGGCCAAGCTGCTCGCCGAGGCGATCTGCTGACGGGACCCTTCCCTATCCGCTGAGCGGGTCGCGCTAAGGACTTGGCCGCGAGCCGACGACGAAAGTATTTCTCACTCTTCGTGACAGCAGGAAGTAGGCCGCGCCGACGAGGTTTGGCGCAGCGTCGACGAAGGTCCCGATGTTGGATTTCTCCCCGGCGAAATGCCAGGCGACGAGAAATGCCACCGAGAGAATGTTGAACGCAATGTTATGTATGATCGCCGACCTGCGCCTCCGCGCCATCAGGCTGAACAGGGCGACCGTATACAGTGCTAGAAAAGTGTTAGTTGCGACATAGAACAGCAAGGAACTCAGTGGGATAAATGTATGCAGTCCAGCGGCGGAGGGATGAGCGTAGATAATTATCGACGCTATCGTCAGCTCTGCTCCATGCAAGAGGAGAATGGCCAGGACGACGATATAGACCAGCAGCCAGCCTCTGATCCTTGGCCGGGCCCCAGCTTGTCCGGCTGGCTTCTGCGGCTTGCCTGCATCGCGCACTCCATGTAGTGGCATACCTGAATCATGCTGCGCGGAGGCCCGCGTATCGATGGTGCTCCCACCCGGCCTCGAAGTACGGCTAACCGAACCGGGCCACCCTGTGCCAGTTGGCCGAGCAGCTGGATCTCAGCCGGCTGCCCGTCCGCTCCGGTGCTCCTGGCGCGCTGCAGCACCCGGCCGCCGTGACCGGGAACCAGGTCCAGGACCCGGTCCTCATAGGCGCTGAGGGCAGCCTCAGCTCCGGGCCGCGCCCAGAGCAAGACACAAAGCGTCAGGCTCACGACCGGCACCCCAGCCGACAGCCGGACATGAATAGCTGCATCGGAACAGAATGCCTGATCTGGAGCAACGCCGCAGCCGGCGGGGACTGTCACCACGGCTTCGTTCGGCAGCTGTCTGTCTTTTCTTCGGCCTGGGGACGTGGGAATGTGGGACGAAAGGCGCAGTGGGCGAAGTGGTGTCCCTGGCTGGTTAGATGGAGGCCGCATGGGCCGGGACATTGACGCGATCAAGATCACTGGCGAGGACCGCCGCAAGTACCGGGAGAAGGTGCGGCGCTCGCTGGACGTGTTCGCCCGGATGCTGCGCGACCACCGGTTCGAGGACCACCCCTCCCAGGTCGGCGTGGAGATCGAGCTGAACCTGGTCGACGGGCGGGGTGCGCCGTCCATGCACAACGCCGACGTGCTCGATGCGATCGCCGATCCGGCGTGGGCCACGGAGCTCGGCCAGTTCAACATCGAGATCAACGTGCCGCCGCGCCGGCTCGACGGCGACGCGCTGGCCGACCTGGAGCAGGAGATCCGGGCCAACCTCAACCGCGCCGACGCCAGCGCCCGCAGCACCGGCAGCCGCCTGATGATGATCGGCATCCTGGCGACGCTCCAGGAGCGGGACATGCACGAGGGAACGATCTCGTCCAACGCGCGATACCGGGTGCTCAACGAGCAGATCTTCGCCGCCCGCGGGGAAGACATGCGGATCGCGATCAGCGGGGCCGAGCGGCTCCTGACCCACGCCGGCAGCATCACGCCCGAGGCGGCCTGCACGAGCGTGCAGCTTCACGTCCAGGTCAGCCCGGACGACTTCGCGAACTACTGGAACGCGGCGCAGGCCATCGCCGGGGTGCAGGTCGCGGTGGCGGCCAACTCCCCGTTCCTGTTCGGCCTGCGGCTGTGGGACGAGACCCGGATCACCCTGTTCGAGCAGGCGACCGACACCCGGCCGGATGAGCTGAAGCAGCAGGGCGTCCGGCCGCGCGTGTGGTTCGGCGAGCGGTGGATCACGTCGGTGTTCGACCTGTTCGAGGAGAACATCCGGTACTTTCCCGCGCTGCTGCCGCTGTGTGACGAGGAGGATCCGGTGGCGGTGCTCGAGGACGGCGGATGCCCGCAGCTGTCCGAGATGAGCCTGCACAACGGGACGGTCTACCGCTGGAACCGGCCGGTCTACGACGTCGTGGACGGCATGCCGCACCTGCGGGTGGAGAACCGCGTGCTGCCGGCCGGGCCGACGGTCGCGGACGTCATCGCGAACGCGGCGTTCTACTACGGGCTGCTGCGCGCTATGGCCGAGGCGCAGCGCCCGATCTGGACCCAGATGTCGTTCGCCACCGCGGCGGAGAGCCTGCATGAGGCGGCCCGGCACGGGCTCGACGCGAAACTGTACTGGCCCGGCCTGGGAGAGGTGCCCGCCGCGGAACTGGTGCTCCGCCGGCTGCTGCCGCTCGCCCGGGCCGGCCTGGCCCGCTGGGGCGTTGCCGACGCCCACGCCGACCGGCTGCTGGGCATCATCGAGCAGCGCTGCCTCACCGGCCAGACCGGAGCGGCCTGGCAGACCGGCATGGTCAAGGCGCTCACCGAGCGTGGCGAGGTGGACCGGGCCGAGGCCCTGCGGCTGATGACCCAGCGGTACATCGAACACATGCACACCAACGAGCCGGTACACACCTGGCCGATCTGACCCCTGGCGGTGATGGTCCGGTTTTGTCGGTGCCCCCGGGCATAGTGGGCCTGGCCCGCGATCTGGACAAAGATCCCCAAGGAGGCACCATGTGCTGGGCATGCGACCACCCCGATGGCACCCGGCTCGACTACCTCAGCGATTGCCGTGCTGACATCGAGAAGCATGCCTGGATCATTCAGGGAATTCACCGTCGGGGGATACGGCCGCCGTGGGTGTACACCATCGGGCTGACCCTCCATCGCAAACCAGAGATCGTCGTGACCGGCCTTCCGGTCGAACGGGCCGCCGAGCTGGCCGAAGACGTGGCCGCGCACGTCATGCACGGCGCGGTCCCGGCACCCGGGGAGCGGGTGAGGCTGCGCGGGGGCCCGCTGATCGAGTTCGTCCGCGTGGCGGTGCCGACGGCGCATATGGACGTCGCGGTCGAGTTGTTCGGCCCCGGCGTGCGGGCGCTGCAGGTGGTGCACGCCGACGACCGCGGGCACTGGCCGTGGGACCGGGGCTACCGGGGAGTCCGCGGCGGCCAGCCCGTCCTGGGCCCACGCGCCGAGGCCCCCGCCCGCCCCCGCAGCAAGCTGTGACCTCAGATGAGGTAGGCGTCGTGGGTCTCGGGGGCGAAGAGTTCGGCGGGCTCGAGCAGGCGGGCGGCCAGGCCCTGCTCGTGTGAGTAGCGCAGGAAGGTGGACAGGACCCCGGTGTTGGCCTTCAGGCCGTAGGTCCAGAAGTCGTCGCCCATGGTCCGGTGGGTCCGTTCGGCCTCGGCGTAGAGCCACGGGAGCATGGCCGGGCTCGCGGCGGTCTCGGTCAGGCGGGCCGCGGCGGCCCGCCGGGCTTCCTCGAACGCCTTGAACAGGGACTGGGCCAGCCAGCGGTGCCGGTCGTACAGGTCGCGGCGGATCACGATGACGTGCATGACGGGGAAGATCCCGGTCCGGGCGAAGTAGCGCTCTTCCTCGGCCCGGGAGTCGGCGAACAGGCGGCGGATGTCCGGGTTGCCCTCGGCGTACGGCCGGGGGGTGCGCGGGCAGTAGATGGCGTCGATCTCACCGTGCAGGAGCATCCCGCTGAGGGTCTGGTCGGCCGGAATCGGCTGCACGTCGACCTCGGGCGGCAGGCTCAGGGGCAGCTTCTCGATTCGCCCGGGGGTGTCCAGCCCGCCGGTCCGGTAGCGGACCGATTCCACCGGGACGCCGTAGTGCTCGGCCAGGATGCCCCGGATCCAGACCACCGCGGTGAGCTGGTATTCCGGCACGCCGACCACGCGGCCGATGAGGTCCTCGGGGCGGGAGATGCCGCTCGTGGCGCCGACGTAGATGCCGTTGTGGCGGAACGCGCGCGACGGGTACACCGGGATCGCGATCATCGGCGCGCCGTTGAACAGGCTCACCACGTACGTGGACAGGGACATCTCGGCCACGTCGAACTCGAGGTGCCGGGCCATCCGGAAAAACGTCTCCTCCACGGGCAGGCTCAGGTAGGTCAGGTCCGTCCCCTCGACCCGGATCTCACCCGTGGCCAGGGCCCGCGTGCGGTCGTAGTCCCAGCACGCGAGGGTTACCGGCACCCGAGAACTCATCAGCGATCCTTTCCCTTACGGACGTAGTGGCCGTCCCCCCAGCATCGCCGGCCCCCTGAGATGCCCAGGATCTCATCCGGGCGGCGAGGTGCGGTGCGCGCCGTCCGGGGAACGCTGATGGACCTGGCCGGGGCCGGGCTGCCCGTCGCCCTGGGGCCGTGGCAGTTCCGCCTGCTCGCCCTGCGCTGAACCGTTAGAGCAGCGCGCGCCGCTGCAGGTAGGTGAAGGAGACCCAGCCGAACGGCACCGGCAGCCAGAAGGTCAGCAGCCGGAACAGCAGGACCGAGCTCACCGCGGTGGCGCTGGGCAGGCCGGCGGCGATGAGCCCGGCCGACAGCGCGACCTCGACCGCGCCGAGGCCCCCGGGAGTCGGTGCGGTCGCGCCGAGGGCGCTGCCGGTGAGGTACACCAGTGCGACGGCCGCGATCGGCACACTGCCGCCGACGGCGCGGATGCTGGCCGCCAGGCACAGCACGTACGCGGCGGTCAGCAGGAGCGCGCCGCCGAGGCCCTCGGCCAGCTTGCGCGGGTTCTGCGCGACGTCGAGGAGCCGGGGGAGGACCTGCTCCAGGGTCGGCACCACGCGGGCGCGCAGCAGCCGCCGGGTCGGCGGGACCGCGACCGCCGCGAGCAGCAGCGCCACCAGACCGGCGATAGCGAAGTACACCCAGGTCGGCGGCTGGAGGGAATGCACCTGACTGGTGCCGGTGATCAAGGCGAAGGTGATGAGCAGCAGTATGTGCAGCACGAAGGCGACCGCCTGGGTCACGCCCACGCTGGCGGTCGCGCTGGCCGGCGGAACGCCATTGCGCTGAAGATAGCGAATGTTCAGGGCCGCGCCGCCGACGGCGGCCGGCGCCACCAGGGTCACGAACGAGGCGGCCACCTGGGCCAGGGCGGTGCGGATGAACCTGAGCCGCTCGAGGACGAACCCGGACAGCGACAGGCCGGCGGCCGGGTAGGTCAGGACCGACAGGGCGAGCGCCGCCATGGTCCAGCGCCAGTCCGCGTGCCGGATCAGGGTCGCGAGGTCGACCCGGGCGAGCTGCCCGGCGAGGACGTAGGCGGCGGCGGCCCCGCCGACCAGGCTCACCAGCGTGCGCAGGCGCACCCGTTCCAGCCGGACCGGCGGGACCTCGCCGTTGGGGGACGCCGCGAGCAGCCGCGTGCGGAGCCGGGGGAGCAGGTCGCGATGCTGCCGCAGCGCCGTCCGGGTGGTGCGGTACAGCGCCACCGGCTGGAGCAACGGCAGGACCCGGGCCAGCCGTTCCGGGGGCATGGTCGCGAGGGCGGTCGCAACGGCGCGATCCGGGCCGACGAGCAGCGCGAGCTCGGCCAGGAGCTGCGCGTTGTCCAGGCGGAGCTGGAGGTCGCTCGCGGCGACGTTGCCGTTGCTCGGGTCGAGCAGCACGACGTCGCCGTCGCCCCCGTGGCTGCCGTCGCCGTCGCCGTCGCCGTCGCCGTCAGCCTGGGCGCCCCCGTCGGCCGGGCCGCTCTCGTTTGCCTGGCCGCCCCCACCCGCTGCCCGGCCGGCGCAGCCGTCAGCGATCAGGATGCGGTCCGCCGTGAGGGCCCGGTGCGCGACGCCATGCGCGTGCAGCCGGAGCACGCTCTCCCAGATCCGGGCCAGCTCGGTATCGCTCGGCTCCCGGGCCCGCTCCGCGAGTGTCGTCCCCGTCTGGTGGTCGTAGGCCAGCAGCGCCGTGTCCGGGCCGACCCGGAGGACGGCGCGCAGCCGCGGCGTCCCGACCTGGGCGTCGGCCGTCGCGTAGGAGAGCAGCGCCCGCCGCTCGACAGCATGCTCCAGCGACAGCGGGACTCCGCGGGAGACCTGACGCGACAGCCGGACCATCCGGTAGAAGCGGTAGAGGGCCCCGGCCGCCTCCTGGTCCCGGTCGAAGACGGCCACGTCGAGGCGGCCGCCCGTGCGCAGGTCGGCGGCATAGGAGCGGCTCGTTCCCCACTGGTCGGCCGTCCGCCCGATCGTGGCCACCGGCAGGCCGGCCTGGTTCAGCGCCTCGGCGATCTCCGTGGCCGGCGGCCGCTGGGATGGCAGGCCGACCGCGTACCGGGCCGCGATTCCGGCGGTGCGGCCGAGGAGCAGGGTGATCGCCAGCGACAGGATGGTCGCGTGGGTGGCGGCCAGGCTGGCGATCACGTACGCCAGGACCACCAGCCATACCGCGGTCCGCCAGCGCGGGCGGACGCTGAGGTCGATCACGGTCACGTAGGCCGCGAAGGCGGCCAGGTAGGCGTCCAGCGGTGCGGTCGCGGCACCGTGGCGCGGCACGGTCAGCGCGGCGTGCATGTGGGCGGCGGCTGGCAGCCGCAGTATTGCGCTCGCCGCCACGACCAGGCCCGCGGTCACGACGCCGGTCACGATGGCCTGGACGAGCCGGCGGGGCTGGCGGTGGGCGAGTTGCGCGACCGCCAGCGCGACCGGCAGCACCAGGAGGGCCAGCCCGGCCGCCACCCCGGCCAGGGAAAGCAGCCCACTGGGCAGCCGCCGGCTGGCCGAGGCGATGTCCTCGTCCACACCGGTCGCCGTGGCCTGCGCGGCCAGGCCGGCCGCGGCCAGGAGGGCCAGTCCGACGCCGTTCAGGACCAGGCGCAGCAGATCGGCGGGCTTGCGGACCCGGCGCTCGACGTGATCTTCGGTGACGAGAGGCGGTTCGCCGTCACCTGGCAGGCCGCCCATCGCAGCCTCCTCGCACGTCCCGGTCACCAAGCCTGCCGTTACGGACCGGTCCACCGGATCACCCGTAACGGGTGGCGACAGTTCCGTCTCCGCCTTTCAGCATAGAGATTCCGGGTGCTCAGGGTACGCGGGCGGCCGACAGCCGGCGCGGCGAAACCGCACGTGCGAGGCGATCTGACCGCAGGCGAGAGGTCGTTCCGGGCGCGGGAGCGGTCAGAAGGGCGGTGGAGGGCATGCAAACGGAAGCTCCCGGGGCGCAGCCGCCTTCTCCGGAGGCCGAGCCCGCCCCCTGGCCGACGGCGCTGCTCACCAGCACCTGGCTGAGCTCGCTGGTGATCGGCCTGGTAACGCTGGTCCTCGGACTGGTGGTCGCCTTTCATCCGTCCGGCTCGCTCAACGTGATCGCCGTGCTGCTCGGCATCCTGCTCATCGTGTCGGGGATCTACCACCTGATCCGGGTGTTCGACCGCAGTGAGGAGCGCCGGACCTGGCTCGGCATCGCCGGCGTCCTGCTCATCGTGATCGGCGTCGTGCTGATCCGTCACATCCATCTCACGACGGCCATCATCGGCCTGATGATCGGCATCGTCTGGATCGTCCAGGGGCTGGCCTGGCTCATGTCCGGCCTCTCCGGCCGGACGGTCACCGGGTCCGGCTGGTGGATCTTCTTCGGCGGCGTCAGCCTGATCGCCGGTATCGTCGTCGCCGCGTCCCCGGTCTCGTCGGTCACCGTGCTCGCCGTGCTGACTGGCATCTGGTTCGCCGTCCTGGGCGCGTTCGAGATCATCGGGGCGTTCATGCTCCGGCACGTGAGCGGCCGGGCGCACAATTAACGGGGACTACCGGTACAGCTGGCTGCGCGATGCCGCGTTCACGGTCTATGCGCTCATGACGCTCGGCTTCCTGGAGGAGGCGGCGTCGTTCATGGAGTGGATCGAGCGCCGCTGCGAGTCCGCCACCCCCGGCCGCGACATCATGATCATGTACACCGTCGACGGCAGCGAGGATATTGACGAGACGATCCTGGATCACCTGGAGGGTTACCAGGGGTCCCGACCGGTGCGGATCGGCAACGGCGCGGTCCACCAGCGGCAGATCGACGTGTACGGCGAACTGATGGACTCGGTGTACCTCTACAACCGCGAGGTGCCGATCTCCTATGACCTGTGGGTCGCGGCTGCCCCGGCCCGCGGCTGCCCCGGCCCGCGGCTAGCCGGGCGCGGCGACCTCAGGACCGTGGCGCTGGTCGGGACCGACGGGACGGTCGACTGGTACTGCCCGTCCCGCTTCGACGCTCCTTCGCTGTTCGGAGCGCTGCTCGATGCCCGCAAGGGCGGATACTTCTCGCTGTCGAGCCGCAGCAACGGCGCGCCCGAAGCAGCTGTACCTGCCCGACACGAACATCCTGCTGACCCGCTTTCACGGCGCCGAGGCGGTCGGCGAAGTGATCGACTTCATGGTGCCGGACACCAGCAGTACCGGCCGGGCCCGTGACCTGCTCGTCCGCCAGGCCCGGGCGGTCCGGGGCCGGGCCACCTTCGAGCTGGCCTGCCACCCGGCCTTCGACTACGGGCGTGCCCCGCACACCGTCGAGCTCATCCCCGGGGTGGGCGCCGTGTTCGAGTCGCCGTCTCGGCCGCTGCGTGCTGCGCACCAACGTGGCGCTCAAGGCCGAGGAATCCGGCGTCGCCGCGACGTTCACCCTGGAGGAAGGCGAGACCGTCGACATCGAGCTGGAGTGGGCCGGGGAGGTGCGCCCGCTCGCCGCCGGCGAGACCGACAGGCTGTTCGGCCTGACGTCGGACTTCTGGCAGAGCTGGGTCAGCCAGTCCCGCTACCGGGGCCGGTGGCGGGAGACCGTCCAGCGCTCCGCGCTCGTCCTCAAGCTTCTCGTCTACCACCCGACCGGCGCGCTGGTCGCGGCGCCGACCACGTCGCTGCCCGAGCAGGTGGGCGGCGGCCGCAACTGGGACTACCGGTACAGCTGGCTGCGCGATGCCGCGTTCACGGTCTATGCGCTCATGACGCTCGGCTTCCTGGAGGAGGCGGCGTCGTTCATGGAATGGATCGCAGCGCCGCTGCGAGTCCGCCACCCCCGACCGCGACATCATGATCATGTACACCGTCGACGGCAGCGAGGATATTGACGAGACGATCCTGGATCACCTGGAGGGTTACCAGGGGTCCCGCCCGGTGCGGATCGGCAACGGCGCGGTCCGCCAGCGCCAGATCGACGTGTACGGCGAACTGATGGACTCCGTGTACCTCTACAACCGCGAGGTGCCGATCTCCTATGACCTGTGGGTCGCGCTGTCCAAGCGGCTCGACTGGCTCGCCACGGCACTGGGAGGAGCCGGACGAGGGCATCTGGGAGATCCGCGGGCCCCGGCAGCGGTTCACCTATTCCGCGCTGATGACCTGGGTCGCCTACGAGCGGGCCGGGCGCCTGGCCCGTGACCGGGGCCTGCCTGCCCCGGTCGAGCGGTGGCGCAAGCTGGCCGCGGCCGCCCACCGGTACGTGCAGGAAGCATGCTGGGATCCCGGCCTACGTACCTACGTCATGCACCCGGGCAGCAAGCTGCTCGACGCATCGGTCCTGGTCATGCCGCTGGTGAAGTTCGCCTGCCTGACCGACCCGCGGTTCCTGTCCACGCTGGACCGGATCGGCGCGGAGCTCACCTCCGACAGCCTGGTGTCCCGGTACGCCCTCACCGGGCACGACGGCTTCGTCGATGGTGAGGGCACGTTCAACCTCTGCTCGTTCTGGTATGTCGAGGCGCTCACCCGGGCCGGGCGGACCAAGGAGGCCCGGACCGATCTTCGAGAAGATGCTCACCTACGCCAACCATCTCGGCCTCTACGCCGAGCAGATCGGCGCCTCGGGCGAGGCGCTGGGCAATTTCCCGCAGGCGCTCACTCACCTCGCCCTGATCAGCGCCGCCGTGAACCTCGACCGCGCCCTGGACCGCGAGCGGCCGTTCCGCGCGCCTCGCGGCTAGCCTGGCCCGCGGCTGGCCCGGCCCGCGGCTAGCCTGCCGCGGGTGGCGTCCCACCGAAGCCGCCCGCGGGCGGTGTGCCGCCTGCCGGTGCTGGAGCCGCCGCCCCCCAAGTACTGATGGCAGGCGTGGAGCGCCGTGCTCCGCTGCGATGCCGAGGCGCTCTGCATCGCGCTGCGCACCGCACTTGTCCCACCTGAGGCGGGCACGTTCAGGCCGTGAGAGCGCAGGCACGATGCCAGCTGGGATGAGGACCCGCTGCCGCTACTGCTGGGGGAAGCCGCCGCGGTGGCCCCGCCGCCGGACGAGCCGCACGCCGAAACCGCGGCCAGCATAAGCACTGTGCCAGCCACGATCCGGCTGCCCTGCCGCCTGGTCACCAATTGCTGCCTCCGTACTGATCTGGCGGACCGCCCGCGTGCGGCCCGCACCGGCATGACAGTTCACCGGACGGCTCCGTCAAGCCAGCGTCAACGATTGCCGCATGTTCTGGCGGCCCGGCCGATCCTCATCAAGCTCGCACCCGCAGTTGACGCGGATCTGACCTGCGACGGCAGAAACTGGGGCCGGCGGGTAGTGGGCCGGCCGGGCAGGAGGGGACACGTGCGGGTTCTGGTGGTGGAGGATGTCCAGCCACTGGCGGAAGCGATCGCGGACGGGCTCCGGGGCCAGGCCATGGCCGTGGACGTCGTTTTCGACGGCGGGGCGGCGACCGAGCGGCTCGCCGTCAACTCCTACGACGTCGTCGTGCTGGACCGGGATCTGCCGGTCGTCCACGGCGACGACGTCTGCCGTTCGCTGACCGGCAGCGGCGCCGCGGTCCGGATCCTCATGCTGACCGCCGCGGGTGACCTCTCCGATCGGGTGGCGGGGCTCAATCTGGGCGCCGATGACTACCTGGCCAAGCCGTTCGCGTTCACCGAACTGGTCGCGCGGATCCGGGCCCTCGGGCGGCGGGCCCGGCCTGCCGAGCCGCCGGTCCTCGAGCGCACCGGGATCCGGCTGGATCCGGCCCGCCACGAGGCATCCCGGGACGGGCACCCGCTGTCACTGCGGAACAAGGAGTTCCTCGTCCTGGAGGAACTGCTGCGCGGCGGCGGCACCGTCGTATCCGCCGAGCAACTCCTGGAGAAGGCCTGGGATGAGAACGTCGACCCGTTCACCCACGTCGTCCGGGTCACGATCATGACCCTGCGGCGCAAGCTCGGCGACCCGCCGCCGATCGAGACGATCCCGGGAGCGGGGTACCGCATCCCGTGAGACCGCTCATGGCCCTGAGCGCCCCCCTGGCTCAGCACGCGGGCCCGGCTGAGCATTCGGGCCCGGCTCACCCTGCTCTACGGCGGGATGTTCCTGCTCGCCGGCGGGGTGCTGATCGTCATCTTCTACGTCATCTTCACGAGCAACTTTCCCGGCGGGCACCTCGCCGACGGGATCGGTTCGCCGGCCGGGACGGTGCTGCCGCTGCGGCCCGATGAGCCGGCCTTCCGCGCCTGGCGTCCAGCTGAGCCACGCCGACCTGCAAGCCATCCGCCAGCAACTGGATCAGCACCGCAGCATGATCGTCAGCTCGCTGGTGTGGGAATCCCTGGTCGCCCTGGCGGTCGTCGCGGTGGCCGCCGTCGCGTTCGGGTGGCTGATGGCCGGCCGGGCGCTGCGGTCGGTGCGCCACATCACCGACACCGCCCGCCGGGTGGCCGGAAGCAACCTGCACGAGCGCATCGCGCTGGACGGCCCCCGGGACGAGCTGAAGGAACTGGCGGACACCTTCGACGCCATGCTGGAGCGGCTGGACGCGTCGTTCGACGGCCAGCGCCGGTTCGCGGCCAACGCCTCACACGAACTCCGGACCCCGCTGGCCACCAACCGGACCCTGCTCGAGGTGGCCGTGGCGCAGCACCGCGTGCCGGCCGAGCTTCGCCAGGTGATCGAGTCGGTCCTGGCCGCCAACGCCCACAGCGAACGCGTCCTCGACGGCCTGCTCACCCTGGCCCGCAGCGAGAACCAGGCCATCGACCGGCTTCCCGTGGACCTGTCCGACGTCGCGGCGGGCGCCGTGGAGGAGACGGCCGGCGAGGCGGCGGCCGCGGGTGTCACCGTGGACGTGGCCCCCGACCCGGCTCCCACGACCGGCGACCCGATCCTCCTCGAGCGCCTCGCCCTCAACCTGGTCCGCAACGGCATCCGGCACAACCACCCGGGCGGCTGGATGACGGTGAGCACCCGGCCGGCCTGCCAGCCCGGCCTGGTCGAGCTGGTGGTCAGCAACTCCGGGCCACCGGTCCCAGCGGAACAGATCGAGACGCTGTTCGAGCCGTTCCGGCGGCTCGGCGGCAGCCGGAACGGTCATCCGCAGGGCGCTGGGCTCGGGCTGTCGATCGTGCGGTCCGTCGTCCAGACCCACGGCGGCCATCTGACCGCGTCCGCGCGCGACGGCGGCGGTCTCGTCGTCCGCATCTGCCTGGCCGCCGCCCCGTGGCCGGCGGCCAGCGCGCCGTGGCTGACGGGCAGTGCCCGGTGGCCGGCGGCCAGCGCGCCGCGTTTTCCAGATCCGGTCAGGAGTTCCCGCGTAAAGAGTTTACCCAGATCTTATGCAGCGCCTCTTCAGGAAGAGTCACCGGAAACTGATCTCCAGCTTGGCTGCGGACTTCATCAAGAAAAGGCCGGCAGGATCTTAAATGCCACGGCGGCCGGGCCAACGGGGGCACGTAACCGGCCGGCCCGCATTTCACACCGTTAGCGGAAGACCTATTAAGGAGCCCATATGTTCCTGACCTATCTATGGCGTGAACTGCGCCGTAGGATGCGCCAGGCCATCTTCATATCGCTCGGCCTGGCCCTCGGCATCGGCCTGGTGATCACGGTGACGGCCGCGTCCTCGGGCGTCAAGGACGCCCAGACCACGGTGCTGCACGCGCTGTACGGGACGGGCACCGACATCACCGTGACCAAGACCCCGGCGGCGGGCTCGGGCGCACCCGGGTCGTTCGGCTTCCGCGGGCAGGCCGGGACCGGGAGCAGGCCGGCGGCGGGCGCCAAGATCAGCATCGACAACCTGCGCAACCTCGGCCTCGGCACGATCGGCTCCTCGTCGGTGACCAAGGTCTCCCAGTTGAGCGGCGTCGCCGCGGCCGCGGGCGGGCTCACCCTCACCGACACGAAGATCAGCGGAACCGTGTCGGCCAGCACCGGCACCGGCGGGCCCGGCGGGGGCGGGGGCGGCGGGATCGGCGGGGGATCGCTGACGCCAACCTCCATGAGCGTGGACGGCGTCGACATCGGCACGGGCGAGCTCGGCCCGCTGAGTTCCGGCAAGCTCACCTCGGGCCGGACGCTGACCTCCTCGGACGCCACCTCCAACGTCGCGGTGCTGGACTCGAACTACGCGACGCAGAACAAGCTCGGCGTCGGGTCGACGGTCACGATCGCCAAGACCAGCTTCAAGGTGATCGGGATCGTCAGCGTGCCGTCCGGGCAGAACAACTCCAACGTCTACGTCCCCCTGGCCCGGGCCCAGGCGCTGGCCGGCCTGAAGAACGAGGTCAACACGGTCTACGTGTCGGCGACCAGCGCGTCGAACGTGAACACGGTGTCGAAGGAGATCTCGTCGGCGGTCCCGTCGTCGACGGTGACGAACTCCAGTGACCTGGCCAACGAGGTGACCGGCTCGCTGTCCAGCACGTCGAGCCTGGCCAACAACCTCGGGAAGTGGCTGGCGGTCGCGGTGCTGGTGGCGGCGTTCTTGCTGGCCAGCCTGCTGACGATGTCAGCGGTGTCGCGGCGGGTGCGTGAGTTCGGCACGCTGAAGGCGCTGGGCTGGCGCAGCCGCCGGGTCATCCTCCAGGTGATGGGCGAGTCGATCGTGGTCGGGATCATCGGCGGTGCGGCCGGGGTCATCCTCGGCTTCGCCGGCGCGGGAGTCGTCAGCGCCATCGCGCCTTCATTGTCGGCCTCGGTGGGCACGACGACCGGTTCGGCCACGCCCGGCGGCGCCCGCCAGTTCGGCGCGGGCGGGGCGGGGGGCGGCCCGGGTGGTGCCGGCGGCGGCGGATTCCGGCAGGCCGCGGCCAGCGCCACCCACACCGTGGCCGTTCACCTGACCGCGCCCGTGACGGTGGGGGCCATCGTCGCCGCTGTGGTCCTGGCCATCGCCGGCGGCCTGATCGCCGGGTCGTTCGGCGGCTGGCGGGCGGCCCGGCTCCGCCCGGCCGCGGCCCTGGCCAAGGTGACCTGAGCCGGGCGGCGGGCCCGCGCTCACCAGGGCACGGGCCCGCGCCGCCCTCCCGCCGCGCGGGCCCCCGTCGCGCTGGCCCCGCACCGGCCCCCGCGACCGCAATGGGACCTTTGCGTACCACCTAGCAACCGCAATGGCGCCTTGCCGCCGAACGAAACGAATGTGGAGATGTGGGCATGTACAAGCTGACTGGCGTTACGAAGGATTATCAGAAGGGGCGGGGGACGGTCGCCGCGCTGCGCGGGGTGGACCTGGTCATCGAGGACGGGGACTGGGTGGCGATCCAGGGCCCGACCGGGCACGGCAAGTCCACCCTGCTGCAGATCCTGGGCGGCCTGGACCGGCCCACGGCCGGGATCGTGGACTTCGACGGGCAGGACCTGGCCGCGATGCGGGAAACGCAGCTGACCCGGGTGCGGGCCGCCTCGATCGGGTTCGTGTTCCAGACGTTCAACCTGATCCCCACCTTGTCCGCTCAGGAGAACGTCGAGACGGCGCTGGTTCCCCTCGGGATCAGTGCCGCCGAGCGCAATGCCCGCGCGGCCCGGGCCCTGGCCGAAGTGGGGCTGGCCGACCGGGCCCGGCACGTGCCGTCGGAGCTGTCCGGCGGCCAGCAGCAGCGGGTCGCCCTGGCCCGGGCCTTCGTCAAGGAGCCGAAGGTGCTGCTGGCCGACGAGCCGACCGGCAACCTGGACGAGGACACCCGGGACGAGATCCTGGTCCTGCTGGAGAAGTCGTGGCGGGACCGCGGCCTGACCATGGTCGTCGTCACCCACGACAGCGTGGTCGCCCGCCGCGCCCAGCGCATCGGCGTGATGAAAAACGGCCGCCTCACGTTCAAGCAGTCGGCCAGGCACTCGATGACCGATCAGTCCGGATGAGGGGATGCGTCGGGCTCGCCGAGGGGAGCGGCCCGGCCACGTGCGTGCCGTCGGCTAGCGCAGGGGAACTTCCCAGGCCAGGCGCGTGCCGTCCGGGATTTCCTCGATGGCGATAGGGATTCCGGCCTCGACTGCCCGGTGCCGCAGGTCGGCGAATTGCCGCGCCGTCCAGTCCTCCCGGGCGATGCTGGGCACCGGGCCGGCCTTGATCACCGTGCTGAACGACCCGTTGCCCGCGGCGATGCCGATCCGGGCGGGGACCGCGTCTCGTCCTGATCGGCTCCAGCGCCGCGCGGAGCATGTCGATCAGCTGGGCTCTCGGGCCCGGGACGACGACGCCGTCGACCGGCCCGCTGAACGTGATCTCGGGTGCGGGGGACAGGCCGCCGCACAGGTCCATGACCTCCTGGCGCAGCCTGCGGTCCTCGGGCCGCTGCTCGAGGCCGAAGATCGCGTCCCGCAGCAGCCGGACCGCCTGGTCAAGCTCGTCGACGGAGGCCTCGATCCGCTGCTGCACCTCCCCGTCGGCCGTCCGGGAGGCGGCACTTTGCAAGGTGAGCCCGGCCGTGAACATTCGCTGGATCACCTTGTCCCGAAGGTCGGTGGCGATGCGGTCCCGGTCGGCCAGGATGGTCAGTTCCCGCAGGCGGCTCTGCAGTTGCGCGCTCCGGTGATGAGACCGGTGAATCCGGTCCCTGAGCCCGTGCGTGGCCACCGAGACCAGGGCGCCGAGCAGCGCAAAGAGGATCACCCGGCGGGCGATGACCGTAGCTCGAGGCCATCACCGGCGTCACCGAGGTGATGAGCTCGACGGCCACGACCGCGGCCACCACGCAGGCTGACTCCCACGGCCGGTGGAACAGGGCGGTCCAGATCAGCGGGATCAGGATGACGATGCCGACGCCTGAGGTCGCCCCGGCCGCCAGCAGCAGGGCCAGGACCGAGCCGGTATAGGTGAGCGGGACGAGCACGGACATCCACGACGGCAGCCGGGACCAGGGCAGCATGAACTCGGCCGGGACCAGCACCAGCAGGACGATGCTGACGACGATGGCCCAGGCGGATTTTGTATAGGGCGGGAGCGCCAGGCTCGCCTCAGCCAGCGCGGCGACGATCGCGAACGGAGCCGCCTTCGCCCACAGTGCGGGTCCGCGGAACGGCGAGTCGGCCGGCTCGCGCGGGACCGCTGATGTCGCAGACAGCATCGAGGACTGGGCTCCGGAACCTATATGCGCGACATCCTCCGGCGTCCCGCGGGATGCCGGACGGGCCCGGCCAGGGAGGGTCCTGAGCGACACAGGTCACGTCACCTAGATTTGGATCGATACAGCTCGCCCGAACCTGATCGTGGCTGGCGCAGACTGGTATGGACATTTATCCTGGCAAGATCTTACGCCCAGTAGCCGTCGGCGTCATCGGTCACTTGTGGCCAGGCTGATCTGGCGCCGGTCCCAGACAACCGCAATATGGGCGCTGGGTGCCGTTTGATGCCACACCTTCCGGGCAGGCCAATTACCGGGCCCGAGGCAGCGACGCTGCTGTCCGCGCCCGCCAGGGGCGACGGCTATGGCAGCCGTCGGCCGGACACTCCGTCGGCGGGGCGCATCGGGCGATCTGAGTGCCATGGCTGTTCCGCACGGAAGCGGGTCCATGGATAGGCGAGCGATCTCCGGGAGTCATCCCATGACCAATCCTGATAAGCACCGGCATGTCGAGATCAGGGACGGTGACCAGACGGTCGCCTCCGCGGACGTGACCACTAAGAACAAACCGGAGACCACCGCCCAGGCGTCGCTGCGGGCGGCGCCGGGCCACATCGCGCCGGGCACCCGCGCCAGCCTGGTCGATACGGTCATGGACCTGCCCGAAGTGCAGGAGAGCAAGCGCATGGAGGCCGCGATGCCCTTGGGTGACAGCGAATCGCTCGGCCGCCTGCGTGAACGCTGCGACGACGTGACCACCCGGGCCGCCGGGGCCAGCGCGCTGCTCGACGGGGACATCCCGCCCGCCGTGCCCGCCCCGCCGTCGCCCGGTCCAGCCCGGCCCGGCGAGGAACAGGGAGCGTGACCCGGGGCCCGCTGAGACCGCTCAGGGCATCAGGGCCAGCTTCTTGACGATCTTGTCGACCCGGTTCCGCGGACCCACCACGCTGAACGCGCACGGCGCCAGGTCGGCCGGTTCGGTGCGGGCCAGTTCGGCCAGGTAGTCGTCGTAGATGCGATGGGCCTGAGCCCCGGCCGGCATATCGACGACCAGCACGTCACCGGATGACATCGCGCGGGCCCGGGCCGCGGCGACCTCCTCGGGCGGTCCGCCGAGGATCGCGCACCCGGCCCACGGCAAGCCGGGATGATGGTGTCCCGACGCGTCCGGTCCGCCCTGCGCGACCAGGCCGCCCACCAGGGCGCCGGTAGCGGCCGCGACGCACGCGACCGCGTTGATCATCCACCCGGCCGGGATGGTCGTGTCAGCGACGATCACCCACTTGTACTTCGCCGACCGGGTGGGCTCGCTGGTGATGATCTCCTCGGGCGCGTAGCCCAGCTGCGGCGTGTCACTGACGGGGGTCATGCGAAGATGCTCCTGTTCATACGATGATTTGCCCGAACCATAGGCAGCTATGCGGACTGTGAGCAAACGCTCCGTATGAAGTACGAAGGAGTGGCGTACATGGCGCGGCTGGACGAACTAGATACGGCCATCCTGCGGGAAATGCAGGTTGACGCACGGCGGACCAATCGCGACATCGCCGCCGCGGTCGGCGTCTCGCCGACCACCGCGCTGGACCGGACCCGCGGCCTGCGGCAGCGGGGCGTCATCCGGGGGGCCCTGCTCGACGTCGACCTGGCCCAGATCGGCCGGCCGGTCCAGGCGCTGATCGCCGTGCGGATC
This sequence comes from uncultured Actinomycetes bacterium, assembly GCA_963718475.1. Classification (GTDB taxonomy): domain Bacteria; phylum Actinomycetota; class Actinomycetes; order Streptosporangiales; family Streptosporangiaceae; genus CAVQZM01. The sequence goes on along the minus strand of CAVQZM010000024.1, from coordinate 61,255 downwards.
CGGCCACCGTCACGCACGGCCATCGAGGGCTTCCGTGACTGGGTCAGCGCCCTGCCCGAGACCATCGGCGTCTTCGTCGTCTCCGGGCTCGAGGACTTCCTCATCCACGTCGCCGTCGGCGACAACCAGGACCTCTACGCCTTCGTGATCGACCGGCTCACTCAGCGGCCCGAGGTCGCCGACGTGCGGACCAGCGTCGTCTACGAGCACATCCGCAACCAGCGGGTCGCCCCGGCCGACGCGGAATGATCACCGGATCCCGGGGGTTACCGCGGGCATGACAACTGTCGGATTCATCGGAAGTGGCATGATCGGCGGCACGGTCGCGAGGCTGGCCACGGTGGCCGGGCACCAGGCCGTGCTGAGCAACTCCCGCGGCCCGGAGACGCTGAAGGACCTGGCCGAAGAACTCGGGCCGCTGGCCCGGGCCGGGACGACCGAGGAGGCCGCCGCGGCTGACATCGTCGTGGTGTCGATCCCGGTGAAGGCCTACGGCAGTGTGCCCGCCGGGCCGCTCGCGGGCCGGGTGGTCATCGACACCGGCAACTACTACCCGCAGCGTGACGGGCAGATCGCCGACATCGACTCCGGTTCGCTCACCACGAGCGAGCTGCTGCAGCGGCACCTGCCCGGCGCCGCGGTCGTGAAGGCGTTCAACAACATCTTCTTCAAGCACCTGGGGTCGCTGGCCCGCCCGGCCGGCGCCCCCGCACCGGACGTTCCTCCCGATCGCCGGGGACGACCCGCAGGCCAAGGCGGCGGTGACCGCGTTCCTCGACTCGATCGGCTACGGCACCGTCGACGCGGGCCCGCTCGCCGAAGGCTGGCGCTACGACTCCGGCTCACCCGCCTACGGCGCCGTCTACGGCTCCTTCGAGGACGAAGCCGGCACGCCTGCGGACGCCGGTACTGTCCGTGCCGCACTGGCCGAAGCCCACCGGTAAACCGGGTCAGAGCTGACTGGTCTGGTAGGGGCTCAGCCCGTACTTCGCCGCGATCGGGTTCCACATGCTGACGAAGGCCGTCTTGCCCGCGGTGGCCTGCTGATCGGGCCCGTTCGATGCCTGCAGGTAGGGGTCGCCTTGATTGTTGCGGCACCGCTGGGCGACTTCGTCCTGGGCCCACCGGGCGAGATCCTGGTCCACCGTCATCGATGCCTGCCACGCGCTGCTCAGGGCCTGGATCATGGCCGCGGGCAGCGCGGAACGCCCGGGGAGGCTCTCCAGTTGCCGGAGCAGAAGCTGGCGTGCGCGGGCGCCGCTCCGGAACGTCTGCGGGTCGCGCCTCAGCGCCGGTCCGCAATGGCTGGCGTCCACGTCGGCATTCACGATCGCGTCGCGGTCCGCCCCGCTGCGGGCCAGCAGCGCGGCCAGGGCGGTGGCGGCGGCCCGTTGCCGCGCCGGTGACGACGCCGCCCCGGATGTCGCCTGCTTCGCGGTAGGCTGCGCCGCGGCCGGGCTGCCCCCGATCGCATGGAGTGAATGCAGGATGAGCAGGGCCGGCACGATGATCACGGCCGCCAGCAGCGCGAACAGGCCGAGAACGAGCAGCCGCCGGGAATCACGCCGAGCTGGCGGGCGCCGGCCCGGGCCGTCGTAGACCGGCGGCGGGGCGGGCTGCTCCCACTGCGGGCTGAAGCCGACATTGTCCAGCCAGGTCGCCGGGAACTGGGCCGTGTCCGTGGCCGACGGTTCCGGCGGCGCCGATCCGCCCGGTGCGTCCGGGGCGCCTGCTCCGGCACGGCAGCGCGTAGGCGGATCCGGCTGGCGGCGGGTAGGCGGCCCGGCCGGCGGCGGCTGCGCCGGACCGTCCGGCCGCGGCTGGCCAAATTCGGCCGGTGGCGGGTAGGCCGGCCCGGCCGGCGGCGGGTAGGCCCCGCTCGGCGGTGGGTAGGTGGCTCCGTCCCAGGCCGGCGCCGGCCCGGTCGCGGCCACGTCGAATCCGCGGGTCGCGGCCTCTTCCTCGCCGGTCAGGGCGGTGTGCGGGCTGTTCAGCGCGGCCGCATGCCCGCACCTGGCACAAAACCGCGTGTCCTGGCCCAGTTCACGGCCGCACTGGACGCAAGAACGCTGCGAGCCTCCCATGCGCCTCCTGCTTCGCTGGCCAGATATCCCGGGCGCGCGGGCCTGGACCGGCCACCGCGCATCCGCTCGACACCACGGTATGACGGCCGTCGGCGGAGCGCCCTAAGGTCTTGCGATCCCATCCCGAACGAGCGCGCCGCTGAGCCGGGCGGCGCGCGGTCCGCGTCGAACATGACACCGTGCCGGCGGCCTGCCGCGCGCTCCGGCGCGGGATACTGGCCGGTATGGATGATCGCAACGTGCTCGGCGGTGAGCTGGAGCCGTGCGGCACCGACCCGCTCACCGGCTTCTACCGGGATGGGTGCTGCCGCACCGGGCCGGAGGACGTGGGCAGCCACACGATTTGCGCCGTGGTGACGGCCGAATTCCTCGAGCACCAGCGCCGCATGGGCAACGACCTGATCACCCCGGTGGCCGACTACCGGTTCCCCGGGCTGGAGCCGGGGGACCGCTGGTGCGTCACGGCGCGGAACTGGCTGCTGGCCCATCACGATGGCGCCGCCGCGCACGTGGTGCTGGCGTCAACCCATGAGCGGGTGCTGGAGATCGTGCCGCTGGCGGTGCTGAGGGAGCATGCCGTCGATGTCCCCGCCGATCCTGGGGCGCTCGAGAGCTGAGCACACGCGGCGGGCAGGACTTCTCCTCGGATGTGAACACCTGGCCGAGTGAGTGGTGCGCCCGGGCTGGGTATCTGATGGGCTGGGGCGGGATAAGCGGCCATTCCTGAGAGCTGGGCCTGTATGCAAGCGATGCTGGTAAGTGAGTTCGGCGGGCCCGAGGTGCTCCGGGCCGGCGAGGTGCCCATGCCGGTGCCGGGTCCCGAGGAGGTGCTCGTCCGGGTCATGGCCGCGGGCGTGGGCCCGTGGGACGCGTCTTTGCTCCGCGGCGCGTGGAACGGGCCGCTGCCCTACATCCCGGGTGGCGAGTTCGCCGGATTTGTCGAGGGTGACACCGGGGCCGGCGCGGGATTCGACGACGGCGCACCCGTCTACGGCTACCCCGGTCTGACCGGCTGCTACGCCCAGTACGTGGCCTGCCCGGTCGAGCAGCTCGCTCCCATTCCCACCGGCCTGTCGCTGACCGGCGCGGCCGCGACGCCGATCGACGCGCTGACCGCACACCAGGGACTGACCGACGTCCTCAACGTCGGAAACGGCGACCGGGTCCTGATCACCGCCGGGGCCGGGGGGCTCGGCCATTTCGCGGTGCAGATCGCCCGCGCGCTCGGGGCGTCCGTGGTCGCGACCTCGAGCCCGCAGCACCACGAGTTCGTGCACAAGCTCGGCGCCGCGGTGGTCGTCGACCACACCCGGCCCGACTGGCCCGACCAGGCCCGGGAAGCGCTCGGCGGGGGCGCCGAACGGGTGCTCGCGTGTGCCCAGCCCACCCTGGAGGGCGCGGCCCGTGCCGCCCGTGACGGGGCGCTCATCGCCACCCCGGTGCACGCCGAGCTTCCCGACTCGGGCCGGATCCGGTGGCAGGTCTACGACGGCCAGCCGCAGGGCAGCCGCCTGATCCGGATGGCCCCCTGGTTCAACGACGCGTCGCTCGCGGTGAACGTTCAGTCCATGTACGACTACCAGGATGCGGCGGAAGCCCACCGCATCGTGGAGCAGGGCCACACCCGCGGCAAGCTCGTCCTGATCGTCGACGACGACCTCGCCGCCGAGCTGGAGGTCTCGACCGCCTAGGACTATCTGTCCTGGGGATGCGAGCGCCCGCCCGGGCAGCAAGGCTGTCAGCAACGTACCGGGGAAGAGGGCGGCCCGGCCCGCAGGCCCGGTTTCGGAGTGACCGGATGACCGCGGGACCGGGCCGCCCATTACTTGCTATTGATGGCGGCGGGGAGTCACCCCGGCGCCAGGCCGTTACTGAGCAGGGCGGCCAGGGCTTCGGGCCGGACCAGGGTCAGGCTGGGCTCACCCAGCAGCGGCGCCATTCCCGCGGTGATGGTGAGCAGGCGGGCGGCCGCCTCGTGCTCCGGCCGCGGACGGCTGGTGGGCCCGCTGGCCTGGGCCAGGTGGCGGCTGATGATCGAGACGATCTGGTTGTGCAGTTCCATGGCGCGCTGGCGGATTTCCGGGTGAGCGGCCAGTTCCTGAATGATGATCTTGCGGACCGCCGACGGCTGGCCGAGCAACGTGGACAGGCGTATCCACAGCTCGATCACGGCCTGATGCAGCTCGGTCCCGGCGTCCAGTGCGGGCAGCAGGTCGTCCAGGGCAATGACCCGGTCGTCCCGGATCAGGGCCAGCAGGAGGTCCATCTTCGTCTTGAAGTGATAGAAGATCAGCCCGTGCGGAACGCCCGCTTCGGCGGCGATGCGGGCCGTGGACGTGCGGTCAAAGCCGCGTTCCGCGAACAGCCGCTCGGCGGCGGCGAGAATCCTGGTCCGGGCCGAGACGTCGTTCGCGCCGGGATCGGATTCCTCGCTGGCCGCCGCCGGCTCTGTCCGCTTGCGGGGCACCGGGTTGCTCCTCCTGTGATGTCGTCGGCTCAGAACTCCGTGACGCCGGCGTCCGGCGCGATCTCATGGGCGGTAATGAACTTGGACTCGTCGGAGGCGAGGAACAGTACGGTGTCCGCGACATCCTCGGGCTCAGTGCCGTCGACCGGCAGCATGTTGATGAACATCGCGCCCAGGCGGTCATAGCCGGCGATAGCCGCACCGATCTGGGCCTGCATGTCCCCGGATCCCATCGGCGTGTTCACACCGGTCGGGTGCACGCTGTTCACCCGGATGCTGTACTTGCCCGAGCTCGGCCGCGAACGCCTTGGCCATGCCGCGCACGGCGAACTTGCTCGTCGTGTACGGCACCATGAACGGCTGGACCTTCAGCCCGGCGGCCGAGCTGATCAGGATGATCGACCCGCCGCCCGCCTTGACCAGGTGCGGTGCCCCCACCATGACGGTGTTCCACACGCCGGTGACGTTCGTGCTGATCGTGTCCTCATAGATCTGCGGGGTGGTCTGATCCCACGGCTTCGGCACGCAGATCCCCGCGTTGGCCACGACCACGTCTAGCTGACCGAGCTGGGCGACGGCGTCGTCGACGATGCCCCGCAGCTTCTCCAGGTCACGCACGTCCACGATGCCCGAGATCACGCGGCGCCCGGTCTTCTCGACCTGCCGCACGGTCTCGGCCAGATCCGCCGGCGTCGCCGAGTCATATGCGACGCTGGGCAGCGGCGCGCAGACGTCCACGACGATCACGTCGGCGCCTTCCTCGGCCAGACGCAGCGCGTCCGCTCGTCCCTGACCGCGGGCCGCCCCGGTTACCAGGGCCACCTTGCCTGCCACCCGACCACTCATGAGCCTCACCACTTCGCATCGGCGGACAGCGGGCCACTGCCCTGACTGAGTACTCGTCTAAGACTGGCCTGCGGGCGCCGGGAGCGGTGGGTCTGGCCCGGCATGTGCGATCACACAGGACCCGCCACATGGAGTAGCCGGATGTTCTATTAACGGTTTATTGACGCCCGTGCGGAATTTTTCATAATTCGTTGAAACGTGGCGTCATACGTTTGCAGCGCAAGGGCGTCGAGTGTGGCCTGGCACACATCAGCTAGGGCCCCCTGGGGATGGCGGTGTCCGCAGTGCCGTCGCGCTCACTCGGTTTAGCACAACGATGTGAAGGAGCGAGCGATGAGACAGCGATTGTCTGATCTCGGCTCACAGATGCCGGATCATGATCCGGCGCGGGGCACCCCACCGAGCGGCGTTCACCGCCACGGCCTTGGCGGTGGCGCTGGCGGCCGGCGTGTCCGCCTCGGCCGCGACCGGGCGGCCGGCGTCGGCGGCCGCCACCCCGGCCTACCTTGATTCGCACCTTGCGGTCCAGGCCCGGGTCAGCGACCTGCTCGGCCGGATGACGCTGCCGGAGAAGATCGGCCAGATGGTGCAGATCGAGCAGTCCAACGTCACCGACACGACCAGCGCGTGCACCAGCCAGGGCGGCTTCAACGTGCCGAACCCGGTCTGCGAGCAGAAGGTCTTCGTGAACGACAACGTCGGCTCGATCCTGGCCGGCGGCAGCGACGTACCGGTCGACACCACCGGCAAGGGCGGCGTCGGCAATACCGGCCTGGACTGGGCCAACGAGTACAACACGATGCAGGCCTACGCCACCGCGCACTCGCGCCTGCACATCCCGGTGATCTTCGGGGTGGACGCGGTGCACGGGTTCGGCCACCCGTACCAGGCGCCCCTGTTCCCGCAGTCGATCGGGATGGGCGCGACCTGGGATCCGTCCGCCGCGCAGGCGGGCGGTCAGGTCACCGCCAACGCCCTGGCCGCGACCGGCTGGAACTGGGACTTCGCGCCGGTCCAGGACCTGGCGCGCGACAACCGGTGGGGCCGCTACTACGAGACCTGGGCCGAAGAGCCCGCCCTCGCCGCCGCGATGGGCGCGGCCAACGTGAGCGGGCTGCAGACCCCGCGCAACGGCCTCAACGTCACGGCCACGGTCAAGCACTTCGCCGCGTACTCGGCGTCGATCAACGGGCATGACCGGGTTCAGGCCGAGGCGCCCATCCGCTACCTGCAGGACACCCTGCTCCCGGCGTACGCGGCCGCGGTCAAGGCCGGCGCCGGGACCGTGATGGTCGACTCCGGCTCGGTTAACGGCATCCCGGCCACCGCGTCGAACTACCTGCTGACCACGGTTCTGCGTGACCATCTTGGTTTCAAGGGCGTCGTGATCAGCGACTACGGGGATGTGCCCGCGCTCGCCACGACGTACCACATGGCCGCCGACCTGGCCGGCGCGGCTGCCCTGGCCATCAACGCCGGTGTGGACATGGCCATGCTGCCGTTCAACGCCGACCAGTGGCAGACGGCGGTCCAGCAGGACGTGGCCAACGGGAGCATCCGCATGTCCCGGATCAACCAGGCCGTCACGCGGATCCTCACCCTCAAGTTCAAGCTCGGTCTCTTCGACCACCCGCAGGTCAACGCGGCCCAGGCCGACGCGGCGGTCGAGTCCGGCCGCAACGTCACTCTGCAGGCCGCGCGCGAGTCCATCACGCTCCTGCGCAACCAGAACAACACGCTCCCGCTTGCGTCCGGCGCCAAGCTGGTCGTCACCGGGCCGAGCGCCGACTCCATGACCAACCAGCTCGGCGGCTGGAGCGTGGCCTGGCAGGGCGTGTTCGGAAGCGGCCACGTCTGCTGCACCGGCCCGGCCAACCAGATCCCGCCCGGCACCACCGTGCTCACCGGGCTGAAGGCCGAGGATCCGAACGTGACCTACGCCCCCGACCAGACGACCGCCGTCAGCGACGCGGCCTCGGCTGACGCCGTGGTCGTCGCGGTGGGGGAGAAGGCCTACGCGGAAGGGCTCGGCGACAACCCCGCCCCGGCCCTCGCCGCCGATCAGAAGGCCATGATCAGCGCGCTCGAAGCCACCGGCAAGCCGGTCATCGTGGTGGTCATCGCCGGCCGTCCTCTCGGGCTCGGACCGGCCGAGAGCGCTTCGGGGCTGCTGATGGCCTACCAGGGCAGCACCGAGGCGGGCGCCGCGGTGGCCGACGTCATCTTCGGCAAGGTGAACCCCAGCGGGCACCTGCCCGTGACCTGGCCCTCCGACGCCTCGGCCGTGGGCGGTGACTTCAACACCGGCGCCCCGTCCCCGCTGGGCGACGAGCCGAAGTTCTTCGACCAGCTTCCCTACACCGGCTCCGGCCCGGGCAGCGGTTACAACCCGCTCTACCCGTTCGGCTACGGGCTGTCGTACACCACGTTCAAGACCAGCGCGCTGACCGCGACGAGCAGCGTGTCCGCGTCCGGCACGGTGACCGCGACCTTCACGGTGACCAACGCCGGGACCAGGGCCGGCACCGATGTCGTGCCGGTCTACGTCCACCAGCCGGTCAGTCTGGTCCTGGTGCCGGACCAGAGGCTGGCCGGGTTCGCGCGGGTCACCCTGAATGGCGGGGAGTCCAAGACCGTGCGGGTCTCGTTCCCGGTGTCGGAGCTGGCCGTGACGCCTGGTGACGTCGAAAGCACCGGCACTCCCCAGGTGGAGCCCGGTGCCTACCAGGTGCAGATCGGCACGCCCGCCAGTCTCAGCGCCGGCTTCACCGTCCGCGGCTGATCCTGATGGTCCGGTCGCCGGCTGCAGCCGGCGACCGGACCGGCTCGGCCAGCCCGCCCAGGCAGGCCCGGGAGTTGAGGCGGCGCGGCATGTCGGCCAGGGCCAGGCTGGCCGCGCCGAGGACCTCGGCGTGTTCGCCGAGTTGCCCGCACACCACGGTGACCTGCGCGGCGGTGGCCGGCAGGACCGCGCGGCGGATCGCGGTACGGATCGGCTGGAGCAGCAGCTCACCGGCATGGGCGAGGTCGCCGCCGATGACGACAAGCTGCGGGTTGAGCAGGTTGACCGCGGCGGCGATGGCCAGGCCGACGTGCGTGGCGGCGTCTTCGACGGCCCGGCGGGCGCCGGGGTCGCCGTCATCGACCAGCCGCATGAGTTCCTGGCTGGTGACCGGGCGGTGCCAGCTCTGGCTGAGCAGGTGCGCGATGGCGACGGGGCTGGCGACGGTCTCCAGGCAGCCACGGTTGCCGCACCGGCAGATTGGCCCGTTCTCGACGGCATGGACGTGCCCCAGTTCGCCGGCCAGCCCGGCCGAGCCGCGCAGCGGCCGGCGTCCGGCGATGACGGCGGCGCCGATGCCGGCCGAGAGCCGCACATAGAGCAGATCGTCTACGCCGCGGGCTGCGCCGTAGGTGTGCTCGCCGAGGGCGCCGGCGTCGGCATCGTTGATCACGTGCACGTGCAGGCCGGTGCGGGCGTGCATCTCGTCGACCGGACTGATCCCGACCCAGCCCGGCATGATGCCGGAAGCCTCGATCCGCCCGGACCCGGTGGGCACCGGCGCCGCGATGCCCAGGCCGAGCCCGATTACCGCGGCCGGATCGATGTGGTGCTCGGTCAGCGCGTGGGTGACCTGAGCGGCGGCGAGGTCGAGGGTTTCGTGCGGGGCCAGGTCGACCTCACGCCGGGATTCGGACTCGGCGAGGGTGTCGCCGCCCAGGCCGCACACCGCGACCCGCACGTGCTCGTGCCCTATGTCCACACCGACGGCGTAGCCGGCGTCCGGCGCCATCGAGACTACGACGGCAGGCCGGCCGATGCCGCGCAGCCCGTCGGCGGGTCCGGGATGCTCCTCAACGATCCCGCTCGCGACCAGTTCGGCGACGAGCGAGGAGACGGTCGAGCGAGACAGGGCGGTCAGCCGGATCAGCTCTGCGCGACGGCAGGCGCCGTTATCGTGCAGCGCCTGCAGAACGCGGCGACGGCCCTCGTCGCGCAGGCTGAACGGTTTGTTGGTCACGGCGCCTCCCAACGTGGTGGACGCCAACCTGCGACCGGCCATGCTCAAACATAATAACGCGGCCAGCGCCGATGCACGCGAGCCCATAAGTCTATTCGCGGAGAATTTATCCCATATGGCGCCGTGAGCGTGTTGACTTCTGTTCAGAGCCGGAGGAAGGTTTGGGTGCCGACGTAGCCGACGCCGCCTGCTGGAGGAAAGCATGCTCGCACATCTGCCCCTCGTATCGCGCAACGCGCGTGCGCGGCGATCTCGGCTCAGGGCCGTGCTGGTGGTGGTCTGTGCGGCCATCCTGACCAGCGCGCTCGCCCAGGCCGGGCCAGGCCGGGCGCAGGCCGCCCACGCAGCGACCACACCGGCCACGGCACCGCCCCCGATTTATCTGAACACCCGGTACAGCTTCGCGGAGCGGGCGGCGGATCTCGTGTCGCGCATGACGCTGAGCGAGAAGGTGCAGCAATTGCACACGAACAACGCGCCGGCGATCCCGCGGCTGGGGGTGCAGCAGTACACGTACTGGAGCGAGGGACAACACGGCCTGAACCGGCTGGGTGCCGATACGGCCGAGGGCGGCCAGGGCGCGGTCGACGATGTGCAGGCGACGAGCTTCCCGGTGAACTTCGCCTCGACGATGACCTGGGATCCGCAGCTCACCTATCAGGAGACGACGGCGATCTCGGACGAGGCGCGCGGATTCCTGGACAAGTCGCTGTTCGGGACCGGGCAGAACAACCTGGGCCCGTCGGCCAGCGACTACGGTGACCTGACGTTCTGGGCGCCGACGGTGAACCTGGACCGTGACCCGCGCTGGGGGCGTACCGATGAGGCCTTCGGTGAGGACCCCTTCCTCAACGGCCAGATGTCGGGGGCGTTCGTCAACGGCTACCAGGGCAACACGATGTCCGGGCAGCCGATGACGCCGTACCTTAAGGTCGCGGCGACGGCGAAGCACTACGCGATGAACAACGTCGAGGCCAACCGGACCTCGGGTGACTCGGTCACCAGCGACGCCAACCTTCGCGACTACTACCTGAAGCAGTTCCAGAGCCTGATCGAGGGGGCCCACGTCGCGGGCCTGATGACCTCCTACAACGCGGTCAATGGCACCCCGAGCGCGGTGAACACCTACACCGTCAATGACCTCGCGCAGCGGACCTTCGGCTTCAGCGGCTACACCACCTCGGACTGCGACGCGATCGACAGCGCCTGGGACAACCCGCCGGCCGGGCACGACTGGGCGGCGCCGGGGTGGACGTCCTCGACAGTGAACGGCCAGGTCACCTGGACGAACAAGACCACCGGGGCGACGATCCCGGCGGCCGCGGGTGCCGAGGCGTACGGGCTCCGGGCCGGCACCCAGCTGAACTGCACCGGTGACGAGGCGACGCTGCCGAACATCCAGGACGCGATCGACGCGGGCATCCTGTCGGTCGGCGTCATCGACACCGATCTGGTCCACCTGTTCACGATGCGGATGCAGACCGGCGAGTTCGACCCGGCGGCCAAGGTCGCCTACACCAAGATCACCAAGAGCGTGATCCAGAGCCCGGCGCACCAGGCCCTCGCGGAGAAGGTCGCCGCCAGCGACATCGTCCTGCTCAAGAACGGCAACGTCGCCGGCGGCTCCGCGCCGCTGCTCCCGGCCGGCGCGGCCAAGCTGACAAGGTCGTCATCGTCGGGTAACCTGGCCAGCACGGTCACCCTGGGCGGCTACTCCGGCAAGCCCTCGCTGCAGGTGAACGCGGTGCAGGGCATCACCACAGCGGTTCAGGCGGCCAGCCCCGGCGCCTCGGTGACCTTCGACGCCTGCGGCACCTCCACCACGGCCACGGCGCCGGCGGCGTGCTCGGCGCAGACCCAGGCCGACATCAAGACCGCCGACCTGGTGATCGTCTTCGCCGGGACCGACGAGACCGTGGCCAGCGAAGGCCACGACCGGTCCAGCCTGGCCATGCCGGGCAACTACGACTCGCTGATCAGCCAGGTCAGCGCGCTGGGCAACCCGCGGACCGCGCTGGTCATCCAGTCCGACGGCCCGGTGGACCTCTCCGGCGTGCAGAACGACTTCCCGGCCATCGTGTTCAGCGGGTACAACGGCGAGAGCCAGGGCACCGCGCTGGCCAGCGTGCTGACCGGCGCGCAGAACCCGGCCGGGCACCTGGACTTCACCTGGTACAAGGACGACTCGCAGCTCCCGGCGATGCAGAACTACGGGCTGGACGCAGCCCAGACCGGCGGCCTGGGCCGGACGTATGCAGTACTTCACCGGGACGCCGACCTACCCGTTCGGCTACGGGCTGAGCTACACCACCTTCAAGTACTCCAGCGTGACCGCCCCGCAGGCGGCGTCCGCCAACGGCACCGTGCACGTGAACGTCAACGTGACCAACACCGGCAGCACGCCCGGCTCGACCGTGGCCCAGCTGTACGTGGCGACTCCCGGAGCGGGGCAGGGCGACGTGCCGCTCAAGCGGCTGGCCGGATTCCAGAAGACGAACGTGCTTCAGCCGGGCCAGACCCAGCACATCAGCATCGCGGTGAAGATCAGCAACCTTTCGCTGTGGGACACGGCCCACTCGCGCGAGTCCGTCGCCGACGGCAGTTACCGGTTCATGCTCGGCTCGGACGCGTCGAGCATCGTCGCGACCAAGGACGTCCGGGTGACCGGGTCGCTGACCCCGAAGGTTCAGTACGTGTCGGTCCAGCCGGAAAGTGTCGTCTACCAGGCCGGGCAGACGATCGACCTGACCGGGAAGAACCAGTGGCTCAAGGACGACACCAACCCCGCCGAGGAGCCCGACCGCAACCTGAGCATCACCGCCGACAGCGTGGTGGTGGCGGCCAACAGCGACGAATCGTTCGTCAACCTTCCCGTGCGCACGTCACCTACTCCAGCAGTGATCCCGCGGTCGCGAGCGTCGACCGTCACGGGCTGGTGCGGGCCATCAAGGATGGCGTCGCGACGATCACCGTGACGGTGAACGGCGTGCCCGGCACTGCGGTCATCGATGTGCAGGGCACCCTGACCGACTCGACACCGCCCGTGGCCGTGGCCGGAAAGGCCGCCACCGCGAGCGCGACGTTCACCAACGGCGGCGGCACCGCGGTCAAGAACGTCGCCCTGTCCGTGACCGTGCCCTCGGGCTGGTCCGCCACGCCGACCTCACCGACGACGTTCGCCCAGGTGGCGGGCGGGGCCAAGGTCACCGCGACGTGGCAGGTCACCCCGGCGGCCAACGCCACGCCGCAGGCCTACCCGATCACCTACTCGGCGACCTCGAGTGAGGGCTCGTTCAGCGCCTCGGAGCAGACGATCGTGCCCTACGCCTCGATCGCCGCGGCCTACGACAACACCGGTATCAGCAATGACAACGCCCCGGCGGCGGGCGCGTTCGACGGCGGCGGGCTGAACTTCTCCGCCCAGGCCCTGGCCGCGGACGGGTTCGTATCTGGCCAGACGGTGACGGTCGGCGGGACCGGCTTCACCTGGCCCGGCGTGAACGTGCCCGACAACATCGTCGGCAGCGGGCAGGCCGTGCCGGTCAGCGGATCGGGCCACACGCTGGGCTTCCTGGGCGCATCCAACAACGGGACGGCGTCCGGGACCGGCACGATCGTCTACTCCGACGGCACGACCCAGACCTTCGCGCTGGGCTTCGCCGACTGGTGGTCCGGGGGCGCCATCCCCGGAACCTCGATCGCGGCGGCCACGCCCTACCTCAACAACGGCGCCAACAGCAGCAGGCAGAACCAGACCGTCCACGTCTACTACGCGAGCGTCCCGCTCGACCCGGCCAAGACCGTCCAGTACGTCGTGCTGCCGCACGTGACCGACAACGGTCAGGTCAGCCAGATCACGGCGCTGCACGTCTTCGCGATCGGCATCGGGAGCTGGCGACCGGCGGTCTGGGACGGTGGCTACCGTCTCCGCCCGAGGAGGAAGTAGGAGAGCGGGGCGAGCCCGAAGGAGTTGACGACCACCACGATCACGGCCCACATCCATTTCGGGCCCCGGATCTCAACGGCCGGCCGGCGCTTGATGTCGACCAGGGCCGCCGCCTTGAGACCGGCTTCGGCCACTGCCGCGCCGGCGATGAGCCTGCGGCTGCGCTTGCTGAGATCGCTCCACTTTCGGGCGGCCATGACACCCTCCGCGTACCGGCAGGAACCAGTGATGGCGTGCACTTTACCCTCAATAGCGGGCCGGGCTGGTGAGCAGCATCGGCCACACCGGGAGCTCGAGGCCGTCCACCATCGCCCCGCCGAAGCCGAGCATGGGCCCGGGACCGGCATTGATCCCCGCGGGGAAGCCGAGTGACGGCGCCGACGGCTCGTCGAGCGCGGCGAGCTGCCCGGGCGTGAGGGTGACCTCCAGCGAGGCCAGGTTAGCGCGCAGCTGGCCGATCGTCCGGGTGCCGATGAGCGTGGAGGTGACCGCGGGCCCGCTGCGGACCCAGGCCAGCGCGACCGCGGCCGAGCTGATTCCAGAAGCAGATCCGCCTGCACGAGGCGCGGGCCCGGCTGATCGCCGAGCCGCGGGTCGCCGGCGGAGCTTCAGCTCTGGAGGAGCATCTCGGCCAGTGCGCGGTAACCCGGGACCGGGTCGTCGCCGAGGACCTGGACGGGCACGTGGTCGGCGCCCGCGTCGAGGTGGGCGGCGATGCCCCGGGCCACGGTCTCGGCGTCGCCGTGCACGGCCAGCGTGTCGACCAGCCGGTCGCTGCCCTCGCCGGCCAGGTCCTCGTCGGTCCAGCCGAGCCGGCGCAGGTTGCTCACGTAGTTGGACAGCCCGAGGTACGGCTGGATCCTCGGCCGGGCGATGGCGCGGGCCCGCACGGGGTCGGCCTCCAGCACCACCTTCTGCTCCGGCGCCAGGAGCGGCCCCGGGCCCATAATCTCCCGGGCCTCACGGGTGTGCTCCGGCGGCACCAGGTACGGGTGCGCGCCCAGCGTGCGTTCCGCGGCCAGCCTCAGCACCTTTGGGCCGAGCGCGGCCAGCGCCCGGCCGGCCACCGGCACACCCTCCGCGTCGAGCTGGTCCAGGTAGTCGACGATCGTGTCGTACGGCTTCCGGTACTTGCTGTTCGCCTCGGGGTGCCCGATGCCGACACCCAGGAGGAAGCGGTCCGGGTACTTCGCTGCGATCCGGTGGTACGCGGCCGCGATCGGCGCCGGGTCGTCCTTCCACATGTTGACGATGCCGGTCGCGACCGTGATCCGCTCCGTCGCGCCGAGCAGGCGGTCCACGATGTCGAGCGGCGCGGACGGCGATCCGCCGATCCAGACCGATCCGTAGCCGAGCTTCTCCGCCGTCCGTGCGAGTTCCGGCGACAGGCCGCGCTCGCTGCGCCAGATGCCGAGCTTTCCGAATTCGATGGCCATATCACTGAGTAACCGAGTAACCGCGCGTCTATTCCGCCCCGGCGCCCGCGCCTGAACGGACGTGCACGCTGACGTCTCCGCCACACCAGCCACACGCGCACCGTCCCCGGCCCGCTCGTCCATCATCATGTGTTGAAAACGTCGTATCCAGCGGAAAACAACACATGATCACCGGAGTTCCACGGTGGCTCAGCGGAAAACACCGCATGATCATGGAAAACCAAGCGCGCCGGCCCGTGCCCCCCCGCGGAGGGGCACGAGCCGGACGCGGCTGGGTGTGCTCAGGCGCTGGTGGCGGCGGCCTCCTCGGGCGTGAGGCGGGCCCGGGCGGCGGTCTCGGCGCGGCGGGCCGCGAACTCCCCGGCAGCGCGGCCACGGCACCGCGATTAAGATCATGTTTCTCCGCAGCTGGGGCGGGCTGTGGCGTTGTGTTGCCGCGTGAAGCGGCGCGGACCCCCGGCGGTGATCGGGGCCAGCGAGCGATTCGTTCGGCTGATGCAGTAATTCCGTTAGCGAAGGCGGCAAAAAGTTAAGATTAGGTAAAATAGCCGGTGATAGGCGGTTTTGCCCGCCATTTCTGCTGGTCAAGGATGCACGGCGTTGTCCGGCGCTGGTTCGTCATCCTGGCTGTCGTGGCGGGCCGGTGGGGGGCGCGTCATGCTCGAGTGCTTGCTTCTCGGCGAGCAGCGTGTCGCCGTGGACGGCTCCATCGTCGTGGCCCTGTCGTCGCCCCGGGCCATGGCCCTGCTCGGCTTCCTGCTGCTTCACCGCAATACGCCCCAGCGCCGGGAGTACATCGCCGCTCACTTCTGGCCCGATTCCACCGACGCCCAGGCCCGGACCAACCTGCGCCGGGAACTCCACTGCCTGCGAACCGGGCTCCCGGACGCCGACCGCTGGCTGACCGCGGATCGCGGGACGCTGATGTGGCGGCTCGACCGGCACTGCCGGCTGGACGTCGCGATCTTTGAGGCCGCCGCGGATGCGGCGTCGGCCGCGCACGCGGCGGGCGACGATGCCGGGGTGCGGCGGGCCGCGCTGGAGGCCGTGCGCGTGTACCGCGGGGAGCTGATGCCCGCGCTGTACGACGACTGGGTCGCTGCCGAGCGGGATCGGCTGCACCGCAGATGCCTGGCGCTGATCGACCAGCTGACCGCGCTGGAGTCGGATGCGGGTGCCGACGGGGAGGCGATCGAGCTGGCCCGCCGGCGGATCGACCTGGAACCGCTCGAGGAGGTCGGGTATCGCACGCTGCTGCGGTTGCAGGCCCGGTCCGGGGACCGGGCCGCAGCGCTGCAGACCTATCACCGGTGCGTGTCGGTTCTGGAGCGGGAGCTCGGGGTGGCCCCGGATCAGGCGACCACAGCGGAGTACGAGCGTCTGGCCAGCCCGCACCCCGCGGGCCGGGCCGTCCCGGCCGGCTCCGCGGCACCGGGCGCGGCGACGGTCCCGGCTCCCAGCCCGGTGGGGCTGGTGGGCCGCGAAAGTGAGCTCCGGCTGCTGGACGAGCGCTGGCAGGAAGCGGTCGGCGGGATGGCGGGTTTCGCGGTGATCGCCGGTGAGGCGGGCATCGGGAAGACCAGGCTCCTTGACGAACTGTGCGCCGTGGTCCAGCGGGATGGTTTCCAGGCCATGCGGGCCCGCTGCTTTGCCGCCCGGGGCCGCCTCGCCCTGGCCCCGGTGTCGGAGTGGCTGCGCAGCCCGGCGCTGCAATCGGCCCGCAGCCGCCTCGAGCCGGTCTGGGCTCGTGAGGTTGACCGTCTCGTCCCGCCGCCCGACGCCGGCCCGCGGCCCCGCTCAGGCCGATGGCCGACGCCTGGCAGCGGCACCGGTTCTTCGAAGGCCTGGCCCGCGCCGTCCTGTCCACCGGGCAGGCCGGTCCTCCTGGTCCTCGACGATCTTCAGTGGTGTGACGAGGACACGCTGGCCTGGCTGCAGTTGCTGCTGCACATGGGCCGGGCTCATCCGCTGCTCGTTGTCGCCGCGACCCGGCCCGACGAGGTGGCCAGCAACGCCGAGCTGACCGAGATGCTGCGGGTGCTGCGGTCAGCGGGCCAGGTAACCGACGTGAGCCTGGCGCCGCTGGACGCCGAGCGGTCCGCCGAACTGGCCAGCGAGGTCCTGGGCACGACGCTGGGCGACCCGGACGCGGAGCGCCTGTACGCCCTGACCGGCGGCTACCCGCTGTTCGTCATCGAATCGGTCCGGGCCCGCATCCTGGGCAGCCTGAGCGGCGCCGACCCCTCTGAGGCGCCGTACCCTCCGCGGCCCGCCTGGACCGGGACCCCAGGTCCGGGCGGTGCTGGCCGGCCGGATCGGCAGGCGGCTCCGGCCGCCCGGGCGGTCGCGGAGCTGGCCGCGGTGATCGGACGCGACTTCACCCTCGAACTTCTCACCGAGGCCAGCGATCTCGACAGCGACGTCGTGATCGGGGCGGTGGACGAGCTGTGGCGCCGGCGGATCATCCGCGAGCACTCGCCGGCCAGCTACGACTTCTTCCACGACCTGCTCCGCGACACCGCGTACAGCGAGATCAGCCCGCTGCGGCGGCGCCTGCTGCACCGCCGCGTGGCCCAGGCGCTCGAGCTGATCCACGCCGACGATCCAGATGCCGCCGCCGCGGCCATCGCCTACCAGTACGAGCGGGCTGACCGCCCGGCCCGCGCGATGCCGCACCACGTGCGAGCCGCCGAAGGGGCGACCGCCGTGTTCGCCAATCAGAAGGCCATCCGCCATTACCGGCGCGCGGCCGAGCTACTGCGGTATGTCCCGGCGGGCAGCGGGCGCGACACCAGCGAACTCGCGATCCGGAACGCCATGGCTGCCCCCCTCACGGCGCAGTACGGCTACGCCTCGACCGAGCTGCAAGGTGTCCTCGAGCGCGTCCGTGACCTTGCTGAACAGCTGGGGGACACCAGAGTGCAGTTGCTCAGCCTGGTGGGCCTGTTCGCTGTCCGCTATGTACAGGGCAACATCGCCGAGTCGTACGAGATCGCCAACCGCAGCCTGGAGCTGGGCCAGCTGCATCCCGACGTCGAGGGACAGGCCCACCTCGCGGTGGCTGGGTCGGCCACCACCCTGGGCCTGCACGAGCAGTCGCTGCCGCATTTCGAGCTCGCCCATCAGCTGTGTTACGACGCGGTGCCGGCCATTGTCGGGACCCGCTTCGAGGTGCACGCCCGGGCGTGGTCGGCCCATGCGCTCTGGCTCGTCGGGCGCGAGGCGGAAGCGCTGCACTGGTGCGACTGGGCGATAATGCGGGCCGAGGAGATGGACCACCCCTACAGCCTGGCCGTGGCCCTGGCCTATGCGGCGATCACTCATCAGCTTCGCGGCGATGCGGAACGGACCATAGAGTTCGCCGCGCCGGACCCGGGAAATCTGCGCTCGCTACCAGTTCGCCTATTACGACAACTGGGGGCTGATCCTGGCCGGCTGGTGCACGGGCGGCACCGAGGGTGCCGGCCAGATCCGCGAGGGGCTGCGCCGGCTACGTGACCAGGGTGCGCTGGCCCGGCAGCCGTATTACCTGGCCTTGCTGGCGGAGACCCTCATCGCCGCCGGGCAGGCGGAGGCGGCCGGCGCGGTGCTGGACTCGGCCTTCGCCGCCGCGGCCGCGCATGACGACCGCTGGTGGCTGCCCGAGCTCTACCGGCTGGATGCCCGGCGCCACCGGGGCCAGGCCCGCGCCGAACTGCTATGCCGCGCGATCAGCCTGGCCGGGCAGCAGGGCAGCCAGGCGCTGATCCGCCGGGCCGAAGGCGACCTGGACGAGGGGCAGGATTTCGCGGGAACGGACGGCGAACGCTTCACGAACGGCCTGCCGCCTACGCTCGCCGCAGTGCCGAGCCGAACTCGCGGCCGGCGAAGCCCGGGGGGCAACCATGACCACAACAGCACAGCCGGCCCTGTTTGACGCGCTGAAGTCAGCGCTGCGGGGGCCGGTGATCCAGCCGGGCGACGACGGCTATGACGCGGCCCGCGCGGTCTACAACGGGATGATCGACCGCCGGCCGGCGGCCATCGCCCGCTGCGCCGATGCCGCCGACGTCATGACCAGCGTCCGGTTCGCACGCGAGAACGGGCTGACCGTCTCGGTCCGCGGCGGCGGGCACAACGCCGCGGGCCTCGGCGTCGCGGATGACGCGCTCGTCATCGACCTGTCCGCGATGCGCGGGGTGAACGTCGATCCTGAGGCCAAGACCGTGCGCGCCGAAGGCGGCTGCGTCTGGGGCGACGTAGACCACGCGACCGGCGGCTTCGGCCTGGCCACCCCATCCGGGTTCCTGTCCACTACCGGGGTGGGCGGTCTCACGCTGGGCGGCGGCATCGGGTACCTGGCCCGGCGGTTCGGGCTCACCGTCGACAACCTGCTCGCCGCCGACGTGGTGCTGGCCGATGGCTCGTTCGTCACCGCGAACGAGGCCTCGCACCCCGACCTGTTCTGGGCGCTGAAGGGCGGCGGCGGCAATTTCGGGATCGTGACCTCGTTCCTGTTCCGCTGCCACGACGTCGGCACCGTCGTCGCCGGGCCCATCCTGTACGACATCGCCGATGCCAGCGACGTCATGCGCTGGTACCGCGAGGTCCAGCCCAGCCTGCCGGAGGAACTCAGCGGCTGGCTCGGCCTGCTCACGATCCCGCCGGCCCCGCCGTTCCCGGAATCGCTCTGGATGCGCAAGGCGTGCGGGATCGTCTGGTGCTACACCGGCCCGGCCGATCGCGCCGACGAGGTGCTCGCGCCGGTCCGGGCGTTCGGCTCACCGCTGCTCGACGGCGTCCAGCCGATGCCGTTCCCCGTGTTGCAGAGCGTGTTCGATGCGCTCTACCCGGCCGGGCTGCAGTGGTACTGGCGAGCCGACTTCTTCCGCGAGATCCCGGATGAGGCGATCGCCATCCACCAGGAATTCGGCGAGGCGCTGCCCACGCCGCATTCCACGATGCACCTGTACCCGATCGACGGAGCCGTCCACCGCGTCGACGCCGATGCGACCGCGTTCGCCTACCGGGACGCCGGCTGGGCCGGGGTGATCGTCGGCGTCGACCCGGATCCGGCCAACGCGGGCAAGATCAGGGACTGGGCCGTCCGTTACTGGGAGGCCCTGCACCCGACCTCGGCCGGGGGCGCGTACGTCAACTTCATGATGGACGAGGGGACCGACCGGGTGCGGGCGTCGTACGGCCCCAACTACGACCGGCTGGCCCGCATCAAGGCCCGCTACGACCCGGGCAACTTCTTCCGGGTCAACCAGAACATCCCGCCGGCCTGAGCCGGACGCGGCCGCGAGAAAGGGGCGTTCCAATGCCGTTCGTCCAGATCATCGAATTCAAGACCACCGACATCGACAGCGTCCGCGGGGTCGAAGAAGAGTGGGAGCAGGCGACCGAGGGAAAGCGCACGGCGCGCCGGGAACTCATGGCCCGGGACCGCAACAACCCCGACCGGTATTTCAGCATCGTCTTCTTCGACTCCTACGAGTCGGCCATGGACAACTCCAGGCTGCCCGAGACCCAGGCATTCGCCGGGAAGCTCACCGCGCTGACCGATGGCCCACCGGTCTTCTATGATCTGGAGGTGATCGGCGACAGGTCCTGACGGCCCTCGGCGTGCGGGCGGGGGGCGGCGCTGGGTAATCCGCCCAGGGCGGCTTGCCCGCCACTGGACAGGACGATGGCCAGGAAGACCGTGACAAGCGTCAGCCACCGGGTCATCCGGTTGCGGGGGACCTGGGTCAGCGCGGCCCATGCCACCGCTGTGTACCAGGCGAACACCCACGGAGCGACCAGGATCCAGGCGAACGTCAGGGCGAACGGCGCGACGACTTCCAGCGGCTGATCGGACGAGATCCGCCGGTGGATAAGCCACGCCACAACGATCAGCGCGATCGGCCACAGGCAGCTGATTACCGTGGCCATGGTGGCCTTCTCGACGCCGGCCGCCTGCCCGATCATCTGGACGTACCGCCACGGCGACGGCAGCGTGACCAGCTGCAGCCCGCCGAAGACCGGTTTCAGCGCACCGATCCCGTAGAAGCTGTACGGGAGCACGAGCGTCACCAGCGACACCACCGTCATCCGCGTGACGCGCATCCATTGACGCCGCTGGAGCAGTGGCAAGGCCAGGCCGATCCCGATGAGCACGGCATAGATCTTGATCCCGCAGGCCAGGCCGATCAATACGCCGACCAGCACATCGCCGCGCATATCCGGAACGCCGCCGCGCCACCTGGATCGCGCAGATCGCCGCGGCCGCCACGAACGTGTCGAGATGACCGCCGCCGACCAGCTGCTGGATGAGGACCGGGTTCGCCGTCCAGAACAGCGTGGCCCGCACCGGATCGTCAGAGGTCTTCAGGAGCAGGTAGCCGGTGGCGATGAACGCGGCACCGGTCACGATCATCAGCACCCAGACGGTGGTGGCGACATTCGGCCCCGCCGATCCACGCCGCGAACCGCTGGATCAGGGTGGCGATCGGGCCGTAGACGGACGGCTGCTTCTTCCACACCGACCCGACGGCGGCGGTGTACGCGGTATCGCCCCAGGCCTGCGGGTTGGTCGTATACGGATTCCCGCCTTGCGCCGCTATGCGGCCATACGCCGCGTAGCTCCCGGTATCCGACGAGCCGATCGGAGTGAGACAGACCATGACCGCGACCACGGCCGTGCTGGCCAGGAACAGGTAGCGCGGATCGGGGCGCCAGCCCTGGCTGTTCGCCCACAGCATCCCGGCCAGCCCCAGGCAGCCGAGGACCACTCCCGCATAGAGCATCGCCGTGGAGACGATGACGGTGTCGTCGAGCGACGGCAGGAGGGACGACAGCGGCAGCGTGATCGGCAACGTCTCGGCGTTCGGCGCGGTCGCCCCGACGAGCATGGTGAGCAGCAGGCCCGCCCCGGACAGGGCGACGGCGACCCTAGGTTCGGACAGCCTGCTCCAGGCCAGCTTGCGGATCAGCGTGCTCATGAGCCGCTCGATCGGGCCGGTCGGACCATCCCCGGCGCCAGGACCATATGTCCCGTCGTCGCGGCCGGCCCGGCCCATCCGGGCGGGTCGGCCGGGTGAGTAGACACCCGTGTCATCTGAGCCATACCTCAACTGGCTAACCTGCCCGGCGGCTGCCGGCGCAGGTATCGCCGCGCCGCCCGGTCTCGGGCCCCCGATGCCGTTATATTTCCCGGCTGTCCCGGCTGGGACGTCCTAAGCCCCGCGAGGGGAGTACGACGAGGATAACGGTAGCCGGCTGGACGGGCTGGACGGGATTGTCTGCCTGTGCGACGCTCCCGGTATGGGGGCATTATTAGCTGCCACTGTGCAGACCCACGCCAACTCCGCCGGCGGCGGGATTGACTGGTCTTTTGTGATCGTCTTCGTGGTCGGTGTGGTGGTCGGCCGGCTCTGGGGACGGCGCGCCGCGCTGCGGCATCTCGGCGAGGCCGAGTTTCGTACCCGGTGGGCGAACGTCCGGCGGATCAGGCGCTTCTAAGTCATGCTGCCGTAGCGTCGCGCCCGTGACGACCGGTGCCCGGCCGGGGACTGACGCCGTGGTCCGGGCGGAATCGGCGTTGCCATTTTGTGACCAAATTATCTTATCTGAAGACTCTTGAATCTTTCCTGAGTGTTGAGTTGAATGCTCCTGATTGCGCTGAAGGTGGGCCGACTCATGCCCGGGCTTGTGACATGGGCCCCGGTGGGCCGCCCGGAGGCGGCGGACGGGGGAGCCCACCTGCGGGGCTGCCGCTAGGACAGCAGAAGGAAGCATGAGCAGATCCCACCACATCATCGGCCTCACTGCCGGTGTATCGATCGTCTGCGCGCTGGCGTGCGCAGCGAGCGCCGACGCGGCGACGACCCCACCGGGTGCCTCCGCGCAGGCCGCGTCCCCGGTGATCGTCATCCTGAACAACCAGTCGGGCAGCCCGGCGTCCGCGGAGTCGCCCCTGATCTCCCAGGTCAGGGCGGCGGGCGGCACCAACGTGATCGGTTACAGTGCCGTGGCGTCGTTCGCGGCGACCGTCACCCCGGCGGAGGCGGCGACGCTCGCCGCCAGCCCCGCGGTCCAGTCGGTCGTGCCCGACCAGAAGATCAGCGTCACGCCGGCTGCCTCTCAGGTCCCGGCCCCCCCGGCCGCGACCAAGACCAGCACGGCCAAGGTCCCGCCCGGTGTGTGCGGCACGCCCGCCAACCCTCTGCTGCCGGAAGATCTCACCTCCACGCACGCGCTTCAGGCCCAGGCCCAGGGCATCACCGGGGCCGGCGTGACCGTCGCCTGGATCGCTGACGGCATCGACCCGAACAACCCGGACTTCATCCGCAACGGCAAGTCGATCTTCAAGTCGTACGTGGACTTCTCCGGCAGCGGCCCGGACACCCAGACCGGAGGGGCCGAAGCGTTCGGTGACGCGTCCAGCATCGCGGCCCAGGGCCACCAGGTGTACGACCTGTCGAACTTCGTCAACCCCGCCTTCGCCCTGCCCAAGAACTGCGATATCCGCGTCCTGGGCATGGCGCCCGGCGCGTCCCTGGTCGGGCTGAAGGCCGGCGGCGAACTGCTGTCGAACTCCTCGATCCTGCAGTCCATCGACTACGCGATCACGCACGGCGTCAACGTGATCAACGAGTCGTTCGGGGCCAACGTCTACTCCGACAACAACGCCCGCGACACGATTCAGCTGTTCGACGACGCGGCCGTCCGGCACGGCATCACCGTCACCGTCTCTACTGGCGACGGCGGTATCTCCGGCACCCAGGGCAGCCCGTCCACCGACCCGAACGTGATCTCCGCGGGCGCCTCGACGGACTTCCAGAACTACGAGCAGACCGGCTACGCGGGTGCCCGCACCTTCTCCAACGGCAAGTGGGTGTCGGACAACATCTCGGCCCTGTCCTCCGGCGGGATCAGCCAGGGCGGCCACACCCCCGACCTGGTCGCTCCCGGTGAGGCCGACTGGGCGCTGTGCTCGACCAACCGGGCCATCTTCACCAGTTGCGTGGGCTACAACGGCCAGGCCGCGCCCATCCAGCCGTTCGGCGGCACCAGCCAGTCCGCTCCCATCACGGCCGGTGCCGCGGCGCTGGTCATCCAGGCCTTCCGCAAGTACCACGGCGGTGCGTCCCCGTCGCCGGCCCTGGTCAAGAAGTTCCTCACCAGCACCGCCGGCGACCTGGGACTGCCTGCCGCGGAGCAGGGCTCCGGCCTGCTGAACGCGGATGCGGCGGTCCAGGCGGCCGAGACCTATCAGGGCGGCACGGGCACGAACCAGCCCGATCAGGTGCTGGTCTCGCCGCAGCAGACCACGCTCAGCGGCGCGCCGGGCGCGCACGTCAGCACGACGGTGGCCGTCACCAACGCGGGGAAGAAGGCCGAGACGGTCTGGGCCGGTACCCGTGGCTTCGCCAAGACGTCCAACTACCAGACGACGGTGCCAGTGGACGCGGCGACCGACCCGACCTTCCTCTACGCCACCAACGGCCTGCCGTGGGCGTACAAGAAGGTCACCTTCCACGTCAGCCCGGGCGCGGCCCGTCTGGGTGTGTCCATCGACTGGCCGGGTGATCCGGAAGGCGTGCCCGGCGGCTCCGTGGTCCGGCTCACCCTGATCGGGCCGGACGGCGCGTTCGTCACCAATACCCGGCCCCAGGGCGGCACGGTCTCGGCCAACTACGGGTTCGTCGACGTCCGCAACCCCGAGGGCGGCACCTGGACGGCGGTGCTCTACACGCCGACCAAGGCCGCGGCGGTCCCGGGCCAGCCGCAGCCGTTCACCGGCAACGTCATCCTCGGCGCCTACACCCAGAAGACCGTTCCGGTCGGCTCGGTGAGCCCGTCGTCGCTCCGGCTCGCGCCCGGCCAGACCGGCCACGTTCGCCTGGACACCGCGATCAGCGGTGACCAGGGCGACACCGCCGAATCCCTCACGCTGGCCACGTCCGCCGGCCAGCACGCCTCGGTACCGGTGGTGCTGCGCCCGGTCATCCCGGTCTCCGGCAACCGGGGCGACTTCGACGGCACGATCACCGGCGGCAACGCCCGCGCCGTCACCCCGACCCAGACGAACACTTATTCCTTCAACGTGCCGAGGGGAAAGAAGGACCTCGACCTCAGTGTCCACCTGAACCAGGACCCGAACGTCGCGATCGAAGGCGTCCTCGTCGACCCGGACGGCGAGACCATCGACGTCGGCACCAACGCCACCTCGGTCAACTCCACGACCGGCGTGGTGACCAGCGGGCCCAACCTCCAGCTGGTCCAGCACGCGCCGGAGGCAGGCCTGTGGCGCTTCGTCCTGATCGTTGTTGATCCCGTCAGCGGCCAGGAGGTCTCGCAGACCTTCCGGGGCACGATCGGCTTCAACCAGGTCCAGGTGGCCGCGAACCTGCCGGCCAGCGCCGGGGCCAAGCTGACCGCGGGCCAGGCCGCCAGCTACACCATCACCTACGCCAACCAGGGCTCGGTGGCCGAGCCGGTGCAGGTCGACGCGCGGCTCAAGGGCGCTACGAACATCGCGCTGCCGTCCCTGTCGGGCACCTCGACGGTCAGCCTGCCGCTGAACATCAACAACCTGGCCAACGTGCCGTTCTACGAGATCCCGCCGGGCACGAGCCAGCTCACGCTGGTGGCTACGTCCAGCACCCCGGCCCAGGTCGAACTGGCCGGGCCCCTCGGCGAGCCGGATGTGTTCGGGGATCTGGTCGCCGCGCAGGCCGGTGACATGACCTCGGTGGCCCGGGTCACCGAGGACGGTGGCCGGCATCAGCTGGCCCGCGGGTTGTGGGGCTCCTTCCTGCAGCAGATCGGCCCGTTCAGCGACGCGGGGGCGCCCGCGGGCACCAGCACGCTGACCGCGACCGCGACCACCCAGCCGCTCGACACCACGGTGTCGTCCGCGGCGGGCGACCCGTACGCACCCGGCTTTACCGGCACGGCCCCCACGGGCACGCCGGTTGTGGTGAACCCGGGCCAGTCCGGCGGGATCAAGGTGACGATCACTCCGTCCGGTAAGCCCGGGACCGTGGTCCACGGCGTGATCTACCTCGTCACGTCCCCGTTCAACGGCTCCGGCACACTCGGCGGCGCCATCGGCGGCGGGCTGGGCGCCGTAAACACCAGCGGCGATGTTCTCGCTGCCGTCCCGTACACCTACACCGTCGGGTAGCTCACGCGCGACGCGGGGGGCACCGGAATGGTGGCCCCCGCGTCGCGTGGCCTAGGTGGAGACCACCTGCGGGAAGGCGACCGGGCTGCGGTGCCCGGCGTGGTCGACGGCCCGCAGGCCGAACTGGACGTTGTCCTTGGAGATGTCGAGCGTGACCGTGGTGACGTTGCCGACGCCGATGACGCTGGTCCAGTCCGGCGCGGTGGTCTCCCGCGACACCACCTCGTACCCGGCCAGGTCGGGCTCGGTGTTCGCGGCCCAGGTCAGGGTGGTGGTGTTGATGCCGGCCATGTTCGGGGGCGCCGTGGCGTGGATCTCGAGGTTCTTGGGCGTGCCCGGCCCGGTGGCCATCGACCACAGCGCCGCGCCGTTCACCGTGGCCACGCGGGCGATGTAGTCGAAGTCCACGTACTCGATCAGGTCGCCGAACTGCACGCCGTTGACGACCTGCGTGTTCTGATGCTCGTGGTCGAAGTTTTCCCGGGGCTCGGTGAACCTCCCGGCCGGGTACCCCTGGGCCTGGAACGAGATGTGGTCGCTGCCTCGCAGGTACCGGTCGCGCCGCCAGATCACCCGGACGTTCATGCTGGTCAGGTCGAACGGAGCCACGTCCTCGACGAACCGGGCCAACTGGCGCGAGCGCTGTCGTTCTCGCCGCCGACCGACTGCATGGTGGAAATGTCGGCCGCGGTCGCGGCGGTCGGGATGCCCTCGACGAACAGCCGGAGCGTGTGCGGGTCGGGCTTGGTGCCGTCCCACGCCTGGCTCGCCCCGACGATGTCGTTGCTGAACATGCCCTGCACGTCCGCGCCGGCCGCCTTCATCTGCTGGGCCATGTACGCCGAGCCGTACAGCCCCTGCTCCTCCCCGGCCACGGTCGCGAACACGATCGTGCCGGCGAACTGATGAGTGGCGAACAGGCGGGCCAGTTCGAGCACGACCGCGACCCCGGAGGCGTCGTCATCGGCGCCGGGGGCGTCGCTGGTGAAGTTCAGCACGTCGGTCACCCGCGAATCCAGGTGCCCGGTGACGACGTAGAACCGCTCGGGGGAGGCGGTCCCCTTCAGGGTCGCGATGACGTTGGTGATCGTCGTCGGGACCGGGATCCGGTTGGAAACCGGCTGAACGAATGTTTGCTTCTGCACGGTCATCCGGCCGGATGACGTGGCCGCGATGGCCTGCATCTGGGCGAACACCCAGGCGGTGGCCGCGCCGATACCGCGCACCGGGTCGGTCTGGCTGGACGCGGTGTGCCGGGTACCGAACTGGGTCAGCCGCAGCACCGTCGCCTTGATCCGGGCCGGGTCGACGTGACGCAGCACGGCCCGCAATTCCTCGCTTGGCTCTTGCCGCGTGGGCGCGGGACTGGTGCCGGCCGATGCCGTGCCGGTAAGAAGAGGCGCCGTGACCGCGGTAACGGCCGTGGCGGATAGAAATGCACGGCGGGTCGAGCCGCTGCGTCCCAGTCCATCATTATTTTCCATCCTCCGAATCAACGACGCGCCCCCTCAGATGTCAACATGGTTTGCGAGATTCGTGTCGATTCGCGTCCGCGGCACCGCCGGGCTCCGATTGAGTCTCGTTCGGTATGTGGGGGTAAGGAGCTTTTACAGCGAGTCAGTGAACTGCCAGTGACCTGAGCCGACGGTGTAGTCGGCGATGCCGTCGTGCACCTTCACCAGGGTGGCGCCATGGCCGGCGTGCGCGCGGTTCGCCCCGAACAGGGGGACCGACACCGTGGCCGTGGCGTTCACCGGGACCGTCACGCTGAGCGTGAAGGAGTGGCCGGTTCTCGTCCACGACGATGCGACCTGGCCCCGCACCGTTTCCAGGGAGGCGGACACGTGGTGCAGGCCCGGCGGCACCTGCGGCGCGATGCTCAGCGTTCGGTAGCCGGCGCTGGTCGGGCTCGAGGCCGGCCAGGTCGGTGTAGAGCGACGCGTTGATGCCGCTGAACATCGCGTGGTCGTGTGATTCCATGCTCGAGCTGTAGGTCCACTCTTCCCAGTCGGTCGTCGCCCCCTGGCTGATCTCGTAGCCGAAGCCGGGGTAGGTCGTCTGGTCCAGGACGGTCATCGCGACATCGGTGCGGCCGGTCCGGGCCAGCGCATCCATGAGGTAGCGGGTGCCGAAGATGCCGGTGTCCAGATGGCCGTGGTCGGTGTTCAGGATGGTGCTGACGAGCTTGCCGCCGACCGCGTTCACGTCGGCGGCGGGCACCATGCCGAAGGCGAGCGGCAGGATGCTGGTGGTCTGGCGGCCGTCGGCGTATCCGTCGTGCGTGGCGTTCAGGAAGGTCGCGTTGAACGCGTCCTTGATCGTGGACGCGAGCGCCGTGTAGTGCGCCGCGTCCGCGGCCAGGCCCAGCGCCCCCGCGGCCTGGGCCACGTCGGACGCCTGCAGATAGGACAGCGCCGTGTTGACCAGCGACACCTCGCTCGTGCAGTCACCGACGCCTGGGCTGCCCAGCCCCCCGTTTACTCCGGGGCCGTAGACCGGCGGGCACCAGTCGCCGAATCCGTGATCCGCGGGCCAGATATAGCCCGGCACGCTGGCCGCGTTGGTGTCGACGAAGGCTTTCATGGCCGGGTACATCCGGGCCAGGGTGGCCCGGTCCCCGTACTGCTGGTAAAGCATCCAGGCCAGCGAGATCTGGTCGCCGCCCATGTCCGGGTTCTGGGCGTTCCCGGCGTCGCTCGGCAGGGCCGTGCCCGGCGGCATGTCGGACAGGTAGCTGGCGTAGAAGCGGTCCATGCCGAACTCGCGGATCGATGCGTCGTGGTAGGCCTGCACGTCCATGCCCGGCGGCGTTCGTTCGTCCCGGACCGGGTTGTCGGTCGGGAGGCTCATGGAGTTGTTCAGGATCGTCCAGCGGTTGTTCTGCCAGATCTGGTTCAGCAGGGGGTCGGAGGAGGTGAAGGTGCCCGTCGAGGCCACGTCGGCGTGGACCACCCGTCCGGCGATCGAGTCGAGGGTGGGAGTGCCCGGGTAGCCGGTCACCTCGACGTAGCGGAACCCGTGATAGGTAAAGCGCGGCTCGTAGGTCTCCGCTTTGCCGGTACCGGCCAGGGTGTAGCGATCCGTGGACGCCGCGTTCCGGTTGGTGGTGGTGTCGAGCGTGCCGTCCTTGGCCAGATCCTCAGCCGTGCGCATCTGCACCGTCGTGCCCGCCGGGCCCTGGACCCGTAGCCGCTCCCAGCCGGCGATGTTCTGCCCGAGGTCGTAGACGTACACGCCGGGCTTGGGTTCGGTCATCCGCACCGGCCGCAGGGTCTGCACGACCCGAACCGGCGGGACGTCGTCGGCGACCAGGTTCGCGCTCGGCGCGGCGACGGCTGTCACCGGCTTCCAGGCCGAGGCGCCGAAGCCGGGCTCGTCCCAGCCCTGCTGCTCGAGCCGGGCGTCGTAGGTCTCGCCGTTGTAGATGTCGTTCGCGGTGATCGGGCCGTTCGACCAGGTCCAGC
Source organism: uncultured Actinomycetes bacterium (assembly GCA_963718475.1). GTDB lineage: Bacteria > Actinomycetota > Actinomycetes > Streptosporangiales > Streptosporangiaceae > CAVQZM01. Next base: position 31,835 of record CAVQZM010000024.1, on the reverse strand, counting down.
TGTCATTGGTGGTGATCATCTGGCTGGTGCCGTCGGTGTAGGTGACTTCGAGCAGCAAGGTCGCCTGCTTGGGGCCGAGCCACCGGAAGCCGTACGGGCTGAAATTGGGCCCGTAACCGTTGCCCAGCCAGATGCCGACCGCGTTCGCGCCGCGCCGCACATCGCTGGTCACGTCGTAGGTCTGGTACAGGTCCCGCTGCTGGTACGGGGGGTCAGGCGGGGTGAGCACGTTGTCGCCGACCTTGCGCCCGTTGATGTGCAGCTCGTACAAGCCGAGGCCGTCCACGTAGGCCCGGGCCCGCGCGACCTTCTTGCCGAGGGTGAAGGAGTCCCGCAGCAGGGGCGCGCCGGGATTCGGGTTCAGCAGTGTGATGCCGCCGCCCGGCTCCAGTTGCCCGCCGGTGATCGGAGTCTGCGGGAACGAGGGATCGGGGCTGGCCGAGAAGTCGTCGGAGAACAACGAGGTGCCGTCGAGGCCGTGGACGGCCAGGTTGTCGTAGAGAGAGTCCTCGGTTGAGTCGCCGACGCGAAAGCCGGCCGTGCCCTTGCTGAACGTGTGGTCGGTGAGCACGTTGACCAGGGTGCCGTCGATCCAGGTACTGATCGTCGCGCCGTTGGCCTCGATGCGCAGGTGGTGCTGGGCGTTCACGTTCTGCTGCGTGATCACCTGGCTGATGTCAACGTCGGGTACGAGGTGGCTGAAGGATCCGTTGACCTCCAGATGCGGGCGGAGCATGACCTGGCCCGGATTGACCTCGGAGTTCACCTGCCACATGTACAGATTGTTCGGATCCTGGGCCCGGAACACCACGCTCGCCGCGCCCTTGCGGATCGTGAAGTCCACGTCGAGGAAGAAGTCCGACCAGGAGTCCTGCCCGGCGGTGTCGGGGCTGATCCATTGCGCTCCCGGCCAGGCGGCCGCGTTCAGCAGCCCCATCTCCCACCGGGCGGGCCGCGCCCATCCCGACGGGTTACCGCGGGCGTCCCAGGCCTGGACGGTCCAGTAGTAGCGCTGGGCCGACCGCAACGCCGGACCGCCGTATGAGACGCCCACGGACGCGTTCGAGGTGACCTTGCCGCTGTCCCACACGTCGGCGCGTCCCGGGGCGAGCCGATCCGGTGTGCTGGCCACGAGGATCCGGTAGGCCGTCTGCCGCTCGTCGTTCACGGGTGAGCCCAGCTGCCAGCTCAGGCTGGGATGGGCGTCATCGATCCCCAGCGGGTTGGACGCGTAGTCGGCCTGCAGGCCGGCTACGCTCAGGCGAGATGGGCCCGGGTCCGCGGCGGAGGCCGCGGCGGCCGGCAGCAGCGCCGACAGGACGGCCGCGACCACGACGAGGACCAGCCCGCGCGCTGACTTGGCTCGAAAGGTTCGATCTTGCACACTGCTGTTTAACCCTGGAAGGTCATATGCGCAATGCTGCGCGGTTGACCTGACCGGAACCGGCCACTCGCGGACGGCGCTCCTACCTCTGGGCAGACCAGGGGAGGACTTCCCCGTTCCGTACGAGTTCGCCGTAGTGGCCCGGCTTCACCGGCCCGAGCGCCAGGTCCAGGAGCGGAACGGCGGCCTGGGCGGGACTGGCGGCGCTGCTGACGTCCCACCACAGGCCGGAGGTGGGAGTGTTCATCATCCCGGGGCACACGGACGCGAGAAGGATGCCGCGTTCAGCGTCCCGGTCACGTCGCTGCCTGGCCAGGGTCCGCACGGCCGCGACCTGGCCGATCTTGGACGGGATGTTGACGAAGCCGGGCCACGCGCCGGCGCGAGCGCTGCCGTCCTTGACCGCGTCACGCCACGCCGCGACCTGCTGGTCGACCTCGTCGAGGGAGGCCAGGTCATCGAAACGGCGGTGCAGCACCGGGGCCAGGTAGTACAGGGTGCCCAGCGAACTGGCGACGACCAGGAGCCTCCCGTCGTCCGGCAGCAGCGGAGCGAAGGCCCGCAGCAGCCGGGTGGTGCCGAAGTTGTTCACCTCGGTGTAGGTGCCGACGATCTCGCGCGGGTTGTCGTCGGGCCCCACGCGCATGACGGCGTTGCCGAATACGATGTCGACGCCGCCGTGCCGCTCCTGAAGTTGCGCGGCCAGGAGCCCGGCTGCCTTGGGATCGGCCACGTCAAGGAGTTCCCCGCGGATCCGGGCACCGCTGCGCGGCAGCGCGTCGACCGCCTCGGCGACGCGGTCAGCGTTGCGCCCGGTCAGGTAGACGGTGTCCTCGGCGTCCATATGGCTTTCACCGATGCCTCGCTCACCGCACTGCGGGTCTTCCGCGAGGTGGCCGAGCGGGGCACCCTCACCGCGGCCGCCGCCGCGCTCGGCTACACCCAGTCCGCGGTGTCCCGGCAGGTCGCCTCGCTCGAACGCGCCGCCGCAGTGCCGCTGCTGGAGCGGCGCCACGACGGGGTGCGGCTGACATCCGCCGGGCACGTCGTGATGCGCCGCGCCGCGATGGTGGTCGAAGAGATCGACGCCACTCACGGAACGGAGCCTGCGCCTGGCCGTGCCCGCCACTCATCCGCTCGCCCGCGGCGAGGTCGTCGACGTCGCCGACCTGCGCGGCCAGCGCTGGATCGCCGCGCCCAGTGCGGGGGAGGAGATCCTCATGGGGGTCTGGCCCGGCCTCGACGAGCGGCCGGAGATCGCCCACACCGCCCGCGACTGGCTGGCCAAGCTGCACCTCGTCGCGGCCGGATGCGGCCTGACCACCGTGCCCCCCGTCCTCATGCCGGCCGTACCCGCCGGGGTGCGCGTGATGCCGGTACGCGGCGGCCCGCAGGAGCAGCGGCGCATCCTTCTGGCCTGGCTCCCGCATCAGCTGCCGGAGCCGGCCGCCCGCCTGGCCGACGCCCTCCGGGCCACCGTGGCCGAGGCGGACGCGCCGGCCTAGGCCTGCGCCGCACGAAGTGGGTGATCCTGGCCGGCGGGCGCCTGGGCAGTTCTTCAATCCAGATTTACAAAGCTGGATTGATAAGGCTAGGCTTAACATCATGACACAGGCCCCGGATCCCGAAGACGTTGCTGCCGCGCTGCGCGTGAGCATCGGGCTGTTCGTGCGACGGTTGCGTCAGGCGCCGGCGCCGGGTGAGCTCACGCTGCCGGAGATTTCGGCCCTGTCGCGGCTGGACCGTGCTGGTCCGGCCACACCGGGCGAGCTGGCCAAAGTCGAGCAGATCAGCCCGCAGGCGATGGGGGTGACACTGGCCGCGCTCGAGCCGCGGGGATTGGTGGAGCGTCACCCGGACCCGGGGGACGGCAGGCGGGCCGTCATGTCGCTGACCGAGGCCGGGCGGCGGGCGGTGCGGAACAAGCGCACCGCCCGGACCGAGCAGCTGGCGAAGGCCCTTTCGGACGGGTTCACCGGGGCGGAACTGCACACGCTGATGGCGGCGGCACCGCTGATCGAGCGGCTGGGGGAGAGCCTCTGATGCCGACACTGGAGACGACCCAGAGCGCCGCGACGAAGAACGCGTTCTCCTGGCGGTTCGTGACGCCCCTGTTCATGGGGTCCGCGCTCAACCCGATCAACAGTTCCCTGATCGCCACCGCCCTGGTGCCGATCGCCGCCGCGGTCCACGTCTCGGTCGGGCGGACGGCGGTCCTGGTCTCGGCGCTATACCTGGCCAGTGCGATCGCCCAGCCCACCGCGGGGAAGCTGGCCGGGGAGTTCGGGCCGCGCCGGGTGTTCCTCGTGGGCATCGTGACCGTGCTGGTCGGCGGGGTCGTCGGCGGTGTGGCTCAGGATCTGACCACGCTGATCGTGTCCCGGGTCCTGATCGGCATCGGCACCTCGGCCGGCTATCCCACGGCCATGCTGCTGATCCGGCGCCGCGCCGAATCAGCCGGGCTGGACGAGCCACCCGGCGGCGTCCTCGGCGGCCTGGTGATCGCCGGGATGGTGACACCCGCCATCGGACTTCCCATCGGCGGTGTCCTGGTCAACGCCTGGGGATGGCGGACCACCTTCCTCGTCAACGTTCCGGTCGCGCTGGTTGCGCTCGGCATGGCCATGTTCTGGATTCCCCGCGACCCGCGGGTCGCGGGGCCGAGGACGGCCCGGGAGGTCGCGGAGCGCATCGACGCGGCCGGCATCGTCGGCTTCGGCGGGACGATGGCGGCGCTGCTGGTGTTCCTGCTGTCAATCCCGCACCCGGACTGGATCGCTCTTGGCGTGGCGGTCGTGGTGGGCGCGGGCCTGGTCTGGTGGGAGCTCCGGGCCAGCCATCCGTTCTTCGATGTGCGCCTGCTCGCCTCAAACCTGGCGCTCACCCGCACCTACCTGCGATGGGCCCTGCTGGGGCTGTGCGTCTACACCGTGCTCTATGGCGTCACCCAGTGGCTCGAAGCCGGCCGGGGCATCTCCGCCCGCGAGGCCGGCCTGCTCCTGCTGCCGATGAGCGCCATCTCGGCCGTGCTGGCCCGGCCGATCTCGCAACGGAACCTGGTCCGCATGCCGCTGCTCGCGGCGGCCATTTCCTGCCTGGTCGCCTCCGCGGGGGTGCTCGTGCTCGCCAGGAGCACCGCTCTGGTCTGGATCGTGATCATCACCCTGGTCTTCGGCATCACCCTCGGCACGGGCGCCAGCGCGAACCAGACGGCGCTATTCACCCAGGTCACTGCCGATCAGATCGGTACCGCTTCCGGTCTGTTCCGGACCTTCGGCTATATCGGCTCGATCGCCTCGTCCGCCCTTATCGCCATCGTCTTCCGCACCAGGGTCACCGATCACGGCCTGCACGTCATCGGCCTGATCATGGTGGCCGTCAGCGCCGTGGCCCTCGTCGTGACCGTCGCCGACCGCCAGATCATGACCCAGGCCCGGGCCCGGCGGGAGCCGCCGCCCGGCCAGCAAATAAAAGGCGGGGAAGGCGAAGATCGGGGTGAATCGCCCGCCATGGATCCCGGCCGTGCATCCGGTCGATGAGGTCGTTGAGCGAGCGGCCAGCCTGGCGCACGCGTTCCGCCCGCCCCTTTCGCGTCAGCCTGCGGGGCTGAAGCGAGGGGGAGGCGGGCCTTGATGCGCTCCATCTCGGCGTCGTCCGAGATGCCCTGGAAGTCGTAGCGCGGTGTGTACGGGCCCTCGAGGAGGGCGCGTTCGTCCTCGCTGAGCTCGATGTCGAGCGAGGCGACCGCGTCGTCGATCTGGGACGTCTTGCTGGCACCGACTAGCGGGGCGGCCACGACCGGGTGGTGCCATCGTGCAGGGCTTCCAGCGTTTCCTCCAGCGGGGTGTCGTTGTCGAGCCGGGCACGCTGTACCGGCATTTCCCCGCGCGCGAGGACCTGATCCTCGCCGTCTACCGGCACGACATACAGCGGCTCGTCGACTCCGTCCCGGATGTCCTGGCCGCCCACACGCCGCTGGACGCCTTCCGGACCTGGTTCCACACTCTCGCGGACTACGTCCGCGTCAAGCACGGACTGGGTGAGGCCCTGCACACGGCCGCCGTCCAGGACGCGGTCAACGAGACTTATGCGCCCGTCACGGCAGCCGTCGCCACCTTGCTGCGCGCCGGTGAGAAAGACGGAAGCGTGCGCCCCGGCCTCGACGCGGCCGACGTTTTGCTGCTCATGGGCTTCCTGTGGCGCGTCGGGCCCGGCGAAGAAGGCCAGGACCAGGCCCACCGGGTCATGGACCTCGCCATCGCGGGCCTCAGCCCGTCCGGATAGAACCCGCCTCGCCGGTGCGAATTTGTCACGGCCCAGGGCTTCAATTTCGCCAAAGGCCACGTAGCGTCTTAGCTAAGTTAGCATCGGCTCTTTCGTACATATGCTCGAATACGGGAGGTGGGGGATGACTACGCGTGATACTCCATGCCCGGACGGCACGCCGTGCTGGGCGGACCTGGGCGCGCCGGACATAGCGAAGGCGACAGAGTTCTACAGCGACGTCTTCAGCTGGACGGTCCAGCCCGGGGGGCCGGAGACCGGCGGGTACTCGGTAGCGGAGGTTAACGGCCGGGGCGTCGCCGGCGTCGGCCCGAAGATGGGCCCACCGGAGGCGCCCACGATGTGGATCACCTACCTGGCGACGTCGGACGCCGACGCGACCGCCGCCAGGATCAAGGGCACCGGCGGCCAACTGGTCATGGAACCGATGGACGTCATGGACGCCGGCCGGATGGCGGTCGCCGTGGATCCGGCCGGTGCCGTGTTCGGTGTCTGGCAGGCTCGCGCGTTTCCCGGGGCACAAATCGTGAACGAGCCCGGGGCGATGTGCTGGAACGAGCAGGTGAGCCGCGACTTCGAGGGCAGCAAGGCGTTCTACGCGGCCGTCTTCGGCTACGAGTACGGCGACATGAGCGGCGACGGCTTCAGCTACGCGACCTTCAAGGTCGACGGCCGGGACGTCGGCGGCATCGGCGACCTTCACGCCGGCGTGCCAGCCGGTACCCCGGCCGGATGGAGGGTGTACTTCGGCGCGGCGGACACCGACGCGTCGGTCGCCCGGGTGCAGGTCAATGGCGGCTCGGTCATCCGCGAGCCGATAGACCACCCGTACGGCCGGATGAGCACGGTCGCCGACGACCAGGGCGCTGTCTTCTCGCTGCTCGGCGTCACGCCCGGGTAAAACGACGCGGGCCGGCGGATCTCTGCCTGGTTCTCCACTGAAATCACCTGCTTCCTCCCTGGCTCGGCTCGAGCCAGAGGATTCGCGCCGCGCCGTATGGGTCGGCGGCGGGCCAGGTTGTCTGCTGAGAGCCGGCGCGCCACCACAGGACACGGCCGTCGGTCCAGACGCTGACGTGGGCGCCGCCCCCCGCGCCGTCGCCGTCGCCGTCCGCGACAGCAAGGACCCGGAAGGGCCGAAGCTCGCATTCACGCCCGGAAGCTGGCAGGCGTTCACCAGCCGCGTGAAGAACGGACTGGCCTCGGCCTGAGCCGGACGCTGACCACATATTCAGGGGGCACTCGCGTGTCTGCGGGTGCCCTTCTGTGCTGCGTGAGGTCTGGGATGTGGCCGGAACCAGGGGAGTGAGGATGATCGCCAGCAACGCGCCTTATCCGGCAGAGTCTCCGGAAGATCGCCATGAGTCGATCGACGAGCAGGCGCCGCGCAAGGGTGTCAAGCCTGCCAGATGCCGATGACGTTGCCGGCCGGGTCGCGGATGGTGGCGACCCGGAGGTTTCCTTCCGGGTAGGGCGGGGTGACCACTTCGGCCCCGCGCTCGGTCGCCTTCCGCAGCGTGTCGTCGAGGTGCGTGACGTAGATGTACGGCAGTACGCCGGCCTCCCCGGCGGCGGGCAGGTCGGTGCGCCAGTGCCCGATGACATGCCCGGTGCCGTCGCTGAAGCTCGGCTCTTCCGGGTCGCCGCGCAATCGCCAGCCGAACACATCGCGGTAGAACTCCGCGGACTCTGCGACGTCCCGAGACGGTATCCGCAGGTAGGACACGCCACCGGGCCGGGCCACGGTGCCTTCGACACCTGGGTCGGGAGGGGTGCTCTGCTCGGTCATCGCCGGTCGCCTCCTCATTTGGCTATGGCAGTACCATAGTCGATTATGGGGGCTTCGGACTTGGCCGCCGGTGGCACGCCGACCCGCCGCTACCGCTCGCCGCGCCGTGAGCAGCAGGCCCGCCGCACCCGGGCCGGGATTACCGCGGCCGCAGCGAGCCGGTTCCTTCTCCACGGCTACGCCGCCACGACTATGCGCGCGGTGGCCGCCGACGCGGGCGTCGCAGTGCCCACCGTCGAGCTCGCCTTCGGGACTAAAGCGCGGCTGCTGAAGGCGGTGATCGACACCGCGATCGCCGGCGATGACGAACCGGTGCCCATGCTGGCCCGCGAGTGGGCCGCCCGGGCGCAGGCCGCCGCCGAGCCGGCCGAATTCGTCGCGGTCTTCGCTCAGGTGCTCGCCGACTCCGCCCAGCGGGCCGCGGGGCTGACGCTGGTGGCCCTCGATGCGGCCCGGGTCGACGAGGACATCGCCGCCATCGCCACGCAACTCATGAAGCAGCGCCAGGTCATGGCCACCTGGCTGGTGGACGGTCTGGCGCGGCGATCGCCCCTGCGCGACGGAGTGGACCGCGCCGCCGCGATCGACACGGTCTGGACCCTGATGGACCCGGCCTTGTTCTGCCGCTTCACCGGCGACCGGCAGTGGAGCGCCCAGCGCTTTCGGCATTGGTTCGCCGACAGCACCGTTCGCCTGCTGCTGCCCGTACATGACCATCAGGCCGCCACCGCGAACCAACCCCAGGAGCTTCAGTGACCAGCATCCAACCGGAACTGTGGGTCGACCGCGGCGCCCAGGCCGTCGCGTTCTACCAGGCCGCCTTCGGCGCCACCGTGCTGCACCGCGTCGGCGAAGGCGAGGACATCGTCGCCCAGCTGGCCATCGGCGGCGCCGCCTTCTGGGTGTCCACGGCGGGATCGACCGGCGAGCGCCTCAACCCGAAGGCGATCGGCGGCGCGACCAGCCGCACCCTGCTCGTCGTCGATGATCCCGACGCTGTCTTCGACCACGCGGTCGCTGCGGGCGCCGCCGCCATGGCCGAGCCGGCTGACGAGCACGGCTGGCGCCTCGGCCGGATAACCGACCCATTCGGGCACGAATGGGAGATCGGGCAGCCGCTCGGTACGTGGCCACCACCCTGACAACCATGCGCGACGCCCCGATCCGCCCGCCGCCGCGGGGGATCGCATCCATGCGTCACTCGCCCAGAGAGACGATCATCTTTCCGACGTTCTCGCCGCGCAGCATGCCGAGAAAGGCGTCAACGGCGTTTTCCAGGCCCTCGACCCGGGTCTGGCGGCTCTATGTACCGAACCCTCGCGGATCCAGGTGCTCATGCGCGACCTGATGCTCGAAGGGGGCTGAAGGTCAGCGGCCGAACCGGGCCCGGACCAGGCCGGGAAGCGCGGCGCGCCCGGTGATGGGCCGGAACCGGTCCGCTGCGGTGGCCAGGGCCTGGTACTCGTCGCCGGTGAGCTCGATCTCGGCCGCCGCAACGTTGCGTTCCAGCTGCTCCACGCTGGATGCGCCCGGGATCGCGGCCACTGCGGGGTGGCGGATCACCCAGGCGAGCGCGATCTGCGCCGGCGTCGCCGAGTGCGCGCTGGCCACCTCGCGCAGGGCGGCGATGAGTTCCCCGGCGCGCTCAAGATTGTCGGGAAGGAACAGCGGGTTGGCGGCCCGGACCCGGTTGGCCGGCCGGTTGTCCCGGTCATACCGGCCCGACAGCAGCCCCTGCGCCAGCGGGCTGTAGGCCAGTACTACGTGGCCATGTGACTGGGCGAACGGCAGCAGGTCTCGTTCGGGGGAGCGGGCCACCAGGCTGTAGGGGACCTGGTTGCTCAGGACCCGGCTGCCGAGAGCGTCCTCGGCGGCCCGCCAGCGCTGCAGTGAATAGTTGCTGACCCCGACCTCGCCCACTAGCCCGACCCGCTGCAGCGCGCGCATGCCACGCATGATCGTGCCGTCCCGGACCACCGGATTTTGCTGGTGCACCTGGTACAGATCGAGCGTGCGGGCGCCGAGCCGGTCCGCGCTGGCCACGGCGCGCTGCTCCACCACCGGCGCGACCGGCAGCAGCGGGAAGATCTTCGTCGCGAGGAAGACCGACTCGCGGTTGTCGCCCAGCGCCTGGCCCAGGATCCGCTCGCTCCGCCCGAAGCCGTAGATCTCTGCGGTGTCGAACAAGGTAACGCCCAGCTCGAGCGCCCGCCCCACGATCGCCTGCGCGACCGCGTCGGCGTAGCGATCGCCGTATCCCCAGTCCCGGGACCCGAATTGCCAGGTGCCCAGCCCGATCTTGGAGATCTTCTTCGCGGTGTCGATACCCAGATAGCGCATGACCCCAGTGTCCACCTCACCTGGGTCCCCGCCACCAACTGACCGCTCGGGGCCGGGGTCGCCTCCGTCGCCGTGCACCGCGTGCCAGGTCTCGAACCACGCGTCGCCCGGCTGATCGTCGATACAGATCCGCGCTCCACCGGCCGGCACCCGGTCGATGACCCGTGTCGTCGGAGCCGATTGCAAGGACATCGGGCACTCGAGGCGGTATCCGCGCTTGGCCAATGCATCGTCGAGGCTGGCTGGGCTAGCCGCCGGGCTGACCTGGAACCGGGTCGGCGTGCCGTGACCGGCGTAGAACTGTTCGGCAAAACGGATCTTGTTCGGTAGTTCCCACGGCCCGGCATCGCCGTGCGGCAGCACCGCGCTGGCCCACCATGCGGCGCTGCCGGCATGGCGGAGCCACCATCCGTCGAGGTGGTCGACGACGACTGCGGGAAGAGCCTGGGCGGTTCGCTCCTGCAATCCCCTGATGAGCCCAGATCTCATGAGGCAATGCTGTTCAGCTCGGTCAGGTCGTCCTCGGAAAGGGCCAGCGCAGCTCCGGTGACGTTCTCGCGCAGATGCGCGACGGATGAGGTACCCGGGATGAGCAGAATGTTCGGTGACCGCTGGAGCAGCCACGCCAGCGCGACGGCCATCGGTGTGGCGTCCAGACGGGTGGCGACCGACTTCAGCTCCTCGGACTGCAGCGGAGAGAAGCCACCGAGCGGGAAGTACGGCACGTACGCGATGCCCTCTGTGGCGAGCGAGTCGATGAGCTCGTCGTCGGCCCGGTGGGCGAGGTTGTAGAAGTTCTGCACACACACGACCGGGGCGATCGACTGGGCCTCGGCGATCTGCCCGGCGCTGACCGTGCTGAGGCCGAGGTGCTTGATCAGTCCCTCTTGCTGCAGTTGGGCGAGCACGGTGAACGGTTCGGCGATCGAGCCGGGCGTGGGGCTCTCCAGCCCGCCGACCCGCAGGTTGACCACGTCGATGGCGTCGAGGCCAAGGTGGTCCAGGTTGTCGTGCACGGCCTGGCGCAGCTGGTCCGGGGCGAGGGCCTGCGGCCAGCCGCCCTCGGCGTCCCGCAGCGCTCCGACCTTGGTCACGATGTGCAGGTCGTCCGGGTAAGGGTGCAGGGCTTCCCTGATGATCTGGTTAGTGACATACGGGCCGTAGTAGTCGCTGGTGTCGACGTGCGTGATACCCAGCTGCACGACCTCGCGCAGGACGGCCACGGCCTCGTCGCGGTCGGCCGGCGGGCCGAACACGTGCGGACCGGCCAGCTGCATCGCGCCGTAGCCCATCCGGGTGACCGTCAGATCCCCGGCCATGGTGAACGTCCCGCCGGGAAGGGTGGTCGATGTCATAAGAACTCTTCTCCTCGTCAATGGTGTCCGGGTCCGTCCCGGGCGACGCGGCCCTCGCGCGAGGGCCTCAGCACCTAATAACGCCATCATGCGCGCCGCGTTACCGGGCAGGCAGGCCCCGGTGATCCTGGGAGTGACAGGGACAGGCCGCGCACGACCTGCGCGGTTATTCAGGTCCTCGAGGCTCTTGCCCGTGTCCTGCACCTTGACCGGGCCGCCACCGACTACCTGCTCAGCCTGGCCGCGGCACGGCCCCGTCACCGGCGACGCCGCCCCAGGCGCGAGACCGTACCCGCCGGTATCCGGCAATTGCTCGAGGTCCTCTCCACCATCCACAGGTCGGGGACCTCACGCTCAGCCGCGAGAAGCTCGCCATCGGCGGTGCCGAGGGTCAGATGCTCGTTATCTACCACGCCGACGCCGGCCCGAGCAGCGCCGAAAAGCTGGCTCTGCTCGCCTCCCTGGCCAGCCCGATCCCGGTCGCCGTTCGAGATCAGAACCGCTCTGATCGATCACCTCACTGACAACCAGGCATCATCCCTCTTACCGCTGGCCTACGGCACTGCCGATGGCTGCTTCTCCAGTTGCTCGGGCTCCGGAACCGATTGCCGGTACAGCTTGCTCGGCCACCACACCCAGCGTCCCAGGTCCAGGTTGAGCGCGGTGACCAGCACGGACCTGACGACAAGGGTGTCGAGCAGTACGCCGAACGCGACCGCGAAGCCCAGCTCGGCCAGGAAGGTGACCGGCAGCGTGCCGAGCGCGGCGAATGTGCCGGCCAGCACCAGGCCCGCCGAGGTGATAACCCCGCCGGTTGCCGCCAGTCCGGTCAGCGCGCCGCGACGCGGCCCGTGCTTTCCTGCCTCCTCCCGCACCCGGGTCATCAGGAAGATGTTGTAGTCGATGCCCAAGGCGACCAGGAAGACGAACACGAACAGCGGGAACGAGTTGTCCGCGTTGCCGTAGTTGAACACGTTATTGAAGAACAGCGAGCTCACGCCCAGCGCCGCGGCGTACGACAGCACCACGGTGGCGATGAGCATGATCGGTGCTATCACCGCGCGCAGCAGCAGCCCCAGGATCAGGAATACCAGGACCAGGACGATGGGAATGATCACGTTCCGGTCATGGTCCGCGGCGCGGGCGATGTCCAGCGTGATCGCGGTATTGCCGCCAACCAGCGCGTCCGCCCCGGGAACGGCGTGCACGGCGTCCCGGACCCTGTCGATCGTGCTGAACGCTGCCTGGCTGTCCGGTGCCGAAGTGAGCGTGCCCTGCATGTAGGCGTGGCCGGCCCTGGTCACCGGACTGGTCACGCCGGTGATCCCGGGCGTGGTCTTGAAGGCGGCCAGCAACTGGGCCGCCTGCGCCTCATTGCCGACCACGACCACCGGCTGCCCGGCGCCGGCCGGGAAGTTCTGGCCGATGACCGCCTGCCCGACCACCGAGTCCGGGTGGTGCCCGACGAAGGACTCGGCGGCGGTCAGGCCGCTGGCCTTCAGGCCGGTCAGGCCGAGCGCCATCGCGCCGAGCACCACTGCGGTCGTCACCCAGACCATCCGCGGCCGAGCCGCGATACGCCGGCCCACCCCGGCCCAGAAGCCCCTGGCGGTGGGCTCGGCCGAGCCGAACACGGGCTTGACCGGCCAGAATATCCAGCGGCCGGAGATCAGCAGCAGGGCCGGCAGCAGCGTCATCATGGCAACAAGCGCCACGCCGACGCCGATGGCCAGCACCGGTCCCAGGCTCTTGGTGGAGTTCAGCTCGGCTACCGACAGCGTCAGCAGGGCGAGGATCACGGTGCCCCCGCTGGCGATGATGGCCGGGCCGGCCCGGCGGATCGCGACGGCCATCGCCTCATGCCGGTCCTCGTGCCGGCGCAGTTCCTCGCGGTACCTGGCGGTCAGCAGCAGCGCGTAGTCGGTTCCGGCGCCAAACACCAGCACGTAGAGGATGCCGGCGCTCTGTGCGTTGACGGTTAGGCCGGCGTGTGCCGCCAGCAGGTAGATGAGCGCCTCGGCGCTGGTCAGCGCGATGCCCGCGGAGATCACCGGCAATAGCCACAGCACCGGGCTGCGATAGGTGATCAGCAGCAGCACGATCACGATGAGCAACGTGGCGGCCAGGAGGGTGCCGTCGATGCCCTTGAACGAGTTAGCCGAGTCCGCGGCGCTGCCCAGTGGGCCGGCGATGTGTACGGCCAATCCGCCGGAGTTCGCCTGCGCGATGTCGCGCAGCTTGGTCACCGCAGCCGAGGCGCCATTCCAGCCGTTCGAGCCCAAATTGACGGGCACGAGAGTCTCGATCGCCGGGCCATCGCTGGCAAAGAATGGCCCCGCCACCTGTCCGTGCACCACGCCGGTCACCCCGGCGAACTGGCTGGCGTCGGCGACCGCCTTCGCGCGGTCCGCGCTGGTCAGGCCAGAGGGACGGTCGTACACCACGACGCCGGTAAAGATATTCGGAGACTGAAGGCGTGACTGCAGGTCAAGCACCTTGGTCGACTCGGCCTTGGCCGGAAGCCAGGCCGACGAGTCGTTCTTCTCCGCCCCGGTCAGCTTGCCGGACAGCGGCGCGGCCACGGCCACGATGATCAGCCAGAAGACCAGCACGGCCCATTTGGCCCGGCGTCCGCTGGCAATGGCGATGATCGTACGGGCTCGGCTCATGGTGATCCCCCGGTGAGTCGCTAGCCTGATTGCCCCGTTGGCTGAACTATCCGATATGACCGGATAAAAAGTCAAAGACATATCTCGTCCGTCGGAACCTTGCCCGGCGCGCCCCGCGGCGGCCTGAACTACCCAGCGCCTCGCAGCAGCCCGATGGACAATCAGGAGAGTGACACGCCGCGGCCGCTGACCGCATTATTCGGCGGGATGGTCGGCGGCGGCGCCGGCGCCCGTCTCGAACCGGCGCGGGATGATCACGATGACCGCCCCCAGCGTGACCACGGCCACCCCAGCGAGACCGAGATAGATATCGTGCGCGCCAGCCGATATCGCCTGCCGAAGGTAGCTGGCCACCGCCGTGTCAGACAGCCGGCCGGGCTGGCCCAGCGCGGCGCTCACGGCATTCACCTGATGCGGCAGCTTGCCCTGGAGCGCCGGCGGCGCTGACCGGAGCCGCCGCAGGATCGCCGTGTTGAACACCGCCCCGAAGATCGCCGCGCCCAGGCTCTGCCCTAGGTACCGGCTGAACATGATGGCGCCGGTCACCACGCCGCGCTGCTCCCACGCGACGGTGGACTGCGGGCCCACCACCGTGCACACCGACAGCAGGCCCAGCCCGAAGCCGAGCACGAACGTGCTGGCGACCGCGATCCACACGCCCGGCTGCGCCGTCAGCACGAAGCACAGCACGCCCAGCAGGCAGATCGACGAACCGATCACGGCCGTGTCCCGGAAACCGATCCGCATGAACAGCCGCCCGGACTGCGACGACGCCAGGGGCCAGCCGATGCTCATGCTGGCCAGGACAGCTCCGGCCGCGATCGCGCCCAGCCCGAGCACCTCCTGCCCGTAGGTGGGCAGGAATGTGCTCGGCCCGATCACCAGCACGCCGAGCCCGAGCGCGCCGATGGCCGAGCCGGCCAGCACCCGCCGGCTCCAGACCCAGGGCGGCATGATCGGCTCCGGCGCTCGCCGCTCAACCACGACCGCCATAGCGGCCGCCGCCGCCGTCACCGCGAACACCGCCACGCCCGGCGGTGACACCCAGGCCCAGGCGACGCCGCCCTGCAGCAGGCCGAACACCAGCGAGCCGGCCGCCACCAGGATGAGCACCGCGCCCAGGACGTCCACCCGATGCCGCGCCGGGACTACACGCTCGTGCAGGTAATGGCCGATGAGGGTGAGCGAGACTGCTCCCACCGGGAGGTTGATGACGAATATCCACCGCCAGGACGCGTACTGAGCCAGCGACCCGCCGAGCGCTGGCCCCAGCACCGCCGAGACGCCCCACACGCTGGACAGCCAGCCCTGCACCCGGCCGCGTTCGCGCAGGTCGTACAGATCCCCGGCCAGGGTGTTGACCGTCGCCATAATCGCTCCGGCGCCGATGCCCTGCAGGCCGCGGAACGCGATCAGGCTGACCATGTTCCACGAGAGCGCGCACAACCCGGAACAGACCAGGAAGATGATCGTCCCGGCCACCAGGACCGGCTTGCGCCCCCACTGGTCCGCCAGCTTCCCGTACACCGGGATCGTCACTGTCTGGGTCAGCAAGTAGGCCGAGAACACCCAGCTGAACAGCGAGAACCCACCCAGATCCCGAACGACCTGCGGGATCGCGGTGGCCACGATCGTGTTGTCCATGGCCGACAGCGCCATCGTGGCCATCAGCGCGGCCAGGATGGGCCCGCGGTGTAGGGGGCGGGCCGGCGCCGCCGATGTGGCTTGGGAGGTCATCGAGGGCGAAGTCTAGATCACCACCAGGCCAGGCCTGCCCCGGTACCGGGCCGGAGCAGGCCGTTGACGGTCGGCTCCGGCTGGGTCTAAAGTCTTAGTACCGTAAGACTTTGAGTCAGGAGTCCGGCGTGATCAGTTTCCGGCTTGACGGCCGCTCGGTTGTCCCGACCTACCTGCAGATCGTGCAGCAGGTACAGCAGGCGCTGCGGATGGGCGTGCTGGATGTCGGGGACAAGCTCCCCACGGTGCGGGAAGTCGTCGCGGCGACGGCTGTCAACCCGAACACCGTGCTCAAGGCCTACCGCGAACTGGAGCGCGACGGCCTGGTCGAGCCCCGGGCCGGGCACGGCACGTTCGTGGTCAACCGCCCGGCCGGGCCGCCGCCGGACACCCATTCCCGGCTCGGCCGCAGCCTGGCCCGCTGGGTCCGCACCGCCCGCGAGGCGGGGCTTGATGACGAGTCGATCGAGTCGCTGCTGCGGGTCACCCTGCGCGCGCCGGACGAGGAGCAGCTCGCATGAATCCCGTGATCGAGACCCGCGCGCTGACCAAGCGCTACCGCCGGGTCACCGCCTTGAGCGAGGCCACCATCAGCGTCCCGGAGGGTGCGATATCGGCGCTGATCGGCCCGAACGGTGCCGGGAAGACTACTCTGCTGCGGTTGCTGACCGGCCTGGCCCAGCCGACCGGTGGCGAGGTCGCGGTGCTGGGCGGTACCCCCCGCCAGGACCCGGCGTTCCTGGCCGATGTCGGCTTCCTGGCCCAGGAGATCCCGCTGTACCGGCGCTTCACCGCCGCCGATCACATCGCCATCGGCGCCCACCTCAACCCTCGCTGGGACGCCGCCTCCGCCTGGGACCGGCTGAAAGCCCTGGGTATCCCGCTGGACCAGGCGGCCGCCACCCTGTCCGGAGGGCAGCGCGCCCAGCTGGCGCTGGCTCTCACGCTGGCCAAACAGCCCAGGCTGCTGCTGCTGGACGAGCCGGTGGCCGCGCTCGACCCCCTGGCCCGGCGGCACTTCCTGGGCACCCTGGCCGAGGCGGTAGCCGTGGGCGGCCTGACCGTGGTGCTGTCCTCGCATCTGGTCGCCGACCTGGAACGAGTCTGCGACCACCTGATCCTGCTGTCGGCATCGCGGGTCCAGCTATGCGGCGACATCGACACCCTGCTCGCCGAGCATCAGGTCCTGGTCGGCCCCCGTAAGGACACCACCGCCATCGAGAAAGCCCACACCCTCGTTCAGGCCGAGCAAACCGCCCGCCAGACCACCCTGCTGCTGCGGACGAACGGCCCGGTGATCGACCCCGCCTTCGAGGCTGCCGACGTCACCCTCGAAGAACTGGTGCTCGGCTACATGGGCCAGAACGCCCCGCCCGCCTACGCGGACCTGACCACGGTTGGAGAAGAGCAATGACCTGGCTCACCTGGCGCCAGCACCGCGCTCAGCTGTACGTCGGCGCCGCTGCCCTCGCCGGGCTGGCTGTCCTGCTGCTGATCACCGGCCTGCAGATGGCATCGCAGTACCACTCCGCCCTGACCGCCTGCGCCGCGAACCACAACTGCGGCAACCTCCCGAACACGCTGTTCCTCGGCAACCACACGGTGGGCTTCCTGGTCATCCTGACCATAGGCGTGCCGGGCCTGCTGGGGCTGTTCTGGGGCGCCCCGCTCGTGGCAACCGAACTCGAAACCGGGACCACCCAGTTCGCCTGGATGCAAACCATCACCCGTAAGCGCTGGCTCGCCATCAAGACCGGCTGGGTGCTGCTCGCCGCCGCTGTCTGGGGAGGCGCTGTCTCAGCCCTGGTCACCTGGTGGTCCGGCCCGGACAACGCGCTGCAGCTCGACGCGTTCAAGGCCAACCGGTTCGACATCCAGGGCATCGTCCCGGTCGGCTACGCATTGTTCGCGGTGGCCCTCGGCATCGCGGCCGGTACCCTGCTGCGCCGCACCCTGCCCGCGATGGCCGTCACCCTTGCCGTCTTCATCGCCGTCCGCGTCGTGATCACCGAAGTCGTCCGGCCGCACTACATGACCGCGGTCACCACCACATACAGCCTGGCCAGCGGCTTCGTCCCGAGCGGCTCCTACCTGCAGCTCAATCAGGGCGTCCGCGGCCCAAACGGCCAGGTGGTTTCCTCCACCACCAACGGGCCAGTGTTCGACGGGGTGCCGGCCAACGGCGCGCCAGCGGCCTGCCAACCGCTCATCAATAGCGGGAACCGGAGTGGGCCGTCCTGCCTCATGGCCCACGGATACCACGGCTTCGTCACCTACCAGCCCGCCAGCCGGTACTGGGCGTTCCAGGGCATCGAGACCGGCATATTCGTCATCCTCGCTGCCGCCCTCATCGCCCTGACCGCGACCGTGCTGCTCCGCCGCGACACCTAAAGACCAAGGCACCCAGACGCGGGGGAGGCGCTGAGCGCTCACATCTCGGCCCGCATTTTGTGGCCCGGCTTGTACGCGCCGCGCCGCACAGCTAAGGGACGCGCAATGCCGCCGATCTTGGTATGGGCAAATACGGCCGCCTTGGATCTCGACCGGAGACCATCTGTGTCCATATGGTGCTCGTGTGCGGATCGGGTGGGATGGCTTGCTGAAGCGGGCGTTCCCAGCTCAGCCGCCCACGGGGCAGGCAGATGAGTAACCAGGCCGAGAGGGGATGGTACCGATGCAGTGGCGCGATGCCACCGTCGGCAGGATAGACACGACGGGTTCGAGGTGCCCGGCTCTGACGCGGCGCGGAGGGAGCCGGGCGTCAGGCAGATTCAGGTCGGCTACGTCGGCCAGGCCAGCCAGGTTCGGCCGGTGACCGGGCCGGCCATCGGCCAGGCCGGTGTGGCGGATCAGTTGGTGGTGGCCGGGTCGAGGGGCGCGCTGCCGGTGGGACTTGATCCTCCCTGCATGCAGAACCCGGAGCTGTTCTTCGCCGAGTCCCCGCAGGATGTGGAGCATGCGAAAGCCATGTGCCGGAGATGCGGGGCCAGGATCGCCTGCCTGGCCGGCGCGCTTGAGCGCAGGGAGCCCTGGGGCGTCTGGGGCGGCGAGTTGCTGACGTGCGGCGCGATCGTGCCGGGTAAGCGTGCTCGCGGGCGTCCTCGCAAGACCGATGTGGCCGCATAGGCGGTCACCGGCAGCGAAGTGGCGGCGCGGAGCAACACGGATCTCAGCAGTCGCTGGGCGCCCATATCGGGCGTTATTTGGCCAGGCAAGGGCTCTGGGAGGCGAGTGCGCGGTCCAGCATGCGCAATGCTGTCGGTAGGCCGGTGGTGCTGACTGCGCCGAATCCAATCAGGAGGCCTGATCGTGCTGGGCCTGTGTGGAAGCAGTCAGACAGGCCGGATGTGGCGATTCCGTGCCCGGCTGCGGCCTGCAGCACCTCATTCTCGCGGAGCCCTTCCCGGAGCACGGCGGCGATGTGCAGTCCGGCGTTGGAGGCGCGGGCTGTGAGGTGGTCGGCCAGCGACCCGGAAAGTGCCTCGGTGAGGATGTGATGGCGCTCGGCGTAGACGCGCCTGCTGCGCCGGATGTGCTTGTCGAGCAGGCCATCGTCGATGAAGCCAGCCAGGGCGGTCTGCATTGCGATCGGCGGATGCCAGTCGATGAGCTGCCTCAACGCGGCGATCGGCCCGGCCAGCGGCCTGGGGACTACGGCGAACCCGAGGCGGACCGACGGGGAGAACGTCTTCGAGAACGAGCCCACGTACACCACCCGCCCGTTCGCATCGAGGGCCTGCAGAGGCTCTAGCGGCCGGTCGACGTAACGGAATTCGGTGTCGTAGTCATCTTCGATGATCGCCGCGTCGTGGCGCTCCGCCCAGCGCAGTAGCGCCCTGCGCCGTGGCATCGACATCGTCATGCCGAGGGGATATTGATGCGAGGGCGTGACGTACACGATGCGCGCTGAGGGCGGCAGTAGATCCACGATCAGGCCCTGGTCATCGACAGGTACGCCAGCGACCTTCAAGCCGAGAGCGCCGCACAGGCGCACCACCGGCACATACCCGGGGTCCTCGACCGCGACACAGTCGCCGGGCTCGAGCAAGACCCGGGTGACCAGGTCGATAGCATGCTGGGCGCCGCAGGTGACCACGACGGTGTCTTCTCCGGCCGCCACCGATCGCGACCGGGCCACCCAGCTGGCGATGGCTCGCCGCAGCCTGATCCTCCCGGCTGGGTCGCCGTACTCCCGATGTTCGGCGGCGACTGCGGCGGCGACCCGGCGGCGCCACATCGCGGCCGGGAACAGGGCGGGGTCCGAGAGGCCCGGCCGGAGATCGAATCGGCAGCCGTACGGGGGCGGCCGGAAATACGGCGACCAGCCTGCGAACCGCCGGCCCGGACGAAGGGCGCCCGCCGCGCCCGCCCCCTTGGGCGGTACGGGGGACGCGGACGCCACCACGCTGCCGCCGCCGGCGTGTCCCTCCGCGTAGCCCTCGGCCACCAGGCGGCCATACGCAGTCGTCACCGTATGCCTGGAAACGCCAAGCTCATCTGCCAGCTGGCGGCTGGGGACGAGCTGATCTCCGGGCAGCAGGCGGCCCCCGGTAATGGCCCGGCGGAGCTGCTCGTACAGCTGCCCGGTCAGCGGCTTCCCGGATTCCGGGTCAAGGAAGATGTCCATCTGGCGGGTATACCACCAGCTTGGTATGGCCGGACAGTGCCATTTTGGATCTCGACGGCAAACCATCTGCTTCATATGGTGCTGGTGTGCGGATCGGGCGAGATGGCTTGCTGAGGCGGGCAGATGACACCCGTTCCCACCCAGTCGCCTACCGGCCGACAGATGAGTAACCAGCCGATTCACCGGCCGTTGTTTCAACCGAGAGGTTGATCGAAACAGCGGGGGCGCCGGTGAACCGGCCGAAAACCGCTCCAAGGATGACAAGTCACCAGGGGAAACATCCAGCGGATCTGGGGCGATGATCTAGGGCCGCCCGGGCGGTCTCCGGGGCGAACGTCCGGGCGGGCGCCGCCCGGCCTGAGGGGCGATGGAAGGGGTATGCCGTGGCTCAGGTCCAGCATCTACTTGATGGCCTTTCCTTTGGTGAGTCGCTGCGCTGGCATCAAGACCGTTTGTGGCTGGCCGATTGGGGCGCGCAGGAGGTCTTGGCCGTCGATGGCGACGGCCGGCCGGAGGTGATGGCCCGGGTTGATTTCCCCGCGTTTCCGATGTGCATCGACTGGCTGCCCGACGGTCGGCTGCTAATTGTCGCGGCGCGGGACGGCCGGTTGCTGCGCCAGGAGCGGGACGGGTCGCTGGTGACCCATGCCGACCTGAGCGGCCTGTCTGATCGTGCGCATCCTTGGAACGAGATCGTCGCGGACGGGCGAGGGAATATCTACCTCAATAACCAGGGCTTCGACTTCCCCGGCGGCCAGTTCGCGCCCGGAACGATCGCCCTGCTCAAGCCGGACGGGGCGGCCTGGCTGGTGGCTGACGGGATCGCCTTCCCCAACGGCATGGCCGTAACGCCCGACAACTCGACGCTGATCGTTGCTGAGTCCTACGGCCAGAAGCTGACGGCGTTCCAGATCGCCGCCGATGGCGGCCTGTCGCAGCCGCGCGTATGGGCCGATCTCGGCGACGGCGTGCCCGACGGCATCTGCCTCGACGCCCAAGGAGCCATCTGGTACGCCGACGTTCCCAACAAGCAGTGCGTGAGGGTCCGCGAGGGAGGAGGTGTGCTGCAGACGATCCAGCTGGACCGCGGCTGCTTCTCGTGCGCACTTGGCGGCCCGAACAGGACCACCCTGTTCATGGTCGCCACCCACTGGCGCGGTACCGAGCGCATGACTGATGAGTCACGAACCGGCCAGCTGCGGACCGCCCGAGCGCCTGCAGCCGGCGTCGGCTGGCCATAAGCCGGCTCGCCTGCCACGGTGTCGAACCGTTTTCACCACGGCGAGCAGGACGGAACGACTACAAGCACGGAGTGGATGACATCGGATGGACATCACCAGCCAGGCACGGGAGAACAGAGGACGGGAGAACAGAGAATACGTGCGAAAGCTGCTCCGGGAAAGGCAGCCTGATTTCGCGGTCGCGCTGGAGTCGGTCGTACAAGAGCCCTACCGCCCGGCACACCGATCGAGCCGCGCAACTTCAGCTGCAAGACGTGCGGGTCGCTGCTGGCCACCCTGCACCCGTCGGAGGTTGATGGGAGAGTGCGGGCGCTTCGGCAAGCGTCTTGGTCATCTCGGCTTAGAAGATCAGGCCGTTGCGTTCGACTTGGGTCGTGACGTGGAATCTATTCGTCCGCCTTACCAGCCGAACAAGCCACCAACATCATTAGGAGGGCGCAATGGGCACCACGACGGGCAGCAGCCTGGCCCGGGGGGCCATCGGCCTCCGCGAGGTCCTGTTCCAGTCGGTCACGTCCATGGCCCCCGCCGGCGCGGTGGCGCTGTCCATCGCAGCGGGCGCCACCTATGCGGGCGGCGCGCTGCCGCTGGCCGTGCTGCTGGCGCTGATCGCGTGCCTGCTGGTCGCGATCTCGATCGGGCAGCTGGCCAAGCACCTGCCCAGCGCGGGCAGCATCTATACCTACCCCGCCGAGGCGATCCACCCGGCGCTCGGGTTCCTGGTCGGCTGGGGCTACGCCCTGGTCGAGGCGCTGATCGGCCCGATCACCATGATCTTGTTCGGCTACCTGGTCGGGTCGATTATGCACAGCGAGTTCGGCTGGCCGTTCACCGCCACCTGGGTCATCTTCATGATCGTCGCGTCGATCCTTGTCGCCGGCCTGAGCTACTTTGGCGTCCGCGTCAGCGCCAGGGCCGGCACCGTCCTGGGCCTGTTCGAGATCCTGGTCTTCCTCGCGCTGGCCATCTGGCTCATTGCCAAGGCCGGCGGGAACAACACCGGCAACGTCTTCACCCTGCATTTTGCGACCATCAAGGGCCACCACGGATTCTCCGGTATCGCCGCGGGCTCTATTTATACGATCCTGGCGTTCATCGGCTTCGAGGCTTCGGCCCCGCTGGCCGAGGAGGCCCGCAACCCACGACGGACTATCGAGGTCGCCGTGGTGGCATCCTGCCTTTTCATTGGGCTGTTCTACGTTCTCACCACCTACGCGGGGGACGTGTACTTCGGCCCGGATAGGTATGTGACCTTCGGCGCGCTCGGCGGCGGCAGCCCGTGGATCCAGCTGGGCCGTGACGTGTGGGGCGTCGGCTGGGTAGTGGTGTTCTTCGCCATCCTGAACTCCACGTTCGCCAACGGGAACGCCGGCACGCTGGCCACCACCCGTACCTGGTTCGCCATGGCCAGGATCGGCCTGCTGCCCGCCCCGCTGGCGCGGATCCATCCCCGCTGGAAGTCGCCTTACGTGGGCATCGTGGTTCAGTTCGTCGTGACGCTCGCCATCGGCCTGCCCATCGCCGTCCACTTCGGCCCGACCACGGCCTTCGTCTTCCTGGCCACCATCCTCGCCGGCGTAATGATCGCTATATACATGGTGTTCGACCTGTCGTGCCTCGTGTACTACCTGCGAAGACGCCGCGAGGAGTTCAACGTCGTGCTGCACGCGGTGATCCCGGTGCTCGGCATCGCGGCGTTCATCCCGGCCTGGCTCACCGCGCTGGGCATCGGGTCGAGCCTCCTGAACTTCGTCACGCCGCTCAGCTACCCGGCCAGCGAAGCCGGCCTGGCCATCGGCATCTGGTACGCCATAGGCCTGGCTGTCCTGGCCTACCTGCATCTCAGGCATCCGGCCAGGCTGCCCGAGATGAAGCGGGTCTTCGCCGACGATCTGCCGGACCAGCCGGTACCGAGCCGGGGAGACGGCATGAAAGCCGGTGTTGGCCGGGCCTGCGGGATGGCGCCCGCCAGCGCCGCGTAGGGCTAGGAGGTATAGCAGTATAGAGGTGGCTCTGACCGTAGGTGGAGGTGCGCGATGGGGGCAGGCGAGGTGCCGCCGGGCGCAGATCCGCCCGTCCGGGCCGAGATAGTGCACCAGAGCGCACGCACGCGCGTCACCCGGCTCTTCTTCCCCGGGCGACGGTCATCCGTAAGGAGCCGCTGGGGCCGGATGCGGAACGCCGGCTGCGGCATGAGGCGGCGATGCTGGCGCGGCTGCGCGGTGCCGACGGCGTCGCGCAGCTGGAGGAGGCGCCGCGTTATGCGGGTCGATCGTGCTGGCCGACGCCGGGGGTACGAGCCTAGCCGGACGGGGCGGGCCGCTGGCGGCTGGTGAGCTGACCGCGGTGGCGATGGCGCTGGCCGGGGCGGTGGCGGGGATGCACCGCCGGGGGGTGATGCACCGGGACATCACCCCGGCCAACATCGTGCTGGCCAGCGGCGGTGCCCCGTGCCTGGTGGACTTCGCGCTGGCGGAGCCGCTGGGCGAGATCCGCCCGGAGTTCACCCACCACAGCGAGATCGCGGGGACGCTGGCGTACCTGGCGCCGGAGGCGACCGGGCGGACCGGCCGGGCGGTGGATCAGCGGGCCGACCTGTACGCGCTGGGCGCGACGCTGTATGAGCTGGCCACCGGGGAGCCGCCGTTCGGGACCGGGGACCCGCTGCGGCTGACCCACGATCACCTGGCCCGGGTGCCGGTACCCCCGGCGGAGGTGAACCCGGCGGTCCCGGCGCTCCTGTCGGCGGTCATCGTGCACCTCCTGGAGAAGGAGCCGGACCATCGGTACCAGAGCGCCGACGGGGTGCTTTATGACCTGGAGCAGGTGCGCCCCGCCCAGGCCGGTCCGGCGGCAGCTCCGGTCCGCATTGGCGAGCATGATGTCCCGCCGCGGCTGCTGCCGCCGTCGCGGCTGGCGGGCCGCGACGGCGAGGTGGCGGCGCTGGGGGAAGCGTTTGAGGACGGGCTGGCGGGCCGGTGCCGAGGGGTGCTGGTCGGCGGGGCGCCGGGGGTGGGCAAGACGGCGCTGGCCGATCAGCTGCGGCCGGTGGTGACCGGCCGGGATGGCTGGTTTGTGGCGGGCAAGTTCGACCAGTACCGGCGGGATCTGGAGTTCGACGCGATCAATCAGGCGTTCCGCGCGCTGGGCCGGCTGCTGCTGGCCGAGCCGGACGACGAGCTGGCCCAGGTCCGCGAGCGGATCCTGGCCGAGGTGGGGCCGAACGCGGGGCTGGTGACCGCGACGGTGCCGGAGTTCGCGGCGCTGCTGGCGGTGCCGCCCGAGCCGGGCGATCCGCTGACCGCGCAGGGGCGGGCGCAGCGGGCGAGTGCGGCGGTGCTGCGCGCGGTCGCGTCGCGGAAACGGCCGGTGGTGGTGTTCGTCGATGACCTGCAGTGGGCCGGGCGCACCCCGGTCGGCTTCCTGGACCTCGTGCTGGGTGAGGAGCCGATCGAGGGGCTGCTGCTGGTGGCTGCCTACCGGGACGGCGAGGTCGACGCGGCGCATCCGCTGGCGGCGCCGCTGGCCCGGTGGCGGGATCAGGCCGGGGTGCGGCACCTGCGGCTGGACAACCTGCCCCGGCCGAGCCTCGAAGCCATGGTGGCGGAGATGCTGCACGCCGGCCGGACCGCGGCGGCGGGCCTGGCCGGGGTGATCGAAGCGCACGCGTCCGGCAACCCGTACCAGACGGTGGAGCTGCTCAACGCGCTGCGCCGCGACGGCCTGCTGACCGCCACGGCCGGCGGGTGGCGGTGGGACGCGGCGGCCGTCCGCGCGCACCTGGGCGGATCCGAGGTGGCCGGGCTGGGGGCGGCGCGGGTCGAAGCCCTGCCGGCGCCGTCCCGGCAGATGGTGCAGGCGATGGCGTGCCTGGGCGGCCGCGCCGAGCTGAGCCTGCTGCAGGCCGCGACCGGTCAGCCGGCGGCGCGGTGGACCAGGCCCTGGCGGCCGCGCTCGGCGAGGGCCTGCTGGTGGCCGAGCCCGGGGCGCACCCGGCGGTGCGGTTCCGCCACGACCGGATCCGCGAGGTCATCCTCGGCGGGCTGGACCGGCCGGGGCGGCGCGCCCTGCAGCTGGGCATGGCGCGGCGGCTGGCCGCGGTGCCGGAATTGTTCGCGGTCGCGGCCGGGCAGTACCTGCCGGTGGCCGACGCGGTCGAAGATCCCGCGGAGCGGCGTGCGGTGGCCGGGCTGCTGCGGCGCGCCGCCGGCCAGGCCACGCTGACCGGGGACCACGCGCTGGTGACCGCGCTGCTGGCCGCCGCGCTGCGGCTGATCGGCCCGGGTGAGACCGGCACGCTGATCGCGGTGCACACCGCCCGGCACGCCGCGCTGTTCAGCCTGGGGCGCCTGGAGGAGGCGGACGAGGAGTACCGCACGATCGAGCGGCTGGGCCCGGCGGTGCTGGATCGCGCGGACGCGACGGTGGTGCAGGTGCACAGCCTGACCCACCGGAACCGTTTCACCGAGGCGGTCGGCCTGGGCCTGGAGTCGCTGCGTGAGCTCGGCATCACCGTCCCCGCCCCGGAGCGGCTTTCCGCCGGGCTCGACCAGCAGTTCGGCCATCTGTACCGGTGGCTGGATCAGACCGAGGCCGCGGATGATCTGGCCCGGCCGGACATCACCGACCCGGCGCTGCTCGCCGCCACCCGCCTGATCAATGCGATCCTGCCGGCGGCCTACATCCTCACCGACCACGCAACGTTTAGCTGGCTGAGCCTGGAAGCGGTGCGGATCTGGCTCGGGCACGGCCCGGGCCGGTCCCTGGCCGGGCCGGGCGGCCCTGGCCGCCTTCGCCGCTGCGGTGCGCGGAGACTACGCCGCCGCGTACCGGGCGGCGCGCCGCATCCTGGCGTTTTGCGAGGCCCGCGGGTACGAGCCCGAGGCCTCGCTCGCGCGCTACTGGTTCTCTATCCTGTGTTGCTGGTTCGAGCCCATCGAAAGCGGACTCCATGCCGTCCGGCGGGCCCGGGAGGGGCTGATCGCGGGGGCTGACCTGGTCTACGCCGGCTACACGTACGAAGAGAGCGTTTACTACCAGCTGGACTGCGCGCCATCGCTGGACGACTACGTCGCCGAAGTGGAGGCGGGGCTGGCCTTCACGCGGCGTACCGGCAACGAATACCTGGGAAAGGTGCTCGACCCCTACCGGTGGCTGGCCGGTGTGCTGCGCGGCGAAAGCGCAGCCGCGGCCGGAGAGTTGGTGGCCGCCGACAGGTACGCGGCCAACCCGATCGCACTCCTCTACGCGCATCTCACCCGGGCGATCGCCGCCGCCATCTTCGGCGATCCGGCTGGCCTGGCGCGGCACAGCGCGGCGGCGGAGCCGCTGCTGCCGACGGTCGCGGGCACGTACCAGACCGCTGTGGTGCACCTGCTGCGCGGACTGGCCCTCGCCGCGCAGGCCCGCGCCGCCGACGGTGACGAGCGCGGCGATCTGCTGTCCGAGCTGGACGAGGTGACGCGGTGGCTGGCCGCCCGCGCCGCGGACGAGCCCGGCAACCTCCTGCACCTGCTGCGGTGCGTCGAGGCCGAGCGAGCCTGGGCGGCTGGCGACTTCCGCGCCGCCGCCGTCGCCTTCGACGCCGCCCGGCGCGCGGCCGCCGGCCGCTGGCGGCCCTGGCACCGCGCGCTGATCACCGAACGCGCCGCCCGGTTCTACCTGGCCCACGGCCTGGACCAGGCCGGCTACGACCTGCTCGCCCAGGCGCGCCAGGACTACGCCGCGTGGGGCGCGGCCGCGAAGGCCGCCCAGCTGGACTGGGCCTACCCCACCCTGCGGCCAGAAGCCGACACGACGGCCGGCCCTCGCGCCGACCAGCCCGCTGACCTTCCCCAGCAGCGCTCCCCGGTCACGACGGGCACGATCGACCTGCTCGGCATCTTGTCCGCGTCGCAGGCACTCAGCTCCGAGACCAGCCTCCACCGGCTGCACGCCCAGGTGACCCAGGTGCTTGGCGCGATGACCGGCGCCACCGGCGTGCACCTGCTGCTGTGGAGCGAGGACCGGCACGACTGGCTGCTGCCCGCCCCCGGCGGCGGCGCCGCCCCAGTCAGCGGCACCGGCCACGAAACCGCGGTCCCGATGTCGGTGCTGCGCTACGCCCAGCGGACGGGTGAACCACTGGTGGCAGGCGATGCCACCCAAGATGACCGGTTCGCCCGCGACCCGTACTTCGCCGACGGGGGCTGCTGCTCGCTGCTGGCCCTGCCCGTCTTCAGCCGCGGCAGGCTGCGGGCGGTGCTGGTGCTGGAAAACCGGCTGCTGCGCGGCGCATTCACCACCGAACGCCTCGACGCGGTCAAGCTCATCGCCGGCCAGCTCGCCGTCTCCCTTGACAATGCCCAGCTCTACGCCGAGCTCAGCCAGTCGCGTGCGCGGATCGTCGCTACCGCCGACCAGACGCGCCGGCGCATCGAGCGGGACCTCCACGACGGCGCCCAGCAGCGGCTGGTCTCCCTCGCCCTGCAACTGCGCGAAGCGCAGGCCGCGGCGCCGCCCGAGGCCGCCGAGCTGGCCCGGCAGATAGGCGACGTGGCCGCCGGGCTGGCCGACGCGCTGGAGGAGCTGCGCGAGATCGCGCGCGGCATCCACCCCGCGATCCTGGCCCATGGCGGTCTCCGCCCCGCCCTCAAGACGCTCGCCCGCCGCTTCCCGATCCCCGTCGACCTGCAGGTGCATACGGAACAGCGGCTGCCGGAGCCGGTCGAGGTCAGCGCGTACTACGTCGTCGCCGAGGCACTGACCAACGCGGCCAAGCACGCCCGCGCCTCGGCCGTCACGGTCACCGTCGAAGTCGACGCCGCAGACGCGGTCCTGCGCGTCGCGGTCCGCGACGACGGCACCGGCGGCGCCGACTTCACCCGCGGCACCGGCCTGGCCGGCCTCAGGGACCGCGTGGAGGCGCTCGGCGGCCGGATCCTTCTCCACAGCCCGCGCGGGGCGGGAACCACCCTGCGCGCAGAACTCCCGCTCCCCGCCACCAACAGCAGCGCCGCCTCCCGCTAGCCCGAGTCCCCAGACCCCGCCGGGCGCGCCCGAGGGCGTAGCTGACGCGATGGCGCAAGCGCCACGGCCGTTCGAATGGGGACGGGGCCGCCAGTGTGCTGGCGGCCCCGTCAGGTCGGGTCGGGCCGGTTACGGGACGAAGACCAGGCCCTTGGGCGTGACCGCCCCGGTGACGGCGACCTTGCCGACCGCGCCGGTCTTCAGGTTGATCATGCCCAGGGAGTTGGCCGCGAAGCCGGGGCGCAGGGCAGGTGGACGGGGCGTTGCCGGCGTTGCACGGGGTCACCGCCGTGTACGCGGCCCCCGGCGTGAACGAGCCAGTGATGGCATCGACCGTGTTAGCCGTGGAGTCCGTTGTGTACAGCGTGCCGCTGGCCGAGGTCGCCCAGGCGGTGTCGTCGACCGGGGTAGGGATCTTCAGGACCTGCAGGTTCTGGCCACTGGCATTGGAGAAGATCAGTTCCTGGTCGCCCTGGGAGTTCAGCATGAAGTCCCCGGCGAACTCCGGCGAGCTCGACGGGACGACCAGGTTCGAATCCGGGTCCGTGAGCGCGAGGGTGACCGCCTTGCCGGCGTTCGGGGCGTTTACCCCGGTGGCCGTCGCGTTGTCAGCGAAGAACGGAGCGAGCGCGGCGGTCTTGGCCCCGGCGTTCAGCGTGACCGCGAACACCGCCGGAGCGGACGCCGGCGCTTTGCCGGAGGTGCCCGGCGCGGACGCGCTGATCAGGATCTTCCCGTTGTCCACCGCGACGGCGTCGGTGCCGCCCAGGTGCGGCAGCGACGACGGGGTGTAGGTGTAGTGCGTGAGGGTCCCGCCGGACACCGTGTACAGGCTGGACTTCGAGTCCTCGTTGACAGTCGCGAAGACCTGCCCGGTCGCGGAGTCGGCGCCCATCCCGTCGATCTTGCCCGTCACGTCCCACTGCTTCACGAGTGAACCGGCAGGCGTGAATTCGGCCAGGGTGCTGTCCAGGTTGCCGGAAGGGGCCACCTCTCCCTGCGAGCCGACGCCGTTCTGGAACCCGACGTAGAGGTTGCCGCCAAGGGTGACGATGTCGTCCGGCTGGCTAAGGGACTCGGTTTTCGCGGCGCCCGTTGCCGTTCGGCTGGTAGCTGTGCTTCAGCGTCGTGGCCTGGACGATCTGCTTAACGCTAAGCGTGTTACTGGAGGCGCTGGCGCTGGCGCTGGCGCTGCAGGCGGGCTAGAGCTAGAGCTGGAGCTGGAGCATCCGGCCGTACCCAGCAGACCCGCCGCGATGACCGTGCCGCCCAGCCAAGTAGCTGTACGCAGGCTGAAAATGTTCACAAATGACTTGTACGCGGTCAGAGTGACGCACGGCGCAGTGGAGTTAAACGCGAAGGTGAACGGCCGATAGCGAGAAAGGACCAACCTCTACAAATCTTCTCAACGCTCCGCTCGGTTCACGGGCAGGCAGCGTGTTGCGCGCGTGTTTTACGCACGATCAGGCCGACGTTGATGCGTCGGTCCGGAAGGTACGCCCATGCTCACGGTGGTGCCTGACGTGGTGGTTGGTGACACGGACGGCGCGGCGACCCCGTCGGTGTCGCGGCTGGACGAGATCGTCCGGGAGGGCGCTCGGCGGATGCTGGCGGCGGCGTTGGGGCCGAGGTCGCCGCCTACATCGACGCCCACGAGCTGGACGAGCAGGGCCGGCGGCTGGTGGCCCGTAACGCGTAATGATCTTCATTCGCTCCCAGGAAGATGGCATGATTCACTCCGTGCGCCTGCCACGGGCGACGTCGAGGTCCTCATGACACGGACGCGAGTGCCTCCGGTGCTCGTCACCGGAGCGACCGGCCGGGTTGGGCGCGTCGTAGTCGACCTGCTAATAGACGCGGGCGTCCCGGTCCGCGCCCTCACGCATCGCTCCGAGGCGGCGGCGACGCTGCCAGCGAACGTCGAAGTCGTCACCGGCGACCTCACCGTGCCCGAATCGCTCGACGCGGGGCTGCGAGGTGTCGGTGCCGTCTTCCTCGTCTGGACCGCCCCGCCGACGACTGCTCCGGCAGTTGTCGAGCGTCTCGCAACCTATGCGCGGCGTGTCGTCTTTCTCTCATCACCGCACCAAACCCCGCACCCTTTCTTCCAGCAACCGAATCCAATGGCGGTGCTCTACGCCGATATTGAGCGGCTCATCGCGGCCGCCGGGCTCGAGTCGACGATCATCCGGCCGGGGATGTTCGCGTCGAACGCGTTGTTCTGGTGGGCGACCGCGATTCGCGCCGGCGGTGTCGTCCGGTGGCCTTACGGCGCTGCCAAGACGGCACCCGTCGATGACCGCGACGTGGCAGCCGTCGCGGCGCGGACCCTGTATCAGGACGGACATGCTGGAGGCGACTACGTCCTCACGGGCCCCGGGTCACTGAGTCAGGCCGAGCAGGTGAGCATCATCGGTGACGTCTTGGGGCGCCGGATCAAATTTGAGGAGCTGTCGCCAGACGAGTTTCGAAGCGAGACGGAGGGAAGCTGGCCGCGCCCGGTCGTGGACATGCTGCTCGCCGCCTGGGGCGCGACGATTGGAAGGCCGGCGTTCATCACCTCTACGGTGTTCGACATCCTCGGATCGGCGCCGCGACCGTTTCGCCAGTGGGTCGCTGATCACGCCACCGCGTTTATGGAAGGTCCAACCCCATCGAGTTGACCTTCGCCACGGTCAGGCACCGGACCAAGGTCACCAAGGGGCCGGCTCCAAGGCCCGCCGGGATCGCCATGGCATTCAACCTGAGCAGATCGCCCGGGCGCAGTTCGAGCTGCCCACCGGATGAAAGCACATGGGGCTAGCCAGGGCCCGCCGTGACTCCCGCGGTGTGCCCGACTCGTGGGACGTGCCAGCTTGAAGCGTCACAGCACGGCAGCCGGTGTCCGTTCTCATTGATCATGGCGCTGGCCGGTGCCAGGTGCAGGTGTCTGACATTTCTGCTGAGACTGGGAGGCCTGCAAGGTTGTCCGCTGAAAGGCTTCGGCGGTGGTCTTGCCTTATCCGTTCTGCGCGTATCAGTGATCATGTCCTCGGCCGTTGCTGTGGCCAGCTTGCTGACAGGATGGCTGAGACTTCCCGGATGGGTGTCTCAGTGAAGATGGCGGCGTGCTGGCCCGGGTGGCTGAGGTGAGGGCTTGCCTGGCGGCTTTTTTGATGCCCGCGGCGAACAGTGAGCGGTTCGAGGCTGCGTCCGGCATAGCGTGGCCGAGTGGCCTATGCGGGTGCTGAGTTCTGGGATCAGTTCTTCCGGCAGCGCCGGGAGTCTGGCGATGACCTGGACTGGGCTGGCTTGTGGACCAGGCCGTTCCTAGCCCCGCTGCGGGAGGCGGGCGTGCGGACCATCCTGGAGCTGGGATGCGGGACCGGAAACGATGCCGCCCGGCTGGCCGGCGAGGGCTA
>CAVQZM010000023.1:0-51177 GCA_963718475.1 uncultured Actinomycetes bacterium | reverse complement strand
CCGCACCTATATCGGCGCCATGCCCGGCAGGATCGTCCAGACGATGCGTCAGGCGGGGACCATCAATCCGGTATTCATGCTGGACGAGGTGGATAAGCTCGGCTCGGATTTTCGGGGCGACCCCTCGGCGGCGCTGCTGGAAGTACTCGATCCTGAGCAGAATAACTCCTTTTCCGACCATTATCTGGATATGCCCTACGACCTCTCCCGGGTCATGTTTGTCTGCACCGCGAACATGCTCGACACGATCCCTCCCGCGTTGCGCGATCGGCTGGAGATCATCGAGATTGCCGGCTACGTGGAGCATGAGAAGCTGCATATTGCCGAGCGGTTCCCTGGTACCGCGGCAGCGCGACGAACACGGCTTGAACGATCGGATTCGCTTCACGCCGGCATCGCTCCGCTTGATTATCCGCGAGTACACGCACGAGGCCGGGGTGCGCAATCTTGAGCGGGAAATTGCCACCATCTGCCGGAAGGTAGCGCGTACTGTGGCCGACGGGCGTAAGGGGGTATCGCTGATCACGCCTACGTCGGTGGCGCGTTTCCTGGGCCCCGCGCGCTACGCTTACGGCGTGGCGGAGGAGCGCGACGAGTCCCGGCGTGGCCACCGGTGTGGCGGTGACCAGCCGCGGGCGGAGACCTGATCTCCGTGGAGGTGTCGCTGTTACCTGGAAAGGGCGGCATGCTGCTGACCGGCCAGCTCGGCGATGTGATGCGTGAATCGGCGCAGGCGGCAGTCAGTTACGCACGCGGGCGGGCGAAGGAACTGAGCCTCGACGAGAAGTTTCATGAGTCCATCGACGTGCATATTCATATACCGGCAGGCGCTATGCCGAAAAAGACGGGCCGTCGGCGGGCATTACCATGGCCACGGCGTTAATCTCCGCGCTCACGCGCCGTCCCGTGCGGCGGGATGTCGCGATGACCGGCGAGATTACCCTGCGTGGGCGCGTATTACCAACGGTCACAACGGCCTTCGCTCGATCACCCAGGCCCTGGGCACGAACGAATACATCCGGGTGCGGTTCGGTATCGGGCGGCCGCCGGGCCGGATGGATGCCGCCACGTACGTGCTGCGGGATTTTTCCGCCGCCGAACGGAAGGAACTGCCGCTCGTCATCGATCGCTGCGCGGACGCCGTGGAGACGGTGCTGTCCAAGGGCGTGGCCGCCGCGCAGAACACCTTCCACGCCGACTGAGCAGGCCCGGACGGGTGCCGTCCTGCGGCCGGCGGTAACGAAGCCCGCCTGGGAAAAGCCGGGGAAAACAGCGAGCGGGAAAATCTTGCCGGTCGGCCGGCGCTTACGTTTGCAGACACCCGCACCGATCGGCTTCCCACGGGAAGCATCAAGGAGCCCGCCGATGGCATCGCAGGACGACCGTCTCGCGCACGAGCTGGCGGCCGAGGCGGGACGCCACCTGCTCGCGTTGCGCGCGGCCGGCGGCGAGCCCGACGAACTGCGCAAGGCCGGCGACCGCGCGTCACATGAGTTCCTCACCGCGGAGCTGGCCCGGCGGCGGCCGGATGACGTTGTGCTGTCCGAGGAAGGGGCCGACAACCCGGCCCGGCTGACCGCGGACCGGGTCTGGATCGTGGACCCGCTGGACGGGACCCGGGAGTTCGGTGAGGCGGGCCGGACCGACTGGGCGGTGCATGTTGCCTTGTGGGAGCGCGCGGCCGGCGAACGAGGCGCCCTCACCGCGGGCGCGGTGGCGCTCCCCGCCCAGGATCAGGCTGCTCAGGATCAGGTGCTGAGCACCGCGAGCCCGCCGCCCGGGCCGCCGTCGGTGCGGCAGGCCGGGCGGCTGCGCATCGTGGTCAGCCGGACCAGCCGGCCCCTTTCCTGCCCCGGATGGCCGAACTGCTCGGCGCGGACCTCGTGCCGCTCGGGTCGGCCGGAGCCAAGGTGGCGGCCGTCCTCAAGGGCGAATGCGAGGCCTACGTGCACGCAGGCGGCCAGTACGAATGGGACTCGGCCGCCCCGGTGGCGGTGGCCCGCGCGGCCGGATTTCACGCCTCGCGGATCGACGGATCCGGGCTTTCCTACAATCAGGCTGACCTTCTGATGCCGG
Source organism: uncultured Actinomycetes bacterium (assembly GCA_963718475.1). Classification (GTDB taxonomy): domain Bacteria; phylum Actinomycetota; class Actinomycetes; order Streptosporangiales; family Streptosporangiaceae; genus CAVQZM01. Next base: position 49,101 of record CAVQZM010000023.1, on the reverse strand, counting down.
ATATCCTGGTCTGTCCGCCGGTACTGGCCGGCCCGCTGCTGGACGCGATCCAGTCCGCCCGGCTGGAAGGCAGTCATTGATGACGGCCGCCCGCGGGCCCGCACGTCCCCTGTTCCCGACGTCTCCTGGATGCTCTTGATGCGCAGCGACTACATGCTCTCCCAGCTCGACGTGCTCGAAGCCGAGTCGATCCATGTGATGCGGGAGGTCGCCGCCGAGTTCGAGCGGCCCGCGCTGCTGTTCTCCGGCGGCAAGGACTCGGTGGTCATGCTGGCCCTGGCCGAGAAGGCGTTCCGGCCGGCCAAGATCCCGTTTCCCGTCATGCACGTCGACACCGGGCACAACTTCAGCGAGGTCATCGAGTTCCGCGACGCCCGCGCGGCGGAACTCGGCGTCCGGCTGATCGTCGCCTCGGTGCAGGACTCGATCGACGCGGGGCGGGTGACCGAGGAGACCGGCCGGTGGGCGAGCAGGAACCGGCTGCAGACCGTCACCCTGCTGGACGCGATCGAGGAGCATCGGTTCGACGCGCTCTTCGGCGGGGCCCGGCGTGACGAGGAGAAGGCCCGCGCCAAGGAACGGGTGTTCTCGTTCCGGGACGAGTTCGGCCAGTGGGACCCGAAGAATCAGCGGCCCGAGTTGTGGAACCTCTACAACACCCGGCTCCGCCGGGGTGAGCACATCCGCGTCTTCCCCCTGTCCAACTGGACGGAGCTTGACGTGTGGACCTACATCGAGCGTGAGGGGCTCGAGCTCCCGCCGGTGTACTTCGCGCACTCCCGTGAGGTCTTCGAGCGCGACGGGATCCTGCTCGCCGACAGCCCGTTCGTGGCCCGGGGTGAGGATGAGACGCTGTTCGAGGCGACCGTCCGGTACCGGACGGTCGGCGACATGACCAACACGGGAGCCGTCGAGTCGACGGCCGCCACCGTGGCCGAAGTGATCACCGAGGTCGCAGCGACCCGGATCACCGAGCGCGGCCAGACCCGTGCGGACGACCGCACCAGCGAGGCGGCCATGGAAGACCGCAAGCGAGAGGGGTACTTCTGATGGCGGCCCGCGCGCGTGCCACAGCCCGGTCCGGTAAGGGGACGAGATAATGGATATTCTGCGGTTCGCCACGGCCGGCTCGGTCGACGACGGCAAGAGCACCCTGATCGGGCGGCTCCTGTACGACTCCAAGGCGATCTTCGAGGACCAGCTCGCGTCCGTGGAGCAGACCAGTAAGGCCCGCGGCGAGGAATACACGAACCTGGCGCTGCTCACCGATGGGCTACGGGCCGAACGTGAGCAGGGCATCACGATCGACGTGGCCTACCGCTACTTCGCCACGCCGCGCCGGAAGTTCATCATCGCGGACACCCCCGGGCATACCCAGTACACGCGCAACATGGTCACCGGCGCCTCCACCGCCGACCTGGCCGTCGTCCTGGTGGACGCGCGCAACGGGCTGACCGAGCAGAGCCCGGCGGCACGCGTTCCTGGCCACCCTCCTGCAGGTGCCCCACCTGGTGCTGGCCGTGAACAAGATGGACCTCGTCGGCTACGACCCCGCGGTCTTCGAGCGGATCGTCGCGGAATTCTCCGCCTTCGCCGCGAAGCTCGACATCAGCGACCTGACGTTCATCCCGATCTCGGCGCTGCACGGCGACAACGTGGTGCAGCGTTCGGCCAACATGCCGTGGTACGACGGCCCGTCGCTGCTGCACCACCTGGAGCACGTCCACATCGCCTCCGACCGCAACCTCATCGACGTGCGGTTCCCGGTCCAGTACGTGATCCGGCCGCACCAGGCCACCGACCCCGGCCTGCACGACTACCGCGGGTACGCCGGCCAGGTCGCCGGCGGCGTGATCCGGCCCGGCGACGAGGTGATGCACCTGCCGTCGGGCTTCACCACCACGCGTCCGGAGCGTCGAGAACTCGGGCCAGCCCGTGCCCGAGGCCTATCCGCCCATGTCGGTGACCCTGCTCCTCGACGACGACGTCGACATCTCCCGCGGCGACATGATCTGCCGCCCGCACAACCAGCCGACCGCCGCCCAGGACATCGAGGCCATGGTGTGCTGGATGGTCAGCGACAAGCCGCTCACCCCGCGCACCCGGCTGGTCATCAAGCACACCTCGCGGACGGTCAAGGCGATCGTGACCGACCTGCACTACCGGATCGACGTCAACACCCTGCACCGGGACGAGAGCGCCTGCCAGCTCGGGCTCAACGAGGTGGGCCGGGTGAGCCTCCGCCTGACCCAGCCGATCTTCTGCGATCCGTACACGAGGAACCGGCTGACCGGCGGCATGATCCTCATCGACGAGGGCACCAACGCCACCGCCGGCGCCGCCATGATCACCGACGCCCGGTGAGCGCGCCCGAGGGCGCAGCCTCCCGCTCGCCTGCTGGCGTGCCTCCGGCACGACCACGAAGCGCCCGCGAGGGAGGCAGATAAATGATGCCCCACACCGTTTCACGACCTCGGCCGGTACCTCGCCATCCCGCGGGTGACGGCGCTGCGGCTGTCGCCGGACGGAACCTGGCTGGCCGCGGCGGTGCAGACGCTGGCGGCCGACGGGAAAAAGCACGTCACCAGCATCTGGCGGATCCCGGCCGTCCCCGCCGACGAGGAAAGCCCGCGCCGCCTGACCCGCTCGGCCGAGGGTGAGGGGAACCCGAGGTTCCGGCCCGACGGCTCCGTTCTTTTTACCTCCAAACGGAACGGTTACGACGCTGGGCAGCCAGCCGGCGGTACCGGGCACGCCGGAGCAGACCAGCCCGCCCTGTGGATGCTGCCCGCCGGCGGCGGCGAGGCGGTGCTGGTTGCGGCCGTGCCCGGCGGCGTGACCGCCGTTGAGGCGGCCGCGCGGTCCGGCACCATCGCGCTGACGTCCCCCGTGCTGCCCGGGGCCGGCCGCGGAGACAGGACCAGCGGAGACGGGAGCAGCGCCGGAGGCCCGGGCGCGAGCACCGCCGAAGACGACGCCCGGCTGCGCAAGGCCCGCGAGGACGCCGGCGTGACCGCGATCCTGCACGAGTCGGTGCCCGTCCGGTACTGGGACCACGACCTGGGGCCGGCTCAGCTCCGCCTGTTCGTCGCCGGGGAGGCTGTCCTGGACGCCGGACAGGCCGTCCCGGACGCCGGGCAGGCTGCCCTGAGCGAGGAGGCCGGGAAGACGAAGGCTCCGGCCGCCCTGCGCGACCTCACCCCTGAGCCGGGGCGCGCGCTCGACCGGCAGCCCTTCGATCTGTCCCCGGACGGGGCGACCATCGCCACCGGCTGGTGGCTCTGGGAACGCGCCGGCGATTCCCGCGCCGAGATGGCGCTGATCGACGTGGCCACCGCCACCCGGCGGAGCCTGCTGTCGGCCCCCGGCTTCGACTACGAGAATCCGGCGCTGTCGCCCGACGGGCGGCAGGTGGCCTGCATCCGCTCGGCCCATCTCGGCCCCGAGCGCCCGGGCGACGTCACGATCGTGCTCGCGCCGGTCACCGGGCCCGCCGGCGCAGCCGGTCCCGGCGAGGCCAGCGGCCCGGATCAGCCCGGCGAGCCGGGCGGGGGCCGCGACCTGCTGGCCGGGTTCGACCGGCAGCCGGCCGGGCTGGCCTGGGCGCCGGATTCCGGGTCCGTGTACTTCACCGCCGACGACCAGGGCCGGCGGCCGGTGTTCCGCGTCGAGGTCGGGACCGGCGAGATCATCAGGATCACCGCCGACGACGGCGCCTACTCGGACCTGTGCCCGGCGCCGGACGGCCGCTACCTGTACGCGCTGCGCTCGTCGGTGGACGAGCCGCCCACCCCCGTCCGGGTCGACGCGGCCGAGGGCAGCAAGCCGGTCCGGCTGGCCAGCCCCGGAAGCCCGGTCGCCGTGCCGGGGCATCTGGAGGAGATCGAGACGGCCGCCGACGACGGCACGCCCATCCGGAGCTGGCTGGTCATGCCCGAGACGGCCTCGGCGCAGGCGCCCGCGCCGCTGCTCCTGTGGGTGCACGGCGGCCCGATGATGAGCTGGAATTCCTGGTCCTGGCGATGGAACCCGTGGCTGATGGCCGCGCGCGGGTACGCGGTGCTGCTGCCGGACCCGGCCCTGTCCACCGGATACGGCCAGGATTTCATCGCGCGGGCCTACCACCAGTGGGGCGCCCGGCCGTTCGCCGACATCATGGCGGCCACCGACGCCGCCGTGGCCCGCCCGGACATCGACGGGTCGCGTACGGCGATGATGGGCGGCTCCTACGGCGGCTACATGGCGAACTGGATCGCCGGGCACACCGACCGGTTCAAGGCGATCGTCAGCCACGCCAGCCTGTGGGTGCTGGATCAGATGTTCGGCACCACGGACCTGCCCATGTTCTGGCGCCCGCAGTTCGGTGACCCGCTGACCTCCCCGGAACGCTACGAGGCGAACTCCCCGCACCGCCATATCGCGAGCATCCGGACCCCGATGCTGGTCATCCACGGCAACAAGGACTACCGGGTCCCGGTGGGCGAGGCCCTGCGGCTGTGGTGGGACCTGTCCCGGCACGGCGCCGAGGCGAAGTTCCTGTACTTCCCGGACGAGAACCACTGGATCCTCAGCCCCGGCCACGCGTCCGTCTGGTACGACACCGTGTTCGCGTTCCTGGCCCACCACGTCCTCGGCGAACCCTGGCGCCGCCCCGCCCTCCTCTGACCCCCCGGTGCAATCTTTCACCATTGGGTGAAAGATTGCCCCTTCGCACAATATTTGCTTCCGGGGTTGCATGACCATGATCGTGTGTGGTTTTCCGCTACGCCCTCGCGCTTGTCTCGTGATCATGTGACGTTTTCCGCTGAATGCGACGTTTCGTCACACGATCATGGGCGAGCGAGCCAGCCTCGGTACCAGTGTGACTCGTGTGGTTGGTGGAACGCTCAGCGGCGGCGAGTGAGCCAGCACCCGACGTGCGCGCGCCGGTGAGTCCCCTGTGGCGGCGCGGGAGTGCGCGGCGGCGGGGGAGGGCGCGGCGCGGGAGTGAGACCTCGGGCGGTGCCGAGCCCCGCGCGGCGCGGGAGTGAGCCCTCGGGCGGTGCCGAGCCCTGCGCGGCGGGGGAATCAGCCCTCGGGCGGTGCCGAGCCCTGCGCGGCGGGGGAAACGAGCCCTCGGGCGGTGCGCAGCCCCGCGCGGCGCGGCTGGGGAACGGCCCAGCGGCCAGGCCGGTCACGGGCTTGTGGCAGGGTGGGGGGCATGGCCCGCGCGGATCTGGATAAGCGGCCTGGCGAAGTCGCCGCGATGTTCGACGAGCTTGCCGGGCGTTACGACCTGCTCAACGACCTGCTGTCGGCCGGGCAGGTGCGGCTGTGGCGACGGGCCGTCGCCCGCGCCGTGGCCGCCGGTCCCGGTGAGCGTGTCCTCGACCTGGCCGCCGGCACGGGCACGTCGACCGCCACCTTCGCCGCGGCCGGGGCGGACTGCGTGGCCTGTGACTTCTCGCTCGGCATGCTGCGGGCCGGGCTGAACCGGGTCCGGGACGCGCCGGACGGGCCCCGGCCGGCCTTTGTCGGCGGGGACGCCCTCCAGCTGCCGTTCGGCGACCAGGTCTTCGACGCGGTGACGATCTCGTTCGGGCTGCGCAACGTGGTCCGCCCGGAACAGGCCCTGGCCGAGATGTTCCGGGTCACCCGGCCCGGCGGCCGGCTGGTCATCTGCGAGTTCTCGCACCTGGCCGCGCGGCCGCTGCGGGTGGCTTATGAGCGCTACCTGTCCCGGGCGCTGCCGGCGATCGCCCGCCGGGCGGCGCGCAACCCCGCGGCGTACGAGTACCTGGCCGAGTCCATCATGGACTGGCCGGATCAGCGGGAACTGGCCCGGCTCATGTTCGCCGGCGGCTGGTCGGCTGTGCAGTGGCGCGACCTGGCCTTCGGGATCGTCGCTGTTCACGTCGCCCGCCGCAGGCCACCCAGGAGGGCTGACGGGCCCCGCGTGCGTGTCGTTCGGCATAGGTTGGAACTTCACGAGAGCAGGCCGGTGGTTTGCTAAGTGCCGGCCAGGATTAAACTAACGGCAAAGAACTTGTGAAGAGGTTCACAAGGAGCCTTAATAGACGACGGGCTTTGCCCACCTCAGGCACAGTCAGGATCGGATACGTGACCGAGCACGTTCCCCCCGCCGCCCCCGCGGCTCCACGGACGCCGGGCGGTCGACGAGGCGGATGTCATCGTTGTCGGCGCCGGGCCGGCCGGTTCCACGACCGCGTATTACCTGGCCAGCGCGGGGCTGGATGTACTGCTGCTGGAGAAGAGCCGGTTCCCGCGGGAGAAGGTGTGCGGGGACGGCCTCACGCCCCGGGCGGTCAAGGCCCTCGTGGCCATGGGCGTGCCCATCAGCGAGAGCGACGGGTGGCTGCCGAACAAGGGCCTGCGGGTCATCGGGGCCGGGATGCGGCTGGAACTGCCCTGGCCCGAGCTGACCAGCTATCCCGGCTACGGCCTGGTCCGGACCAGGCTCGACTTCGACCAGGAACTGGCCCGCCGGGCCAGCAAGGCCGGAGCGCGGCTGCTCGAGGGCATGACCGTGACCGGCCCGGTCGTTGACGACCGGACCGGGCGGATCACCGGGGTGACCGCCCGCCCGACGGGCGGCGGCGCGGATGCCGGGGCCGAGCGGACCTACCGCGCCCGCCTGGTCATCGCCGCCGACGGCAACTCCTCGCGGCTGTCGGTCGCGATGGGCCTGCAAAAGCGGGACGACCGGCCGATCGGCGTGGCCGTCCGGGCCTACTACACCAGCCCCCGGCACGACGACGACTACCTGGAATCCTGGCTCGACCTGTGGGACGGCGACCGGCTGCTGCCCGGGTACGGCTGGATCTTCGGGATGGGCGACGGCACGAGCAACGTCGGCCTGGGGCTGCTGAACACCAGCGCCGCGTTCGGCAACACGGACTATCACGCGCTGCTGCGCCGCTGGCTGAACAGCATGCCGGGCGAATGGGGATTCACCGACGAGCACCGGGTCGGCCCGGTGCGCGGCGCGGCACTTCCCATGGCGTTCAACCGGACCCCGCACTACACCCGGGGCCTGCTGCTCGTCGGGGACGCGGCCGGGATGGTGAACCCGTTCAACGGCGAGGGCATCGCCTACGCCATGGAGTCGGGGGAGATCGCCGCGCGGATCGTGGCGCAGGCGCTGGCCGGGCCGGACTGGGCCGGGGCCGAGCGCGTGCTGCAGGCCTACCCCCGCGCCCTCGCCGACGCCTACGGCGGCTACTACGCTCTCGGGCGGACGTTCGTGAAGGCGATCGGCCGTCCCGAGCTGATGCGGTTCGCCACCCGGCACGCCATGTCACGCCCGGCGCTGATGCGCTTCGCGTTCAAGCTGCTCGGCAACCTCACCGACCCCGGCGGAGACGCCGGGGACCGGCTGATCAACGCTCTGACCAGGCTGACGCCTGCCCGTTAGGCCAGCCCCGTGAAAGTGAGACATGGATACCGTGCCTAGGATAGAAATCCCGGCCGCGCAGGCGGCAGCGGGAACCTGCGCGCGCGGTGATCGCCCCGGGTCCGGAGCGCGCGGCCGGCGTGATCGCGGATCGCCCGGCCACTGGAATTCGCAGAGAGGGAACGGGGACCGATGAACCTGTACGTGCCCATCCTCGTGCTTGGCATCCTGGCCGCCGTGTTCGCGGTCATCTCGATCGTCATCGGCACCCTGACCGGCCCCAAGCGGTGGAACCGGGCCAAGCTGCAAGCCTACGAAAGCGGCATCGAGCCGACCCCGCAGCCACCGGGCGGCGGCCGGTTCCCGGTCAAGTACTACCTGACCGCGATGCTGTTCATCCTGTTCGACATCGAGATCGTCTTCCTCTATCCGTGGGCGGTCACGTTCAACAAGCTCGGGGTATTCGGCCTCGTCGAGATGGTGACGTTCGTCGTCACCGTGCTGATCGCGTACGCCTACATCTGGCGGCGCGGCGGCCTGGAGTGGGATTAGCCATGGGTCTTGAAGAAAACCTGCCGAGCGGCATACTGCTGACCACGGTCGAGAAGGTCGCCGGGTGGGCGCGGAGGAGCTCGGTCTGGCCGGCCACCTTCGGGCTGGCCTGCTGCGCGATCGAGCTGATGCAGACCGGCGGCCCGCGTCACGACCTGGCCCGGTTCGGGATGGAGCGGGCGTCCAACACCCCGCGGCAGGCCGACCTGATGATCGTGGCCGGGCGGGTCAGCCAGAAGATGGCCCCGGTGCTCCGGCAGGTCTACGACCAGATGGCCGCGCCCAAGTGGGTCATCTCGATGGGTGTCTGCGCATCCAGCGGCGGGATGTTCAACAACTACGCGATCGTGCAGGGCGTGGACCACATCGTCCCCGTCGACATCTACCTTCCCGGCTGCCCGCCGCGGCCGGAGATGCTGCTCGACGCGATCCTGAAGCTGCACGACAAGATCGAGAACATGAAGCTCGGCAAGAACCGCGAACGTGAGATCGAGGAGCTGGAGCAGGCCCGGCTGAGCCGGCTGCCGCTGCACACCCAGCCGCTGCCCGCCCAGCTGCATCTCTCCTCATCCTCCGGGCGCCCGGGAGGCGATCAGTGACCGGCCCGAATGGAGCTGGCGGGCCGGGCGAGGGCGCCGGGCCCGGTGACGGCGCCGAGGAGAACGTGAACCTGCCGGCCAGGGCCGGTGAGGAACGCCTCGCGGAGCAGGTCGTCCGGCAGGGGATGTTCGGCGTGACATCGACCGGTGACACCTCGGGCTACGGCCGGCTTCTCGTCCGGCGCCCCCCGCCGCTGTCCAGCCCGCGCCCGTACGGCTCCTACTTCGACGAGCTCACCGACGAGCTGGAGCGGGTGCTCGGGGCGGACGGCACCGGTTTCGGCGACGCCATCGAGCGCGTCGTCGCCGACCGGGGCGAGCTGACCTTCCACGTCCGCCGGGAGCGGCTGCCCGAGGTGGCCGCCAAAATGCGCGACGAGCCGACGCTGGCCTTCGAGATGTGCACCGGCGTCTCCGGCGTCCACTATCCCGACGAGGTGGGCCGCGAGCTGCGGGCCGTCTACCACCTGGTGTCGATCACCCATAACCGGCGGGTGCGGCTCGAGGTGGCCGCGCCGGACGCGGACCCGCACATCCCGTCCCTGGTCGACGTCTACCCGGCCAACGACTGGCACGAGCGGGAGACCTGGGACTTCTTCGGCATCATCTTCGACGGGCACCCCGCGCTCACCCGGATCGAGATGCCGGATGACTGGAAGGGCCACCCGCAGCGCAAGGACTACCCGCTCGGCGGCATCCCCGTCGAGTACCGCGGCACCAAGGTGCCGCCGCCCGATGAGCGGAGGTCGTACGCATGACCAGCCAGTCGCCGCCGCACGCGGCCGGCCTGGATGACGGCACGGCCGAGGGCCGCGTCTACACGGTCTCCGGCCAGGACTGGGACCAGCTGGTCGCCGCCGCCGACGAGGCGGCCGACACGCCGGGCACCGGTCACATGGTCATCAACATGGGCCCGCAGCACCCGTCCACGCACGGCGTGCTCCGGCTCATCCTGACCCTGGAAGGCGAGACCGTCACCGAGCTCCGGGTCGGGATCGGCTACCTGCACACCGGCATCGAGAAGAACATGGAGTACCGGACCTGGACGCAGGGCGTCACGTTCTGCACCAGGGCGGACTACCTGATGCCGATCTTCAACGAGACCGCCTACTGCATGGCCGTCGAGCGGCTGCTCGGCATCGAGGACCGGATCCCGGACCGGGCCCAGATCATCAGGGTGCTGATGATGGAGCTCAACCGGATCGGCTCGCACCTGGGCGGGCTCGGACCATTCGGAATGGAACTCGGCGCGACCACGATCTTCCTGCAGGGCCTGCGCATGCGGGAGAACGTGCTCGACCTGATGGAGCTGATCACCGGCCTGCGGATGAATCACGCGTACATCCGGCCGGGGGGCGTCGCCCAGGACCTGCCGCCCGGTGCGCTGGAGAAGATCCGCGAGTTCCTGCGCCAGGCGCCGCACTGGACGCGCGACCTGCACAAGCTGATGGACTCCAACCCGGTCTTCACCGGCCGGACCAAGGGCATCGCCTACCTCGACCTGGAAGGCTGCATGGCGCTCGGCGTCACCGGGCCGATGCTGCGCAGCGCCGGGCTGCCGTGGGACCTGCGCAAGAGCCAGCCCTACTGCGGCTATGAGACGTACGAGTTCGACGTCCCGACCAACACCAGCTGCGACACCTACGGCCGGTACGAGATCAGGATGGCCGAGGTGGACCAGTCGCTGAGGATCATCCAGCAGTGCGTCGACCGGCTGGCCGGCCCCGGCCCAAGGACGACCCGGTGATGATCCAGGACGCGAAGATCGGCTGGCCGGCCCGGCTCTCGCTCGGGCCGGACGGGATGGGCCCCTCCCCGGAGCACATCGCCCACATCATGGGCCAGTCCATGGAGGCGCTCATCCACCACTTCAAGCTGGTGACCGAGGGCTTCCGGGTGCCGGCCGGGCAGGCCTACGCGGCGATCGAGTCACCCAAGGGCGAGCTCGGCTGCCACGTGGTCAGCGACGGCGGCACGCGGCCCTACCGGGTGCACCTGCGCGACCCCTCGTTCCACCACCTGCAGGCCCTGGCGGCCCTGTGCGAAGGCGCGATGATCGCCGACGTGATCCCGGCCATCGCGAGCATTGACCCTGTGATTGGAGGCGTTGACCGGTAATGCCGTTCAGCGATGAGGCCCTGGGCCGCCTGGAGACCGAGGGCGCGGAGATCATCGGCCGCTACCCCCGGTCGCGCTCCGCGCTGATGCCGCTGCTGCACCTGGTGCAGGCGGAGGAAGGCTACGTTTCGGCCGACGGGATTGCCTTCTGCGCCGAGCGCCTCGGGCTCACCGAGACCGAGGTCACCGCGGTGGCGAGCTTCTACACGATGTACAAGCGCCACCCGGTCGGCGAATACCACGTCGGCGTCTGCACCAACTCGCTGTGTGCGATCATGGGCGGCGACCAGATCATGGCCACGCTCTCGGACCACCTCGGGATCGGGCAGGACGAGGCCACCGACGACGGCAAGCTCAGTCTCGAGCACGTCGAGTGCAACGCCGCCTGTGACTACGCCCCGGTCATGATGGTCAACTGGGAATTCTTCGACAACATGACACCGGAGTCGGCGACCCGGCTGGTGGACGACCTCCGCGCCGGCGCCGCCGTCACGCCGTCCCGGGGCCCGGGACGGCTGTGCAACTGGCGGCAGGCGTCCCGGATCCTGGCCGGGTTCGGGGACGGCCAGGCCGCCGACGGCCCCGCCGCCGGGCCCGCCAGCCTGGTGGGGCTGAAGATCGCCAGAGACCACGGCTGGACGGCGCCCGAGGCGCCGGACACGCCGGACAGCACTGCCTCCGAGGGAGCGTCGCGTTGACCGACACGCTGACCCCGGTGCTCACCGCGCACTGGGACGAGCCGGACAGCTTCCTGCTCGCCGGGTACCGCCGCGCGGGCGGCTACCGGGCGCTGTCCAAGGCACTGGCCATGCCGCCGGACGAGATCATCGCCATGGTCAAGGACTCCGGGCTGCGCGGCCGCGGCGGAGCCGGGTTCCCCACCGGCATGAAGTGGAGTTTCATCCCCCAGGGCGACGGCAAGCCGCACTACCTGGTCGTCAACGCGGACGAGTCCGAGCCGGGCACCTGCAAGGACACGCCGCTGATGATGGCCAACCCGCATGCGCTCATCGAGGGCGCCATCATCGCCGCCTACGCCATCCGGGCCAACGAGGCCTTCATCTACGTGCGCGGCGAGGTCCTGCACGTCATCCGGCGGCTCCAGCAGGCCGTGGCGGAAGCGTACGAGGCCGGTTACCTCGGCCAGGACATCCTCGGCTCGGGCTACAACCTCGACGTGATCGTGCACACCGGGGCCGGGGCCTACATCTGCGGCGAGGAGACGGCGCTGCTCGACTCGCTGGAGGGGTACCGGGGACTGCCCCGGCTCAAGCCGCCGTTCCCGGCGGTGGCCGGCCTGTACGCCTGCCCGACCGTGGTCAACAACGTCGAGTCGATCGCCAGCGTGCCGTCCATCGTGCAGGGCGGCGCGGCCTGGTTCGCCGGACTCGGCACCGAGAAGTCGAAGGGCTACGGGATCTTCTCGCTGTCCGGGCACGTCGTCACGCCCGGGCAGTATGAGGCGCCGCTCGGCATCACCCTGCGCGAACTGCTCGACCTGGCCGGCGGGGTGCGTCCCGGGCACCGGCTCAAGTTCTGGACCCCGGGCGGCTCGTCCGTGCCGCTCCTGACCGACGAGCACCTCGACGTGCCGCTGGACTTCGAGTCGGTCGGCGCCGCCGGATCGCAGCTGGGCACCCGGGCGCTGCAGATCTTCGACGAGACCACGTGCGTCGTCCGCGCCGTCCTGCGCTGGACCGAGTTCTACCAGCACGAGTCCTGCGGCAAGTGCACGCCGTGCCGCGAGGGGACCTACTGGATGGTCCGCGTCCTCGACCGCCTGGAAAAGGGCCAGGGCAACGAGGAAGACCTGGAGAAACTGCTGGACATCTGCGACAACGTGCTCGGCCGCGCGTTCTGCGCCCTGGGCGACGGCGCGACCAGCCCGATCACGTCGTCGATCCAGTACTTCAGGGACGAGTACCTCGAGCACCAGAAGAGGGGCGGCTGCCCGTTCGACCGGCAGGCCTCGACGTTGTTCGCCCGCGAGGCTCCAGCAGGCCCACTGGCCGGAGGCCGATAAACCGATGACCGTTCAGACCACCGACGGGCCCGGCGCCCCCGCGCCCGTCCCCGAAGAGACCGTGACCGTCACCATCGACGGCTTCGAGATCGCCGTGCCCAAGGGCACGCTGGTGATCCGCGCCGCCGAGCTGCTGGGCATCCAGATCCCGCGGTTCTGCGACCATCCCCTCCTGGACCCGGTCGGCGCCTGCCGCCAGTGCCTGGTGGACGTGGAAGGCCAGCGCAAGCCGCTGGCCTCCTGCACGACCGTGTGCACCGAGGGCATGGTGGTGCGCACCCAGCTCACCTCCGGCGTGGCCGAGAAGGCGCAGCGGGGCGTCATGGAACTGCTGCTGGTCAACCACCCGCTGGACTGCCCGATGTGCGACAAGGGCGGCGAGTGCCCCCTGCAGAACCAGGCGATGTCCGCGGGCCAGGGCGAGACCAGGTTCACCGAGGAGAAGCGGACGTTCGAGAAGCCGGTCCCGATCTCCTCGGAGGTGCTGCTCGACCGGGAACGCTGCATCTCCTGCACCCGGTGCACGAGGTTCTCCGAGCAGATCGCCGGTGACCCGTTCATCGAATTCGTGGAGCGCGGGCCGGCCCAGATGATCGGCACCGCCGAGGGCAAGCCGTTCGACTCCTACTTCTCCGGCAACACCGTGCAGATCTGCCCGGTGGGCGCGCTCACCGGCGCCGCGTACCGGTTCCGCTCCCGGCCGTTCGACCTGGTCTCCACGCCGGGCGTGTGCGAGCACTGCTCGGCCGGCTGCCGGCAGCGCACCGACCACCGGCGCGGCCGGGTCATGCGCCGCCTGGCCGCGGACGACCCCCAGGTCAACGAGGAATGGAACTGTGACAAGGGCCGGTGGGCCTTCACCTACGCCACCGAGCCCGACCGCCTGACGACGCCGCTGGTCCGGAACGAAGACGGGGTGCTCGTCCCCGCCTCGTGGCCCGAGGCCATCGCGGCCGCCGCCCGCGGCCTGCTCGCCGCGCGCGGCTCGGGGACCCCGGCCGGCCTGCCCCCCGCGGGCCCGCACGGCGCCGCCGTGCTGACCGGCGGCCGGCTCACGCTGGAAGACGCCTACGCCTACGCCAAGTTCGCCCGGGTCGCGCTGGGCACGAACGACATCGACATGCGGGCCCGGGCGCACTCCGCCGAGGAGGCTCGGTTCCTGGCCGCCTGCATCGCCGGGCGGGGCATCCAGGTCAGCTACGACCGCCTGGAGCAGGCGCCGGCCGTGCTGCTGGTCGGCTTCGAGCCCGAGGAAGAATCACCCATCGTCTTCCTGCGGCTGCGCAAGGGCGTGCGGCGCCGCGGCACGAACGTCTACGCGGTGGCGCCGTTCGCCACCCGCGGGCTGGGCAAGCTGTCCGGCGAACTGCTGGCCACCGTCCCCGGCGACGAGGCCCGCGCCCTGGGCCGCCTGAGCGCGGACGCATCCGGCGCAGCCGGTGACGTCTGGCGGGACGCGGCCGAGGCGCTGGCCGCCCCGGGCGCCGTGATCCTGGTCGGTGAGCGGGCCGCGGAGGCGCCGGGAGCGCTGTCGGCGGTGGCCCGGCTGGCCGAGGCCACCGGGGCCCGGCTCGCGTGGATCCCGCGGCGGGCGGGCGAGCGGGGCGCGATCGAGGCGGGCGCCCTGCCCGGGCTGCTCCCGGTCGGCCGCCCGGTGGCCGACGCGCAGGCGCGGGCCGAGGTCGCACGGGCCTGGGGCGTCGCCTCGGTGCCGTCGCTGGCCGGCCGGGACACGGCCGGCATCCTCGCCGCGGCGGCCGCGGGCGAACTGGGCGCTCTCGTCGTCGCCGGGGTCGACCCGGCCGACCTGCCCGACCCGGCGGCGGCGCTGGCCGCCCTGGAGGCCACGCCGTTCATCGTCAGCCTCGAGCTGCGGGCCAGCGCGGTGACCGACCGCGCCGACGTCGTTCTCCCGGTCGCCGCCGTGGCCCAGAAGGCCGGCACCTTCGTCAACTGGGAGGGGCGCGGCGGCACGTTCGGCGCGGCCATCCCGGTGCCCGGCCTGCGGGCCGAGCTGTACACGCTCGGTGCGATCGCCGACGAGATGGACGTCCACCTCGGCCTGCCCGACACCGAGTCGGCGCGCGCCGAGATCGCCCGGATCGGCACCTGGCGGGGCCCGCGGGAGACCCCGCCGGTCGTGCCGGCCGAGGTCCGGGTGGCCCCCGCCCCGGGCGAGGCGGTGCTGGCCAGCTGGCACCTGCTGCTCGACCAGGGGCGGATGGCCGACGGCGAGCCGTACCTGGCCGGGACGGCCCGGCCGCCAGCGCGCGGATGTCCGCGGGGACCGCGGCTGAGGCCGGGGTGGGCGACGGCGATAAGGTCACCGTGGCCACCGAACGCGGAACCGTGCACTCTCCCCGTCGAGGTGACCGACATGCCCGACCGGGTGGTGTGGCTGCCTGCCAACTCCGCCGGCTGCGCCGTCCGCGCACAGCTCGGCGCCGGCCACGGTACCCGGGTCACGCTGAGGAGCCCAGAATGACCAACCTGGCTGCGGGCGCGGTGTCCGCGGCGGACCCCACGCTGGCCAGCTTCACCCCGCTGGTCTGGTGGATCATAGCCATCAAGGTCATCGCGATCTTCCTCTTCCTGCTGCTGTGGCAGATCTTCATGATCTGGGCCGAGCGGCGGGTGATCGGCCGCATGCAGAACCGCCCGGGACCCAACCGCTGGGGCCCGTTCGGGCTGCTGCAGCCGGTCGCCGACGCCCTCAAGCTGCCGCTGAAGGAAGACATCGTTCCGCGGCAGGTCGACAAGTTCATCTTCTCCCTGGCCCCGATCCTGTCCGCGGCGCCGGCGCTGGTGAGCTTCGCGATCATCCCGCTCGGCCCCGAGGTCTCGATCTTCGGCGTCAGGACCCCCCTCCAGCTCACCGACCTGCCGGTGGCCGTGCTGCTGGTCCTGGCCATGAGCTCGATCAGCGTGTACGGCATCGTGCTGGCCGGCTGGTCATCCGGGTCGCCGTACTCATTGCTTGGCGCCCTGCGGTCCTCGGCCCAGGTGATCAGCTACGAGATCGCGATGGGCCTGTCGTTCGTGGCGGTCTTCCTCTACGCGGGGTCCCTGTCCACCACCGGCATCGTGAACGCGCAGGCGCACGGCTGGTACGTGTGGGAGCTCCTCCCGTCGTTCCTGATCTACCTGGTGACGATGGTCGGGGAGACCAACCGGCTGCCGTTCGACCTGCCCGAGGGCGAGGGCGAGCTGGTCGCCGGGTACCACACCGAGTACTCCTCGATGAAGTTCACGCTGTTCTACCTGGCCGAGTACGTCAACATGCTCACCGTCTCGGCCCTGGCCACGACGCTGTTCCTCGGCGGGTGGCGGGCGCCGTGGCCGCTGTCGCTGTGGTCCGGGGCCAACAGCGGCTGGTACCCGCTGATCTGGTTCATCGTCAAGGTCGCGATCTTCGAGTTCCTGTTCATCTGGCTCCGCGGCTCCCTGCCCCGGATCCGTTACGACCAGCTCATGAGGCTCGGCTGGAAGGTCCTGATCCCGGTCTCGATCATCTGGCTGCTGCTGATTGCCACCGTGCGTGCCTGGCGGCTGGACACCCACAGCAGCGCCGTCTACGTGGTCGGCGGCGTCATCCTCGCCATCATCGTGATCATCGCCGTGTACTGGGACATCTCCGCGGAACGGCGGGCCTCACAGGCGGCCGAGGCGGACTCGGCGACCGCCGCCGCCGAGCCGGAACCCGGCGGGCCGGCGGCCCGGCCGGACCGCGGGCCCGCGAACGGGTGACCTACCGCGTCCCGCCGATGGACCTTCCCCACTATCACGGCATCGGGGTCACCTCGTCGGCCGGCGCGCCCAGCGCAGCCCGGGCGGGCACGGCGCTGAACGGCGCCGCCGACCCCAGCGACGCCGACGGCACCAAGGAGGTCACAGGTGCTTGACTTCCTCAACCCCATCAAGGGGTTCGGGGTCACCTTCCACGAGATGTTCCGGAAGGTCGACACCGTCCAGTACCCGGAGGAAAGGCGGCCGACGGCGCCGCGATTCCACGGCCGGCACCAGCTCAACCGGTGGCCCGATGGCCTGGAGAAGTGCATCGGCTGTGAGCTGTGCGCCTGGGCCTGCCCGGCCGACGCGATCTACGTCGAGGGCCGGGACAACACCACCGACGGGCGCTACTCGCCTGGTGAGCGGTACGGGCACGTCTACCAGATCAACTATCTGCGGTGCATCCTGTGCGGGCTCTGCATCGAGGCCTGCCCGACCCGGGCCCTGACCATGACCAACGAGTACGAGCTCGCCGACGACAGCCGGGAAAACCTCATCTGGACCAAGGAGCAGCTGCTGGCTCCGCTGCAGGCGGGCATGGAAAGCCCGCCCCATCCGATGCGGCTCGGTGACGACGAGAAGGACTACTACCTGCTCGGCGCGGCCGGGACCCCCCGGACCGACGCTCCCAGCCGGCCTCGGCCGGGCCGGCCTCCGCGGCGGCCGATCCGGGCGGCCAGACGGCCGGCGAGGCGGCGGCGGTGGGCCGCGGGGAAACCCCGTCCAGCGCAGACAGGGAGGAACGGTGAACCCGGCTCTCGCGAGCGCCGGCACGACCGCGGCCGCGACCAGCCAGTCGGTGATCTTCTGGCTGCTGGCGGTGGTCTCGGTCGGCGCGGCGGCCGGAATGGTGCTGGCCCGGCGGGCGGTGCACTGCGCGATCCTGCTCGCGGTGGTGATGCTCTCCCTCGCGGTGTTCTACGCCATGCAGGGCGCGCCGTTCCTGGCGTTCGTCCAGGTGATCGTCTACACCGGCGCCGTTCTCATGCTCTTCCTGTTCGTGATGATGCTGATCGGCGTCAGCTCGGCCGATTCACTGGTGGAGACGATCAAGGGCCAGCGGCTCGCCGCCGCGATCGCCGGGATCGCCCTGGTCGTGCTGCTCCTCCTCGGCGATCGGCCACGCCGCCCTCGGGCCCGCGACGCTGTCGGCCTCGGCCAGGGGGTCAGGCAACCTCACCGGGATCGCGACGCTGATCTTCACCACCTACGTGTTCCCGTTCGAAGTCACCAGCGCCCTGCTGATCACCGCGGCGCTCGGCGCGATGGTGCTCGCCTACCGCGAGCGCACCGGCCCCAAGCTGACCCAGCGCGAGCTGGCCAAGCGCCGGATCGCCAGCGGGCGGCCCACCCCGCTGCCGTCGCCGGGCGTCTTCGCGCTGCACAACGCGGTCGACATGCCCGCGCTGCTGCCGGACGGGACGCCGTCGGAGCTGTCGGTCAGTTCGGCCATCACCCGCCGCGAGCTCGGCGCCGGCGGCCTGCCGGTCCGCGGGAGCATCCCGGCCATGCCCAACGAGCTGCCGCAGACCGGCCGGGAGAACCGGGCCGAGGAAGCCAGCGGCGACCCGGGTGGCGACGGGCCGGATGAAGGCAGCGCGGCTGAAGGCAGCCCGGACGAGGGCGGGCCGGACGGGGCGGCCCGGACAGCGGCACCGAGCGGCCCGTCGAGGCGTCGACCAAGGGGAGGGCGGGCTCATGAGCCCCTCGGCGTATGTGACCCTGTCGGTCATCCTGTTCGCGATCGGCGGCATCGGCGTCCTCGTACGGCGCAACGCCATCATCGTGTTCATGTGCATCGAGCTGATGCTCAACGCGGCCAATCTGGCCTTCGTGGCGTTCGCGCGGATGCACGGCAACCTGGACGGCCAGGTCATCGCGTTCTTCGTGATGGTGGTCGCCGCGGCGGAGGTCGTGGTAGGCCTGGCCATCCTGATGGCGATCTTCCGGACCCGCAGGTCGACGTCGGTGGACGACGCCAGCCTGCTGAAGAACTAGAAGGGGCTGACTGGTGACCAGCTCGGCTGCTGGCGTGCACACGATCGCCGCGACCATGACCACCGTGCCCGCCGTCGGCGTCCAGCACTACGCATGGCTGATGCTGGCGTTCCCGGTTTTCGGTGCCCTGGTGCTGATCTGCGGCGGCCGCCGCACCAACCGGTGGGGGCACCTGCTCGGCGTCCTCATGCCGATCGCGTCGTTCGTCTACGGCGTGATCGTCTTCTTCGCGCTGCTGGGCTACACGAACCGCAGCCGCGACGTGCACATGTTCAGCTGGATCCCGGTCGGCAGCTTCCATGTGGACGTCGGCCTGCTGCTGGACCCGCTGTCGATGACGTTCGTCCTGCTGATCACCGGTGTGGGGTCGCTGATCCACATCTACTCGATCGGCTACATGTCCCACGACCCGGACCGGCGGCGGTTCTTCGGCTACCTGAACCTGTTCATCGCCGCGATGCTGCTGCTGGTGCTGGCCGACAACTACCTGGTCCTGTACGTCGGCTGGGAAGGCGTGGGCCTGGCGTCCTACCTGCTCATCGGGTTCTGGCAGTACAAGCCGTCGGCGGCGGTCGCGGCCAAGAAGGCGTTCATCGTCAACCGGGTCGGTGACACCGGCCTCACGATCGCGATCTTCCTGATGTTCTCGACCTTCGGCACGGTCAGCTTCACCGGCGTGTTCGGCGGGGCCGGGTCGGCCGGCAGCGGAGTGGACACCGCGCTCGGGCTGCTGCTCCTGCTCGGCGCGTGCGGTAAGTCGGCGCAGGTGCCGCTGCAGTCCTGGCTGCTCGACGCCATGGAGGGCCCGACACCGGTGTCGGCGCTGATCCACGCGGCCACCATGGTCACCGCGGGCGTCTACCTGCTGGTCCGGTCCAACCCGATTCTCAGTTTCTCGCCGACCGCCCGGCTGGCCATCACGGTCGTCGGCGCGGTCACCCTGCTCTTCGGGGCCATCATCGGCTGCGCCAAGGACGACATCAAGAAGTCCCTGGCCGGTTCGACCATGAGCCAGATCGGCTACATGACCCTCGCCGCCGGCCTCGGCAGCCCGGCCGGATACGCGTTCGCGATCGCGCACCTCGTCGCCCACGGCTTCTTCAAGGCCGACCTGTTCCTCGGCGCGGGCTCGGTCATGCACGGCATGAACGACGAGGTGAACATGCGCCGGTACGGGGCGCTCCGCAAGGTCATGCCGTGGACCTTCGGCACGTTCGCGGTCGGCTACCTGGCCATCATCGGGATCCCGCCGTTCTCCGGTTTCTACACCAAGGACGGCATCATCGAGGCGACCTTCAACAAGGGCGGCACGTCGGGCGCCATCCTCGGCACGGCGGCGGTGATCGGCGCGGGAATCACCGGGTTCTACATGACCCGGATGGTGCTCATGACGTTCATGGGCAAGCCCCGCTGGGAGCAGGAAGTTCCCGCGGAACGGCGCGAGACGCCGGAAGCCCAGCCCGCCCCCGCCCCGCACCCGCACGAATCGCCGGCCGTGATGATCTGGCCGATGGTCGTGCTCGCCATCCTGTCCGCGGCCGGCGGTGCCTTCTTGGTGATCAACGGGCGGCTCGCGGACTTCCTCGCCCCGGTGATCGGCACTGTGCCGGCATCGAAGGGGTTCTTTACCGTGACGTCCCTGGTCACGCTCGTTGTGGTCCTGCTGGGCGTGCTGGGCGGATGGCTGATGTACGGACGGGCCGAGGTCCCCGCGGTCGCTCCCCCGGGCCGCCTGCTGACCAGGGCCGCGCGCCAGGATCTCTACGGCGACGCATTCAACGAGTCGGTCCTGATGCGGCCGGGCCAGTGGCTGACCCGGCTGTCGGTCTACTTCGACAGCCGGGGCATTGACGGCCTGGTCAACACGTCCGCTGCGACGGTGGGCGGGACGTCCGGGCGGCTGCGCCGGCTGCAGACCGGCTTCGTCCGGACCTATGCCCTGTCGATGTTCTTCGGCGCCGCCCTGCTGGTCGCCGCCCTCCTCGCGGTGAGGCTGTAGACGACATGAGTGGTTTCCCCTGGCTGACTATCCTTGGCGCCATCCCGCTCGCTGGGGCGGTCGTGATCGGCGTGATCCCCGGCATGCCGGCTAACGGCGCCGAAGCGGACCGCAAGGCGCGCGACCTGCTGTCCAAGCGCCTGGCCCTCGGCTTCTCGCTGGTCACGCTGGCCTGGTTCATCGCGATGGTCACGCAATACAAGGTGGGCGGGCCCAACTACCAGTTCAACCAGGTGGTCTCCTGGATACCGCAGTTCGGCGTCCACTACGCGGTCGGCGTGGACGGCATCGCGCTGGTCCTGATCGGCATGTCCCTGGTCCTGATGCCGGTCGTCATCCTGGCCTCCTGGAACGACGCCGACGGCGGCCGGCGCAGCGTCAAGAGCTACTTCATCCTGATGCTGGTGATGGAGACGATGATGATCGGCGTCTTCGCGGCGACCGACGTCTTCCTGTTCTACGTCTTCTTCGAGGCCATGCTCATCCCGATGTACTTCATGATCGGGAGCTACGGCGTCGGCAAGCGGCAGTACGCGGCCGTGAAGTTCCTGCTCTACAGCCTGGCTGGCGGCCTGCTCATGCTGGTCGCGGTCATCGCGCTGTACGTGTACTCGGCGAAGAGCGCCGCCACCGGCCATCACGGCACGTTCCTGTTCAGCCAGCTGATTCACGTCACGCTCGACCCGGCCGTGCAGAAGTGGCTGTTCCTCGGGTTCTTCATCGCGTTCGCCATCAAAGCGCCGCTGTGGCCGTTCCACACCTGGCTGCCCGACGCGGCGTCCGCGGCTCAGCCCGGCGGTGCCGTGCTGCTGGTCGGCGTCCTGGACAAGGTCGGCACGTTCGGCATGATCCGCTACTGCCTGGAGCTGTTCCCCTCGGCGTCGAGGTACTTCGCCCCGCTGGTCATCACCTTGTCGGTGATCGGGATCTTGTACGGGGCGATCGTCGCGATCGGGCAGGCTGACCTCAAGCGGCTGATCGCCTACACCTCGGTGTCGCACTTCGGCTTCATCTCCCTCGGCATCTTCGCCATGACGACCCAGGGCCAGTCGGGCGCGACCCTGTACATGGTCAACCACGGGTTCGCCACCGGCGCGCTGTTCATCCTGGCCGGGTTCCTGATCAGCCGGCGCGGCTCGCAGCGCATCGCCGACTACGGCGGGGTGCAGAAGGTGGCCCCGGTGCTGGCCGGCCTGTTCCTTATCTCCGGCCTCGCCGGGCTGTCGCTGCCCGGCCTGTCCACGTTCGTCAGCGAGTTCCTGGTGCTGGTCGGCACGTTCAGCCGCTACAAGGTGGCGGGCGTCTTCGCCACCATCGGCATCATCCTGGCCGCGATCTACATCCTGTGGATGTACCAGCGCACCATGAACGGGCCGACGGCCCCGGAGGTCGAAGGCCTCCCGGACCTGCGGCCCAGGGAACTGTGGGCCGTCGTCCCGCTGGTCGCGCTGATCATCGCGATGGGCGTCTACCCGAAGCCGGTGCTCGACGTCATCAACCCGGCCGTCAACCAGACAATGGCGCAAGTACACATGACGGATCCGGCGCCCGCCCATCCCGTCACGGCGCAGAAGGGAATCACACCGTGACCGGCTCAGCGAGCCACGCCGGATCCCTGGCGGCGGCGACGATCGCCGCACCGCACATCGAGTACAGCCAGCTGGCGCCGATCCTGGTCGTCTTCGGCGCGGCGCTGGCCGGCGTGCTCGTTGAGGCGTTCCTGCCGCGACGCGCCCGCCGCGCGGCGCACCTGGTGATCTCGTTCGGGGGCCTGGGAGCGGCCTTCATCCTGACCGTCATCATCGCCGCGTCCAGCAGCATCTTCAACGGTGGCAGCCCGGGCCACGTCGCGGCCATGGGCGCCGTGGCCGTGGACCGGCCGACCCTGTTCATCCAGGGAACGATCCTCGTCCTGGCCTTCGTCAGCGTGCTGATCATCGCCGACACGGCCCACGGCCTCAGCCCGTTCGTCGCGCAGGCCGCGGCGGTCCCCGGCAGTGCCGAGGAGCGGGAGGGAGTGCTCAAGGGCGTCACCCACACGGAGATCTATCCGCTCACCCTGTTCGCGGTGGGCGGCATGGTGCTGTTTCCCGCGTCCAACGACCTGCTGACCATGTTCGTGGCGCTCGAGGTGCTCTCGCTGCCGCTGTATCTGCTGTGCGGCCTGGCCCGGCGCCGCCGCCTGCTGTCGCAGGAAGCGGCGATGAAGTACTTCCTGCTCGGCGCGTTTTCCTCCGCGTTCTTCCTGTTCGGCATCGCCATGCTGTACGGCTACGCGGGCTCGGTGCGGCTGTCCGCCATCGCCACCGCCGCCACCAGCAACGCGGGGAGCGAGACGCTCCTGCTGGCCGGGCTCGCGCTTCTGGGCCTGGGCCTGCTGTTCAAGATCGGCGCTGTGCCGTTCCAGGGCTGGAAGCCCGACGTCTACCAGGGTGCGCCCACCCCGATCACGGCCCTGATGGCGTCCTGCACGGTGGTGTCCGCGTTCGGCGCGCTGCTGCGCGTCTTCTACGTGGCGTTCGGCAGCCTGACCTGGGACTGGCGCCCGGTGATGTGGGGCGTGGCCATCCTCACCATGGTGGTCGGGGCCATCGTCGCGATCACCCAGACGGATATGAAGCGGCTGCTGGCCTACTCCTCGATCGCGCACGCTGGCTACATCCTGGTCGGGGTCATCGCGGCGACCGAGGTCGGCCTGTCCAGCAGCCTGTTCTACCTGGCCACCTACGGGTTCACCACCATCGGTGCGTTCGCGCTCATCACCCTGGTGCGCGATCCGAGCGGCGAGGCCGATCACCTGTCCCGGTGGGCCGGGCTCGGCAAGCGGTCCCCGCTGGTGGCGGGGACGTTCGCATTCTTCCTGCTCGCCTTCGCGGGGATCCCGCTGACCAGCGGATTCACCGGGAAGTTCGCCGTGTTCCAGGCGGCGGTGGCCGGCGGGGCGACGCCGCTGGTGATCGTCGGCGTGCTCAGCAGCGCGATCGCGGCGTTCTTCTACGTCCGGGTGATCGTGCTGATGTTCTTCAGCGACCCGGTTCCCGACGGGCCGGCCGTGGTCGTGCCGAGCCTGTACACGGGCACCGCGGTGGCGGTCGGGGTGGTGGCGACGCTGGTCCTGGGGATCGTGCCAGGGCCGGTGCTCAGCCTGGCGAACCATGCGGCCAGCCAGCTCTTCGTCCGCTGAGGCGGGAGTACCCTGCCGTCCGGGCCAGCGCCGGCATGACGGCTGGGATGACGGAGGCGGCGATACCAGGCATACTCGGGTATCCCGGGCGGTCATGGCCGCCCGGGCCAGGGGTGGGGTGGCGGCCTGCCGGGAACAGCCGATACTGGCAGGAGCGCCCGCGCCTGGGGCGGGTACCGAGAACTTGGAGCCTGCGTGATCACAGCCGTACCTGTTGACTTCCCCGACACCGCCGTCGAGGCGGACGTCCTCGAGGGCCTGGCCCTGGTGGAGTCCGCCATGCGTGAGGCGGCGCGGGCCCAGGAGTCGCTGCTCACCGAGGCTTCCCTGCACCTGATCGAGGCCGGGGGCAAGCGTTTCCGGGCCATGCTCGTCCTGCTGGCCGCGCAGTTCGGCAATCCGCGCGACCGCCGCATCGTGTCCGCGGCCGCCGCCATCGAGCTGACCCATCTCGCCACCCTCTTCCACGACGACGTGATGGACGAGGCGGCGATCCGGCGCGGCCACCCGTCGGCCAATTCGCGCTGGGACAACACGATCGCCATCCTGACCGGTGACTTCCTGTTCGCGCGGGCCTCGCAGATCCTGGCCGACCTGGGCGCGGACGCGATCAGGATTCAGACCGAGACGTTCGCGCGCCTGGTCAGCGGCCAGGTGGCCGAGACCGTGGGGCCGCGGCCCGGCGAGGATCCGCTCGACCACTACTGGCGGGTGATCACCGAGAAGACCGGTTCGCTGATCGCGACGTCGGGCCGGTTCGGCGCCATGTTCGCCGATGCGCCCCCCGACGTGGTCACCCACATCGAGCCGGCCTGCGAGGCGCTCGGCGTCGCGTTCCAGATCTCCGATGACATCCTCGACATCGCCAGCGAATCGGGACAGTCGGGCAAGACGCCGGGAACCGATCTGCGGGAGGGCGTCCGGTCCCTGCCCGTCCTGCACGCGATGCGATCCACCGGCCCGGCCGACGAGCGCCTGCGCGAGCTGCTGGCCCGCGGGCCGCTGACCGACGACGCGGCGCACGCCGAGGCGCTGGCCCTGCTGCGCGCCCACCCCGGAATGGACGCCGCCCGCGCCGACCTGGCCAAGTGGGCCGGGCGGGCGCGGCAGCAGATCCTCGCACTCCCGCCGGTCTGGGCCCGGGCCGCGTTCGAGAAGCTCTGCGACTTCGTCGTCGAGCGCAGCGGCTGACGCCCGGGTCTCGTGGGCCGGCCACCCCGCGCGGTGGTGCGCGGGTGCGGAAGCTTACGCTGGCCTGCGCTGTTGTCCGGAGTAGACGGTCCCCGGGGCCCGCGCGGGCGGAGGGACCGGATGGCGAGGAGGACACCATGGCGTGGTTCGGATCGCACGCGACGCGGATGGTCGAGGCCGGCCGGGCGCTCCCGGGGCGCGCGGAGGCCATGCCGGTACCCGAGCGGCACACCGTCCTGGGCTCGCAGCTGGCTCCCCCCTACCCGGACGGGACCGAGGTAGCGGAGTTCGCGCTCGGCTGCTTCTGGGGCGAGGAGCAGAAGTTCTGGCCGACGCCCGGGGTCGTGTCCACTTCGGTCGGATACGAGGGCGGCTACACGCCGAACCCGACCTACGAAGAGGTATGCACCGGCCGGACCGGCCACGCCGAGACGGTCCGGGTGGTGTTCGACCCGGCCCAGGTCTCCTACGCCACGCTGCTCAAGGTGTTCTGGGAGTCCCACGACCCGACGCAGGGCATGCGGCAGGGCAACGACATCGGCACCCAGTACCGCTCGGCGATCTTCTACCACTCGCCGGAGCAGCAGGCCGCGGCCGGGGAGTCGAAGGCCGCCTACGAGAAGCGCCTGGCCGAGGCGGGCTACGGGCCGGTGACCACGGAAATCGTCCCGGCGGGCGAGTT
Source organism: uncultured Actinomycetes bacterium (assembly GCA_963718475.1). Classification (GTDB taxonomy): domain Bacteria; phylum Actinomycetota; class Actinomycetes; order Streptosporangiales; family Streptosporangiaceae; genus CAVQZM01. Next base: position 23,573 of record CAVQZM010000023.1, on the reverse strand, counting down.
CTACTTCGCCGAGGACTACCACCAGCAGTACCTGGACAAGAACCCCAACGGCTACTGCGGCGCCGGCGGCACCGGCGTGTCCTGCCCGGTCGGCGTAGTCCGCGCCGACGGCTGACCCGCGCCGCGCCGACGGCTGACCCCCCGCGCTGGCGGCTAAGGCGCCGACGGCGTACCTCTCGCCCCACAAGCCACTCCAGTCACACCAGCACCGCGCCCGAGACGCGCTTTCCGGGATCGGGTTGTGTTTCCCGCAGGATCTGCGGAAAACACAACCCGATCCGCTGTGGCAGGCGCATTCGTGCCCACGGGTGGCCATCTGAGCGAGGATCCCGTCCGGGCGGCCCCAGCCGCCGCCGGCGATCTTCTCAGGCGGACGGCGCGGGGTTATATTCGACGCGTCGACGCACGTCCAGGTGAAAGACGGCACCGTAGCGCGCGCTGGCACGTGGGGGGATCACAGTGACGCAGCAGATTGCCGCGGTTCCGGCCGGCCCGGAAAGCCGCCCGGCGGCCCGGACCGGACTTCGAGATCATCCCGGTGCGGGCCCTGCCCGCCGTCGCCCTGGTCCTGGCCGGGCTGGTCGCCGCGATCGCGACTGACACGCGGTGGGGCATCGACTTCTACCACGTGGTCGCAGGCGGGATGTGGACCGCGCTGGACCTGTTCCTCGGCTTCGTCATCGGGCCGATCCTGGGACGGCTGTCGATCCCGGCCCGGATCGAGGTCACCACCCGGCTGATGCCGAAGATGATCCTCATCATGCCGACGGTGGTCGTCTGCACCCTCGCGGCCGGCTGGCAGCTGGCCTTGCAAACCGGTGACCTCTTCACGTCCACCCACCACGGCCTGATCGTGGCGTCGATGATCGTGGTCGCCGTGATGGCCGTGGTCGCGCTGGGCATCCTCGAGCCGGCCAACCTGGCCGTGCTGTTCGAGCTGAAGAAATCCCAGCCCGACGGCCAGGTGATCGCCCGGCTGATGCGCCGCTTCATCTATTCGGCGGGCATCACCGGCGCCATGCAGGTGGCCACCTTGGTCATCATGACCAGGCTGGCCACGATATGACCAGCGACGCCGCCCGGACCAGGGCCGCCGACAGCGCCACGACGCGCAAGCTTCCGCCGATCGCCGAGATCGCCGTCGGCTCGATCGCGCTGATGCTGACCGGCGGGGTCTACCTGGCCGCGCACCTTCCCGGGCACCCGGCCCTCGCCGTTCCGGTCGCGCTGGTGGCGGCCGGCGCCGTGGCCACCGGGGCCGACATCGTGCTGCTCAGCCGCGTCCAGCCGTTCGCGTGGCCGGTGTTCTTCCTCGTCTTCCGCTGGGCCCTGCTCGCCTACCTGGTCATCGCCGGGATCCTCGGATACGTGTTCGTCCACGACCACACGCCCGCCGCGACGATGGCCGTGCTGGCCGCCACCCTCGCGGTATTCGCCGTCGACGTTCCGCTCATCCTCGCGTTCACCGTGGCCCGGTTCCAGGACCCGGGCCGGCTCGCGTCTGATCCCGGGCGGCTCCCTCGCCGTTACCTGAGACTCAGGACGTGGATCCAGCCAGGGACGCGGAGACGAGTGCGGTGTCACCCGGCCCGAGCGGGCACCGTACCGGCCGGGATGGCCGTTCCAGGGCAGTGCTCCCGGTCCCGGTCTACATGAAGTTGCGGGTGTGCAGGGCGGACAGTTCCGCGGCCTCACCGGGCGGGAAACCGAGGCGCAGCAGGCGGTGCTGGCGGCCCTGGTCCATCTCGGCCTGCAGTCGCTGCACCGCCTGGTAGCCACGCGCGATCGAGCGCGGCGTCCACTCGCCGGCGGCCAGGATGACCAGCGAGTCGAACACGTCCTGATTCAGCCCGGCGGTGTCGGCCAGAGCGTCGTGGCGCCGTTCGACGGCCGCGCGCAGGCGCCCGCGCAGGTGCGGGTCCACGGCGCAGGAGTGCTCCAGATGCGCCACACCGAACGCGACGTGCCGCGCCTCGTCCTGCCGGGCCAGCCGCGTGACCTGGCGGGTCACCGGATCCGGCGCGTGGGTGTCGAGGAAGGACAGCAGGCTGAGGAAGCTGCCCTCGCCGAGGACGGACAGCAGGAACGAGGCGAGCGAGAAATCCGGCTCCCGCAGCAGCGTCGCCAGCGAGGCTCGGCCTCCGGCCGAGGAGGTGCCCATTTCCCCGCCGCGCAGCAGGGCCCGGCGGGTGAACACCTCGACGTGCCGGGCCTCGTCGGCGGCCTGCACGGCCAGCAACTGCAGCACCTCGCGGAAGTGGGGATGGACCCGGGCGAGCAGCCGGGCCGGGATGACCAGGGCCGCCTGCTCGTTCTCGACCAGGTAGGTCATGACCTGGACCACGGCCGCCTCGATCGCGGCCGGCAGGTCGAACTCCGCGTCCCAGCCGACCGCGGCCGCCGGATCCCACTGCGCCGCGGCGGCATGGGCGTACAGCTTCGGCGCCAGGTCGGCCCACACGACGTCCCGGTCGGCCAGGTCGAACATGGCCTCCGTCCCGGCCCTCCCACCGGCGCCGCCGGCCGCACCGGCCGCCCGGCCGGGACCGGCGGCCTCGACCAGCGCGCCGCGCGCGGCCAGCCCCCAGTGAGGGGCGGGCCGCTGCACGATGCCCCGGCGCGGGACCGCCCGCCCGCTCAGCACCCGACCACCGATCCAGTTCCGGGCGGCCGCGGATCACCGGCCCCGCAACCGCCCGGCCACTTGTGCCGAGGGCTCGAACCGGTGCCCTTCCCGCGGCACCAGGCGGCCAGATGGACCGGCAGGCCCGGTCCGAGCCCGCTACGTCCAGCCCGTTCGCCCGGCGGGACATCGGCCAGCGCGCGGGCCAGCAGCAGGTGCGCTCCCTGGTCGAAGCCGAGGTCCTCCAGGTCGAGCGCGGGGCCGGTCACGGCACGTACTCCTTTGCGGTGATCCCTCCCGACGGGTCGTAGAAGCCGGTCTCCCCGACGGCCACCTCCAGCGCGCCGTAGCCGCTGTCCCGGCCGCCGACCCACTCGGTGAGCCCCTCCAGATCCAGTAGCGGCCGCACCTGCGGATCCGCGTAGTCCATGGACCGCAGCAGCTCGGCGAAGCGGTCCGACGAGATCGGCGGGCGCCGTGTCGACGACCGTCATGTTGCAGTGGTCATACGGCCCGGTCTGGGCCAGCACCCGGGTGCTGCCGGCCGGAAGAGTCCCTTCCCGCCCGAACAGCAGGTGGTTCGCGTCGACCATGACACGCCGCGGCGACTTCGCCCGACAGCAGCGCGCGGGCCGCGTCCCGCTCGCCGCCGATATGGTCGCCGTGCAAGCCGGTCCCGACGTCGAACCGGCGCACGGTCACGTCCTCGCCGGGCTGCACGCCGAGCTTCCGCAGGTGCGACAGCGGGATAAGCGTCGCCTGCGGGGAGTCCACCGCGCCGGTGGCCACGACCGTCCCCTTGAGGTCGGGCCCGGACTCGATACGGCGAGTTGGCCTGCGTGACGATGACCGAGGTCAGGTCGCGGTCGGTGTCCCGCATGACCAGCGGGCGTACCCTCCGCCCCCGGGCCGCGGCGAGGCGGCTGGCCCGCACCCACGCCAGCGGCGAGTTCCAGGCGGCGTGGATGCGCCCGGCGATCAGGTCCTCGACCTGGCGTTCGTAGTTGGAGTACAGGACGTAGTCGAACGGCAGGCCCGCCTCGGTCAGCCATGACCGGAACCCGGACCAGATCGTCACGACCTTGGGGTCGTAGGCGACCGCCCCCATGAGCAGCGTCATCGCGTCCCCTCCGTGCTCCCCGTGGCCGGGGCGTCCAGCAGCGGCTGGCCGAAGCAGGCCCGGGCCACGAAGTCGTGCAGTGCGTCGGTCGTCGGGGCCATGACCCGGGCGGCCAGCGAATCGCGGAACCTCCGCTCGACCCCGAGTTCCTTGCGGAAGGCGGCGCCGCCGCACAGCCTCATCACGCCGTCGGCCACCTCGCTGCCGCCTCGGCCGCCACCGCCTTGACCTGCAGGACCCGCAGCATCGCGTCCTCCGGCCGGTGCCCAGCGCGGTCAGGGTGTCGGTCAGGAACGTGCGCACCCCGTCGGTGCGGATCCGCAGCCGTGCGTAGCCGGCCCGGGCGGCCGGCTGCTCGGCCAGCGTCACGCCGAGGTGGGCGAGGCGGGTCCGGGCGAGGTGCTCGTGCGCCTCGGCCATCAGGGCCTCCATCACGCCCAGGGAGAAGGCCGCGTTCAGCACCAGGAACGTCGGCAGCACCGCCTGCAGGGCGATGTCCAGGCCGCCGGCATCGGCGCCCAGCATCGCGCCGCGAGGCACCCGGACGCCGTCCCCGTCGACCGGGCTGGACGCGTTGCCGCGCAGGCCCAGCCCATCGAAGGGGCCCGGCACGGTGAGCCCGTCCGCGTCGGCCGGGACCAGCCACAGCGTCATCGGCCCGGGCGCGGCCAGCGGCCGGCTCGACCAGACGTAGCTGTCCGCCTCCCCAGCCGACGTCACCCAGCTCTTCCGGGCGTCCAGCCGCACCGCGCCCACGTCCCCCCGCCCCTGGCCGTCAGCCGCCGCCCCGTCAGCGGCCGCGGTGGACAGCGGCGCCCAGAAATGGCTCCGCGAACCGGCCTCGGAGAAGGCCAGCGTGCTGACGTGATTCCCTTCCGCGATGGCCCGCCGGACCGGCGGCGGCCCGTAGGCCTCGATGACGGCGGTCGCCGCGTAGTGCATGAGCACCACCATCGCCGTGGACCCGCAGGCCCGGGCGAGGTTCTCGATGACGTGGGCGCCGGCCGCCGGGGTTCACCCCGCCGCCGGCCTGCGGGGCACTCATCAGGCCGAGCAGGCCGCGCCCAGCGCCTCGACCGCGGCCCGAGGATAGGCGCAGGCCCGGTCGACCTCCGCCGCTCCGGGCGCCACGACCTCCTCGATCACGCGGCCGAGCGCCACGGCATAGTCCAGGTCCAGGCCGGCGAGCCGGACTCGGGCCGGCAGGCAGTACAGAACTCACAGGGTGCCTCCTTGTGCTTGATCACGCTGATGGCGTTCACAGGCCGCGAGGAAGCGCGCCGGAAGCCGGCTACCCAGGGCAGACGGGATCAGCTAGGTGCCGCCAGCGCGGCCCGATCTCTTCCGCCCGACCGGACGGAGTGGGGAGCGGGCTCAGCGATGCGCGAACATGGCCGCCCTCCCTCCGCTATGCCGCGCACGGCAGGCCCGCGCGCGGTCCGGTTTGCTTCCCCTCCTACCGCCGCCCGGCCGGTCCGAAACCAGGCCGGCCGACTGCCGTCATAGGGGATACGGAGCGCTCGGCGGCCGCTCAGGCTGGTGCCGTACATCACGCAGCCGAACGACGCGGTGGTGCTCCTCAGCACGCCCGCGCGAGGGGCATCCGCCCAGGTTGCTAGTTCGTCACTTCTTCGTTCACCGGGCGTTCATCTGGGATTCGGCGGAAGGACGTCCAGAGTAGGTACGTTGCACACGAAGTCACCAGATGAGACTCCGCCAATGATGGCGGAAAGGGGATGGAGTGTCCGATACCAGGTCGAAGGACCTGCTCGCGGCTCTTGACGAGGCCTCACTCAGCCGCTTCCACGTACGTGCGGTGCTGGTCTCCGGGATGGGATTCTTTACCGACGCGTACGACCTGTTCATCATCGGCATCGCGTCAACGCTGATCAAGCCGGAATGGCACCTGGGCTCCGCGCAGCTCAGCCTGCTGAACAGCATGACGCTCGCCGCTTCCTTCATCGGCGCGTTCGTGTTCGGGCGGATCGCCGACCTGATCGGCCGCAAGCGGGTGTACTGGCTCGTCGCGGCGATCATGGTCGTTGGCGCCATCGGATCCGCGCTCGCGCCGGCGTTCTGGGCGCTGATCCTGTTCCGCTTCATCCTCGGCATCGGCGTCGGCGGCGACTACCCGGTCAGCGCCGTGCTGATGAGCGAGTACGCCAACCGCCGGGACCGCGGCAAGCTGGTCGGGACGGTGTTCTCGACCCAGGCCCTGGGCCTCATCGTCGGGCCGCTGGTCGCGCTCGCGCTGCTCGGCGGCGGAGTCAGCCACGGCGTGGCCTGGCGCGTGATGCTCGGCCTTGGTGCCGTGCCCGCGGCGGCCGTGCTGTACCTGCGGCGCAAGATGCCCGAGTCGCCCCGGTACACGGCGCAGGTGCAGGGCCGGGCCGAGCACGCCGCCCGCCAGCTTCGCGACGTGGCCGGCAACGCGCTGGATGTCACGTCCGAGGCGGGCCGCCGGCACAGCATGGGGCTGAAGGCGTTCCTGTCTAACCGCCGCTACCTGGTGATCCTGGCCGGCACCGCCGGAACCTGGTTCCTGTTCGACTACGCCTATTACGGCAATACGATCTCCACGCCGCAAATACTCAAGCTCGTCGCGCCGCACGCGTCGCTGTGGCGACGACCGCGCTGCAGCTGGCCATCTTCGTGGTCGCGGCGCTGCCCGGCTACCTGCTGGCCATCGCCCGGATGGACCGCATCGGGCACCGGAAGCTGCAATGGATCGGCTTCACGGCGATGGCCATCTGCTTCGCCGTATCGGCCTGGTCCCCGGCATGACGACGACCGTCGCGCCGTTCCTCATCGTCTACGGGGTCAGCTACTTCTTCGCCGAGTTCGGCCCCAATACGACGACGTTCGTCATGCCGGCCGAGCTGTACCCGGTCAGCATGCGGGCCACCGGGCACGGCATCTCGGCCGGGACGGCCAAGGTCGGCGCGTTCATCGGCGTGTTCGTGTTCCCGTTCTTCCAGTCGTCACTGGGGCTGCGCGGCACGCTCATCGTGACCGCCTGCGTATCGTGGCCGGCGCGCTGCTGACGCTGGTGCTGCCGGAGCCAGCCGGGCGGAGCCTGGAGGACCTGACCGGCGCCGACGACGTGATCGCCGAGGCCGAGCAGGTCATCGCGAATGCCGAACGGGGCGGTGAAGCCGAGCGGGAGCCGAAGGCCGGCGCCACCGCGACCTGAGTCCCGAACCAGGCTGGCCAAAGAAAACCGGCCCCGGCGTGAGACGCCGGGGCCGGTTTGATGTCGACCTGGGCCGGAAGCCGGGGCGGCCGCCCCGCTCCGCAGCGGTCAGCGGATCTGCCAGGTGTCCCCGGCGGCCAGCAGGCTGGCCAGGTTGCCCTCGCCCTGCTTGGTGCGGGCTTCGGTGATCTGCTGGGCCATCAGCGCGTCGTAGCTGGGCCGCTCGACCTGGCGGAACACGCCGATGGGCGTGTGCGCGAACCCGGCCGAGTCCAGCCGCGAAAGCGCGAACGCGTACGACGGGTCGTCCTGGCGGGCGTCGTGGACGAGCAGCGACTCCTCGCTGGCCCCGGCCACGTCCACGGCCTCCAGCCCGCCGTACCGGCCGGACCGCAGGCCCTTCTGCCCGCCCGCGCCGAACCGGATCGGCTCGCCGTCGGCCAGCCGGATGAGCTGGTCGTCGCGGGTGGCGGCGTCGGTCAGCGGCGCGAACGCGTCGTCATTGAAGATGGGGCAGTTCTGGAAGATCTCGATGAAGGCGGCGCCCCGGTGGTCCGCGGCGGCCCGCAGCACGCTGGTCAGGTGCTTACGGTCCGAGTCGATCGTCCGGGCCACGAAGCTGGCCTCCGCGCCCAGCGCCAGTGACACCGGATTGAACGGGGTGTCCAGCGAGCCGAACGGCGTCGACTTGGTGATCTTCCCCTGCTCGGAGGTCGGTGAGTACTGGCCCTTGGTCAGCCCGTAGATCCGGTTGTTGAACAGCAGGATCTTGATGTTGACGTTGCGGCGCAGCGCGTGGATCAGGTGGTTACCGCCGATGGACAGCGCGTCTCCGTCGCCGGTCACCACCCAGACCGACAGGTCGGGCCGGGACGAAGCCAGGCCGGTGGCGATGGCCGGGGCCCGGCCGTGGATCGAGTGCATCCCGTAGGTGTCCATGTAGTACGGCAGCCGGGAGGAGCAGCCGATGCCCGAGACGACGACCACGTTCTCGCGCGGGGTCTCGAGCTCGGGCAGGAACGCCTGGAACGCGGCCAGGATCGCGTAGTCGCCGCAGCCCGGGCACCAGCGCACTTCCTGGTCGGACTTGAAGTCCCGGGTGGACAGCTTCTGGTCTGCCTTCGGGACCAGGGTCAGCGACGCCGGGCGGCGGGCGCCTTCGCTGTGTCCGTTCGGGATATTGATGTTTTTCATGGCGCCGTTGCCGTTCGCGTGGCCCGCGTCAGGCATTTTCGATCACATCCTTGATAACGTCCGCGAGCTCGGCCGCACGGAACGGCAGGCCGCGCACGCGGTTGTAGGAGATCACGTCGACCAGGTAGCGGCCGCGCAGGAGCAGCGCGAGCTGGCCCAGGTTGATCTCGGGGACGAGCACCTTGTCGTAGCGGCGCAGCACGTCGCCCAGGTTGCCGGGGAACGGGTTGAGGTGGCGCAGGTGGGCCTGGGCGATCGAGCGGCCGCCGAGGCGCACCCGGCGGACCGCGGCGCCGATCGACCCGTACGTCGAGCCCCAGCCGAGGACGAGCACGCGGGCGTCCTGGCCCGGGTCGTCGACGGCCAGCGGCGGGATGTCGGCGGCGATCCCGTCGACCTTGGCCTGGCGCAGCCGCACCATCCGGTCGTGGTTGTCCGGGTCGTAGGAGATCGTGCCGGTCACGTCGGCCTTCTCGATCCCGCCGATCCGGTGCTCCAGGCCCGGCGTGCCGGGCACGGCCCACGGCCGGGCCAGCGTCTGCGGGTCGCGCTGGTAGGGCCGGTAGTCGACGTTCCCGTCGGCGTCGCGCCAGTCCTCAGCCGTCGCGAACGAGAACTCGCTGCGCAGGTCGGGGAGGCTGGCCACGTCGGGTATCAGCCAGGGCTCCGAGCCGTTGGCCAGGTAGCCGTCGGACAGCAAGATCACCGGCGTCCGGTACTTGACCGCCAGCCGCGTCGCCTCGATCGCCATGTGGAAGCAGTCCGCCGGGCTGGCCGGCGCGATGACCGGCAGCGGCGACTCCCCGTTCCGGCCGAACAGCGCCTGCAGCAGGTCAGCCTGCTCGGTCTTGGTCGGCATGCCGGTCGACGGGCCAGCCCGCTGGATGTCGCAGACGATCAGCGGCAGTTCCAGCGAGACCCCCAGGCCGATCGTCTCCGCCTTAAGCAGGATGCCCGGGCCGGAGGTCGTCGTGACGCCCAGCGATCCGCCGAACGAGGCACCGAGCGCGGCGCCCACTCCGGCGATCTCGTCCTCGGCCTGGAACGTCCGGACGCCGAATTTCTTCTGCTTGGCCAGCTCGTGCAGGATGTCGGACGCCGGGGTGATCGGGTAGGAGCCGAGGAACAGTGGCAGCCCGGACAGTTCGCGAGCCGGCGATGAGCCCATAGGCGAGCGCGGTGTTGCCGGTGATGTTCCGGTAGCTCCCGCGCGGCAGGGTGGCCGGCTTCACCTCGTACCGGGCCGGGAACGCCTCGGTCGTCTCGCCGAAGTTCCAGCCCGCGTGGAACGCCGCGATGTTCGCCTTCATGATCTCGGGCTTGGTCGCGAACTTGGACCGGAGGAAGTCCAGCGTCCCTTCCTGCGGCCGGTCATACAGCCAGGACAGCAGGCCCAGGGCGAACATGTTCTTGGCCCGCTCGGCGTCCTTCCTGGTGACGTCGAAGGCTTCGAGCGCCTTGACCGTCATCGAGGTGATCGGCATCGCGTGGAGGTTGTATTCGGCCAGCGAGCTGTCCTCCAGCGGGCTGGCTTCGTAGCCCACCTTGGTCAGGTTCCGCTTGGTGAACTCGTCGGTGTTGACGATCAGGTCAGCGCCGCGGGGGAGGTCGGCCAGGTTGGCCTTGAGCGCGGCCGGGTTCATGGCCACGAGCACGTCCGGCGCGTCGCCCGGGGTCAGGATGTCGTGATCGGCGAAATGAACCTGGAAGCTCGATACGCCGGGCAACGTCCCGGCTGGTGCGCGGATCTCGGCCGGGAAGTTCGGCAGCGTGGACAGGTCGTTGCCGAAGACCGCCGTCTCCTGGGTGAACCGGTCGCCGGCGAGCTGCATACCGTCGCCGGAGTCCCCTGCGAACCGGATAATGACACGATCGAGCTGCTGGACCTGCTTGGTCACAGTGCGAGGACCTCCTCGCACGCCGCGGCCGGGCGCTCATCGGAGGGCGCCACCCCACAGCCGGGGGCGTGAGTTTGGACGAGATGTATTTTACGTTGAATGCAGCACCAGGGTGATTGGTTGACCGCGGCCCCACTTCCGCGCCGCGTCCCCTGGCGGTTTGTAAGGATACGCGCCACGCCGGCCGGCTCGTCATCTGTCCGTGACACCCATGTCATCGTCCGGTCATCCGTGGGCCGGGCCGCGGCCGGCGGCCGGACGGTCAGCCTCCGTGGGAACGGGTAGCCGGCGCCTCTTCGTTCACTGGACGGAGGCGGTTGCTGCCGGAGCGGATCGGGCTGGCTGGGCCGGCTGGGCGGGTCGGGCGGGCTGGGAGGTCGACGGCGGGTGCACCGTAACTGGCTGCGGGCCGCGGTTCTGGCCGCCATTTTGGTGGCCCTCGTCATGTTCCTGGGCGCCCTGGTGGCGGGCCGGGCCGGCATCGTGATCGCGGCCGCGGCCATCGTGGGCGTGGCGTGGGCCGCGTCGGTGTTGTCCGGCCGGGTGGCGCTGGCCGCCCTGCGGGCGCGTCCGGTCAGTGAGGTCGAGTACCCGCAGCTGTACCGGGCGGTGCGCGAGGTCAGCAAGTCCGCGCGGCTGCCGGTGCCCCGGGTCTACGTCTCCCCGGCCCGGCAGCCGAACTCCTTCGTCACCGGCCGGAGCCGCCGTTCCGCCGCCGTGTGCTGCACCGAGGGAATGCTCCGTGCGCTGTCCGCCGACGAGCTCCGGGGCGTGCTCGGCCACGAACTCGCCCACGTGCGCGAAGGCGACATCGTGGCGACGTCCTGGTCCGCGGGCCTGGCCGCCGTCATCACGTCGCTGGTCAGCCTGGCCTGGTTCAGTCCGCCGGGTTGGTCCGGTGGCGGTGACGGCGGTGGCCGGGGGCCGGGGAGCGGGCGCTGGCCGGGGCGGGGGAGCGGCCGCGGTCCGGGAAGCGGCCACGGGCCGGGCGCCGGCCTGACGATGCTGGTCCTTGGCCCGGTCGCGGCGCTGCTGCTCCAGCTGTCGGTCAGCCGCGAGCGCGAGTACCGCGCCGACGCGCTCGGCGCCCGGCTGGCCGGTGACCCGCTGGCCCTGGCCCGGGCCCTGCGCAAGATCGAGTCCGGGACGGTCGCGATGCCGCTGCTCCCGACCGGCCCCCTCGCGTCGGCGAGCCACCTGATGATCGTGAACCCGTTCACCGGCGAGGGTTTCGCCCGCCTGTTCTCGACCCACCCGCCGACGGGGGAGCGCGTCTACCGGCTGGAGGCCCTGGCCGGGTATCCGCGGTGAGGGCGCTGCGGACTTGTGCAGCAAGAGTGCACTGTCACTATCGTCGGCTTTCGCGGCGTTCCCTGCGGCGTCTGTGACGACGCATCACGCCCAACCCGAACCACACCAGTGCTCCGAATAGCGCCGTAATGATGGTGTAGAACCACAACCGCCAGGTAAAGCCCCAGACCAGGAAGTGGAACTTGATGTCTTCCCGGTTCTGGATGATGAAGATGACCAGGACCACCAGGCCGGAGAGGGAGGCGATCGCCCCGCCACTGAGTCGTCGGCGTGCTTGTTTCACTTCCTGTTGAGTCATCACGCCCTCCTAAAACACGCATGACACGCACGGAGGCTTCCAGCTCCGGTGTTCGCGTCAGCATGCTGACGTCGACGCGGGTCCCCCTGTCCGCGGCCCTCGCCATGTACGGCGGGGCGTAACCGCTGCCCACCTTCATGCTCGTGCCGCTTGCCCACTCAAAGACAGGGCACAAAGTCCCGGCCGGGTGTTCGACGCCTGCTCAGAGAGGCGAGCTAGGGTGCTGACGGCCGCGCAGCGCTGCGGTTGTGCGCCCCGATTGCTGTACTTAATTTCACCTGTAGTTGGTGAACTGGAGGGCGAAGTCGAAGTCCTTGCCCTTCAGCAGGGTGATGACCAACTGGAGGTCGTCCTTCTTCTTGGACGAGACCCGGAGTTCGTCCCCCTGGACCTGGGGCCGGATCCCCTTCGGACCCTCATCCCGGATGATCTTGGCGATCTTCTTGGCATCGTCCTGGGTGATGCCCTCCTTGAGCCCGATGGCCAGCCGGTACTCCTTACCGGAGGGCTTCGGGTCACCGGCGTCGAGCACCTTCAGCGACACGCCCCGCTTGACCAGCTTGTCCTTGAACACGTCAAGGACCGCCTTGGCCCGCTCCTCGCTGTTGGCCCGGATCTCCACGCCCTGGTCGCCCGACCAGGTGATCGCCGCCCCGACACCGCGGAAGTCGAACCGGGTGCTGATCTCCTTGCCCGCCTGGTTCAGCGCGTTGTCGACCTCCTGCCGGTCGATCTTGGAGACGATGTCGAAAGATGACTCTGCTGGCATGTGTCTACTCCCCGGCTGCTCTGGCGGAGGGTCCTCGTGGCGGGAGGTTCCTGCGATCCTCTTAGCAGCGTCGTATGTGATTCCTGGCTATGGGTGCCGAACGGTGATTCTGAAGCCAGCGTCAAGGCTAGACGCCACGGAGGTATGTGGTCACCTGGCCGGGCGGCAGGACGGCCCGCTGGCCTGGGCGTGCGGTTCGGTATCGTGGACGTGGACCACCGAGCGGGCGTACCCGCCCGGCGCGGCCTCCGGCGCCCAAGTTCGCCGTGGGCGCGTTGTCCGCTATTCTTCACTGTGCCGCCGGGCGACCGGCGGCACGAGGCAGGTTGCCCGAGCGGCCAAAGGGAGCGGTCTGTAAAACCGTCGGCTACGCCTTCGATGGTTCGAATCCATCACCTGCCACCACCTGCGAAAACGGCCCGCTAGCCGGGATGTCTCGGCTATGCGGGCCGTTTGTTCTGTGTCCCGCCGTGTGTCACCCTGTATCGCTGTGGACCGGCGTGTGGCGGTGTCCACGGACATATAGCGGACGGCGTCCGGGCCGCCAGGACGGTCGGTGCACACCGTCGGCGATTCCACGGACGGCCACGGACGGGCCGTTCTGGGCGGCATATTCCGGGTTTGAGATTCGCCGCTGAGCCGGGCGCGCATGCCGTGTGTCCGCCCGGCGGCCCCGGTACTCGCCCGGGCCGGGGCGGGCGGAGGGCGGGTGCGCTCATGACTGTGGTGGTCCGGAAGAGCGTGACGGCGGCCGGGCGGGCGGAGATCGCCCGCACGTTCGCAGGCGCGGTGCCCGGTCCCCGGGCATCAGTGCGCGGATGACGCCGCGCTTCTAGGGAGCTGTCCGGCAGCAGCGTGCGGCACGGCCCCGGTCAGGCGATCCCGGAGAGCCGGTCAGGGTCGCTGTCCGGGCCGGGGACGGCGTGGTCCGGGTCGGGGTCGCAGGGAGATGTTCGGCAGGGAGATGATCGCCATGCTGGCATCTGCGCCTGGCTGTCCTCCGGTTGCTGTGTACCTTTCGTGTACCTGGGCGGGTGCCTGGCGGACGAGGGCAGCTCATCAGGCGCAGATCGCCGATTCCGTGCCGATGCTGAGCGTCGCAGCTCCGCTGTCGGCCGCGCTCAGATTGCCCGGTTCTGCACACCGGCGTGTCAGCGAACGGGCAATCGGTTCGGGGCAGATGAGCATGCCGCACCAGGATTTCAGAGGGCGACGGAACCTCGAAAGAGCCGGCGATCGTAGGCGCTGTCCGAGCAGCGGGGTGGGCAGCCACCTGATCGCCACCCGGCCGGATGAGGCGGCGAAGTCCCTGCAGGCGATCCAGGCCACCGCCCGGGCCGCGCTGTCGGAAACCCGGTCCCTGCTCAGCGTGATCCGCGACGACGACTACGACCTGGCCAGCCGGTCTCCCGTGCCGGGGCTGGATAACCTGCACACGCTGGTGCAGCGGGTCGCCGACGCCGGGCAGCCGGTGACGCTGCGGGTGGAAGGCCGCCCGCGCGCGCTGCCGCAGAGCCTCGAGCTATCGGTATACCGGGTGGTCCAGGAAGCGCTGACCAATGTGGTCAGGCATACGGCGCCGCCGGCCAAGGCAACCGTCGTGCTCCGCTATGACGACGACGGAGGCGTGGTCGTGGAGGTTACCGACGACGGCCGCGGCACCGGGACCAAACCCAGGGGCGGCGGTGGCCATGGCCTGGCGGGCATGCGGGAACGGGTCTCGCTGCTCGGTGGCGAGCTGTCCGCGGGCCCGCGGGCCGGGGGAGGCTACCAGTTGGTGGCGCGGCTGCCGGCTGAGACCGGGGCACGGTGAGCATCCGGGTCGCGATCGCCGACGATCACGCGCTGGTGCGCGCGGGCTTCCGGGCGCTGATCGAGGCGGAGCCCGGCCTTGAGGTGGTCGGAGAGGCCGCCGACGGAGCCGAGGCCATCGAGCTTGCCCGCACCGCGGAGCCCGACGTGGTCTTGATGGACATCCGGATGCCAGGCACCGACGGGGTAGCCGCGACCGGCCAGATCACCAGCCGTGAGGTGACTGGACGGCCGGCCGGGTTCTCATCTTGACCACCTTCGACCTTGACGAGTACGTATACGCGGCGCTGCGCGCCGGGGCCAGCGGCTTCCTGCTCAAGGACACCCCGCCGGCCGAACTGCTCGCCGCCATCCGGATCGTCGCGGCGGGCGACGCCCTGCTGGCCCCTAGCGTCACCCGCAAGCTGATCCGTGAGTTCGCCCGCCAGGCACCCCCCTCTCCCCGGCCGGCCCTCGACGTGCTCACCGACCGGGAGCAGGACGTGCTGGCCCTGGTGGCGCGAGGGTTGTCCAACGCCGAGATCGCGACCGAGCTGTTCATAACGCTGGCAACGGTCAAGACCCACGTGAGCCGGCTGCTGACCAAGCTGGCCGCGCGAGACCGCGCGCAGCTCATCGTCATCGCCTACGAATCCGGATTCGTGACCCCGGCTTAAGCCGGGCGATCAGGATGCCTACGGCGCCGACACTTCGGGAATTGAGCACTTCTTTGTCGTCTTGCCAGGTCCGTAGGGCAAATCGTCCTATTGCTCGGTGAGGCACCGATCAGCCAGATCTGTTGCCGTTATGGATGGCATCGTCACATTGTGATACTCGACCAGATCGGCGGCGATGCGCGACGCGCATGTCGAGGCAGGATGACTGACCGTCACCGTCTCGCAGGGAGGCATGGCGCCGGATCGCCGAATACGGACGGCCGTTTATTGAGTCAGCGAGGCGAATGACCGCCTGCAGATCGTGCAGTTCTGCGCGCACGTTGCCGACAACCCAATGACTTCTCATCCCGCCCGAAAGAGGACCCGTGCCCTGAGGGCAACGGCCAGCGAGTGCATGCTGGCTGTGCACTGGTTTCGGAGGCGATTCCCGGCGCCTGCTACGAGACATGAGTGCAGACTATCGCGTTCAGATCGCGGCACGTCTCAGGCCAATGATTCTAGCCTTCGGAAGAGTTCCCGATTTTGTTTGGCCACTTTGTGCAGGGCCTTTACAAGTGGCTGATCCGCCAGTGCACCGGTTCTTCGAGCACTGCCTCGAACCGGAACTCTGAATCGGTCTTGAAGCCGACCGCAGTCTCTGTGCGGAACAGCGTCGGACCGTTCCTTACTCGCTCCAGGATGGCAGGCGGACCCTGTCCCCCTGGCAGTAAGCCTGGGAATGCCCGACGGTTCCATCCGTGTTCAGGACGCGGCCGGTTGCCGGGGACTAGTCGCATGCGTGCAGGCAGCAGGGCGTAGCCGTCCCTCGACTGGGGGAGGAGTTTCCCTCTTACGGGTGGTGGATCGACTGGACGCGGCCGGCATCGTTGAGGACGAGGGCCGGACATGACCCGACTGGGAGGAGTGGCTTATGGCAACGATGACCGAAGCGGGACATACGGGGCGGATTCGCGCCGCCTGGGCGAGCGCGCATGCCCCGGCGGCTGGCGTTTCTCGCTGGGCACGGATCGCTGCCCTTGCTGTCCCGTTCACCGTGCTCCCGTCCAGCCTGTGGCGGATCGCGGCGTGCACGTTCCATGCACCGATTACGCGTGGCGCCATCGACTACGGCAACGCCCCGTCCGGAGTGCCCGGCGTGCCGCTCGTGCTGTACGTGATCTTGCTGTCCATCGCCTCCGAGCTGCTTGCGTTCACCGCGATCGGGCTGGTCGCCACGTGGGGCGAGGTGTTCCCGCGCTGGATCCCGGTCCTGCGCGGACGGGCGGTGCCGAAACTCGCGGCCATCGTCCCGGCCGCGCTCGGCGCGGCGGTGCTGACGCTGCTGTGGACATGGATCGCGGTCAGCTTCTCGCTGGGACGGCGCATCGACGGCGGCCCGCTGACGAGCAATGCACCATTGAGCTTTGATGACTGGCAGGGCCTGGTCGCGGTCGTGGCATACGCGCCGTTGCTGTTGTGGGGACCGCTGCTGGGCGGGGTGACGATCAGCTACTGGAAGCGCCGCGCCCGCACGTCGGTGCGGAATGTGCAGGGTGCCATCCGGGAACGCCCCTATCACCCGGCATGATGGCAGGGTGCGGGTGGTGAGGGTGCTTCGGTCCTGGCCGGCGCTGTTGCTGGCGCCGGAGAACTACCTGCCGGTTGTGTTCATGCTGGTCGGCGCGGCGTTGGCGCTGGCACTCGGGATCGTTGACTTCACGGTGCTTGCCCTGGTGGCGGAGTCCGGCACGCCGACGTGGCTGATGGTGCTGACCGGGGTCGTGCTCATCGGCGGACCGCTGACCGCCGGAGTGATCCCGGCGGTGCGGCAGATCGAGGGTGTGGCGGCGCAGAGCCTGCTGGTCGTTCAGTTCCGCGAAGGGCCGCCCGGCGCTGCGATTGGCTGGGGGCAGCGCCGGCGAACGCTGGGATGGTTCCTCCTGCACGTGTTCACCGGTGCGCTCGTCGCCGCCGCCGTGGTAGGGCTGATCGCGCTGTCGGGTAGCTGGTGGACGATTCCGGCCGTCGCCGCGACGGTGCTGGGCATCGTGCTTGCCGGCCGGCTGCTGGCCCGGCTCGCGCCGGTCCTGCTCGGACCCTCGTACGCCGAGCGGCTGGAGCGTCTGCAGCGCGACGCCACCCGGGCAACCGAACGTACCCGGATCGCTCGCGAGCTTCACGACAGCATCGGGCATGCCCTGTCGCTGGCGACCGTGCAGGCCTCGGCCGCCCGGAAGCTGATCGGACGTGACCCGGCCTTCGTCGAAGCGGCGCTTGAGACGATCGAGACCACTACCCGTCGGGCGGTAGCAGATCTCGATCATGTGCTCGGTTTGCTGCGCGACGACACGCAACTGCGAGCGGAAACGACCCCCGCGCCCGACCTGGGCTCCCTCGACGGGCTCCTCGCCGCGGCAGGGTCCGCTGGACTGACCGTCGTCTCGACGTTGTCCGGCGAACTGTCACGCCTGCCCCTGCTGGTCAGCCGGGAAGCCTACCGGATCGTGCAGGAGGGGCTGACCAACGCGCTGAAGTACTCCGCCGACGCCACGGCGACGCTCGACCTGTCGCTCGGTGCCGGCACCCTCGACATACACCTGACCAACCCGGCCGGCCATCGGCGCGCCGCGCGCACAGGCCGGGGTCTGAGCGGCATCGACGAACGCGCCACTACCCTCGGAGGCACCACCACGGCCGGCGCCGACGACGGTCGCTGGACACTTTCCGTGGCCATCCCCGCGTGGGAGGTGTAACGGTGACCGTCATCCGGGTGCTGCTGGTCGACGACGAACCGCTCGTGCGCAGCGGCCTGCGCGCGATCCTGGAGTCTGAGCCGGACCTGGCCGTGGTCGGTGAAGCGGACGAGGGCGCGGCGGCGATCTCACAGGCCCGGCGCACACGCCCCGACATCGTGCTGATGGACGTCCGGATGCCACACGTCGACGGGATCGCGGCCACCCGGCTGCTCGGCCAGCTCGACGGCGGCGGGCCAGCGGTCATCGTGGTGACCACGTTCGAGAACGACGACTACGTGTACGAGGCCTTGCACGCCGGGGCACGGGGATTCCTGCTCAAACGCTCCGCCGCGGAAGACTTCATCAACGCCATCCGCACGGTGCACGAAGGCGAGTCGCTGCTCTTCCCCGCTGCTTTGCGCGGCTGGTCACCCAGCACCGCGGGCACGGCGGCGATGGTATGGCCGCCGCGAACCTGACCGAGCGCGAGAAGGAAGTGCTGCGGCTCGTGGCACAGGGCCGCTCCAACGCCGAAATCGCGACCGAACTCTTCCTCGGGATGGAGACTGTCAAGACCCATGTGTCAAACGTGCTAGCGAAACTGCGCGCCCGAGACCGCGTCCAGGCTGTCATCACAGCCTATGAAAGCGGCTTCATCCACTGAGATGCCATCCGGCTGTTGCTCGCCTGCGATGACGCGTGAATCCACGACCGGAATGTGTCGCGGCTTATCTGGCACGTCGAGGCCGGGACATCACCGCCGCACGGCGCCTGTGGCGCCCGTCGCGTGAGCAACTCGGTCGTGTCCGGATAGGTGTACTCGCTAAAAGCCATGAGCTGACTGCTCAATGCTGATTCGCACATCGCATGTGAGGTCCTCTCCGATATACGCCGCGAGATCGTGGCAGCAGATCAGCCTGATCTGCGCGCCTCAACTGGTCGGCGCCCGCGGACCACTGGCCGTGCAGATCGGCGGGACTGCGCGCGTTCTCGATGACCTCCCGTGTCACTCAACGTGATGCTGGAATAGTCGCGTGGACGTTCTGAGCAGCCGGATCCTCCTCCGCCCCCCGCAACCTGGACCGCGGCCGCCGCTTCTACCGCGACGTCCTGGGCCTGGCCATCTACCGGGAGTTCGGCCCCCCAGACGATCCCGGCGTGGTGTTCTTCCTCGGCCCGGGACTGCTCGAGGTCTCCGGGCGCGCGGCCGGCCCGCCCGACGGCTCGGTGATGATCTGGATCCAGGTACGGGATGCCCGCGCCGAGCACGCCCGGCTGGCCGCAGCCGGAGTTTCCATCCTCTGGGAGCCCGCAACGGAGCCCTGGGGCCTGATCGAGATGTGGATCGAGGATCCCGACGGCATCCGCATCGTCCTGGTCGAGGTTCGCGCCGATCGCCACGGGTGCAGAAGGTGTGGGCGATGCCCGAGCATGTCTGCCGCATCGCCGAACAAGCCGCGATGCTGGGTGGTCCCTCTGCCGAGCTACTGATCATCACGGCCGCGTGGACCGGCTGCCGGTGGGGCGAGTTGGCCGGTCTGCAACGCGACCACATCGACTTGGCACGTGGCGTGATCGTCATCGATCCCGAGCTCGGGGCCTTGCACGAGTCCTCCGCGCATGGCCTGTGGCTCGGACCACCCAAGACACCCGCCTCCGCCCGCACCATCACCCTCCCGCCGTTCCTGATCGAACTGCTGCGCGAGCACCTTGCGACAACCCGAGGAACATTCGTGTTCACCAGGTCGCTGGGCTACCGACTACGGCGCAGCACCTTCGACCGCCGGGTGTCCCGACCCGCCGTGGACGGCGACTCCCGCCGCGGCATCTACCCCGTCCAGCCCGGCCTGACCTTCCACGGCCTGCGGCATTCCCACAAGACGTGGCTGATCGCCGACCACATCCCCGACATCGCCCAAGCCAAGCGCCTGGGACACCACCTGTCCGACCGGCTGGCTGAGGTCTACAGCCACGTCGCCCCGGAGATCGAAACCGAACTCCTCAAATCCCTGGAACGCCGCTGGTACTACGCCCACCAAACCCGCCGGCCCGCTGACAACCGGCCACACCGCAAGCCCACTACACCCAGGTCAGCGCCGCGTGCACCCCACAGCGCTCCCGCGCTGCGCACCGCCAGCAAACCCCGCCGGCAACACGCTCGACCACAGCTCACCGTGCCGCCAACCGTCCACAGTGCACCTCACCGACCGTGGGCGAGTCACCACTCATAGTCGGCGTAGATGGCCTGTCGGTGGGTGGCGCGGTACAGGCCGGGCTGTTTCACAGGCCCTCACCTGTGAAACACCCAGCCTGCCTGGCCCAGGTGCACGCCACCCAGGCCGCCACCGCCGCCGACATGCTCGCCCACTTCCGGCTCAGCCTGGCCGCCGAGGACCCCTGGCGCGACGCGCTCGGCGTCACCCGGGCCCGGCCAGCACCAGGTCATCGAAGGCACCACCGAGGCAGGGCAGGAAGGCAGCCGGTCACCCGTATCCCCTGCCGGGCCTACCTCGACCCCGGTGACCGGCTGGCCGGGCGGTACGACCCGCCCCGCCCCTGCCGCTGTTGCTCAAGCCCTCGTCCTCGGGAATTCACGTCATCAGCTCCGCTCTGAGGTCGCTGGCGGCCGTCGTATTGCGGAACGTGTCACGCGGATTCCGCTCGCCCTTCCCGGCTGGCCTGCTCGATCAGCAGCCTCGCGGCCACCGCCGCGCCGTCGGTGCGGATCGCGCCGGCCACGGTGGCCGCCCGGGTGCGGGTCCCGGGGTCCAGGGCCACCGTGAGCGCGGCAGACAGCGATCCGATGGTCGGCGGCACCGCATCGTGCGCCGCGCCGATGCCCAGGCTGGCCACCCGGCTGGCCCAGTACGGCTGGTCCCCCCACTGCGGCACCACCACCTGAGGTGCGCCGGCCCGGGTGGCCGTGGTCGTGGTGCCCGCGCCGCCGTGGTGAACGACGGCGGCCACCCGGCCGAACAGGGCCTGCTGGTTGACCTCGCCGACGGCGAAGCAGTCGTCCCGGTCGTCGGCCGGGGCCAGATCGGCCCAGCCGCGGCCGACGATCATACGGCGGCCATGCGCGCGGATCGCCTCGCTGGCCACCCGGGCGGCGTCCCCGGGGTCGCGCATGCTGCCGAAGCCCACGTACACCGGTGGCGGGCCGGCGTCCAGGAACGCCTCCAGGCCGGCCGGGAGCGGCCGCTCGTCGGGCAGGATCCACGCGCCGGTCTGCACCACGCCGAGGCCGGACGGCTCCGGCCAGGGGCCCAGCGCCGGGTCCGCCGCCAGCCACGGGTGGCTGGTGATGACGAAGTCGCGGACGCTGGCCACCGGCGGCAGGCCATTCGCCGCCCGCTGAGTATTGAGCGCCTCGCCGAACACCGCGTTGTAGCTCTGGGCGTTCAGCTCCCACAGCTTCTCGTTGTCGGTCACGTCTGGTGGGAGTGGCCGACCCGGCAGTGGGGTCGGCGGGTGGTGCGGTGACGGCAGGAAGATCGGGCAGTAGCTCACGTGTACGGAGCGAATGCCCAGTTTCTCGGCCACCGACCGGGCGGCGGCCACGACCGGTATCACGCCGGTGGCCACCAGCGCATCGCATCCCTCGGCGGCCACGGCGACCTTGTCGAACCAGGTGGCGATCAGCTCGGCGGTGAGCCGCGGTACGTCAGCCGGCGACGGTGGCCTCTTCCCCTGCACCAGCTCACGCACCGAGTCACCGGCCGGCAGCAGCGGCACACCGACCTCGGCCGCCCGCTCCGCGCAGTCCGGCGGCGCACAGAGCAGCGCCTCCGCGCCGAGTGCCTGCAGCCGCACCCCGAGTGCCAGCAGTGGTTCGACGCCTCCGCGCGAGTCATACGTTGACAGCAACACACGCATTTCTTGCATCCCTCATTCCGCGAATTCCGGGTCCGGCCTGCGATTATGCGGCGCGACCCGGGTCTTGCGGCAAGCCCCCCGGTGCGCTATAGATTGATAGTGGAAGAGAGTGGACACTCTCTGTCTCTTTTGTTCAGCACGTGCCCTGAAGACACTCAACTTGGGGATCCTGGCAGCGGTCGGGTCAACCGCTCTCCGCGGTCGTCGAACAGGTCGACTCTGCTTTACCTCGAGGCTCCTGTCGTAGAGAAGCATCCACTCCGACTCGACGCCCCGGAGGAGTCTGGGTCGCTGTACGGGGCCGAGCCACTCATCCGCATCGTTCGACACCATCACAGCAACCTCCCTGACATGTGGGTCTACGCGCGACAACCCCGAAGTGAGTGATCCTTCGGTTTCCGGCGTCGTCACTGGGCCCCGGGTTCGGCTGCGCGCCGTTGTGGTGAGGTGGCGACATGACTGAGGAGTGGACAGCGCCTGCGGTCGAGCGGGCGGAACCGGATCGGGTCGCCGGCGAACGGGCGGCGCTCGAACAGTGGCTGGACTTTCACCGTGCCACGCTGCTGATGAAGTGCTCGGGTTTGACGGCGGGGCAGCTCAAACGACGTGCGGTGCCCTCGTCGCAGCTGTCGCTGCTGGGCCTGGTGCGTCATCTCACCGAGGTGGAGCGGTGGTGGTTCCGGATGAACGCCAACAGCGAGCAGCTGGACTCCCCGTACGACCCGGAGGAGAACGGCGCCGACTTTAAGGACACGGCCGACGCGGACGCCGCAGCGAACATCGCCGCCTACGAGGAGGAGATTGATGCGGCCCGTGCTGCCCTGGCCGGCAAGAGCCTCGATCTGACCGTGCCGAGCCCGGGCGACGACGGGGCGCCGAGCCGAGACATCCGCTGGATCTACCTGCACATGATCGAGGAGTACGCCCGGCACAACGGCCACGCTGATCTGCTGCGTGAGGCGATCGACGGCGCCACCGGCGAGTGAGCCCAGGATCCGCCAAAGGTCGTCGACCTGAGCGGCGATGTCAAGGGCGCTGTCGGGAAGTCCCCGGACGAGGTCTCGGCCATCAAACTGGACTGACGGCACCGGGTTGGGCGGAAACCCGCCCAACCCGGTGACCCCCAACAAGTCGGTGGTCACCGCCGACCGCGAGTCCACGCCCAGCTTCTGCAGGATCCGGGCCAGGTGCGGGTGGGGCTCGAAAGTCGTCGCTGCAGTTCAGGCAGCGTATCGCTACTCGTTGATGACTCCTGCGAGGACCGGGGTCCGCAAGGGTGTGCGGGCCTCGAAGTCTTGGACGGCACAGGGTTGATCCTGGATGTCGGGTGGTCGCTGGTCTCGGGACCGGTGTGGTCGATGCCTGTTGTAGTGATCCTGGTACTCGGCGAGGACCCGTCCGGCGTGGGTCTCGTTCATGATCAGAATGTGGTCGAGGACCTCGCGGCGAATGGTCCCGATCACTTTTCGCAGTGAGCATCCATTCGCGGAGCTTGCGGCGCGTTCACCCGCAGGACATCGCCAGGCTGATCCTGTTCCTCTGTTCAGCAGCCAACGGCAACGTCAACGGTGAACTGATCCACACCGCAGGTGGTCGTTAGGTCGCGCACAAAGAGCTGATCATGGCCTGCGCGACAGTGAGGCGCGCGGAGCGTCGGTCGAGCACGCCCAGGACCTACGGTCCTCAGGTGCGGCCATTCCTGCGCGCCAACGCCAAGTGATTCCGTAACCGACTGCGCCGGCGTCCCCCGATCCTGGATGCGGTCGGTGACTGACCAGCCCGAGGACCTGGTCTGGCCGAGAGGACCCCCGCGTTTACCACGCCTTCGCTGACCGGTTAGTTGTCAAGTCCAATGGAGACGGTAGTGGCCTACGTGGCTTAGGGCTGGTTGATCCAGGCCACCTCGGGCAACTCAGGCGGCCGGGGTCGGCGGGCTAAGCACTCAGGGCACGCGGCGTGGGGCCCCGGTTGAGCGTGGCTTGCCGCTGGACACGGATCTGCTCCGCGGCCCCGAAGCGCACCGAGGCCGGAGTGTGCGTCCCGATCCCGGAATGCCGATGTTTATGGTTGTAAGCCAGGAAGAGGTCCACACAACGTCCGGGTGTCAGC
>CAVQZM010000022.1:0-53140 GCA_963718475.1 uncultured Actinomycetes bacterium | reverse complement strand
GCGTTCGAGCAGGAACCGCCGGGCGGCGATGCCGCTCGCGATCAGAACCAGGACGAGGAGGAAGGCGGCGAAAATCCAGAGCCGCGTCGAGAGCCAGCGCACCTCCCACCCCCGGCCCTCGTCAGGCCTGTTCGCCCGCGGCTCGCAGCTGCGCCCTCGCGTACTTGGCCTCGCTGGGCTCCTCGCCGCCGGCCTCGCTCATTATGGACTCAAGCTCCGACCGGGCCACAGCCCTTGTCCACGTCGGAGCCGAGCTGCGCGTCGGTGGCCAGGATCGATATCCGGTCATCCGCTACGGAGAGGAAACCGCCACTGACCGCCGCGGTGACCTCTTCGCCCGAGGCCGCGCCGCCCGAGTTCCCCTCGGGCTGCGGGTCGAGGACCCGGACCACGCTGCCCTCGGCCAGGATTCCCAGGACCGGCGGGTGGCCGGCGAGCACGCCGATGTCGCCCTCGAGCGTCTTGGCGATGACCATGCCTGGCCTCGCCGGACCAGAGTTCCCGGTCCGGCATGACCAGCTCCACGTGCAGGGTCATCGCGCCGCCCGTCCGCGCGCACCGGCTCATCCGCGCCAGCACCGCGCCCACGGCAGCCGCCGCGAGCACCATGCTCACTGCTGCTCCATCTCCCTGGCCTTCTTCTCCACGTCCTCGATGCCGCCGACCATGTAGAACGCCTGCTCGGGAAGGTTGTCGTACTTGCCCTCGGTGATCGCCTTGAACGAGGCGATCGTCTCTTCCAGGGGCGTGAAGATACCCTCCTGGCCGGTGAACTGCTCCGCGACGTACATCGGCTGGGACAGGAACCGCTCGATGCGCCGCGCCCGGCGCACGACGACCTGGTCGTCCTCGCCCAGTTCGTCGATGCCCAGGATGGCGATGATGTCCTGCAGCTCGTTGTACCGCTGCAGGATCCGCTGCACCTCGCGGGCCACATCGTAATGCTCCTGGCCGATGTACCTGGCGTCCAGGATCCGTGACTGGGAGTCTAGCGGGTCCACCGCCGGGTAAATGCCCTTCTCGGTGATCGCCCGGGACAGCGTGGTGGTCGCGTCGAGGTGCGCGAACACGGTGTGCGGGGCCGGGTCGGTGATGTCGTCGGCCGGCACGTAGATGGCCTGCATGGACGTGATGGAGTGACCGCGGGTGGAGGTGATCCGCTCCTGCAGCTGGCCCATCTCGTCGGCCAGGGTCGGCTGGTAGCCCACCGCCGACGGCATCCGGCCGAGCAGGGTCGACACCTCGGACCCGGCCTGGGTGAACCGGAAGATGTTGTCGATGAACAGCAGGACGTCCTGCCCCTGGACGTCGCGGAAGTACTCGGCCATGGTCAGCGCGGACAGGCCGACCCGGAGCCGGGTGCCCGGCGGTTCGTCCATCTGGCCGAAGACCAGCGCGGTGTCGTTGATGACACCGGACTCGGTCATCTCCACCCACAGGTCATTGCCCTCGCGGGTGCGCTCGCCGACACCGGCGAAGACCGAGACGCCGCCGAAGTTCTGCGCGACGCGGCGGATCATCTCCTGGATCAGCACGGTCTTGCCCACGCCCGCGCCGCCGAACAGGCCGATCTTGCCGCCCCGGACGTACGGCGTCAGCAGGTCGATGACCTTGATGCCGGTGACGAACATCTCGGTGCGCGGCTCGAGCTGGTCCAGCGGCGGGGCGTCGCGGTGGATCCCCCAGCGCTCGGTGATGTCGAGCGACTTGGTCGGCACGTCCAGGCTCTCGCCCAGGGCGTTGAACACGTGGCCCTTGGTCACATCGCCCACCGGTACCTCGATCGGCGCCCCGGTGTCGGCGACGTCGGTTCCGCGCACCAGGCCGTCGGTCGGCTGCATGGAGATCGCCCGCACCACGTCGTCCCCGATGTGCTGCTCGACCTCGAGGGTCAGGGTCCTCGGTCTCCTCGCCCAACGTGACGTCGACATGCAGCGCGTTGTAGATCGCGGGCATCTGTTCGGCGGAAAATTCCACGTCGACGACGGGGCCGATGACCCTCACGACACGGCCGGTGCCCTGGGTCCCGGCCCCGCTGTCCGCGGGGTTCTCTACGGTCGCGGTCATAGTGTCTCTCACTCACTCCCTGCGTTCGCGTCGGCCATCGCGTTGGCGCCGCCCACGATCTCGCTGATTTCCTGGGTGATCTCGGCCTGCCGTGCGTTGTTGGCCTCGCGGGTCAGCCTCTCCACGAGGTCGTTCGCGTTGTCGGTCGCCGCCTTCATCGCGCGACGGCGCGAGGCGAGCTCGGATGCCGCCGCCTCGAGCATCGCGTAGAAGATCCGGCCCTCCACGTACTGCGGCAGCAGCCGGTCAAGCACCGTCTCGGTCGACGGCTCGAATTCATAATTTGGCAGCGGGCCGCCGGTGGGCTCTTCCGTGCTCTCCTCGATCTCCAGCGGCAGCAGCCGCCGGACCACGGGGCGCTGGGTCAGCATCGAGACGAACTCCGTGCGCACGATGTAGATCTCGTCCACGCCGCCCTCGGCGGCCGGGCGGTCGAACGCCTCGAGCAGGCCGTTCGTCACCTCGGTCGCATCACTGACCGACGGCCGGGCCGAGACCCGCTCCACTCCCGGGCCATTCGATCTGCCGGGCCCGGTGCCAGCCGATGCCCTTGCGCCCGCAGACGAAGGGCACCGCCTCGATCCGGCGGTCGGACAGGAGCCGCATCAGCCGCTGCTCCTCGCGCAGCACGTTCGTGTTGAACGCACCGCAGAATCCCGAGTCGCTGGTCAGGACGAGCACCGCCGCGCGGGACGGAGATCCGGCTCGGAGACGAGCGGGTGGTCGAGGTTGGATGACCGGCTGACCACCGCCTCCACCGCCCGGGTGAGCTCCCGCGCGTAGGGCTCCGCGTCCCCGCTGCGCTGCTGGGCCCGGATGATCCGCGACGAGGCGATCAGCTCCTGCGCACGCGTGATCTTGCCGATTGACTGGACCGCCCGGATTCGCTGCCGGACGGCGCGAAGCGTTGCTGCCATGGCTAGCTCTTCCCGCCGGACGGGCTGTTGGCATCGGCCGGGCTGTCACCCGCCGCGGCGGCGGGCTGCGAGGCGTCCTCGCCGGTCGCCTCGGCTGGCTGCTCGGAGGTGTACCGGGTCACCTTCTCCTGGCCCGCCTCGTCCTCACCCAGCGCCTCGACCGGCTCGTCCTCCGTCACCAGCAGCTCGCCGTCGCTCTTCTCGAACGTGCGCCGGAACTGCTCGATGGCGTCCTTCAGCGCCGTCGCCGTGTCCTCGGAGAGGTCGAGGGTTTCCCTGATCGCGTCGAGGATGCCCGCGTTGTTCCGCTTCAGGCTGTCCCGGAATTCCGACTCGAAACGGGCGATGTCCTCCACCGGCACGTCGTCGAGGTACCCGTTCGTGCCGGCCCAGAGCGAGACGACCTCTTCTTCCACCGGATACGGGTCGTACTGCGGCTGCTTCAGCAGCTCGACCAGGCGCGCGCCCCGGTCGAGCTGGGCGCGGGACGCCGCGTCGAGGTCGGACGCGAAGGCCGCGAACGACTCCAGGTCGCGGAACTGGGACAGCGCCAGCCGCAGCGTCCCGGCCACCTTCCTCATCGCCCGGACCTGGGCCGCGCCGCCGACGCGGGAAACGGACCGGCCGACGTTGATCGCGGGCCGGACACCGGCGTTGAACAGGTCGGTCTCGAGGAAGATCTGGCCGTCGGTGATGGAGATGACGTTGGTCGGGATGTAGGCCGAGATGTCGTTGGCCTTCGTCTCGACGATCGGGAGGCCGGTCAGCGAGCCACCGCCGAGCTCGTCGGACAGCTTCGCGCAGCGCTCCAGCAGCCGGGAGTGCAGGTAGAAGACGTCACCTGGGTAGGCCTCACGGCCGGGCGGCCGGCGCAGCAGGAGGGAGATGGCCCGGTAGGCATCGGCCTGCTTGGACAGGTCGTCGAAGACGATCAGGGCGTGCTTGCCCTGGTACATCCAGTGCTGGCCGATCGCGGACCCGGTGTACGGCGCGACGTACTTGAAGCCGGCCGGGTCCGATGCCGGTGACGCCACGATGGTCGTGTACTCCATCGCGCCGGCCGCTTCCAGGGCCTCGCGCACCTGGGCGATGGTCGAGCCCTTCTGGCCGATGGCGACGTAGATGCACCGGACCTGGCGCGCGGGGTCACCGGATTCCCAGTTCGCGCGCTGGTTGATGATCGTGTCGATGGTGATGGCCGACTTGCCCGTCTGCCGGTCGCCGATGATGAGCTGCCGCTGCCCGCGGCCGATCGCCGTCATCGCGTCGATCGCCTTGATACCGGTCTGCAGCGGCTCCTTCACCGACTGCCGTTGCACGACCGACGGCGCCTGCGTCTCGAGGGCCCGAAGCTCGGTGTCGGCGATCTCGCCCTTGCCGTCGAGCGGCTGGCCCAGCGGGTCGACGACCCGGCCGAGGAAACTGTCCCCGACCGGCACCGAGAGGATCTCGCCGGTCCGGCGGACCCGCTGCCCCTCCTCGATCCGGCTGAAGTCACCCAGGATGACGACGCCGATCTCGCGCTCTTCGAGGTTGAGGGCCAGCCCTCGTGTGCCGTCCTCGAACTCCAGCAGCTCGTTGGCCATGGCCGAAGGGAGTCCCTCGACCCGCGCGATGCCGTCGCCGCACTCGGTTACCGTGCCGACCTCCTCGCGGGAGGCGGCGTCCGGCTCGTACTGCTCGACGAAACGCGCCAGGGCGTCCCGGATCTCGTCCGGCCGGATTGTCAGCTCCGCCATCTTCCTCGTGTCTTTCCTGTGCGTCGGATATCGGTTGGTCGGGGCGGGCCAGCCGCCGGGTGGGCACCGGTCATGGCTCAGCCAGCCAGCCTGCGGCGGACCGCCGCCACGCGGCTCGCCACGCTGGCGTCGATCAGCTCGTCGCCGATCTGGATGGTCATGCCGCCCATGATCGCCGGGTCGATCACGACGTTGACGTACACGTCATGACCGTAGTTGGCGGCCAGGCTGCCGGCCAGCTTGCGCCGCTGAGCCGGCGTGAGGTCGGTGGCCACGTGGACCACGGCGATAAGGCGCTCCCGGCGCCGGGCGGCGATGCGGGTACACATCTCCAGGCTCACCGGAAGCGACCGGCCCCTCGGGTTCAGGGACATCTCGGTGATCAGGCGAAGCGCCACCGGCGTCACCTTGCCGTCGAGCAGCGCTTCGAGCAGCTGGCGCTTGCGGTCGTCCGGCACCACCGACTCCGAAAGCGCGATGCGGAGCTCTGGCTGCCCGGCCACCACCCGGCCGAACCGGAAGAGCTCGTCCTCCAGTTCGTCCAGCTGGCCGTTGGCCTCGGCCGCCATCGCGAACGCTTCCACCGCGACCTGCTCGATCGCGTCGGTCATGTCCGCCGAGCTGGCCCAGCGGGACCTGACCGCGACCGTGATGAGCTCTTCGGCCTGGGGGGTCACCTTGCCGTGGAACAGGGCAGCCGCTATCGCGCCCTTCTCATCCGCCGGCTTGGAGGGATCGGACAGCGCGCGCCGCAGGGCGTGCTCGTGGTCGAGCAACCGCAGGACGGCGAACAGGTCCTCACCGGCCGCTTCCGCGGTGGAGGCCGCCCCGCGGGTGGAGGCCGTCCGGCCCGAAGCTGCCCGGCCGGAGGCAGCCCGGCCAGACGCCGCCCTGCGGGCCGGGCCGCCAGAACTCAGTATCTCTGGCAGCCGATCCCTCAGCTCGGCGAAGGATGTCCGGCTGATGCCGTGCATCAGACCACCTCCCACGCTCGGGATACCCGGACCGGGATATCAATCACCGGGCCGCCCTCGCCCCGATTCCGCCGCGCTGGTCCAGGTCCTCCAGGAACCTGTCGACAACGCGGCTCTGCCTGGCCTCATCCTGGAGCGATTCACCCACGATTCGACCAGCCAGTTCGGTAGCCAGTGCGCCCACCTCGGTACGCAGGGATGCGAGGGCCTGCTGGCGCTCGGCATCGATCTGCGCGTTCGCGGCTTCGGTCAGGCGCCGCGCCTCGGCCTGAGCCTGCTCACGCATCTCGGCGATGATCTGCGCGCCCTGCTCCTTGGCCTCTTCGCGCAGGCGCGCGGCCTCGTGCCGGGCGTCGGCCAGCTGCTGCCGGTACTGCTCGAGTACCCGCGCCGCCTCGGCCTGTGCCTCCTCGGCCCGCTCCAGGCCGCCCTCGATCCGGTCGGTCCGCTCGCGCAGCGTCTGCTGGATCCGCGGCAGGGCGACCTTGCCGAGGAAACCGAAGACGATCAGGAACGCGATCGCCCCGATGATCAGCTCGGTGAGCGAGGGAATCAGCGGGTCTTGCGATGTTGCTGCTGCTGCCGCCAGATGCGTCATCGTGCGACCGCCCTTCCTGTCATGCCTTTCACCGCGCCTTGCCCGTTACTTGAAAATGAACGGGACGATGATGCCGATCAGGGCCAGCGCCTCGGTCAGCGAGAAGCCGATCCACATGTACTGCGTGATCCGCCCCGATGCCTCGGGCTGGCGGGCCATGGCCTCGATGGCGTGGCCGAAGATCAGTCCGATGCCGACGCCCGGGCCGATGGCCGCGAGGCCGTATGCGACCGCGCCCAGGCTGCCGCTGACGGTGTTAGTGGCGGCGAGAGCGTGGGTTGGGGTAACGAGGTCAACCATCTATCCGTTTCCTTTGCGTCCGGACCGGCGAACCAGTTTCGCCGGATGGTGGGGGAGGTGTCAGTGACCCGCCTCCAGCGAATCCGCGATGTAGACCGCGGTCAGCGTGGTGAAGATGAAGGCCTGGAGCAGCTGGATCAGTGCCTCCAGCCCGGTGACGGCCAGCACCATCACGAACGAGGTGGCCGCGAAGATCAGCCCGATGCTGAGGCTGGCCAGGTACCAGGTCGCGAGCGTGAAGATCAGCAGCAGCAGGTGGCCGGCGAACATGTTGGCGAACAGCCGCACGCCCAGGGTGAACGGCTGAATGATGAAGTAGCGGAGGAGCTCGATGGGCACCAGGAGTCCCAGCACCCACGTGGGCACGTCCCTGGGGATCATGTTCTTGAAGTAGCCGACGAAACCCTGGTTCTTGAAGCCGAGGTAGAGATAGGTCAGGTAGACCATTGCCACCAGCGACCAGGGGAAGGCGCTCCGCGACGTCGCCGGGAACTGGAAGAACGGGATGATCTCCATCACGTTCATGAAGTAGATGAAGAAGAACAGCGCGGTCAGGAAGGGCAGGAAGTTGTCGCCCTTCTTGCCCAGCGAAGGGCGGAGTATCTGATCCCGCACGCCCAGCAGGGCAATTTCGCCGACGTTCTGAACCCCCCGCGGGACGAGCTTCGGCTTCCAGAACGCCGCCCCGAAGAAGACGATCACGAGCACCGCGCACAGCACGGCAATCAGCATCGGCTTGGTGAAGTGGAACGAGCCGATGCTGAAGATCGGCCGGAAGTTGAAGTCCTGCAGGCCGGGCGCCGGGAAGCCGCATCCGGAGAAGATGTGGCATCCACCGCCGCCCGCAGCCGCGACCGCCAGAACGTCACCGCTCACCGGTCAGATCCTCTCGCCATGCTGCCTCCGTGCTCGCTCTTTGCCGTTGACCGGCCGTACCGATGAATGACCAGGCCGATCGAGATGCCCAGGCCAAGCAGCATCCCGACCGGAAAGATGACCGCGGAGTGCACCGCCCAGCCGACCAGCCAGCCGATCCCGCCGTAGGCGAGCATGCCGGCGACCAGGTAGCTGAGGACCGTCCATCCGGAGCCCCGGGAGGGCAGCTCATCCGGCTCCTTCGTGCTGACCGGGCGCCGGCCGGCGCCCGGAGGCGCGTGCTGCCCGCGGACCGGTCCGGCGGCTCCGGGAGAAGAGGTTGTGCCACGAGCCTTACCGCTTCCCGTCCGGTTCCACGTAAAGCGCCTTGAACTTGACCGACGTGATGACCTGTGCGGCGCACCAGGCCAGGATGCAGATGATGGCCGTGAGGCCGAAGAGCTTGGCGTTGAAGAAGCTGGTCCCGCCCAGCGTCCGCACCGCGACGGCGAGGACGATGATCTTGAAAAGGTACAGGATGATTCCCGCCACCATCATCGCCTGCGGGCTGATGCGCGCCACCCGGCCGATGACCAGGATGTCGATCCCGAAGAAGATCGCGACGAGCGCGACGCCGAGCAGGGCGCCGATCAGTCCCTGCGATCCGCCGATGGCCGCACTTATCCCGACCATGACCGCCGCGATGACGGCCGTCAGCACGGCCGACCACCGGGTGATCCGGGCATAGTTCGCCAGCATCTAAACCACTCCGGGGGGATCGGTATGCACGCCCTTTACCTGAGACTGCCCACGGAGGAGATGTCCTCCCGGGACAGGGCAGTAGCACACCTGTGTGTCGCAGTTGCGACACCGCGGTTGCCACTGGTCAACGAAACGTATCACGTGTCTCTCGCTCGCGTTAAAGGGCCTGCTCGTGAAAGCTATCACAAAGTCCTTTAACTTGTCTTTACCCTAACGGGAACTTTTTAAGACCTACGCTTCGCGATCGACAGGTGACTTATTGTACTAAACGGGCACTATACCGGCATTCTGCCCGATGCTTCGCCAGGCCGGGATGCAGGGTCCCGGCCGGCCGCCCGGATTCATGCCCGTATGCCCGGCGCGAACGCAGTGCCAGGAGTGTACGCAACCACGCTCCGCGCGCTCCCACCTGGGCACCCCAAGCGGCGCCCCCGGCGGCGAGGCCCCACCCGCGGCGCACCACTGGCCTCGCCCGCCCCAGAGGCGCAGGGGAGATGGCGAGCCGGTCCGCTACGGCGGCTCACCAGTGGCCTCCCCACCCGGAGCAATGTCCGCAAAGGCGCCATCGTGGTGGCCAGGGCAACCGCGATGGCGCCATCGCGGTCATTGGGGGGCGGCGGCGTCCTCACCGTAAGGACCCGCGCAACTGAGCTCCCGAAGCCCCGGGGCTAATGTACACAGAGGTACCTCTGTAGTCGCTCTAACAACCACAGAGGTACCTCTGTGTACATAGAGGGCTGGGCACGAGCGCCCGCCACTCAAGCGCGCCGCCGCGCGGGGGACGCGGGCGCGTGTGAGGGGACGCAATGGGACCTTTGCATGTGCTCTAGCCACCGCAAAGGCGCCCGCGCGGACATGAGGCTGGGCGCCTCGCGGCGCGGGGGAACGCCGGCGGGAGGAAGGCGGGACGCGCGGGACGGCGGGCGGCACGGGCGGGACGCGCGGGACGGCGGGAGAGGGAGGCGGACGCGCGGGACGGCGGGCGGGACGCTGAGGGGGCGGTTAGCTGCGGGGGGTGGCGGGGGTGCGCTCGGGTGGGCTTAGGGGGGTGCTTTCGCGCGGGCCGCGGCCCAGGCCGCCGGCACCGCCCAGGCCCCCGGCACCGCCCAGGCCGGGCGGGCCGGGCGGGGCGCCCCGGCCACCGCCGGCGGCAGGCTGCCCCGGCCGTTGCGGAGCCGGTGCGGGCGCAGTCCGGGCATGGTGACCGGCAGCAGCATGAGCACGGCCACGGCGGTGATCGCCACCAGCACGATCAGGTCGGTGCGGACGAGCGACAGGGAGACCACGCTCGCGGTGAACAGCCCGGCCCACAGGTACATGATCAGCACGCTCTGCCGGTGTGAGTGACCGACGTTGAGCAGCCGGTGGTGCAGGTGCTTCTTGTCCGCGGCGAACGGCGACATCCCGGCTCGGGTCCGGCGGACCACGGCCAGCAGCAGGTCCGCATAGGGGATGATCATGATCGCGGCCGGCAGCAGCAGCGGCAGGATGGTCGGATACCGGTTGACCGTGTGGCTGTAGTGGGTCAGCACGTTGGGGTCGAGCGTCGCCGTGCTGGACAGCGGAACGTAGGCCAGCAGGAGGCCGATCAGCATGGCGCCGGTGTCGCCCATGAAGATCCGGGCCGGGTAGAAGTTGTGCGGCAGGAAGCCCAGGCACATCCCGGCCAGGAGCGCGGATACCAGCGCCGGCACCGACTGGGAGTGGATGCCGACCACGTGGGCGAGCGTCCAGGAGTAGACCAGGAACGAGCAGGCGGCGATGGCGACGATCCCGGCCGCGAGCCCGTCGAGGCCGTCGATGAAGTTGACCGCGTTGATCGTGATCACGACCAGCAGGATGGTCAGGGTCAGGCCCAGGTCCGGCTCGAGCACGAACACGCCGCCGCTCGGCTCCGGAACCCAGGAGAGCACGACCTGGCTCCAGACCAGGATGCCGCCCGCCGCCACCTGGGCGGCCAGTTTGCTGATCGCTCCCATTCCCCAGCGGTCGTCGATGATCCCCGTGACCACCAGCAGGCCGCCCGCCAGCAGCAGGCCGGGCACGGTCCGCGACGACGGGAACGCCCCCCGCAGGTAGCTCAGCTGGTCGGCGACGAGCAGGCCGACCGCGAGGCCGCCGTACATGGCCAGGCCGCCGAGCAGGGGCGTGGGAACGACGTGCACGTCCCGGGTCCGGGCAGCATGCATAGCGCCGGTGGCGATGGCGGCCCGCCTGACCAGCGGGGTCAGCAAGTAGGTGACCGCAGCCGCGACCAGCAGCGCGAGAACGTACTCCCTCACGCCGTCTCAGCCAGCGTCGAGAAGGTTGGCGTGCATCACAGCCACTTTAGAGCACGGCACCGCGCCGCGGGCCTCGTCTCCACGCCAGCCCCGCCGCGAGCCTTCTTTTCACGCCAGCCCCCACGCCAGTCCGCCGCCGGGACCCCTCAGCCGCGCGCCCTCAGCCCAGGTCCCTCAGCCCAGGTCCCTCAGCCCAGGTCCCTCAGCCCAGCTCCCTCAGCCCAGGTCCTCAGCCCAGCTCCCTCAGCCGTTGTCCGGGCCCGGAGTCTCCGCGCCCGACACGAGCGCCGCGACCTCGCGCAGCCGGTTCAGCGAGACCGCCCCGTCGCGGAGCAGCCGCGGCACCGAACCGGTCAGGTCGACGATCGTGGACGGAACGCCACCCGGGCATGGTCCGCCGTCCAGATAGACGGCCACCGAGTCACCGAGTTGCTCGACCGCCTCGTCCGCGGTCGTCGCGGCCGGCGATCCGGTTCGGTTCGCGCTGCTGACGGCCATCGGGCCGGTCTGCTTGAGGAGGTCGAGGGCGACGGCGTGCAGCGGCATGCGCACCGCCACCGTGCCGCGGGTCTCCCCCAGGTCCCAGCGCAGCGTCCGGCTCGCCCGGCAGATCAGCGTCAGCCCGCCGGGCCAGAACTCGTCGATGAGGTCCTGGCCGAATGGCCCCATCTCCTCCACGAGTGCGGCGGCGGCGCGCACCGTCCCGACCAGCACCGGTGGCGGCATGTCCCGGCCCCGGCCCTTGGCCGCGAGCAGCCCGCTCACCGCCTCGGGCGTGAACGCGTCCGCGCCGATGCCGTAGACCGTGTCGGTCGGCAGGACGATCAGCTCGCCCCGGCGTACCGCTTCCGTGGCGGCGACGATCCCCGCCGCCCGCTGCTCCGGATCCGAGCAGTCATACCGTTCGCTCATGTGGCGCCTATCCCGTCATCCTCAGGCTCGCTCGCCGGGCCAGGTCGCCGTGACGAAACGGTCCCGGCGGGCCAGGTCCTTGTGGTTGCGCGTGTCACGCCAGCCGGCTTCCTCGCAGAAGACCCAGTAGACGGCCGCTCCCTGCGGCGAACCGTGCTCGACGGCCACCGCTCCGCCCGGGCGCAGCAGCCGGCGGGCGACGCGCTCGACGCCGCGTATCGCGTCGAGCCCGTCCTCGCCGCTCCACAGCGCGGCCGGCGGGTCGTATTCTCCCACCTCTGGCGGCACCGTCGCACCAACCGGGATATACGGCGGGTTGCTGACCACGAGGTCGGCCGTCCGGTTCAGGTCGCCGAGCCCCTCGGTGAAGTCGCCGCCGTGCAGGGTGACCCGGCCGCTCGTGTACGGCGCGGCCGCCGCGCAGCGGGCGACGTTGCGCTCGGTCCAGGCGCGGGCGATCGGATCGGCCTCGACGGCGTGCACGCGGGCCCGCGGCACCTCCTGCGCGATGGCCAGCGCGATGGCACCGGAGCCGGTCCCCAGGTCGACGACGACCGGTTCGGCGACATCCATCTCGCGCAGCCGGTCGATGGCCCAGCCGGTCATGACCTCGGTCTCCGGCCGCGGGACGAAAACGCCCGGCCCGACGTCGAGTTCCAGGTACCGGAAGTACGCAACCCCGGTGATGTGCTGGAGCGGCTCCCGGGCGGCGCGGCGGCCGACCCCCTCCCAGAACCGGGCGTCGAACGCCGAGTCGGGCACCGCGTGCAGTTCGGTCCGGCGCACGCCGTGCACGTGCGCCGCGATCAGCTCCGCTTCGGCCCGCGGCGACTCCACGCCGGCTTCGGCCAGCCGGGCGGCCGCGAGCGCGATCTCGTCAAGCAACAGGCTCACCGGCACGGCCCCCGGGCCTCACGCGTCCGCGTTCCCGTCGGCACCGAGCTTCTCCGACATCTCGGCGTCGGCGAGCGCGTCGATCACCGCGTCGAGGTCGCCGTCAATGACATGGTCCAGGTTGTAGGCCTTGTAGCCGACCCGGTGATCAGAGATTCGGTTCTCGGGGAAGTTGTAGGTGCGCACCCGCTCGGACCGGTCAACGGTCCGGACCTGGCTGCGGCGCTCCGCCGAGGCCCGCTCGTCCGCCTCGTGCTGCGCCTGGGCCAGCAGGCGGGCGCGGAGAATGCGCATGGCCTGCTCCTTGTTCTGCAGCTGGCTCTTCTCGTTCTGGCACGAGACCACGATTCCGGTCGGCACGTGAGTGATCCGCACCGCCGAGTCGGTGGTGTTCACGCTCTGGCCGCCCGGCCCGGATGACCGGAACACGTCAACCCGGAGGTCGTTCGGATCAATCTGGATCTCGACCTGCTCGGCCTCGGGCATGACGAGCACGCCGGCGGCCGAGGTGTGGATGCGGCCCTGCGACTCGGTGACGGGCACCCGCTGGACGCGGTGCACGCCCCCCTCGTACTTCAGCCGGGCCCACGCCCCCGGTGCGCCGGGGGCGGCGCGCGCCGGCCCGCCTTGACCGCCACGGTCGCGGCCTTGTAACCGCCGAGCCCGGTGACGGTGGAATCGAGGACTTCGGTCGCCCAGCCGTGACGCTCGGCGTAGCGCAGGTACATGCGCAGCAGGTCGCCCGCGAACAGCGCGGACTCCTCGCCGCCCTCGCCCGCCTTGACCTCCAGGATCACGTCCCGGGCGTCATTGGCGTCGCGCGGGACGAGCATCCGCCTCAGCTGCTGCTCGAGCTCGGCCCGGCGGGCCTTGAGCTGGTCCGCCTCGGCGATGAAGGACGGGTCCTCGGCCGCGAGTTCCCGCGCCGTCGCCTCGTCGCCCTCAAGCTGCCGCCATTCGGTATAGGCATGCACGATCGGGGTCAGCTCGGCGTAACGCCGGCCAAGATTGCGAGCCTTCTCTGCGTCGGCGTGCACGCCGGGATCGGCCAGGGCACGCTCCAGCTCCGCGTGCTCAGACGCCAGCTCGCCGAGCCGGTCGAACACAGTGCTTCCTCCAGGTACATCGGGTGTCATGCGCATCTCCACCGCCATCCGCAGCGGAGCCCGGGCCGGGCCGCTCTTGAATCGGGGCCCAGCACACGGCTGCCTGGCACCCTCAGCGGGGCGCCAGGCAGGCCTGCGCAGCTACTTGGTGCCCGATGCCTTCTTGCCGAAGCGCCGCTCGAACCGGGCGACGCGGCCGCCGGTGTCCAGGATCTTCTGCTTGCCCGTGTAGAACGGGTGGCAGGCCGAGCAGACGTCGGTGTGGATCGCGCCGTTGGCGGCGGTGCTGTGCGTGGTGAACGTGTTTCCGCAGCTACACGTCACGGTCGTGACGACGTAGTCGGGGTGAATCTCAGGCTTCACGTGAACTCCTGCCTCGGGCGGTCGCCGGGTCGCCGCTGGCCTCCATTTCGAGGGCGGTCAGGGCGTGAACCGGTACCGCGTGGTCGCGGCTTCTAGTGTGCCAGACGCAATAACCGTTCCGGGCCTTTGAAGATTCCCGGCCCCGCGCGGCCTGACCTCAACTGGCCAGCGCAAATGGGCACTTAAGTGTTGACATCGTTGTCGAATGCGTGATTCGGTGACTTCGCGTCGGTTCGGCCGGACACATCAGCCCAATCACACAACGCTGCCCTTATCCGCACACGCTGCCCAGCGCCACCCCCCACGCCACGTAGCGCACCCCAAACGCCACGTAGCCCCACCCCCACACGTCACGC
Organism: uncultured Actinomycetes bacterium; assembly: GCA_963718475.1. Taxonomy (GTDB): domain Bacteria; phylum Actinomycetota; class Actinomycetes; order Streptosporangiales; family Streptosporangiaceae; genus CAVQZM01. Next base: position 39,015 of record CAVQZM010000022.1, on the reverse strand, counting down.
AGCCCGACCCGCTCCCGCATCCCCCGTTGTATTGCCTCCCGAGATGAAGGACACCTCGTCATGACACGTTGCCACGCCAGACGCATCGTGTACGCGCTGGTCACAGCGGCCACGGCCCTAGGAACGACGGTCGCCGCCGCCGGCGCGAGCTCCGCGGCGACCTCGGCCGCCAGCGCCACGCCGGTCACCAATCCCGCCTCGCTCGTCAACCCGCTCATCGGCACCTCCGGCAGCGTTGACACGTTCCCCGGCCCGGACATGCCGTTCGGGATGATGCAGTGGGGCCCCGACACCACACCCGACCGGCCCAGCGGAGGCGGTTACGAGTACAACGACTCCCAGCTCATCGGCTACAGCCTCACCCACATCAGCGGGCCCGGCTGCGGCGCCTACGGCGACCTGCCGATCCTGCCGACCGTCGGCGCGATCGGAAGCTCCCCCGGCAGCACCACGGCGACGTTCACCCACGCCAGCGAGACCGCGCAGGCGGGCTACTACGCCGACACGCTGGGCAACGGCGTCGGCGTCAAGCTCACGGACGCGATGCGCGCGGGCATCGGCCAGTTCAACTACCCCGCCACCAGCCAGGCCAACCTGCTGCTCAAGCTGACCGGCAGCCAGGACCAGGTGGACGGGACGAGCGCCCAGATCGTCGGCAACAACCAGGTGACCGGCTCGGTCACCGGGGGCCACTTCTGCGGCCAGGTGCAATCGCTGGAGCGCGACTACACGCTGCACTTTGACATCGTCTTCAGCCACCCGTTCACCGGCAGCGGCACCTGGGGCGGCGCCACGTCCTCGAGCACGGCGGTGAAGCCGAACTCCAAGAACATCACCCAGAACAAGGTCGGGCACGCGGCGGCGGCCACGCCGAAGGCCGCGGCCCCCTCGACCAAGGTGTTCGGCGGCTCCACGCCGGACTTCAACGTCCGCCCGCACGAGGCGCCCATCGTGCACGGCACCGCCACCCAGGCGCCGCAGACGACGGTGACGAACCCGGGCGGCGTCTACCTGACCTTCGACACGACGAAGAACCAGACGGTTTCTGCGAAGGTCGCCATCTCGTTCACCAGTGACGCAAACGCCGCGCAGAACCTGGGCTCCGAGATCCCGGCCTGGAACTTCAACCAGGTCAAGACGGCCAACCAGGCCGCGTGGAACAAGGTCCTGGGCCGCATCCAGATCTCCGGCGGCTCCAACGCCCAGCAGACCGAGTTCTACACCGCCCTGTACCACGCCCTCCTGCACCCGAACGTGTTCAGCGACGACAACGGCCAGTACATGGGCTTCGACGGCAAGGTCCAGACGGTGGCCAAGGGCCACGCGGAGTACGCGAACTACTCCGGCTGGGACATCTACCGCGACCAGGTCCAGCTGGCCGCCATGGTCGCCCCCCAGCAGACCAGTGACTCGATCACCTCGATGCTCGACGACTACGCCCAGACCGGCATGATGCCGAAGTGGAACCTGGGCGGCGGCGAGTCCTACGTCATGGTCGGCGACCCGGCCGACTCGATCATCGCGGACGCCTATGCGTTCGGGGCCCGCGACTTCAACGTCCCGGCGGCGCTGAAGGCCATGATGGCCGAGGCGACCACGACGAACAACATCCGGCCCGGTAACGCCACCCTGCTCAAGGACGGCTACCTGCCCTACGACCAGTCCTACGGATGCTGCAACTTCTACGGCCCGGTCTCGACGCAGCTCGAATACAACACGGCGGACTACGCCATCGCCGCCCTGGCCAAGGACACCGGCGACACGGCGGACTACACCAAGTTCGCCACACTGGCCCAGAGCTGGCAGAACGTCTTCAACACGGCCAGCGGCTACATGCAGGCCAAGCTGTCCAACGGCCAGTGGCTCGGCGGCTTCAGCCCGTCGACCTCGTCCGGCTTCGTCGAGGGGACCTCGGCCCAGTACACGCCCATGGTCCCGTTCAACCTGCAGGGCCTGATCAATGCGGCGGGCGGCAACCAGGCCTGGATCAGCCGCCTGAACAGCCTCACGTCCAACCTGACCAACCCGAGCGGCACCAACGCCGACCTGTCCAACGAGCCCAGCCTGGAGATCCCCTACGAATACGACTACGCGGGCGCCCCGTACCTGACCCAGCAGGTGGTCAGGAACGTCGAGCAGCAGCTTTACTTCGACGCGCCGGTCGGCCAGGACGGCAACGACGACCTCGGCGCGATGAGCTCCGCGTACGTGTGGGACGAGCTCGGCTTCTACCCGGAGACCCCGGGCACGCCGATCCTCGCCCTGGGCAGCCCGGTGTTCCCGAAGACCGTCGTGCACCTGCCGAGCGGAGCGACGCTGACCAGCACCGCGCCGAACGCGCAGCTGGCGGCCCCGTACATCCACGGGCTCACGGTCAACGGGACGGCCTGGAACAAGGCGTACCTGGACTACTCCACCCTCGGCACCGGCGCGACGCTGAACTACAACCTGTCCACCACCCCGGACACCTCGTGGGCCAGCAGCCCGAGCGCGGCGCCGCCGTCCGACCCGACCGGTGAGCAGACGGCACTGACCTCGGCCGGCCCGGCCAGCGGCCTGGTCATCGCGCCCGGCGCGACCGGAACCGCCTCGCTGACCGTGACCAACCTGACCAGCCAGGCCATGACGGCGGACTGGACCGCGACCGCCTCCAGCGGTATCACGGTCAGCCCGGCGAGCGGGACCCTGACCGTGCCGGCGGGCTCGTCGGCGAAGGCCAGCGTCACCGTGACGGCCGGCCAGACCGAGGGCAGCTACTCGGTGTCGTTCGCGACCAAGACCGGCTCGGGCGCGTCACTGCCGGTCACGGCGGTCAGCGTCGACGTGGCCAAGCCGGGCGAGCTGTGGCCGTACTACACCTCGATCGGCGACTCCTCCGACGGCCAGACCACGCCGTCGGGGTACAACGGCGACGCGTGGCTCTACTCGGCCAACGCGCTGGCGACAGCCGGCGTGACCCCGGGCAGCACGGTCACCGCGGACGGCATCAACTACACCTGGCCCAATGTGCCGGCCGGCCAGGAGAACTCGATCGAGGCGTCCGGCCAGACCATCCCGGTCTCGCTCCCCGCGGGCGCGACCAAGATCGGCCTGCTGGGCAGCGCCACCAACGCCGGCAGCACCGGCGCGACAGGAACCATGACGGTCACCTACACCGACGGCAGCACGCAGCAGATCCCGGTCGGGCTCAGTGACTGGACGCTGGGCGCCGGGACGTTCCCGGCCCTGTCCGGCAACACGATCGCCATCACGACGAAGTACCGGAACATCGACGACGGGACCTCGGACTCGACGACGACCTACGTGTACTCCGTCAGCGCGGCCCTGCAGTCGGGCAAGACCGTCGCCAGCGTCACCCTCCCGACGGCGTCCGGCGGCAACATGGGCATCTTCGCCATCGGCGCCGCCTGACGACCCGGCCCGGATGCGCGGAGCACACCCTCCCCCGGCGTCCGGGCACCAGCGGGTCACGCGGGGCCCGGCCCACCACGGTCCGGGCCCCGCGTCATGCGCTCCGGCCGCCGCGGCCAAGATCGCATCCCCGCAATATTTGCGTCCACCCACAATATTTGCGTCCAGCCGTAACATTTGTGTCCAGCCGTAACATTTGCGCCACCGCTGCCGGCGTCATCACGGCCCCACCAGCCACTCGGGTCACAGGCGCATCACCCCGGCCGCGGCGGGCCATGATCATCGTGTTGAAAACGTCGCATTTGGCGGCAAACTACACATGATCATGGAAAAGCGGCGGCGGCACCGGAGTCCACACGATCATGCTCCGCTGCGCCGGGCGCAAAGAGGCGGGCCCCGTCAGCGCGCCGGGCGGGGCCTGGACGATGACCCCAGCGGCGCCCGTCGTTCTCCGCCCGGCCAATAATTGCGCCGATCCGCAAAGATTATTTAACCGAACGAGATCGTGGTGACACCCGGCAGCCGGCGCTAGCCGCTGCCGGGAAACTCCTTGTCCCCCGGCCGGAACTGGCGATCCCCGTGGCGTTCAGCGACTGGACGCTCGGCGCGGGCGCATTCAAGCCGGTCCCGGGCGACACCATCGTGGCCGCCACCCCCTACCGCAACCGGACCAGCGGGGTCACCCAGCCGTCACCACCTACGTGTACTCGTTCAGCGCGGCGATGCAGCCAGGCAAGACGGTCGCGAGCGTCACCCTGCCCACCGCGTCCGGCGGCCTTATCGGCATCTTCGCCATCGGCGCCCGGCTACCGGCGATGCCCCCTAGCCTGGGCAGATCGGCGTGTACGGGGTCTCGGGCAGGAATACGCTCCACGCGCTTCTGGAGACCGGGGCGCGGAGTGTCTGGCAGATGTTCGCCGCGACTTGATCCCGATCGGTCTGCCACACGCGGGTGCTGGCCGTCCGTGGTGGCGATGATGCCCAGGAACGAGCTGTCGGACATCGAGAAGATCTCTCGGCTGCTCGCGGTGATCGACGCCGCGATCGTCCGGTCCGCTACATTCCACAGCCGCACGATGCCGTCGTTGCCGGATGCGATCAGGGTTCCCCCGCCCGGCCCGAACGCGACGTTCTGGACCCCCTGGCTGCTGCCGGAAAGCACCGTTATGGGCTTCTGCTGAAGAGCCAGCGCCACGCTGTCGGTGTCCATGCCGCCTCCCGCGCTGTGCCGCCGCCAATGTCAGGCATGCTCCGCCTGAGCGCCGGCCTCTGCACAATTCCATGGTTATGTGCTGAAGGCGAGGCATCTTGGGCGTAATCCAGCTCCCGAGCATGAAACGGAGGAAATTTAGCGGAAAAGTGCCCGCGATTATCCGGATTCGGGCTTTTGGTATGAACCTCCGGCCGTTTCGCTCCGTATTCATGTGCAGTGGGACGCGTGGTCAGCCGCCGGGAGGTCACGGATGCGCTACCCGAACAACCCGTACGTGCCGTCCGGTGAGCCGCCTGATGGGCCGCCGCCGGGGCCAGGTATCCCGGCCGGGCACCGGCCGCGGGCCTTCGGCCGGGGCTGACCACTCCGCGCCGGGGCCGACCGGCCGCGGTGACCTGCCTCCCGCGGACGCCACCCAGCATTTCCCGGCGTCGTCCCCCACCGGCCGCCTTCCGAACGCGCCGATGCGCTTCGCCCCGCGCGGCCGGGCCGGCTTCTCTCCTCCCGGAAACGGGTCGCAGGCCCTGTGGGAGCCGTGGGAGCCCCCGGCCTACGACCCGGCCGGCGCCGCCCCGGATGCGGCGTTCCTGGCCGCGGACCGGCCCGCGGGACTGGTCCGCGACGCGGACGACGCGGACCAGTTCTCCATCTGGGCGGAACCGCCCGCCACCCGCCGCCGGGCCGGGCGCGGGCCGGGCGGGAGGCGCGGGCCGGGCGCGGAGCGTGGGCCGGGCGCGGAGCGTGGGCGAAGCGGGAGGCGCGGGCCGGGCGCGCCCGGCGGGGCAGGCGGGCTGAGCGGGAATGACGCGGCGAGCGGGCGGGACATCTGGCGGGACGGGGGTAGCCGGCGGGACGGGGGTAGCCGCGGGACGGGGCGGCCGACGCAGGGCGCGGCACGCCCGGCGGCGGCCGGGACGGGGCAACGGGCTGATGATCATGGCGGTGGTCCTTACCGTCGCCGGCGCCATCCCGCTCGGAATGCTGGCCGTGCGGATGCTGGCCCACCACACGCAGCCGCCCCTAACCAGCGCCCCGATGTCGGCCAGCCGGCCGAACGCCCCGGCGCCCTCCCACGCCGTCCCTGCCGACGTTCTCCGCTGTCGCCGGCCGGGCTGCCCGCTGGTCACGAGCGCGACGACCTACCCGTACCAGGCGCCGAACGGAGACGGCTGGCACACCGGCCTGGCCGCGGCCAGCGGGCCGTGCGGAACCTCCTATCTGTACAGCGACCTGGCCATGGTGCCCGGCAACCCGGGTGAGTGGCACGACCACTACGCCTGGATCTTCCGCACCGGCATGACCTCGCCCTCGTGCACGCTGAGCTTCTACATCCCGGCGTCGCCGCAGACGAATTCTCCTGCCTATTACTGGTTCAGCGCCGGTTCGCCGGACGCGGTCAACCGGATCGCTGACTTCACCATCAACCAGGCCAGTCACCAGGGCCAATGGGTCAGCCACGGCCCGTTCACCTTCCCCGGCGGCACCGTGCTGATCGAGGTCACCGACCGGGGCGAGTCCCCGCCCCCGGCCACCGCCGTAGCCGGCCCAGTCCGCCTCACCTGCTGACCTAACAGGCCGTGCCGTTGACCGAGAAACTGGCGGGTGGGGCGTTGCTGGCCGTGTACGTTCCGGTGAAGCCGACGGTGACCGAGCCGGCCGGGGCGATGGTCGCGTTGTAGGACTCGCTGGCCGCTGCCACCTGCTCGCCGGACTGCCTGCTGGTGGCGTTCCACATCTGGCTGATCTTCTGGTCGCCGGGGAACGTCCAGGTCAGCGTCCACGGGCTGATTGAGCCGGTGCCGGTGTCGGTCAGCACGATCTGGGCCTGGAAACCGCCGGGCCACGAGTTGACCACGGAATAGGCCGCCGAACAGGACACCGCACCCGGCGCCGTCGGCGTGGGTGTCGGCGTCGGGGAACCGGTCGGCGTGGGTGTCGGGGTGCCGGTCCCCGTCCCCGCCAGGGGGAACTGGATGGTCGCGAGCAGCGACTGCTTCTGCGAGCTGGCCGGCGCCGGGTCGTAGCTGCCGTCCAGCAGGTTGTAGGAGTCCTCGCCGTTCAGCGCCCAGTAGGTCCAGCCCATCCACGGGTGGCCGCTCAGGTAGGACACCAGGCTCTGGAACCACTGGCCCTGCGACCCGGCCGTGCTGCTCTGGATGTCGGACGCGGTGTTGTCGGTGCCGAACTCCCCGACCCAGACCGGAGCGGTTCCCTGCGTGTACAGGTAGCCCCAGTTCGCGTTCCATACCGCGTCGAGGCTGGCCGGGGTGGTGGAGGAGTTGAACCAGGTCTGCTGGAACAGGCTCGGCCCGTAGTCATGCGCCGAATAGACCACGTGGCCGGGCGAGCTCAGCGTGACCGGGTACTGCCCGGCCAGGGCCAGGTCACCGCCCCACCACGTCGAGTTGTCGCCGCCGGCCGCGGTCGGATTCTCGCCGATGCCCTCGCAGAAGATGAGCGCGCCCGGATCGGCGGCCAGGATCGCATTGCCGGCTTGCTCATAGGCCAGCCGGACGTCGGTGCTGGGGTCGCCGGTTCCCCAGGTGGCGCCCTGGGCGTAGGTGTCCCCCGCCGGGGTGTGCGGCTCGTTGCGCAGGTCGAAGCCGATGACGGTCGGGTTCCCCGCATAGCGCTTGGCCAGCGTCGCCCAGTCGCTGACCCAGTTCTGGCTGGGGTAGGCGGACGTGTACCACAGCCCGTTCTGCTCGGCGGACTCGCCGGCCTCCGAGCGGTGATCGTCCAGGATGACCTTCAGCCCGTCCTGCCCCGCGTAGGCCACGATCTTGTCCAGGATCTGCAGCGAGTTCAGGCCCTTCAGATCGGTGTTGATCGGGCCGGAGTTGTAGAAGCTGAGGTTCTGCGGCACGATCGGGCTCTCCACCATCTGGTTGGAGAACGGGATGCGGATGGTGTTGTACCCCAGGTTCCTGATGTCGTCGATGATCGCGTGGTAGTCCTGGGCCCACAGTCCGTGCGCTACCTCGTCCGGTGTCTCGAACCCGTACCAGTTGATACCCGCTATGCGCACCGGGGTGCCGTTGGCGTCCAGGATCTGGTTACCGCCGGTGTACCAGTAGCCCGCACCCGCTCCGCCGCCGGCCGGACAGGCGCCCCGGCGGCCGGGCCTGCGGCGGCCAGCCATGTCGCGGCCAATGCCGCCGCACCGATGGCCGCGACGGCCGGGAAGACGGTTCTGGCTGCACGTGACCGCATGCTGTTCTCCTTGCCCATGCGCACCGCTGCGGACTGTATCCCCGCGGCCGTGGCGTCGATTGCTCCAACCCTCCATGCGCGGCCGACGCAGCGTCAGCGGAGGATGCTCCGCCTATCGTCAACCGAGCGTCGTTCATGGCGCTGACGAGCATCAACGTGCGGCGCGCGGGCCCAGGGCCGTGAAACTTGCAGGCCCGGGCCCGGCCGCCCTCGCCGGGCGGGCTCAGGCCGGTGACGCCGCCCCATCGTGCCCTCGCAGCACCAGAGCCGAGTCCGCGCCGCCCGGCGGCTCAGGCCTCGCGGACTCGGGTCAGGGGCGGGCTAGGCGGGCGCTGGCCTGGTCGCCGCGACCGGCCGCCGATTCCGCGTCGGCCATGACGCGGACGCGGTTACGGCCGGTCTCCTTGGCGTAGTAGAGGGCCGCGTCGGCGGCGGCCAGCAGCTCCGTGATCTCCCGGCGGCCTCCCTCGAGGGTGGCCAGGCCGATGGAGACGGTGACGGTGATGCACGTCGCATCGGGTGCGTCGCTGACCGGCACGCGGAGCGAGCCGATGTGGGCCCGGAGACGTTCGGCGATCTGCCGGGCGTCCGCCTCGCCGGTCTGCGGAAGGAGGACCACGAACTCTTCACCGCCGAAGCGCCCGGCCAGGTCATAGGTGCGCAGCAGCGCCCCGAGCGCGTCGCTGACGGCGCGGAGAACCTTGTCGCCGGTCAGGTGGCCGTGGGTGTCGTTGACCGCCTTGAAGTGGTCGATGTCGAGCAGGGCCACCGCGAGAGGACTGTGGGTGCGCATGGCCCGGTTGATCTCGGCCGCACTTTCCCGCTCCCAGGTGGCGGCGTTCAGCAGACCGGTCTTGGAGTCGATACGGGCTTCGGCGACCAGCTGCGAGTGCATCAGGAAGCGGCGGACGAGCAGGACCGAGGGCACCGCGAACAGCGCGAGGAACGGGCTGGTCGCGACCACGATCGTGACCAGCAGCGCGAAGCTGAACTGCACGCAGTCGGCCTGGAGGCCTTCCCGGTTCAGCAGCAGTTCCGGTATCCGCACCGTGGGATCCGACATCTTGATCGCCGTGATGATGAAGGCGTTGTGGATCATCCAGGCGAGGAACTCGCAGCCGATGACCAGCAGCGTCCACGTGACAGCGTGCAGGCCGGATCCGATGGCGTGCCCGGCTGCGGACGCCGGGACCAGGCGGAACGCGACGGACGCGGCGGCGTACGCGAGACCGATGGCCGCACCGGAGAACACCCGGCGGTACACGAGGCCCCGGTGGACACGCCACTGGGTGAACGCCAGCAGCGGGATCGGCGCGATCAGCGCGTACAGCGGCGGCAGCAAGATGGCTACCGGCAGTATCCAGACGGTCAGGAAGTCCCTGACCAGGCCACCCTGACTGTAAGCGATACGTGACGCCGCCGCTACAGAGGCGAGTCCGCAGCCGACGAGCATCAGAAACGTGACCAGATACATCAGATGGAGCGGTGCCTGTGCCGCCGCGACCCCGATCGCAGCCATCGCGGCGAGCGTCACCCCGAGCACGTAGCTGCGCACCGAGGGCGCGGACTGCCACCACGGCAGGTCTCGCACCGCGGCCGCTACCCGATGGCGGCGCGATGGCGAGGAGACGTCCACTGCTCACCGCCCAGGAGGGATGACATGTGCGTTCTGCTGGCTGCCCACTGTGAGTAACCAGATTCGCATAGCTACCCGAAAGAGTCCATAGCCGATTAGGTCACATCGCTGGACTCGCAGCTCACAACCGCATCCGACAACTCCGAAAAGGAGTAAGAACTACTTTTGGGTCAATAGTTAACTACAGACCGGGACGGATAGCCAACCCGTTCCCTTGCCGGAAGGAGCTGCCGCCATGGGCAACACCTGGGGCTGAAATCCACTCCGCAGCCGTCATGCACGCCCGCAGAAGGAGGTGCGCCGTGGGTAACACCTGGGGCTGAAACGACCACGACCGAATCTCATCCCCCGCGACCGAAATAGCCGAGAGGAGCCGACCGTGGGCAACACCTGGGGCTGATCCCCGTCCGCACCCCCGCTACCCGCACGGCACGGAAGGACACATTGCCATGGGCAACACCTGGGGCTAACCGCCCTCCCACCTTGACTGGCCATGGGCTGTGACCTGCATTGGCAGTCTCCCTAAATTCTCCGCGCCCACGTCAGGGGCTCGGCTATGCCGCGACACGCGGAGCCATCGAATCGCGAGGAGGATGGCTGCGACTGTGCCCACACCGCCGACGGCCGCTATGACGGTCGCCGGGCTGCTTGCTTCCGCGGCGGCGCCAGCGACGATGAACATGACTCCCTGGCCGACGATGAGTCCGGCGTTAGCCAGGCCGAACGCCTGGGCGCGCCGGGCATTCGGCACCCGTTCGACGAAGGCGGCGTTCGCCGGGATCTGGTAGACGCCGAAGGCGCCGGATACCACGAAGATCGCCAGGGCCACGCCAAGACCGGGCTGCACGGCGATGCCGAGCAGGGCCGCACAGGCGCCGATGGCCAGCGGCCCGATCCACCGGAGCCGGCGGTCCGGGGCGACCAGGCGCGTGAAGGCCGGCGCGGCGAGGACACCGCCGAACGGTCCGGCCGCCAGGACCAGGCCGGTCTCGGCCGCGCCTCCGCCCAACTGGTGGGCGAACGGCGCGGCCAGGCCCTCGGGAATGGCATAGAACGCGACCAGCCAGCCCAGCAGGACCAAGGTGAGCAGGGCACGGTCCCCGAAGACAGCTCCGGCAGCTCCGCGGAACCGGGACCTCCCTCGCCCCGCCGCGGCCCTACCCCCAACCGCCTCGGCCTCACCCGGCGCTGCCGCGACCTCACCTGCCGTAGCCGCGGGCCTGCGGGCCGTCCCGAACCGCACCAGCAGGGCGGAGACGGCAAAGGTCACCGCGTCCACGATCAGCGCGGGCCGCGCGCCGAGAGAGGCCACGGCTATCCCGCCGACGGCCGCCCCCGCCACCAGCCCGGCCCGGAACGTCGTCTGAACGACCGCCGTGCCGAGCACGTAGCGGTCACCGTGCAGGATCTCGGGGGTTATCGCGGCCCGGGCCGATTCGAACGGCGGCGCGAACATCGTCGTCACGAACAGGAGCAGCACCAGCCCGGCCAGCGGGACGCCGGGCAGGCTCATCAGCCCGACCAGCAACGCGCGAATCACGTCGCAGGCCACCATCACCTCGCGTCGCGGGAAACGGTCGGCCAGGCCGGACAGCGCCAGGGCACCCACGAGCCAGGGCACATACCCGGCCGCGTACGCCACCGAGGTCAGCAGCGGCGAATGGCTCCGGTCGAAGACCAGGACGGTAAGGGCGACGAGAGCGAGCCGGTCGCCGACGACCGAAAGTACCTGAGCGGACCACAGCGCCCGGAACTCCCGTACGGCGAACACGTCGCGGAACGTAGCGCGCGATGTCGCCTGATCCACAAATGCCGCCCTACGTCACCGGTCGTCACAGCCCTACCGGCACATAATGCCCCTGCTCAGGCATATAGAGCAACAAAAAGCATCGTGGCGATTACCATCTGTGACGCCTGGCGGCGCTCATGGGAGGCGGCTAAGCAGCGGCTGGGGAGGTGGAACACAGCCTCGTTCGGGATGATGTGCTCATTGGCCTTCGCCACGGGTCAGCGAGTACACGGTGATCGAATAGGGCGGGACGGACGACTCCGCGGCGCGGGCGGCGCTCCCGGTCAGGTGCTGCACGGCGGTACTCGACTGGCCGTAGAACAGGACCGGCGCACCGTCGCGGAGCCGGTAGCCCGGTGCCGACACGCTGATGCGGTAGCTGCTCGCGCGATCGTCGTTGACGGCCATCACCCGCAGCCCGCCATCTGGCGTCCGGACGGCGAACGCCTGGAGCAGCGACTGGCTGGAGGCCGCCGCGACCAGCACGTCGCCGGGCTGGACGAACTCGCTGAGCAACCGGAGTCCGTAATAGGCGGGAAACGGGGTGTCGTCCGGCGGCTCGCAGACCCGGGTTCCGGCCATCGTGCCGCAACTGCCGTCCGACAGCACGCCGTAGTCCCCGTAACTGGCCGAACCGAACAGGGACGGCCCGTTGTCGCCCGAAGTCACGATGCCGTTGTGCAGCTGCCACCAGTCCACGTTCGCCACCCCGTTCTCCAGCCAGGTCAGGTAGTCCTGCTCGAGGTACAGGGCGTTGACGACGCTGAGGGTCTGCTTGCCCGGGTTGGAGGAGACGGAGTTCGTCTCGGTGATCATGATGGGCAGGCCGGGCTGGCCGGCCAGGTGCCGAATTCGGCCCGCAACGCCGCGACCGACTGGGGAATCTGGGCCGTCGCCGCGAGCAGGCCGGCGTCGGACGGGCCGGGGGGGGTGATGTTGCCCGGGTTCTGCGGGTACCAGTGGACGTCGGCGAAGCCGATCTGGCCGGCCAGCGCGGACAGGACGGCCTGGTTCCAGGACTGGGGGCTGGTCGCCGGGTTCGTCACGCCGTCGGGCCAGTTGTTGGGGGCACCGGAGGCGGTGAGGACCACGCCGACCGAGATCCGCGGGTCCACCGCCTTCATCGCGGCCATGTACTGCCGGACGCCGGCCGCGTAGGTGGCGGGCCCGCAGTTGTAGGTCTGGGACGGCTCGCCGCCCAGCGTGACCGGGCCGCCGGCGGCCGCCGTGGTGCAGTGCGCGTCGGGCTCCCAGTTGGCGCCGTAGGTCCCGTTGCCGTAGACCTCGTTGCCGATCTCCCAGTACCTGACGTCGTAGTGGTGCTCGACGTTCGCGTAGCGGACCCAGTCGGCCGCGATCTGGGGGCCGGTTTCCCCGGAGCCGTCGTGCTGCCCGATCGTGTTCCCGGTCCCGTAGTCGACGGTGACCATGGCCCGGGCGCCGGCCCGGCGGACCACGGACATGAACTGGCCGAAGTTCACCGCTTCGGTCGCGTTGCTGATGACGTCGGTGCTGGTCTTCCAGTCGTACTCGTCGGATTCGGTGCCCCCGGGCAGCCGGATGAGGCCGACGCCCGCGGCCCGGAGCAGCCCCGGGACCTTGGCGTCGAGCAGGCTTCCGTCGTAGGTCGAGGCGTTGATGCCGATGGCCGTGCCCGGCACCGTGGCCCGGGCGGAACCGGGGCTGACGCTGATCTGCCCGGCCGGGCCAGCCGGGCCAGCCGCGCCAGCCGCGCCAGCCGCGCCAGCCGACCCCGACCCAGAGCCCGACGCTGGCGGCGCCGTGGAAGCGCCGGCCCCGGCCGCCGCGAACGATCCGGCGACGGCCAGCGCCGTGAGCGAGGCGGCCAGCGACGCGGCCCGGGCCAGCCGATGGCTCCGGGGCGCGCCCGGTTCCGCTGCCGATCGATCGCGCAACTGCATGAGGTGCCTCCTCCGGGGCGGACCTCGCTGGCTGGCTGGGTCGCGCCGTTGCGGCCGGCCGCCAGCCGGAGGCGGCCGGCCGATTCGCGCCGGTCACCTCCGGGCCAGGCCGGGATCGCCAGTTGCCACGCCGCTTCCCGCGCGGGAGGCGGCATGTGTGCACTCCGGGTAGGTATTCCAGGCGCGGGCCGCCGTCAAGGACGAGGCCCGTCGGTCCCGAGGACGGTGGGCGTTTGCGCTGTATCCCAGGTCAGACGGCGCCGGGCGGCCATGAAATTAGATGAAAACCCGATTCGGCCGCGACCGCCCCCGCGGGAACCGTGTCCCGCCCGCCACCGGGCCGTGGGGGGGCCGGTTTTCCGGCAGTAACGCCCCGCGTTCACACATAGTCCGCACAGATTTAAACGAACCGGTCACGGCCCGTTCACCGGGACGGGAGACGTTTGGCTCCAGCGCGAGACGTCCGCGGTGATTTCCGTCGGCCCAGGACGCTGCGCCCCATCAGTCCCATGTGCCGCACCAGGAGGCATCGTGCGCCGGCTCCGCCGCTTCCGCCTGTTCACCGCCGTCATGGCCGCGCTCGCCGTGGCCGCGATTCTCGGCCCGGCAGGCGCCACCGCAGCAACCACGGCCACGGGCGCCACCAGCCCCACGGCCACCACGGCCACCACGGCCACCACGGCCACCACGGCCACCACGGCCACCACGGCCACCACGGCCACCACGGCCACCACGGCCACCACGGCCACCACGGCCACGACGACGGCCAGCGCCACGATGCCGAAGTACAACCACGTGTTCTACGTGGTCGAGGAGAACCACGGGTTCGACCAGATCATCGGCAACCCGGCGGCGCCCACGATCAACGCGCTCGCCAAGGCCTACGGCTACGCCAGCCAGTACTACGGCATCACCCATCCCAGCGGGCCGAACTACGTGGCCATGCTGGGCGGCGGCACGTTCGGGGTGGGCAGCGACAATCCCTACTGGCTGTTCCACGTCAACCAGCCGAGCCTGATGAGCCAGCTCGACCAGGCCGGGCTGAGCTGGAAGGGCTACTTCCAGGGCATGCCGTACGCCGGCTACCGCGGCTACTGCTACCCGGTCCGCTGCCTGGGCGTGCCCGACAGCGACACGCTCTACATCGCCAAGCACAACGGGATGGTCTACTTCCACAGCGTCAACTCCAGCGCCGCGGAACTGGCCAAGATGCAGCCGCTCGCGAACCTCGGGACCGATCTGGCCAGCGGCCACGTCCCGAACTTCAGCTACATCATGCCGGACGAGTGCAGCGACATGCACGGTGCGCCGCCGGTGTGCGCCGACTCCGGCAACCCCGGCGACGCCGCCGACAACTGGCTGGTCTCCAACGCGGACTCCTTCCTCGCCCGCACGGTCAGCCAGATCACGCAGTCGCGCGTGTGGACACACGGCAACAACGCCATCGTCATCACCTTCGACGAGGGCGACAACGGCGACAACTCGGGCTGCTGCGGGTCGACGACCGGCGGCGGGCACGCGCTGACCGTCGTGGTGACCAACCGCGGCCCCCGGCACGCGGTGGACCCGGCTCCCGCCAACCACTACTCGCTGCTGTCGACGCTGCAGCACGCGTTCGGCCTCGGCTGCCTGGCCGCCACCTGCGACACCGCCAACATCAAGCCGATGACGCCGCTGTTCGCGGTCAAGCCCGGCACCGCCGCGGGACCGGTCCCGGCCAGCCTGCTCCGGTCCGCCGTCCCGAATTTGACCGAACGAGGCGCGGCCGGCGTCGCCACGCCTACTGCGTCGACCACACCGGGGACGCCCGCCCACGGGAAGTGGGTGGCCGTGCCGAGCCCCAACCTGAGCACCAACGACAACAACCTCGCGGCCGTGTCCGCGGGCGCATCGAACGACGTCTGGGCGGTCGGGGACTACTACACCCAGGACAACCCGAACGTCTTCCGCAACCTGGCCCTGCACTGGAACGGCACCACCTGGACGGCGATGGCGCCCCCGAACGCGGGGACCCAGGAGAACACGCTGTTCAGCGTGTCGGCGCTGCCGTCGGGCCAGGCCTGGGCGGCCGGCTACTACGCCAACGCGCAGTTCAAGATCCGGACCCTGATCGAGCACTGGAACGGCCACTCGTGGTCGGTCGTGCCCACTCCGGACCCGGCGGCCGGCCGCGACACGCTGTTCGCGGTCAGCGCGGTGAATGACCACGACGTATGGGCGGTCGGCGGCCGGCAGGACAGCCTGAACGGCCGGTTCGCCACCCTCGTCGAGCACTGGGACGGCCGCTCCTGGTCGGTCGTGCCCAGCCCCAACCCGGGCCCGAACGGCAGCGAACTCTTCGGCGTCACCTCACGCGGGGCCGGGGCGGTGTGGGCCGTGGGCCAGCAGCAGGGCCACGGCTACCCGGGCGGCGCGCTGGTCGAGCGGTGGGACGGGCACGCCTGGCGGGTGGTCAGCGGGCCCGGACAGGGCGGCACGACGTTCGACCCGTACGCGGCGGCGGTCACCGGCTCCCGCGTCGTCGTAACCGGAAGCCAGGAAGACGACCAGAGCCCGCAGCAGACCATGGCCTTCACCGCCGGGGGCGGCCCCGCCGCGGTGACCCGGACCCTCGACGTGGGTTCCTCGGAGAACCAGTTCTACGCGGCGGCCAGCCTCGGGAACACCGCGTGGGCGGCGGCTGGTCGGCGGACAGCCAGCCGAACGTGCAGAACCACAGCACGCTCATCGAGAAGCTCTCAGCCGGCCGCTGGACCGTCGTCCCGACGCCCAACCCGGGCGCGAACAACGGCCTGGGCGGCATCTCGGCCGCGCCCAGCGGCGACCTGTGGGCGGTCGGCTCGTACAACGCCGGCGCCGCCAACCGCACCCTGATCGAGCAGTACGTCCCCTGACGCGCCGCGCAGCCGCCTGGCTCGCCATCTCCCGGTGAGCCGGGCGGCTGCGGCCGGAAGCCCTACGACGCGACGACCGCAATGGCGCCTTTGCGTCGCACCTAGGCACCGCGATGGCGGCAATGCGTCGGTCGCGGGCTGGGCCTGGGCCAGTTCGTGTGGCCGTTTGGTGGCTAGTCATCCGTGTTCGGGGATGTTTGCATGAGTATGTGGGGGATGTCACCTCGACCGGGAGCGGCGATGAGGACGCGCAAGCTCGGCCTGCGGTTGTCGATTGGCACCCTTCCCGCCGCGCTGGCGGCGGTCGCCCTGGCCGCGCTGCTGGCTGCGGCACCACCGCCGACGCCTGCCCGCGCGGCGGTGCGGAGGCCAGTGGCTCCGCGCGCAGCCGCGGACGCCCAGATCCGGACGGCGCCCGGCCAGGCGAGCGCGGGAGTTCCGGTTCAGCCCGACTGGACCTCGGCCGGGCAGAACGTCCACAACACCCGGGACGCGGCCACCGAGCACGTCATCGGGCCGGGAAACGTCGCGGGCCTGGTGCCGCGCTGGGTCCTGACCACGACCGGGAACGTGGCCGCGACCCCGGCCGTGTCCCGGGGCGTGGTCTACGTGCCCGATCTCGGCGGCACCCTGTGGGCGGTCAACGCGGCCAGCGGCAGCGTCATCTGGTCGGCCAGCGTCGGCTCGTACGTGGGGGCGGCGTTCGACGTCTCGCGGACGACCCCGGCCGTCTCCGGCAACGAGATCGTCATCGGGACGGGCGCCGAGTCGGCTGCTGTCGCCGCGCCGGTCGGCGCCTACCTGGTGGGCATCAACGCCAGCACCGGCGCGCTCCTGTGGCGGACCAAGGTCGCCACCGACCCGTACGCGATGATCACCGGGTCGCCGGTGATCGCCAACGGGGTGGTGTACTCCGGGGTGTCCTCGGCCGATGAGCTTGTCTCGGTGGCGCCGACGTTCCGCGGGAGCGTGGTCGCGCTCAGCGCGCGGACCGGCCAGGTGCTCTGGCAGACCTATACCGCCCCGTCCGGGTACACGGGCAACTCCGTCTGGGGCAGCACCCCCGTCGTCGACCAGGCGACCGGCCTGCTGTACGTCGCGACCGGCAACAACTACACCGTCCCGGCGGGCGTGTGCCAGACCCCGGTCCAGACCGGTCTCGCTGCCCGGCGGGACGGCCGGCGCCACCCGCCCCGCCGCGGCGCGGTCCCGGTAGGGGCCGGCATGGGGCGGGTGCCCGGGGATTCGGGTTGGGTTTCCGCAAATGCTGCGGAAAACTCCACCCGACTTGGCCCGTGTCGTGGTTACGGAGGCTTATGGGGTCGCTGTGACTGGCGGGACCTTGCTTCGGGCGCTGGCACCCGCCTGCGCCGCCGCACCCCGGTCGGGCCGCAGATATTGGGTTATGTTTTCCGCAAATGCTGCGGAAAACATAACCCGATCACCCCAGCCAACGCATTACTGCGACGGCGCAGCGACTACCGGTCACCAGTCGCGCCCTTGCCCTGAGCTTTCCCCGGATGATGTGCCCTGGCCGGTGAACGTTACATTCCGCACAGCCGCCAATACGGCTCATGTCACCAGTTCAGGGCGGTCCCGGGCGCCCGCGACGGCACCCTTGACACCCCGGCCCTCATGTCCCAAAATGTGGCAGAACGTTTCGTTGATGTTACGATCCGATTTTATTGATCGGTTTTCTGCGGGGGTGTGAACCGGCCGGGCCACCCCCAGGCAATCGGCACCGCCCACACCTCATGGCCCTCGCAGGCCGGCGTAGGAGGGCACGGTGACGCTCACGTACCCCGCGGTGACGCCACCAACGCTGGCCGATGTCGCACGACTGGCCGGAGTGTCGTCGGCGACCGCCTCGCGCGTGCTGACCGGCTCGGCGCGGGTTCGCCCGCAGACCCGCCGCAAGGTCGAGGAGGCGATGGCCAGCCTCGGCTACGTCCGTAACCGCGCCGCGCGCTCCGCGGATTCTCGCCGGGCCGGCTCGATCGCGTTCGTGGTGTGCGAGGAAAACGTCAAGTTCTTTGCCGACCCATTCTTCGCGCGCCTGCTGTGGGGGGTCAGCAAGCAGCTGTCCTCGGCGGACCTTCAGCTCGTGCTGCTCACGCTGCATTCCCCGCGGGAATGCCAGACGGTCTCGAGATATCTTCGCAGCGGCCATGTCGACGGGGCCCTATTCGTGAGCATGCATGGCCGGCTGCCATTCGACCTGGCCAGCCTGGGGATCCCGCTGGTGCTGTGCGGCCGCCCGACGAACGGCGGGGACGGCCTGACCTACGTCGACGCCGACAATATCGGCGGGGCGGAAATGGCCGTCCGGCATCTCATCGACAAGGGCCGGTCGGCGGTCGCCACCATCGCGGGACCGCCGGATATGGGGCCCGGAATCGACCGGCTGCTCGGATACCGGCAGGCGATGGCCGCGGCGGGCGACTTCGACCCGGGCATGGTGGCCTACGGCGACTTCAGCCGCGTCTCGGGCGAGCACGCCGTCTTCCGGCTGCTGAGCCACCGCCCGAACCTGGACGCCATCTTCGCCGCGTCGGACCTGATGGCGGCGGGAGCGCTGCGCGCGCTGCGCCGGACCGGGCGGCGGGTGCCGGACGACGTCGCGGTGATCGGCTTCGACGACTCACCGCTGGCCCAGCACACCGATCCGCAGCTCAGCACGGTTCGCCAGCCGGTCGAGGCGATGGCCGCGCAGATGGCCCGCGAACTGCTCGCCCTCATATCCCGGGCCGGGCGGGACCCGGCGCGGGTCATCCTCGACACGGAACTCATCCTGCGCGACTCGGGCTGACCGCCCGCGGCCGGCCGTTCCTTACATTTCAGGCGCTCCCGCCGGGGCCGCCGCATCGCCGCGTTCATCCCTGTGACCTGCATCGATGTCACCCGCCCCGGGCGCGCCGTACCGCGGCCGCCGGGCATGGACAGCGCGCAGGACCCCCGTAGCCAGGTAATCGAAACGCTTCGCACATGACACGGCGCGTGGTACCGGCAGGAGGCCCCAGATGCTCAGGAGATGGCTGGCGGCGTGCGAGGCGCCGTCCTATGGGGCGCGGCCCTGCGGCGGCCGCCCCGCCTGGCGCACAGGTCCTGTCCCGGCGTCACGGTGAACGCGACCGCCGGCCTCGCACCATCCCGGCCGCGCCATCGGGCTCAACACGCCGTCTACGACGGGTACTGAACCACTCCCCCACCCGGCGCTGCTCAAGGCGGCGGGAGTCGACGCGCTGCGCTATCCCGGCGGCTCGTACTCCGACATCTACAACTGGCAGACGAGCACCGCCGCGGGCGGCGGGTACGTCGCGCCCGGCACCGGGTTCTCCAGTTTCATGGCGACCGCGCAGGCCGTCGGGGCCAAGCCGGTCATCACCCTCAACTACGGCACCGGTACGCCAGCGCTGGCCGCGTCGTGGGTCAGGGACGCTGACGTAGCCAACAACGACGGGATCACCTACTGGGAGGCCGGCAACGAGGTATACGGCAACGGCACCTACGGCGCCAACTGGGAGGCGGACGCGCACTGTGACAGCTCGCTGGGCGGCAGCCCGGTGACGATCGGCAGCGAGCCGTCCCAGACCTACGACTGCGGGCCTGCCCAGTATGCGGCCAATGTGGCGAGCTACATCTCGGCGGTCCACGCGGTCGACCCGAACGCTAAGGTCTGCGCCATCCTGACCACCCCCGGCTTCTGGCCCGACGGGGTGACGAACGCCCAGCCCGCGGCCGTGGAACCAGACGGTGCTGTCGGCCCTAGGGTCGCGACCCCAGTGCGTCATCGTGCACTACTACCCGGGCGGCAGCTCCCGCATGCTCACCGACCCGTCCGGCATCCCCGGGTCATCTACAGCTCCGCTCAGATCAGCCAGTACGCCGGATCAGCCGCGGCCAGCGTCCCGGTGCTGTCACCGAGACGAACTCCTCCGTCGCCCTGGACACCCAGCCCGGTGCCCTGTTGCCGCGGACATGTACATGACCTGGCTGAGAACGCGTCACCAACATCGACTGGTGGAACGAGCACAACGGCATCGGCACCGTCACCACGGTGGACGGTGCCACCGACTACGGCGACCAGGGAATCTTCTCCAACGGCTCGGCCGGCAGCGGATCGGCCGAACCCGCCCCGGAAACACCGCTCGCGCCCTACTACGGGATCGAGATGCTGTCCAAGCTCGGCTCGCCCGGGGACGAGATGGTGACGGCCAGCTCCAGCCAGTCCCTGGTCAAGGTGCACACGGTCCGCCGGGCCGACGGCGGCCTGGACGTGCTCATCGACAACGAGGATCCCGGCAACTCCTACACGGTCGGCCTGAGCTACAACGGCTTCACCCCGTCGGGGACGCCCACGGTCTACACCCTGGCCAACAACGCATCCTCCATCACGAGCGCCGCCGGCTCGGCTTCCTCGGTCACGGCCGCGCCCTACTCGCTGACCGTGGTGCAGATCCCCGGCTTCGGGGCGTCGGTCACCATCACCAACCAGGGGACCAGCCCGGTCGGCGGCTGGACGCTCACCTGGACCTGGCCGAGCCCGGGTGAGGCCGTCCAGCAGGGCTGGAACGGCACCTTCAGCCAGGCCGGCCAGGCGGTCACGGCGACCAACGCGAGCTGGAACGGCACGACCGGGGCGAACGGCGGCACCGCCTCGATCGGCTTCAACGGCAGCGACCCGGGCCAGGATCCGGTCCCCGCTGCCTTCTCCCTCAACGGCAGCGGGTGCAGTATCGACTGAGCTGCGCGGCCGTCGCACCCCGGGGCCGCGCCGTGCTCGGGGCGGTCACTGGGTAGCGGTTGCCGTTTGCGCGGCACAACGTGGACCGCGACACGGCCATCCGCCTTCCCTGCCGAGCACGTGGTTTGCGGTGCGGAGAGGAGCCGTTCGTGTCGACCCCGTTGCTCATTTTCGTCAAGGCGGTCATGGCGGCCTGTTCGTCGCGCTGTTCGCGGTGCGCGGCGAGATGGTGCAGCCCAAGCGGTTCGCCGGCATCTTCGGCGCCTCCCCCACGGTGGCCCTGGCCAACCTGCTGATCATCGCCCTGGTCAAGGAAGACGTTTCGGCCCGGAGTGCGGCGACCGGGATGATCGCCGGCGCGATCGGGCTGGCCGTGGCCTGCGCGGCCGCGATACCGGCGGTGCGCCGCTGGGGCGCCATGCGCGGGTCGGCTCTCCTGTGGGGCGTCTGGATCCTGGTCAGCGGGGGGACCGCCGTCCCGGTGGCGGCCGGCGCGACCACCACGGCCGGAGCCGGGCTGCCGGTCGGCCACCGGGCCCGCCGCCGGCGGAAGAACGGACAGCCGGACGGCGGCGGCAACGGCAGCGGCGGACACGACAGCGGCGGCCGCGGGCCGGACGGAGGCGGGCACGGCGGCGACCGGTTGTTCGCCGTCGACTTCGGCGCCTTGCGGGAGATCCGTCCCAGCGCGCTGGCCGTCCGGTTCGCCTTCGGCTTCGCCGTGTCCGTGGTGGCCGGGCTGATCGGGGTGGCCGCCGGGCAGCGGGCCGGTGGCGTGATGCTGGCCGCGCCGGCCGTCCTCCCGGCCACCCTCACGATCATCGAACGGCAGGAAGGCCACGGCCCGGCGGTGACCGAGGTGCAGGGCTCGGTGCCCGGCGCCGTCGCGCTCATCGGGTTCGCCCTCGTGGCGGCGACCGCCACGGCCCGGCTCCCGCTGGGCGCCGCCCTGGCCGCCGCCCTGGCGACGTGGGCCGCCGTCGCCATCGCCGGCTATTTCCTGCTGGCCGCGGCCGTGTCGTCCTGGAAACGGGACGTCCTGGAGCTGGCTCTCCAGCGCCGCGACGCCGCCGTGGCCCGGCGCGCCCTGCCCAGCCCAACCGCGGCACATTCTGATTGACACCCTCAACTGGGCTCAGCTAGCTTTTGATAGTGACTTCCAGTTCGATGTGACTATCGAAAGGGTGTGACCGCCATGCCGGTGTCCGGGGCACGCAGATGGCTGGCCTTGATCGCGGTGGCCATGAGCCTGCTCGTGGTCGGCCTGGACCTGACGGTCCTGAACCTGGCCCTGCCGACGATCGCGAACGCGCTGCACGCGTCGACCAGCGACCTGCAGTGGTTCAACGACGCGTACAGCCTCGTGCTGGCGGCGGCCGTGCTGCCCGCCGGCCTGCTCGGCGACCGCTACGGCCGCAAGAAGGTGCTGCTGACCTCGCTGGCCGTGTTCGGGGCGAGCTCGGCCGCGTGCGCGTACGCGGCGACCTCCGCCGAGCTGATCGCCGCGCGGGCCGTCCTCGGCCTCGGCGCCGCCGCCATCATGCCGCTGTCCCTGGCCATCATCCCGGTGCTGTTCACGCCGGCGGAACGGCAGAAGGCGACCGCGATCATGGCGTCCACCATCTTCCTCAGCTTCCCGATCGGCCCGCTGGTCGGCGGTTCCCTGCTCGATCACTTCTGGTGGGGCGCGGTGTTCCTGACCAACGTGCCCGTGGTGACGCTGGCCCTCATCGCCGTGGCCGTCCTGATGCCGGAGTCGCGCAGCGAACGGCGCCCCGGGATGGACTACGCCGGGGTGGCGCTCTCCAGCCTGGGGCTGGCCGGGCTGACCTATGGCATCATCCGGGCCGGGCAGGACGGCTGGAGTAACGCGACCGCGCTGGCCACGATCGCGGCCGGCGTCGTCCTGCTGGTGGCCTTCGTCGCGTGGCAGCGCACCGTCAGCCGGGTCACAAAGGCTCAGCCCCTGATCGAGCTGTCGCTGTTCCGGTCGGCCGGGTTCACCTGGGGGACGATCCTGGCCACGCTGGTGTCGTTCGCGATGTTCGGGATCATGTTCGCGATGCCGCAGTACTTTCAGGAAGTCCGCGGGGTGGACGCGTTCGGCAGCGGCCTGCGGATGCTGCCGATGATCGGCGGGATGCTGGTGGGCATGATCGGCGGGACCCGGCTGCAGAGCCCGCGCCGGAACGCCGCGGGGCGGCCCGCCGAGCCGCTGGCCGGCGCCAAATCCATGGTCACGGTGGGGTTCGCGGTGATGGCGGCCGCGCTGGCCGTGGGCGCGCTGACCAGCATCACCAGCGGCACCGGGTTCGCCGCCGCCTGGTTCGCGGTGGCCGGTCTCGGCCTCGGGCTCGCGATGCCGTCCGCGATGAACGCGGCCCTCGGGGCGCTGTCCGCCGAGCGGAGCGGCGCAGGCTCGGCGCTGATCACGGCGATGCGCCAGGTCGGGGCGACGATCGGGGTGGCGGTCCTCGGCACCGTACTCAACAGCGCCTACCGCAGCCACTTGGACCTGAACGGCCTGCCCGCGGCGGTTTCTGACGCCGCGAAGAGCAGCGTCGCAGCGGGCGTGGCCGTCGCACATACCCTTCGTTCGGCATCATTGCTTGAGTCTGTACGGGCCGCATTCGTGCACGGCATGGACATCATGCTCTGGACCTGCGCCGGGATCGCGATCGTCAGCGCGGTGCTGGCGCTGGCGTTCCTGCCGCGCCGCTCGGGCCAGGTGAGCGAGGGCGAGACCGGGTCCATCGCCGCCGGTAGCGGTGAACCGGGCCCGGAGCGGGCAGGATTGGGGATATGACAGAGACGCTGGCCTCGGCAAACGGCGGGTCAGGCGGCCTGCGGGAGCGGAAAAAGGCCCGGACCCGCGCCTCCCTCCGCGAGCACGCCCTCCGGCTGTTCCGCGAGCAGGGCTATCAGGCCACCACGGTCGAGCAGATCGCCGCGGCGGCGGAGGTCTCGCCGAGCACGTTCTTCCGGTACTTCCCGACCAAGGAAGACCTGATCCTGCAGGACGACCTGGATGCGCTGATGATCGAGGCGTTCGAGCGGCAGCCCGCGGGGCTCAGCCCGGTCGCCGCGATCCGCGCGGCGACGCGCGAGACGCGGGCGTCCCTGAGTCCGGAGCAGTGGAAGCAGTTGCGGGAAACGGCGGCCCTCACGATGACGGTCCCGGAAGTCCGGTCCCGGGCGCTGGACGAGTTCGGCCGCACGATCCAGGTCGTGGCCGAGGCGATGGCCAGGCGGGCCGGGCGCAGCCCGGATGACCTGGCCGTCCGCGTCCTCGCGGGCGCGGTCATCGGCGTGATCATGTCGGTCACGACGCCATGGACCGGCTGGGGCGAGGAGCACGTCAGCGCGGACATGTTCGAGCGCATTGACGCGGGCCTGGCGCAACTGGAGCGGGGCCTTCCGCTATGAGACCCGGCCGCCGGGGGCAGCGCCCGGGGCGTGCGGGCAGGCAGAATCGGGAATGTTGAGATTTCAAGTATCGTTATAGGGCCATCGGACCTAGTAAGGCACCGGGGCGGGCCGTCCCCCCGCAGCAGGCCCGGGTGAGGAGTAGACATGCCAGCCGTCACCGTCGAGGACATCCTGGTCCTGCCGCGCGTCGCGGAGCCGGACCCGGCTGTCTCAGCCGAGCGTCCCGTTCGCACCGTCACCACCGCGCCGACCGGGTACGAAGGTGAGGGATTCCCGGTCCGCCGGGCCTTCGCCGGGGTGGACATGAAGCAGCTCGACCCGTTCGTGCACATGGACCAGATGGGCGAGGTCGACTACGCGCCGGGCGAGCCGAAGGGCACGCCGTGGCACCCGCACCGCGGTTTCGAGACCGTGACCTACATGATCGACGGCATCTTCCGCCACCAGGACTCCAACGGCGGCGGCGGGCTGATCACCAACGGGGACACCCAGTGGATGACCGCCGGCGGCGGGATCCTGCACATCGAGGAGCCCCCGGAGGAGGTCGTCATGAAGGGCGGCCTGTTCCACGGTTTCCAGCTGTGGGTCAACCTCCCGGCCAAGCTGAAGATGACCACCCCCCGCTATCAGGACATCCGGGCCGGCCAGGTCAAGCTGCTCAGCTCGCCCGACGGCGGCACGCTGCTGCGAGTCATCGCGGGCGACGTCGGCGGGTACGCGGGACCCGGGGTGACGCACACGCCGATCACCCTGGTCCACGCGACGCTCTCCCCCGGCGCCCAGCTCCGGCTGCCGTGGCGGTCCGACTTCAACGCGCTCGTCTATGTGCTGGCCGGTTCGGGCACCGTCGGCGCCGAGCACCGGCCGGTCCGGATGGGCCAGCTGGCGGCGTTCGGGCCCGGTGACGTGATCACCGTCGCGGCGGGCAACCGCCAGGACGGCCCGAGCGAGCAGCTCGACGTCCTGGTCCTGGGCGGCCAGCCGATCCGGGAGCCCGTCGCCGCCTACGGCCCGTTCGTCATGAACACCCGGGCCGAGCTGGTCCAGGCGTTCGAGGACTTCCAGGCGGGCCGGCTGGGCAGCATCCCGGCGGAACCGACGACCGTTCCGGCGGAGCCGCACCCCGGGCACGACGTCCTCTGACCTAACCGATTGAGCGTAGAGCGCCGCGGGTGGCCCAGCCGCCCGCGGCGCTAACGCGCCGGCCCGCGTTCGGGAAGCGCCGCCGGCGCCGGGCCGGGCATCACGGCCGGCTCCGGGTCCGGCATGACCGCCTGGACCGCCCGGGCGGCCACGTCAAGCGGCGAGCCGCCGGATCCCGCGACGGCCTGCCTGCTCACCTTGCGCAGCGCCGGCAAGCTGGCCAGCGCGAACGGCATCGGCAACCACAGGCACAGCACCCGGTAGGCGAAGATCCCCGCGATAGCAGCCCCCAGCGGTGCTCCGCTGACCCACATCGTCACGGGCAGGACCAGCATCAGCGTCCCCGCCCCGGCGAGCGGCGCGATGCGGCGGGTGAACACCATCCCGGTGCAGAAGCCCACGATCAGCGCGACCCCGTCCATCCGGAAGCCGAACGCGGCCAGCGCCGCCCAGACCGCGAACGCATCGCCGGCCCAGAACACGGCCATGCCAATGAGCGCGCGGCGGTGCCGCATCGGGTTAGCGAATAGCTTCCGGACGAGATGGATGGAGTCGAGGAACATGCCCAGGCGGCCCCGCCAGCCGGTCCGGTGCCGGAGCCGCCGCCGGTAACGTTCCGCCGCCCAGAACGCCACGATGCCGGCCGGGATCGGGATGATCACCCACGGCAGCGTGAAATCCGAGGCAGGCGCGGTCAGGCGCAGGCAGACCGCGGCGATGGACGCCAGGCAGCCGCCGAGGGCCAGGACGCCCTGTTCCATGCCGCCTAGCGTCCAGACCCGGACGATCGAGTCCCGCCGGCCCGCGCCGCACGCCTGCAGGACCAGGTCATCCGGGGTGGTGCCGCCGTGGGCGAACAGCCCCCCGAACCCGGCCACGACGACCGCTCGCAGCTGGCGGCGGTCCGGCTCGTACCCGCCTTCGGCCCGGTAGATGCCGCGGTAGGCGGAGTAGTAGCCGGCGAACGACACCGTGAGGGCGGCCAGCACGACCGCCAGCCAGGGCCAGTCCAGCCGGCCCAGCGCGGCGCGCACCGCATTGAACCCGGCCACGTAGCTGAGCCCGACGCCGGCCGCGACCTCGAGGGCCACGGCGGTCAGGATCAAGGCCAGCAGCCCGGCCGCGCGCCGGTCGATGTGCCGCCGGGACAGCCACTCGATGCGGCGCCACGGCAGCCAGCGCGAGCCGCCCATGGTTTCACCGCCCCTCATGTCGCGCGTCCACGCCGCACCGTTGATCGCGCCGCCCGGCCGGACGAGGTGCCCGGCCGGGAAATGGCCGTGCACGCGGCCAGCATCCAGCTACCCGCGATCAGCCAAAGTAGTAGTCGCCGCCGCAAGTATCAGCCGATCGCTACCGAACGAAACGGTCACGGAGTCCGGCTCAGCCGCAGGGCCAGCTCAGGGCATCCGCTGACCGCCCGGCGGGCCTGCTTCTCCAGCGCGGGCGGCACGGGCCGCGGGTCGAGGAGCGGGTACCCCCACTCGTCCAGACCGATCATCTCGGGCAGCAGTTCGGCGCAGGCGCCATGGCCCGAGCACGCGATCGGGTTCACACTCAGTTCCTGGTTCATTCTCAGCTCCAGTCTTCGTCGCTGGCTGGGGCGCCTGGCGGCAGTGGCAGGAAGGGCTCGCGGGTCGTGGCCGAGCAGGTGCCCTGCTTGTGGCGGCTGAGCTCCGCGGCGAAGACGGTTAGTGCGCTGCCGATGAAACGGGCCGCGCCGTCCGGGTGGTGGCAGGCGCCGCGCCCGCTGATCAGGCCGGCCCAGCGTTCGATGTCGGCCCGGGCTCGTGAGCTGGGCCGCAGGCCGGCCAGCTCGGCGAGGGAATCGGCGATCCGCGGCATCCCGTTGAGGCACGGGCCGCACTGACCAGCCGACTCCAGCGCGAGGTATCGGGCCACCCGCGCCGTCTCGGCCAGCCCGCACCGGCTGGCCGGCAGCGCGGCGATGATCCCGGCGCCGACGGCCGCCCCGGCCGGGCGCAGCCCGGCATTGTCCAGGGTCAGCCCGGCGGCGCGGACCGCCGGTATCCACGTGCCGTGATACCCGCCGACCAGGACCGCCTGGGCTGGGCTGGCTGGGCGCCCCGGGCGGGACGGGCGGGCGGTCCGCTCGACGTCCGCGTCACCGCTCAGGTCGTCGCGGAGCAGGCCGCTCAGCGGCGTGCCGACGGCGGCCTCGATGATCTGGACCGCGCCGTCCGCGTGGTGGATGGTGCAGAGCATGCTGCCCGGCTGCTCGCGGGGGCCGACGCCACAGAACCAGCGCGCTCCGTAGCGGGCGATCAGCGCGATGTGGGCGAGGGTCTCGACATTCTGAACGAGGGTGGGTGCACCTGCGACACCACGCTCGAAGACCCGCGGCGGGGCGAAGGTCGGCAAGGCCAGCCCGCCGTTGAGCACGTTGACCAGCGCGGTCTCCTGCCCGGCCAGGAACCTCGGCGGAGCCCCCGCCAGCCGGACGGCGACCCGGTCGATCCGTGCGCTCCAGCGCTCGGCCAGGGCCCGCTGCAACGAGGTCGCGAGATGATCGCCGGGACCGCCGTGCAGGTAAAGGCAGGCTTCACGGGCCCCCACCGCCTCGGCGGCCAGCTGGAGACCGTCCAGCACCAGATGCGGTGCCAGCCACAGCAGCGACGCATCCTTGCTGCTGGCCGGCTCGCTTTCCGCCGCGTTGGCGACGACGAACGGCCGGCCGCCCGCGTCGGCGACCGCGGTCAGCTTGCGGTGCGCCGGGAAGGCGGCACCGCCCCGGCCGGTCAGCCCCGACGCCTCGATGTCGGCGATCAGCCGCCGCCGCTCCCCCCGGTAGGGCGGGAAGCCGTGCCGGGCCAGGTGATCACGAAGGTCTTCTGGCTGGTCGGTGGCGGGCGGCAGCAGGCGCGGCAGCCCGCTCGGCGGAGCCGGCCGCGTCCGGCCCGGGCCACGGGCCGGGTCGGCGGCGGGGCCGGGGCTGGCGAACGCCATGGTGGCCGCCTCGTCGTGGGATGCGGACCGCCGGATGGGGACGGTAGGCACGCTCATTCAGTGATCTGCTTTCAGGAGACGGCGGTCGGTTTGCGCGAATCGGCACTGGCGCCCGGCCTTCTTGCCGGCGGAGCCGGACATCAGCGCCCTGACCCGCTGGGCGCGCGGCACCTCCCGCGCGGCGGCGGCCAGCCGCCAGGCCACCGCGGCGACAACGGCCAGCGCGCAGACCATGGCGAAGATGAGCAGCGGCCCCCGCTGCAGGTCCTTGCTGGAATAGATGCTGTGGAAGAAGGCGACCGGCCAGCTGACATAGGCCAGCCAGTGCACGGCCCGCCACACGCCGCGGCTGAGGTGACGCCTGAGCAGGCTGGTCACGACCAGGGCGAGCATGATGTCGAACGAGATGGCCCCCAGGCCCAGCCAGAAGCGCTCGTAGCTGGACGTGAACGGGATGACCGCCGCCGTAGCCGGGATGCTCACGAACGTGTCGATCACCGCGGTCAGCACGTGGATCGCGGTGAAGGCCACGGCCATCAGCGAGAGGTTCCGGTGCAGCCCGGTGACCGCGAACCTCGGCAGGCCCGGCAGCCGGCCCTGCCGGTTGACGAGCACGCCGAGCACCATCACGCCGGTCAGCAGCAACAGGGCGACGACCCCGGTCGCCCGGCTGGCGAACCAGGGAGCGGTTGTTGCGGTAATCCCGTTCATACCACTGACCATCGCCGGCCTGGCGCCGCCGAACCTGAACGAAAGCTCTGCACTAGCTCAGAGCCTCCGGCGGCGGGCGGCATCAGGAGGCGCCCGATGTGGAGTGGCTGGAACCGGAGCTCGACGTCGGCGACGACGACGGGCTGCTGAGACTGCCCGAGCTCGAGCTGCTGCCCGAGTTGGAGCTGCTGGACGAGCTGGAGCCGGACGAGCTGGAACCGGACGAGGTGGAGCCGGAGCTGCCGGAACTCGCCGAGCTGCCTTACTCCCAGACGACGCGGCAGAACTGTGGGTGGAACCGGGCAGGGTCAGGGCCACGGCGCCCGCCACGACCACGCCGGCCACGCTGACGGTGGCCGTCGTCGTCTTGATCCGGCCGAGGCCGCGATCCCGGGCCGCCACCGCCTGGGCGACTGATCTTCGCTTCGAGGTGCTCATAGCAGTTAGTTTCGCTCGCGCCTCTTGGAGCCTTCTCGGCACAGGTTCTCAGCAAGCTATGAGCCCCGCGGTCTCATGCGGCCTGCTCTGATTCCGTCGGCGTCACATAACGATCCAGCCATCGATGTCAACCGATTCCATGATCAGCGCGTCATTGAGCTGAACTCAACCACCGAAGTTCGCTGTGGTCCACGCGAGGAGCAATCGTGATCGCACTGAGGAAGAGGGCCGCCGCGATAGCGGCCGGTGCCGCGCTGATCGGCGGCGCGGCCGTCATGGCGCCCGGGACCGCCAGCGCCACCACGCCAGCGCTCATGGTCATACTCAAAGCCGGTTACGGCGGGAGCGCCACCTGGGACACCAGCGGCAACCCCGTTCTGACGCCCGGCACGGACACGTCACACCTACGCCGAGGTCGTGGTGCCCGATGCCCAAGACGCCGCGGCCCCCGGCATCGAGCCGTCTTTCACGACAGACAACTACGCTGCGGGCTCACCGCGGTGGGTCATCGAACTCTCGAACGGGAAGTCGCTGTGGGGCTACCCGCCGAACGCCCACCTGAACGGGACCGGCTTCGGCTGGACGGTCGATAACGGGAACACCTACACCTCCTACGCGGCGGCGGTCAGCGCCGCGGGCGCCGGCGCCACGGTGACATCGGCGTTCATCGTCGCGGACGGCGACCAGGCGGCCGGCACCCACGACACGCTGACCAATGTGCAGTACGGCGGCCAGATACTCTCCGGCGCCGACGGCGTCGGCCCGGTCTCCACGTTCGTGAACTACAGCAGGTCCTGCCTGGACAACAAGAACTTCAGCTGGACCGTGGGTAACCCCATCCAGCTGTGGCAATGTGGCGCGGCCGGCGGAGCGGACCAGCAGTTACGGCTGGCCTACTACGCAGGTGCCCGGTTCCGGACCATCGAGACGCCCAGCCAGGCCGCCGGGACGAGATGCGTGAAGGCGACTCTGACCAAGGGCGACGCGCTGCCCAGCCAGCGTGCACCGGGACCGGCGGCGAGGGGATCAAAAGGCCGGGTCTTTCTACGAGTTTCCCGACCCAAGACCTGGTCATGGACCTGACCGGTTACCGGACCGCCAACGGCACCAAGGTCGAAGGCTGGCCGCTGACCGGAGGCAGGAACCAGCAGATGGTCCCTTCCCGTAGCCACCCCGGGTCTCATGGCGGTCTTCCGCCCGGCCCGTCAGTCTGGCCGCGCACTCGCGAGCTAGCGAAGCAGCGGGCCGGGCGTTCTACCACCGTCGCGATCACCTACCTGTCCGAGCAGGAAGACGAGGACGCGGCGCACACCGCGAAGCTGGTCGAAGAGGCGGGCCACCGCTGCGTGACGATCCGCGGCGCCGCCAGCCTCAGCGTGCCGCCGGCCTCCTCCGCCATCCGGCCCACCCCGAGCAGCACATGCAGGCACGACGAATCCATGAAACCCACACTGGAAGGGTCAATGACCAGATTCGGTGTTCCGGTGCCGTCAGCAGGTCCACGCCGCCTCCTCTCGGCACCGGCCCGGGAAGGGCTTAAGGTCCACCTGCCGCGACCGTCTCCCGGCCCGCGGCGGCGACCGCCTCGGCCACCGAGGGGTGCACCGGCATCACCTCATCCAGCGCCACCAGCCGGACCACCTTGCGCACATCCGGGTCCGTAACGACTAGCCGCAGCCACGTCCCCCAGCCCCGCGCCCGCCGCGCCGCCCGCATCAGCGCACCCAGGCACGCGGAGTCACAGAAACCCGCGCCGCACATGTCAACGATCAGCCCCGGGCGCGCCGGAATCAAGTGCCGCGCACAGCTCACCGGCAATGGCCGGGGCGGTGAGCACCTCACGTTCGGCCGGCAACCTCACGACCGCGAATCCGCCGAATCGGCGGATCGGGAACCCGGACCCGCCTTGGACGACGTCACGCGCGCTCATCACGCTCCACTCCCCGCTTCACACCCGACATGAACCGGACGTGCCGTCAGGGTCCAGAGCGGCACACACGTACTAACTCATTCTTGTGGCCGGTGCTGACCGCTGTCAATAGCGTGACAGGCCGCACCGCACCGCCGGCCCAGCCCCAGCGCGTCAGCCGGAGCGGCGGACCGCCGCCCAGCCGGCCACGTCTTCCGAACCGGCCGCGACCGCGTTCGCCACCTCCGACAGCCGCCGGTTCTGCGCCCGCGCGTGCCCGCGCATCAGCTCAAACGCCTGCCCCATGTCCAGTTCCAGCCGCTCGGCCAGCACCCCCTTGGCCTGCTCGATCACCACCCGTGAATTCAGCGCCCCCTCCAACTGCTCCGCCAGCGCCTCCTGATGCCGGAAGTTACGCTCATGCAGCAACCCGATCGTGGCCACATCCGCCAGCGCCTGCCCCACCCGGACCCCCGTCTCATCCAGCCGCCCCGGCGCGGACATAAACAGGTTCACCGCCCCGATCACCTGATCACGCAGCCGCATCGGCAGCGCCTGCACCGCCCCGAACCCCGCCCTGGCCGCGGCCGGCGCAACGCCCGCCACCGCTGCCCGGCCGCCGCCACATCCGCCTCGGACACCGGTATCCCCGTGCGGTAGCACTCCAGGCACGGCCCCTCCTCATGCTGCAGCTGGAACAGCTCCACCAGCCGCGCCTGCTCACTCGACGACGCGATCACCCGCAGCGCCCCCCGCTGATCAGCCAGCATCAGCCCGGCCGCATCCACGGCCAGCAGCCGCACACACCGGTCCGCCAGCCCGTGCAGGAAATCCACCACATCAAAATCAGCGACCAGCGTGTCCGCCAGCTCCACGAACGCCGCGGCCAGCTCCCGCTCGCGATCCTCACCCATACCAAACGCCGCCAATCTCCGCATAGTCCGTGAATCAACCATAGGACCGCGCCTGGCGCCCGGCCCCGCCGTCGCCAGCCCATCGCTAGACCGGATCCCCGGCATCATCGGCATCGAGCCGCAGCCGCCGGGCCACCACCGCCGCCGCCACCTCACCCAGCGGCCGGCCGCTGGCGAACGCATGCGCCCGGAGCAGCGCCAGCGCCTCTTCCAGCCCCACCCCCCGCTGCACAGCTACCATCCCCGTCGCCTGATACACCCCGGCATGATCATCAGACCACCCGTCCCGCGCCCGCCCGTCGCCGTCGCCATCTGCCCCGGCCCGCGCCTCCAGCAACAGCGTCAGCGCCACATCCGTGCACATCAGCGCATCCGCCAGGCCCCCCGGGCCCAGCGAGCCCGGGCCGGCCCGGTACAGCCCCAGCACCCCCACCCGGATCGCCCCCGACGCCAGCGGGAACGCGAACACCGCCCCCGCCCCCGCCTCCACAGCCGCGACCGCGAACCCCGGCCACCGCACCAGCCAGCCCGCCGTACCTAGATCCGCCACCAGCACCGGCCCCCCCGAGGTGAACGCATCCACGCACGGGCCCTCACCCAGCGTGAACTGCAGCTCATCCAGCCCCGCCGCCCGCGCGCCCGTCGCATGCACCAGCGCCCGCCGGGCCGGATCACTCATCACCGACAGCCAGGCCCCATCCGCCCCGGCCACCGCCGCCGCCACCTCACAGGCATCCCGGGCCGACACCGGGCCGCCCCGCGCCCGCGCGCACTCAGCGATCAGCCCCCACACCCGCCCCCGCCGCGCGTCAGCCACGCCCCGCCACCGCCTCCGGCACTCCGGCACGCCGGAACGGGCGCCTCCCGCCAGGGCCCCGTGCTCTCCAGCCCGCGCCACACCGCACGCACCACCGCATCAACAACACCTCTGCTCGCCCGGTCACTCATGACCGCGACCAAGCCAGGGGGCTGCAGGCGGGGGCCCGGCAGACTACAACCAGACAACAAGGTCACGTAACGCCCCCACCCTATGCCGCCACCCGCCACGGCAAGCGCGCTCAGAGAGGCACCACCGGCGGTGGTGACGCCAGCCCAAGGGTGCCACCCGCGTAGATGGTGCATCGCCGCTGCGACCTTCCGCGCTCAGGACCGTCTGGCGAGAGGTGGGAACTGTCGCTAAGGTTCGGGCACCCCCGCGCTGCTCTGGCTTTCGATGGGGATCTCGATGAGCAGCGTGGTTCCGCTGCCGGTGGGGCTCGCGACTTCGAGCGTGCCGCCGAGCGCCTCGATCCGGTCGCTGAGCCCGACCAGTCCGGTCCCCTGGGCCGGGTCAGCCCCTCCGATCCCGTCGTCGCGGATCGTCAGCCGCAAGGTCGCGTCGCCTGTGTCGAGCTCGACGTGCACGACGGATGCCTGCGCGTGCTTGGCCGCGTTGGTCAGCGCCTCGGCCACCGCGTAGTAGGCCGCGACCTCGACGCGCTCGGGCGGCCGCCGCTCGGCGCGCAGATCGAGCTCGACCGGGACCGCCGAACGGCGCGCCAGCGTTCTGAGCGCCTGCCAGGCCCCCATCGGAGAGGATCGCGGGATGAATTCCCCGCGAGATCTCCCGCAGCTCCTCCAGCACCCCGCCCAATCCCTCGGCAATGCGTGACAGCTCGCCATTGAGCTCGCCGAGCTGCGGCGGCACCGCCGCCTGCGCCAAGCGCAGCTCCAGCCCGAGCGAGACGAGCCGCTGCTGGGTGCCGTCGTGCAGATCGCGTTCGATCTGCCGCCGGGTCTCATCCGCCGCCGCGACAATCCGCGCGCGTGAGGCAGCCAGCGCGGCGCGGCTCTCGGCATTCGCGATTGCCGTCGCCAACAGCTCCGTGAAGCCGGCCAGGCGCGCCTCGGTGTCCGCCGGCAGCGGCTGCTCCAGGCGCGAGCCGGCACTCATCGTGCCCCACAGGTGGCCCTCGACGATGATCGGCGTTCCGACCGACGAGCCGATGCCCGCCTCCCGGCTCGCGACACCGAGCGCGCCGGAGGCATCGGCACCGCTGTCGACCCGCGCCGGACGGCCGGTCTCGAACACGAGCGAGCTGAGGTTCCTCCCGTCCAGGGCCCGCCGGCTGCCCACCGCCGGAAAGGGGGTGCCCGTCCTGCTCCACGCGGCGACGGTGGTGATCGCAGCGTCGGGCTCGTAGCGGCCCAGTTCCGCGTGATCGACGGGAAGCAGCCGCCCGGCCTCCTCGGTGACCGCGGCGAACACCTCCTCCGGCGGCACTCCGCGCGCCACCAGCGTTGCCACTCGCCGCAGCGCCGCCTGCTCGCCCGCCAGCCGTTCCAGCTCGGCCTCGGCCTGCCGGCGCTCGGTCACGTCGCGTCCCACGGCGTAGGTGAGCCGCTCCTCCACGACCGGAGTCGACGTCCACTGGAGCACTCTGGGCGAGCCATCCTTGCGCACGTAACGGGTCTCGAACGCCAGCGTCGTCTTCCCCTGACTAATCGCGGCCGACTCGGCCGCGGTCCGCTCACGGTCGTCCGGGTGGACGAGGTCGAGGTACGGCCGCGCCAGGAACTCTTCCCGCGTATACCCGAGAACCTGCTCGACGGCCGGATTGACCCGCGTGAAGTGGCCGTCGAAGTCGGCGACCGCGATCAGATCGGGAGAGAGCGTGAAGATGCGGTCCAGCTCCCGTTGCGCCCGGGCGCGCCGCGCCGCGATGACTGCGAGCGCGCCCGCGAGGGCGGCGAGGACCAGGCCGGCGGCGAGGATGATCCACGGCAGCACCGTCGCGGCGCCCTGGACGGGGCTCGGCGGCACTCCCACCTCGAAGCGCTGTCCCGCCTCGGTGAACGTAGCGCTCACGGGTGCCGCGACCTGCTGACCTCCTGCGGAGGCGCCGCCCACCGTGAGCTGCAGGGTCGGCGTGTCCGTCGCCGCCGCGCGCAGCCACAGCTCCGATACGAACACCACCGCGAACCCGGGTTCAACGACTCCGCTGGTGATACGCGGAGCGAACTTGACCAGGAAGAGCCCCTTGGTGCCGTCGGACAGGGTGGCCAGAGGCGTTGCGCCGGCGTCATAGAGCGCGCCCGCACGAGTGAGCGCCGCAGCCATGCCGGGTTCGCTGCCGAGATCGGTCCCGGGCACCGCCATGGGAGGGATGCCCGAGACCAGCGTCGCCGGCAGATAGGAGGACCGCGATCCAACCGGCGTGATCCGGCCTTCTTGGTCCTGGGTCACGATGGGGTGGGCGATCCGCCGCTCATACGCGGCACGCTGGGATGCGGGAACCTGTTCGGCCCAAGCGGCGGCCGGGAAGCCTGCCGGGCTGAGCCATCGCGCTGCGTTGGTCGCGAACTCGTCGCCCGTGACCCCGCTCCCGGCCACGCCCACCATCAACCGGCGGACACTCTCGGCGAGGGAGGCCCCCTGTTCCACGCGCCCGCGGATCTGTGCCGCCGCGACCTCGGCGCGGTGCTCGGAGTCGCGTTGCGCTTCTCGCCCACCGACGAGGCGGGCGACGAAGAACCCCGCCACCGTCAGCGCCAGGACCAGCGCTACTGATGTGATCTGTCGCGGCCGCACGGCTCCACCCTTCGGGGAACCAGACAATTTTCCTCTCTCAGTATCGAGTGCGCTAGTGTGACAGCACTCACTCGAGGAGTCCTGGGTGAAGATTCGGGCGATCGCGATTGCGGCCGTCTCGGCGGCCCTTCTCGCCAGCGGCGCCCTGGGAGCCGGATGCGCTCCCGTCCATGAGGGTGCCGCCCCAGCCGAACACGCCTCCGTGCCCGAGGATGCCGCCGGAACGGGGCCCACTCCCGTCCACGAGGGCGCCGCCCCAGCCGGCTCCCCTCGCGTCCAGATGGGCGTCGTCCTCAATGCCATCGACAATCCGTTCTGGCTCGCTATCTACGACGGAGCGAGAGTAGAGGCGGTGGACCGCGGCGTGCCCGCCACCTTCCGGGCGGTGACCAGCAACGCCGATCTCGCCGGCCAGGCCGCGCAGGTCGCACCGCTCGTCGCCGCAAGGCAGGACTGCTACGCGGTCGGCCCGATCACCGCCACCGACCTCGTAAGTGCCCTGCGCGGCGTGAATCGTCCCATCGTCGTCATCAACAGCCCGATCGACCCCGCGGCGGCCAAGCACGCGGGCGTGCACCTCAGCACCTACATCGGAACGGACGACTTCGCGGCCGGCCGGCTGGCGGCGTCCGGATGGCCTCGCTCCTCCGCGGCGGCGGCGAGGTCGCCCTCCTCGGCGGCTGGGCCGGCAACATCAACAGCGTCCTGCGCTTGGCCGGATTCGAGCGCGGCATCCAGGGATCACGCGTCAGGGTGGTCGCGCAAGTCAACGCCGACTACGACCGCACGACGGCCGAGATCGCAGCCGACCGGATCCTTCGCACATACCCGCACCTGTCCGGCTTCTTCGCCGCCGACGATCTGATGGCGCTCGGGATCGCCGACTCCGTCGGCGCCGCGGGCAAGACCGGCAAGGTCAAGATCATCGGCCTGGATGGCATCGCCGAAGCGCTTGACGCCATCCGGGCCGGATCGATCAGCGCGACCGTGTCCCAGTACCCGTACGTCATGGGACAGATGGCCGTCGAGGCGTGCGCGGCTGCCGCCCGGGGCGCGACGTTGCCGGCCAGAGTCGATGCCCCGATCGCCCTCCTGGCCAAAGACAACGTCGCCCGCGCGATCGCGGCGTTCCCCTTGCCCATCCAGCGGTATTCCGACCCATTCAGCCGCCTGCTCGGCAGCCGGGGCTGACCGGCTGTCGTTGCGCAGCCGCCCGAGCCGACGGCCGCCCGGCACGGGAAGTCTGGAATCGGCCGGGCGGAGCTGCCACGATGGCGACATGACAGCCAGTCGCAGCGACGCGGCCGCCTTCCGGAGTGCCCGCGATCTCCTCCTCCGCCATCGCGATGACTACGACGCCGCCCGGGCCGAATTCGCCTGGCCGGAGCTGGGCGAATTCAACTGGGCGCTGGACTGGTTCGACGTGATCGCCGCCGAGCATCCCAACCGGACCGCGCTGCGCATCGTGACCGGCACCGGGCCGGGCGCGGGAACCCGGATCAGTTACGCCGAGATGGCCGCGCGCTCGAACCAGGTCGCCAACTGGCTGCGCGACCAGGGAGTCCAGCGCGGGGACCGGCTGCTGCTCATGCTGGGCAACATCGCTCCGCTGTGGGAGGTCATCCTGGCCTCGATGAAGATAGGCGCGGTCATCATCCCGACCACGACCCTGCTCGGCCCGGCCGACCTGGCCGACCGGATCCCGCGCGGGCAGGTCCGGCACGTGATCACCGAGTCGGTGCACGTGCCCAAGTTCCGCGAGGTCCCCGGCGACTGGACCCGCATCGCGGTCGGCCCGACGAGCGAGGGCACCGAGACCGCTACTGGGGCGGCCGGAAGCCCCACGGCCAGCCCACCGGCCGCGGGGCCGTCGGCCGGGAGCAGATGGCTGGACTACGCCGACTCACGCACGGCGAGCGAGGACTTCACCCCGGACGGGACCACCCGCGCCAGCGACCCGCTGCTGCTCTACTTCACCTCGGGTACGACCGCCCAGCCGAAGCTCGTGCAGCACACCCACGCCTCCTACCCGGCCGGGCACCTCTCGACGATGTACTGGATCGGGCTGCGCCCCGGCGACGTGCACCTGAACATCTCCTCCCCCGGCTGGGCCAAGCACGCGTGGAGCAACGTGTACGCGCCCTGGAATGCGGGGGCGACGGCGCTGATCTTCGGCTACGACCGGTTCAACGCGGACACGCTGCTCGGGGTGCTAGCGCAGGAGGAGGTCACCACGTTCTGCGCTCCGCCGACCGTCTGGCGGATGCTCATCCAGTCCGATCTGGCCGCCAACCGGTTGCCCACCCTGCGCGAGTGCGTCGCGGCCGGCGAGCCGCTCAACCCGGAGGTCATCGAGCAGGTCCGCCGGGCCTGGGGCATCACGGTCCGGGACGGCTACGGCCAGACGGAAACCACCGCGCAGGTCGGCAACTCCCCCGGCCAGACCCTCCGCCCGGGTTCGATGGGACGCCCACTGCCCGGCTACGAGGCCGTCCTGGTCGACCCGGTTACGGGAAAGGCGGCCGACGAGGGCGAGATCTGCCTCGACCTGGACCGCCTGCCGCTCGGGCTGATGACCGGCTACCTCGGCGATCCCGCGCAGGATGCCGAGGCCATGCGCGACGGCTACTACCACACCGGCGACGTCGCGGCCAGGGACGCCGACGGCTACATTACCTACATCGGGCGCACGGACGACGTGTTCAAGGCGTCCGACTACCGGATCTCGCCGTTCGAGCTGGAAAGCGTGCTGATCGAGCACGAGGCCGTGGCCGAGGCCGCCGTGGTCCCCTCCCCGACCCGCTCCGGCTGGCCGTGCCGAAGGCGTATGTGACGCTCGCGCCGGGCGTCGAGCCGTCCGTGGAGGTCGCCCGGTCCATCCTGGCGTTCTGCCGGACCAGGCTCGCGCCCTACAAGCGGGTCCGCCGCATCGAGTTCGCCGAGCTCCCCAAGACCATCTCCGGCAAAATCCGCCGCGTCGAACTGCGGGACCAGGAAGAGGACCGGAACGAGACGGGCGTGGCCTCCGACATGCCAGACGGCTCCCCGCGCGGTGTCACCGAATTCTGGGAAGAAGACTTCCCGGACCTGAACGGCCAATCATGATCCCGT
>CAVQZM010000021.1:0-44349 GCA_963718475.1 uncultured Actinomycetes bacterium | reverse complement strand
ACGGCCCCCACCCCGGGAGTACCAGCAGCGGCCCCGGCCCGGACGGCCCCGGCCCGGACGGCCCCGGCCCGGACGGCCCCGGCCCGGCCAGCCCCGATGGCTCGCCCGCAACCAGCTCTGGCGGTCCTGG
The DNA here is from genome assembly GCA_963718475.1 of uncultured Actinomycetes bacterium. Classification (GTDB taxonomy): domain Bacteria; phylum Actinomycetota; class Actinomycetes; order Streptosporangiales; family Streptosporangiaceae; genus CAVQZM01. The sequence continues at coordinate 44,219 of CAVQZM010000021.1, read as the reverse complement.
ACCGGATGACACCGCCGCCGCCCGGATGACCCCGGCGGCGCGCGCGGGGCGGGCAGCGAGCCGCCGGCCACCCGGACAGCGCGACTGGTGACGGGGCTGGGAGTGAGCCCGGCGACGGCCCGGCGAGCGGGACTGGAAACGGGCACCGTGACGGCGCCCCGGCGTCTGGCCCCGGTCTTGCCAGCCAGGACGGTCACCCCGCTGCGCCCGGCGCGGCAGGCTTCGCAGGCCGGTTCAACCTGACCATCCCGCTGGCCACCCTGCTCGGCCTCGAAGACCGGCCCGGGGAAGCCCACGGGCTCGGCGCCATCGACCCCGACCTCGCCCGCACGCTGGCCGCAGCGGCCGCGGGTAACCCCCGCACCACCTGGTGCGTGACCATCACCGACCAGGACGGCCACCCCACCGCGCACGGCTGCGCGCGTCCCGCGCGACCCGCCCGGGCCACTGGCACCACCGGGACCGGCGGGGCCGGGAACCGGGACGGCCCCGCCTTCACCCGGCAGCAAGACCACGGGCCGCCCGGCCCAGGCGGGCACGGCCGGTGGCGGCTGCGCACACCCGGCCCCGCCGGCCGGGACTACACCATCGACATCGGCCCGCTCGCCGTCACCGGCTGCGATCACCGGCACGAAACAGCCGGGTACCAGCCCAGCGACCGGCTCCGCCACCTGGTGGAGATCCGGGATGGGGAATGCACCTGGCCGCCGTGCCGCCGGCACGCCCGCGCCTGCGACTTCGAGCATGCGGTGCCCTACGACCAAGGCGGCCGGACCTGCGCGTGCAACGCCGGAGCCCGCTGCCGGCACCACCACCACGCCAAACAAGCCCCCGGCTGGCGCCTGGACCAGCACCAGCCCGGCTATCACACATGGACCACACCGTCGGGCCGCACTTACACCACCGGACCCGCTACTTACCCGATATGACCTACGCGGGCTCGCTGGCTCTGTTCACAGGAAGTCGATTCCTCAGGATGCCGGATCGTGTCGGTCGAAGCTAACGCCCAACTCGCTAGAGCTGCTGACAAGCCGAGGTCAGGCTGGCGAGAGCGGCGGGGACGTCGAGATGCGAGCCGGGGCGCAACCGGGTCGGCGCGCTGTCCTGATCGACGTCGCTGAACAAATACAGAGCCAGGAGTCCGCGGGCCCGGGTGCGAATGTTGACCCGCTGGCGCCCGTTGGCTTCGTAGCTGCTCTCGATGTGCCACCCGGCGTCGCCCGGGTCGCTCTCGCTGGGAAATCGCACGGGGATGGAGCCGCCGACGCCTCGTCGCTGCCACCACCGGCAGGCGCCGATCAGCTGGTCGCAGGCCTCCCACAGCAGCGGCGCGGTGCCGGCCTCGGCGAACGGGCCACCCTCCGGGCAGGGGATCCGCACGACCGGCGCGGTCCACGTCGATGGATCCTCGCGGTGAACGCCGCGTTTGCCCAGCTCAGACCAGATCATCTCCTGGCACGCCTGGGTCACGCCGGGTGGTACCGCGCCGCGTAGCGCGACGTAGCCGTCCGCGACGAACGCGCCGATCTCGGCCTGGCTGAGCACGGTGACAGAATTCCACCACCGGTGACCGGCCGCCACCCGATAAGAAGGGTGCTGCCCGTCATCATGCGAAACCGAACCAGGCGAAGGCCGCCCTGGCCTGATCCCGCGTCGTATCCTCCGGCCATGGCGTACGACAGCGTGCTCGCGGGGCGTATCCGGGACCGGTTCGAGGATGCGGCCGGCGCTGTTCGACATGACCGGCCGGCCCATGCGCGGCTGGGTCCTGATCGCTGGCGAAGTGCTTGACGACGACGTACTGGAACGCTGGATCGGGCAGGCTCGCAGTTATGCGGGACCCGGCCGCCGAAATAGGCGCTTACCGGCGGCGGCCGCCAGCCGCCGGCCGCCAAACAGAGCCGGACCGGGTTGCCCCCGTCGCCGCCGCTCTCCCTGATTTCCCAGGTCCGCGCCAATAAGCCAAGGTCAGGCGGACTTTATCCAGGCCGGTGAGAGAGTGTCGACTTATTCGGTCCGGACCGGTGAAGCATTGTCACCTTAAGTTACTGATTAGTGACGGCTGTCCCGGGTAACAATGGCGCAGATAAACGCATAACCGCCTATTACGCAGAAAGCCGCGCATGACCGCCCCGCCGGCCCCGGGAGACCTCGTCGTATATCTCCGCGGAGTCGTGGACGCGTCATTGCGCCGCCTGCTGACCGGAAGGACATCCGATGCTCGCCTTCATCGCGGCCATCCTCTTCGCCATCGCGTTCCTGATCAACGCAGCGTCCATCGCCACCGACGCCGTCTTCAGCCCGACCAGCCTGCTGCTCGTCGGCCTGGTCTGTCTCGCCTTGCATCTAGCCGGTCTCGGCACCGGATGGAACACCCCCTGGCACCGCCGCTGACCGTCCGGGGCCCCGGCATCGGCTGCTGTCGGTGCCGGGGTACGCGGGGCCGGGGAAACGATGGGCCTGACGGCTGACGCCAGGTTTCGGTCACGATGCGATCCCCGGCCGCGAACGTCCGCTTTTCAGGCGGTGATTGTTTATAGGCGAGCCTTGGGCAGGACGGCTGTTTGCTAGTGCGTGCCGCGCTGGTGAATTCGCGGGGCCAGGGTCGCTCTATGCTCCTGGCCGTTTTCCGGTTCCAGCAGGCGTCGCACTGGCTGGCGCGGGCCGAGGCTGGTCGGCGTGGTCGACGGGCGGAGGTATTCCAGACCGGCCCGCCAGCGGGCCACATGCTGCGCACCGCTTTCGTGGTCGTAGCCGATATAGGTGACATCCCCGACGTCCACTTCGAACAACGTGAATTCGCCGACCACGGGATGCCAGCCGAGCTCGGCGCCGACCGTTTCGGCGTAAAGCTGCTGGATATCCGCGCTGGTCTCGGCGCGCACGGTGCCACGCACCTTGACCTCCCCGTCGACCACCCGGCCGGTGACAATGCTGTTCAGCAGGATCCGCGGATCCCGGCCGACGTCGAGTGCTTTGGTGGACGAGCGCATCATCGACAGCCACAGGTCGCCGTTCATGACGAGCGGCTCGACGCCGCTGATCCGGGCCGTACCGTCGCGCCTGGTGGTGCCCACGAGCAGGACGCCCGGTTTGATCAGCAGGTCGTGAGCGGTCGCACCCAGCGCAGGCTCACGCTCCATCATCTCGGACCATCTCATAGGTCCGGCATACTCCCGGCCACTGACATTCTGTCCCTCCGGCGTCGCGGCCCTGCGGCGTCGTCCGTAAAAAAACCCCTTGCCTCCGCCTGTATACCGAGTATGCTACTCGACATGATACGGACAATGGCGGCGGCATGAGCGTCCGGCATGCCCTCCTCGCGCTGCTGAGCGAGGGGCCCAAGTACGGCCTTCAGCTCCGGGAGGAGTTCGAAGCGGGAACGGGCGAGGTCTGGCCGCTGAACGTGGGCCAGGTGTACACGACGCTGCAGCGGCTCGAGCGTGACGGGTTCGTGGAATCGGACGACACGGCGGACGAGGGCCCGCAGAAGGGCTTCCGGATCACGGAGGACGGCGAGCAGGAACTGGTCGGCTGGCTGCGGACGCCGCCCGACCTGACCTCGCCGCCCCGGGACGAACTGGTCATCAAGGTGCTGGTCGCGCTGCGGGTGCCCGGCACCGACGTGCACGAGGTCATCCAGGTCCACCGCAAGTACCTGGTGCAGCTGATGCAGCAGTGGACACGGCTGAAAGAGGACGAGGGCGAGGCCGATCTGGGCCTGGCGCTGGTGGTCGACGCGGAGCTGTTCCGGCTCGATTCGGTCATCCGGTGGCTGGACGCCGCCGACGGCCGGCTCAAGCGGGCCCCGGATGACGCCCGCCCGCTCCGGCCCGCAGAACTGCCGAGACTACGACGGATAGTAGGGGTGCGACGATGACCATGCTCGAGCTACAGAGCGTGTCGAAGGCGTATGGCCAGGGGGCAGCCGAGGTGCACGCGCTCCGCGACGTCAGCCTGTCGGTCAGCGCGGGCGCGATGGTGGCGGTGATGGGACCGAGCGGGTCGGGCAAGTCCACCCTGCTGACCATCGCCGGCAGCCTGGAGGAGCCGACCAGCGGCGAGGTCCTGGTCGGCGGGGCCGCGCTGAGCAGGATGTCCCGCGGTGAGAAGGCGCGGCTGCGCCGCCGGTCGATCGGCTACGTGTTCCAGGACTTCAACCTGCTGCCCGGGCTCACCGCGGCCGAGAACGTGGCGCTGCCGCTGGAGCTGGATGGCATCGGCGCCCGGAAGGCCCGCGCCGCCGGGGTAAACGCCCTCGAAGATCTGGGACTGGGCGAGCGGGCCTCGCACTTCCCGGACCAGATGTCCGGCGGCGAGCGCCAGCGCGTGGCCCTGGCCCGCGCCATGGTCGGGGAGCGCCACCTGCTGCTCGCCGACGAGCCGTCCGGCGCACTCGACTCGGTCAACGGGGAGGCCGTCATGCGCCTGCTCCACGCGGCCTGCAAGCGCGGCGTGGCCGTCGTGGTGGTGACCCACGACGCGCAGCTGGCCTCGTGGGCCGACCGGGTGGTGTTCCTGCGGGACGGGCGCATCGTCGACCAGACCGCGCCGCTGCCCGGTCCGGAGTCCCTCCTCACGCCGGGCCAGAGCCAGTGAGCACGACGGCACTGCGGCCCCGCCCGGCCCAGCCAGCCGGGACGGGAGCCGCCAACGGGGGCGCTCCCGCCCGGCGGGCCGTGATCCGCTGGGCCTGGCGGCTCTTCCGCCGGGAGTGGCGCCAGCAGCTCCTGGTGCTGGCCCTGCTGGCCGTGGCGGTCGCCGCGACGATCCTCGGCGTGGCCGTCGCGAGCAGCACACCGGGGTCGCCCAACGCGGCGACGTTCGGCACCGCGAACGCGCTCATCGCGCTGCCCGGCCACGATCCGCACCTCGGTTCGGACCTCGCGGCGATCAAGAACCAGTTCGGCACCGTCGACGTGATCGAGAACCAGAGCCTCAGCACCGGCCTGGTGCAGCCCGTTCAGCTGCGGGCCCAGGACCCGGCCTGCCGGTACGGGGGACCGGCGCTGGCCCTGGTGTCCGGGCACTACCCGAACGGCCCGGGCCAGGTGGCGATGACCAGCCAGGTCGCGTCGCTCTACGGCCTGCACCCGGGTGACGTGTGGCACGAGGGCGGCCACGCCTGGCAGGTCACCGGGCTGGTCGAGAACCCCAACAACCTGCTGGACGAGTTCGCGCTGGTCGCCCCGGGGCAGGTCACCGCGCCGACCCAGGTAACGGTCCTGGTCAACGCGGGCTCTGCAGCGGACCCCGGCCCCGGCCCAGGCTCCGGCCCGGGCGACCAGAACAGCATTCCCGCATCCAGCGTGCCCCAGGGCGCCACGGTCAGCTACCCCAAGCCGAACTCCGCCCAGATCAGCCCCGCGACCATCGTGCTCGTGGTGGCCGCGCTGGGACTGATCTTCATCGGCCTGGTGGCCGTGGCCGGGTACACGGTGATGGCCCAGCGGCGGCTCCGCGCGCTCGGCATGCTCAGCGCGCTCGGCGCGACTGAATCCAAGGTCCGGCTGGTCATGGTCGCGAACGGCGCCATCGTCGGCCTAGTGGGCACGCTCGTCGGCGCAGCGCTCGGCTTCGGGGCGTGGTTCGCGTACGCCCCGCACCTGCAGACGGCCACCGCGCACCGCATCGACCCGCTCAGCCTGCCCTGGTGGGCGATCATCACCGGGATGGCCCTGGCCGTCGTGACCTCTATCGTCGCGGCCCGCAGGCCTGCCCGTGCGGCGGCCCGGCTCCCGATCATCGCGGCGCTGTCTGGCCTGCCCGCCCAAGGCGGTGCACCGGTCGGCCGGGCCCGGCGTCATCCTGCTGGCGGGCGGCGCGGTTCTCCTCGCGTTCTCCGGCGGCTGGAGCGGTAACAGCGGGCCGCAGGTCCTGTTCCTGCTGGCCGGCCTGGTGGCCATGATCCTGGGCCTCCTGGTCATCGCCCCGCTGTGTGTGGCGGTGCTGGCCGTGGCCGGCCGGCACGCGCCGGTCGCCGTGCGGCTCGCGCTGCGTGACCTGGCCCGGTACCGGGCCCGCTCCGGAGCGGCGCTGGCCGCCATCAGCTTCGCCATCTTCCTGGCCGTGCTGATCAGCATCGTGGCCAGCGTCCGGTTCTCCAACACGCTCGACTACGCCGGGCCGAACCTCACCGCCAACCAGCTCATCGTCTACACCACGAACGGGGGCCAGGGCATCTCCTCCGGCCAGCCCCCGACCAGCAGCCAGCTGGCGGCGCTGCAGTCACGCGGTGAACGCCCTGGCCGCTCGCTGCACGCCCAGTCCGTCGTCACCCTCGACTCCGCCGTCAACCCGAAGGTAACCGGCGGACCGGCAGGCGGCCAGCTGACCACCACTCTGCAGCAGGCGGGCACCCAGAACAACAACTACAGCGGACCGCTGTACGTCGCCACCCCGGCGCTGCTGCGCCAGTACGGGATTAGCCAGGTCAGCCCGACCGCGGACGTTCTCACCATGCGTCCGGGCCTGGCCGCGGAACCCCGCATGCAGATCATCAGCTGTTTTACCGGGCCAAAGAGCAGCTCCGCGTGCCCGGCCGGCAGCAACGTCAACAATCCGAAGATCCAGACCGCCGGAAACCTGCCCGCCGGCACGTCCGCTCCCAACACGGTCATCACCATGCACGCGGTCCGCGCCCTCGGGCTGCAGCTGGTCCCGGACGGCTGGCTCATCCAGACGGCCCAGCCGCTCACCGCCGCGCAGATCAACGCGGCCCGGCAGCTGGCCCTGGGCGCCGGCACGACCGCCGAGACCAAGTCGGGCGCGCTCGGGCTGACCGAGATCAGCAACGGGGCCACCGCCATCGGCATCCTGATCGCCCTCGGCGTGCTGGCCATGACCATCGGGCTGATCCGCAGCGAGACCGCCCGCGACCTGCGGACCCTCACCGCCACCGGGGCGAGCGGCCGGACCCGACGGACGATCACCGGTGCCACCGCCGGCGCCCTCGGCCTGCTCGGGGCGGTGCTGGGCACCGCCGTGGCGGCCCTGGCCGGCATCGCCTGGGCGCGCAGCAGCCTGAGTACGACGTTCGGCCACATCCCGGCGGTCGACCTGCTCATCATCCTGGTCGGCCTGCCCGTGGTGGCCGCGGCCGGCGGCTGGCTGCTCGCCGGGCGCGAGCCGGCCGTTATCGCCCGGCAGCCCCTCGAATGAACACCCCGGGTAAAACCTGTTAGTCAAACTAACTAGTCGTAGGTGTGGGGTCGTGGCTCAATAAAGCCCGATTATCCCGAACGGAAGGTGGTGACACTGCACCCGCCGGCAGGGACCGCAGCCTCAGCCCAGAGCCTCGAGCAGTTCGCGCTCGCGCTCCGGGCTCAGGCCGGCGCGCCGGGTGCGGTTCAGGCCCAGCTCCCGCTCCCACGTCAGGGTGTCGGCTTGCAGGTCCGGGCGGGGCCGGTGCCGCAGCCCGGCGGCCGCGGCGGCGGCGCCGCTGCGGGCCGACCAGCCCGCGTAGTCCGGGGACGCGAACCACATCGGGAGCGAGTCCGGCCCCATGTACTCCTCGACGCCCTGCTTCTGCAGCCAGGCCGGGTCGGCCGCGACGACCGGCCCGGTGTGCCCGCCGGCCTGCCGCGCCTGCTCCAGCCATTGCCCGAACGGGACGACCGGCCCCACGGCGTTGAACGTCCCGGTGGTCCCGGCCTCCGCGCCGTCGAGCAGCCACGCGGCGAGGTCCCGGACGTCGATGACCTGCGTCGGGATCGCGGGGGAGTCGGGGACCAGCATCGGGCCGGTCCGGTCACGTGCGGCGCGGGCCACCCAGTAGCCGCCGCGATCACTGCGGTCCCCGGGGCCGCCGATCAGCCCGGCCCGCGCGATGAGCAGGCGGTCGCCCACGACATCCGCCGACGCCGTCTCGCACGCGGCCTTCGCCTCGCCGTAGAGGTCGAGATCAGCCACCTCTCGTTCGGTAGGTATCAATGTCTCCGCCGATTCGTCCGCCCCCGGCGTGGCGTGGGACGCGTAGACGCTGCACGAGGACACGTAGGCCCAGTGGCGCGCCCGGCCGCCCAGCGCGGCCAGCGCATTGCGGACGAACCCGGGCTGCCAGGACACTTCGACGACCGCGTCCCAGTCGCGGCCGGCCACCGCCTCGTACGCTGTCCGGCTCGCGCCGGTCCGCGGCGGCCAGGACGGCGCCTGCGGCCACGGTGCCGCTCTTCCCGCGGGCCAGGCAGGTCACCCGGTGGCCGCGCTCGATCGCCTGGCCCGCCACCTCGCGGCCGAGCCATGCCGTGCCGCCCAGTATCAGAACGTCCATTCCTCCACTGAAGCACCAGCGGCCGGGGTTGGACCCCTGGATCTGCCGTTGGCAGAAACCGGGCCTGCCTACTGGCCGTCGCGGCCGGCCAGCAGGTCCCGGGCGCGCTGGATCCGCGCGTCGAGGTCGGCCAGGAAGACGTCGAGCGCCGCGCGCTTGGCCTGGACGGTCGCCCGCAGGCTCTCTTGCAGCGTCAGGTACTCCCGCGTCAGCTGCCGGCGTTCGTCCTCGCTGGTGTGCTCGTCGTGGTAGGTGAGACGGATCTGCGCCATGCGGTCCTCGTTGCGCAGCACCACCGCGATCTCGTCCAGGTTGAGGCCGAGCAGGGCCTGCAGCTCGCGGATGCGCTCGACCCGTTCCAGGTCGCGCTCCGAATACCGGCGCAGTCCGCCCGGCGTGCAGGCGGGGACGATCAGCCCCCGCTGCTGGTAGTACCGCAGCGCCCGCTCGGACACGCCCAGCCGGACGGCGGCGGCGCCGATGCCGAGAAGCTGCTCGTCCTGGGTGCCGTTCGCGCCGGGGGTGGTGGTCATCGCTCGGCGTCGCCCGGCGTGTGCAGGTAACGCCCGCCGCGGACCGCGGAGGCGATGATGGCGATCACGGTCGCCGCGGCGGCGAAGGTGAAGGCCAGGTGAAGGCCGCTGGCGAACGGCTGCTCGATCAGCTTCGGGAAGAACGACCGGCCGGTGATGTAGGCGGCCTGGTGGGCGGGCAGGTGCTGCAGGGCGCCGGTCGGCCCGAGCAGTTCCTGGATCGGGTTGTAGCCGAGGAACGCCGAGAACAGGCTGCCGATCGGCGGCTCGTTGGCCACCGTGTGCGCGGCCGCCGGGCTGACTCCGGCCGCGACCAGCCCGCTGTACAGATGCGAGGGCAGGCGCGCGGCCAGGCCGAGGGTGACGATGGTGAAGAACAGGCCCATCGACAGCACGGTGGCCGAGTTCTGGAAGGTGTTCAGCATGCCGGCGCCCGCGCCGCGCTGGCTGGGCGGGAGGCTGTTCATGACCGAGGCCTGGTTAGGGGAGAAGAACAGCCCCATCCCGACCGCGAACAGCAAGATGAGCAGGGCGAACCAGATGTAGCTGAAGTTGATCGGCAGCAGTTCCAGCAGCAGGAAGGCCGCCCCGGAGACGATCAGGCCGGCGGTCGCGAACGACCGGGCCCCGTAGCGGTCGGACAGCGTGCCGGCCAGCGGTCCGACGATCAGGAACCCGACGGTCAGCGGCACCATCGCGATGCCGGCCCACAGCGGGGTCTGGCTGAAGCTGTAGCCGTGCTGGGGGAGCCAGATGCCCTGCAGCCAGATGATCAGCATGAACTGGAGGCCGCCGCGGCCGAGCGCCCCCAGCAGGCCGGCGATGTTGCCGGCCGTGAACGCCCGGATCCGGAACAGGCTCAGCCGGAACATCGGCTGCTCGACCCGGGTCTCGACCCAGGCGAACAGGCCGAGGACCGCGATCCCGCCGACGATGGCGGTCAGCACGTAGGGATTGGTCCATCCCGTGGGGTGGCCGCCGTAGGGGAGCAGGGAGTACACGATCCCGGTCAGCAGGGCGATCAGGCCGATCGCGAATAGGGCGTTGCCCAGCCAGTCGATCTTGGCCGGGATGCGGATGCCGTTGTCGCGGAGTTTGAGGTAGGCCCAGATCGTGCCGAACAGGCCGAACGGGACGGATACCAGGAAGACCAGCCGCCACTGGACCGGGGCGAGCACGCCGCCCAGCAGCAGGCCGAGGAACGAGCCGCTCACCGCGGCGATGCCGTTGATGCCCATCGCCTTGCCCCGCTCGTCCTCGGGGAAGGCGTCGGTCAGGATGGCGGTCGAGTTGGCGAACAGGAAGGCGCCGCCGACGCCCTGGAAGACCCGCATGATGATGATCCACAAGGCCCCGGCAGGCCCGGTCAGGAACGTGACCGACAGCAGGATCGAGAAGATCGTGAAGATGGCGAAGCCCAGGTTGTACATGCGCACCCGGCCGTAGATGTCGCCGACCCGGCCCAGGCTGACCACCAGAACCGCGGTGACCAGCAGGAAGCCCATGAAGACCCAGAGGAAATACGAGGTGTTGGACGGCACGAGCGGGTTCAGCCTGATGCCGCGGAACAGCGCCGGGAGCGAGATAAGCAGGATCGACTGGTTGATGGTGACCATGAGGATCCCGAGCGTGGTGTTGGACAGGGCGATCCACTTGTAGTGGACGCTCTGGCCAGCCGAGGCGGAGGGGGCCGGCGCCTGCCCGAGCACGGACATGAGATACCTCACATTTGCTAGCGATATACGACTGATCCTAGTGAATCCTGACGTCAACGTCAGGTCCCTTATGCCGGGGCATTGCACCCGTTCAGGCGGGTCTTGGTGGCTCGGCACGGCCCCGGTCCGGCGCGGCGCCGCTCGCGCCGGGAAGCTGACGGGCAGAATGCTCCCGGGGATCCGGAAGCTTTCGATCACCGGGGCAGTTAGAAGCAGACAGTTAGCCAGGTGTGCCGCTGCTTGATGAGGTGCGGTGATCACGTGCGCGGGCCTACGGGGTATGGGCAGAGCGGGGGCTTTTTCACGCGCCCCGGCCTGATCGTCGTGGCCTCGGCCGTGCCGATGGCCGAGGCGGCCGTGGTCGGTGTGTTCGCCCCGGCGGCCAGGGCGCTGGCGCCCCAGGTGACCGCGCTCGCCCCGCTGGCCGTGTACCACGACCTGAGATGGCTGTTCGGGTCGGGCGGGACGTGGCTGGATTTCTGGCTCATCCTGATCGGCGTGGTGGTGGCGCGCAGCGTCCTGGATGCGGCGCTGGCCTGGCTGTCCTGGCCGCGCGGGCAGGCCCGGCCCCGGCCGGTGATCCTGGTCGGCTCCGGGGCGCTGCTGACCCTGTACGCGGCATTGCTGCTGTTCCCGCTGGTGACGGTGACGTTCGGGGTGGCGCTGCTGCCGTTCTCCTGGCCCTTCCTCGCCGTGCTGCCCCTGCTGGTCCTGCTCGGCCTGCTGCTCAGCCACGGAAGCGCCACCAGCTGGTGGTGGCGGATGCTGCCGCCGGTCCGGGCGGGCGGGTGGCTGATCGCGGACTTCCTCGCGCTCTCACTGGCGGCGGTGGTGATCAGCCGCGTGCCCGGCGCCTGGGCGATACCCGTGGCCGGCGTGGGCGGGCTCGTCAACGCGCGCGCCTGGTACGGCGTGACCGCCTCGGTCGCCGAACCGCGCGCAGCGGGTCGGTGCCGCCCGGTGGCATGGCCGGTTACGTGGCCGATCCCGGTCGCTCCGGTGGCGGCCATCCTGGCCATCGCCGTGGTCGTCGGCGTGGCCCGCGAAGGGTTCGAGGTCGCGGCGAACGCCCGCCATCCGGCCCCAGTGGCCGCTGCGGCGGCGCAACTGGCGCCGGTCATCGGGCCGGTGGGCTCGGCGGCTCCCGCCACCCCGGACACCGCGCGAGCGGCCGTGCTCGAGGTGGCCGGGTTCGGATCGCATTACTACAAGAAGTCACCCTCGCTGCAGGCCATCGCGGGCGCGGCCGTCGCCCAGCAGTTCTCCTACCGCGGGCTGGACGCCGCCGGCCGGCCCCTGCCGTATGGGCCGGCCGCCAGTGACCTGCCGCTGCCGGTGCTGGGCGACCGCATCGCCGCGCAGGTCGAGCGGCTGCACCGCGACACCGGGCAGCTGGTCGACGTGGTGGCGGAGAGCGAAGGCACGCTGGGCGTCTACGCGATGCTGGCCCGGCACCCGGACGTTCCGGTGCGATCTATCGTCATGCTCAGCCCGATCGTCGCGCCCGGGCAGGTCAGCTACCCGACCGGGAGCGGGGACGGTTCGGTGGCCGGCGACGCGCTGCGCGCCATGGTCTGGTTCATCGGCGGCCTGTCCCCGTTCGGCAACTCCGGCGCGGACAAGCTGATCGACTCGGTCAACAGCACCGGCGCGCTCTACGCCGAGGAGGCGGTGCGCGACAGCCGCGACCGCCCGTACCGGTGGCTGGCCGTCATCCCGCTCGCGGACACGCTCACCCTGCCGTCCTGCGCCCTGCCGGTCCAGGCGGTCGTCGTGCCGGGGCTGCACGGCGGCCTGCTCTCCGAGCCGGCCGTCCAGCAGACCGTGCGCAGCTTCCTGGCCGGCGGCTCGGTCCGGGCCGCCGCGCGCCTGCGCGACGCCGCCACGATCGTCACCCAGGCCGCGTCGGCGTGGCGGATGCCGGAACTGCAGACCTCGTCCCCGTCCTGCCCCGGGTCGGGCGCCTGAGTCCCTAGGGGCCGGCCGGGCGGCCCGTTGTGGGGCGGCCGGTGGTGGGGAGGCCGGTGGCCGGGAGGCCGGCGGGCTCGCCCGCCGGGGCCGGGGCGGCGTGCTCGGCCTGGACCCGTTCGGCGTCGGCGAGCAGATGGTGGCCGGTGGAAAGGATCACGATCCCGGCGGCGATCGCGCCCGCGGCGATGAAGAACGGGACATGGATGTTGGCCGCGAGGACCAGCCGGCCGGCCGCGTACGGGGCCAGGCCGCCGCCGATGAACCGGACGAAGCTGTAGGCGGCCGAGGCGACCGGGCGCTCGACCGGGGAGACGGTCATCACGGCCTGGGTGGTGACCGTGTTGTTGACCCCGATGAAGATGCCGGAGGCGATGACGGCCGGGATCAGCACCGCGCGGTCGGTGGTCCAGATCGCGATGACCAGCACGACCACGGCGAAGGCGGCCAGGTTGGCGTACATGGTCCGGGCGATGCCGAGGGATGCCTGCAGGCGGGGCGCGCCGAACACGGCGAAGATGGCAACCAGCACCCCCCAGCCGAAGAAGACCAGCCCGAGCTTGATCGGGCTCAGGTTCATGGGGAACGGCGCGTAGCCGAGGACGGTGAAAAATCCCCAGTTGTAGCAGAGCGCGGTCAGGGACATGGTGAGCAGGCCGCGGTGGCGCAGCGCGCGCAGCGGTGCGGACAGGCTGGTCTTGTGGGCGGGTTTCGGGGTGCGCTCGACCAGCACGACGGTGGCGACCAGTGCGATGGCCATCAGGGCGGCCACCCCGTAGAACGGGCCGCGCCAGCTGATCTCGCCGAGCGTTCCGCCCAGCAGCGGGCCGATGGCGATGCCGATGCCCAGCGCCGTCTCATATAGCACGATCGCGCCGGCGAACCCGCCGCTGGCCGAGGCGACGATGACGGCCAGGGAGGTGGCGATGAACAGCGCGTTCCCCACGCCCCAGCCGGCCCGGAAGCCGATGATGGCGTTGATGCTGGGGGAGGCTCCGGCCGCCGCGCTGAAGATCACGATCAGGGCCAGGCCGGCGATCAGCGTCGGCTTGGCCCCCAGCCGGCTGGACACCCAGTTGGTGATCAGCATGGCCACCGCGGTGACCACCAGGTAGCTGGTGAACAGCAGCGTCACCTCGCTCGGCGAGGCGTGCAGCTCATGGGATATCGCGGGCAGGATGGGGTCGACCAGGCCGATGCCCATGAACGACACCACGCAGGCGAATGCGACGGCGAAGACGGCTTTCGGCTGGCTGAACGGGCTCGCGGCCGAGCCCGCGGAACTGCCACGCATGAAGATGCTCCTCATTCCGGTACGTGCGACAGCCGGGCGGCGGCCCCGGCTGCGGTGGCGCTAGGTGAGCTGGCCGGCGGGGGCCAGTGGGTCGTCGTGCCGGGCGCTGGCCAGGGTCTCCATGGCGGGCAGGGCCGCGGCCAGCGCGGCCAGCTCTTCCGGGCTGAGCTGGGCCAGCAATCCGGCGAGCCGCTCGGCCCGCACGGCCCGGCGGCGGGCCAGCAGGGCCCGGCCGGCCGCGGTGATGTGGATCTGCACGACCCGCCCGTCACCGGGGTCGGTGGCCCGGCCGGCCAGCCCCGCGTCCTGCAGGCGAGCGATCAGCTGGGTCATGGCCGGCTGGGTCACCCCCTCCTGCACCGCGAGCGAGGTGAGGCGGCAGGGGCCGGAGCGCTCCAGGGTCGCGAGCGTCGCGGCCGCGGTGAGCGACAGCCCGCTCGGCGGGCTCAGGCGGCGAAACAACCCGATGAGGCGCTCGAGCCCGGCGGCCAGCCCCGTGGCGAGAGCGTCCCCGCCTGGGGCGCCCGACGCCGAGCCGCCCAATGCCGAGCTGTCCGCTCCCAGGTCACCCGAAAAGTCCATAAGTTTTTTATATCACATGCTTATGTATTACGCCGGTTGTGCTGGTGGCCAGGGTCACCTTGACGTCGGCTCGACGGTTTACCGTCGTGACGTGATGCGATACCCGATTCCGAGCTGGCGGAGTGGGGCGCAGTCTCCGGGGAGAGGGATGCTCGTGGTCGTCGTCCGCTCGATAGGGTTGTTCGTGCTGGCCGCGTTGTTCGAGATCGGCGGCGCCTGGCTGGTCTGGCAGGGCGTGCGCGAGCACCGCGGCTGGATCTGGATCGGCGCCGGCGTGATCGCGCTCGGCGTGTACGGGTTCGTCGCGACCCTCCAGCCTGACTCGCACTTCGGCCAGATCCTGGCCGCCTACGGCGGGGTGTTCATCGCCGGGTCACTGGCCTGGGGTGCCGTCGCGGACGGCTACCGGCCCGACCGTTTCGACATGATCGGCGCCCTCATCTGCCTGGCCGGCGTGGGCGTCATCATGTACGCCCCGCGGCACTGACCGGGCCGGCCGGCGAGCTTCAGCCCGGGCCTTTGCCCTTTCCGTGGCCCTTTCCGTTGCCGTTGCCGTGGCCGGGCGCGGGGGGTCCCGGGCCGGGCCCGGCGGGAGGGCCGGCGGGCCGCTGCGCGGCGGTGACCGTGACGGTGCTTCCGGGGGGCAGTTGCCCGGCCGGCTGGACGGATATCACGGTGCCGGGCGGCTGCTGGGCGGTGGTGACCCACCTGACCTCGGGGCGCAGGCCGAGCTGGCGCAACTGGCGGACGACCGGGCCGACGGGCTGCCCGGCCAGGGCCGCCTGGTTCACGTCGACCGTCCGGGCGGCCGTGGCTGGGTGCGCCGTGGCCGCCGGGTGATGGGACGGACTGCTGGCGGGGCCACCGGAGCTGGACGCGGCCAGCCAGACGACCAGGCCGGTTATCACGGCGGCCCCGGACGCGGCGAGCGCCATCAGATTCCCTGGCCGCCTCCGGCCGGGGCGCGACGGGAAGCCCGGTGAGGGTGGCGCCTGCGGTTCAGCCGGAGCAAACGGCTGTGTGTACCCGCGGGTGAGGGGCGGCGGGGCCTGGTTCTGGGCCGCCGGGGCTGCCGGGCCTGCCGGGCCTGCCGGGGAGAATCCCAGGCTGGCGCGCCGGCCGGTCAGGGCGTCGGAGAGCCGGGCGGCCCGTGCGGCGACCTCGTCGGCGCTGGCGGGCCGGGCCGCGGGGTCCTTGGCGGTCAGTTCGGAGATCAGCGCCGTCACCTCGGCCGGGACACCGGGAGGCAGGGGCGGCAGCGGACGGTGCTGGTGGGCGAAAGCGACATCCATCGCCGTGCCCTTGAACGGCGGCGTCCCGGTCAGGCACTCGTAGGCGGCGACACCGAGCGAGTACAGGTCGCTGGCCGCGGTGGCCGGGCCGCCCATGGTCCGTTCCGGGGCCATGTACGCCGCCGTACCCATCAGGACGCCGGTCTGGGTAATCGGCGCTGACCCGGCGGCGTGCGCGATGCCGAAGTCGGTGATCTTGACCGTGCCGTCCGGGGCCAGCAGCAGGTTGGCTGGTTTGATGTCACGGTGCACTAGCCCCGCCCGGTGGGCGGCCGCCAGGCCGGACGCGACCTGGGCGATGACGTCCATGGTCCGGGCGGGATCCAGCGGCCCCCGGGCGAGCATGCGGTCCAGCGAAGGGCCGTCCACCAGTTCCATCACCAGGTACGGCGAGCCGCGGTTTCGGGCGACGCTGGTTTCCCCGTAGTCGTATACCTGGGCGATCCCGGGATCGGTGACCGATGCGGCGTGCCGGGCTTCGGCGGCGAACCGGGACAGCGTCTCAGCGTGCCCGGCATACTCGTGCCGGAGCAGCTTGACCGCCACGGGCCGGTCCAGAAGCTCGTCCACCGCCCGCCAGACCTCGCCCATCGCGCCGTCGGCGATCCGGCTCTGCAGGCGGTAACGGCCCGCGATCAGGGCAGGAGCAGGGGACACAAGGGTCAAACCCTATCCTGTGAGCCTCCGGGCTAACGGCCGATCGGGGCCAGGACTACGCGGCCTGACGATGCGGGGGGTCAGCCGGTTGGGTGCCTCAGCTGGACGGTGACGGTGCGGACCGTCGGGGCCAGGGTGACCGTGCCGGTGTAGCCGTTCGCCCCGGTCTTCAGCTGGTCTCCGGACCGGATGATCTGCGTGTAGATGAAGCCCGTCTTGTCCGCGTTGACCAGGGACTGGTCGGGCCGGGTGAGGATCTGGGTGATGCCAGCCATTTGGGCATCCCGGGCGCGGGGACGCCGATGATGGGCGGTACGCCTAGGCCGGGAGGATTCATGGCCAGTCCGATGCCGACCATCACCTTGCCATCCGGAGACCAGATCCCGGTGCTCGGCCAGGGCGCCTGGCATCTGGGCGAGATCCCGGGTCGCCGGGACTCGGAGGTCGCTGCGCTGCGCCGCGGTCTCGATCTCGGCATGAATCTGATCGACACGGCCGAGATGTACGGGAACGGAGACGCCGAAATACTGGTCGGCGAGGCCATCGTCGGCCGCCGCGACGAGGTCTTCCTGGTCAGCAAGGTGCTGCCGCATCACGCGAGCCGCGAGGGTACGGCGCGGGCCTGCCAGGACAGCCTGCGGCGGCTGGACACCGACCGGCTTGACCTGTACCTGCTGCACTGGCGGGGGAGGATCCCGCTGGCCGAGACGGTCGAGGCATTCCTCGGCCTGCAGGCCGGGGGACTGATCAGGAACTGGGGGGTCAGCAACTTCGACGTCCCGGACATGCAAGAGCTGATGTCGCTGCCCGGCGGCCCGGATGTCGCGACCGACCAGGTGCTCTACAACCTGGCCGGGCGCGCCCCGGAATTCGACCTGTTCCCCAGCTGCCGCGAGCTCAATGCGCCGCCAGCCGCTGGAGATGCTGTAGCGGCCAGCTCACACCGCGGGAATGAGACCGCGGTACTCCTCCGGCAGCTCGACCGTGATGTCGAACCATTCCTCCGTGGTAACTGCCTCGGCGAGCGTCGCGAAAACGGCCCGGACATGCTCGAATATCACCTCGAAGAGGGCCACCTCGTCCGCGTCGGCGCCCTCCCGCCGGGCGACCCGCCGCAGGAACTCCTCCAGCGGCATCCGCTGGGCACCCGGCGCGGCCGACTCGGCCAGCCGCAGCGACGGGTGCAGCAACGGATCGAGCTGGATGATCAGATCCTCCACCTCACCGGCGGCGATTCGCTCGGCCAGCGTCTGCAGCGTCGCCTGGGCGGCGCGCTCCGCCGCCTCCCGGCTGATCCCGCCCCGCCTGCCGGATTACCTCGATGATCTCCTCGTAATCCATCCACTCTCCCCGGAACGCGGTCAGCTGACAGCCGGGACCGGCGCGCAGGCCCGTCCCGATTCCTCAGCCTTGGTCCACGGCAACCGGGCCGCATCCCCCATCCGGCTAGACCGAGGCGGCGGTCAGCCGGTGGAGTGCCTCAGCTGGACGGTGACGGTGCGGACCGTCGGGGCCAGGGTGACCGTGCCGGTCTTCTCGTCGGCCACGCCCGCGCTGGTGCGGGCGATGTTGCCGACGAACGCGGGCAGCTGGAACAGCACCGGTCCGGCGGGCTGGGCGCCGGTCAGGGTCAGGGTGACCTGGTTGCCGGCCGTCCGGATGGTCAGCCCGGAGTGCCTGGCCGCCCACCGTGGGGAAGTTGGCCAGGCTGATGACCTGGCCCGAGCGCACCCAGGCGTTCGGGACGCCCCGCCCCACGACCAGGGCGCCATCGGCCCGCTGGGCCACCAGCGAGTCGAGCAGCACCATGTTGGCGTTGGCGATGCCCCAGGCGTGCGGGGACGAGCCGTTGCCGGCTCGCTGGGTGGGTGCCCATCCAGGGCGAGCCCGGGTTCGGGAACTGCTGGCTCTCCCACCACGAGTACGGCCCGTCCTGCCCGTTGGCCACCATGAACTGGTAGCTCAGGATGCCCTGATCGCGGTAGTCCTGCCCGGCCAGGGCCCATTCGCCGTATCCGGCGTTGTAGGCCGTGCTGTAGTACTCGGTCGGGTACCCGCCGAACGTGTTGGGCGGGAGTTTCCCGGCCAGGCGGCCGAAGCCGTAGCGGTAGGTGGCGTCGATCAGGCTCACGCCCGGGCCGCTGCAGCGGCGCGCCGAACAGGTAGCCGTCCCACGCCCAGCGGCCGAACAGGAACGGCGCGGCCCAGTTGGCGTCCTCAGCGTTCGCGCACCGATTGCTGGTATTCGGCTCGGTCATCGAGCACGGCAGGTAGTTCAGGTGATTCGCTGAGATCGTCGCGTTCAGCGTCTTGTTGGTCGCGGCCAGCAGGCTGGCGTACTGGGAAGCGGCCCAGTTCGCCTCGGTGGTGTTCCCGACCTGCTCGGCCAGCCAGCGGTAGGCCGCGCAGCCCCATCAGCGCCCCGTAATCGTCGATCGTCCAGTACCCGTTGGCGTCGATGTCGTTGGTCTTCTGCATGATGCCGCCCGGGCCGGTTCGGTCGGCGGCGATCAGGTGCGCGGTGTCCTTGATGCTCGGCTCGGACGCCCCCGCCGGGCCTTCGGAGTCAAAATTTGCCTTAACGAAGCTGAGATCACCTGTCTTCAGCAGATAGAGGGCCCACGGCCACGCGTAAGTCCACACCCCGTCGTCGTACTGGGTCTGGCTGCCGATGACGTAGCGGGCCCGCAGCAGCAGCCCGTGGGCGTTGCTCGCGTAGCCCTGGGTCAGCAGGTTGGCCAGGATGCCGATGACGTCGTGGCTGAATTCCTGGTCGTAGCCGTTCGCCCCGGTCTTCAGCTGGTCTCCGGACCGGATGATCTGCGTATAGATGAAGCCCGTCTTGTACACGTTGACCAGCGACTGGTCGGGCAGGGCGAGGATCTGGGTGATACCGGCCAATTGGGCATCCCAGAACGCGCGCATGTGCGCGAAGTGCTGGTCGTAGCCGCCGGCGCTGACGATCGCGCCGGCCGACGGCCACGGGTAGCTGCCGCCGAACCGGTCCGCGGCCACCGCGTAGTCGTGGTTCACCGTGGCGTGGGGCGGGACCGCGGTCGGCGCCGAGTTCAGCGGGATCAGGCCGGCCGACGCCTGCGGGTCGATGCTGACCGTCTGTCCCGTGGGGTTGGCCACCTGGACCCGGCTGTAGACGACCACGTAGTCATGGCCGCCGATGCTCACCTGGTCGCCGAAGTTGGTGATCGAGATCTGGGCGCCGTCCCGGTGGAAGGTCGTCACCAGGGCGGGCAGGTAACCGCCGGAGTTGGCCCACGTGGTCGGGCTGTCGTCGTAGACGCCGTAGCCGTAGGTGGTCCCGGTCACCGGGGCGGTGCTGCCGCTGCCGGGCCCGTTGGTCCCGGTGTCGACCCAGAAGCTGCCGCCGAGGCACGCCACGACCCCCTGGCTGTTGCCGGCCCATCCGATCACACTGGAGTCCCCGAAGGTGCCGTAGACCGTCTGGCTGCCGGGCGGCCCGTTGGGGGCGCAGCTGTACGGGGGCGCCGGGGCGGCCGACGCCGCCGGGGCGGGCGCGGCGCTGGCCGCGCCGGCGGTCAGCACGGTCCCGGCCAGCGCCAGTGAGGTGGCCACCGCGGTCGCCAGCGCCGCCAAGCGGCCGGCCGTGCGGAACCTGTGGAAAATGGCAGCTTAGGCGTCTTTGTCATGGCTACCTCCAGCCACCAACTACCCGGCAGGCACCGCGCCTAAGCCAGCGAACCGGCGCAAATTGTCGGTTGATTTGGGAATCCGTCGGAATCCCGCGTTCGTGCGGAGCAGGGGCAAGATGGAGTCATGGGTACCGGGCCGAGCGATCCCGCCGCGGACAGGCCGCGCGAGTGGCTTGCCCTGCCCGGCGGCGGGATCCGGCCCGTCGTGTCGGTCCCGGGACGTGGCGGCGTCGCCGAGCTGGTCGCCTATACTGTCTGGCTGGCCCGGCTGCGGCCGACCTGTCAATGTGGCCGGCCTCGCCTGGGCTCCGGCCGCACCTGCGGGAGCGCGGAGTGTGTCGCCCGGCTGCGTGAACAGGACGACGGCCGCTAGGACTCGGTGCGTCATACGAGATGACTGGTGTCGTTGACGCGGCGGACGGCGGCGAACTCATCGCCGTGCCATTGGATCTCGTTGATGCAGGCCGAGCCCAGGTACAGCCGGTAGAGGGTCATGAGCGGGACGTCGAGCGCCCGGCACAGCAGGATCTTTATCGGCGTGATGTGGCTTACCACCAGGACCGTCTGACCGTGGTGGTCTCGCAGGAGCCGGTCACACGCCTGGTGGACCCGGTGTGCGGTGTCGGCGAAGCTCTCACCGCCCGGCGGTGCCTGCTCAGGGTCGTGCTGCCAGGCGGCCACGGCTGCGGGCCATCGTTGCTGGATTTCGGCCAGGGTGAAGCCTTCCCATTCGCCGAAGTCGGTTTCGCGCAGATCGTCGTCGGTAATGGTCGTCAGGCCCAGTTTCGTGGCTGCGATGGCGGCGGTGCCGGCCGCGCGCCGCAGCGGTGAGCTGACAACGGCGTCGATCGGGGGGCCGGCGGCCAGCCGGCCTGCGGCCGCTTCGGCCTGGCGCGTACCGTCGGCGCTGAGGGGCAGATCGCACAGGCCGCTGAACCGGTGCTCGGGCGACATGCGAGTGTCACCGTGTCGGAGCAGGACGGTGATGGTGGGTGGCGCTGTGGGGTTGTTCCAGCCAAGGGTCATGGCAGCCCCTCGAGGATGGTGAAGAACTGTTCCGCTGATTGTTCCCAGGTCGGCAGGCTTAGTGCCCGGTCGGCAGCAGCGGCCCCCATCCGGCGGCGTTCGGCCTCGTCCTCGGCCAGTCTGCGCAGGGCGTCGGTGAGGGCGCGGATATCGCCCGGTGTGATCACGATGCCTTGCTTGCCGTCGTCGACCAGATGCGGCAGGTTGCCGCTGCGCCAGCCGATCACCGGAAGGCCCGCGTCCATTGCCTCCGCGTAGGCGGTGCCGTAGGTCTCCCAGCGTGAGGGCAGGACGAACAGGTCGGCCGAGCGGTACAAACGCCCCATCTCGGTGTCGTCACAGGTCCCGTGCCGCACGACCCGGTCGGACAGGTCACCGATCCGGCGGATCACGCGCTGCCCGTAGGCCGTGCCGGTTCGCTCGTCGCCCGCCAAGTGCAGCCGCAGCGTGCCAGCCGGCAATGCGGCGGCCGCGTCCAGCAGTTCAAGAATGCCCTTGTTGGGCAGCCAGTTCGCCACGCACAGCGCGGCGGCTCGTGCGCCCTGCCGCAGGTCGCTGACCCTATCTCCCGCCTTCTGGTCGCGGCCAGGAGGCACGACGATGGCCTGATCCAGCCAGTCGGCCAGCAGTGCACTGGCGACGATCACCACTTGGCACCGCTGGTAGACATATCGGTCCAGCCGGGCCTGCATCCATCGGCGGAGCGGTGCATGGTCGATTCCGCCGGGCGGCTGATGAACGACGGCCGCAAGTCTCCGGGGGCGGTGCAGGAGTATCCACGGGGCCAGGAACGCCGCTGCGATGCTGTCGACCAGGACCACGTCGGCTTCGCCGGCGGAACGCAGCACCCGGTGGCCATAGAGGAAGGGCAGCCGTGCTGGCAGGGACGCGAAGGTGATCCGCGCGTCGTTCCGCGCTGCCAGTTCGGCCATCCGCCGGTGGTAACGGTATCCGCCCGTCAGGGTAGCTGGGTCACCCAGGGTAATGAGGCAGATCGTCAGCATGGTGCGCTGTATCCGCCGAAGGCGGCTGAGGTTTCCCACACCCGTACCGCCAGCGTGTCGCCGCCTCCTTCGGCAACAGCGGGCGACAGGGTGTCATGCACCCAGCGCGCGAACACCTCGACGGTGACCGCCTCGGCGCTGGCCGGACGTATCTCTTCGAGGTTGCGGCCTTCGATCCGCCCGGTCAGCTCGGTGATCGCCGCTTCCAGCACATCCAGGTCGACCACCATGGCTCTTTCGTCCAGGTGTTCGCGGCTGACCACGATCTCGATCCGGTAATCGTGATCATGCAGCTGCCCTTCCGGGCCAGGTAGCCCCGGCATGATGTGGAAGGCGCGGACACTCCGGCTCAACCCGACTTCGTAGGTCACCGGCGGCTCCCGTTGTAGTCAAGGACGGCGTGCATCAGGCCGGGGGTGCTCTCGTCCACCGCGCGGAACGCCTCGGCCGCCTCGCTGAACGGGAAAACGTGGGTACACAGCTCTTTCAGCGGAAGCTCAGGCAGCAGTTCGGCGGCCTCCATGCGGCGGCGACACCGCGTCCATGTCGCAGACAGCTGGGCCGGAATCGTGGAGACCTGGGTACTGCGGATGGTCAGGCGGCGGCGGTGAAAGGCGCCGCCGAGGGGCAGCACCACTGGTGTGGTGCCAAACCAGGAGGCAACCAGCAAGGTGCCCTCGTGGGCGAGCATGTTCAGCGCCATGGCCGGCGCATCCGGATTACCGCTGGCGTCGATGACGAGCGGAACGTCCTCCTTCGTCAGTTCCTCGGGCGCTGCGGCGGTCACGCCGAGGCGGGCGGCCAGGGCGCGGCGCCACGCCTGCGGCTCGGCGCACAGCGGCCGCTGCCCCGAGCGCTGCAGCAAGAGGGCGGTCAGCAGCCCGAGTACGCCGGCGCCGAGCACGACGACGCGGTCGCGATATCCCGTCCCGGCGTCGAGGGTCACCTGCAATGCGGTTTCCACCAGGGGGAACAAGGTGGCGGACGCGGGATCGACGGCCGGCAGGGGAATCAGGTCACTGGGCCGGGCCGCGAATACGTCCTGATGCGGCTGAAAGGCGAAGACTGGCTGGCCGGAGTCCTCAACATGGCCGACGCACGCGTAACCGTAAGGGAAGGGATAGCGGAAGGCGCCGCTAAGCGCGCCAATCGTGTCGTCGAGCGCCAGGTCGGCCGGGACCTGCCCGCGGTAGACCAGTCGCTCGGTGCCGCTGCTGATGCCGGAGTAGGCAGTAGTGACGAGGACCTCGCCCGGGGCCGGCCGCGGCGTGGGAAGCTCCCTGATCTCCACGCAACATGGCGCGGTGTGAAACAGCGCGCGAGCGGGCACGCACCGGACCTACCCGCCGGCCATCCCGGCAAACGCCGGTTGATTACCACCACGGGAGGGTAGCGGACATCCATGGGCGAGCTTCGCGAGGTCGCGCGGGTCCAGCTGCCCACCGTCGCGGGCGAGTTCGACGTACGGGCCTTCGCGTGCGGATCGGGCTACATCTACCTCGCGCTGGTCAAGGGCGATCTCGGAGATGGTCGGTCGGTGCTGGCCCGCGTGCATTCGGAGTGCCTGACCGGCGATGCGCTGGGATCGCTGCGCTGCGACTGCGGCGCTCAGCTTGACCTGGGGATGCGCGCAATCGCCGCCGAGGGCCGCGGAGTCCTGATTTACGCGACCGATCATGAGGGGCGCGGGATCGGCCTGGTCGACAAGCTCCGCGCCTACATGGAACAAGAGGCCGGAGCCGATACCGTCGACGCCAACCTGCGGCTCGGGCTGGCCCCCGACAGCAGGCGCTACGACGACGCCGCGGGTGTGCTGAAGGCCATCGGCGTCCGCTCAGTCCGCCTCGTCCACCAACAATCCGCGCAAAGTCCAGGAGCTGGAAGCGGCGGGCATCACGGTCGAGCAGGTCCTCCCGGTACCCGCCGTTCCTCATCTGCGCAATCAGCGCTACCTGCGCACCAAGCAAGACCGGTTCGGCCATACGAATCTGATCGGTGATCCACCGCCCGCCGAACCCGCCACTCAGTCGGTCGACGTCGGCCGCCTGCTCGGCAGCGCTAAGGCCCCCGGCGGGCGGCCGTTCGTCGTGCTGAGCTACGCCCAGACGCTGGACGGCCGGATCGCCGCCGCGAGTGCCGGTGGCGAGGCCGAAAACCGGATATCACACGCCCTGCGCGCCGCCTGCGACGCGGTGCTCGTCGGCGTGGGCACCGTCCTGTCGAATGACCCTCAGCTCACTGTCCGGGCTATCCCGGGCCGGTCCCCGGCCCGCGTGATCCTCGACTCCGGCCTCCGGTCCCCGCTCACGGCCGCGGTGTTCAGCCCCGATGCGCCCACGTACGTGATGACCACCGCGCACGCCGACCACCAGCACAAGCGGCTGGCGCTGGCGGCGCGTCAGATCGCGGTCCGCGACGTCCGGCCGGGGCCGGCCGGCTGGACATCCCCGCAGTACTGGGCCAGCTCCGCACCGAGGGCATCCGCTCGGTCATCGTCGAGGGCGGGGCGCGTGTGATCACCTCCATGCTGGCCGCCGGGATGGTCGACCGGGTCATTGTCTCCATCTCACCGCGGATCCTTGGCCGCGGTACCGACGCCGTCGGCGAGCTACACAAACAACGGGATTGCCGACGCCCTCCGGCTGGACGGCCACACCGTCCACCTCATCGGCACCACCATCGTCGTTGCCGCCGACGTCGCCGGGGGCTATGGGTAATCCCGTAGCACCTGAGCGAGAACCGCCGCCTGGCTTAGGCCGAGGTCCTTCGTCGCGGTCAGCAGCGTCACGGGCCTGTCCGCCGCCCGGGCCCGCAGCCGGTCAAGAGCCTCCCGGGGCCTACCCGGCGTTTAGAACTCCTGGCCGCCGACGTCGGCCTGGCCGTTCGCCACCAGCCAGGTCAGCGCCTCGTGCAGGGCTGTCCAGCGAGCTGTACCGCGGCTCGTAGCCGAGCGTCTCCCGGGCCTGGGCGATGCTCGCGGTGATACTGCGGAACGTGTGCTCGCGGGTCGTCCCGGCATGCTCGGGACCGACCCGGCGGCCGAACTCGTCCCAGTCGACGAAGTCCAGCACCGGCTCGCGGCCGAACCACCGCGCGATCCCGGTGGCCAGGCCGCGCACCGTCATGGCCTGCTCGGAGACCACGTGGAAACTGGCCCCGATCGCCGCCGGCCGGGACAGGGCCCGCTCGAACGCCTGCGCCACGTCGTCGGCGTGCACGTGATGCAGGACGCCCAGCCCGTGGTCGGGCAGCGGGAGCGGCTCGCCCGTCGCCAGGTGAGTCCAGACGGTGGCGTCGAGGTTGCCGGCCGGGGTGATGACCGGCCAGCCCGGGCCGCTGATGTGGCCGGGGTGCA
Source organism: uncultured Actinomycetes bacterium (assembly GCA_963718475.1). Taxonomy (GTDB): domain Bacteria; phylum Actinomycetota; class Actinomycetes; order Streptosporangiales; family Streptosporangiaceae; genus CAVQZM01. The sequence goes on along the minus strand of CAVQZM010000021.1, from coordinate 18,853 downwards.
GCACGACCGCGGGGACGCCGCCCGCCAGCGTCTCGCGGTGCAGCAGGGCCTCGATCTCCGCTTTGCCCGTGCCGTACTCGCCATAGGGAGTCCGTGGCTCGTCCTCGGTGACCGGCACCCGCAGCGCGGGACCGTGCACCCAGATCGTCCCGCAGTGCAGCAGCAGGGGACGGGACGGGCGCAGTGCGTCCACGAGTTGCTGCGCCGAGGCGGCCGTGAAGCAGACCAGGTCGATCACCACGTCGGGGCGCAGCGCCGCGACCCGGGCGCCGAAGGTTCCCTCGGCGTCCTCCGCGTCGCGATCGACCGCGATCCGGGTCACCGAGTTCCACTGCGGGCTCGGACGGTACGGCTCGCGGGTACCGCGGCTCATGGCGATCACCTCATGGCCGCCGCGTACCAGGCGCGGCACCAGGTAGGTGCCGATGTGCCCGGTCGCTCCGATGACGACGACGCGACTCATCCTCAGTGGTTCCTTTCGACGCAGGAAAGATCTTGCCCCACGAGCGACGATTCTGCCCCATGGCGCGAGTGACTACCTCCGACCCCGCATTCCGGCGGTCACCGCCGACCCGCGGGGACGCGGACGCCTATGATCTGTGCGTGATCTGGTCGGAGAGGGCCCATTCAGGCCGGCGTCCGTCATGAGTGCGGCGCCCCGGTTCGACGTGGTGGTGGTCGGCGGCGGCATTGTCGGCCTGGCCAGCGCGCATGCTGTCGTCCGGACCGGTCGCAGTGTCGCCGTGATCGAGCGCGAGCCGCGGCTGGCCAGCCACCAGACCGGCAACAACTCCAACGTCATCCACTCCGGGCTCTACTACGCGCCAGGCGGGCTCAAGGCGCGGCTCGCACCGGCCGGATGCGCCGAGACGGTGGCGTTCTGCCGTGAGCACGACCTGCCGCACAAGGTGAGCGGCAAACTGGTCGTCGCGACCGACCCGGAGGAGCTGCCGCGGATGGCCGAGCTCGAGCGGCGCGGCCACGCCAACGGCGTCGAGAACCACCGCCTGGACGCCCACGGCATGCGCGAGCATGAACCGTACGTGCGAGGGATCGCCGCGCTGTGGGTGCCGTCGACCGGGTATCTGCGACTACCGGGCCATCTCGGAGAAGCTCGGTGAACTGATCATCAAGAGTGGCGGCGAGATTCAGCTCGGCCGCACCGTGCACCGCACGGTCCGGCGGGCCGGCGAGGTGGTGGTGCAGACCGACGCCGCCGACCTGCTGGCTGGGCAGGTGGTGGTGTGCGGGGGACTGCACTCCGACGAGCTGGCGCTGACGTCGGGTGCGGATCCGGGCGTGCGGATCATCCCGTTCCGGGGCGAGTACTCGGGACTGACCGGGGTCGCCGCCGAGCTGGTCAAGGGCCTGATCTACCCGGTGCCCGATCCAGCGTTCCCGTTTCTCGGCGTGCATGCCACCCGGGGGGTCGACGGGCACGTGCATGCCGGGCCGAACGCGGTACTGGCGCATGGCCCGCGAGGGATATTCGTGGGGCACGGTGCGGCCGCGGGAGCTGGCGAGCTCGCTGACCTACCCGGGAATGATCAGGCTCGCGAAGAGGCACTGGCGCTACGGCCTCGGCGAGATGTACCGCTCAGTGTCGAAGCGGGCGATGGTCAAGCAGATCCAGCGGATGCTGCCCGATGTCCGCGCCGAGCACCTGGCATCGGCGGGCGCCGGGGTCCGGGCCCAGGCGGTACGCGCGGACGGCACGCTGGTCGACGACTTCCTGCTCGTTGACCAGGGAACCGGGCCGGGTTCGGTCCTGCACGTCCTCAACGCGCCGTCCCCCGCGGCCACCGCCGCGCTGCCGATCGGCCGGGAGATCCTCGAGCGCCTCACCGGCGACAAGCTCGGCCCGCTGCCGCATGCCCAGCCCTAGCTGAGGACCACGACTAGCGGACATTCCCTTAGTTGTGTTTGACGTCAACTGCCCTTGAGGTCTTACGCTCGCCTGAGTGAGCACTGAGCAGGCCGCACGCGCCCCGGGGGCGCCGGCCGATTCGCCGGGAGGCGTGTGGGCGCGGGAGCGCCGGCCTCTGACGGTGGGTCTTGTGCTCGCCGTCACCTTGGTCGCTTTCGAGGCGCTCGCCATCGCGACCGTTTTGCCGGTGGTCAGCCGCCACCTGGGCGACCTGCGGCTCTACGGCTGGGTGTTCAGCGCCTTCCTGCTGTCCAGTCTCATCGGCATCGTGGTGGCCGGGACGCTGGCCGACCGGGTGCCGCTCGGGCGGCCGATGCTGGCTGGCCTGGGCTTGTTCGCACTCGGCCTGGTCGTGGGCGGGCTGGCCCCCGATATGCCGGTGCTAGTGGCCGGGCGGGCGGTCCAGGGTCTCGGCGCCGGAGTCGTGCCGGCCGTGGCGTACGTGGCGATCTCGCGGGGCTATCCGGACGGATGCCGGCCGCGCATGTTCGCGGTTCTGTCCACCGCCTGGGTCGTGCCCGGGCTGGTCGGGCCGGCCATCGCTGCCGTCGTGGCGACGGCGGTGGGCTGGCGGTGGGTGTTCCTGGGCCTGCTGCCGCTGGTGATAGTCGCCGGAGTCCTGGTGGTGCTGGCCCTCAGGCACGTCCCGCCTCCGGCCCGGGCCAGCCACGCTCCGCTGCCGTACCTGCCCGTGCTCGGCGTGGTCGCCGGGGCCGGCGTGGCTCTGGCCTCGGTCAGCTCCGCTAACCTGCCCGCCATCATCGGCGGCGTCATCGCTGGCGGCGGCCTTCTCGTCGTTTCGCTGCGCCTGCTGACGCCACCCGGGACCCTGACCGCCCGGCGCGGGCTGCCGGCCACGATCCTGAGCCGGGGCCTGCTCACGTGCTGCTTCTTCGGGGGCGACGCCTACGTGCCGTACGCCATCGCGACGGTCCGGCATTCCCCGACGGCCCTCGCCGCCCTGGCGCTGACCGCGGCCACCTTGACGTGGACCGCGGGGTCGTGGGTGCAGGCCCGCTGGATCGCGCGGATCGGCCCGCGCCGACTCGTCCGCTGGGGGCAGGGCCTGGTTCTCGGTGGCCTCGGGCTGATGTGCGTCACCCTCCTGCCGTCGGTGCCACCCGGGCTCGGGATCCTGGCCTGGGCGGTGGCCGGCGCAGGCATGGGCGTGGCCTACGCGCCCCTGTCGCTGGCCGCGCTCGATCGCGCCGCGCCAGGGGAAGAAGGCCGGGCCACGTCGGGGCTCCAGCTCTGTGACGTGCTCGGCCAGGCCATCGGGACCGGGGTGGCGGGAGCGATCGTCGCTGGCACCGCAGGCAGCCTCGGGCACCGCACGGGAGTGGCCCTGGCGTTTTCGTTCGCGATCGTAGTCGCCGTGACTGCCCTCGTCGTCGTCGTGCGGATTCCCGATCGGCTGATCGGTTCGGAAACGAGTATTGACGCCGCTGGCGAGCCGCCCTCCAGGACGGGTTGCAACCGCTAGTTCAACGATATATAACGTCTATATGGGCATGAGAGCGATGCAGGAAGCGACCTTCCTGATCCTGACCGCGCTGGCGGCGGGCACCCAGCACGGCTACGGAATCATCACCGACGTCCGGGAGATTTCGGACGGCCGCGTCCGGCTGCGCCCCGGAACCCTGTACACGGCCTTGGACCGCCTCCGCGCGGACAAGCTGATCGAGGTGGACCGGGAAGAGATCGTGGATAACCGGCTGCGCCGCTACTACCGGCTCACGCCTGCGGGCGGGAAGCAGCTAGCCGCCGAGGCGGCCCGGCTGCGAGCCAATGCCACGGCCGCCCTGTCGCGGCTGGACCTGGCGGGAGGTGTCGCATGACTGACCAGGCGGCGCTGGAGCGAAGGTACCGGCGATTGCTGGCGTGCTACCCGCGGGCGTTCCGCCGCGAGAACGACGAGGAGATCCTCGCGGTGCTCTTGGCGTGCGCCCAGGATGGCCAGCAGCGCCCCGGGCTCGGCGCGTCCGCGGACCTGATCCGCAGCGCGGTGCTGATGCGCCTGCGCCCCGCGGTGCCCCGGCCGCGCACCGTGCGGACCGCGGTCCGGCTCATGTATGCCGGCGCCGTACTGGAAGTGGCCGCCTGGGTCACGATCGTGGTGACCGCCGGCAGCCTCACGTCGGCCCTTCTCAGAAGGAACCCGGGCCTGACCGCGGCGCAGATGTGGGTTGTGCACATGCACCTGGTCATCGACGAATTCGCCGTACCGATCGTGGCCGTGCTGTGGCTCTTCCTGGCCTGGGCGAACGGCCGGGGGCATGACTGGGGCAGGCCCGCCTTCATGGCGTTCTTCGCGCTCACCACCTTGGGCGTCCTCGTCCCACTGGCCGAGGGGGCCGCGGCGTACGCCCCGGCTGACCTGATCGCGGGTGGCGTCATATGGCTGGTCGCCCTGGCCGCCATGGTGCTGATCTTCGGCAAGGGCGCCGCTGCCTACTACGAACGCCAGCCCGCCGGCCCCAGCCCGCCGGCCGGTAGCCCGGCCGTCGGCGGCAGGCGCGGGCTGCCCGGCGGTTGAGCTGCGACCCAACCGGCTCGACGCCCGTGTCATGCTGCCGTTGAATGGTGGCGTGCAGATCGTTCCCATGACGGCGGGCTACGCGGCCGACATCGTCACGTGGCGGTATCCGGCACCGTACGACTGCTATGACATATCGGATGACGGTGCTGCCTTCACGAGCGCTAACGGCTGGTTCTTCGCACTCGTCGACCGGGGCGGGCTCATCGGCTTTCGCTCGTTTGGGGCGGACGGCCAGGTACCGGGCGGCACGTACGACGCCACCGCGCTCGATACCGGAGGTGGCCTGCGGCCTGATCTCACCGGGAAGGGGCTGGGCCGGGAAGCAATTGAGACTGGTCTGGCTTTCGGCCGGGACCGGTTCGCTCCTGCGGCATTCCGGGTCACGATCGCTACCTTCAACGTCCGGGCGCTGCGAGTCGTGCAGGCGCTGGGCTTTCGCCGGGTCGATCGCTTTGATGCACCGGCGAACGTCCAAAGCTACGAGATACTCACCCGGCAAGAGGTCCGGGAACCATCGGCACGCTGTTAGTTCCTGACGACGGGTACTGCTGGTTCACCGCGGCTTTGCGCGAATGCAGCGGACGGCGAGGATATCTGGGGTGGGGCTGCCTGCTTCTATGACTCGCTCAATGACAAGTCCTGCAGCGGTGAAGGCGCCGAGCAGATCTCCGACCGGGAGATGGGTTGCGCCGACTTTGGCCCGTACCCCGCGCGTGGACCAGGCTTCGAAGCGCCGCTCCCGGCGCCAGTATCCAGGTGTGATGATGATTCCCGACGGGTCGGAGCGGTCAGCGAAAGCCCCGACGTAGCACGGGTGGAGGCCGGTGTGAGCGAAGATCCCACCTGGCCGAAGCGTCCGGCTCAGCGCCCGGCATACGGCTGCGTAATCCTCGATGTCGGTGTGGCACATGACCGCCGACACCGCCGCCAGCGCGCCCGGCCGGAGCGGAGGAACCGCCGCGTCGGCGGCAATGACGGGCATCCGTCCGCGGGCATATTGCAGCTGAGCCCGGGACAGATCGAGACCGAACGGCGTCCAGCCGAGTGTCCTGAGCACATGTGCATAGGTGCCGGTCCCGCAGGCAAGGTCAAGCACCGGGCCCGAGCCCGGTCCCAGGATCTCGGTCAGGGCCGTGCCTGCGCGCTGGGCGAATGCCTGCGCCTCGCCATTCATGTAGGTCTCGTACCAGTCCGCCCATTCGTCGTACCGCGCCGCCGGGCTCCCGTCCGCTGTCATGTCGGCAAGCTACCCAACGGGCGTCCTTCGCACAGGCGGGAAGGCTGCGCCCTGAGTGAAACTGGGGCAGCGCAGTAGTAACGAGCGCGGAGTGTCAGGTGCCGGGGATGTGCATCGCGAGGCGGGGGCCGAGATCATGCAGGCCCGCGTCGATTTCGGCTTGCCAGTGGGCTCGAAGCTGCGGTCCCCACGCCGATTGCGGAAGTTCCGCGAACCCGTGCCGCGTGTACCAAGGGCCGTTCCATGGCACGTCCCGGAACGTCAGCAACGTCAATCCCGGGCCGGACCTGCGGATGACCTCGGTCAGCAGCAGGCTCCCGATGCCCTTGCGTCCCTGGTCGGCCTGCACAGATATCTGTTCCAGATGAGGGCGCCCATCAAGGCTGGTGACGGCGGCGAAGGCGATTGGCGGATCGCCGGCGACCAGGATTTCCTCGCCGTGGTCAATCGCCGCCTCGACCGTTGCCGGACCGGGCGGGAACACGATGCCGCATTCGCGGAACATCGCGTCGCCGGACAACTCGATGGCCGGAAGCCTGGCCAGGTCCGCAGGTACCGCAGCCCGCACGGTCAATGACACCCGCCGAGCCTACGGCAGCCGTGGCCGTATCCGAGCTGGGGGCCCGGTTGCCGGCAGCGGGTTGCCGGTTGATACTGGGTCGCGTGTTTGCGCGAGTGCGGAGCTGGTTCGACGGAGCGGGCTGGTTCGTTGGCCTGGCCATCACGCTTTTTGTCTTCGCGCTCCTGATGGTGCTGCTGGAACTGCAGTCACCAGACCTCCTGCTGTGGACCGGTCACCGGGTTGCCGGTACCGAGCAGGGCGGAATCGTCAGTTACCGGTGGCATGGTCAGGGGTACTCGCTTAATGCCTCGGGCTACGGGTCGTCGAAAGACGTAAGTGTTACCTCGATCCGGCTAATCCCGGCAACGCCATGGTCGACAACGTGGCCGATCGGACGCTGGTCGCCTCGCTGATCGGCGCCCCGGTGGCAGGCGGGGTCGTATTGCTCGTCGTGGGCCTGACGCGCAATTACCGATGGGACCGCCGCCGGGCCCGCCGGGCGCGCGCACTTCCATGATTATGTGTTGTTTTCCGCTAAATACGACGTTTTCTTCACACGATCATGGGCCGACAGGTGCCCTTGCCTCCCGGTGCCTCCGGCCTTAGCGTGCTGATCAAGCAAGCGCTTGCACACGTTACAGAACAGGAGGTGGCCGTGACCGAGGAGAGCATCGGCGTCGCCATGAACGGCGTGACCGGCCGGATGGGCTACCACCAGCATCTGGTCCGCTCGGTGCTGGCCATCGCGGCCGACGGCGGCGTTGTGCTCGGCGACGGCCGGCGGTTCCAGATCGTCCCCTACCTCGTGGGACGCGACCCGGTCAAGCTGGCCGATATCGCGCGGCGGCACGGGCTGCCCCGCTGGACCACCGATCTCGGCCAGGTGCTCGGCGAGCCGGAGGTCAGCCTGTACTTCGACGCCCAGGTGACCCAGGCCCGGGAGAAGTCGGTCGCGGCCGCCCTCACCGCCGGGAAGCACGTCTACTGCGAGAAGCCGGTGGCCGAAACGGCCGACGCCGCGCTCGGGCTGGCCCGGCTGGCGGCCAGCGCGGGCGTGAAGTGCGGCGTGGTCCACGACAAGCTCTACCTGCCCGGGCTGCTCAAGCTGAGGCGGCTGATCGACGGCGGATTCTTCGGCCGGATTCTCTCGGTGCGCGGGGAGTTCGGCTACTGGGTGTTCGAAGGCGACTGGCAGGAGCCGCAGCGGCCGAGCTGGAACTACCGGGCCGAGGACGGCGGTGGCATCGTCACTGACATGTTCTGCCACTGGGATTACGTGTTCGCGGCGCTGTTCGGGCGGGTCCGCAGCGTCACGGCCCGCGCGGTGACCACGTGCCGGAGCGCTGGGACGAGCGGGGCAAGCCGTACCCGGCGACCGCGGACGATGCGGCCTACGCCATTTTCGATCTCGACGGCGGCGTGACCGCGCAGATGAACTCGTCGTGGTGCGTCCGGGTCAACCGCGACGAGCTGGTGGAGTTCCAGGTCGACGGGGTGAACGGCAGCGCGGTGGCCGGACTGTGGGGCTGCCGCGTCCAGCACCGGGCGAATACGCCCCGGGCCGTGTGGAACCCGGACCTGCCCGTCGCCGAGCGGTTCCGTGATCAGTGGTCCGAGGTGCCGGACAACGGGCGGCCGGTCAACGGCTTCCGCGCCCAGTGGGAGGAGTTCATCCGCTCGCTGTACGGCGGGGCGGAACACCCGCACGACCTGCTGTCCGGCGCCCGCGGCCTCCAGCTGGCCGAGGCCGCGCTGCGCTCGTCGGCCGAGGGCCGGCGCGTCGACCTCACCGAGCTGGTGCTGTGACGGCCACCCTGCGGCTGCCCGGCCGGGACGGGACGCGGGAGCGGTACACCCTGCGCGCGCCAGTGCCGTGGCCGCGTCCGGCCGCGCCCATCACCAGCCGCGTGGCGTTCGCCGCCGCGCACGTCGTGCCCGATCCGCTCGGTGAGAACGTGCCGGGGGCCCCGGCGTCTCTCGACTGGGATCAGACCCTGGCTGTCCGGCGGTTCCGGTGGTCCTACGGCCTTGGGGTGGCCGAGGCTATGGACACGGCCCAGCGCGGCATGGGGCTGGACTGGCCGGCGACCCGTGAGCTGATCGCCCGGACCGCCGCCGACGCCCGGGCGTCCGGGGCCGGCTGGCCGCGGGCGCGGGGACCGACCACGCCGCGCCCGATCTCGCCCGGCTGGACGACATCGCCGCCGCCTACGAGGAGCAGGCGGGGTTCGTCGAGGACACCGGGACGCAGGTCATCCTGATGGCCAGCCGCCAGCTGGCCCGGGCCGCGCGGGACGCCGACGACTACCGGAAGGTCTATGGCCGCCTGCTGGGCCAGGTGCGGTCCCCGGTGATCCTGCACTGGCTCGGCCCCATGTTCGACCCGGCGCTGGCGGGCTACTGGGGATCGGACGACGCCGCCGCCGCGTCGGACACCCTGCTGTCGATCATCCGCGATAACGCGGCCCGGGTCGACGGGGTGAAGGTGTCACTGCTCGACGCCGCCCACGAGGTGCAGCTGCGGGAGCGGCTTCCGGACGGCGTCCGCCTCTACACCGGCGACGATTTCAGCTACACCGAACTCATCCGCGGTGACGGGAAGCGGGCCAGTGACGCGCTGCTAGGCGCGTTCGGCGCGATCGCCCCGGCCGCCTCGGCTGGCCTGCAGGCCCTCGACCGCGGTGACCTCACCGCTTACGACGCGGCCCTGCGGCCCACGGTGCCGCTGTCCCGGCACGTGTTCGCGGCCCCGACGTACTACTACAAGACCGGAATCGCATTCCTGTCCTGGATCTCCGGCCGCCAGCGCGGTTTTGCCATGGTCGGCGGCCTGCACAGCGCGCGCAGCCTGCCGCACCTGGTGGAGGTGTTCCGGCTCGCCGATCAGGCGGGCCTGCTGCCGGACCCGGACCTCGCCGCGGCCCGGATGCGCTCACTCCTGGCCGTCGCCGGGCTCACGTAGCCAGCAGTCGGCCGTCTGATGCTATGGGCGGGCCGCTGAATGCGGCGCTGGCTTTCCCGTTCAGTGATATCGCGTCGTCGGCGGCTGCGGCGAGGGCCTGGTCGTGGGTGATGACGATGGTGGTGCGCCCGGCGATGGCGGCGCGGAGGCTGGTGAGGAGGTTGCGGGCGCTGCCTGGGTCGAGGCCGGTGGTGGGCTCGTCCAGGATGAGGATGGGTGCGTCGCGCAGGATGGCGCGGGCGATGGCGATCCGTTGCCGCTGGCCGCCGGATAGGAGCCGTCCGCGCTGGCCGACGGGGGTGTTGTAGCCGTGGGCCAGGGCGGTGATGAAGTCGTGGGCGTCGGCGGCGCGGGCGGCGGCCAGAACCTCAGCGGCGGTCGCGCCGGGCTTGCTGTAGGCGATGTTGTCCCGGATGGTCCCGGTGAACAGGAGGTTTTCCTGCTGGAGCACCGTGACGGTGTCACGCAGTGACCGCAGCGGCAGGTCGCGGATGTCGTGCCCGTCGAGGAGGATGCGGCCGGTGCCCGGGTCGTAGAAGCGGATCAGCAGCTGGGCCACGGTGGATTTCCCCGCGCCGCTCGGGCCGGTGACGGCCAGCAGCGTGCCGGGTTCTGCGGTGAAGGACAGCCCCTGGATGACGGGACTGCTGGTGCCGGGGTAGGTGAAGGTGACGTGATCGAACTCGATCCGGCCCGGGCCCCGGCCGGCCGGGCTGGGCCTGCGGGTCTGGGGGGCGGCGGGGTGGTCGGTGACCGCGGGGGTGGTGGTGAGGATGTCGGTGATCCGCTGGGCGCTGGGCTGGCCGGCGGCCATGGTGACCCGGTATCCGCTGATGTCCTGGATTTCTGGATAGATGTAGGCGAGCAGGATGGCGAAGGACAGCATGCCGCCGAGGCTGAGCCGGTGGGCGGCTATCTCCCAGGCGCTGAATCCGAACACGATGAGGATGCAGATCGTTTCGGCGAAGTAGACGGCGGGTGCGTAAAGGGAGTTCAGCCTGGCTTCGGCCATTCTGGCGCGTAGCCAGGACCGGCCTTCGTGGTGCAGGCGGCTGGCCTGGTCGGGCTGGCGGCTGAATGCCTGGACGAGGGCCTGGTTGGCCAGGCTTTCCTCCACGGTGCTGGCCAGTGAGCTGCTGGCCGCGCGTTCCTGCCCGGAAGCCTGGCTGAGGCGGCCGGAAAATCCTTTCGAGGTGAGCCAGAACAGCGGCGCCACGGCGAAGGTGATCAGGGCCAGCTGCCATTGGATGATCGCGGCGGCGGCGGCGAACAGCGCGACGCTGATCGCCGCGGCGGCTGCTTCGACCAGGCCAGAGGAGACCAGTTCCTCGATGACCTCGAGGTCGTCGGTGAGGCGGACGATCAGGTCGCCGAGCCGGTGCTTGGTGAAGAAGCCCGGGGACAGTTGCTGGGTACGGGCGAAGACGGAATCGCGCAGCCGGAGCAGGAAACGTTCGCTGGCCAGCGATCTGAGGTAGCCGCCGGTGAACATGGCGGCGGCGGTGATCACGGCGATGCCCAGCCACGTGCCGGCCAGCGGCCAGAAGGCCCCCATCCGGCGCTGGCCGAGGACCGTGCCGGTGATGGTGTCGAAGATCACGACGGTGCCGATTTCACCGCCGGCGACCACGACGGCGAGAATCCCGGCCGCCAGCAGGCGCCCCCGCTCGCCCCGGGTGTACGGCCAGAAGCTCCGGAAGACATCCCGCAAGCTCGGGCCAGATTCTGCAGACCGCATCCGTATCATTTCCCCTCGGCGCAAATAGGCGCCGGCGGCACCCGGATCGGGTGCCGCCGGCGCGCCCCTCACAGCACCTGGCCGGCTGCAGCCAGTTTCTGGCCTTAACCGGTTCTGGCTGTTTTACCGGCGCGGCTTCCGCGGCTTGCGGGGCTTGCGGGGCTTGGGCAGCGGGTGAGCACTCATCGTGGTTTCCTCCTTTAACGGTCACCGTCTTTGCGGTGCTTACAAATCAGAAGTTAGACGCCGTTCTTCTGTCAGCGTTCTCAAGGGGCTGTAGTTAGCCGCAAGCTTATTTGTGTGCCGCGTCACACTCTCAGGTGCTGCCGAGCTCTGCGCAGAGTTCGGTCCATAAAACAAATGCGGGTCCTGCCGCAGAGCGCAAGCCCTGCGCGGCTTGGGCTGTGGGCGCGGAACCTGGCTCCGGAATCGGCCGGCAGGCGCCGAGGCAATCTGACCCAGGCCGCCGGGCGAATCGCCCTGCGTCGTTGCGTACGGGAAATGGCGGCACCATTCAGGGACTTCGCAGGATATCGGATTCCCCGACGACTTCCTGAGGCAGGCCTGGCAGTTTCTTAAGACTGACCGACCAGGTTTGCGAGGCATGTCACCCAATGCCCATAATAAAATTTAGGTAAAACTGATCTGCGACGTTATCAGGACATGGCGTGCGGCGCGACTACTGTTTCGGGCGGCCGGCCGGGCGGTGCCGTGAGGACAGCCTGGGCGCAAAAGGAACGCGGGTCGGCCCGAACCGGGCCGACCCGCGTCGCCTGTGGTGGTTAACGCGGCACGAAGGACGTCGAGCCGCTGCCGCTCGTCCGGCCCGAGGTCGACGGTGACGTTCACGTTTACCTTCGATCCACCGGCCGCCCGGCCGACGGAGTAGGCGAGCTGCGCCTTCCCCCGCGCATTAGCCGTGCCGGTCTTCCTGACCGGGCCCGTCTTGAAGCGGGCGACGGCCGACACGCTGGCGCCCCTGACGGTGCTCCACGTTTACGTAGACGGTGGAGTTGCCGTTCGGGCGGCCGTTGCTGACCGAGGCGGTGCACGCCAATGGTGCTTTCGGCGCCTTGGTTGCAGCGACTGCGGCCGTTGCCGGGGCCACCAGCAGAGCCCCGGCCGCCGCCGGGACGGCCAGCGTTGCGAAGGTCTTTACGGCAAAGCGTTTCATTTCCACTCCTACTAGATTTCGACGGGATACGGCTACGCTTGAGAAGGCCGGCACAGGAAAGCTTCTGCGTTCCCTCTGTGTCGCCTTATCTGATGGCGGGTGGTCCTACCGGCACGGCTTGCGTGGCTTGCGCGGCTTCGGCTTGGGGAGCGGGTGAAGACTCATTTGTCTTTTCCTTCCTTCTCGCGGTCACCGGCTTTCCGGTGCGTCCGTACAGAAGTTAGGTGCCGTTCCTATGTCAGCCTTCTCAAGAGGCTGAACCTAGCCGCAACTAGCCTTCGGCCGCGCCATACACTCAGATGATTCCGCGCTGTGGCACTGGCCGGTAGCAGGAGAAAAGTGTGACGGAGGCCACGAAGCCAATCACGCCTGCACCGCCCCGTCCGCGAGATGACGGTCTTCCCGCAGGGGTTCGCAGAATACCGGGCCTTCCTGGCGGATTCCTGATGTAAGCCTGGCAAGTTATCCAGACTAATCAGTGACATTTGCGAGGTCTGCACACCAAATGCCGGTAATAAAATCCAAGTAAAAATTTCTCAGTGACTTTATCAGGCTCTCGCGCGCGGCGCCAGATCACGCACGCTGCACAATGCGGCTGCCGGGCCGGGCTCAGGGCCGGAAGCTGACCTCGTCGAAGGGAGGCCATGGCGGCTGGCCTCCGTGCTGCTCGGCCATCCGGTCCAGGACCACGGCCGCCGGCTGCCCGCGTGCTGTCGCCCAGCCGTGCGCATCACCGTCGGATCAGCCTCTCAGCCGCCGACGCGCACATTCGCCCCCAGCCAGGAGGCCAGCAAGGTGGTGAGGCCCGGTCAGACTCCCTCAGCTCCCTGGCCCGCGGCGAGGACTGGGTCCGTTGATGACTTTCCGGTGATAGTCGCGGACAAGCTGGGCGGCCAGGGCGGAATCCCGCTGGGCGATGGCCTCCACGATGTCCATCCGCGTCTTGTGCAGCGATCCCGCGACCCGCCGCCAGTCGTCCGTGCTGCCACCGGACAGGTCGACCGCCAGCCCGATCTGGATCTCCGTGATGACCCGGCACAGCGCGGCGAGCAGCGGGTTATGCGAGATCGCCGAGAGGGTCACGAAGTAGTGCTTGAGTGCCGCTGCGGCCGACTCCACGTCGCTGATGTCCGCCGCCTGCCTGGCCGCGGCCCGCAACTTGGCGATGTCTTCGTCGGATGCCCGCTCCACGGCCTGCTGGACCGCGTAGGCGTTGAGCGCTCCCAGCAGGCCCAGAACGTCGGCGGCGCTCATCTTCTCGAACTGGACGACGGAGGCGATCGACATCGCGAGCAGGGCGTCGCCCCGGGCGGTGACGGTGGTCCGGCTGCCGTTCCTGGTGCTGAGCAGTCCCATCGCGGTCAGCACCCGGACCGCCTCCCGGATGGTCGGTCCGCTCACGCCGTAGTGGATCGCCAGTTCATGCTCGGACGGCAGCCGGGCGCCGTCCGGCAGTGCGCCGCTGAGGATCTGGCCGCGCAGATCATCCACGATCTGGTCGGCCACCCGGCCGCGGTAGAGTTTCGCGGCTGGTTGCGACACCGGCATGACGAACATCTCCCTGCATTCCCCGTACCCGGGCCTCCGCGGTTCACCGCGGAAGCCGGCGTGTAACCCACGAGGTTACCAATATGCTACGTGACCAGCCTATTTAGTAGGTAGTGCAGAGCCATCACCGCTCCTGCTCGGTGGGACGGATGAGCATCTCGCTTACCGCGACATGGCGGGGGCGGGTGACGGCGTACCCGATGGCGTCGGCGACATCCTCGGATCTGAGCCGTTCGTAGGGCGCCGTCCTCCGCTAGGTGCCTGCGCCGGTCCCCGGGCGTGAACAGCTCGGTGGCCACCGCGGCTGGCTCGAGCACCGACACCCGGACCCTGCGGCCGGCCACTTCCTGCCGCAGAGACTCGCTGTAGGCGTTCATCGCGTGCTTGGTCGCGTTGTACACCGCGGAGCCCTGGCGGACGATCCGCCCGGACAGCGAGCTGACGTTGACCAGATCCGCGACCTCGCGCGGCTTTCCTCGGCCGCCCGCAGCAGGTACGGCAGCGCGGCGTGCGCGCAGTACAGCGAGCCCAGCACGTTGAGCCGCACCATGTGCTCCCAGTCCGCGACCGGGCCGTCCACGAACGGCCCGCGCCGTAGGACGCCCGCGTTGTTGATCAGGATGTCCAGCCGCCCCCAGGCCCGCACCACCTGCTCGACGGCCTCGCGCGCCTGATCCTGATCCGTCACGTCGGCCTGGACCGCCCGGGCGGTCCCGCCCGCCGCAGCGATCCGCGCGGCCAGCGCCCCGAGCCGGTCCTTGCGCCGGGCGACGAAGGCAACCGCGGCTCCCCGGGCCGCCAGTTCCCTCGCCGTCGCCTCGCCGATCCCGCTCGACGCGCCGGTCACCAATGCGACGGTTCCCTCCAGGCCTGCGGCCATCCCGCTTCCTCCTCTCGAGCGGCTCCGGCACTGTGCCGCACGGCTACGGATCCATGGGGCCTGCTCGTAAACATACATTTGACACCAACCAACCAGAGTAGGTTAGCTTCCAGCAACTGATGACCCCGCTGTCATCAGGACGCATCGGCCGCCAGGAAACGGAGGACCGGGATGAAGGTCGCACCATTCGACGAATCCGCTTTCAAGCTGGACCACCCGAGGGGCACGGTCTCCTTCAACTACCTGCTCATGGGGGGCGAGCCCGACAAGCTGGAGAACTTCCGCTACATCCTGGGCCGCCAGGAAGCGGACTTCCACATGCCGCGGCACCGTCACACCTTCGAGCAGATCCGCCTCCCGGTAGTGGGCGACATGAACCTGGGTGAGCAGGGCATCCTGCACGAGGGCGAAGTCGGGTACTTCCCTGAGGGGCAGACCTACGGCCCGCAGGACGACCCGCTGGGTGACGCCAAGCAGCTGCAGTTGGTGCTGCAGTTCGGCGGGGCCTCCGGTCTGGGGATGGGCGCCGGCCGGGGCCGGGGCCCACAGCAACGACGGGAGGAGGGTGAGGTCCGGCGTGAGCGCAGGCCGGTCAAGTTCCCGCGGCCGCGCTACAAGAACGTCATCATTGCCGACCCCGCGCACTTCAACTGGATACCGGTACCGGGCGCGCCCGGCGTGGAGCGCAAGTACCTCGGCTCGTGGACGGAGCGCGCCTTCTGGATCGAGTTCATAAAGATCGACCCGGGCGCGGAGTGGGATTCCACCTCTGAGCTCGGCCGCCGCCTGATCGTCGCCCTTTCCGGCGCCGCAGCGGTGGACGGCACCAAGATCGGCCTGGCTGCGATCCAGGCCGAGGCGGGGGAGAGGCTGCAGGTCAGCGCCACCGAGGAGACGGTGCTGTACATCGTCGGCCTGCCCCCCATCCAGCCGCCGAGCACCCCGTCGGACCAGTTCGACATAGATGTGAGCGACGGCGGGATCCAGTTCGAGAAGCCTCGGCCAGCTGCCGTCTGAGCGGCGGCTCGGCATGCCGAAACCGCACCTGCAGGTCATCATCGGCAGCACCCGGCCCGGCCGCCGTGGCGCCGCCGTGGGCAGCTGGTTCCACGAGTTTGCCGTCCGGCACGACAAGTTCGGCGTCGAGCTCGTCGACCTGGCCGAGGTGGGTCTCCCGCTGCTGGACGAACCCGTGCCGGCCGGGCGCGGGCCTGACACCCACGAGCACACCCGCCGGTGGAGCAGGATCATCAGCTCCGGCCAGGCGTACGTGTTCGTGGTGCCGGAGTACAACCACGGCTACAACGCGGCGACCAAGAACGCGCTGGACTTCCTCGGCCGGGAATGGCGGAACAAGCCGGTCGGATTCGTCGGCTACGGCGGCATCGCCGCCGGGGCCCGGGCGGTGCAGGCGCTCATGCCGGTGGTGATCGCGCTGGGCATGACGCCAGTCACCCGGGCCGTCCACATACCGCTGATCAACCGGGCCATGGCGGCCGGCGGGCCGTTCAAATCGGAGAACGGGCTCGACACCAGCGCCATGACCATGCTCGACGACCTGTTCCGCCGGGCCGCCGAGCGCGAATCCGTCCACCGGTCCGCGACGGAGTGATCTGCGGCTCGATCACCCCGTCCCCGGGAAGGAGCAGGCATGCAACGTGGCGTGCGGAGCGCCGTCAGCCAGAAGACGGCGGTCGCTGTCGTCTACGTTGCCGCCATTTTCCTCAGCACGATGGACACCACCATCGTCAATGTGGCCCTCCCGGCCATCGGCCGGGCCTTTTCGGTCCAGCCCACGTCGGTCGACGTGGTGTCGATCTCCTACCTGGTCAGCCTGGCTGTCTTCGTTCCGGCATCGGGGTGGCTCGGCGACCGGTTCGGCGGCAAGCGGACGCTGCTGACGGCCGTCGCGGTCTTCACGATCGCGTCGGCGCTGTGTGGGATGGCCTCGAGCCTCAGCGAGCTCGTCCTGTTCCGGGTGCTGCAGGGGGCGGGCGGCGGCATGCTCGCGTCGGTCGGCATGGCCATGCTGCTGCGCGCCTTCCGGCCGGAGGCTCGTGTCCGTCTCGCCGCCATGCTCACCTTTGCGACGGGACTCGCACCGACGCTCGGCCCCGTGCTCGGCGGCCTTCTGGTGACCGACCTGTCCTGGCGCCTGGTCTTCTATGTCAACGTTCCGGTGGGCATCTGCGTCACGGTATTCGGCGCCCTGTTTCTCCGCCGGGACACCAGCCGCCAGCCGGGCGGATTCGATGCCGCCGGCTTCCTGCTCGCCGCGGCCGGGCTCGGGCTGGCGATGTACGGGGTTTCGGCGGGACCCAGTCATGGATGGTCGTCGGCCGAAGTGCTCGGCAGCATTGTCCCCGGGGTGGTGCTGCTGGGCCTGCTGGTGGTCGTCGAGCTGCGGAGGGCCGCTCCGATCATGGATGTGCGGCTGTTCAAGGACCGGCTGTTCGGCTCGGGCAGCGCCCATCATGGCTATCGAGTCGGTCGCGTTCCTGGGCACGCTCTACACGATCTCGCTGTACTTCCAGGATGGGCGCGGGCTCAGCCCCCTGGCCTCCGGCCTGAGTACATTCCCGGAGGCGGTCGGGGTGATGACCGGTTCGCAGCTGGGCAGCCGCCTGCTGTACCGGAAGCTCGGGCCGCGCCTGCATCTGGCGCTCGGTGTCGCGGCGTCGAGCCTTTGCATCGCGTTGCTCGGGGTGCTGGGCACCGGCACGAGCCTGTGGCTGGTGCGGATTGTCCTGTACTTCATGGGAGTGGCGGTTGGACAGGTGTTCGTCGCGACCCAGGCCGCCTCGTTCGCCACGGTCTCGCCTGCCGCGTCCGGCCGGGCATCGACCCTGTTCAACGTGGGGCGGCGGCTAGGCGGCGCGATCGGTGTCGCTGTCGCCACCACCGCCATTGTGCTGGTCAGTGCGCATGATCATGCGGCGGCCGGCGGGGTCCAGCCGGTCTCCTACCGCGTCGCCTTCCTCGTCGCGGCCGCGATCAACCTTGCCGGCCTGTGGCCGATGCGGGCGGTGCGGGACCGGGACGCGGCGGGCACCATTCCTCAGCCGCGCCGGAAAAGGTCCCGGCATTTCCCCAGTTCCAGTCACCCTCAGATCGACAAGAAAGGCAGGAACGATGACGATGTTGTCCTTGGCTCAGGCGTCGCAGATCGTGGACGCGGCGCTGAGCAAGGCGGGAGCTCGGGCTGCGGCCCGTGACTGTCACCGTGCTTGACCCGGGCGGTCACCCCGTGGTGGTCAAGCGTGAGGACGGCGCCGGGATCCTGCGCCCGCAGATCGCCCACGCGAAAGCCTGGGGATGCCTCGGCACCGGCGCGGGCGGCGCCGCGGGTGCGCGGCACGCGAGCCGCGACCCGGCCTTCTTCGCGGCCCTGGCCGCCATCTCCGAGGGCCGCATCGCGTCCTCCCGGGGAGGCGTGCTGATCCGCGACGCCGAGGGGAACCTGCTCGGCGCGATCGGGGTCAGCGGGGACCGCCCGGAGAACGACGAAGCCTGTGCCGTGGCCGGAGTCGAGAGCGTCAGCCTGGTCGCCGACGCAGGCTGACGGCCCCCATCCCGGCGGCCCGCCGCCGCGAATCCACCGTGTGCCCGACGTGAAAATTGTGGTGCCCCATGCCGAAAACGGCCGAAGACTTTGCCGGAATCACCGAGTCGCGGCGGCGGCACGCGCTGCTTATCTGCCTGGTCGCCGCGTTCATGACCCTGCTTGACATCAGTATCGTCACCGTCGCCTTGCCATCGATGGAACGCAGCCTGCACCTGTCTGCCGCCGACGTGTCCTGGGCCGTCGCCGGCTTCGCGCTGACGTTCGGGCTGACCCTGGTGCCCTGCCGATTGGGGGATCAATACGGGCGCAGGAGGCTCTTCCTGATCGGCCGTCCCTGTTCGCGATCACCGCGGTGGTGTGCGCGGGGCCGCACCGGACGCCACGGTGCTGGTCGTCGGCCTGCTCTGTCGTGGCGTCGCGGCCTGGCCTGCTCGCCCCCCAGGTCATCGGCCTGATGCAGCAGATGTACCGCGGCCCGGGGCGGGGTAAAGTCTTCGGCTATTACGGTGCGACGGTCGGCCTGTCCACGGCCATCGGGCCGCTGCTGGGCGGCGTGATCCTGCAGGTGTTCGGAACGGCCTGCGGATGGCGTTTCGTGTTCTACCTGTCGGTACCGGTCGTCGTGGTGACCCTGGCAATCGCCTTCCGGGTCCTGCCCGCGGATCAGCCGGGCCGCGCGCCCCACGCCCCCGACCTGGTCGGCGCGCTGCTGCTCGGGCTC
>CAVQZM010000020.1:0-24800 GCA_963718475.1 uncultured Actinomycetes bacterium | reverse complement strand
GTTATGTCCTGTACTGGTTGAGTTAGTTGTTGCTGCCCGCTGAGGACATTTTTCGCAGTGTAACCCCCTTACCGGTGAGAATCACGCGGGTCGTGACCGGTAACAACCGCGCGGCACGCTAAAACGGGAACGCGATTATTGCGGCAGAGCACAATCGCTTCCGTCGCTCTGGTAACGTCACCGAGCCAATTACCACATTCTGTGACCGGGTTGCTGCAAATGGTCGCTGTCGCAGCCTTGGAAAAACTGCTGGCCAATAGCGCGTGCCCGGCCGCGCTTGAGCGCGGCCGGGTTGGCTGGTAGGTCAGGCGCAGGCCGAGCTGGGTGTAAATCTCGGCCTTGTCGGCGGGTCGGCATCGCGGAGCACGGCCAGGACGTCGGAGAGCGTCAATCGAAGCGATCTCGTCTCGGCTCATTGATGTTGCCGCAGGTTGAGGATGCTGGCCGAGCGCCTGTGAGTCCCAGTCAGTCAAAGTAGTTGAGTCATTCACCGGCGAGGTGCCCGACCAGAGAGCCGATGCCGTAGGTGACGGCCATGGCGATCAGTCCCGCCAGCGACGTCGGGTGGGTGGGCAGACTGGTGACTGGTAGGGCCTCATCGACATCCCCGCCAGGCGGGAGGCACGGCATGGTCCATGACACCGCGGCCGGAACCCGAGGGGGCCGCGCCCCCAGGGCAGGTGGCCCGGTCGGCCGGTGGCTGATGCGCCAGATGGACAAGCGGCACCGGCGCAAGGGTTACCAGTTCATGGGGATGAACCTGCTGTTCCTCACGACGACCGGCCGGAAGAGCGGGCAGGCCCGGCAGAGCCCGATGGCTTGGTTTCCCGACGGGGACGACGCGTGGCTCATCGTCCCGTCGGCCTGCGGTTCGGTCCGCAGTCCGGATTGGCTGCTCAACATGGCGGCGCAGCCCGGCCAGGTCCGGGTCGAGATGGAGGGGCGCAAGTTCCGGGCCACCCCGCAGCAACTAGAAGGCGCCCAGCGGGACGAAGCCTGGCAGCGGATCACCGCCGCCCAGCCCCGGTTCGCGAAGTACCAGGCCAAGACCGACCGGGTCCTCCCGGTGATCCGCCTGGTCCCCGCCGAGGCCGGGGGGCACGGGCCTCTCACCAGATCGGGTTGAGTTTTCCGCAGATCCTGCGGAAAACTCAACCCGATCATGGTCCGGTGGCGAGGCGGCGGCGAGGGCGCGGGGGTTTGCCGGGCGGGCGCGAACGGTATCGTCCTGGATGTGAATATCCGGGAGATTCGCCAGCTCATCCGGATGAAGCCGCTGGAGCTTGACCCGACGACACGGCGGCTCGCCCGCTGCCACGATGTCGCGGATCTGCGCAGGAGCGCCCGGCTGCTGATCCCGCGCCCGGTCTTCGACTACGTCGACGGCGGCGCCGACGATGAGCTGAGCATGGCAGGCAATATCAGGGCGTTCCGCAGGTGGCGGTTCCTGCCGCACGGGCTGGTCGACGTGGCCGAGGTCGACACCGCGACGCGGGTCCTGGACCGGGATATGGCCCTGCCGCTCGCGCTGGCTCCCACCGGGTACACGCGGATGATGCATCCGGACGGGGAAGTAGGCGGCTCGCGGGCGGCCGCCCGGCGCGGCCTGCCGTACGCGCTGTCCACCATGGGGACCACCTCGATCGAGGACCTGGCCGCCGCGGCGCGGGCCGCCGGCCAGGACGACCTGTGGTTCCAGCTCTACGTGCTGAAGGACGCCGGGCTGACCCGGGAACTGGTCGACCGGGCCCGGGCGTGCGGGTACCGCACGCTGCTGGTGACGGTCGACACCACCGTCCCCGGGAACCGGGTCCGCGACGTGCGCAACGGGCTGAAGATCCCGCCCGAGCTGACCGCCGGGAGCATCGCCCGCATCGGCTCCCGGCCCGCCTACTGGATGCGGATGCTGCGCAGCCCGGCCATCACGTTCGCCAACTTCTCGGTCAACCATCCGGCCATGACCATCGAGGAGACCATCCGCCAGTTCAGTCCCAGCATTACCTGGGACGACGTCGCCAGCCTGCGGGAGCGCTGGCCCGGAAAGCTGATCATCAAGGGCACGCTGGGCGCGGCTGACGCCCGGCGGGCGGTGGAGGCCGGCGCGGACGGCGTTCTGCTGTCCAATCACGGCGGCCGGCAGCTGGACCGCGCGGTGGCCCCGATCGATCTCGTCACCGAGGTCCGGGAGGCGGTGGGTCCCGGTCCCTGCGTGCTGGTCGACTCCGGTATCCGGCACGGGGCCGATCTGGCGGTCGCCGTCGCGCTCGGCGCGGACGCCGGGCTGATCGGCCGGGCCTACCTGTACGGCCTGATGGCCGGCGGGAGCCGGGCGTGGACCGGGTGCTGGAGCTGCTGGCCGCGCCAGTTCACGCGGACGCTGCAGCTCCTCGGCGTCACCTCCGTCGCCGAGCTGCGCAAACACGGACACGAGCTGCTGACCCGGGCCTGACTAGCCGGCAGCTCCCTTACGGCGCGGTACGGGGCGGCAGCGGCGGCCGGACCTTGGACGGGCGCGTCGACACGTCGGGCGGGGACACCGGCGGCTGCGTCTCCAGCGCCTCGAGCGCGATCCGGACCGCGGTCTCCAGCTGCGGGTCCCGGCCCGCGGCCCAGTCGTCCGGCGAGATGAACACCTCGACGTCGGGGTCCACGCCATGGTTCTCCACGCTCCACCCGTAGCGCTCGAACCAGAACGCGAACCGGGGCACGGTCACGCGGGTGCCGTCGACCAGCAGATGGCCGGGCATGCCCTCGATGCCCACCACGCCGCCCCAGGTCCGGGTGCCGACGACCGGGCCGAGGCCGAGGACGCGGATCGCCGCGGTCACGATGTCGCCGTCCGAGCCCGCGAACTCGTCGGCCAGCGCGACCAGCGGGCCGCGCGGCGCATCCCCCGGATAGGTCTCCGGGAGCAGCCCGCGCGGCAGGTCCCAGCCGATGATCCGCCGGGTCAGCTTCTCCACGACGAGCTGGGACACGTGGCCGCCGCGATTGCCGCGCACGTCGACGAGCAGCGCGTCACACCGCATCTCGGTCCGCAGATCGCGGTGGAAATGCGCCCAGCCCTCCCCCATCATGTCGGGGATGTGCAGGTAGCCGAGCCGACCCGCGCCGAGCTCGCGCACCAGCCGCCGCCGGCCCGCCACCCAGTCCTGGTACCGCAGCCGGCGGTCGTCGGACAGCGGCGTGACCACGACCCGGCGCGGCCGGGCCCGGTCCGCCCGGACGGTCAGCTCCACCGGCTTGCCGGCCGCCCCGACCAGGCGCGGGCCCGGCCCGGCCACCGGGTCGAGCGGCTGCCCGTCCACGGCCAGCAGTTCGTCGCCCGGCCCGACCGCGACGCCCGGCGCGGCCAGCGGGGACGAGGCCTTCGGGTCCGACGACTCACCGGGCACCACGCGGACCAGGCGCCACCCGCCGTCCGGGTCCCGTTCGATGTCGGCGCCGAGCTGCCCGACCGGGGCCGCGCCGTCCCCGCGCCGCCCCGCGGCGTGGCTGTCGGCCTGGGTGACGTACGCGTGCGACGTGCCGAGTTCCCCGGCCACCTCCAGCAGCACGTCGGCGAAGTCGGCCGCGCCGCTGATCCGGTCCAGCAGCGGCCGGTACCGGTCCAGCGCCGCGTCCCAGTCCACCCCGGCCATGTCCGGCGCCCAGAAGTCGCGGCGCATCAGCCGCCCCAGCTCCTCGTACGCGTGCCGCCAGAGCGCGGGCGGGTCGGCCAGGAAGCGGGCCCGGGTCAGGTCGACGACGAGCGTGCCGCCGGGCTCGTCGGCGTCCTCCTTGCGTTCGGACGGCAGGACGCGGACCTCGTCCCCGTCGCCGACCACCAGCCGGGTGCCGTCACCGCTGACCGTGAACCAGTCCACCTCGTCGGTCAGCTCGGTGGTCTTGCGCCGGGCCAGGTCGAACCGCTCCAGCACCGAACCCGGGCCGTCGTCGTCGGGACCGGCCGTGCCCTCGCCCGAGTGCGCCGGACACCGGCTCGCGGAGCCAGGCCAGGCCGCCCTTGACCGCGTGCAGCGAGGTGTACCGGGCCTCGGCGACCGGGACGGCCACCACGCGGCTGGGCAGGCCATCGGGGTCGACGGTCACCACTGCCCGTTCGGAATCATCTTGGTCGTCGTCCTTACCGCCGGAGTCGCCGTCGAGGGTCACCGGGCGGCCGGCCAGCAGGGGCGCGAACGGGGACGGCGTCGTGGCGGCCAGCGGGACCAGGTACGGCCGGCTGCCCAGCGGGAACGACAGGTCGAAGAAGTGGGCGTCATAGACCGGGTCGAAGCTCCGCCGCGACAGGAAGGCCAGGTACAGGCCGTCCGCGGTGAAAACCGCATCGGTGTCGGCGAACCGGCCGTCGGTGACGTCCGCCACCGACGCGTCGCTCCGCCGGGCGATGCGGATCCGCTGCAGCGGCCGCGGCCCCGGCTGCGACCACGCCAGCCAGGCCGAATCCAGTGACCAGGCCAGCCCGCTGACCGGCCCGTCGTCGGAGGCGGCCAGCTCGATCACGCCCTCCGCGACGATGTCGATCATGAACAGGCGTCCGTCGTGCGCCGCGGCCGCGACCGCCGTCCCGTCCGGCGCCGCCGCCAGTTCCACCACGCTGCCGATCTGCCCGTCGGCCAGCCGGGTGGTCCGCGCCGGCGCCCCGTCCCCGTCCGTCCCGCCCCCAGTCAGGTCGCCGGAGGCCAGGTCACCAGCCGCCGGGTCGCCCGCGGTGTCCTCGGGCGGGGTGATTTCCAGCGCGTCCTGCCCGGTGGCGTCGGTCACCCACGCGGCCCCGCCGGACGCGCCGAGCACCACGGGCAGCCGGGCCCGGGCATCGGGCGCGACGGCCAGGGCCCGGGCCGGGCCGTCCCGGTGGGTCAGCCAGTGCACCGTGCCGCGGACCTCCACGACGCTGGCCCGCCCGGTCTGGTCGCACGACAGGGCGCCGAGGTGATCGGCGGCGGAGATCAGCCGCGGGGCGCGGGCCGCGAACGGCGACCCGAGGATGACCTCGACGGGCCGCGCCTCGGCGTCCAGGTCGTCGAGCATCCAGATGTCGCCGGCCACGTGGTAGACGACGCGGTGGCCGTCGGTGCTGGGGTTGCGGGCGTAGAAGCCGTCATGATCGGTGTGCCGGCGCAGGCCCGATCCGTCGAGCGCGCAGGAGTACAGGTTCCCGGTTCCCTCGTGGTCGGACAGGAACACCAGCCGGTCTCCGGCCAGCATGGGGCTGGTGACCTGGCCGGGCAGCGCGGGCAGGATGCGCGCGAAGGAGCCGTCGCCGCCCGTCCGGACCCAGAGCCGGCCGGCGGTCCCGCCGCGGTAGCCCTTCCAGTGAGCCGGCTCGTGCTGCGTGCTGGTCAGCAGGGCGGTGACCGGGCCGCCGGCCGCGATGTCCCCGGCCGGGCCGAACGGCAGCCGCCGCGGCGGCGCATCCGTCACCGGGACGACGTGCGCCCAGGTCAGGAAGGCGGCCGGCTGGCCGGTGGCGCTGATCGCGAGGATCTCGCCGTCCGCGGTCCAGCCCGTCACCCGCGTCCGGCGGTCCCCCCAGTAGGTGAGCCGGCGGGGGCCGCCGCCCTCGACGCCGGTCAGGTAGACCTCGCTCGTTCCGGCGCGGGAACTGGTCCAGGCCAGCGCGCTGCCGTCCGGGGACAGCCGCGGGAAGCTCACCGGGGCACCGTCGGCGGACAGCCGCCAGGCGCGCCCGCCGGCGGCCGGCGCGAGCCACACGTCGTCGTCGGCGACGAAAGTGAGGAGATCGCCCCGAATATGCGGATACCGCAAATAACCGGCTGGGCTCATCGGCTCATCGTAAGCGCGGGTCCCAGGGCGGTCAGAGCCAGCCACGCTCCTGGGCGATGTGCACGGCCTCGGTACGGTTGCGGGCGCCGGTCTTCTGGATGCAGGACGACAGGTAGTTGCGGACCGTTCCCTCGGACAGGTAGAGCCTGCCGGCGATCTCCGAGATCGAGCGAGCCGTCGCCCGAGGCCGCGAGCACGTCCCGCTCGCGCGGCGTCAGCGGGTTGATGCCTTCGGCGAGCGCGGCGGCGGCCAGGTCGGGATCGATGACGCGCTCCCCGGCGAGCGCCTTGCGCACCGCGGTGGCCAGCCGGTCCGGCGGCGAGTCCTTGACGATGAACGCGGACACGCCCGACTCCATGGCCCGGCGCAGGAAGCCCGGCCGGCCGAACGTCGTCAGGATCACGATCTTCACCTTGGGCTGCGACCGGTGCAGCAGCTCGGCGGCGGCCAGGCCGTCGATGCCGGGCATCTCGATGTCCAGCAGCGCGACGTCGATGTCGTGCTGGGCGGCGGCCGCCACGACCTCGTCGCCCCGGCCGACCTGGGCCACGACCTCGATGTCGGGCTCGAAGGACAGCAGCGCCGCGAGCGCCTCGCGGATCAGGTTCTGGTCGTCCGCGAGAAGCACGCGGATGGTTCGGGTGCCGTCGGTCACGAGGGCACGCTAGCGTCCCGGGGGCCGGGCGCGGCCGTTCCGGCGCCCCCGGCGGCCGGGGCCGGGGCCGCCACCGCCGTCGCGCGGCGAGGCGGGGACGGTGGCGACCAGCCGGAAGCCCGGGCCGACCCGGCCGGCGGCCCCGGCCGTGAACCGGCCGCCCGACCCGACCGAGAACCGCCCGCCGACCGCGGACAGCCGTTCCGACATGCCGTGCAGGCCGCTGCCCCTGCGCGGCGCCTCGCCGTTCCGGGCCGTCCCGTCGCCGCTCAGCCCGCGCCCGTCGTCACTGACCTCCAGCTGGAGTTCCCCGGCGCGCTCGGTCAGGCGGATCCGGCAGTTCCGCGCGCCGGAGTGGCGGATCACGTTGGTGGCCGCCTCGCGCAGGCACCAGGCCAGCGCCGCCTCGGCCTCCGGATCCAGCGTGCCGGACCGCAGGGTCAGTGCCGGGTCGTCGTCGACGTGGATGCCGGCCGCGTCCAGCGAGGTGCGCGCGGTGATGATCTCGACGGCGAGGGTCGGCCGGCGGTACCCGCTGACCGCCTCGCGGATGTCGTGCAGCGTCTGCCGGCTGACCCGCCCGATGTCGGTGATCTCGGCCAGCGCCGCGTCACGCTCGGCCGACGGGTCCAGCGCGGCGAGCCGGCGGGCGGCCAGCTCGGACTTCAGCGTGATGAGGGACAGCGACTGGCCGGTCAGGTCGTGCATGTCGCGGGCCAGCCGCAGCCGTTCCTCGTTCGCCGCCAGCTTGGCCACCGTCTCCCGGGCCTGCTGCAGCTCCCGCATGAGCAGGATCTGCAGCCGGAAGCCGACCATGGCCCAGCCGATCAGCACGACCGGCAGCAGCGACGATGAACGTGTTGCCGATCGACTGGTGGGCGATCACCGACAGCAGCAGGTAGAAGCCGCCGACGACCACAACGGCTAGCATCGCCGGGCGCCGTCCGGGGAAGATGCAGCCGGTCGCCGCGGACACGTAGATCCACAGCGACGTCCAGTCGGCCCCGTAGACCAGGCAGGCGACCACGGCCAGCACCGTGACGAAGGCCAGCCCGGCCTGCGCCTCCCGGGGATGGCGATCCCAGGTGCTGACGATCACGACGTAGACGGAGCAGAACACCACGGCCAGCGGCGACGCCGCCCGCGATCCACAGTCCACTGTGGTGCCGGCCGAACAGGTCGGTGACCGGCTGGATCAGGTAGACCAGCCAGATGCCGGTGAAGAACCAGCGCATCGGGCCGCCGGACCCGGGCCACGACCTGCCCCGCAGGCCGCTCAGCGTCAGGCTCGGGCGCCGGGGCCGGCCGTCGCAGTCGCCCATCGCGTCACTGCCCGTCATCGCCGCCACCTCCTCGTCAGCGTCGTCATCATGCTGTCATGCCCATGCCGCCGGGGCGTACCGTCTGGTACGCCCCGGCGTCCGGCGAGGCCCCCGTGGTCCCGCCGGCCCGATCAGACCGTCTCGGCCGTGCTGCGGACCGCCACCACGGCGAGCACCACGAACGCGGCGAACCAGGCGAGGACGATGACGAACGCCATGGCGGGCACGGAATGGTTGCTGATCAGATCGGTGCCGATCCGGGTCACTTGGTAGGTGGGCAGGACCTGCCCGATCTTCTGCAGGAAGCCGGTCAGCGCGAACCACAGCCCGCCCAGGATGGACATGACGAAGTACACGAACATGGCGACCGGCTGCACGGTGTCCGGCATGAACCGGTAGCCGATCGCGACGGCGAGCGCCGCGAACGTCAGCGAGCCGAGCCAGATGGCCCCGCCGACGGCCAGCCACTTCCAGCCGGCCATGTGAACGTCGCCGTAGAAACGGCCCAGAGCCAGCACGATGACCACCGACGGTACGGTCGTGGCCATCGACGCGATGACCTTCGCCACGACGTACGCGTTGGCCGGCAGGGCGGTGAGCCGGAGCTGCCGGATCCAGCCGTCCTTGCGCTCCTGCGATATGCGCTGCGCGTTGCCGGTCAGCGCGCCGCTGAACGCGCCGATCGACGCCATCGCGATCATGTAGTACGCCCGGTACCCGACGCCGTACACGGACACGTTCTTCGTCTGCGGCGCGATGACCAGGTACAGCACCACCGGGAGGGCGATCGAGAAGATGCTGTACCGCTTGTTCCGGCCCAGCCGGAGGATCTCGGCGCGGGCCAGCGCGAGCGTGCCGTTCATCGGGCCGTCTCCTTCTGCTCCGCATGCTCCGCGTAGCCGCGCGGCTGGCGCTGGCCGACTCCGCGAGGTGGTTATTGTCGTCTTCGGCCGTGATGGCCAGGAACGCCTGCTCCAGGCCGAGGCCGGACACCTCGATCTCCCGCGGCCGGTAGCCCGCGTCGAGCAGCGCGTACAGGGTCCGGTCGGAGTCCGACGACTGGATCTGGACCAGGTCGTGCCGGATCTCCACGTTGACCAGCGCGGGCAGCCCGAGCAGGAACGGCTCGTCGATCCGGTCCAGCCGGAAGGAGATCCGTTTGGCCCCGGCCCGGGACTTGATCTCGCTGGGGCTCCCGTCGGCCAGCAGCCGGCCCTTGTTGATGACCAGGATCCGGTCCGCGGCCTGGTCGGCCTCCTCCAGGTAGTGGGTGGCGAACAGCAGCGTGCGGCCCTCGGCCACCTCGGCCTTCATGTTGGCCCAGAACGCCTGCCGGGTCTCGACGTCCATCGCCGTGGTCGGCTCGTCCAGCACGATCAGGTCGCATTCACCCACGATGGCCAGCGCGAACCGGACCCGCTGGGTCTGGCCGCCGGACAGCTTGTCGACCCGCTGATCGGCGAAGCTGGCCACGCCCGCCCGCCGCAGGGTCTCCTCGACCGGGAGGGGCCGGGGATGGAAGCCGGTCACCAGCGTCACCAGTTCGCGGACCGTCACCTCCGGCATCAGCCCGCCGGACTGGAGCATCGCGCCGACCCGGCCGGTCTTGATGGCGTGATACGGGTCGGAGCCGAACATGCGGATCCGGCCGCTGGTCGGCTTGCGCAGCGCGAGCAGCATGTCGAGGGAGGTGGACTTGCCCGCCCCGTTCGGGCCCAGGAAGGCGACGGTCTCCCCGGCGCGCAGTTCCAGCGACAGGCCGTCCACCGCCTTGACCCGCCCGTACACCTTCCTGACGTTCTCGAAATGGACCACCGGCGTCCCCGGGGCCCCCGTATGTCCCAGCGTCATCGCTTTTCCTTCCGCGTCTCCCGCCCGCCACGTGCGATGGCCGGGCCGGTGACCTCATGACACCATCGGGCGCAGTTCTGGCGGCAGTGCCAGCAATCCACGCCCCGGCATGACATGTGTCATGACGCGGAAGGTGACGTGAGGCGCGGGCGGCTCAGCGGCCGACGGCGTAGCCCTGCATGCCGCGCGGGTTGGCCGCGGCGTAGAGCATGCCGCCCCGGCGGGCGACGGCGCTGACCCGGCCGAGGGACCACGGCGGGCACACCGTCACCTGGTGACCGCGCTTGCGCAGGTCGGCGACGACCTTCTCCCCGGCCCGCTCCTCGATGTCGACGGCGAGCGGGAACGCCTGGCGGGGGTAGAACGAGGACGGGGAAATGCCGGCTGTGGAACTCGGCGGCGTCGATGGCCTGCTGCAGGTTCATGCCGAAGTGCACGTGGTTGAGGAAAAACGCCAGCGTCCACTGGTCCTGCTGGTCCCCGCCGGGCGTGCCGAACGCCAGGTACGGCTCGCCGTCGCGCAACGCGAGGCTGGGCGACAGCGTGGTCCGCGGCCGTTTGCCCGGGGCCAGGGTGGCCGGGAGGCCCAGGCTCCAGGGCGAACATCTGCGCCCGGGTGCCCAGGCAGAACCCGAGGGCCGGGATGACCGGCGAGGATTGGAGCCAGCCGCCGCTCGGCGTGGCCGTGACCACGTTGCCGAACCGGTCGGCCACGTCGACGTGGCACGTGTCGCCCGGCCGCGCGGAGGCCCCGTACGGGCCCGCCCCGCTGGTCCGCGCCATCGGCTCGCCAGTACCGGGATCGAAGGCCGGCTCGACGCTGGGATCCCCGCTGGCCAGGCCGGCTCCGGGACCAGTGCCATTCCCTTGACCGAACGAGGCGGTGGCGAACGCGGGCAGCCGCGGCTCCGGCCCTCCGGGCCCATATGGTGCGCCCGGGACCAGGTCCGGTGAGGCGGTCTTCCCCACCAGGCGGCGCCGTTCGTCCGCGTAGCCGGGCGAGAGCAGCGCCTCGACCGGGACGTCGGTGAATTTCGGATCGCCGTACCAGGCTTCCCGGTCGGCGAAGGCCAGCTTGGCGCATTCGACGACCGTGTGGACGAATTCCGCGCTGCCCGGGCCCATCGCCGCCAGGTCGAACCCTTCGAGCAGCGCGAGCTGCTGGAGGAAGACCGGGCCCTGGCCCCAGGGCTGGGTCTTGCACACGGTCAGGCCCGCGTAGTCGAGGGTGAGCGGGTCCTCCACGCTGGGCTGCCAGCTCGCGATGTCGGTGTAGCGGAGCAGCCCGCGGTGGCGCTGCCCGGTCACGTCCATGACCTCGGTGCCCTCGGCGAAGGCGGCGGCCGCCTCGGCCACGAATCCCTCGTAAAAGACGCGCCTGGCCGCGTCGATCTGCTCGTCGCGGTCGGTCGTGGCGGTCTCGGCCTCGTACAGGATGCGCTGGTACGTGGCGGCCAGGCGCGGGTTGGTGAACCGGGAGCCCGGGGCCGGCACGTTCCCGCCGGGCAGGTACACCTCCGCCGAGCTGGTCCAGTGGTCCCGGAACAGGCCGGCCACGCTGGCGATCCCGCCGCTGATGGCGGGCACCACGGGGTAGCCGCCGCCGGCGTAGTCGATCGCGTATCTCATGACGTCCTGCAGCCGCGCCACACCGTGGTCGCGCAGCAGCAGCATCCACGCGCCGAACGCGCCCGGCACGCACGCCGCGAGCAGGCCGCTGCCCGGCACCAGTCCGATGCCCAGGTCGGCGAAGGCCTCGGGGGTGGCGGCGGCGGGCGCCGGTCCCTGCCCGGCGACGACGAACGGGCCGCCGCCCCGGGCGTCGAAGCCGATGATGGGGACCTCACCGCCGGGGCCGCACAGGTGCGGCTCGACGACCTGCAGGACCAGCCCGGCCGCGACGGCCGCGTCGAACGCGTTGCCGCCCTGCTCCAGCACGGCCATGCCGGCCGCGGAGGCCAGCCAGTGGGTCGAAGCGACCATGCCGAACGTCCCGGCCAGCTCCGGGCGGGTGGTGAAGTCGCTGGCTCCTGGCATCAACAAGCCTCCGTGACCGTCGCGTGATGTTCCTGCCCCATCATCGATGCCCCGGAGCGGCGGGCACAAGGCCGGTGCGGCCCAGCGGCCCAGCGGCCCAGCGCCGCGGCGCCACGAGTCATAAAAGCGGCGAAACGGGGGAGGCCAATGCTTCGGGTTGCGGCACCGCCAGGGCGGCGGGTGACGACGGCACGAAAGGGCGGTTCATGGGCATGAGGTCACGGGTCATCCGGCAGGTCAGCGCGGCCGCGGTCGCCGGCGGCGTGGCGGTCCTGGTGGCGGGGTGCGGCGGGCCGGCCGGCGGGGCGGCGCCGTCCGGCGGGGCGGCCCGTCCGGCGGGGCGTCCACTCCGTCCGGGTCCCTGACCCCGGCGCCCGGCGCGGGAGCGGCGTCCGCGGGCTCGACGGTGTCCGCGGCCGGCGCCCACCTGGGCGCGTGCCCGGCGCCGGCGCTGCGGATCACGATCGGCAGCCCCGGCGGCGCGGGCGCCGGGCAGGCCGCCGGGCACAGCTACGAAACGCTCGACTTCATCAACGTCTCCGGTCGCTCCTGTGACCTCTACGGCTATCCGGGGGTCTCGTTCGCGGACCGGGCCGGCGCCACGATCGGCCATCCGGCCGGGCGGAGCGGCAACCCCGCGGTCCACGTGATCGTGGCCCCGGGCGGCACGGCGCACGCGTGGCTGAACGTCGCCGACGCCACCAACTACCCGGCGTCGAAGTGCCACGTGGTGACGGCCCACCGCCTGCGGGTGTTCCCGCCGGGCCAGACGGCCGCCAGCGACGTGACGCTGGCGGCCGGCGAGCCGGCCTGCTCATCCGCCGCCGAGACGGTGATGGTCGTCTACCCAGTCCGGGCCGGGACCGGCACGCCGGGACATCTTCCGTAATCGCGATGTGACGCTGGGTCATGCGAGTCGCTAGATTACCCACGGATACTTACGCGCCGGACTCGGCTGAGGGCTCCTCGGGAACCGCTCGATGTTTGCACTGAGCGTTCCCGGCCAATTACGAAGGGCATGGGGATGATCACAATTTCCGTCACCGCGCGGCGGGGCATCGCGGCCGCATCACTGACCGCCGCCGCGGCGATGGTCGCCGCCTGCGGATCCTCGGGGAGCAGCCCGCCGGCACCGCAGCAGTCTGCGTCGTCGTCGGCCAGCGGCCAGGCCGCGGGCGGGGCGAGCGGGACCGGGACGCCGAACGCCGGCTCGGCGTCGGGGGGCGCGCCGGTGTCCGGCGCGACACCGACCGGGCCGGGCGGCACCAAGCTGGCCGCGTGCACGACCTCGGTGCTCAGCGTGAGCGTCGCCAGCACGCCGGGCGGCGGCGCGGCCGGCAGCACCTATATGCCGATCGACTTCACCAACTCCTCCGGCCGCGCCTGCGCGATGTACGGCTACCCGGGCGTGTCATTCGTCACCGGGCGCGGCGGCAGCCAGATCGGCGCGGCGGCCGCGCGCAACACCGGCTTCTCGTCCGTGCCGGTCACCCTGGCCTCGCACGCCATCGCGCACGCCTGGCTGCAGGTCGCCGAGGCCGGGAACTACCCGGCGACCACCTGCCACATGGTCACCGCCACCTGGCTGCGGGTGTTCCCGCCGGCCAACACCGTGCCCGCCTACGTCAGCCACACGTTCTCCGCGTGCTCGTCGCCCAAGGCCAACCTCCTGACGGTCATGCCGGTCCGCTCTGGCGTGGGGGTCCAGGGCCAGGTTCCCTGAGGCCCGGTAACGTCTACGGGCATGGAGGGCACCGACCTGAGTCCCCGCGTGCGCGCGCTCTGCGACCTGAACGTCGCGGAAGTGCGCGAGGCGGCGGGGCGGCACGAGTACGACGGCACAATCCAGGACCTTTCGCCGGAGGGAGTGCGCGCGGGCCTGGCCGCACTGGCGGCGGCGCGCGCCGCCGCCGCGCCGCTGGCGGATCCGCACGACGAGGCCCACCTGGCCGCGTTCGAGGCCAGCGCCGGGGTCGTCTACGGCGATCTTGAACTGCACCGCAGCAACCCGCTGTTTCATCTCGGCGAGATGGACCTCGCCTGCTACGACCGGGACTACGCGCCGGAGGCCGAGCGGGACGCGGCCCGGACCGCGCACCTGGCCGCCTGGCCGCAGGCCGCCGACAATGCCATCGCCGCGCTGGACCGGGTCAGCTCTCCCGTGGCCAACTCCCTCGTCGCCGCGGTGCGGGGCCTCGCGGCCGGGATACCGGCCGGCACGGAGCCCGCCCTGCGCGAGGCGGCGCTCGCGGCGCACGCGCGCCTGACCGGGCACGTGGAGCGGGCGGCGGCGACCGGCGCCCCGGACGCCGCACTCGGCAGCGCCGGGCTCACCTCGCTGCTGAGCAGCGCCGAAGCGACCACGGTGGACCTCGGCCGGCTGGCCGAAGAGGCGGACGGCGAGCGGGACCGGCTGCGGGCCCGGCTGGCCGAGGACTGCGCGCGCGTCGACGCGACCCGGCCCGCCCTGGACGTGGCCCGTGAACTGGTCCGCGACCACCCGGACGGCGCGGGGGTGATCGAGGCGGCCCGGACCTGGACCCAGCGGGCCATCGACTTCACCCGCGACCATGATCTGGTTCCCTACACCGACGGCGAGTGCCTGGTCGGCCTGGCCCCCGAATCGCGGCGCTGGGCGATGGCCATGATGGCGTGGAACGCGCCGGGCGAGCCGGAGGGGCCGTCCTGGTTCCACATCACTCCCCCGGATGAGTCGTGGCCGGAGCGCGAGACCGAGGAGTGGCTGGAGGTGTTCAGCGACACCACCCTGCCCGGCATCGCCGTGCACGAGGTCGCGCCGGGCCATTTCTCGCACAGCCGCGCGCTCCGGCGGGCCGCCGGGGAGGTCCGGCCCACGCTGCAGTCGAGCGCGTTCATCGAGGGCTGGGCCCACTATGCCGAGGAACTGTGCGTCGAGGAGGACTTCGGCGCGGGCGACCCGCGCTTCGCGATCGGAGTCTGGCTGGAGGCGCTGGTCCGGGTGAGCAGGCTGGCCTGCGCCATCGGCGTGCACACCGCCGGGATGACGGTGCCGGAGGCGGCGCGCAGGTTCGAGGCCGACACCCACCTCAGCGGGCCCGCGGCGCTGTCGGAGGCCGCGCGGGCCACCTTCGATCCGACCTACGGCCGCTACACGTGGGGCAAGCTCGAGATCCTCAAGCTCCGGGAGCGGGCCAGGAAGGAGTGGGGGGCCGGCTTCACGCTGCGCCGGTTCCACACCGCGATGATGAGCCTGGGCTCGCCGCCGCTCGGCTTGCTGGGCACCGCGGTCGAGCGCGGCTGAGGCCCGGCGCGCGCCGGTCGCGCGGCTCGCGCTCGCGCGCCTGGCGCCGGTCAGACCTCCCGCACCCGGGACCAGCGGTAGCCGTGCTCGGGGCGGCCGCCGCTGCCGTAGCGGAGCCTGATCTCGACCCGGCCGACCTCGTGCAGGTGGCTGAGGTAGCGCTGGGCCGTGGCCCGGCTCATCCCGGTCATCTCGGCCACCTCCGCGGCCGACATGTCCCGGTCCCCGGACGCCAGCAGCCGCTCGACGGCGTCCAGGGTATGGCCCGACCGCCCCTTGGCCCCGGTTAGCTGATCGGGCACCCGCAACGCGCCGAACACCCGGTCGACGTTGCGCTGATCGGGCTCACCCAGCGCGCCAAGACGTGATCGCATCTGGCCGTAGGACAGCAGCTTGTCGCGCAGCACCGGGAAGCTGAACGGCTTCAGCAGGTAGTGCAGGGCGCCGTTCTGCATGGCCGCGCGCACGGTGTCCGCGTCCTTGGCGGCGGTAATGACGATCACGTCCACCGCCGGGTGCCCTCCCCGCCGCAGCCGCGCCGCCAGGTCAAGGCCATGCTCGTCCGGCAGGTAGAGGTCGAGCAGCAGCAGGTCCGGGCGCAGCCGGTCGACGGCCTCCGACCGCCTCGGCCGCTGAATGCGCCTCGGCGATCACCTCGAAGCCGTCCACCTTGGCCACGTAGGCGGCATGGATGGCCGCCACGCGGAAATCGTCATCGACAACGACGGTGCGGATCATGGTGATGCCGGTGCCTCCTCCGGTTCGGCGGCCGCATCCGGCACGAGGCAGTTCGGCAGGACCGCGGTGAACACCGCTCCCCCGTCGTGGCCGACGCTGATCATCCCGCCCCGGCTCTCGACGACCCGCCGGACGAGGGCCAGCCCGAGTCCCCGCCGCGCGCCGGTGACCGACGACTTGGTCGTGACCCCGTCCATGAAAATCGCGTCCCGCATGTCCTGCGGCACCCCGTGCCCGGAGTCGCGCACCCGGACCAGCAGGTCGTGCTCGACCGCGAGGATCGTCAGCTCGACCCAGCGCGGCCCCGGTGCCTGCGCCGCGGCGTCGATCGCGTTGTCGATCAGGTTCCCGACGACGGTCAGCACCTCGCTGACGTCGCTGATCCCGCTGCCGACGTGACTGTCGTCCATCACGCTCAGCGTGACGTCGCGCTCGTCGGCCAGCGAGACCTTGGCCAGGATGAGCGCGGCCAGCTTCGGCTCCCCGATGGCCGCCTGCAGCCGGTCGGTGAACTCCGCCCGGGCCGCCGAGACGTCGGTCACGAACTGGACCGCCTCGGAATAGCGGCCCAGCTCGACCAGCCCGACCAGGGTGTGCAGCCGGTTGGCGAACTCATGCGACTGGGCCCGCAGCGTCTCGGTCAGCCCGATCGCGTCGTCGAGCTCCCGTTTGAGGCTCTCCGATTCGGTCCGGTCCTGGAACGTGACCACCCAGCCCAGGTGATGCCGGTGCTCGTGCCGGATCGGCATCCGGTTGGCCACCAGCACCCGCTCGCCCTGCAGGACGAGCAGATCGCTGCCGTCGATCTCGCCGGTCACCACGTCGGCCAGCCGGCCGGGCGGGAGCAGCTGCCGCAGCGGGCGGCCCACGAATTCCGGCGGCAGCCCGAGCAGCTGCTGGGCGAAGTCGTTGGCCAGGACGATGCGCTCGTTCTTGTCGTAGCCGAGGACCCCTTCCCGGATGCCGTGCAGCATCGCCTCGCGCTCCTGCAGCAAGCCGGCGATCTCGCCCAGCTCCAGGCCGAACGTCTGCCGCTTGAGCCGGCGCGACAGCCCGAGCGCCGCGAGCACGCCGACCGCCAGCACGGCGAGGAAGTACGCGGCCAGCTCAGGCAGCGTTTGGGCCAGCTTCCCGGCCACCGTCGTGGTGAGGAATCCCACCCCTACCTGGCCGATCAGCTTCCCGTGGCTGAACATCGGGGCCTTGCCGGTGGCCTCCACGCCGAGGGTGCCTGGCTGGACCCCCATCCACACGCGGCCGGTGCGGAACGGCTCGGATGACCGCGGCTCGGGGTCGTGATACCAGACCGGCGTGCCGATCAGCCGGGGGGTCCGGTGGGAGAGCCTGATGCCGTGGTCGTTGGTGACCACGACGAACGCGGCTGTCGTGCTGTGCATGGCGGCCATGGCCATGCCTTGCACCGCACCGTGCGGACCGATGCCGCGCGGCTGCCGGCTGTCGGCGAGGACCGCCTGCTGCAGGCCGGGCTGGGAGGCGAGGCTCTGCGCGACGGCCAGGGCCCGCTGCTCATACTGCTCGTTAAGCTGCCGGTTCAGGTCCCAGTGCACGATGGCGAACCCGGCGGCCATGGTGACCACCAGGAGCGCGACCTGCATGATGACAACCTGGGTGGACAGGCGCTGTCGCAGCAGGCGCCGTATCCGAGCGTTCATGGCTTCCTTGCCGCTGTCGCGGCCGCCGTCGCGGCCTGTGCGAAGTGTTTCCGCAGTGTAACAACGGCCCGGCGCTTTGCGAACGTTGTCGGATGATGCGCAGAACGCGCAAAACCAGCAATATGGGCAGCGCGGCTCGGCGCCCGGCCCGGGGCGGCCCGCGGGGACCGGCCGCGCTGGGCCGGTCCCCGCGGGGACGTTACTTCGTGAACCCTTCAAGCTTGTTCGCCGCGATGGCGTACTGGTTGGTGTAGGTGACGGGCATGTTGACCGGCTTGGTGACGTTGCCGGCCAGCTTGTCGACGGCCAGAGCGGTGGCCGGGCCGTTGGCGGGCATCATCCCGTCCGGGAGGAACTGGCCCTTGTCCTGGGCCAGGGCCGTGATGTAGTCCGCCTTGGTCGTGAGCCCGTTCGACACGAACGAGGGGGGCATCTTGTTCGCGACGTCGGCCGCGGTGTGCGTGCTCATCCAGCGCATGGTGGCCACCATCGCGTCGACCACCTTCTGCACGGTGGCCTTGTTGGAAGCCACCCAGTCGGCCCGGGCCAGCACGCCCGCGGCCGGGTAGGTGCCGCCCATCCACTGCTGCGCGCCGCTGGTTGAGGCGAGGTTGATGACCGAGGTGCCGATCCCCTGCTTCTCGATCGCGTTGACGGTCGGCTGCGTGGTCATGCCACAGGCGATCCGGTTGTTCTGGAGGGCGGCGACGAACGTGGGCCCGTCGTGCGCGGCGACCCGGCTGTAGTCCTTGGTGGTCAGGTGGTACCGGGCCGCGAGGTATTCGGTCAGGTTGTCGGTGCCCGAGCCGATGTCGGTCACGCCGAGGGTCTTGCCCTTCCACTGCGCCGGCGACGTGACGCCGGAGTTCTTGCCGCACATGACCCGCTCGCCGGGCGCCCCGGCCAGCTGGACCACGTCGACGACGTTCTCGCCTTTCTGCTGGAAGTCGATGGTGTGCACATACCAGGCGCCGGCCATGTCCACCTGCCCCGAGACCATCGCGGTCTCGGCGCCGACGCCACCGTTCTGCTCGGTGGATAGCTGCATGTTGACGCCGTACTTCTTGAAGTAGCCCAGGTCATAGGCGAGCTGGTAGGGCAGGTAGATCTGCTTGTCGATGCCGCCGACCATCATCGTGACGGTCGGCATGCTCGAGCCGGACGCGCTGGTGGTCGAGCCGCTGGAGCCGCTGCCGCAGGCGGCCAGGCCCGCTGCGAGGGCCGCGACGCTCGCGGCGCCGGCGATCTGCTTGAGGGAAGGTCTGAACATCGGGGTTACTCCCTTGTATCCATGAGCTGGCTGGTATCGGTGGGGGTGGTGAGCTTTCCGTTGATGGCCTGCGAAAGGCGGGTCAGGTGGTGGCGGCTTCGGTGGGTGAGGGCGGCCGCCAGGACAGCAGGCGCCGTTCCAGCAGGCCGATCAGCCCCTCGGCGGCGAGCGTCAGAACCGCGATGATGAGCATCGCGCCGAAGACGCCGTCCGGGTTGAAGTTGTTCTGGGAGGTGGCGATGACCAGGCCGAGGCCCTTCTGGGCGCCGAGGAACTCCCCGACGATCGCGCCGATGATCGACATGCCGAAGGCCACGTGCAGGCTGGCCGTGATCCAGGTCAGCGCCGACGGCAGCACCACGTGCCGGGTGACCGCCAGCCGGGAGGCGCCCAGCACCCGGACGTTGGCCAGCAGGTTGCGGTCGACCTCGCGGACGCCCTGGAAGGCGTTGAAGAACACCACGAAGAACACCAGGACGGCGGCCAGGGCGACCTTGGGGGTGGTGCCGAGGCCGAGCGCGACGGTGAACAGCGAGCCCAGCACGATCCTGGGGATCGCGTTAGTGATCTTGATGTAGGGGCCGACGACGTCGGCCAGGAAGCGGACCTGCCCGAGCAGGACGCCCGTCACCACGCCGAAGACGACGCCGAAGACGAAGCCCAGCACCGCTTCTTTCATGGTGATCCAGATCTGCAGCCAGATCGAGCCATAGGCGGTGCCCTGGTGGAACCAGTCGTTTAGCTGCTTGACGATCCCGCTGGGCTGGCCCCAGAAGAACGGGCTGACGATCTTCGCGCTGGTGAACAGCTGCCAGCCCCCGATCACGATCACGGCCGTCGCGGCACGGGCCGCCCAGAGCAGGATCCGGCGGCGGCGGGCCCGGCCGCGGACGGCGGCGGAGATCGC
Source organism: uncultured Actinomycetes bacterium (assembly GCA_963718475.1). Taxonomy (GTDB): domain Bacteria; phylum Actinomycetota; class Actinomycetes; order Streptosporangiales; family Streptosporangiaceae; genus CAVQZM01. The sequence continues at coordinate 5,273 of CAVQZM010000020.1, read as the reverse complement.
GGCCTCGTCTGCCATGGCCGGCGAGCCGGTCACCGGGCCGGGCCCGGCATCGGGGGCGCGATTCAGTGAGGATGCGCTCATGACCGTCCTCCCTTGGCGGTCGCGGCCGACGCGGTGCGGGAGTACGCGCGCTCGACTTCCTCGCGCAGCGACTCCCAGATCTCGTGGTGCAGCTCGAGAAACCGGGGCTGGAACCGGATCTCCTGCACCGCGCCCCGCGGCCGGGGCAGGTCGATGTCGTAGACCGCCTTGACCGTCCCCGGGCCGACCGTCATCACCACCACCTTGTCGGCCAGGGCGATCGCTTCTTCGAGGTCGTGGGTGACGAAGATGACCGACGGCTTGGTCTGCTCCCACAGGCCGAGCAGCTCGTTGGACATGATCGCCTTGGTCTGCACGTCCAGCGCGCCGAACGGCTCGTCCATCAGCAGGATCGACGGCTCGTTGATCAGCGCCGCCGCGAGGCTGACCCGCTTGCGCATCCCGCCCGACAGCTGGTGCGGGTGGTGGTCCTCGAAGCCGGTCAGGCCGACCCGGCGCAGCCAGTCGCGCGCCCGGTCCTGGGCCTCTTTCTTCGGGACACCGCGGAATACCGGTCCCAGGGCCACGTTGCCGACCACGGTCTTCCACGGCAGCAGCGCGTCGGCCTGGAACATGAAGCCCGTGCCGGGGGCGATCCCGTCCACGGGCTGGCCGCCGACGCGCACTGTGCCCGCACTCGGCCGCTCCAGGCCGGCGACCATTGTCAGCGTGGTGGATTTGCCGCATCCGGTCGGCCCGACGATGGCGCAGAACTGTCCCGCGCCGATGGTCAGATCGACGTCCCGCAGGGCGGTGAACATCGACCCGGACGGAGTGACGAACCGCTTCGTCACGCCGGTCAGCTCGATCTGCGCCGCCCGCACGGCGACGTCAGCAGGCTCGCGTGCGCCATGACCGGCACGCGAGCGTCTGGAGAACGTGCTTGCCACCGTCATCCTCTCCTCGGTTACGAACTCTTCAAATTCATGTGAACTCGTGAACTCGTGAATGAGCCACCAAGGTAAAGCGGGCATATAGGGGCGGCAACCCTTGTGCTAGTTACGCGATTAAGCCGCATTTCCCGCTGTTTTGCGCGTTGTGCTCATTGCTGAAATTCGCGTTATTTCACGCGGCCGCGCTGGGTGCCGTCGGCCAGCCCGGCGGACGGCCCGGCCGGCCAGCGGCCCGGCGGGCGGTACCGGCACGCCGGCAACCAGTCCGGGCCAGCGGGGCGCTACCGTGAAGGGCGACATCGCAGCGCTCGGCACGCAAAGGCAAGGACAATGTTGTTTTCAGGCCGCGCATCCGCGCGGGGACGATCGGCGGCCCGGCGGGCGGCGGCGGCCATGGCGGCCGCGTGTGCGCTGGCCACGATGCTGGCCCTCTCCGGCTGCGCCTCCGCCGCGACGCCCATCGCGGTCGCCGACGCGTACATCCCGCAGCCGACGACGCCCGGGACCAGCGTCGCCTACCTGGACATCCGTAACACCAGCACGGCGTCCGACCGGCTGGTCTCGGCGACCACGAGCGTGGGCGGCCAGGTCGGGTTCCTCGCCCCGGACGGCATGCGGGGCGGCACGATGCTGATGCGGCTGGTGCAGAACATCGCGATCCCGCCCAACACGATGGTCCGGCTGAACCCCAATAGCTTCCGGCTGCGGATCACCGGCGCCGGACCGATGCACGGCGGCAAGGACGTCATCTTGAAGCTGACGTTCGCCCACGCGGGCACGATCACCGTGGTGGCCCTGGTCACCGATCCCGAATCCGGCGGCGGCAGCTACTTCCTCAACTGATCCCGCTGGCGGTGGCCTGCGCGCAGATGAGCGGGAGCCGGGCCCGGGTGGCGTCGTCCTGCGGCGTGTAGGCCAGGATCCGGGTGCCCGGGGCGCTGGTCACCTCCAGTTCGGTGACGCTGAACGTGAGCCGCCCGGCCTCGGGGTGGAGAAAGATGCGGGTCCGCACCTCGGGCTGGGCGACCTCGTGCCGCGCCCATAGCTCGGCGAATTCCGGGCTCAGCTCGGCTAGCCTGCGGATGTCCTCCTCCCAGTCCGGATGGCCGACGTGGCCGGCATAATTGGCGCGCAGCCGCGCCACCAGTGTACGGGATTTCCTCGTCGTAGTTGAGGAACTTATCGCGCGCGCCGGCTCGGTGATCCCGCACCACAGCAGGTTCCGGTGGATGCACGGCATGGTATGCCAGTCGAGGAAGACGCCCTTGTGACCGTCGTTGGATTCGATGACGTCGTAGCGGCTGTTGACCAGCACGGCGGGGCACGGGTCGAACGAGCCGAGGATGTCCAGGACGGCCGCGGCACGACGGTGGATGCCGCCCACGAGCGCACCGGCGTGGCCTCGGCCAGCTGGTACAGATGCTCCGCGCTCGGCCCGGTCCAGCCGCAGCACGCGGCCACCGCGTCGAGCACCTGCATGCTCGCGTTGATCGGCCGCCCCTGCTCGAGCCACGTGTACCAGGTGATGCCGACGCCGGCCAGGAGCGCGAGCTCCTCGCGGCGCAGCCCCGGGGTACGGCGGCGCGGGCCCGGCGGCATCCCCACGTCTTCCGGGCTCAGCCGCGCGCGCCGGTCCCGCAGGAAGCTGGCCAGCTCGCCGCGCCGGCGTGGCCCGCTGCCCGCCGTCCGGCCCGTGTTGGCGAGCGTGGCGGTGTTGCCGAGGGTGGCGATGTTGCCGAGGGTGGCGATGTTGCCGAGGGTGGCGATGTTGCCGAGGGTGGCGGTGTCGCCGAGGGTGGCGGTGTCGCCGAGGGCTTCAGTGTCATCGAGGGCTTCAGGGGTGACCACGGCGCTTCCTCCCGTGTGGACCACACGTGCACGCGCCAACATAGCCCGGGCCACTGACATTCCGGGCTTACCCGGCCGGCCTGCGTTAGCCGGGTACTCACAGCACCAGCATCAGCAGGCTCTCACCATTGCGGCGCCCGGCACCGCAGGCTCGGACCATGACGACGACTTCCGACTCCATCCGGCGGGCCGCCGCCGTCACCACCAGCGGCGCGGAGCCGGTGGATCATGCTGGCCGTCCTGCTGGCCGGCCAGTTCATGGCCCTGCTCGACGTGACGATCGTCAACGTGGCGATGCCCACCATCGGCCGCACGCTGCACGCGTCCGGGGCCGAGCTCCAGCTGGTCGTCTCCGGCTACACGGTCAGCTACGCGATGCTGCTGATCACCGGGGCGCGGCTCGGTGATCTGCGGGGACGCCGGCGGATGTTCCTCTTCGGCGTGGCCACCTTCACCGTGGCCTCCGCGGTCTGCGGCTTCGCCCCGGACATCGCGGTGCTCATCATCGCCCGGTTCGTCCAGGGCGCCGGGGCCGCCGCCACGATGCCGCAGATCATGAGCGTCATCCAGGCCCGGTTCACCGGCGCGGCCCGGGCCCGGGCGCTGAGCGCCTACTCGGCGGTGCTGGCCTCCGGTTTCGTCGCGGGCCAGGTGCTCGGCGGCCTGCTGGTCAACGCGGACCTGTTCGGCAGCCAGTGGCGGCCCGTGTTCCTGGTCAACGTGCCCATCGGCCTGGCCGTGCTGGCGCTGGCTCCCCGGGTAATGCCACGGGATGCGCCGGGCGGCGCCGCGCCGGATCGACCTGGCCGGCCTGGCCATCGCCGTCCCGGCCGTCTTCGCCGATCGTGCTCCCGCTGATGCTGGGGCACCAGGAGCACTGGCCGCTGTGGATCCTGGCCTGCATCGCCGCCGGCCTCGCCCTGGCCGTGGCGTTCGTCGCCGTGGAGCGCCGGATCGCGGCGCGCGGCGGTGACCCGCTGCTGAACCTCAGCGTGCTTCGCGCGCCCGGCCTCGCCTCCGGGCTGGCCGCGGTGACCCTCCTGATGATCACCTACGGGGCGTTCCTGTTCAGCCTGGCCCTCCAGCTTCAGGGCGGCCTCGGCGAGAGCGCGCTCCGGGCCGGGCTCACGTTCGCCCCGTGCGCGGTGGCCTTCGGGATCTGCGGCTTTTTCTGGCAGAGGCTGCCGGAGCGGATCCACCACCTGCTCACGCCCGTGGGCTGCCTCGTGGCGGTGGCGGCGTACGTGGTCGTGGGCCTGGACCTGGCCTCCGGCACCCGGGGCGGCGCTCAGCTTCAGTTGGTGCTGATCGTGCTCGGCGCGTCGCTGGCGCTCGGGTTCAGCCCCCTGGTGACGCACTCCCTGGTGCACGTGCCGCTGCGCGACGCGGCCGACGCCAGCGGGCTGTTCACCACGACCCTCCAGCTCGGCCAGGCGGTCGGGGTGGCGACGTTCGGCAGCGTGTTCCTGACCCTGGCCGCGCAGCCCCGCCCCCACGCGTCGGCCCACGCGCTGGCCACCACCCTGTACTGGCTGGCCCTCCTCCTGGCCCTGGCCGCCGCCGCCTCACTCCCCCTGACCCGAGCCACCTCCCGCGCCCGCACCGCCGCGCCGACGTCGCGGTAGGCCCCGGCCTCGCGCTCGCCACGGCGGCCGGCGCGGGGCCCCCGCGGCGGCTCGTCCCGCGCCCCCCATGTCGCGCTAGCCGCGGCGTTCCCGCCCGCTTCCGCCCGCACCGGCCCCCACCCACCGGGTCCCCCCGCGCTGAGAGCGGCCTCTTTCATGATCTGGTTGTGTTCCCCGCAGAATCTGCGGGGAACACAACCAGATAGCTGATGCGCCGCAGCCGGAGGCGCGGAGACACCCGGGTTTTCCACAATTGGGGCGTCTGGAGGGGAGTTTTCCACAGGGGGGAAGTTGGGCTCGTGCCCGGGGAAGGCGCACGGGACGCTGGATTCGTGCCCATTGAAATTCCCGGTGACTGCCGGGAACTCCTGGCCCGGCAACGAGGCGTGATAGCCCGTCGGCAGGCGGTTGGTCCGGCCTCGGGGAAGACTCCGTCGAGACCCTGCTCCGGACCGGCCGCTGGCGGCGTCTGCAGCGCGGCGTCTACGCGGCCTTCACCGGGGAACCCAGCCGTGAGGGACGGCTGGGGGCCGCGGTGCTCCGCGCGGGGCCAAGTGCCATGCTGAGTCACCGGAGCGCCGCGGAGCTCGGGGCCTGGCCGCCCCTGCCTGCGGCACCATTCACGTCACGGTGCCGCGGGACTCCCAGCCGGTCGGGATTCCCGGCGTGGCCGTTCACCGGATTACCCGGGCCCGGGACGTGCGGCACCCCTCGCTGCTTCCGCCGCGGACCCGGGTGGAGGACACCGCGCTCGACCTCAGCCAGTCAGCCCGCGCGGTCGACGAGGCAGCAATACGATGAAGTCGAAGCGTAGACGTACATAACA
>CAVQZM010000019.1:0-15411 GCA_963718475.1 uncultured Actinomycetes bacterium | reverse complement strand
CAAGCAAGCGTCCGTGCTCGACGTCGCTTCCGGCGGCCGCTATCACCTGGGCGTCGGAATCGGTGGCGAGTTCCCCAAGGAGTTCGAAGCCATCGGCGTGCCGGTAAAGCAGCGCGGCTCGCGCTCCAACGAAGCGCTCGAAGTAATCCGCAAGCTGTGGACGGAAAAAAACGTCACCTTCGAGGGCCGCTACACGCGCCGCAGGGCGGAGCGAACTGATGACTGACTACGGGCATGCGCTGGAGTTCGGGGCGTTCCTGACCCCGGCGGCGGCCAGCCACGAGACCGTGATCCGCCTCACCGGCTACGCCGACGACATCGGCCTGGAGCTGATCGGCATCCAGGATCACCCGTACCAGGCCGCGTTTCTCGACACCTGGACCTTGCTGTCCTACCTGGCCGCCCGGACCCGGCGGGTGCGGCTCTTCCCCGACGTCGCGAACCTGCCGCTCCGCCCCCGGCGGTCCTGGCCCGGAGCGCGGCCAGCCTCGACATCCTGAGCGGCGGCCGGGCCGAGCTGGGCCTGGGGGCCGGTGCGTTCTGGGACGGCGTGGCGGCCATGGGCGGCCCGCGGCGGACGCCGGGTGAGGGCGTGGCCGCGCTGGCCGAGGCGATCGAGGTCATCCGCGCGCTGTGGGGGCAGCCGCTGGACCAGCCGGCTGAGGACCGGCCCGGCCGCGGGATCAGGTTCGCCGGTGAGCACTACCGGCTGGCCGGGGCCCACCCGGGCCCGGTGCCGCCGCACCCGATCGGGATATGGGTCGGCTCCTACCAGCCGCGCATGCTACGGCTCACCGGGCAGCTGGCCGACGGCTGGCTGCCGTCGTCCGCCTACGCCGCCCCCGACCAGATCGCCGGCATGACCAAGCTGATCGACGCGGCCGCCGAGGACGCGGGCCGCGACCCGGCGCGCATCCGCCGCATCTACAACGTCTCGGGCCGGTTCACCAGCCGCCCGGGCGGCGGGTTCCTCGACGGGCCACCGGACCTGTGGGCCGAACAGCTCACCGAGCTGGCTCTCGAGTACGGCATGAGCGGTTTCGTCCTGGCCCCCGGCCCGGACGCCGAACGCGACCTGCGGATCCTGGCCGAGGAAGTGGCGCCCGGGGTCCGCGAGGCCGTCGAACGGGCCCGCCGCCAGGATGCGGCCCAGCCGGACACGTCCGGGGCCGAGCCGGACACGTCCGGGGCCGAGGCGCCCAGCGAGCCGGTAGCGCTCGTGACCGGCTCCGCGTCGCCGGGCGGCGTGGCCGAACGCACGGGGCGGCCCCGCGCCCCCAAGGGCGATCCGGCCGCGCTCACGGCCGAGCAGCGCGCCCGCGCCCATCAGCTGGTCGAGGTGCACAACCACCTCCGTAATGAGATGGCCCAGATCGAAGACGTCATCGGCCAGGTGGCCGCGGGCCGCGCCGACCCCGAGGCGGCACGTTCGGTGATCAACCAGCTGACCATGCGGCAGAACTACTGGACCCTCGGCGCCTTCTGCGCGTCGTACTGCCGCCTGCTGACCCTGCACCACACGATCGAGGACGAGGCGGTCTTCCCGGCGCTCGTGCGGGGCCAGGAGTCGCTCGGCCCGGTGATCAGGCAGCTCCACCAGGAACACGAGGAGATCGCCGGCGTTCTCACCAGCCTCGACGCCGCCCTGGTCGACATGATGGAAGACACCGGGAAGCTGGCCGAGGTCCGTGACCGGGCCGAACAGCTTTCCGCGCTGCTGCTGTCCCACCTCGACTACGAGGAGGAAGAGCTGCTCGAGCCGCTCGGACGGCTGGACATCGCCCTGTGACCCACGGCTGGCCAGGCTCAGGCTCGCCGGGGACCGGGACGGCCGCTCACGACTGGTTCAGGGCGTTTCCGAGCGCCTGGTAGTCCTGCGAGAACCGGTTGATCGCCTGGTCGATGTTCACCGTGGCCAGGACGGCCCCGTATCGCGCGGCTGACTTCGCGGCTGCGAGCCGACGGAAGATGAGCCCGGCCCGCGCGGCCGTGTTTCCGAGCTGCCCGGCCGCCGTCGTGGCGCCGGACGGCATCGGGACGTTCCGCAGTTGCGCCGCGAACGTGTCGAACGAGTCGGCCAGGGTCCGGTCGGCCGCGGTTACACAGGCCAGCGGCCGTGCGGCGGTGCGGCACTGGCTGGTATTGGTGCCGAACGTGTTCATGGCCTGGTTCAGCGGCGCGAAGTCCGTCTGGACCTGGACGGCGGCATTGTTCGCCGTCACCCGGTTGCTGGCCGAGCGGTTCACGTTGGCGGCGAAGACGGCCACGAGAGCGATGTAGGCGGCCGCGACCACCACGCCGAGCACGAGGAACGACGGCGATCAGGCGTTTCGCCTGGTCAGAGAGCACCAGCCGCCAGGATTGCGGGCTGGCACCGACCAGCGGCCCCGGGCCCTGCGGCGCGGCATAGGCGAATCCGCCGCCCTGGCCGGCCGCCCCGGCCGCGCCCGGGCCGGCGAACCCGCTGGGGTCTGCGGACCCGCCTGGCTCCCCAGCGAACCAGACCCCCGCGCCCGCGAATCCTCCCGGTTCCGCGGGGACCCGCTGGCCGGCGCCGGGAACCCGCGGGGATCCGTGGCGAACGTGCCGCCCGGCACGGGGAACCCACTGGGGCCCGTGGCGAACTGGCCGCCCGGCGCCGGGAAGCCGCTGGGGTCGGTGGCGAACCCGCTGACCGGACCGGCGAAACCGCCGGGGCCGGCCGTGAAGCCGTCGGGGGCGGCCGCCGGCCAGGGCTGCCCCGGATCCGCCCGATCGCCGAACAGCCCCGACGGGTAGGCACTCGTGAGAAGCAGCATGTAACCGCTGACGCGGGTCTGATAGCGCAGGACAGCGGCCAGCGCCGCGTAGAGCGTCTCCGGCATTCTCCCGGCGACCAGGACAATCAGCCAGGTGACGAACAGGGCAATGGTGCACGCGCCCCAATAGAGCAGCATGGCGACCACGGCCGCGGGAATGATCAGGATCAGACGGAAAAACACCGCCAGCCGGTTCAGCCGGCCGGGCCGCAGGGCGATCCGCACCGGATACGCGGCGTCCTCCAGGGCGAACGGCGGGTACTCGTCGGTTAGCAGCAGCATGTACGCCATAACCCGCGTCTGCCATCGCAGGTAACCAGTCAGGAATTCCGCGGCGAACTCGGGCAGATGACCGGCGAACAGGGCAGCGAACCAGCCGATCAGGGCGATTACCTCGGCCGCGATCGACAAAACGTAAAGCACGAGATACTGCGGGATAGACAGGATGAACCGGAACAGAACGGTTAGCCGGCGCTGCGGGAAGGGCCCTGCGAAGGCGAGCAGGATTGGCGCCGGCCTATCGACCTCACCAGCACTCCATCCAGAAGCTGACGGCCAGGCCGGAATGTCACTCATTCGTTTCGCTCCCCGTTCCTCAGCCAGACCGTCACCCGGCTTCTTACCGACGTGACATCGTAGGGCACACGATTGCGGAGGCGATAGAGCGAATGCGCAGAATTTTCCGTTAGCCGACGCCGGTGCCGGTCCCGCCGCCGGCCGCGCGCGCGATGGCCCGGACGCCGGGATGAGACGCGAGGTCCTCCAGGAGCACCGGCCGCCCCTCCCCGTCGGCCAGCGGGATCCGCCAGTTCGGGTACTCATCCGTCGTCCCGGGCACGTTCTGCGGCCGGCGCTGGCCCACGGCGTCCGGGAGCGAGACGCCGACCAGCACTGACGGCGTGCGGGCCAGGTAGGCGTAGAGCGCGGCGACCTGATCGGGCAGGTCCGGGGAATCCCCCGGCGGCAGCAGTCCCTCCCGGACCAGCGCGTCCCGCCACGCGGACAGGGCCGCCTCGGCGTCAGCTCGTTCGGCATCCTCCGAACGGGCCAGCACGCCCAGCTCGGCCCGGAGCGCGACATGCTCACCGGTGAGAAAGGCCGCGGCCGGCGGCATGTCGTGCGTGCCGACGGTGGCCAGGCTGCCGCGGCGCCACTCGCCGGGTGGCCGGGGCGTGCCATCGTCACGGCGCTCGAACCAGAGCATCGAGGTGCCGAGGATGCCCCGGGCCTCCAGGTAGTCACGGATCCACTGGTCAATCGTGCCGAGATCCTCGCCGATGGCCAGAACGCCGGCATCTGCGGCCTCGCGGGCCAGCACCCCCACCGTCGCGGCGTGGTCGTAACGCACGTACGTCCCGCGGTCCGGTGTCATGCCGGGCGGCACCCACCACAGCCGGAACAGCCCCATCACGTGGTCGATCCGGAGCGCGCCCGCGTTCCGCATGGCCGCCCCGATCAGGTCGGCCAGCGGCTGGTAGTCCCGCTCGGCGAGGCGCTCGGGGTGCCACGGCTGTGACCCCCAGTCCTGGCCGAGCTGGTTGAACTCGTCGGGCGGCGCGCCCACGGTGACGCCCGGAACGAAGAGGTCCTGATTCGACCACGCGTCGCCCCCGCCCGGGTGGACTCCGACCGCCAGGTCCTGGATGATCCCGATGTCCATGCCGGCGGCCCGCGCCGCGTCCTGGGCCGCGGCCAGCTGGCCGTCGGCGAGCCACTGGACCCAGGCGTAGAAGCCGGCCTCCCGGGCGAGCCGGTCATGTTCCGCGGCGACCCCCGGGGAATCTGGCCGGCTCAGGCTCGCGGGCCACTGGCGCCAGTCCGGGCCGTGGGTCTCGGCCAGCACGGACCAGGCGGCCCAGTCCCGCAGGGCCTGGCCCTCCTGCTCGCGGTACTTGTCGTATTCCGCCTGGCGCTGCGGGCTCAGGGGCACCTGATGCAGGATCTTCAGCGCGGCGCGCTTGGCCGTCCATACCGCATCGCGGTCGATCAGGTCCGCTGCCTCGCTCGCGGCCATCAGCGGTTTGGCCAGGGCCGCGATGTGCCCGCGCTCACGTTCGTCGAGGGCGGAGTATTCCGGGATGTCCTCGATCCGCAGGTACAGCGGGCTGATGAACCGCCTGCTCATCGGCAGGTACGGCGACGTGCTGACCGGCGGCACCGGCTCGGCGGCGTGAAGCGGGTTAATCAAGACGAATCCGGCGCCCAGCTCACGGGCGCTCCAGGCCGCGAGATCCGCGAGGTCGCGGAAGTCGCCGTGCCCCCACGATGCGCGGGACCGGACGGCGTAGAGCTGGATGGTCAGTCCCCACGACCGGCGCTGTGGGAACGGCGCCGCCACCCCGCTGTCGGCCACCGCCTCGGCCGGCCGGGACGTCGCCGGGGGATCACCGAGGGCCGCCAGGACCGCCTCGATCGTCTCGGGAGCCACCTCGACCTCACGGCCCTGCGACGCGTGGTACGACGTCGCCACTCCTCTGGCCTCGGCCTTGCGGATCAGTTCCGGCGAATTCATGGCGCCCATCGTCGCAGGCCGGCCGGTAGGGGCCGTCACAGCGGGGTCCCAGCTGGCCCGTGGCGCCGCCCCCGGGCCGCCCGTCCGGCCCCGACGCGAGGAGGTCAATTTGTTTGCGCCTGCCCTTTATGGGCACTTCGTGCATGTCCGAGGGAGGTACACGTTGGTCACCGATGCAGCACGGCGAAAGGGCCGTAACGCTAGGTACACAGGTCGGCGGGCAGCGAATAGCCCGGCAATGCGCTTTCTCGCCCGCTTCGGCCTGGCCGCCCGCGGTGTGACGTACGTGATCATCGGGTGGATCGCCGCCGAAATCGCATTCGGCAATTCCGGTCAGCAGGCCGACCGGACGGGTGCGCTCCACGTTGTCGGCGGTTCACGTTTCGGCGCTATCGCGGTATGGCGCTGGTCATCGGCTTCATTGGCCTGGCCCTATGGCGGCTGTCGGAGGCCATTTACGGCTCCCCCGGCCCCGACGGCCAAAAGGCCAGTTCGCGGCTGGCCGCCCTGGCCCGGGCCGTCCTTTACGCGGTGGTGGCTTACGGTGTCCTGAAGTACGCACTCGGAATCGGCGGCCCGCAGTCGAGCAATCAGCAATCCGTCGACCTGACGGCGACCGCCATGAAGCAGCCCGGGGGCCGGGCGATTGTCGTGGTGGCCGGGCTCGTGCTCATCGGCGGCGGCCTCTACCTGGCCTACTCGGCATGGAAGAAGCACTTCCTCAAGCGCCTGCAGGTCAGCCAGATGCGCGCCCGGACCCGCCGGGTCGTGGAATGGCTCGGCCGGGTCGGCGGGATCGCCCGCGGAGCGATATTCGTGACGGCCGGGGTGTTCCTGGTCGTCGCGGCCGTCCGGGCCCAGCCGGACCAGGCCAAGGGCATCGACTCGTCGCTGCGGGCGCTCGCGGCGACGCCGCTGGGCCCCTGGCTCCTGCTCGTGGTCGCGATCGGCCTGATCATGTTCGGCGCCTACTCATGCTGCGAGGCCCGGTGGCGCCGCCTGTAGACAGTGAGGTAGCGGGGCCCGCCGAACCGGAACTCCTTCTCGCCGGGCGCTACCGGCTTCAGACGGTCATCGGCCGCGGCGGGATGGGTGCCGTCTGGCGGGCCCGCGACGAGTTGCTGAACCGGGACGTCGCGGTCAAGGAGATCATCTGGCCGCCGTATCTGGATACGGCCGAGCAGGAGACGGCCCGCCGCCGCGCCCTGCGAGAGGCCCAGATGGCGGCCCGGCTCAACCATCCGAACGTCGTCGGGATCTACGACATCGTCCAGGAAGACGGCCGTCCGTGGATCGTGATGGAACTCGTCCCGTACCCGTCGCTGCGCGACATCGTGCGGGAGGACGGCCCGCTGTCCCCCGGCCGAGGCCGCCCAGGTCGGCCTGGGCATCCTCGCCGCTCTCCGGGCCGCACACGACGCCGGCGTCCTGCACCGCGACGTGAAACCGGGCAATGTCCTGCTCGGTCCGGACGGCCGGGTGGTGCTCACCGACTTCGGCATCGCGCGGGCCAGCGGCAGCCCGGCGCTGACCATGTCGGGTGTCCTGGTCGGCTCGCCGTCTTACATTTCGCCCGAACGGGCACGTGGCGGGCAGGCCGGTACCGCCGGGGATCTGTGGGCCCTGGGCGCCTCGCTGTACGCCGCGGTCGAGGGCCTGCCGCCGTTCGACCGGGACGGAGTGCTCGCCAGCCTGACCGCCGTCGTCACCGACGATCCGGATCCGTCGACCCGCACCGGCCCGCTGCAGCCAGTGATCAGCGGGCTGCTCCGCAAGGATCCCGGTACCCGCCTCGGCGCCGACGAGGTGGAGCAGATGCTTCGCCGCGTCGCCGACGGCGAAGCACCCACGGCCGAGCAGCAAGCGGTGGCCGGACCGGAAGCGCCTGCCGGGCACCGGCAATCCGACACCGCGGCCCTGGCCGCGCCGGTGCCGGACCCGGAACCGGCCGCCGGACCCGGACCAGGCGGCGTTCTTGCCGGGGAGCGGCCGTGGCCGGACGACCCCGCCGGGCCACCGGAGCCGGAGCCGCAGGCGCCGGAACCGGCCCAGCAGGCGCCCCAGTCGGAGCCGGAGCCTGCCGAACCTCGGCCGGAGTCACAGCCCGCCGAACCTGAGCCGGAATCACGGCTTGCCCAACCTGAGCCGGAATCACGGCTTGCCCAACCTGAGCGGGAGCCGGGGCCGACACCGCCGCCGGCGCCGCCGGAGGCCGGGCCGCTTCCGCAGGCGGGGCCACCCACGGGCCCCATGCCGCCCGCGCCGGCCCCCGAGGGCACTCACCCCGGGCACCGCCGGTCCCACCTGGTCCTCGGCGCGCTGGCCGCCGCCGCGGTCATCGCGGTGATCGCGGTGATCGTCGCGCTCGCCTCTCCCAGTTCACCGGCCCACCGGTCAGCCTCGCCCCCGTCCCCGACCCATCCGGCCCCGACGGCGTCGGCTCCCCGGTCCACCTCGCCGTCGCCCGCGTCGTCCTCGGCCCCGGCCAGCCCGTCTTCTGGGACCCCCGGCAGCGGAACCGGTCAGCTGCCCGCCGGGTACTACCGGTTCACCAATTCCACCGGGTTCTCGATCGGTGTCCCGGCCGGGTGGCAGATCTCCCATTCGGGTCACTACGTCTACATCCAGGACCCGTCGGCCCCGGGTGTCTACCTGCTCATCGACCAGTCGAACACCCCCAAGCCCAATCCGCTGGCCGACTGGGAGCAGCAGGCGGCCAGCCGCCAGGGCACGTATCCCGGCTACCACCTCCTCCGCCTGCAATCGGTGCGCTATCCGCAGGCCGAGAAGGCCGCCGACTGGGAATTCACCTATGACCGGAATGGGCAGGCCGTCCAGGTGCTGAACCGGAATGTCCTGGCCAACGCCGACCACGCCTACGCGTTGTACTGGACGACACCGGAAAGTGCCTGGAACGCGGACTATCACTACTTCCAGGCCTTCGCGGGCACGTTCCGGCCCGCCGGTGTAAACCAGACGGGATGACACCCGACGGCGAGTGAAAGCCGCGGGCGGCCACGCCTTGCAGTATTAATAGGAAAGTTTATTATTGATGTCCGGAGCGGGGGATCGCCGGTCGAGCTGAACCGTCACGCCAAGGAGGCTGCCGTGATCTCCCGCAGGACCTTTGTTGCCACGTCGCTGGCCGCGCTATCGGCGCCGGCGCTGGTCAAACTGGCGGGGCCAGACCGGCCCGGCCTGCGGATGCGCGAGGCGGCCGCATCCGCCACCACGGCGACGCTGCCGGTCAGCGTGGTGAACAACACCGGTTCGGGCACGGTCTACGCCTACGTCACCGGGCAGGCGATCGACAACGGCAACGCGCTGATGCTGCTCCAGGCCGACGGCCGGACGCCCTACTATCCGGCGTCGCCGTCCAGCGCCGGCAGCCCGCTGGCGGTGGACTGCTCCATCCCGCTGAACGGATCGGGCGGCGCGACCTCCCTCACCATCCCGCACCTGGCGGGCGCGCGGATCTGGTTCTCGATCGGCGCACCGCTGACGTTCCTGCTCAACCCGGGCCCGGCCCTGGTCGAGCCGTCGGTGACCAATCCGTCCGACCCGAACATCGGCATCCAGTGGGACTTCGCCGAGCTGACCTACAACGACGCTCAGCTGTTCGCCAACATCAGCTTCGTCGACTTCGTCTGCATCCCGGTCGCCCTGGGCCTGACCGATAGCTCCGGCAACCGGCAAACCGTGGAAGGCCTGCCCAGCGGTGCCTGGATACTGTCTGCGCCGGCCTGACCGCCCAGGCCAACGCGGACGGGGCCGGCTGGAACAACCTGATCGTCACCAGCAACGGGCAGAACCTGCGCGCGCTGAGCCCGAACAACGGCATCGTCATGAACTCGTCGCTGTTCTCGGGCTACTTCGGCAGCTACGTGTCGCAGGTCTGGCAGAAGTATCAGTCGGCGACGCTGAGCGTCGACACCCAGGCGTCCTTCGGAACCGTGACCGGCCAGGTGACGGGCGGCGAGCTGACCTTCGCGGGCGTCGGCTCGTTCGGCCCGCCCACGGCGGCGGACATCTTCAGCTGCGCCAGCGGCCCGTTCAGCCCGGCCTGCTGAGCGCCGAGATGCTGGCCATCCTGCCCCGGCTGGCCGCGGCGTTCAACCGGACCACCCTGCTCATCGACTCCAGCCAGCCGGACGGGGAAAACCCGGCCAACTACTACTCGAATCCGCAGACCAACCACTACGCGCGCATTGTGCACGCCACCACGCTGGACGGCCGCGGCTACGCCTTCCCGTATGACGACGTCGCGCCGTCCGGCGGGGCCGACCAGTCCGGTGCCGTCTCCAGCGGGAGCCCGGCCCGGCTGACGGTCACCCTGGGCGCCGTCCACTGAGCCGAACGCCGGCCCACCGATAGCAGCGCTACGCCCCGCAGGCCATCTGGCCTGCGGGGCGCGCACGTCGGTGCCGGCGACGCAGCCGACGGTCACACGGACACCGCCGCCTGCGCGGGGCGGACCGCGGCGCGGGCCTTGACGGTGCGGGCCTTGACGGCCAGCCCGCCGGTGCGGGCCAGCAGCATCGCGATCGCGAAGAAGATGAAGCTGTCGGTCAGGGCGTTCACGGTGATCTGGCTGCTGGCCAGCCACTGGCCAAGCTGCTGGCTGAAGACATGGTTGGCGCCGTAGGAGAAGTAGAGGCGCGCGCCGACGACAACCGTCCACAGTGCCGCGTAGGGCAGCCCGGCCCAGGACATGACCCGGCCCGCCTGGCCGTCGTACCGGACACGGATCAGCGCCGCGGCGACCACGCCGAGGGCCAGGCCGCGGCCGCCCCGGCGAGCTCGAGGGCCAGGCCGTGGCCGGACGAGGCGACGCCCTTGAAGAAGAACGGGACAATGACGGCCGCGGTGATGAACGGGCGCAGCAACCGCATGCGGCCGACCTTGCGGTGGCCGAGGTCGGAGATGAGGACCACGCCCAGGATGACGAGGTTGAGGATCAAGACGCTGGCGTCCACGGGGAACTCCTTAACGAGGCTGGTCAGCGAGGTGTACTGACATGTGCCACGCTAGGAACCGAGGGCCTGGCGCGTCGGCCCGGAGCGTGACTCCAGGTGGAGGCCGGGTGGAGGCGGCCAGGTCCACCCGGCTCAACCCGTCCGCCGGCGCACGACGGAGACGCGGCCGGATACGTTGATACCGGCCGCCGGGGCTACGTCAGCGGGAAACTGCCCCGCCCGGCGGCCAGGCAGGAGCAGTGCGTGTTCCCTTCCATTTCCCCGCGCCGGGACCAGGCGGTCGCGGCTGGCTCCCCGGCCCTGGTGCGCGTGATTGACATAGCCCGGACGGCGACCCTGGTCGTCGTGCTCGTCACGGTCATCCTGGCCGTCCCGCATCCCGGATTTACCGGGGGCCGCAGCCTGGCCATCGCCATCACGCTGACCATCACCGCCGTGGCCTGGGTCATCTGGATACTGGCCGGGGGCCGGTACCACGTCGCGGTCCCGGCCCTGATCACGATGGGCCTGGCCGGGGGCGCGCTCACCGGGCTGTCCCCGAACAGCCCGGCCGCCGCCGTCGGCTGCGTGGTCACGATGGCCGCCGGCGCCAACCTGGCCACCTACACATCGCTGGGCATCACGGCGGGCACCATCGCCTCGTTCCTGGTCGCCTCGCTGGTGACCGGCGCGACGGCCGGGACGCTGATCGGCTATTCGTTCGCCTTCGCCGGGCTGTGGACCATCGGCCTGACCCGCCGCTCCTTCATCATCCGGGCCGAGCAGGCCGAGCTGATGCTGGCCGAGACCCGCCGGGCGCACGAGGCCGAGACCCATGCCGCCGCACTCGCCGAGCGGGCCAGGATCGCCCGCGAGATCCACGACGTGCTCGCCCACTCACTCGCAGCGGTGTCGGTGAATCTTCAGGCCGCCGAGGGACTGCTCGGGTCGGACACCTTGCCCGCCGGAAATCCCGAACTGACCAAGGCCATCGACTGCATCGGCCGGGCCGGGAACCTGACCCGGGAGGGCCTGGCGGCCGCCCGGCGCGCGGTCATGGCGTTGCGAGACGACGCGGCGCCGCTGCCGGACCAGCTGTCGGCCCTGGCCGCCCACTACCGTGACACCGGCGACCTGAAGGTCGAATTCAGCGTGACGGGCGAGGCCCGGCCGCTCACCACGGAGGCCAGCCTGGCCGCCTTCCGTACCGCGCAGGAGGCGCTGACCAACGCCCGCAAGCACGCGCCGGGCCAGCCGGTCACGCTCGCCCTCGGCTTCGAGCCCGCGCAGATCACCATCCGCGTGGTCAATCCGCTGCCGGACGGCGCCCGGGGACCCCTCACCGCCACCGGCGCCGGCTACGGCCTGACCGGCCTGCGGGAACGCGCCGCGCTGGCCGGCGGAGAGCTGAACGCCGGGCCGGCCGACGGCACCTGGCAGGTCGCTCTGAGGATTCCGGCATGACCGAGAACCCCGAAGCCGTGACCGTCGTCGTCGCCGACGACCAGTCCGCCGTCCGGGAGGGCCTGGTCCTGCTGCTCGGTACGCTGCCCGGGATCACCGTGGCCGGTGAGGCGGAGGATGGCGACGCGGTGGTCGAGGTCGTCGCGGCGGTGAAGCCCCAGGTCGTGCTGATGGACCTGAACATGCCGCGCTGTGACGGGGTGGAGGCGACCCGCCGCATCCGGGCCGATACCCGCTAACGCGCGTGGTCGTGCTGACCACGTACTCCGACGACGAATCGATCATCACCGCGCTGCAGGCGGGCGCGCTCGGCTACCTGACCAAGGATGCGACCCGGGCCGAGATCGGCCGGGCCGTGCAGGCCGCCGCGGCCGGCCAGGCCGTGCTGGATCCCGAGGTCCAGCAGCGGCTGCTGTCGGCCGCGGCCCGGGCGCCCGCCCGGCCCCGGACGACGAGGGCGACCTGACGCCGCGTGAATCGGAGGTGCTGCGCCTCGATCGCGGCCGGCAAATCCAACCGCGAGATCGCGCGGCAGCTGTTCGTCAGCGAGGCGACGATCAAGACCCACATCAACCGGATCTTCATGAAGACCGGTTCCCGGGACCGCGCCCAGGCCATGCACTACGCCTACACCCACGGCTACTCCGAACCGGACCCGGCTGGCCCCTGAGGCGGGGCGTTCGGGCCGGCGGCGGCCGCTCACGCAGGCGGTGGCGGCGAGTGACGTCGGGCGCGGGCACGGTGGTGCGGTACCGGACGATGACCTGGCCGGCGACGGCATGGGCGGCCGCCACGTCGCGGGCATGAGCCAGCGCTTCCTCGCGGGCCGGCCCGGGAGGTTCAGCACGTAGGACCGGGAGGCCAGTTGCTCCACGTACCGGTCGATCGTGATCTGCTCGCTGTGGGTGAAGTCAGCCCGTTCGGTGGGCTCGAACCAGCGCTCGTTCAGGATGATATCTGGATCGTATTCGGCCGGTGGGAGACCGTGGCGGCGCCGCACGTCCGCGAACGGCGCGAACAGCGACTGCCCGGGGTCGAGCGGGTTCCACAGCAACGCCGCCGTGCCCCCGGGCGCAGGACCCGGGCGATCTCCGCGTCGGCGGCCGGCGGCTGAACCAGTGGAAAGCGGCACCGACCACGACGGCGTCGACGCTCGAGCCGGCCAGCCCGGTCCGCTCCGCCGTTCCGATCCGGGTCTCGGCCTGGGGATGGGCCTGACGGAGGCGGTCCAGCATCGGGGCGGCCGGGTCGACCGCGATGATCCGGCGCCCGGGCCCGGCCAGCGCAGCCGTCAGCTTCCCGGTTCCGGCGCCCAGATCCAGGACCACCTGGGCCCGGCCGGGCAGCGCCCAGTCAATGGCGGCGGCGGGATAGCCGGGCCGGGCGGCGTCATAGAGCTCCGCGGCCGCGGCCCCGTCGAAGGCGGCGGCTCCGTCACTGGGCATCAGGCCTCCAGGGCGGCGCGCACCAGGTCGCGGAGCTCATCGTCGGGGATCCGGTCCGCGTCATCGGCGCGCAGCTGGATGGTCCCCTTGCCGGTCCTGAGCTCGGGATGGCGGGAAGTGAAGCCGGCGTCCCGGCCCTCTTGCCAGCCGTAAAGCGACACGCCGTGCTTCCAGGCGCCGACGTACAGGCGGCGCAGGCCGGCCTTGTAGGTCGGCATCTGGTAGGAGATGACCACGGTGGCGCCGGGATGCGCTTGGAGGATCAGCCGGTGGATGCGGTCGAACAGGGGACGGTTCCCGGGGGCGATCCCGTCGATGTATTCGCGCGCTGCTTCGTCCACCCCACTACCGTAGTGCGGCCCTGCTACGGCTGACGGCGCGATACTCGTTACTACTTCTCGACTTGATTCGACTACGATGTAGTCATGGCAAAGCGCTCAGCAACTCCAGTGCGGTTCGACCCCGCCGTCATTGAGCGACTGGTCTCCTTCCTCGCGGCTAACCCGGGCATGTCCCTGTCCTCTGCAGCGAACCGGCTGGTCGATGAGGCACTCCGGATGAGCGAGCACCCAGGCATCGTGTTCCGGGCCGGCCCTACCGGCAGACGCGCCGCCCTGGTCAGCGGACCCGACGTATGGGAAGCGGTGCGCGCGGTCAAATCCGCCCGGACCGCCGAACCTGGCCTAGCCGAAGACGACCTGCTCGCCCTAGTCGAGGGCAACACGGGCATCGCCCTTCGGTTGCTGCGGACCGCGATCCGGTACTGGGCGTCTTACCCCGACGAGATCGACGCTGAAATAGCCGCTGCGCAGGCGGCGGAGGACGCTGCCGAAGATGCCTGGCGGCGCGAACGCGAACTGCTAGCCGGTTAAGCGGGTGGGGCCGCCACTACTGCTGGATGAGATGTTCTCCGACACCATCGCCGAGCAGCTTCGCGCCAAAGGCCACGACGTCCTGGCCGTCGTCGCTGACCCGGCCCTGACCGCACTCCCCGACGACCAGATCCTCGCTCACGCTGCCGCTGCGGGGCGGGCGCTCGTCACCGCCAATATCAAGGACTTCATGCCCCTCGACGCCGAGTACCGGGCCGCCGGGCACGAGCACGCGGGGCTAATCTTGGTCTCCGCCAAGACGTTCCCCCAGGACCGCACCTACACCGCCTCCCTGGCCAGCTCCCTGAGCAATCTCCTCGATCAGCCCAGGCCGATCCGGGCGGGCCAGGTCCTCTTTCTCCGCCGAGCCTGAGCAGGCCCTGTGGCGAGGCAGAGGGGTGCGGGGCGCCCAGGTGGGCCGGGGCTGCTCAGAGCATCATGATGAGCATGTAGCCCATCGTGATGCCCATCGCGATCTGGCAGCACGCGGCGAGCCTCGGCGACAACGGCCCACGGCCTGATGGGACCGAGCCGGGGAAAGGCCGGCCGCTGCCGCGGCCTCCAAGGTGGACGGCGCTCCTGAGACATCCGGAAGGGGGACGTCCGGCAGGCCGGCCGCCTGGGCCAGCGCGCCTCCGGACGCGGTTCCGGTCAGGGCCGGGACCGGCGCGAGGCCGCTTCCGGCCCGGGCCAGGGCGGGCAGCCGGTCGGCCTGCCACATGACGTAGCCGAACATGAACAGCGCCAGGACCAGGGCGAGGAGCGGGAAGTGCGCGCCCGCGCCGCCCATGGACATCCGGCCCGCCGCGGACCCCGACTTCACGGCCGCGACCGCCAGGAGCATGTAGACCATGGCCCCGCACATGACCAGGTGCGGCACGTGGTGGCCGTGCGCGTGGCCGGTGGCCCGGGTCTCCGCCCATCCGGAACGGTGCGCCCGCGAGATGCGCCAGCCAAACCACGCGGTGGCTCCGCTGAACATGACGGCCCACGCGGCGTTGGGCAGCGGGTTGAGGCGGGCTACGAGCATGCCAGCCATCGCCACGCCCATGACGGCGTGGACCAGATCCACGTCACGTTCCGCGGGCCGGTGACTGGCCCGCGAGATGATCAGCCGGCTCACGCAGTAGATGGCCGTGGCGATCATGACCGCGGCCAGGATGCCGGTCAGCCAGGAGGGTCCGGCCACGTCACTGTCCTCTCGTGGGCGCGGGAACTGGCCGGGCGGTGATCGGCCGGCCCAGCCTGGCCCAGTTCAGGCCGCGGCCGGCCAGTAGGCCAGCGCGAGCAGGGCCAGCAGCGGCCCGGAATTGGGATCGGTGCCGGCGCCGGTGAGGATGGTCCCGAGCGCCTCCCCGACGACCC
>CAVQZM010000018.1:0-5996 GCA_963718475.1 uncultured Actinomycetes bacterium | reverse complement strand
CTGGTCGGACGGCGGGAGCCCGCCCCGGGAGATGGCCGAGGCGGCCCGTGATCTCGGGCACGAGTGGATCGCGCTGACCGACCACTCGCCGCGCCTCACGGTCGCCCGCGGGCTGTCGGCCGAACGGCTGTCGGCCCAGCTCGACCTGGTCGAGGAGCTCAACGCCGAGCTGGCCCCGTTCCGCATACTGACCGGCATCGAAGTCGACATCCTCGACGACGGCTCGCTCGACCAGCGCGACGACCTGCTGGCCCGGCTGGACGTCGTCGTCGCCAGCGTGCACTCGCACCTGCGGATGGACCCAGGCCCGATGACCGAACGAATGGCGGTGGCCGTGCGGAACCCGGATGTCGACGTCCTGGGCCATTGCACCGGCCGGCTCATCCTCGGCCGGGGGCGCCCGGAATCGCGGTTCGACGCCGAGGCGGTGTTCGCGGCCTGCCGGGAGCACGGCACCGCGGTCGAGATCAACTGCCCCCCGGAACGGCAGGATCCGCCCGACCCGCTGCTCGGCCTGGCCGCCGAGGCCGGCTGCCTGTTCGCCATCGACACCGACGCGCACGCGCCCGGCCAGCTCGAGTGGCTCGCCAGCGGCTGCGTACGAGCGGAGCAGTTCGGCATCGACGCGGGCCGGGTGATCAATGCCCTGGGCGCCGATGACCTGACCTCCCGGACCCGCGGATGACGGCCGGGAAAGAAGAAACCCCCGCGCGTCCGTGAACGCGCGGGGGTCTCCTTCACCGGGTCAGTGCCCCGGTAGGGCGATGAGATCGTGTACGTCCCTGTCAGTCCCCCACGGATCTCATCGACTTGGTCGGACTTAGCGGCCGTTCTTCTGGGCCTGGGCCTGGTGGCAGCTGTTGTTCTGCACCGTGAGCTGGCTGCTGGCCGGGGTGAGGACGCCCAGAGCGGCAGCAACCTCGTCGACCGGCACCTGGACGCCCAGCACGTTGACCGGGACCTGGTCGTTGCAGGCCTGGATCGGCACCTGGTTGTGGCTGATGTTCACGACACCGCCGTTGTCACCGGACGTCGGGCCGGCCATGTGCCAGCCCTTCTGGCCCTCCCAGCCCTTGTTCGAGCTCGCGGACATGTCCTTGGCGGCCATCGTGTGCCGACCCGGGCCCGCGTTCCCCTGGGCGGAGGCCTGGTGGCAGCTGTTGTCCTGGGCCGTGGTGGTGCTGGTGCCCGCGGTGAGCAGGCCGAGCGAGCCAGCGACCCGGTCCACCGGCACCTGGACGCCGAGGACGTTGACCGGGACGGTGTCGTTGCACAGCTGAACGGGGACCTGGTTGTGGCTGATGTTCACCACACCGCCGTTGTCACCGGACACGGGCCCCGTGACGGCGCTGGCCGCCGGCGCCCACATACCAATGACCCCCGCCGCCGCTGCGGCCACTGCAAAAGCGCGGCTTTTTCCGGACATACCTTTCCTTCCTTCGCATTCTTTCGAGGCTGACCTCGTCCATATGAGGTTGACCTGGTGGAACCCGCTGATCGTTTGGTTTCCGTGATGCAGGGAGACCTTACTAGCTATTTCTTGGCCGCCGGAGCTTATTCGCGGGTTGTCGTCAAAAAAATGCGAACGAATTCAAGAAGATTCGGGCAGGTTGGCAATGTTCTTAGACTCTCGCACCAGTCCGCGCCGGTTATCGGTGATGTACCACTTAAAGACCGACTTAAAGTTCGTCATAAATTGCAGTTTGTGGCGCAAGAATACATATGAATGCCAAGACGGGCAGAAGTCCGCCATGTGCCCATCGATACCGACATTTGGGCCGACGCCAGCTACATACCGGAGACCGCCAGGATGTCCCCGGGATGGGCGGCACCGGAGATGGCCCGGACGGGGCCCGGAGATGACCCAGGTGGGGCGGGAGGATCACCGGGCGGGAGGATCACCCAGGCGGGGTCACGCGGTGGAGGCCTCATGCCAGGCGAACGGCTTGAGCTGATCGTCCAGGGACGCCCGGACCATCCGGTTGGCCAGGGTCGACATCGTGTAGGCGCCGATGCCGAGCACGACTTCGAGGGATCCAGGCTGGTGGCGTCGAACAGCCCGCTGGCCTTGAGGAAGCCATCGAGCAGCTCCACGACGAGCTGGGCCGCCGCGGCCACCCGGACGTTCGCCCCGCCTACGGGTTCACGATGCAGGCCATCGGCACCGATGGCGCCACCGCCAGCGAACTGGGCCGCCGCCGTGGCGTCTCCAAGCAGGCGGCCGGGAAGACGGTCGACCGGCTGGAAGCCCTGGGGTACGCCGAACGCGTCGGGGCCGGGATCGTCGCCGCGGACCCGCTGGCCCAGCCGGCCGGCATCGTTTCCATGATCATGTGAGGTTTGCCGCCAAATACGACGTTTTCTTCACATGATCATGAACGGGCCAGCCCCGGCGCGTGACGCGTGTGGCGGGAGTTGTTGCTGAGGGGTGTGAGGCGCGGCCGGAGCCACCGCCGCGCGCGCCGATCCCGGAGCCACCGCGGCGCGCCGGACCCGCAGCCACCACCACCCCCGGCTAGCGACCACAGCGCCTTGAAGTCAGGTGCCCAGCAGGTAGCGGGTCAGCGCCTCGGGCTGGGACAGGGCGATCAGGTGGCCGCCGGGCAGCACGTCCGCCTCGATGCCCAGCCGGTCCCGGACCTGGGCCCGCTGGAAGTCGACCGGGAAGAACCGGTCGTCCGCGCCGGCCACGGCGCGGATCGGGACGGCCGGCCAGGAACCGAAGTCACACGGCGACCCGAACACCGCGTCCGCCTCCGGTCGCTGGTACGGCTCGCCGGACGCCGCGACCTCCGGCGGGACGTCGTGCAGGAAGTACACGGCCAGGTCGAAGTCGGTCCCGTAGCCGCCCTCGACCGCGGCGGCCTCCCGCGCCTCCAGAGAGCCGGTATTGCCCCACCACGCTCCGGCTGTCTCGCCGGGCACCGGGATCATCGCGTTGACGAAGACGAGCTCGCCGACCGGGACCTTCGCGGCGACGAGCGGAGCGGTGAACCCGCCAAGCGATCCCGCGACGAGCACCACGTTCTCCCGGCCGCCGATCGCGTTGATGACCAGGTCCGTGTATTCGGGCAGTCCAGCGGCCGGGTCGTCGCCCGGCAGGTCGACGGCGGTCGCCTCGTGGCCCGCCGCCTGCAGCAGAGGGACGACGCGGTGCCAGTACCAGGCGGCGCCCCCGGCGCCCGGGATCAGGACATAGCTGCTCATGACGCAAACCGCGTCTGGACGCCACTCTCCGAGATGCTCATAGTCCTAATTTAGGATCACTGAGTCCTGAAAAGCAACCCCCAGAAGCTATAGTTGATGCCATGCCAGCCGCGCGCCACTATGACGACCCGTGCGGGATCGCCCGCGCGCTGGACGTCATCGGCGACCGCTGGGCACTGCTGGTCGTCCGCGAACTGATCTTCGGGCCGAAGCGGTTCGTCCAGCTGCGCAGCGACCTGCACGGAGTCAGCCCCAACGTCCTGGCTCAGCGGCTGCGCGACCTCGAAGACGCGGGGGTCCTGCGCCGCGAGACGCTGGGGCCGCCGGCCAGCGTCGCGGTCTACGTGCTCACCGGCCGAGGCCGCGCGCTCGAGCCGGTTCTGCTCGAGCTGGGTCGCTGGGGCAGCCGTGAGCCCGTCACCACCCCGGCTGAGCTGAGCGTCAACGCGCTGCTGCTGGCGCTCAAGACCGTGTTCGACCCGTCCGCCGCCGCCGACGCGACCTATGCGCTTCGGATCGACGGCCAGTGGTTCAGCCTGACGGTGGCCGGCATCTCGATCGGCATCGCCGGCGGCCAGCCCCGTGAGCCGGCGGTTACCTTCGAGACCGACACGGCGACGCTTCGCTCGATCGCCTTCGGCCGGGAGCGGATTACCGAGGCCGAACGAGACGGCCGGCTCGCGGTCCACGGCGACCGATCCCTGGCCGAGCGATTCACCCGGATGTTCCCGGTCGCCAACGGCAACCGGCCCGGTGAATTGGCCGATACCGAGGCGGCTCGGTAAGAGCGCGACCATTCAGGCCGGGCGGTTTCGGCCGGCCTGAATGCGGGCGGCCAATTACGGGCGGGGAGATGGGGCGAGGACTTCGGGGTGGGTCCGGCGGTAGTGCTCGGTCAGGATCGCACTGGCCTGACCCGGGCGGTAGGCCAAGGTCCGCCGGCAGATCTTGCATCGCGTGACCGGCAGGCGGGTGACAGTCACCGGAAAGCGGGAAGAAGTTGAGCTGCTCATTACCTTCCATCATGCCAGGTCGGTTCCGGGCCGCTTACCTCCGCCGCGCCAAAACGCGTGGCGCGGCCGGCGCCTGCCGCCGCGATGACCGCGCCACGCGGAGCCGTTCGGCATTAATCCGGGGCCGGCATCACGGCCGGCCCCGGAGACGAATGCTGGTCAGCTACCGGCCAGCGCGGGCACGACCTGCTTGACGAAGAGGTCCAGGCCGGACCGGTCGTACGCGACCTCGGGGAAGTAGGCGATGGCGTACGTCATGCCCCAGCCGCGGGCCTCGGTCAGCCGCTCGGTGATCTGCTCGGGCGTGCCGACCAGGGGTCCGCTGGCCAGGCCCTTCATCGTGTTCTCGAGCGCGTCGGCCGGGATGTAGGGCTCGTGGTGCGAGCGGATCCATTCCAGCCGGTCCGCCACGTCCTTCTCGGTCTCGCCGATCACGACGTTGTAGTTGGCCGACCGCACGATCGCGCCGAAATCAGTGCCCACGTCACGGCAGTGCGCGGCGAGGATCTCGGACTTGCGCTGGAAGACGTCGGGGGTCGCGTCGAAGTTCGTGTACGACGCGTACTGCGCGGCGATGCGGAGCGTCTTCTTCTCGCCGCCGCCGGCGATCCACAGCGGGATGCCGCCCTCCTGCAACGGAAGCGGGCGGGCGATGGCCCCGTTGACCTGGTAGTGCCTGCCGTCCAGGGTGGCGGTGCCGGTCGTCCACAGCTGCCGCATGATCTGCACGCCCTCGTCGAGCTGCCCCAGGCGCTCACCGGCGCTGGGGAAGCCGTAGCCGTAGGCGCGCCATTCGTGCTCGTACCAGCCGGCGCCGATGCCCATCTCGGCCCGGCCGCCGGAGATCACGTCGACGGTGGCCGCGACCTTGGCCAGGTAGGCGGGATTGCGGTAGCCCATGCACGTGCACATCTGCCCGAGCCGCACCCGCTCGGTGGCCGCGCCCAGCGCCGCCATCAGCGTCCACGCCTCGTGCGTGGCCTCCTGCGTGGGCACCGGCACGGTGTGGAAGTGGTCGTACACCCAGACCGACTCAAACGGCCCGGCCTCGGCGGCCTGCGCGACGTCGAGCATCGTCGCCCAGTGATCGGAAGGTTCGATGCCGGCCAGATCCAGCCGCCATCCCTGCGGAACGAATAGTCCAAAGCGCATGGTTAGCCATTCTAACGATCAATGGTTACCGTGGACGGTCAGGTCCCTGGCCAGATCGGGCTGCGACCAGGGTCGGCTGCCCTGCCGCGGCACTGCGCAGAGCAGGAGGTTGGGCCAGGGCCGCTCAGGGCTGGGCGAACTCCATGACGACCTTGATGTCGTCGGGTGCCCGCTGCAGTGCCTGGTCGACCTCATCGGGGCTGCGCGCCGGGTCACGAGCTGTTCGAGCCACGACCGGTCCGCCGCCGCCAGCACCTTCGCCGCGCGGTAGTAGTGCCGCCGGTTGGCGTTCACCGAGCCGAACAGGACGAGGTTCTTGAGCACGGCGTCGGTCGCCAGCGCGGTGGCCGATACCGCGTCGGGCACGGTGGGCGAGCCGACTCCGGTGAGGCAGATGATGCCGCCCGGCGAAATGGTCTCCATGGCCTGGCGGATCAGCTGGACCACGCCGGTGCATTCGATGACGATGTCGGGGTGCAGTCCCAGGCCGGTGACGGCTCCGGCGTGGTACGTGGCGCCCAGTTGCTTGACCAGAGCGGGTTTCGGGCCCGAGGTGACCCGGTCGAGAACGTGAACCTCGGCGCCCTGCTGCACCCCGATCAGGGCGGCCAGCCGCCGAATGGC